>NZ_JAKZKX010000001.1 GCF_022808715.1 Fundidesulfovibrio agrisoli
CGGGGGCGGCGCATGACGATATTCTTCCGATATATCGGCTTGCGCCGCCCCCCGCCGCCCCACCAGGAAGACTCAAAAACAAATTGCAAACCCCTTTGGCGAGGGAATGGTGCGAAAAACGTTTTGCATCCCATACTGAAAAAGTTCTGCAGCATGTGCAGAAAAATTCGGCCCCCCCCGGATTTTACCCCTTGAAATGTAGACAAAAAGGCGTAGCTTCGGACCGTTTTTGAAGAAGAAGCACTTTTCTTGTTGTTTAATTGCTTGAAATAGTTGGATAATTTTTTAATTATGCTGGAGGGGGTATGTCTGAAGCGGCTGAGACATTCGGGGGGTCGGAGCGGCGTTTTCCGATCCCCAAATTGATTGAGGCGCTGCGCTGCGGTTACAACGCTCATGACGCCCTGAAGGATCTGGGTGCGGGCGTCACCGTGGGCGTGGTGGCCCTCCCTCTGGCCATGGCCTTCGCCATCGCCTCCCACGTCACCCCGGAACGCGGGCTCTTCACCGCCATCGTTGCGGGCTTCCTCATCTCCCTGCTGGGCGGCTCCCGTTTCGCGGTGGGCGGCCCCACCGGCGCCTTCGTGGTCATCATCGCAGGCATCGTGGACCGCCACGGCTACGAGGGCCTGGTGCTCACGACCCTGATGGCCGGCGTGATCCTGCTGATCATGGGCGCGGCCAAGCTCGGCAAGCTCATCAAGTTCATCCCCTATCCGGTGATTACCGGGTTCACCAGCGGCATCGCCGTGCTGATCTTCTCCAGCCAGATCAGCGATTTCCTTGGCCTGGGCCTCAAGAAGGTCCCGGCGGAGTTCGGGCCGAAGATCGCGGTGCTCTTCGAGTCCATGCATCTGACCGACGCGCCCACCGCCATCATCGGCTTCGGCTCCCTGCTGGCCATCCTAGCGGCGCGGCGCTTCTTCCCCAAGATCCCCGGCCCGGTGTTCGGCGTCACTTTGGGGGCTGTGCTGGTATCGGCCATGGATCTGCCCGTGGAGACCATCGGCACGCGCTTCGGCGGCATCCCCGAAACCCTGCCCGCCTTCACCCCGGTCGCGCTGGACTGGAGCTCGCTCAAGGCCCTGCTGCCCGACGCCCTGACCATCGCCCTGCTGGCGGGCATCGAATCCCTGCTGTGCTGCGTGGTCGCCGACGGCATGACCGGCGACCGGCACGACTCCTCCATGGAGCTGCTGGGCCAGGGCACGGCCAACATCGCCTCGGTCTTCTTCGGCGGCATCCCGGCCACCGGGGCCGTCGCCCGCACCGTGACCAGCATCAAGTCCGGCGCGGTGTCGCCCGTGGCGGGCTGCATCCACGCCATGGTGCTGGTGGCTTTCGTGCTCTTCGCCGCGCCCCTGGCCTCGGCCATCCCGCTCTCCAGCCTGGCGGCGGTGCTCCTGGTGGTGGCCTTCGACATGAGCGAATACCGCAAGTTCGGCCGCCTGCTGCGCGCCCCGCGCTCCGACGTGGCGGTGCTCCTCTCCACCTTCGCCCTCACCGTGTTCGTGGACCTCACCGTGGCCGTGTACGTGGGCGTGCTGCTGGCCTCCCTGCTGTTCATGCGCCGCATGAGCGAGATGACCGACATCTGCGCCTGCAGGCTCCAGGACGGCGAGGACACCTCCCTGGCCGTGGCCGACCTGGCCGGCGGCGGCACCGACGTGGACCTCGGTGGGGACCTCTGCCCCCTGCCCGGCGGCAAGTGGCGTGTGATTCCCGAGGGCGTGCAGGTCTACGAGATCGACGGCCCCTTCTTCTTCGGCATCGCGGACAGGTTCCAGGACATCCTCGACGTGGTCAGCGGCTCGCCCAAGGCCTTCGTGCTCGACGTGACCCACACGCCGACCATCGACTCCACGGGCGTGAACGCCCTGGAGAACTTCCTGAAGAAGTGCCGCCGCAGGGGCATCCGCGTCCTGTTCGTTGGCATGCGCCCCCACTTCATCCGCACGCTGCACCGTTTCGGTACGGACGATGCCATTGGAAGCGAAAACATATTTGCCAGCCTGAGCGATGCCCTGGCCGCCGCGGGTGGATCGGCGCAAAGGAACGCCGCGGGCCATTATGTGACATAGCCCCTTTGAATGCGATCCGATCGCATTTACATCTCCACACGAACGGTTTATGTCTTCTCTGTCTGGGGGTTGCGTCCAGGCATGAGTCCGTCAACAGGGGGCGCAGCCCGAATGCGT
Organism: Fundidesulfovibrio agrisoli; assembly: GCF_022808715.1. Classification (GTDB taxonomy): domain Bacteria; phylum Desulfobacterota; class Desulfovibrionia; order Desulfovibrionales; family Desulfovibrionaceae; genus Fundidesulfovibrio; species Fundidesulfovibrio agrisoli. The sequence goes on from NZ_JAKZKX010000001.1 coordinate 2,199, forward strand.
TTGTCCGTAGGCTGGAAGAGGGGACACACAGGCCCTGCTCTGGAGGGGCTGCTCCTGGCGGTTGCGGCGCTCCTGGGCCTGTGGCTTCAGCCGGCCCCCCTGGCCGCGCAGGAAAGCTACGTGCCCCGCTTCCAGCATTTCGGCGTGGAGGACGGGCTGGCCCAGTCCTCCGCCGTATGCCTCGCCCAGGACGCCCAGGGCTTCCTCTGGGTGGGCACCTACGCCGGGCTCTCCCGTTTCGACGGGTACGGGTTCAGGAACTTCTCCGCCGGTCCCGACGGCCGCAGCGGTCTGGCCGACAACAACATCCGCTCCCTGGCGGTCTCCCGTGACGGAACCCTCTGGGCCGGCACGCGCAGCGGCGGGCTCTCCCGTTACGACGGCGCGACCCAGAGCTTCACCAGCCACCTGAACAACACCGCCGACCAGGGCTCCGTTCCCTCCAACGAGATCCACGCCATCCACGAGGCGCCAAACGGCATTCTTCTTCTGGGCACCGCCCAGGGGCTGGCCGAATGGTCCCCGGCCCTGAACCGCTGCCTGGCCCGCGCCGGCGAGGACCAGCCCAAGGGCGCCAGGGATGTCATGAGCATCGCCCAGACCCCCTCCGGGGCCATCTGGGTGGCCTCGCGCAAGCGGGTATCCCGCTACGACCTGGAAGCCCACACCCTCCATCCTCTCGAAAACCCGGCCCTGGCGTCGATACTGCCCGGCACGGGCGTCAACACGCTCTTCGCCGACGGCGAGAACACGCTCTGGGTGGGCACCGAGACCGATGGGCTCATCCGTGTCGACCTGGCCACGGGCAAGGCTGACTCCTTCATCCCGGGCGCCTGCGTCTACCGGGTGCTGCGCGACCGGCGGGGGGCCCTCTGGGTCTCCTGCGACCAGGGCCTCGCCCGCTACCGCGTCACGGACAGGGCTGAGGGCTTCGAGATGTTCGCGAACAATCCCCTCGATCCCGACTCGCTCAGCCAGAACGATGCCATGTCCCTGCTGGAGGACGCCTCCGGCATTCTCTGGGTGGGCACGTATTCGGGCGGCCTGAACAAGCTCGTGCCCGGGTCGCGGTATTTTTCCTCCTACAAGAGCATCCCGGGCGACGTCTCCAGCCTGCCCGGGCGCGAGGTCAGCGCCGTGCTGCGCGACCGGGACGGGCTGGTCTGGGTGGGCACCCGCTACGACGGGCTGGCCTGCATGGGCGGGGAAAACGGGGCGGGCCGCCGCAAGGTGCTCAAGGCCTACCGGCACGACCCCAAAAACCCCGCCGACACGCTCACCGAAGACTCCATCAACTGCCTCATGGAGGATTCCAAGGGCCGCATCTGGGTGGGTACGGTGGATACCGGCCTGAACGTGCTGGACAAGAAAACGGGCCGGTTCAGCGCCTACCGCCACGATCCCGCCGACCCGGGCAGCCTGAGCCAGGACAAGATCTGGTGCCTGCTGGAGGACAGCGACGGCTACATCTGGGTGGGCACCAGCAAGGCGGGGCTCAACCGGCTCAACCCCGCCACCGGGAAGGTGACGCGCTACATGCACGACGCCTCCGACCCGTGCAGCATCAGCCACGACCGCGTGCGCCGCATCGTCCAGGCGCGGGACGGTTCGCTGCTCATAGGCACCAACGCCGGGCTCAACCGCCTGGATCGCGGCACGGGCAAATTCACCCACTGGAGCAACGAGCCCGGCAACCCGGGCAGCCTTTCCAACGACCGGGTGACCCCCATCGTGGAGGAGTTCTCCGGCGCGCTTTGGGTCGGCACGGACAGCGGGCTCAACCGCTACAACCCGGATACGGGCCTGTTCACGCGCTACGGCGTGGGGCAGGGGCTGGCGGATGACGGCATCCAGGGCCTGGCCCTGGACCGGGCGGGCAAGGTCTGGATGAGCACCTTCAAGGGCATATCCCGGCTGGACCCCGACACGGGCGAGGTGCGCAACTATTCCCGCCGCGACGGCCTGGTGGGCCTGGAATTCACCATGAACGCCTACTACCAGGCCGCCGACGGGGAGCTGTTCTTCGGGGGCTTCTCCGGCCTGAACTCCTTCTTTCCCGGCCTGGTGGAGGCCAACGGCCACGCGCCGCCGGTGGCCATCTGCGAATTGCGGGTGAACAACAGGCTGCGTCCCCTCCAGGGGTACCCGAACACCGCCGAGGTGCGGCTCGAACCCGCCGACCACAGCCTGAGCATCGACTTCTCCGGCCTGGATTTCGCCAACACGGGGCGCAACCGCTACGCCTACATGCTGGAGGGCTTCGACGCCTCCTGGGTGGATAGCGGGCAGGTTCACAGCGCGACCTACACCAACCTGGATCCCGGCACCTACCGGTTCCTGGTCAAGGCGGCCAACAACGAGGGCCTCTGGGGCGGCGAGAGTGAGCTTCTCTCCGCGGTGGTCGTGCCGCCGTACTGGCGCACGGTGTGGTTCAAGGCGCTGCTTGGACTCATGGCGCTTGGCGCGGCCTATTCCGGATACGCCTGGCGCCTTGGCAGCCTCAAGGCCCGGAGGCTCGAGCTTGAGCAGACGGTCGCCCGCCAGACTGCCTCACTGCGCCACGAGATCGACGAGCGCGTGAAGGCCGAAGCCGAACTGCGCGAGAGCCAGCAGAGCTTCCAGGCCATCTTCCAGTACAGCCCGGTGGCCGTGGTCATCAGCTCCATGGCGGACGGCCGCCTCATCCAGGTGAACAAGGCCTTCTGCAACCTGATGGGCCAGCCCGTGGAGCAGCTGCTGGGCCGCACCGGCCTGGAGGTAGGCCTCTGGGAGGGGCCGGAGCAGCGCAGGGAGGTGGTGGAGAAGCTCAGGGAGAAGCGCCTGCTCCTAAATATGGAGCTCGGGACCATCACCAGCGGCGGTAGAAATATCTACACCCTCTGCTCCGTGACGGTGGTGGACCTCTTCAAGGAGCCCTGCGCCCTGTGGCTCATCTCGGACATCAGCGACCGGAAGACCCTCGAGAAGGAGATCATCGCCGCTCGTGAACGGGCCGAGGCCGCCAACCAGGCCAAGAGCGACTTCCTGGCCAACGTCAGCCACGAGATCCGCTCCCCCCTCAACGCCATACTGGGGCTCACCGAGCTGGCCATCAACCGCGAGCCGGAGCCAGAGCAGCGCACCCTGCTGGAGAAGGTCACCTCCGCGAGCCACGTGCTGCTTGGCGTCATCAACGACCTGCTGGACATTTCCAAGATCGAGGCCGGCAAGATGGAGCTGTGCCCCGCGCCGTTCTCCCTGCGGGCCGTGCTCACGCGCCTGCGCGACATCTTCGAGCACAAGGCGCAGGAGAAGGGGGTGGACTTCAGCGTGGAGATCGGGCCCGGCATCCCCGAGTCGGTGCTGGGCGACAGCCTGCGCCTGGAGCAGGTGCTCATCAACCTGGTGGGCAACGCCGTGAAGTTCACCGAGCGGGGCAGGGTGGCCGTGACGGCCGATTGCGGGCGCGAGCCCGACGGTTCCGTGCTGCTGCGCTGCACCGTGCGCGACAGCGGCATCGGCATGACCCCGGAGCAGTTGGAGAAGGTGTTCCAGCCTTTCGTGCAGGCCGAAGGCTCGACCTCCCGCCGTTTCGGCGGGACCGGGCTGGGGCTCTCCATCGTGAGCCGCCTGGTGGCCATGATGGGCGGCGAGGTCACGGTGCAGAGCGAGCAGGGGCGGGGCAGCACGTTCACCTTCACGGCCCGCTTCGCACCCGACGCCGGGGCCGGCGCCTCCGAAGTCGCCCGCCAGGGTGCGCTGGCCAGCCTCAAGGGCCTGCGGGTGCTGGTCGTGGACGACAACGTCCTCAACAGGGAGCTCACCGCCGAGCTCGTGCGCATGGCCGGCATGGAGCCCACGGCCGCCGCCGGAGGCCGGGAAGCCTTGGAGCTGCTGGAGACCAAGACCTTCGACATCGGCCTGCTGGACGTGCAGATGCCCCTCATGGACGGCTACCAGCTCGCGCGCGCCATCCGCGACAGGCAGGACGGGCGGCGCATGCTGCTGCTGGCCCTCACGGCCCACGCCATGTCCGGCGACCGGGAGAAGTGCGTGGCCGCGGGCATGGACGACTACCTGACCAAGCCCGTGATGCCGGACGTGCTCTTTTCCACCATCGGGCGGCTTGTGCGCCCGCACCCCGGCCAGCTCTGAAAAAAGCCTTGGAATCCTGCCGGGCCCTGGATATGAATCGGCCCATCCATGAGCAGACAGCCCACCCTCCGCGACATCCTGGCCAAGACGGAAACCTATTTCCGCGAGAAGAACGTGGACTCCCCCCGCCTCTCCGCCCAGCTCATCCTGGGCAAGGGCCTGGGGGTTGACCGCATGGGCCTCTTCCTGAACCTGGATCGGCCCTTGCTGCCCGCCGAGCTGGACGCCCTGCGCCCACTGGTGGCCCGGCGCGGCAAGGGCGAGCCCGTGGCCTACATCACCGGGGAGCGCGAATTCTTCAGCATGGCCTTCGAGGTGGATTCCAACGTGCTGATCCCCAGGCCCGAGACCGAGCACATCGTGGAGGAGGCCCTGCGGGCCTTCCCGCGTGAAACGGAGCTCGTCTTCGCGGATCTGGGCTGCGGCTCCGGCTGCCTGGCCGTGACCATCGCCGCCCAGTTCCCTGCCTCGCATGGAGTAGCTCTGGACGTGAGCCCCGGAGCCCTGGGCGTGGCCCGCGCCAACGCCGCCCGGCACAAGGTGGAAGAACGGCTCGAATTCGTGCTGGGCCATTTTGCGGACCTGCCCGCCCAGCCCTGCGGCTACACCCTCATCGTCTCCAACCCGCCCTATGTCAGCGAGGCCGAATACGGGGAGCTCTCCCCGGAGGTGGCCTCGTTCGAGCCGCGCGGCGCGCTGGTCCCAGATACGGGAGCGCCCGGGGCCAACGGCCTGGAGGCCTACCCCGAGGTGGCCCGCGTGGCCCGCGAGCGGCTGGCCCCCGGCGGGGTGCTCATCCTGGAGATCGGCTGGAAGCAGGGGCAGGGCGTCAAGGAGCTGCTGGAGTCCCCGGAGTACGGCTTCGAAGGCGTGGGAGTGCTCAAGGACCTGGCCGGGCTGGACCGCGTGGTCATCGGCCGCAGGCCCTGCTGAACGGAGCGGCCCGCCGAGCGAGGCCCGGGAAAAGCCTGGAGGAATCATGCTTGAAGTGGCGGTGTTCCTGTGCGGCGCGGTGGTCATGGTCATGGAGCTGGCCGCCTCCAGGGTGCTCGCGCCCTTCCTGGGCACCTCCACCGTGGTCTGGACCAGCATCATCGGCGTGATGCTGGGGGCCATGTCCCTGGGCTACTGGTGGGGCGGCAGGCTGGCGGACAAGAGCCCCAAAACCTCCACGCTGGCCCTGGTCATCCTGGCGGCCTCGGGCTTCACCGCGCTCATCGGCTTCTCCCGCGCCTTCATCGTGGAGATGATCCAATATTCAGGCAGCGGGCTGCACCTGGGCTCGCTCCAGGCGGCCATGCTGCTCTTCGCGCCCCCGGCCGCGCTGCTGGGCATGGTGGCCCCCTTCGCCGCGCGCATCCGCCTGAGCGATTGCGCCCACGCCGGGCGCACCGTGGGCAGGCTCTACGCGCTCTCCACCCTGGGCAGCATCGTGGGCACCTTCGCGGGCGGGTTCTTCCTGATCTCCTGGTTCGGCAGCGCGGCCATCCAGTTCCTGCTGGCGGCGGTGCTGGTGCTGGCCTCGTTATTGTGCCACGCCGGGCGCTGGCAGGCCAAGGCCTGCCTTGCCGCGGGCTACGTGGGGCTCTACCTGCTGGCGGCCATCGACGCCGGGGCCTACGCCGCCAACAACATCTTCGACGTGGACACCCCCTACCAGCGGGTGCTGATCTACCCCTCGCGCGACTTCACCACCGGCAAGAGCACCCTGGCCATGAGCACCGGGCCGGAGGGGGTGCAGGGGGCCGTCTACACTGATGAGCCGGAGGGTTTGGCCCTCAACTACACGCGCTACCTCACCCTGGCCGGGCATTTCGCGCCGGGCTTCCGCTCTGCGCTGGTGCTGGGCGGCGGGGCCTACGCCTTCCCCAGGTACGTGCTTGAGCACCACCCCGAAGCGCGCGTGGACGTGGTGGAGCTGGACCCCGGCGTGACCCGGCTGGCCCGCGAGCACTTCCACCTGCGCGACGACCCCAGGATGCGCCTGATCCAGGAGGACGCCCGGACGTTCCTCAACGCCAACACGGCCCGCTACGACGTCATCGTGGAGGACGTCTTCAACTCCCACGCCTCCATCCCCTTCCATCTGACCACCGTGGAGGCCATGCGCCGCCTGAGCGACTCCCTGAATGACCGGGGCGTGCTGCTGGTGAACAGCATCTGCGCCCTGGAGGGGCCGGTGTCGCGCCTGTACACCTCGCTGTACGCCACGTTGCGGGCCGTTTTTCCCCAGGTGCACGTGATTCGGGTCTGGACCTCCGGCGACCCTGCGGCTATGCAGAACATCCTTTTCGTGTGCTTCAAGAACGCGGAGGAACGCCCCTGGACCAGCGATGACGAGGAGCGCCAGGCCCGGCTGGACCGGCGCATCGAACCGCCCTCCCTGGCCGGGGGCCTGGTGCTGACTGACGACTTCGCTCCAGTAGAACGCTTCATAACCGGTTGGTGAAAAACATGACCAAGCAATTGGCCCTCGACGACCCCTGTCCCTGCTGCTCCGGGCAGCCCTACGGCGAATGCTGCGCGCCCATCGTCTCCGGCGACCTGGCCGCCCCCACCGCCCTGGCCCTGATGCGCTCGCGCTACACGGCCTACGCCCTGGGCCACATCGACTACCTCAAAACCTCGCTGGACCCCCGCTGGCAGGCCTCCTTCGACGAGCAGAGCACCCGCGAGTGGTCCGAGAAGGCCACCTGGAAAGGCCTGGAGATCATCGGCTGCAAGGAAGGCGGGCCCGACGACGAGGAGGGCGAAGTGGAATTCACCGCCACCTTCGAGATGGACGGCGAGGAGCAGCATCTGCGCGAGCGCGCCAAGTTCCGCAAGCGCGCGGGGCAGTGGCGCTACATCGACGGGCGGGTGAAGTCCGCCCAGGAACCCGTGGTCTCCGAGGGCCCCAAGGTCGGCCGCAACGATCCCTGCCCCTGCGGCAGCGGCAAAAAGTACAAGAAGTGCTGCGGCTGAGATTTATTTCAGCTTTTTTTCAACTATTCGTTGACACACCCGGGGGAGGCGCGTAGACCTCTCCTTCTGCAGCGACGCGGGGTGGAGCAGACCGGTAGCTCATCGGGCTCATAACCCGAAGATCGTGGGTTCAAATCCCACCCCCGCAACCACGCAATGAAAAGGGCTCCCAGGCGACAAGCCGGGGAGCCCTTCTCGTTTATTCCTGTCGTATCGGGGGCTATTGGCCCATGCCACCCATCGCGCCCATGCCGGCGGCGCCGGCCGCGCCTTGCGCTCCGGGGGGCGAGGACATGCCTCCCATGCTTCCCATTCCTCCCATGCCGCTCATGCAGCCCATTCCGCCCATGCCTCCACCACCCATGCCCATGCCCATCATGCCCATGCCGCCCAACTGCATGGGCAGGCGGATGCCCGTCTCCTTGATGATCTGGGCGTGCATGTCGATGCCGAGATCGAGCATCTGTTCCTGGATGGAGGCGATCTCCTTGGCTGCGGCTTTGGCGTTGGCGGTGTCGGGCCGGGCCTGGAGCATGATGGCCTCAAGCTCCGCCTCCTTGGCGCGCAGGTTCTGGCGCAGGGTGAAGAGGCGCTCGCTGTATTCGTCCTGGATTCTGTACACGGCGAGCAGTTTCTCCTGAGGCACCGTTGCCATGCCGCCCATCATGGGGCCCATACCCATGCCCATACCGCCCATGCCCATGCCCATGCCACCCATGCCCATGCCCATGCCCGCACCTTGGCCGGGCCCGGTATTTGCGCCGAGGCCAGGCGCCTGATTGGCGGGAGCTCCCTGCCCGGCATTCATCGCTCCCATCTTCATGAGGGCGTCCATGCCGGGATTCGGGCCTGGCGCGGGCTTGGCTGGTGCATTGCCGGACGGCGCCGCCGGAGGGGGAGCCGTCTGCGCGGCCAGCGCGGCCGCACCCTGGCACAGAAGAATCAGAACGCAGCATGCCGTTACAATGCTCTTTCCCGGAAGCCTCATGATGGTCTCCTGATGGTGATTTATTCACTCAGTATCACGGATGTCATGCCGTTGGCAAAGGGTGTGCTGTTCTTTGAGGGGCACGGTAGCCGGATGAGAAACGGAAAGATTTGCACCCCCCGACCGGCACACATCCGGCAAAGCGGCAATGGAGCGTTTCCACACCTGGATGATCCTTGCTGGACTGATCCGGTATGATATTTAATTACTCGCAGCAGTCACTCCGAGAGTGCCACGGAGAACATCGTTGCATAGAAAATCAGTATGATGGGTCGGCATGGTCTCGGCGTTAGCCAATGCTGATGACAAAATACAATAGAAAAACAGCATACCCCCTTGCGGCAGCATCCTGCGTTTGCTAACGACATACTTGGAAGCCTTATTCCCGGCCAGGGTGATGTGGTTCACGGGTGAGCGCGCTCTTCTCCAGCGGGGCGGGGCTCCCAAGGGAACCGATCCAGGTAACTTCACGTATGTTCAACTGCTTCAGGAGGTTATTGAATGCGCTTCGTCAACTTCACATTCGCGGCCCTTTTGGCCTGCTGCCTTTTCGCCGTTTCGCCCGCCGCAGCTCAGACGAACATGCCCGCCCAGGGCGACATGCACGGCCACCAGACCCCCGCTCCAGCCCAGGGCGACATACACGGCCACGGGGACAAAGCCCCACAGGGCGACATGGCCTCCATGGATCCCGACGTCAAAGCGCATCCCTCCTGCCCCCTGTGCGGCATGAGCAGGGGCAAGTTCGCCCATTCGCGCATGCTTCTCGAATATGAGGACGGCACTTCCTACGGGGCCTGCTCCCTGCATTGCGCCGTGCTGGAAATGGCCGTGAGCCTGGATAAGGCTCCCACCAGGATTTTGGTGGGCGACTACGGCACCAAGAAGCTCATCGACGCCGAGAAGGCCTATTGGGTCATCGGCGGCGACCAGCCGGGCGTGATGAGCAAGCGGGCCAAGTGGGCCTTTGGGGACAAGGCCGCGGCCGACGCGTACATCAAGCAGCACGGCGGCCAGTTGGCCGATTTCGACGCGGTGATAAAGGCCGCTTTCGAGGATATGGCGGCGGACACCAAGATGATCCGCGAACGCCGCAAGATGATGAAGGCCAAGCAGGCTTCCTGACCGTTCGATATCGCTGAAAAGGAGCCCGGGTTGACGCCCGGGCTTTCTTTTTGCGGGCCTCCCGCCCGGCCTGCCGAACTCGGCAGCCGAACCAGGCCCGCATGACGCCATCCGGCCTTGCCCGCCACGTCCGGTCCGCCCATTCCCTTGCGGCGGGGAACATGCTATTGCTCCGAAACAAGGCCGTTTTTCAGCATGTTCGTCTCCATCATGAACCACCAGGGCCCGTGCATGATCGCGTCCCTTTCCCGAATCCTCCGGTTGGCGGCATTGGCGGTAGTGCTGGCGCTGCTCGCCGCCCAGGGCCGCGCTCCGGCCCAGGCGCAGACCCAGGCGCAGCCGCAGAATCCCGAGCCGCCCACCTCCCAGGCCTTCCCCTCCAGCCAGGAGCGCAGGCAGGTGCTGGTGCTGCACTCCTACCACAAGGGCCTGGCCTGGACCGACAGCGAGGACGCGGGCATCGATTCGGTGCTCGAGGGCAAGCCCGGGCTGGAGGTGTTCACCGAATACATGGACGCCAAGCGCTATGCCCAGCCCGCCGACAGCGAGCGCCTGGCCTCATATTATGCCCGCAAGTACGCCAACGCCCGCTTCGATGTGATCGTCGCCACCGACGACGACGCCTTCCAGTTCCTGCTCGCGCGGCGGGACACGCTGTTCCCCGGGGCGCAGGTGGTCTTCTGCGGGGTCAACTACTTCGACGAGTCCATGATCGCCCACAGCGCCGGGGCCTACACCGGCGTGGTGGAGGCCTACGACGTGCGCAGCACGTTGCGCGCGGCCCTGGCCCTGCACCCGGGCACCTACCGCCTGGTGGTCATCAACGACCGCACCCCCACGGGGCAGGCCAACCGCAAGATACTTGCCGACGTGCTGCCCGAGTTCGAGAAGAAGGTCAGCGTGGTCTACCTGGACGACCTGACCACCGACGAGCTCCTGGCCAAGGTGCGCTCCCTGGCCACGGGCGACATCGTGCTGCTCATGACCTTCAACCGGGACAAGGCCGGGCGGGTGATGGGCTACAACGAGTCCATCTCCCTGGTGGCGGGGCAGTCCAAGGTGCCGGTCTACGGCGTGTGGGATTTCTATCTCGGGCGAGGGCTCACCGGCGGGATGATAACCAACGGGTTGGACCAGGGCCGCCTGGCCGCGCAGATGGCCCTGCGCATCCTGGCGGGGGAGCGGGCGGGGTCCATCCCCGTGGTCAAGGAGAGCACCAACCGCTTCATGTTCGACTACGCCCAGCTCAAGCGCTTCGGCATCTCCCCCGACACCCTGCCGGAGGGCAGCACGGTCATCAACCGGCCCACCTCCTTCTATGAGGAGCACTCCGGCAAGGTGCTGTCGGTGGGCGTGGCCTTCCTGCTCATGTCCGGTATGCTGGTGGCGCTGTGGGTGAACATTCAGCGCCGCAAGCGCACCGAAGCCAGCCTGCGCGAATCCGAGGAGAAGTTCGAGAAGATTTTCCGCCACAGCCCGGACTGGATCGCCATCATGCGCCTCTCCGACGGCACCTACCTGGACGTCAACGACGCCTTCGAAAAGATCACCGGCTTCACCCGCGACGAAGTGCTGGGCAAGACCGCGCTGGACATCGGCATCTACTCCAACCCCAAAGAACGCTACGAACTCGACGAGGCCTTCCTGCGCATGGGCCGCACCCAGATACAGGAGCTGCAATACCGCCTGAAATCCGGCGAGGTCATCACCGTCGAACGGGCGGGCGAACTGGTGGAGATCGGCGGCGAGAGGTGCATCATCTCCATCGTGCGCGACATCACCAGCAAGAAGCAGGCGGAGCAGGCCCTCATCGAGACGGAGAAGCAGAAGAAGCTGCGCGCGGACGCCGAAATCAAGATGCTCCAGGCGCAGATCAACCCCCATTTCCTGTTCAACGCCATCACCTCCATCATGTACTACATCCGTACCGACCCGGAGGTGGCCTACAACCTGCTCGTGAAACTGGGGGACTTCTTCCGCAAGAACATCAAGCCCGGCGGCGCCAGCGTGCCCCTCTCCAAGGAGATAGACCACTGCGAGGACTACCTCTCCATCGAGCGCGCCCGCTTCGAGGAGAGGCTGCGCGTCAGCTACGACATCCATCCCGCCGCGCTGGATTGCCCCGTGCCGCCGCTGATCCTGCAGCCCCTGGTGGAGAACGCCCTGCGCCACGGCATCATGCCCAAGGAGGAGGGCGGCGAGATCGTCATCGGGGCCCACCCCGAGGACGGCGTCATCCGCATTTTCGTGCGCGACGACGGCGTGGGCATGGACGCCGCCACCGTCGCCTCCCTGCTGGACGAAAGCGGAGGCGCGCCCCCGCGCAAGGGCACCGGCCTGGCCCTGCGCAACGTCAACGCCCGGCTGGTGGCCATCCACGGCGCGCAGCACGGCCTGAAGATCGAGAGCGAGCCGGGCAAGGGCACCACCATCTCCTTCACCATTCCGGCCATGGTGACGGCGGCGCCGCAGTGAACGTCTTCATCATCGACGACGAAGGCCCGGTCCGGCGGGAGCTGCGCTACCTGCTGGGGCGCATCGAGGACGTGGCCGTGGTGGGGGAGGCGGCCAACGGCGCGGCCGCCATGCAGGAGCTGCGCACCCTGCAGCCCGACATGGTCTTCCTGGACGTCCAGATGCCCGGGCTCTCCGGCGTGGAACTCTCCTACCTGTTCGACGACCTCCCCCGGAAGCCGCTGCTCGTGTTCGTGACCGCCTACGAGGAGCACGCCGTGCAGGCCTTCGAACTGGACGCCCTGGACTACATCCTCAAGCCCTTCACCCTGGACCGGCTGCGCAAGAGCATCGACAAGGCCCGGCGCTACCTGCGCCTGGAGGAGGGCCAGCCGAGCCAGCCCGCACCCGCCGCAACGCCGCAGCAACTGGAGAAGCGCATCCCGCTCTACGACGGCGAGCGCATCGTGCCCACGCACCCCAGGCACATCTTCTACGTCTCCAGCGACGAGGGGCGCATCACCGTGCACGCCGTTCACGGGCGCTACACGGCCAAGGCCACCATCGCCGAACTGGAGGAGCGCCTGGCTCCGCACGGCTTCTTCCGCGCCCACCGCAGCCACCTGGTGAACCTGAACCACGTGGCCGAGATCATCCCCTGGACCGGCGGCAGCTACAAGCTCATCATGAGCGACAAGGAACGCTCGGAGATCCTTGTCAGCCGCTACAACGCCAAGGATCTCAAGGCGCACTTCGACCTGTAAGCCGGGCCGCGGAAAACGCCTCCGGCGGCCAGAGAGGGCGCTGCACTCTCCGGACTCTCCCGCCAGAGGAACTTCGTTCCTTTGGAATCCTCTCTTGCTTCGCGTCTCTGGGCGTTGCCGTGTCCATCGTGGGGCGGAAAACGCCTCCGGCGGCCAGAGAGGGCGCTGCACTCTCCGGACTCTCCCGCCAAAGGAACTTCGTTCCTTTGGAATCCTTCATTGCTTCGCGTTGGCCGATGCCGCCCCGTCCGTGGCGCGGTATGATGTGCTGTTTGTGATGTCGCCGTCCGGCAGGCCCGCACCGCTGGCGACTGGCCCAGCGCCTGGAGCCTCTGTGCCGATCAAGCACAGGAACGCCTCGATGAACGCGACGCGGAAGGTGATTCCAAAGGGACGAAGTCCCTTTGGCCGCCGGAAGCGCTCATCGTTTCCGGCCGCACCAGTACTCCCGAGCTTCCATCCAAGGGAAAACGGCCTCCATTGAGCCCGATATCCTGACCATTCAACCCAATAAACGCTCCATTGGGGCTTTTTCGTTCTGTAACATGCTGTAATTATTGTACGCACTGCGCCGGATGACGGCCCCGGCGGGGGCAGGGCCTTGCGCTGCCTCGCTCGATGCCCTTTGGGGGGCGGAGGGCCACCATTCATCCTCTGTAGAGGCAGTTTGAAATTATTTTTGGCCATATCCCGCGAGGGTGACTACGTACTCCCCACGGGCCGCACCGCGTGCGGCATGCTTGCAACGGGCGGCGCACCCGCAGCCCTTAATCGAGGAGGACCGAAGCATGTTCGATCTGTTCAAAGCCAAGGCCGAAGCGGTCAGCGCCGAAGTGCACCGCTTCGCCACGAAAAAAGAGGGTTTGGATTTCATCCGTCAGCTCATGACCACGGAGGGCATCGCGGACGAGCCCCAGTCCTACGCGGTGTGGACGGAATGCCCCTTCCTGGAGGGTGTCGACCGTGACGAGTTGGTGAAGGAGTTCCCGGGCCTGAAGTTCAACGTGACCCGCACCTTCGCCGAGCAGTCCAAGATCGGCATCACCCAGATGCACTGGGGCCTGGCCAACACGGGTTCCGTGTGCCAGAACTCCACCCCGGCCGAAGAGCGCCTGGCCTCCTCGCTGTCCTGGATCCACGTGGCCATCCTCGGCACCGATCAGATCCTGCCGGACATGCCCACTTTGCTCGAAAAGGTCGACCCCAAGGACTGCGCCTACCTGGCGATCATTTCCGGCCCCAGCCGCACGGCCGACATCGAACGCGTTCTGACCATCGGCGTGCATGGGCCGCAGCGGCTCGTGGTGGTCTGCATCGACGACCTGGGAGGGACCAACTAATGTCCACGTTCAAAGATTCCGTCGACAAGGCTCTCAATAATCCCAATCTCGGCGGCGCGCTGGGCCGCTTCTCCGAGGCGTACGCCGTCGCCCGCCTCAAGGCCTACGAGGGCATCGACATCGAGGCCCTGCGCAACCGCGTGGCCGCCATCAAGGGCTACGCCGCCGAGCACATGGAAGAGCTGGCCGAACAGTTCACCAAGATGGCCACCGCGCGCGGCGCCAAGGTGTTCCGCGCCCGCAGCCCGCAGGAGGCCAAGGAGTACATCGCCAACCTCTGCCGCGAGAAGGGCGTCAAGAAGATCGTCAAATCCAAGTCCATGGCTTCGGAGGAGATCCACCTCAACGAGCACCTGCAGAAGCAGGGCCTGACCGTCAACGAGACGGACCTGGGCGAGTGGATCATCCAGCTGGCCGGGCAGAAGCCCTCCCACATGGTCATGCCCGCCATCCACATGACCCGCGACGAGGTGGCCGACCTGTTCAGCAAGGAAGTCGACGAGCGCCTCTCCAACGACATCCCCAAGCTGGTCAAGGTGGCCCGCAAGGAGCTGCGCTCCAAGTTCCTGGAAGCCGACATGGGCATTTCCGGCGGCAACATGGCCATCGCCGAGACCGGCACCATCGCCCTGGTCACCAACGAGGGCAACGCCCGCCTGACCACCTCCCTGCCCAAGATCCACGTGGCCCTGGTGGGCCTGGAGAAGCTGGTGCCCACCTGGGCCGACGCCGCCCCCATCCTGGTGGCCCTGCCCAAGAGCGCCACCAGCCAGCTGCTCACCAGCTACGTGAGCCTGATCACCGGCCCCACGCCCAACGACGACGGCTCCATGAAGGAGATGCACATCGTCCTCATGGACAACCGCCGCTCCGAGATGGCCGCCGACCCCGTGTTCAAGCAGGCCCTGCAGTGCATCCGCTGCGCCTCCTGCCTGAACGTGTGCCCCGTGTACCGCCTGGTGGGCGGCCACGTGTTCGGCCACATCTACACCGGCGGCATCGGCACCATCCTCACCGCCTGGTTCGACGAGCTCAAGAAGAGCGAAGACATCCAGGGCCTGTGCATCCAGTGCGGCAAGTGCAAGGAGATCTGCCCCGGCAAGATCGACATCCCCGGCCTGATCCTCGAGATCCGGCGCAGGCTGGTGCAGGAGCAGGGCCAGAGCGTCACCCAGAAGGCCATCTTCTCCGTGGTGAACAACCGCCATCTGTTCCACGGCATGCTGCGCGCGGC
The DNA here is from genome assembly GCF_022808715.1 of Fundidesulfovibrio agrisoli. Classification (GTDB taxonomy): domain Bacteria; phylum Desulfobacterota; class Desulfovibrionia; order Desulfovibrionales; family Desulfovibrionaceae; genus Fundidesulfovibrio; species Fundidesulfovibrio agrisoli. Next base: position 17,202 of record NZ_JAKZKX010000001.1, read on the forward strand.
CTCCAAGGCGGGCAAGTTCATGGCCAAGGACGGCTTCATCCGCCACCTGCCCATGTTCCTCTCCGAGCTGTCGGAGTTCCGCAGCCTGCCCGCCATCGCGGACAAGCCCTTCCGCGACGTGTTCGACACCATCAAGCAGCCCGTGCTGCCCGGCAAGGTGGCCTTCTACGCCGGCTGCCTCATCGACTTCGCCTATCCCGAGATGGGCGAGAAGCTGGTGAAGATCCTGAACAAGGCCGGCTACAACGTCACCTTCCCCAAGGGGCAGACCTGCTGCGGCGCTCCCGCCCGCTACAACGGCGCCTACGAGGTGGCCGCCGGCAACGCCACGGACAACATCAACGCCCTGCTGGAGAAGGACGTGGACTACGTCATCTCCGCCTGCCCCACCTGCACGGGCGCGCTCAAGCACGAGTTCATCGACGTCTACGAAAACTTGGGCCAGCGCGACAAGCTGCCCAAGGCCCGCAGGCTGGCCACCAAGACCATGGACTTCTCCACCTTCGTCAAGCAGCTGGTGGACGAGGGCAAACTGAGCTTCAAGGAAGGAGTTGATCTGGGTAAAATCACCTACCACGACTCCTGCCACCTCAAGCGCACCCTGCACGCCGAGAAGGAGCCCCGCCAGCTCCTGACCCAGGCTGGCTACGAGATCAACGAGATGTTCGAGTGCGACACCTGCTGCGGCATGGGCGGCTCCTACTCGATCAAGTTCCCCGAGATCTCCAAGCCGATCCTGACCCGCAAGCTCACCAACATCAAGGCCACCGACTGCAAGACCGTGGCCATGGACTGCCCCGGCTGCGTCATGCAGATCCGCGGCGGCTTCGACAAGGAAGGCTCCAAGATCCAGGTGAAGCACACCCTGGAGCTGCTGGCCGACGCCCTGAAATAGCATAGCGTTCCGGGGGCGGCTTGGAGCCGCCTCCGGGTTCTCCCCGGTCGGGCGGCCCTTGCGCGGGAATGGTTCCCGCGCAAGGGCCGTCTTCATTTGCGCGGGCGTCGGTTCGGCGTTTCGCTCCGGGTCGCGTCCCCCTTGCATTCACGCATCCGTGCGGGCGGGCGCTCGCGGGCGAAGGGCAGCCATGCGGGGGGCCTCCAGCGGGAAGCTCAAGGATGCGACATGCGCGTTGACCGGCGCTCCAATTTAGGATATTTGCATGTACAAGCAAGTGAGGACGCATGGATTCCGACCGCCTGTTGAACAACTGCCTGTACTTCACGGCCAACACCCTGGCCCGGGCCATCACCAAGCTCGGGGAGGAGTGCTTCAAGCCGCTCGGGCTTTCGCCCTCCCAGGCTTTCCTCATCATGCTGGCGCTGGAGAACCCCGGAATATCCTCCGGGGAACTGGCGGGCTGCCTGAATCTGGCCCCGTCCACGGTCACCAGGCTGGCCGACGCGCTGGTGGCCAGGGGGCTCATCGAACGCAGGACGCAGGGCAAGAGCGCCAGCATCCACCCCACGGAGCAGGCCACGGAGCTTGCCCCGAGAATCGCGGCGGCCTGGAAGAGCCTGCACAGGGCCTATTCAGACGTGCTTGGGGAGCAGGGCGGGCATGATCTTACCCAGTCCATCCACAAGGCGGCCAAGAAGCTCGGGGAGCGTTGAGGGCGCGCTCGGGCGCGGCGAAGCCGGAGTGTACCGAGGGCGCGTCTGGTGGTAAGGGCACGAGGGCATGACGGCTGAACGCTTGGCCGTGCGGAGAGAGGAGTGCCGGGGGCCCGGAGGCGCTACGAACCTTCGGGGAGTTTGGCGGGCATACTATGTCCGCCTGAAAAGACGATTATTGCGGGCTATAACATTTGCTTGCGCAAGCAAGTTTCGCCCTGCGGGGGTGCATCCCGCCAACATCTGAACGAAACGGAGAACGACATGAAACGCAAACTCGGCCCGGCCAACGCGCTGTATCCTTCGCTGACCACCATCGTGGGCACCGTCGTGGACGGCAGGCCAAACTTTTCGGCCATCGCCCATGTGGGCATCATGAACCACGGCCAACCGCAGTACATCTCCATCGGGGTCAACCGCGCGCACTACTCGGGCCGGGGCATCAAGGAACACAAGTCCTTCAGCGTCTGCGTCCCCTCCGAGGCCCTGGTTCGGGAAACTGACTATGTGGGCCTTGTCTCGGGCAAAAACACCGACAAGTCGGACGTGTTCGAGATCTTCAACGGTGACGTGCCCGGCGCTCCCATGATCGAGGGGTGCCCGGTGTGCATGGAGTGCCGCCTGACCCAGACCGTGGACTTCCCCGCTCACGAGGTCTTCATTGGGGAGATCGTGAACACCTACGCCGACGAGGCCGTGCTGACGGACGAGCGCGTCGATATCGGCAAGGTGCGGCCGTTGCTCTTCGATATGGCCAGCGTCAAGTATTGGTCCCTGGGGAAGGAAGTCGCATCCTGCTGGAGCGTGGGCAAGGGATTGAAAAAAGAGCGGCGCGGGGGCTGAGTCGTTTGGCCGGGGGCGGCGTCCGCCAGATTTGCCGGGAGCATGGCTGTGCGCCCGGCGTGCAGGATGAGAAGCGGCGTGTTGTGTTCGGAAAGCGGACCCAAGCCCGGATGGTCAGGACGCGAGCGGAACGAGGGGCAGGACCAGCAATAAAATACCGGCGGGGGCTTCCGGATGCCCCCGCCGGTGAAGAAATCGGTGCCTAAAGGCTGAACCTTATTTCTTCTTGGCCTTGGGGGCCTTCGTGGCGGCCTTGGCAGGCGCGGGGCCGGGGTAGTTCATGACCAGGCCGCCCATCTTCATGCACTCGTCCAGGGTGGCTGTCATGATCTTTTTGTCGCCCATGGTGCACTCCCACTTTTTGGGGGCTTCCTTCTTCGCGGCCTTCTTTCCAGCGGCCAGGGCGGCGCCGGCGGGCAGGGTCATGGCCATGACCAGGCAAGCAACAAGCAATTTCTTCATGAGAAAAGCTCCTCTCGAAAGGTTTTCAGTATTTTAGCGCAGGAACCTGCCCACCTCAAGTGGTTTCATTAAATTCTCTTCATCTTTCAAATTGGAAAGGTTCAGGCTCGGAATAGTGACGGACACGTCCGCAAACCCAATACTGGCGCGGCTTCCACCCAGAAGCCCCCGGAAGGGCTGGGGGGAGGTGGCTTCATGGAGGCCGCAACCCGAAATGGATCAATGCGGAGGGAGTCAGGAAGATGCGCGCAGAGCGGGGCTGTCCCACCCGCCGCCGAGGGCCTTGTACAGGGAGATCATGTCCTGGAGCAGGCCCGCTTCGGAAGCGCAGAGGCTTTTCTGCGTGTCGTAGAGCGATTTTTCCGCCGAGAGCACGTCAAGGAAGCTGGTGAGCCCTTTGGTGTAGCGCTCCCTGGCCAGGGCCAGCGCCTCCTCCCCGGCCCGCACCGCCTCGGCCAGGCTGGCGCGGCGCTCCTGTTCCTTGGCGAAGGCCGTCAGGGAGTTCTCCACCTCCTCCAGGGCCGTGAGCAGCGTCTGCCGGTAGGCGGCCATGGCCTCGTCGTACACGGCCTTCTGCTTGTCCACCCCCGCCCTGTTCTTCCCGGCGTCGAAGACGGGAGCCGCTACCGAGGGGATGATGGACCAGTACCAGTTGGCCAACCCGGCGAACTTCGTGAGCACGTTGCCTTGCAGCCCAAGGCCCATGGTCAGGTCGAAGGACGGGTACAGCTTGGCGGTGGCCACGCCGATCCCGGCCGAGGCGGAGGCCAGTTGGCGTTCCGCCTTGCGCAGGTCCGGCCTGCGCGCAAGCAGCTCCGACGGCAGGCCGGGGGAGAACGCGGCCTCGGGCCTGGGCAGGGGCTCGGCCTGGCCGAGCTCCACCAGCAGCGCGCCGGGCTCCTGCCCGGTGAGCACGCCCAGGCGGTGGATGCTCTGCCGGGCCTCGGTCTCCAGGGTGGGGATGTCCGCCTGCGTGTTGGCTCGCTGGGCCTGGGCCTGTGACACGTCCAGGTGGCTGGTGAGCCCGATCCTGAAGCGTTCGAGCGTCACGACCAGGTTGTCCTGCTGCGACCGGGCCGCATCCCTGGCGATGGCCAGGCGCTGCTGGGCCGAGCGCAACTGGACGTAGGCCGAGGCCACGTCGGCAAGCAGGCCCAGGGTCACGCCGCGCAATGCCTCTTCGCTGGCCTGGGCGTCGGCGTAGGCCGCTTCGCGGCTGCGCCGCTGCCCGCCGAACACGTCCAGCTCCCAACTGACGCTCAGGCCCGCCTGATACGTGGTGGCGGGCGTGGCAGGAGCGGCGTTCTCCAGCGGCGTGGAGGAAAGGGCGTTCTGGTCGCTGTAGCTCGTGGTGGTCGCGGCCCCGGCGTCCAGGGCCGGAAACGCTCCGGCCCGCACGACGGCGGCCTCGGCCCTGGCCTGCAGCACCCTGGCCCTGGCCTGGGCCACGTCCTGGTTGGCGGCCACGGCCCGGCGCATCAGGCCGTCCAGCCGGGGATCGCCGAAGGTCCGCCACCAGGCGGCCTGCTCGAACCCTTGGGAGTTTTGGGCGGGCTGCGGCTGGGCCGCGTGCCAGGCCGGGGGCGTGTCCAGGCGGGGGCGGCTGTAGTCCGGACCGACGCTGACGCAGCCGCAGAGCAGCGGGAGCGCGAGCCAGCCGAGATGAAGCCTGGCCTTCACGACCCGCTCCCGGTCTGACGGGGCGACCCCTGGGCCATGGACTCGCGCGGCGGGGTCTCGATGAACACGTCCATCTGCTGGCCCACGAACGCGCGGAGCGCGCTGCGCTCGAAAGCGTAGACCACCTGGAGCACGCGGGTGTCCACCCGCTCGGTGCTGCTGCCCGTGAGCGAGGTCTTGGGCGTCACGTAGGGCTCCACGCGCACGAAATCCAGTTCGGCCTTCATCTCGCGGTTGCCGCGCATGAAGGCCGTGGCGCGCGAGCCCGGCTGGGGCCGCCAGGCGTCGTTCTCGTCCACATCCACCCTGATCTGGAGGCGGTCCATGTTGCCCAGGCGCATCAGCGGCGTGCCCAAGCTGCCGGTGGCGGCGAATTCCCCGGCATGGATGTTCACCTGCAACACCTGGCAGTCCAGGGGGGTGCGAACGGTGAGGCGCTCGAGCGTGGTCACCGACGCGGCCAGGTCGGCCTCGGCGGCGTCCACGGCGGCCTTGGCGCTCTCCACTTTGGCCTTGGCCAGGGACTCGGCGTTGCGGCGCTTCTCCACCTCGTCCACGCTCACGGCGCGGCGGTCCGTGACGTTGCGCACGATGGCGTACTGGGTCCGGTAGTCCGCCAGGGAGGCCTTGGCCTCCTCCAACGCGGCCTTGGCTTTGGAGAGGTTCGCCTTCTTCAGGGCTATCTCGGAGTTGGTCTCGCGCTCGTCGACGGTGAAGAGCGGCTGCCCGTCCTTCACGGTGTCGCCCGCCTGCACGTGGACCTTGGAGACGATGCCCGCCACGGAGGTGCCCAGGGCGATGTTCTCCGAACTGGCCTCCACCAGCCCGGCGCCGCCGATGTAGCTGGAGTAGGGGGCCTGCGAGGGTTGGGCCACGGGTTCCGCGGGAACGTACGGGCGCTGCGCCTTGAGCGAGGCGGCCACCGCCACGGCCAGTCCCACTGCGGCGAGCACGGGGAGGATGATGTGTCTTTTCTTCATGAATGTTCACCAGTTGCGGCGCCTGGCCGGACGGACTCGATGCGTCCGTCATCCATGTGGGCCATGGTGTCCGCGTAGTGGAAGATGCGCGAATCGTGCGTGACGATCACCAGGGAGCGCCCGCCGCGCACCACGAGGTTCTTGAGCATGTCCATGACGGCCAGGCCCGTGGTGTGGTCCAGGGCGCTGGTGGGTTCGTCGCAGACCACCAGGTCCGGCTCGTGCACCAGGGCGCGGGCGATGGCCACGCGCTGTTGCTGCCCGCCGGAAAGCTCGGAGGGCATGGCGTCCTCTCGGCCGGCCAGGCCCACCTCCGCCAGGCAGGCGATGCTGCGTTCCCGGGCCTGCCGCCGGGGAGAGCCGTTTATCAGCAGCGGCAGGGAGATGTTGTCCGCCACGGTGAGCGTCGGCACCAGGTTGAAGGCCTGGAACACGAACCCGATGCGCCTGCCCCGGAACGCGGTGCGCTGGGCCGGGGTCAGGCGCTTCATGTCCTGCCCGAAGAGGCTGCACTGCCCGGCGTCCTGGTCGAGAATCCCGGCCATGACGGAGATGAGCGTGGTCTTGCCGCACCCGGAAGGGCCCACGAGCATGAGCAACTCTCCCTGGCGCACCTCCAGGTCAACGCCGCGCAGGGCCACGGTGCGGGTGTCGCCGCTGCCGTAAGCCTTGGTGACGCCGCTGCAGCTCACGGCCGGAATCAGGTTCGTCGGTTCCATCCCTATGCCTTGAAGACCACCGCTGTTTCCAGGCGCAGCACCTTGCGCGCGCTGATGAAGGCGGCCAGCAGCACGATGAACATCACCGCTCCGCCGCTGCCGAGCAGCAACTGCCAGGTCAGCTTGGCCTGCGGCCCGGGGCCGCCCGCCGTGGCGTGCATGAAGGCGGCGGTCGCGCCCGCGCCGAAGCCGAAGCCCACGAAGCCCACCAACAGCGCCTGCAGCAGGATCATGCCCAGAAGCGTCCGGTCGGAAGCTCCCATGGCCTTGAACACCCCGAAATAGCGCAGGTTGTCCAAGGTGAAGTTGTAGAAGATCTGGCCTGTGACCGCCGTGCCCACCACGAAGCCGATGAGCACCACGAAGCCGATGTTCACAAGGATGTTGGTGTGCTTGACGATGTGCTCCAGGGAGGCCTGCTTGAACTCCTCGGAGGAATAGGCCGTCAGCCCGGTTTCGGCGGAGATGCGCCTGGCCACGGCCTCGGGAGCCTCGCCCTGCTTGGCCTTGGCCAGCACGAAGCTGAGCATCTTGCGCTCCGAGAGGGCCAGGGTCTTGGCCCGGCTGTAGGTGGTGAAGACCACCGGCTGGGACATGAAGCTCGGCGTGGAGCGGGCGACGCCCACCACCAGGGCGCGCGTGTCGTTGAATTCCAGTATGTCCCCCACGCCGATGGGCACGGGGGGGCACTCCTCGCAGGCCCGCTTGGCCAACCTGCCGCGCGCCCCGGACTCGTCCACGATGACGCCGTCGGGGATGTGCAGGTCGGCCAGCCTGCCCTTGAGCATCACCGCCGGGCCGCCGATGAGCGTGGAGTCGTCCAGTCCGACAAGCTGGCACATGGCGCTCTCGCCGTTTTCCAGGCGGACCTTCTGCATGCCCTTGTAGAAGGGCACGGCCCACTCCACCCCGCGCACCCCGCGCACCCGGTAGAGCTGCGTGTCCTGGATGGGCTTGGAGTCGTCCACGGATTTCACGCCCGGGTCCATGACCCAGATGTCCGGCAGGGAGATGTCCGAGATGGTGCCGTAGGTTTGCGAGAGCATGTCCACCAGCATGGCGGGCTGCTGGACCATGATGACGGAGGAGAGCGCGATGGCGGTTATGATGCCCAGGTATTTCCCGGGGTCTCCGAAGAGCATCTTCAGGGCTATGTGGAACATGGTTTTTGCCTGGATCCTGGGGGGCTGCGCCGACGTGCTGTGGCGGGACGGGCCGGTCGCGCGGCCTCAGCCCCTAGAGGGCTTGCCGGGAGGGGGAAGTTACAAGTGTCGACGGAAGCGCACGCCCTCTGCGTAAGTGTGTACTTGGAGGGACGGGATGCGGACGCGGGAGGCCGCCCGCAGGCGGAACGGAGATCCTGTGAGCCTGCCGAGAGCGAGGATGCGTGCAGGCCTGGAAAGAGGCGGCGGCCCGCAGGTGGAAAGAGGCGAGAGCCCCCGCGAGGAAGCGGCGGCCCGCGGTGAGGCTGCTCGGGCCTAGGGCTGCACCGTGTACGGCCCTTCCTTGGCTTTGAAGTGGGCCTCCAGGGCCTGCATGATGAGCACCTGGGCGGAGAAGGTGGTCTCCTTGGCGGTGGTGCGCAGGTAGGCCGACACGATGCGCACCAGTTCATCCTCAGACAGGTTCTCGTGCTGGGCGTAGAGCGTGCCCTCGAAGCTGTCGTACACGCCCAGGATATAGCCTCGGGCCGAGCTGTTCTTCGTGCATTCGCCGGAGTCGAGCTGCTCCATGAGCTGCAGCGGTGTGACGAACTTGGCGCTGGCGGGCGCGGCGGCCAGAAGCAGGCAGAGCAGGGCGCAGGCAAACATCTTCACGGTCATATCCCCCCGGCGGCGGTTGCCGCGGGGGGACTATAGCGGAAACCCGGCAAGGCTGGAACACCATTGCCGGGCTTCAAAAAGAAGAGCGGGGGGAGAGGGCTCTTCCCCCCGCTCGGTAGGACCGGCCGGTGTGTGGGCAGCGTGGATAGACTCGCGACGGGTAGGGCGGGGTTGTGGTGGGGCGATGCCGCGAGTCTTGTACCAGCCGATCCCGGGGGCGACAGCATTGCGCTGTGCGGGGCTTCCTGCCGGGATGGGCGGCAGGAAATCCGGGAAATATGAGCCCCGGGCGGCCTTGCGGCCGCCCGGGGGGGGGGTGGGTGGGGGGTTTCATGCCGGCGCGGCCGGCGGGGCAGGGCTCGCCGTCGCCGCCGGTGTGCTCGGCGGTGGCGGTCAGGGTGCAGGCCTCGAAGCCGGTGGCCACGGCGGCGGCGTCGGCAGCCTTGGAGGCCTCGATGCCGGAGTCAACGCCAGCCAGGGCGCAGAGCTGGACCCAGCGGTCGACGACGTCGCTCTCCAGGGTGGTGCGCAGCTGCTTGGCGGTGTCGGGGATCATCTTGTCCAGGGCGGCGAAGCGGTTCTCGCCCATGATGAAGTCCGCGACGGTGCCGTCGGGGGTCTTGGAGTCGATGGTCAAGGGGTTCTTGCCCTCGGCCTTCAGCATGGGGTTGTAGCGGAAGATGGGCCAGTAGCCGGAAACGGTGGCCAGACGCTCTTCTTCCTGGGTCTTGCCCATGCCGCGCTTGATGCCCTGGTTGATGCAGGGGGCGTAGGCGATGATGATGGAGGGGCCGGCGTAGGCTTCAGCCTCGGCGAAGGCCTTCATCAGCTGCTGCTTGTTGTAGCCCATGGACACGGAGGCCACGTAGACGTTGCCGTAGGTCATGGCGATGCGGGCAAGGTCCTTCTTGCGGGTCCGCTTGCCGGCGGCGGCGAACTTGGCGATGGCGCCCGTGGGCGTGGCCTTGGAGGCCTGACCGCCGGTGTTGGAGTACACTTCGGTGTCCATCACCAGGATGTTGACGTCCTCGCCGGAGGCGATGACGTGGTCCAGGCCGCCGAAGCCGATGTCGTAGGCCCAGCCGTCGCCGCCGAAGCACCACACGGACTTCTTGACCAGCATGTCGGCGTCAGCCTCGATGGCCTTCAGAGCGGCGGACTTGTTGGCGCAGGAGGCCAGCAGGCACTTGATCTGCTTGGCGAACAGGGCGGACTTGTCGGCGTCCATGTAGCCGTCCAGCCAGCCGGTGAGGGCGGCCTTCAGCTCGTCGGACAGGGACTCGCCCAGGGCGGCGATCACGTTGGTCTTGAGCAGCTCGCGGCGCTGGGTCACGGCGAAGCCGATGCCGAAGCCGAACTCGGCGCAGTCCTCGAACAGGGAGTTGCCCCAGGCGGGACCGTGGCCGTTCTTGTTGGCGCAGTAGGGGGTGGTGGGGGCGGAACCGGCCCAGATGGAGGAGCAGCCGGTGGCGTTGGCGATGATCATGCGCTCGCCGAACATCTGGGTCAGCACGCGCACGTACGGGGTCTCGCCGCAGCCGGAGCAGGCGCCGGAGAACTCCATCAGCGGGGTCTGGAACTGGGAGCCCTTCACGGAGGAGCGGCTCATCAGGTCGTCCTTGGGAGCCAGGGTCTCGCAGAACTGGAAGTTGGGCACTTCAGTGGCGGTCTGGGTCTCGATGGCGACCATCTCCAGGGCCTTCTTCTTGGAGGGGCAGATGTCCGCGCAGTTGCCGCAGCCGTAGCAGTCCAGGGTGTTGATCTGGATGCGGAAGCCCAGGCCCTTGAGCTCCTTGCCGGTGGCGGGCAGGGTCTCGAAGGTGGCGGGGGCGCGCATCTTCTCCTCATCGTTCACCAGGGCGGAGACGATGGCGGAGTGGGGGCAGACGAAGGCGCACTGGTTGCACTGGATGCAGTTTTCCTTGATCCACACGGGCACGTTGATGGCCACGCCGCGCTTCTCGAAGCGGGAGGTGCCAACCGGGGTGACGCCCGCGGGGTCGAACAGGGAGACGGGCAGGGAGTCGCCCTTCTGAGCCAGCACGGGGCGGGCGATCTTGGTGATGTAGTCGGGAGCGGTCTCGGCGCCCTTGGCGGCGTCGGCGGCGTCGGCCCAGGAGGCGGGGTACTTCACTTCCTCCAGGTTGGCCACGCACTGGTCCACGGCGTCGATGTTCATCTGGACGATCTTCTCGCCCTTCTTGCCGTAGGCCTTCTGGATGGACTTCTTGAGCAGCTCGACGGCCTTCTCGAAGGGCAGCACGCCCGAGAGCTTGAAGAAGGCGGTCTGCATGATCATGTTGATGCGGCCGCCCAGGCCCACGGACTGCGCGATCTTGACCGCGTCGATGTTGTAGAACTTCAGCTTTTTGGCCACCACGGCGCGCTTGAAGGCGGCGGGCAGCTGGGCTTCCATGTCGGCCAGGGTCCAGTTGGAGTTCAGCACGAAGGTGCCGCCTTCCTTGATGCCCTCGAGCACGTCGTAGAGCTGGACGTAGTTGGCCTTGTGGACGGCCACGTAGTCGGCCGCGTTCACCAGGTAGGTGGAGCGGATCGGCGAGGAGCCGAAGCGCAGGTGGGACACGGTGATGCCGCCGGACTTCTTGGAGTCGTAGGAGAAGTAGCCCTGGGCGTACATGTCAGTGTTGTCGCCGATGATCTTGATGGCTTCCTTGTTCGCGCCGACGGTGCCGTCGGAGCCCAGGCCCCAGAACTTGCACTGTACGGTGCCGACGGGGGTGGTGTCGGCGAAGCAGGGCACCTCGAGGGAGGTGTTGGCCACGTCGTCGGTGATGCCCACGGTGAAGCGCTTCTTCTTGCCGGCGGCCATGTTGTCGAACACGGCCTTGACCATGGCGGGGGTGAACTCCTTGGAGCCCAGGCCGTAGCGGCCGCCCAGCAGCATGGCGTCGTTGCCGGCGTCACGCAGGGAGGTGGCGACGTCGAGGTAGAGGGGCTCGTACAGGGAGCCGGGCTCCTTGGTGCGGTCGAGCACGGTGATGGTCTTGGCGGTCTTCGGCAGCACTTCCAGGAAGGCCTCGGCGTTCCAGGGGCGGTACAGGCGCACGGTGACCAGGCCGATCTTCTCGCCCTTGCAGGCGTCGATCACTTCCTTGATAGCCTCGCAGGAGGAGCCCATGGCCACGATGACGCGGTCGGCATCGGCGGCGCCGTAGTACTCGAACAGGCCGTAGCTCCGGCCGGTGGCGGCGGAGACCTTCTGCATGACCTGCTTCACGATGCCGGGCACGGCCTCGTAGTACTTGTTGGCGGCTTCACGGCCCTGGAAGTAGATGTCGGGGTTCTGGGCGGTGCCGCGAACCTGGGGATGCTCGGGGTTCATGGAGCGGGCGCGGAACTCGGCGACCTTCTCCTGGTTGACCAGCTTGCCGATCTCCTCCACGGCCAGCACTTCGATCTTCTGCACTTCGTGGGAGGTGCGGAAGCCGTCGAAGAAGTGCAGGAAGGGCACGCTGGACTCGATGGCGGCCAGGTGCGCCACCAGGGCCATGTCGTGGGCTTCCTGGACGGAGCAGCCGGCCAGCATGGCGAAGCCGGTCTGGCGGCAGGCCATGACGTCCTGGTGGTCGCCGAAGATGGAGAGGGCGTGGGCGGCCACGGCGCGGGCGGAGACGTGGAACACGCCGGGCAGCAGCTCGCCGGCGATCTTGTACATGTTGGGGATCATCAGCAGCAGGCCCTGCGAGCAGGTGTAGGTGCTGGTGAGCGCGCCGGCGGCCAGGCAGCCGTGCACGGCGCCGGCGGCGCCGGCCTCGGACTGCATCTCGCGCACGGAGACCTTCTGGCCGAAGATGTTCTTCATTCCCTGGGAGGCCCAATCGTCAACCATTTCGCCCATGTTGGAAGAGGGCGTGATGGGGTAGATGGCCGCACACTCGGACAGGGCGTAGGCCACCCACGAGGTGGCGGTGTTGCCGTCCACGGTTTTGATGAGTTTCTGTGCCATTACTCGTTCCTTTTTAGAGGGATGTATATGGGTTAGAGTCCAAGACCCTGCTTGATGGCCGCAACGTCGAGGTTGGCGGCAACAAGCTGGGCGGCTTGTTGGAATTTGTGGGGGTCGCGCAGCTTGTGCCTGGCGAGCAGGGACTCCATTCTGCGGGCCACGGAATACGTATCGTCCCGTACCACCATGATGGGCACCTCCGCGTTCTCGGCACGCGAGAGGATGATGTCGTTGGGGTAGAGGTTGCCGGTGAGGATCAGGCAGGCGCAGCGGCCTTCGATGGCCACGAGCTGCAGGTCCGAGCGGTCGCCGCCCAGGATGACGGCCGCCTTGGGGTATTTGCGGAAATGGGTCAGGAAGTTCTCCACCTGCATGGTGCCGATGAGGAAGCTCTCGGCCACCACCTCGCCCTTCTGGGCGCTGGAGATGAGCTTGCCGCCCAGGCGCTCGGCCAGGGCGTTCACCGTGATGGCGCCGAGCAGCCTGTCATGCGGGATGAGCCCCAGCACCTTGATGCCCCGAGAGGCCAGGAAGGGGATCAGCACGGCGTTGAGCTCCTCCAGGTAGTGGCCCGGCACGTCGGAGAGCACGCAGCCGAGCAGCTTGTCGCCCATGGTCTCCTTGATGGAGAGCAGGTAGTCGTAATGCATTTCGTGGGTGCAGCGGTCCACGATGAGCACGGGCGCGTTCAGGGCCTTGGCCACGGTGGGGCCGTCCACCCCGGCGTATATTCCGGAGTGGGAGAACCCGCCCGAGCCGCCCACGAGGGTGATGTCCTTGCCCTTGGAGATCTTTTTGAAGGCCTCCACGATGGGGCCGGTGCGGTCGATGCCGGGGCCCTGGGTGAACGCCTTGTGCATGAAGTCCTGGGTGACGAGCACCGGGGTGGCCAGTTCGGGCGCGATGTCCTGCCCGAGGGCCTGGCTGATGGTGTGGGCGTCCAGGTCGCCCCAGGAGTCGCCGATCCTTGCGGCCTGCGCTCCCACGGGCTTGAAATAGCCGACGCTCAACCCCTCGGCGCGGAACTTGAGGCCAAGCCCCAGGCAGAGGGTGTTCTTCCCTGAAAAGGGGACGGTTGAACCGATGTACAGGCCGGGCATGGTGAGGGGTTCTCCGTTCGCTATTGTGGCAGCAGCATGAGCCGCGCGTCGGCGATGATCGCGCGCTCGTTGTTGACCAGCACCGGGCCGAGTTCGGCCTCGTAGATCTCGGGAAAGTCCAGGGCCATCTGGGAGACGCGGATCACGATGTCCTCCAGGGCCTCGATGTCGACCGGGGCCTGCCCGCGCACGCCCTTGAGCAGCATGTAGGAGTCGATCTCGCGGATGAGCTGCCTTGCGTCGTGCATGGAGACGGGCGCGAGGCGGTAGCTCACGTCGCCCAGAACGTCGGTGTAGATGCCGGAAAGGCCGAAACGCAGCAGGGGGCCGAAGTTGTCGTCGCGCCGGAAGCCGATGGTCACCTCGACCATGTTGTCCGGGGCCTGGGCCTGCACCATGCAGCCGCTCACGTGGGCGTCGGGCCGGGTGATCTTCACGTGGCCGGTGATGTCCAGGAAGGCCGAGCGCAGTTCCTCGGGGGTGGCGACGCCCGTGGCCACGCCGCCGGCGTCGGCCTTGTGGGTGATCTGGGGCGAGGCCACCTTGCAGACCACCGGATAGCCGATCTTGGCGGCGGCGGCCAGGGCCTCGTCGGAGGTCCTGGCCAGGATGGCCTCGGCGGCGGGCAGGTCGTAGGCCTTGAGCACTTCCTGGGCCAGCTCCTCGGGAATCTCGGTCATGCCCTGGGCGCGCACGTCCTTGAGGACGCGGCGGACAATGTCCTTGCGGCCCTCCACGCTGGCCATCACCGGGGAGGGGCGGCTCTTGCGCAGGCCGTAGCGGTACATGGCCTCCAGGCTGCGCACAGCCTGCTCCGGGAAGGTGTAGCAGGGGATCTTGGCTTCCTTGAGGATGGCCACCCCCTCCTCCATGCGGGACTTGCCCATGAAGCAGCACATCACGGGCTTGAGGGTGCCGTCGGAGGCCTTGACCACGGCCTTGGCCATCTTGGCGGCGTCGGTGAAGGCCGTGGGCGCGATGAGCACCAGCAGCGAATCCACCAGGGGGTCTGCCAGCAGGGCGGAGACGCTCTTGCGCAGGCGGGAGTCGTCGGCGTCGGCCAGCAGGTCCACGGGGTTGTAGATGCCCGCCGTGGTGGGCAGGCTCTTCTTGAGCGCCTCCATGGTGCCCGCGGAAAGCTGGGCCATGGCCAGGTGGGACTTCTCCGTGGCGTCGGCGGCCAGGATGGCCGGGCCGCCCGCGTTGGTGACGATGGCCAGCCTGGGCCCGGCGGGCAGCGGCTGGGAGGAGAAGGCCTGGGCCAGGTCGAACATTTCGGATATGGTCCTGGCGCGCAGGATGCCCGTCTGGCGGAAGGCCGCCTCGTAGGCGTGCTCCGAGCCCACCATGGACCCGGTGTGGGAGGACGCGGCCTTGGCCCCCGCGGCGGTGGTGCCTCCCTTGAGCACGATCACGGGCTTCTCCCGGGTGATCTTGCGGGCCATGCGCAGGAAGGCCTCGCCGTGCTCGATGTTCTCGATGTAGCCCAGGACGACCTTGGTGTCCGGGTCCTGCGAGAGGGAGTAGAGCATGTGGGTCTCGTCCACCACGGCCTTGTTGCCCAGGCTCACGAACTTGGAGAACCCGACCGATTCGCCGATGGCCCAGTCCATGATGGCGGAGCACAGCGCGCCGGACTGCGAGAAGAAGGCGATGTCCCCGCGCTTGGGGAAGCCCGGGGCGAAGGAGGCGTTGAGCCCGTCGGCGGTGGAGAGCACGCCCAGGCAGTTGGGGCCGATGAGGGCGATGTCGTTGTCGTGGCAGATGCGGGCGACCTCGGCCTCGATCTTCCAGCCTTCCCGGCCGGACTCGCGGTACCCGGCGGAGACGACCACCGCGGCGCGCAGCCTGTGCGGCACAAGGGACTTGAGCACCCCGGGCACGGCGTCGCGCGGAACGGCCAGCACGGCCAGGTCCAGCGAGGGGGGCAGCTTGGAGATGTCGGTGACGATGGTGTGGCCCAGGATGGTGCCGGGCTTTGGATTGACGGGGAAGAGCTCCCCCTTGAAGCCGGCCTCGATCATGTTCTGGAAGATGGTGTGACCGATCTTTCCGGGAGACCTGGATGCGCCGATGACGGCCACGGTTTTCGGGCTGAAAAGCGCGTCAAGGTGCATCCGTTTCTCCACAAGGCTGGGCGAGGCCCAGGAAATACCAGTTGGTTAGAAAAAAGCGGCCGCCTTGTCCCCCCGGCGAAACCGCTTCGGCTGATGGCCGAAAAAAACTAATACAACTTCCGTTCCATTATGCCTAAAGTCGTGATATCGGTAGCTTACGATGAAAAACCGTTGTCCGGTTCGCCGGATTGAGTCCGTTAGTCCGGTTATTCGGACGGTCGCATGGGGAGAATCCGTCCGGTAGTTCGGACAGCGGCTGGCGGGCTGGCCGCATTCTATGCCCCAAGTGTGGGGGGGCGTCAATGACGCCGGGAAACAGCGTCAATGCTGGGAGGAGGAGGCATGCCGAAGACCGGGTGCGGCAGGAAGACCGTGGTGGTGGCTGGGGCCGGTTTCGGCGGCCTCTGGGCGGCCAAAACCCTGGCCGGAGCGGGGGTGGACGTGGTTCTGGTGGACAGGCACAACTTCCACACCTTTTTGCCCCTGCTCTATCAGGTCGCGGCGGCCGAACTGGAGCCCAGCCAGGTGGCCTACCCCGTGCGCGGGGTGTTCAGGCGCCACCGCAACGTGCGGGTGGCCCTGGGGCAGGTTCTCGGGATAGATTTCGAGAACCGCGCCCTGCTCACCGACGGCCCGCCCATTCCCTATGACTGCCTGATCCTGGCGCTGGGAAGCCAGACCAACTTCTTCGGCGTGGAGGGCGCGCCCGAGCATTGCTTCGGGCTCAAGAGCCTGGAGGAGGGCATCGCCCTGCGCAACCACATCATGCGCATGTTCGAGCAGGCCTCCCTCACGGACGACCCGGCCCTGCAACGCGAACTGCTAACCTTCGCGGTGGCCGGGGGCGGCCCCACGGGCGTGGAGTTCGCCGGAGCCCTGGCGGAGCTCATCCGCGGGCCGGTGGCCAAGGATTTCCCCCTGCTGAACCTGAGCCAGGCCCGCGTGGTGCTGGTGGAGGCTGGCCAGAAGGTGCTGGGGCCCTTTGACGAGTCGCAGCAGCGCTACGCCCTGAACACCCTGGGCCGCAAAGGGGTGGAGGTGCATCTTGGGGCCGTGGTTTCAAAAGTGGGGCCCGACAGGGTGGACTTCAAGGACGGCAGCTCCCTGCCCACGCGCACCGTGGTCTGGGCGGCGGGCGTCAGCGGGCCGGACGCGGCCCGGGATCTTGGGCTGGAGGTCGGCCCCGGCGGGCGCATCCCCGTGGGCGAGACCCTGCAGGTCCGCTCCCACCCTGAAATCTTCGTGGTGGGGGACATGTCCTGGTTCGAGGGGCCGGGCGGCGCGCTGCCCATGCTGGCCCCCGTGGCCATGGACCAGGGGCGCGCGGCCGCAAGAAACGCCCTGCGGCTGCTCGAAGGCAAAAAGCTCAAGCCGTTCCGCTATCGCAGCAAGGGGATCATGGCCACCGTGGGCCGCTCGGCGGCGGTGGCCAGCCTGGGGAGGCTTCGCATCATGGGCTTCGGGGCCTGGGCCGTCTGGCTTTTCGTGCACCTGATGATGCTCATCGGCTTCCGCAACAGGCTGGCGGTGCTCATCAACTGGGCTTGGGACTACCTGTTCTTCGAGCGCTCCGTGCGCCTGATCATCCCCGCGAGGTCCAGGAAGGCGCGGGAGGCCGAAAAGGCGGACGCGGAATAAACCGTGGAAGGGCAGGGCGGGCGCTAGGGGGCCAATCAGGCCGGTTTGGGCAGGGTGAGCCCGGGCAGGGTCAGCGGGGTGCGCTGCGCCTTGCGCTTGCGGCGCTCGAAAATCTCCGGGCGTGAGCCCAGGCGGAAGCGCCACAAGGGGCAGGGCTCGAAGGGGGCGCGGCAGTTGGGTGAGGCGGCGCAGGAGCGCACGCCCTCGCGGTCCCCGCTGCAGATCAGGCACTGCCTGCGGATGGCGCGCACGGGGGGCCTGTCGGTGTCTTCCGCGTCGGCCATGCGGAAGCAGTGCAGGGGGCAGCCGATGGCGCCGCATTCGGCCACGAGCTGGTAGGAGCCGCCCATGCAGGCCACGCAGAACTTGCGGATGGACTCGAGAGCGCCGAGTTTGCGCGTGGTCGTGCCGCTCATGTGCCCTCCCGTGAAAATGTTTCGATCCGAGCCGGATTGCGCCTCAGCGGCGCAGGATATGCTCCCTGTGAGCCTTCCGGCCCTAAATTGCAAGAGGCAGCTTCCGATAAGTGGGACATGAAAAAGGAAAAAGCCATGAGATCCGCTTTCGCCGCCCTGTTTCTCGTTCCGGCTCTGGCCTTGTTCTGCGGCCCCGCGGCCAACGGGTTCGCGGCCTCGTCCGAGAGCGAGAAGGAGCGGCGCGTGGCCGAGCAGTACCGCCAGTGCATCGAAGCCTGCCGGAAGCACTCGCCCAAGCCGGGCAACACCCAGGCGGACTGGACGCGCGAGATCCGGGAGGAGGCCCGCGTCGACGCCTGCGAGCACCACTGCGACCGGCTGATGATGCGCGGCTTCAGGAAATAGCTGGATCTGTCGATGCTGGCGGATTCCGTCGCGTACAAATGAATCGACTTGTGCTTGTAAAAACTGTATAAGAAATAATCTCATTACAGGCGTAGTCACCATGTCCGTCACCCACCCCGCGATAACCAGCCCGCGCTCACGAACCATCCTCAAAGACATCCTCACTCAAGGGCTCGTCAGCATCCGCTCCGGCGCGACTCTGGGCAGCGCCCTGGAGCAGATGCACAAGGAGCGCATCAGCGCCCTGGTATGTCTGAACCGGGGCCGGCCTGTGGGCATCCTCACCGAGAGGGGAGCCCTCACCGCCCTGGCCGGGGCCGGGCAGGACGGCTTGAAACGTCCGTTGAGCGAGATCATGACGTCTCCGGTGTGCACCGCTGGAGAAGATACGCCCGTACACGAGGCTTTCAGCCTATTGCTGAACAAAGGCATCCGGCACCTCGTGGTTGTGGACGCCAAAGACCGTGCTGTGGGCATGGTCACCCAGACCAACATGGTCCAGCACCTGGGTGTGGAATACTTCGTGGAGGTCAAGCGCGTGGGCCAGATCATGACGCGCGCCCTGGCGACTCTTTCCACGGAGGCGAATCTGTCCGAAACCATGGAGCTGATGATCCGGGGGCCGTTCAGTTGCGTGGTGGCTGTTTCCGGCGGCAAGCCGGAGGGCATTCTCACTGAGCGGGACATGGTCGGGCTGCTTTCCGGCCGCCTGGACCTGAAAGCCACGCTGCTGGGACAGGCCATGTCCCGACCGGTGGTCTGCGTGGACGAGGATACCTCGGTGCACAACGCCGCGGCCATGATGAGCCGGAAGAAGATCCGCAGGCTCGTTGTGGTGGACGGCGCTGGCGAGGTGCGCGGCCTGCTGACCCAGTCCGACATCGTCAAGGGGATGGAGGCGCGCTATGTCGAGATGCTGCGCGAGGTCATCCGCGAAAAGGACGAGATGCTGCGGGAGGCCGTGGGCGAGGCGGCCCGGAAATCCATCTATCTTGACAGTATTCTCAATTCCTCCATGGACCTGGGCATAGCCGCCAGTGAAGGAAACACGCTGGCCTTCGTCAACCAGGCCGCGCGCAGGATGCTCTCCCTGCCCGAGGGCGAGGGGATAGGACAGGATCTGCTGGGGCTGCACCGGGCCTTGGGGGTGACGGCCCGGAGTTTCAGGAAGATCCTCGCCGACGCCAAACGCGGCAAGGAGCACAGCTTCTGCATCCAGCTAGGCAGCACGAAAGGCATGCGCTATCTTGAGGGGCGGGTGGCCGGCATTCGCGGGGGCGGAAACCAGGCCGAGGGCTTCCTGCTGACGTTGCAGGACGTGACCGAGAAGCGCACCGCCGAGGAGACCATCAGGCGCATGGCCTACCATGACGCGCTCACCGGCCTGCCCAACCGCTTCCTGGTGGCGGACAGGCTGGAGCAGGGCCTGGCCCAGGCCAGGCGCAAGGGCTGCCTGCTGGCCGTGATGCTGCTGGACCTGGACGGTTTCAAGCAGATCAACGACACGCTGGGGCACAACATCGGGGACCAGCTGCTTCAGGCCGTGGCTGGCCGTCTGGGCGCGCTGCTGCGCAAGTCGGACACGGTGGGCCGTATGGGCGGAGACGAATTCCTGGTCATCCTGCCCGAGGTCAAGACCCCCGAGGGAGCGGCCGCCGTGGCGGGAAAGATGCTGGGCGCCGTGTTCGAGACGTACGCCATCGACGGGCATACGCTCAAGCTCTCCACCAGCATCGGCGTGGCCTTCTATCCCTGGGACGGCTCCGACGCCACGACCCTGATCCAGAAAGCCGACATGGCCATGTATGCCGCCAAGGACGCCGGGCGCAACGCCTTCCGCTTCGCCAGATCCGGCCCGGACGGACAGCCTGACGCGAACCCGCCGTCGCCTTGAGCCGGCAGTCCGCCCAAGAAACAACAACGGCCCGGCGCGCATCCTCGGATGCGGCCGGGCCGGATTCGTTGTGGGTCGGTCGGCGGGTCAGGGCGCGGTCGTGGCCGCCTCGGACGTCTTATGGCCGCCGAAGACCGGGTTGGAGCGCCTTGCGTCCTCGATGACCTTGGCGCGCAGTTGGACGTAGGCGTCGCGGGCGGCGGTGTAGGGCTCGATGGAGGAGCGCTTGAGCTCCTCGTAGATGTCGATCATCTCGGGGAAGCGGTTCACGCGGCCAGCGCCGGAGATCGCCAAGGTAAGCACGATGGGCGTGTTCAGGTAGGTCGTGGGTTGGGCGGCCACGTCCCCGGCCATGCCGATGCCGTCGCGCAGGGAGGAGGGGCCGAGCACCGGCAGCACGAGGTAGAACCCGTGCCCGAAGCCCCACACGCCCAGGGTCTGCCCGAAGTCGAGCTTTTGCGGGCCCATGTCCGGCTTGGAGGCGGCCAGGTCGTAGAGGCCGCCCAGGCCGAAGGTGGAGTTGATGAGGAACCTGCCCAATTCCCGCGAAGCCATGTCCGGCCGGAGCTGGAGCACGGCGTTGACGAAGCGGACCGGGAACAGGAAGTTGGAGTAGGCGTTCTCGATGCGGTCCCTGCCGTACTTGGGCAGCACCCGGGTGTAGACCGCGCTGAAGGGCTTGCCCACGCCCATGTACAGGGTGTCGTTGAAGGCGAACCAGAAGCGGTTCCAAGGCTCGATGGGGTCGGCAACCACAGGCCCGAAGTCGTCGGCGGGGTCGGCTGCGGCAGCGGGGGCCGCCTTCTTTGAGGCGCACCCGGCAAGGCCGGCGAAGGCCGCGAGCAGCAGCACAATGACGAGGAAGCGTTTGCCGTCGAGCATCTTGAAGACCCCTAGCTGGCCGAACCCATGGATTCCACGCGGCTGATGAGCTGCGCGGGGGATTCCTTGACCAGAATCTGATTGAACTGGTTGCGATAGTTCTGGACGAGGCTCACGCCTTCGATCGTCACGTCATAGACCTTCCAGTCGGATTTCTTGATGAGCCTGTATACTATAGGCACTTCCTTTGTGGAAGTGACTATCTTGGTGCTCACCTCGGCCCGGCCTTCGCCCAGCGGGGCTTCGTCCAGAAAAACGACCTTCTCGTCGGTGTAGGCCTCGATTCGGCGCAGGTAAGTGTGCTCCAGCAGCTTGACGAAGGCCCTGGTGAACTGCTGGCGCTCGTCCGCGCTGAATTTTTCCCAGTTGGCGGCCAGCGTGCGCTTGGCCAGTTCTTCGGGGTCGAACACGCGCCCGACCGCGGCGTAGAGTTTCTCCACCCGGCCCGGATCCCCGGCCTTGGTGGTGGTCAACACGTTCAGCACGGCATCCACGCTGGATTTCAGCGCGTCCTTGGCTTCGGCGGCCAAAGCCGCCTGCGAAAAAAGCAGCACGAGGAAGATCGTGCCGATGGCGCGGGCCATCATTTCTTCTCCTCCTTCACTCCACCGAACACATACTTGCCGATGAGATCCTGCAGGTCCACGGAAGATTCCGTTTCCGTCAGCATGCCGCCGGGCGGCACGGGCTCGCCCGCACCTCCGGGGGTGATTTTGACGTACTTGTCGCCGATGAGGCCGTTGGTCTTGATGGAGACGATGGCGTCATCGGTGAGCTTGACGCCCTTGCTCAGGCGCAGGTCCAGAATGGCGCGCTTGTCAGGCGAGAGGCCGATGGCCTCCACCCTTCCAACGCGCACCCCGGCCAGCTCCACGCTGGCGCCCTCCTTGAGGCCGGTGACGTCGATGAACCGGGCCTTGACCACATAGCCGTCGGCCCCGAACAGCTCCATCTTCCCGAGCTTGACGCTCAGGTAGCCCACGCAGAGCAGCCCGGCCAGGACGAACAGTCCCACTGCGGTTTCAAGCGAGTAGCTCTTCATTGTCTCCATCCAATAGGTCCGCCAATTCTGTAATGCAACTTCATTCTTACAGCAAAAAAGAGGTCAGGGCGTAATCAGCCGCCAGGATGGACACGCAGGAGGCCACCACCGCGGTGGTTGTGGCCAGGCTCACGCCTCTGGCGCCGAATCCGCCCTCGCGTCGATGGGCGTAGTAACCCTGGTAACAACAGATCGAGGCCACCAGCACGGCGAACACAGCCGACTTCACAAACCCGCTGGTGACGTCCTGCATGACCACGCCGTCATAGATGCGGGCCATGTAGATGCCGGGGCTCACCCCCAGCATGAGCACGCCGGTCAGGTAGCCGCCCATTATCCCTATGACGTCGAACATCGCTGTCAACAGCGGAAAGCAGATGAGCGACGCGGCCAGCCTGGGGCTGAACAGGTAGCGCACCGGGCTTACGCCCATTGCGTCCAGGGCGTCTATCTGCTCGGAAATGCGCATGATGCCGAGTTCAGCCGCCATGGAGGAGCCCGCCCGTCCGGTAATCATGATGGCCGTGAGCACCGGCCCCAGCTCCCGGATGATGGAGAGGGCCACGGCCACGCCCAGCAGGCCCTCGGCCCCGAACTTCACCAGCGTGTAATACCCTTGCAATCCCAGTACCATGCCGGTGAAAAGCCCGATGAGCAGGATCACCGAGACGGATTTCACCCCGATGAAGAAGACCTGCTGCACGGTCTTGGCCCACTGCAGAGGCAGGCTGAAGGCCAGCAACGCACCCCGGCAGACGAACAGGAACAGGGAGCCGAGCTCCCAGGCCAGCCCCAGGGCCATGCGCCCGACGGATGCCGGAATGTCGAGAATGCCGGAGAGTGTTTTCATGGATTTTGGGAATGGCCGTCACTGGAGGTGGGAGCAGCCGTTACGCGAAACAGCAGGGATTTCAAGTAGGCCGTTTCGGGCATGGCCGGGTGCACCGGGTGGTCCGGACCCTGGCCGCCGCGCCAGACCAGCTGTGAGCGCCGCTTTCCGGAAAGGGCCGAGACGATCAGGCGCTGGAACTGCTGCTCCTCCATGTGCTGGGAGCAGGAGGCCGTGAGCAGGAAGCCGTCGGGGGCAAGCAGCCTGGCGGCCAGCTTGTTGACGGTGTGGTAGGCGCCCATGCCCTGTTCCAGATCCTTCTTGCGCTTGACGAAGGCGGGCGGGTCCAGGCTGATGACGTCGAAGCGCTCACCCTTGGCGGCCATCTCCTCCAGGAAGTCCTGGGCGTCGGCCTTCACGGCGCGCACCTTCTGGGAAACGTTGTTGCGGGCTGCGTTGGCGGCCACGTGCTCGGCGGCCGCGCCGGAGGCGTCCACGCAGACGGCCTCGGTGGCCCCGGCCAGGGCCGCGCCCACGCCAAGGGCGCCCACGTAGCTGAACACGTCCAGCACGCGCCGGCCCTTGCACAGGGGCAGCAGGGAGAGGCGGTTGGGCCGCTGGTCGTAGAACCAGCCGGTCTTCTGGCCCGAGGCCAGGCTGGCCCTGTAGAGGCCTTCGCCCTCCAGCACCTCCACCTCGTCGGGCACGTCGCCCTTGGCGGCCACCACTTCGAGGGGCAGGCCCTCCAACTGGCGGGAGCGAACGTCGCCCTTGAGCAGCACCGCGCGGGGGCGCACCAACTCGTCCAGCACGTCCAGCACGTCCTGGCGCAGGCGCTCCATGCCGGCGGTGAGCAACTGCACGCTCAGCACGTCGGCGTAGCGGTCCACCACCAGGCCGGGCAGGTGGTCGCCCTCGCCGAAGACCATGCGGTAGTACGGCCGGGGGAAGAGCGCCTCGCGCAGGGCCAGGGCCTGGGCGATCCTGTCGCGCAGCCATTCCCTGCCGAGGCGGGCGTTCGGATTCTGGTCGCAGATGCGCGCCAGGATCAGAGAGCCCGGGTTCACGTAACCCACGCCCAAAGCCTGGCCGCGCGCGGAGACAACCACCGCCTGGTCGCCGGGGCTGAAGGATGCGAGGGGGCTGCGGGCGGTGTCCACCTCGTTGGAGAACACCCAGAGGTGCCCCACCTTGAGGCGGCGTTCCTCGTGTTTTTTCAGATGGAGAATTGGAAGGTTCATAAGCGACGGTCCTGTAGGACTTCCGGGCGGGCTTTGCAATATTTCGTCTTGAGAATGAAACCGTTGAGGGTTATTTTTCTCTCATGCGTACGGCAGCATTCATCCTCTTCGCGGTCGTCACGGCCGCTGCGGCGGCACTCTCGACCCTGGTGGCCACGCGTTACCTCTCCCTCGAGAAGGACATGCTCGAGGCGCGGTCGCACCTGGAATCTATAAACATGGAACGCAAGCGGCAGGAAGAGGAAAAAATGGCCCTCCGCCTGGAGCGCGAGCGCATCCAGTCCGAGCTGGAGGCCCGCCTGGCCGAGCAGAAGAACCAGCTGGACGACTGCGC
The DNA here is from genome assembly GCF_022808715.1 of Fundidesulfovibrio agrisoli. Classification (GTDB taxonomy): domain Bacteria; phylum Desulfobacterota; class Desulfovibrionia; order Desulfovibrionales; family Desulfovibrionaceae; genus Fundidesulfovibrio; species Fundidesulfovibrio agrisoli. The sequence goes on from NZ_JAKZKX010000001.1 coordinate 41,185, forward strand.
CGCCTTGCGGCTGAACGAATTGGAGGACCTGCGGTCCTCCATGCTGAACCTGAACAAGCGCCTCACCGACATGCAGAACCAGATTTCGGCCTCAGCCTACCGCGAAGGGCGCCCCGACGCGCCCCAGTCTAGTGCGCCCCAGCCTGGAGCGCAGACCCCGGCCGAGCCCGCCGCCCAGGCGGGCGGCCACGAAGCGCAGACCCCGGCCCCGGCCGGCACCACGGACGTGCCCAAGGGGGCCATCCCCACTCCCGAGCAGGAAGCCAGGAAGCTGGACAAGGTGCAGTAGCCCGCCTTTCGCGGGGCCCGACGCCCGAGCCTGAAGCCGGAGCTCGATGCCGGAACCTGATTCCCGATGCCCGAGCCTGAGCCCGGAGCCGGAGGCCGAACACCGTGCCCGAACCGCGCCGCGCGGCGCGACACAGCAACCACCGGAGGAGTCCATGCCGCTCGTAGCCGTCAGCGTTTTCAAGGGCCGCAGCCCTGAACAGAAACACGCGCTCCTGGAGGCCGTGCATGAGGCGCTGGTGTCGGCTTTCGGCATTCCCGAGCCCGACCGCAACATCCGCCTGAACGAATACGCCCCCGGAGAATGGCTGCTGCCACCCGGCAAAACCGAACGCTACACCCTGGTGGAGATCCACGCCTTCGCCGGGCGCAGCCCCGAAGCCAAGGGCGCGCTCTACGCCCGCGTGGTGAGCAATCTGGGCGCGCTGGGCGTGGAGCCCTCGGATATATTCGTTATCGTGGTGGAGCAGCCCCGCGAAAACTGGGGCATCCGGGGCGGGCAGCGGGCCGACCTGGTGGACCTGGGCTATAAGGTGAAGGTGTAAGGGCGGTTGCCGCCCAGGCCCCGCGCGATGGTCGGGGGCAGAGCCCACCGAGTGTCCGAGGCGCTCGGGCCGGTACAGAGCCCCGAATGTTCAGCCCGGACGGATGATTCCGTCCGGGCTTTTTCTTTGCACCAAAGCTGATGTCAGCGTTTTTCCGCCAGATGATGCTCTTTGCGGGGTAATGCTTCAACTCAGATATCCGGTCAGGTTTCCGGGCTCGTAAGTGCTTTCGGAGGCTTTGGGGTCCGCCTTGACCGATTTGCCCAGGCGGTCGCGGAGACTCTGGTGCACATCGATTTTCGGATCTGTCGGGAATTGGCGCGGGGCTGTCAGCATGACGCAATGGCGCCACGGCTCGTGGGCGCAGCCCTCGGCGTCGGGATCCAGAGAATCGCTCCATCCATCCGCAAAGCCCAGCCCGAGACCTTCCAGCTTGCGGATCATCCAAATCAAGGCATGGTCGGAGAGGCCGCTCTCCTTTTTGCTCACGGGGTAGCCTCCGCCCACGTCCGAGTGTGCGCCGGGGAAGAGCGCCTGCTCAACTCGGACGTCGGGCGTCCACAGGGTCGGGGTGAAATCCGTGCGCGCCTCATCCACCGACACCGCGTGGTAGCCGTGCTTCACGCAGCCGCTCAGGTCTGTGTCCGCGAAGCGGAAGACGTCCACGCGCCGGTTGCGGTCGTAGAACGGGATGCCCAGCGCGCCCACCGTGTCCCACACCGCCACGGCCTCGATGCTCTCGACCGGGATGCGGTGTATCGAATCCCCCGCCCGGCCGAGGTAGCCGTCGAAAGGCCGCAGTACCGCGTCAAGCCTCGCCTCGGCGTTTTCTTCCGTGGCATGCGTAGCGAGGTACTTCGTGAAGCCTTTCAGGAAATCCGTGACTTTCACGAACAGGCCCGAGGCGGTCCACTTTTTCCTGCGGTATTCGCTCCAGGTCGCGGTACCGGCTTGGTAGGCGGCATCCTGGTCCATCTGGCCCATCTCCCCCGCGTCCAGGAGTCCCATGGCGCAGATCATGCCGGCCAAGGCCCGCACGGTGTAGGCTCCACGGCTGAAACCCACCAGGATGATCCTGTCGCCCTTCTGGTAGTTGCGCGATATGAAGGTGTAGCCGCGCACGATACGCGCAATGATGCCCGCCCCGAAGGCACCGCCCAGGGCTTGCACGAGCTTGTTGTCGCTGTGCCCCACTCCGTGGAGGTACTTGGCGACCATCTGCGTCGAGCCGTCGGAGGTGAGTGCGCACTCCTGCTCGGTGTCTTTGGAGATCACCGGCGAATCGCATTCAAGCCGCCGGTAGAGCTTGAGCACGTTGGTGATGTCGGGGAGGTTGTCGTGATCGGCATCCTCGCAGTCGGGGCCGTTCCAGGTCCCGTCGGCGCAAAACACGATGAATTTCGCCATGGCTTCTCCTTCCTGGGTTGAGGTTGTCATCCATGCACGACTTCTATGAATCTATATTTAACTATCTAAAATAATTAGATATTCGCAAGTTGGTTGCTTCTAGCACGGGCAGGGAAGGATGCAAGTGCGATCTTGTCTTCGTGTGATGGCGGTCCGGCCGGGTGAATTGCGGTTGACTGTGTTAACCGTTTGGTTAAACTGTCCGGTAAATGAATGCGAAAACCGCCACCGCAAGTCCCGCGCAGCCATCGGGCGACGCCCCCGTGGAGGCCATCCTCCAGGCCGCGGCCACCGTGTTCGCAGAACACGGCTACGCGGGCGCGCGCGTGGATGCCATCGCCCAAGCCGCCGGGATCAACAAGGCCATGCTCTATTACCGAGTGGGGGCGAAGGCCAAACTCTACGAGCTCGTGGTGGGCACGCTCTTCGACAGGGTGGCCCGCGCCGTGGAGCAGGGCAGGATGACCCAGGGCTCGCCGGCGCTCCAGCTCGGAGCAGTGCTGGAACGCGTGGCCGAACTCTTCCGCGCCGACCCGCGCCTGCCGCGCATCATGGCCTGGGAGCTGGCCTCCGGCGGCTCCAACATGCCCGGCGCGGTGGTGCGCCACTGGGGCCGCATCCTGCAATCCGTCGCGCCCTTGGCCGTGGAGCTGGGGCTCGACCCGGTGCTGACGTATTTCTCCATGGTGGGGCCAATGGTCTTCATCTCGCTTACGGAACCAATCCGCAGGCGCTTCGGCGGCGAACTGCCCGAGCATCTGCGCACGGCGGCCTCGGCCCATGCGGGCGACATGGCCGCGTTTCTGGCGGAAATGATCCGCAAGGCAACCGGGGAGGCCTCATGAAACGATTGATTCTCGCGCTGGCCGCCGCATCGGCGCTCTGTTGGGGATGCTCGAAGGGCGCCGAGGGCGTGTACCAGGGCTACGTGGAGGGCGAGTTCGTGTACGTGGCCTCGCCCTATGGGGGGAGGCTGGACGAGCTGGCCGCGCAGCGCGGGGCCACCGTGCGGACGGGCGAGGCCCTCTTCGTGCTGGAGCACGAGTTGGAGAGCCAGGGCGTGTACCGCGCCCAGGCCAACCTCAAGCGCGCCCAGGACACCGTGGAGGATCTCAGGAAGGGCCTGCGCCCGCAGGAGATCGACCAGATCCTGGCGCGGATCGCCCAGTCCGAGGCGGATTTGGCCCTGACCAGGCTGGAGTTGGACCGCAGGCGCAACCTGCTGGCCACGGGCGCCGTCGCCAAGGAGGACTACGACCAGGCCGACACCGCCTACAAGACCGCCAAGGGCCGCCTGGACGACTACCGGGCGCAGTTGGCCACGGGCAAGCTCGGCTCCCGCATCGACCAGATTCTGGCGGCCCAGGCCCAGGTAAAAGCCGCCCAGGCGGACCTGGAGCAGGCCAAATGGTCGCTGGACCAGAAATCACAGGCAGCCCCGCGCGACGCCCTGGTCTTCGACCTGCTGCACTATCGGGGCGAGTGGGTCCAGGCCGGGGCTCCGGTGGTCAAGCTGCTGCCCCCCGACGCCATCAAGGTGCGCTTCTTCATCCCCGAGCAGTCCCTCGGTGCGGTGCGCCTGGGCCAGAAAGTCACGGTGAGCTGCGACGGCTGCCCCAAACCCTTCGAGGGAGCCGTGAGCTTCGTCTTCCCCCAGGCCGAATACGCCCCCCCCGTGATCTACAGCCAGGATTTCCGCTCCAAGCTCGTCTTCATGGTGGAGGCCCGCTTCGACCCGGAGACAGCCCGCCTGCTCAAGCCCGGCCAGCCCGTGGACGTGCGGCTGGCCCCCGCGAACGCCGGGGGCGGCGCGTGAACGCGGCCCGCAACGGCCCGGCCATCGACGTGTCGGGCATCACCAAGTCCTTCGGGGGGAAGGTGGTGGTCAACAACCTCTCCCTGCGCGTTGAGCCGGGCGAGATCTACGGCTTCCTCGGCCCCAACGGCTCCGGCAAGACCACCTTCATCCGCATGCTCTGCGGCCTGCTCAAGCCGGACTCCGGCTCGGGCACCTGCCTGGGCCTGGACGTGATGAAGGACTCGGCCCGCATCAAGACCCGCGTGGGCTACATGGCCCAGCGTTTCAGCCTCTACGGCGACCTCTCCGTGCGCGAGAACCTGGACTTCATGGCCCGCGTCTACGGCGTGGAGGACCGCCGGGGCACCGTGGACAACATGATCGGGCGCATGCGCCTCGGCCCCTACGCCGACCAGCTTGCCCAGAACCTCTCGGGCGGCTGGAAGCAGCGCCTGGCCCTGGCCGCCAGCCTGATCCACGGCCCGGAGCTGCTGCTTCTGGACGAGCCCACCGCAGGCGTGGACCCCAAGGCCCGCCGCGATTTCTGGGACCAGGTGCATGAACTGGCCGGGCAGGGGCTCACCGCGCTCATCTCCACCCACTACATGGACGAGGCCGAGCGCTGCCACCGCCTGGCCTACATCTCCTACGGCAACCTACTGACCAAGGGGACCGTGGAGGACGTGATCGCCGGGTGCGGGCTGCACACCTGGGAGGTCTCCGGCGGAGACCTGTACGAGCTGGCCGCCGAGCTCAAGAAGCTGCCCGGCGTCGAGCAGGTGGCCCACTTCGGCAACACCCTGCACGTTTCCGGCGTAGACGCCGGTGCCCTACGCGCCGCGCTGGCCCCGTTCATGGCCAAGGGAGCGCAGACGTTCAGCGAAGTGCCCACCAGCCTGGAGGAGGTGTTCATCAGCCTCATGGGCACAAGCCCCGGCCCGCAGGGCGGCGAAGCGGCGCAAGGGGGCAGGGCGTGAGCTTCCCATTCTCCCCGAGCCGTTTCTGGGCCATGGTGGTCAAGGAATTCGTGCAGATGCGCCGCGACCGCCTGACCTTCGCCATGATGATAGGCATCCCGCTGATGCAGCTGATCCTCTTCGGTTTCGCCATCAACTCCAACCCGCAGAACCTGCCCCTGGCAGTGCTCTCCAACGACGACTCGGAGTTCTCCCGCACGCTGGTGGCGGCCATGCAGAACAGCGTCTATTTCCGGGTGACCAACATGATCCGCTCCGAGGCCGAGGCCAAGCGCCTGCTGGACCTGGGCGACGTGCAGTTCGTGCTGACCTTCCCACACGATTTCGGCCGCCTGCTGGCCAGGGGTGACCGGCCCCAGGCCCTGGTGGAAGCCGACGCGGCGGACCCGGCGGCCACCGGTTTCGCCCTGGGCGCGCTGGACACCATCTTCAGCCAGAGCCTCTCCCGCGATCTCATCGGCCCGCTGCTGCCCCTGCGCGCCCAGCCCGGTCCGGTGGACCTGATCGTGCACCGGCTCTACAACCCGGAGATCCAGACGCGCTACAACATCGTGCCCGGGCTCATGGGCGTGGTGCTGACCATGACCATGGTCATCATCACGGCCCTGGCCATCACCCGCGAGCGGGAGCGGGGCACCATGGAGAACCTGCTCTGCACCCCGGTGCGGCCCTTCGAGGTGATGGTGGGCAAGATCGTGCCCTACATCGTGGTGGGCTACATCCAGATGATGCTCATCATCCTGGCTGCCAAGGTGGTGTTCGGGGTGCCCATCCTGGGTAGCCTGCCGCTCTTGCTGGCCGTGTCCATCCTGTTCATAGCAGCCAACCTGGCCGTGGGCATCACCTTCTCAACCGTGGCCAGCAACCAGTTGCAGGCCATGCAGATGGCGTTCTTCTTCTTCCTGCCGTCCATTCTGCTCTCGGGTTTCATGTTCCCGTTCCGGGGCATGCCGGAGTGGGCCCAGTGGGTTGGCTCGGTGCTGCCGCTCACGCATTACCTGCGCGTGGTGCGCGGCATCGTGCTCAAGGGCGTTGGGTTCACGGACCTGCTGCCGGAGCTCTGGCCCATCCTGGCCTTCCTGGTGGTGCTCATGACCGTGGCCGTGAAGCGCTACCGGCAGACTCTCGATTAGCCCCGGCCGGTGGTGGACTCTTCCTGAAAACAGGCTATGACAGGAGCCATCAGGAGGACATCGCCATGAAAGCAATCCTGGCCGCAGGCGGCAGCAAGGCCGCCGACCCCAAGGCCTTTCGCGAGGCCGATATCGAAACGCCCCGGGCCGCCGGGCGCGATCTGCTGGTGAAGGTGCAGGCCGTCTCCGTCAATCCCGTGGACACCAAGATCCGCATGCGCACCCCTGTGGGCACCGACATTGTGCTCGGCTGGGACGCCTGCGGCGTGGTGGAGGGCGCAGGCCCGAACCTGCGCTCCTTCGCCGCCGGCGACAGGGTCTATTATTCCGGGGCCATGACCAGGCCCGGCACCAACGCCGAATATCATCTGGTGGACGAGCGCATCGTGGGCCACGCGCCGAAGAGCGTTTCCGTGGCCCAAGCGGCGGCCATGCCCCTGACCACCATCACCGCCTTCGAGGCGCTGTTCGACCGCCTCGGCTTCGCCCCGTCGCAAGGGGCCAACGCCGGGCGCAACGTGCTCATCGTGGGCGGCGCGGGCGGCGTGGGCTCCATGGCCATCCAGCTCGCGCGCTGGGCCGGGCTGACCGTGGTGGCCACGGCCTCCCGCCAGGACACCGTGGACTGGTGCAAGCAGCTCGGCGCCAACGTGGTGGCGGATCACCGCCAGCCCCTGGCCGAGGCCGTTCGCGCACAGGGGTTTCAGGTGGTCGACGCCATTTTCTGCACCACCCACATGGAGAAGCACTGGATGCAGATGGCCGAGATCATCAAGCCCCAGGGTCGCGTGGCCCTCATCGACGACCCCTCGGGCCCGGTGGACATAACGGCCTTCAAGCGCAAGTGCGCGTCCATCCATTGGGAATTCATGTTCGCGCGCCCGCTGTACGAAACGCCGGACATGGGCAGGCAGGGGGAGATTCTCGAGGAGGTCGCCGGGCTGGTGGATGCGGGCGTGCTGCGCAGCACGCTGCGCGAGACCCTGGACGGGCTCACGGCCGCAAACGTGCAGGCCGCGCATGTGAGGCAGGAGAGCGCGACCATGATCGGCAAGCAGGTGATCGTTTTCTGAGGTGAGAGGAGGGGGGAAGCCTCCGGCGGTCAGAGAGGGCGCTGCCCTCTCTGGACTCTCCCGCCAAAGGAACTTCGTTCCTTTGGAATCCTTTATATTGTCGTTGATTGGCTGAACAAACCGGCGGTCGGCGACATTGCCGACAAGAACGCGAAGCCGTATGGGATTCCAAAGGGAGGAACTCCCTTTGGCCGCCGGAGGCTCCCCCCCTACAAGAATCTCCGCCAGCCCGTCGGGGCCGGAGCCTCCTGACCGCTGCCGCCACCGTCGCCTGAATCCCGCTCCTGCGGCAAAGTCTCGTACAGCTCCCGCAGGGTCCTGCCGTCCACCTCCCGGCAGGCGGTCTCCATGCCTTTCCTGAGCCGGGCCAGCACGGGGTATCGTCCGTCCAGGTCGGGGATGGGGCCGTCGCCGCGCAGATTCTCCCACCCGGTGAGCAGCTCGCCCACGGTGATCCTGTCCGGCGCTGCCAGCAGCACGTACCCTCCGCCCTCGACCCGTGCCGCGATGCCGATGCGCGCCAGGCGGGCCAGCTCCTCCTCCACCACCAGGGGCGGCAGCCCTCCGGCCTGGGCCGCGTCCTCCGCCAGCAGGGGGCCGCCCGCGGTCTCGGCCTTCTCCGTGAGCATGAGCGCCGCCAGCAGGGCCACGCCGCGCCTGTCCGCCAGGGAATAGGCCGCGCCGGCCGCCCGCGCGGCCTCACTCGGCGCGCTCTGGATGGCGTGGGCCAGCTCGGCCCCGGCCAGCACGATGAGCCAGCTGATGTAGAGCCAGACCAGCAGCAGCGGTATCTGGGCGAAGCTGCCGTAGATGGCGTTGTAGCCCGTGACCCCGATCTGGTAGCGGATATAGGCCGCCTGGGCCAGCTGCCAGCCGATGCCGGCTGCCAGGGCTCCCGCGGCGGCGGGGAGGGCGCGCACCTCCACGTTGGGCAGGAACTTGTAGAGCACGAACAGCGACACGCAGACCATCAGCGTGGGAACGGCCTTGAGCCCCAGGGTGAAGGCTTTGTTGACCAGCTCGATCTCGCCCAGCCAGTGCACCACCTGCGCGTTCTGGAAGGTGGCCGTGACGCTGAAGGCCGCCAGGATGAACAGCGGGCAGACCAGGATCACGGTGAGGTAGTTGGTGAGGCGGCTCCAGGCCCCACGGTTGCCGGGGGCGCGCCAGATGACGTTGCAGGCTTCCTCCACGGTGGAGATCAGGCCCGCCGAGGTGATGAAGAGCATGGCCACGCCGATGAAGCCCAGGGCGCGCACGTTGGTGTTCTGGATGTAGCCCAGCACCGCGTCCACGATGTCGGCCTTCTCGGCGGTGAGCCGCAGCAGCGCCTCCCGCAGGTAGGGCGCGTCGTAGACGCCGAATCCCTTGGCCAGGGAGAAGGCCACGGCCAACAGCGGCACCAAGGAGAGCACCGTGGCGTAGCAGAGCGCCGAGGCCATCATCAGGCAGCGGTTGCCCAGGAAGGAGCGGACGAGGGTGAGGCCCAGGCGCGCGGGGGTCATGTCGGTCCTCGCAGGAAGTTGATTTTCCGCACGATACCAATCCCGGCCCGGTTTGACGATGCCCTTTTCGCGGGGCGGCCGTCCTTGACAGGGTGGCGAGCCGGTGGGTAGCGAATCCATGCTGGATGATGCCTTTTCACCAACCCCGACTCAAAGAGGATGCGGATGGACACGAAGATCATGCTGCCGGAATCCGAGATGCCCAAGCACTGGTACAACGCCCTGCCGGACCTGCCCACGCCCCTGGCGCCCCCGCTGGACCCGGCCACGGGCAAGCCGGTGAGCCCGGAGCAGCTCGCCCCCATCTTCCCCATGGGCATCATCGCCCAGGAGATGAGCCCCGAGCGCATGATCGAAATCCCCGAGCCCGTGCTGGACATCTACCGCCTGTACCGGCCCACCCCGCTGGTGCGCGCCCGCAGGCTGGAGAAGGCCCTGGGCGTGAAGTGCAAGATCTACTACAAGGACGAATCCCGCTCCCCGGCAGGGTCGCACAAGCCCAACACGGCCATCCCCCAGGCCTACTACAACAAGCTCGAAGGCGTGAAGCGCCTCGCCACCGAGACGGGCGCGGGCCAGTGGGGCACGGCGCTCTCCTTCGCCAGCAAGATGTTCGGGCTGGAATGCACGGTCTACATGGTCAAGGTGAGCTACAACCAGAAGCCGTACCGCCGCATCCTGATCCAGTCCTATGGGTCGCAGATCTACGCCTCGCCCTCCGAGATGACCCAGGTGGGGCGCTCGGTGCTGGCCTCCGACCCGGACTGCCAGGGCAGCCTGGGCCTGGCCATCTCCGAGGCCGTGGAGGACGCCGCAACCCACGAGGACACCAAGTACGCCCTGGGCAGCGTGCTCAACCACGTGGTGCTGCACCAGACCATCGTGGGCCAGGAGGTCAAGAGCCAGCTTGCCATCGCCGGAGACAAGCCCGACTACCTGGTGGGCTGCGTGGGCGGCGGCAGCAACTTCGGCGGGCTGGTGCTGCCCTTCCTGCCGGAGAAGCTGGCCGGGGAGAAGATCACCTTCGTGGCCGCCGAGCCCAAGGCCTGCCCGACGCTCACGCGCGGCCAGTATCGCTACGACTACGGCGACGTGGCCCGCCTGACCCCGCTGCTCAAGATGCACACCCTGGGGCACGGCTACATGCCCGCGCCCATCCACGCGGGCGGGCTGCGCTACCACGGCGACGCGCCCCTGGTGTGCAACCTGATGGCCGAGGGGCTCATAGACGCCCGCGCCTACTACCAGAACGACTGCTTCGAGGCCGCGCTGCTCTTCCAGGCCACCGAGGGCTTCCTGCCCGCGCCCGAGACCTCCCACGCCATCAAGGCCGCCATCGAGGTGGCCAAGCAGGCCGAGGCGGGGCAGAACGTGGTGTTCCTGTATTCGGGCCACGGCCTGCTGGACCTGGCCTCCTACGACGCCTACCTGCACGGCAACCTGACCGACTTCGAGCACTCCCAGGAGGAGATCGACGAGGCGCTCAAGACCTGCCCGACCATCGAAGGGTAGGGCGCGCCTCCCCGCCGCGCCAAACAAAAAGCGCCCGGCCAGACAACCTGACCGGGCGCTTCCCGTGTGACTGCGCGCGTCACATCAGAGGATTTGTTCCAGGAACTTTTGCGCCCTGGGGTGCTGGGCGCTCTCGAAGAATTCCGAGGGCGCTCCCTCGTCGATGATGCTGCCGTGGTCCATGAAGACGATGCGGTCGGCGGCCTGGCGGGCGAAGCCCATCTCGTGGGTGACCACGACCATGGTCATGCCTTCTTTGGCCAAGTCCAGCATGACGGAGAGCACCTCGCCGATCATCTCGGGGTCCAGGGCGGAGGTCGGTTCGTCGAAGAGCATGATCTTGGGGTTCATGGCCAAAGCTCTCGCAATCGCCACGCGCTGCTGCTGCCCGCCCGAGAGCATGGCGGGGAACACCTTGGCCTTGTCCTTGATGCCGACCTTGTCCAGCAGGGCGAAGGCGGTGGCCTCGGCCTCGTCCCGGTTCATGCCGCGCAGCTTCATGGGGGCCAGGGTCAGGTTGTCGAGCACGGTGTAGTGCGGGAACAGGTTGAAGGACTGGAAGACCATGCCCACTTCCATGCGCACCTTGTTGATGTCCACCTTGGGGTCGTCCAAGTCGCTGCCGTCGATGACGATGCGGCCCGCGTCGATGGTCTCCAGACGGTTGATGGTGCGCAGCAGGGTGGACTTGCCCGAGCCCGAAGGCCCGATGATGACCACCTTCTCGCCGGGGCGCACGTTCATGCTCACGCCGGAGAGGGCCTTGAGCTTGCCGAAGTACTTGGCGACCCCGGATATGGTGATGATGGGCTCAGCGCTTGACATAGTAGGAGAGCCTCTCTTCGAGCCTGGACACCAGCTTGGAGAGCAGCAGCGTGATGATCAGGTAGACCAGCGCCACCACGGTGTAGGTTTCGAAATACAGGAAGGTTTCGGACGCGAACTCGCGGCCCCTGCGCAGCAGGTCCGCCACGGCCAGGATGGACACCAGGGAGGTGTCCTTCAGGAGCATGATGAACTCGTTGCCCACCGGCGGCAGGATGATGCGCATGGCCTGGGGCAGGATGACGTAGCGCATTGTCTGGGCGCGGTTGAAACCCAGGGAGCGCGCCGCCTCGGTCTGGCCCTTGTCGATGGCCAGGATGCCCGCGCGGAAAATTTCGCCCAGGTAGGCGCCGTAGCACACGGCCATGGCGATGACGGCGGCCAGGATGTCCGGCACGCGCACGAAGCGGCCCAGGGCGTAGTAGATGTAGAACAGCTGCACCAGCAGGGGGATGCCGCGCACGATCTCCACGTAGGTGGAGGCGATCAGGTTGATCCAGCGGTTGCGGGATACGCGGCCCAGGCCGGTGAGCAGCCCCAGGAACAGGGCCAGCACGATGGAGTAGATGGTCACCTGGAAGGTGACCAGCACGCCGTCGGGTATGAATTTGACGAGGCGCAGGTAGGCCCCTTTCTCCACCAGGACGAGGTAGAGCAGGGTGCCCACGGACACTACCAGGGATAGCCACCAGGCGGAAACGAGCCCCTTGTCCGACTTGCGCGGGATGGCGGGGCCGTCGTGTTGCTCGATGACGGGTACGGTTTGTTGCGTCTGCATGTACAATCGGAAACGGGGGAGCGGGCCTGAAGCCCGGTCCCCCGTTGGAATTTTGTGGTCTACTGACCGATCCACTTCTTGATGAGTTCCTTCTCGATGCCCTTGTCCTTCACGGCCTTGATGCCCTTGTCGATCAGGGCCAGGGTCTCCTTGTCGCCCTTCTTGACGGCGATGCCGTAGAACTCGTCCTCACCGGTCTCGATGATGGCGGCGATCTTGAGCTTGCCCTTGTACTTGTCGTTCTGCAGGGCGTACTGGGCGGCAACGGGGTCGTCGCAGACGACGCCGTCGATGCGGCCGTTGAACAGGTCTTCGATGGCCAGGCCCACTTCGTCGTAGGACTTGTCCTTCACGCCTTCGGCCTTCTTCACGGCGAAGTGGCCGGTGGTGGAGATCTGGGCGCCCAGGGTCTTGCCCTTCATGTCGGCAAGGGTCTTGGCGTTGGAGGCCACGGGGACCACCAGGGCCTGGCGGACCTTGAAGTAGGGGATGGAGAAGTCCATCGCGTTCTTGCGTTCGTCGGTGATGGACACGGAGGAGCAGATGGCGTCGTACTTGTTGGCGGCCAGGCCGGCGAAGATGCCGTCCCAGGCCACGGCCTTGAACTCGGGGGTGAACCCGGCTTCCTTGCCGGCGGCCTTCATGTAGTCGATGGCGAAGCCGGTCATTTCCTTGTCGGGACCGACGAACTCCATGGGCGGCCAGGTGGCGTCGGAAGCGAAGACGATGGTTTTGGCCCAGGCGGACTGGGAAGCAAGGGCGATCAACAGGGCGGCCAGGACGACGATTCTGCGCATGTTCTCCTCCACGGTTGGATGTTATCCGCTCGGGGCTTCGGTTGCTCCAGCGGTTATCAGCTTGGAATGCTCGTCACGCGACCGGAAACAATTGCCCGAATTTGGAAATAATTCAAGCAGAATGAGCAAATTGTCCGGAATGGTCCGCCGTTTCAACGGGTTGATTTCATGAGGTATTCATCCAGCGAGGCCAGCCCGGCCGCGAAACCGGCGCGGCCGAAGCCCATGCGGAAATGGGCGCTCCAGGCCTCGCCGTAAAGGCGGCCCGGCAGCAGCAGCGCGCCGCACCCTTCGAGCACCTCGGCGCAGAAGGGCTCGGCGTCCTCCCCTGAGGCCAGCGCGGGGAAGCAGATGGGCCCGGCCAGGGGGCGCACCCAGGTGAAGAGCCCGGTATGGCGGCCCATGAAGTCGTCGAGCAGGGCCAAGTTCTCAAGGCACAGGGCGCGCAGGCCGGAGACGAGCTCCCGGCCGTGGCGCAGGGCCAGGGCGGCAAGGAACTCAGAGGGGGCGCTGCCGCAGATGGAGGTGTAGTCCTTGGCGGCGGCCATGGCCGCCAGCACGCCCTTGTCGCGGGTGGCCACCCAGCCCACGCGCAGCCCCGCCAGCCCGTAGGCCTTGGACATCACCCCCAGGGAGACCGCCCGTTCATAAAGCTCGCAGGCCGGGCGCGGCGCGTTGGCCATGTCGTACTCCAGGCCCGCGTAGACCTCGTCGGAGAAGAGCAGGCAGCCCCGGGCGGAGACGATCTCCACGATGCGCGCCATCTCGGCCGCGCTGAAGGCGAAGCCCGTGGGGTTGTGGGGCGAGTTGAGGATCACGGCCCCGGTCTTCGGCCCAACCAGGCGTTCGAGTTCGTCGATGTCCGGCCGCCAGCCGTTCTCGGGCCTGGCCTCCCAGGGCAGCACCGTGCACCCGGCCGTGGCCGCCACCTGATGCAGGGATTGGTAGCACGGGGTGTGCGCCACCACCTCGTCCCCGGGGCTCAGGCAGGCGGTGGCGAAATTGAAGATGGCCTCCTGTGCGCCCACATGCACCAGCACCTGCGAGGAGGTGATCCCCCGATATGTGCTGGCGATTTCCTCCCGCAGGGCCGGGCCGCCGGGGGCCTCGGTGTAGCCCAGGGGCAGCGCCTCGAAGGCCTGGCGCGCGCCGGGCTCCAGGTCCAGCAACTGGCCCACGGTGAGGGTTTGGCAGTCCGAGACGCACAGCAGATGCGGGGCGGAGAACTCGTGCGCGGCGAAGTAGCGTTCCAGCATGAACGGGGGCAGTTTCATGGCATCTCCTGTGGTTGCGGTGCGCCCGTGTAGCAGGCCAGACCGCATCTTGCCAGCTCCGGCCTTGGGGCGTAGAGCGCGGCGCGGAGGCGAGGCATGAACAAGGCGATTTCGTGTGCGTGCGCCGCGCTGGCGGCGGTTTTGCTCTGGTCCTGGGCGGCGTGCGCCCAGCGGCCCGTTTTCGAGGCTTCGGAGCTGGCAGGCTCCCCGCAGGAGAAGCTGCCCGGCAAGCTGGGCGCGCCGGACCTCACCGGCCCGCAGCGGGAGATACCGCGGCATGCGGCCCCACCCCTGGCCCCGGAGCTGCGCGGCTCAATCCGCCGTTTGGAAACGGGCGGGCGCAAGCTCGTGGCCCTGACCTTCGACCTCTGCGAACTTTCGGACCAGCGCGCCGGGTACGACGCCCCCCTGGTGGCCGTGCTGCGCGAGTTCAAGGCCCCGGCCACCTTCTTCGCGGGCGGCAAGTGGATGCGCTCCCACCCGGAGCGGGCCATGCAGCTCATGGCAGATCCGCTCTTCGAGGTTGGCAGCCACGCCTGGACCCACGGCAACTTCGGGGTGCTCGGCAAAGAGGCCATGGCCCGCCAGATCGACTGGACCCAGGCCCAGTACGAGCTGCTGCGGGATGATTTGACTGCGCTGGCGGGCAAGAGGGGCGCTGGGTACGCCGTAAAAGGCGTCCGGGACTCCATCGCCGTGTTCCGCTTCCCCTACGGGCGCTGCTCGGCCCAGGCCCTGGAGATGCTCGCGTCGCGCGGGGTGGCCGCCGTGCAGTGGGACGTGAACATGATGGACGCCGCCAAAACCCGCACGTCCGAGGCCATCGTTCGCGACGCCCTGCGCCTGGTGCGGCCTGGCTCCATCGTGCTGGGCCACGCCAACGGCTTCGGCCACGCCACGGCCGAGGCCCTGCGCTCACTCATCCCTGCGCTCAGGGAGAAGGGCTACGAGTTCGTCACCGTGAGCGCGCTGCTGGCTGCGGGCAAGCCCGTGACCGCGCAGGACTGCTACGACTCCCGGCCCGGCGACACCGCCGTGTACGACGCCCAGTTCGGCGAGGGCACGGTGCACCCGCACAGACACAAGCCCTGAAGGCCCACGCGGGCCACGCTGACCCCACCGATGAAATCCTTCACATAGTCTTGATAATGAAAATCAAATTCGATATGAGCACCCGAAATCACTTCGGAGCAAGACGCAATGGAAGTTCTCTGCAAGCTCGAAGACTGCATCGGGGCCTACAAATGTGGCCAGATGGCGGCCACCCTGCACCAGATGGCCGAGAGCCTGGGCCGCGCCGTTGACGCCAAGGACAAGCGACTCTTCGAGCATTCGGCGCTCACGGCCGATCTGGCCACGCTCTTGGCCCTGGCCCATGGCCTTTCCGCCAAGCAGGCCGACATCATCCACATCGCAGGTCACCTGCACGACATAGGCAAGATCGGCATCCCGGACGCGGTGCTGGGCAAGCCGGGCAGGCTCACGGCCCAGGAATGGAGCGTCATGCGGCAGCACCCAGCCATCGGTGCCCAGATTCTGGCCCCCATCGCCAACTTCGGGGCCAAGAACGGCGTGCGGGACATCGTGCTCACGCACCATGAGCGCTACGACGGCTGGGGGTACCCCCAGGGGCTCGGCAAGACGGATATTCCTCTGGGCGGGCGCATCCTGGCTGTCGCGGACAGCGTTGCCGCCATGCTGGAGTACCGCAGCTACCGGCCCGCCCTGGGGCTCGGAGAGGCCTTGGCTGAAATCGAGCGATGTTCGGGGAGCTGGTACGACCCAGCGCTTTGCAGGGATTTTCTGCTTCACGAAGCCGAAGTTGAGGCGGTGGTTCTACGCCACGCGCACACGGAGGCTCTTCAGGGGAGTGGGGCTAAGGAAGCAGTGGGCTGAATCGTGGGCCGGGCGGGTTGCTGCGGCCGGACGGATAGCAGGAGCACGGTGAGGATGAAGACCTCCGGAATCAGGCCATGACCATGCGGCCCCGGCCCTCGGCCTTGGCGCGATAGAGGGCCTTGTCGGCGTCCTCGAAGATGTCCTCGGTCGCCTCCTGGCCCGAGGGCACGCCGCCCGAAACCCCGATGGAGGCGGAGAGCACCACCTCGCGGCCGTCTCCAGTCATGACCGTGGCCTGGGAGAAGGCGCGCAGGATGCGCTTGGCCACGTGTGAGGCCTCGGAAGCGCCGGTGTCCGGCAGCAGCAGGGCGAACTCCTCGCCGCCGATGCGCGCCGCGATGTCGCAGCGGCGCACGGCCGAGCGGATGACCTCGGCGGCTGTCTTGAGGGCCATGTCGCCAACCTGGTGGCCATAGGTGTCGTTGATGCCCTTGAATCGGTCCAGGTCCACGAGCAGCAGGCTCATGGGGCGGCCCTGGCGCTGCGAGAGGTGCGCGAACTCGCTCATGCGCTGTCGGAAATGGCGGGTGTTGGCCAGGCCGGTGAGTTCGTCGATGGTGGCCAACTGGGCGAGGCGTTCCTGCTCCTTGCCGAGGAGCCAGCCGAAGGTGCCGAAAGCCAGCAGGGAGCCCAGGAGCATGTACGCGAAGAGGTCGGCTTGTTGCGTCAGGATATCAAGGGGCGAGCCGCCACGGAAGGTCTGGATCGCGAGCCAGCCCAGGGGCGCGAAAACGGCCAGGAGCTCGCCTTGCAGAGCCCTGATGAGGCGCGGACGGAGGTGGAAAACGGGCAAACCCACGGCTGAAGACCTACCACAACTGTAACGGGTGCGGAGCTTCTACCTGATGGCGGGGGAAAAACAAGGAAAAAATCGTGTTCAGCCAAGCTATTGGGTGACGCCACAGTCTGATATAAAGTGGGTTGATGAAATAGGCCGCGCCGGAGAATCCGGCGCGGCCTGTTTTTGTGCGTTATTGGATAGTCTGCTTGAGGAAGGCGAGTTCTCCGTTCTCCACCCCAATGGTCACCAGCTCCCCGTCGAGCACCTCGCCCGCGATGATCTTGCGGGCCAGGGGCGTCTCCACGTGGGTCTGCAGGTAGCGGCGCAGGGGGCGGGCGCCGTAGACCGGGTCGTAGGCCGCGTCGGCGATGAAGGCCTTGGCCTCGTCGCCGAGCTCCAGCACGATCTTGCGCTCGGTGAGCCTTTCGCGCAGGCCCGAGAGCATGAGGTCCACGATGCGCCCGATCTGCTCCTTGAGCAGGGGCTTGAACAGCACGACCTCGTCCACGCGGTTCAGGAACTCGGGCCTGAAGTGGCCGCGCAGGGTCTCCATCACCTTGTCCTCGGTGCCGGGCTTGAACGAACCGTCGGGGCGGATGCCGTCGAGCAGGTAGGTGGAGCCCAGGTTGGAGGTCATGATGATGATGGTGTTCTTGAAGTCCACCGTCTTGCCGTGGCTGTCGGTGAGCCTGCCGTCGTCCAGGATCTGCAGCAGCACGTTGAACACGTCGTGGTGGGCCTTCTCCACCTCGTCGAAGAGCACCACGGAGTAGGGCTTGCGGCGCACCGCCTCGGTGAGCTGGCCGCCCTCCTCGTAGCCCACGTAGCCCGGGGGCGAGCCGATCAGGCGCGAGACCGTGTGCTTCTCCATGTATTCGCTCATGTCCAGGCGGACGATGTTGTCCTCGGAGTCGAAGAGCGACTGGGCCAGGGTCTTGCACAGCTCGGTCTTGCCCACGCCCGTGGGGCCGAGGAAGATGAAGGAGCCGATGGGCCGCCTGGGGTCGTTCAGGCCCGCGCGGGCGCGCAGCACGGCGTCGGACACGGCGGTCACGGCGTCCTCCTGGCCCACAACGCGCTGGTGCAGCTCCTCGGGCAGGCGCAAGAGCTTCTCGCGCTCGGTCTCCAGCAGCTTGGTGACGGGGATGCCGGTCCAGCGGGCGATCACCTGGGCCACGTCGTCGGGCTTGACCTCCTCGCGCAGCAGGCGCTGGCCGCCCGCTTCCTGGTCGGTCTGCTCCTCGCGTTTGGCCAATTCCGCCTCCAACTGGGCCAGCTTGCCGTAGCGCAGCTCGGCGGCCTTGTTCAGGTCGTAGTTGCGCTCGGCCTGCTCGATGTCGGTGCGGGTGCGCTCGATGTCGCTCTTGAGCTGGCGCAGGCCCTCGATGGACTGCTTCTCGCGGTCCCACTGGGTCAGCAGGATGCCCTGGTCCTCCTTGAGGTCGGCCAGCTCGGCCTCCAGCTTGTCCAGCCGCTCCTTGGAGGCCTTGTCCGTCTCGCGCTTGAGGGCCTCGCGCTCGATCTCCAGCTGCATGATCTTGCGGTTGATGGTGTCGAGCTCCGTGGGCAGGGAGTCGATCTCCGTGCGGATCATGGCCGCGGCCTCGTCGATCAGGTCAATGGCCTTGTCGGGCAGCTGGCGGTCCGGCAGGTAGCGGTTGGAGAGCACGGCGGCCTCCACGATGGCCCCGTCCGCGATGCGCACGCCGTGGTGCACCTCGAAGCGCTCGCGCAGGCCGCGCAGGATGGAGATGGTGTCCTCCAGGGTGGGCTCCTCCACCAGCACGGGCTGGAAGCGGCGCTCCAGGGCGGGGTCCTTCTCGATGTACTTGCGGTACTCGTCCAGGGTGGTGGCGCCGATGCAGTGCAGCTCGCCCCTTGCCAGCATGGGCTTGAGCAGGTTGCCCGCGTCCATGGAGCCTTCGGCCTTGCCCGCGCCCACGATGGTGTGCAGCTCGTCGATGAACAGGATGATGCGGCCCTCGCTGGACTGCACCTCCTTGAGCACGGCCTTGAGCCGCTCCTCGAATTCGCCGCGGTACTTGGCGCCCGCGATGAGCGCGCCCATGTCCAGGGCGAAGAGGGTCTTCTCCTTGAGGCCTTCGGGCACGTCGCGGTTGACGATGCGCTGGGCCAGGCCCTCCACGATGGCGGTCTTGCCCACGCCCGCCTCGCCGATGAGCACGGGGTTGTTCTTGGTGCGCCGCGAAAGAATGCGGATGGCGCGGCGGATCTCCTCGTCGCGGCCGATCACCGGGTCGAGCTTGCCCTTGCGGGCCTCGTCCACCAGGTCGCGGCCGTACTTGGCCAGGGCCTCGTAGGTGTCCTCCGGGTTGGCCGAGGTCACCCGCTGGGAGCCGCGCACGTCGGTGAGCACGGCCAGGATCTTCTCCTTGGTGAGGCCGAACTGCTTGAGCACCTTGCCCAGGGGGGAGGAGGGCGGCTCGTCGAGCATGGTCAGGAAGACGTGCTCCACGGAGACGTACTCGTCCTTCATGGACTGGGCCAGCTCCATGGCCTTGACCAGGATCTCGTTGACCCGCTGGGTGACGGTGAGCTGCCCGGGCTGGGCCCCGGGGCCGGAGACGCGGGGCAGCCTGGCCAGCTCCTCCTCCACGGCGCGCTGGAAGGCGCGGACGTCGTACCCGGCGCGCTCCAGCAGGCGCGGCACGAGGCCCTGCTCCTGCTGCACGAGCGCGAGCATGAGGTGGCCGGCGTCTATCTGCTGATGCCCGAGGCGGATGGCCACGGCCTGGGCCTGGCTGAGAGCCTCCTGGGACTTCTGCGTGAACTTGTTGAGGTCCATATATGTTCTCCTTGAGGAGTCGGTTTCGGATGAGAACGTGAGCCGCTAGATGAGCAGTTTCTCCAACTCTCGGACGCGCTTTTCCAGAAATTCGACGCGCTCCACCAGATCGACGATGATGGAGGCCCCCACCGGGGAGATGTCCAGATCCTTGCAGAGCCGCGAGAGCTTCTTCACCCGGTAGACGTCGGCGTGGCGGAACAGGTACTGGCTGCCGGACGTCAATTGCGGCCGCAGCCAGCCCAGCTCGATGAGTTCGCCCACCAGGGCCGGGTGCATTTCGGTCATCTCGATGAACTGCGCCCAGGCGATCCGGTCCGATTTGGCGGGCAGGTCCGAGCCGTAGAGTATCGTGATATCGACCATGGAAGCCTCTGCTTTGTCGTGGCGTTTGGTCCGGGCGGCCTCGCGGGCCGCCGCCGGATCAGTGGTGCTCGCGCGGATTGAAGGACGACGCCTCGGCCAGGTCGTGCCAGAGGGCGCGCTCCGCGTCCGTAAGTGTCTTGGGCGTGTGGATCATCACACGCACGAACTGGTCTCCCCGGCCCGCCTTGCCCAGCAGCCCCTTGCCCCGGATGCGCATCTTGCGCCCGCTGCTGGAGCCTGCGGGGATGTTCAGGTCGATGTCGCCGTCCAGGGTGGGCACGCGCACCGTGGCGCCCAGCGCCGCCTCCCAGGGGGCCAGGGGCACGTCCACCAGCACGTTGACGTCCTCCAGCTTGAAGCGCGAGTGCGGGCGGATGCTCACCTTGAGGTACATGTCGCCGGCGGAGCCTCCGGCCCCGCCCGGTTCGCCCTGGCCCGCCAGGCGGATCTTGGCCCCGTCCCGGACGCCTGCCGGGATGTTCACGGCCAGCGTCTTGGGGCGGATGTAGGGCCTGCCGTCGGGGGAGAGCGCCTCCTCCTGGATGGTCACGGTCTTGGAGCCGCCGTGGTAGGCCTCTTCCAGGGTGAGCTCCAGCAGGGCCTCCACGTCGCCGCCCCGGGTGGGCCTGCGCTGGAAGTTCTGGCCGCCGAAGCCGCCCTGGCCTCCAAAACCGCCCTGGCCGCCGAAGCCGCCGCGCCCGCCGAAGCCGCCCATGCCCCCGGACCCGCCGAAGATGGTCTGGAAAAAGTCCGAGAAGCCGCCCATGTCGAACTGCTGGCCGCCCTGGCCCGCGCCGCCGAAGTTGTAGCGGAAGTTCTCGTAGCCCGGCGGGGGCTGGAAGTTCTGCCCGTGCTGCCAGTTGGGGCCCAGCGTGTCATAGAGTTTGCGCTTCTCCGGGTCGCGCAGCACCTCGTAGGCTTCGTTGATCTCCTTGAACTTGGCCTCGGCCGTGCAATCGCCCGGATTGAGGTCCGGGTGGCAGGTGCGCGCCAGCTTCTTGAAAGCCTTTGAAATTTCATCCTGGGTGGCCTTTTTGTCCACGCCGAGGAGTTTGTAATAATCTTTGTATTCCACGAGAGTGCCCTCTGTTAGATGGAGCGGGATGCCGCCGCCAAGTTTACATAATAATCTGGTCAGGTGGCCCGTCAAGGCGTCTTCCGAATATTCGGGCCAAGCGCGCAATTGGCCTTGTTTACGGAATTTTCAGCCTGAATGCCAGCCTCGGCGGATGCGGCGGCGCGCCTCGGCGCGGAGCGCGGATGGGGAGCATTGCCATCCGGTCCCGGAGACGTTAGCACGCCTTCATGGCAAAAGACACGTTCAACAATCCCTTCGAGAAGCTGAGGGGCGTCAAGGTCAAGAAGGCCAAGCCCGCGCCCCCGCCGCCTCCCAAACCGAAGCCCGCGCCCCCCGAGACCCCGCAGGACGAGGAGGACCTCTTCAGCATGGCCATGAGCGGGGTCAACCGCATGTCCGGGCAGGAGTCGGGCAGGCAGGTTGTGGCGACCAAGCCCGCCGCAGAGGTGCAGCCGCATGACCCGGAGGCCGAGGCCCGGGCCAAGCTCTACGACCTGGTGGCCGGAAAGGTGGAGTTCGAGCTGGAATACACCGACGAGTACGTGCAGGGCTTCGTCAAGGGCATGGACCAGAAGATCTTCCGCCAGCTCAAGGCCGGGCAGCTCAGCCCCGAAGCCCACCTGGACCTGCACGGCCTCAATTCGGACCAGGCTTTCGAGAGCCTGCTGACCTTCATGCGGGAGCAGTATTTCCAGGGCAAGCGCTGCCTGCTGCTGATTCCGGGGCGGGGCATCAACTCCCCGGGCGGCAACCCCGTGCTCAAGCAGGAGCTCAAGGGCTGGCTCACGCGCGACCCGCTCAAGCGCGTGGTGCTGGCCTTCAGCACGGCCCAGCCGCGCCACGGCGGGGCCGGGGCGCTCTACGTGCTGCTCAGGCAACGCCGCAAGAACGAGGGGCGCATCAAGTGGGAGAATTTGTGGGGGGATGATTGAGGCCTAGCGCTCCACGCACCTGGCCCAGTCACCCTGTGCCATGAGGTCAACTCGTTTTGGGCGTCAGAGCAAAGTCCTTTAAGCCCCGCCCGCGCGGGGCTTTTTCTTGCCTGATGCGCTTGACGTTGGCCCTGTATGCGGTACTGTCATCAAGTGAGCACGATGGAAAAAACTGTCGCCAAGATGCGGCGCAATCCTCGCGATTGGCGCATTGAGTCGTTGATTTCGGTAGCGGAACATTACGGCCTGACTGTCCGCAACCCAAAGGGGAGCCATGTCGTCTTCTCATTTCCCGGCGTGCTCGGCGAAGCGTCCGTTCCAGCCCACAGGCCGATCAAGCCCATCTATGTGGGACAGTTTCTCGCCCTGCTGGATGCGGTGCTCGCCAAGGAGGAATAGCATGGATTTTCACGGATACCCCTTCAATCTCACCCCCCTGTCCGATGAGGACGGCGGGGGCTGGCTCATCGTTTTCCCTGACTTCCCCGGTGCGGTCATGTCCGATGGAGAGACCCCCGAAGAGGCCTTGGCAAACGGCCGGGACGCCCTCGAATCCGTCATCGCCGTATACAAGGAAGACGGGCGTGAACTTCCCGCCCCGTCCAGCGGCGGCGTGTCGGGCAAGTTCAACCTGCGCGCGCCCAAGCGCCTCCATGCCATGCTCAATAGAGTAGCCAGACAGGAGGGCGTGAGCATGAACACTCTGGCGGTCGCCCTGCTGGCCGAGGGGCTTGGCAGGCGCGAAGCCAGATAAGTCACCGAGTCGCAGCGAAAAACAAAACGCCGCCCGGAGCATCCTCCGGGCGGCGTCATTTTTTCGTCGGGGTGGGCGGGGCGGCCTAGGCCACTTTCACGCTACGGTCCAGGCTGGAGGTGCCGAACACCTGGTCCACTCGTTTGACCTTGCTCAGCGCCCGCTTGAGGATGTCCTTGTAGTCGCGCAGGTCCGAGACGGCGTAGCGCTCCTTGAGGTTGGCCAGGGCGGCCATGTCCATGACCTCGTTGAACAGGTAGGGCAGGTAGAGCGGGTCCTGCTTGAGGAACTGGAGCACGTTCAGGAGCAGCTGCTTGATCTCGGCCTGGTTGCGGCCCGGCTTCTTGAGCAGCTTGTCGAAGCGCTTGGTGGCGTGGCGCAGGGAGTCGTTCCAGACGCCGAAGCGCGCCTGGTACACCGGGCGCACCCGGGGCTGGTTCACGCGGCGCAGCGCGCCCAGGAAGCGCTCCTTGGCTCCCGGCTGGGAGGCAAGCAGGCCCTTCTGGTGGCATTCCTCCACATCCACAACGCGGCTGCCCTCGATCTCGGCGCCGCCGCCGTAGATGTTGTAGACCGGCAGCTGGGCCTTGCGCAGGTCCTTCTCCAGGTCGCGCTTGGCCGAGAGGTAGCCCACGTTGGAGAAGATGGTCTCGCCGTGGAGGTTCATGAGCTTCACGTCGCCCCGGGCCGGGTCGAAATTCTGGACGTTGCCGTGGGCGTGGTGGCCGGGCGCGTGGCTGCGCTCGGCGGGCCAGGCGAAGTCCTGCCCGGCCAGCAGGATGCGGCTCACGCCGCACCAGGTGAGGAAGCGCGCCAGGGTGACGCCCACGTTGCCGCCCGCGTCCAGCACCAGCTCGTGCTCGCTGAACACGTAGGTGGCCATGCCGCCCATGGTCCACAGGGGGATCTTGGGGCCGGGGTAGCGGGCCACCACCTCGGGGTCGAGCTTGGTGGAGTAGATCAGGGGCAGGTCGCTAAGCCAATTGATGTCCTTGATGCCGTCGTAGAGGCGCATCATCTCGTGGCGGAAGTCGATGGCCATGCAGAAGTCGGGCTTGAGGCCGATGCGCTCCAGCGCGGGCAGGGTCTGCAGGGCCGAAGCGTATAGGGCGTGTCCCGGGCGTTCGACCAGCTGCGGGCCGGTCTGCGCGAGCGACGGCCCCGCGCCCAGGATCACCGCCGTGACGCCGGAGGCGCAGCCCCGCATGGGCAGCAGGCTGCCGTTGTTCATGGCGTCGTGGAAATTCTGCAGCTCGTTGCCCACCATGACCTCCTGCTTCAGGCGCAGGGTGGCCATCTCCACCGAGAAGTTCTCCAGCTTGCCGCGCAGGATGCCGCTCCAATGGGCGTACTCCGGGCCGACCTGCTGGGAGGGCAGGTCGTTGCGCAGGTGGATGTTGCCGTAGAGCAGGTTCAGGTCCAGCCGGTGCAGGGCCTTTTCGATGATGTCGTGGTCCGGCACCAGGAAGCGCAGCCGCCCGGCCTTGAGGAATGGGCGGTAGTCCGTCTCGCCCAGGCAGGCCAGGAGCATGTCCGGCCGGGGCTCCACCACCAGCACCCGGTGCGTGTTGGGCGTGCCGGTGAGCACGTGGTTCAACCCGTAGCCCAGGTTGCAGCCAAGGATCACGGTGGCGTCCTTCTCCGGCGTGTTCTTGGGCCGCCACTCCTGGTAGAGCACCGGCAGGGGCGGGCAGCGCTCGATGACGCCGCCGCCGTCGTCCATGCGCCAGTCCAGCAGGCCCATGCCGTTGACGAAAACACGGGAGAGCGCGCCCTCGATGTCCGCGATGGACTGCGCCAGCCAGGTGGCCACGGGTTCCTTGAGCTCCGCCAGGGTCTCCAGATTGCCGGTGAGGAATTGGTGCATGTTCATGGTGCCGTACTTTAAGCAAGTTCCTTGCCAGTACAGCGGGTTTCCCCTAAATCCAGGGGCATGGCACACGCAGACATCCTCTCTCTCGCGGGCGACACCCCGCTGGTGACCATCCGGCGCCTCAACCCCAATCCGGACGTCACCCTGCTGGTCAAGCTGGAGGCCAAGAATCCGGGCGGCTCCATCAAGGACCGCGTGGCCCTGGCCATGATCGAGGCGGCCCAGGCATCCGGGGAACTCACCCCGGGCAAGACCGTCATCGAGGCCACCTCGGGCAACACCGGCATCGGCCTGGCCATGGTCTGCGCCGTGAAGGGGCTCAAGCTCACGCTGGTCATGCCGTCCTCCGCCTCGGAGGAGCGCAAGCGCATCATGCGGGCCTACGGGGCCGAGCTGCTGCTCACCCCCGGGCACCTGGGCACGGACGGGGCCATCGAGGAGGCCTACCGCCTGGCCCGCGAATACCCCGAACGTTACGTGCTCATGGATCAGTTCAACAATCCCGCCAGCATAGAGGCCCACTACCGGGGCACAGGCCAGGAAATCTGGGACCAGACCGGGGGCGCGGTCACCCACGTGGTGGCCACCCTGGGAACATCGGGAACCGCCATGGGCATCGCCAAGAAACTCAAGGAATTGAACCCCGCCGTCAAAGTGGTGGCGGTGGAGCCCAGGCCCGGGCACAGGATACAGGGGCTCAAGAACATGCAGGAGTCCTACCCGCCGGGCATCTACGACAAGCGGGCGCTGGAGGTTGTGCGCGTGGAGGACGAGGAAGCCTTCGACATGGCCAGGCAGTTGGCGCGCCAGGAGGGCATCCTGGCGGGAATGAGCGGCGGCGCGGCCATGGCCGCGGCGGCCAGCCTCTGCCGGGAGCTGGTCTCCGGGCTGGTGGTGGCCATCCTGCCCGACGGCGGCGAACGCTACCTCTCCACCGAACTGTACGCCGCGCAGGAGCAGCGCGGCGTGCGCCTGCGCACCGTGGAGACCGGCAAACACGTTCACCTGCCCCCCGGCGCGGCCGGATTCTACACCCCCGGCCCCAGCCTGGACGCCACGGCCGACGCCGAATGCTGGCGGCGCATCGTGCTTTTGGACGTGCTGGCCCGGCACGGGCGCGGGCGGGACGCGGCCTCCTCCGTGGTGGTGGGCCTGGCCGACATGGACGATCGCGCCCTGGCCGCATCGCGCGCGGCGGGGCTTTCGCGGGAGGATTTCGCCCGCCAGGCCCTGGACGGGCTCGGCAGGCTGGCGGCGCAACTGCGCGTGGAGGCCAGCTTCGCCATGGCCTCGGCCTCGCTGGAGCGCATGCTGGACATGACCAGGGCGCTCATGCGCAAGGGCTACAGCTACGAGCGGCTGCGCTCGGTGTATTTCGACGTGGCCCGCGACAAGGGCTACGGGGCGCTCTCCCACGCCAACCTGGGCAAGCTGGCCCTGGGCAAGACCGTGGACCTGGCCGCCTACCTCAAGGACCACCCGCAGGACTTCACCCTGCTCAAGCGCGTGAGCCTGCAGGATCTCAAGCTCGGCCAGGTGGTGCAGACCGAGTGGGGGGCCGTGCGCCCCAGCTGGTTCCTGCAGATGGCGGCCTGCCCCCTGGAGCGGCTGCCCAAGCTCTCGGCGGTGCTGGCGGGCGAGGGGCAGTGCTTCCCCATGCTCGAGAACCTGCGCGCCATCTGGAACCTGACCGGCGTGGCGCGCCCGGCGGCCTGGCTCACCAGCGGCGTGGTCAAGGGTTCGGGGGATTCCTGCGACCTGGCCGAGGTGGCCCGGAGCATGGGCGGGTTCCAGGCGGCCAGGCTGTGGCTGCTCTCGCTGCACTACCGCAGGCCGCTGGACGTTTCGGAGAAGACGCTCTCCATGTGGGCCAGGAACTGGCGCAAGCTCCAGGACACGGCCGTGAACCTCTCGCACTGCGCCGTGAACGATTCCGTGGCCTCGGCCGACGCGGCCCAGGCCGTGGAGACCTTGCGCGCCGAGCTGGAGCAGGCCCTGGACGACGACCTGGGGCTGCACCGCTTCTGGCCGCAGCTCTTCGCCTATTGCCGCCGGGCCAACGCGGCCGCCGGAACGCGCGGCCCCACCCCCGGGGACGCGGCCATCTACCTGGAGGGCCTCAAGGCCGTGAACGCGGTTCTGGGGGTGATGGACGAATCGCGCCTGCCCCTGGCCAGGCAGGCCTGGCCGGGTTTGGCCCAGAGCATGGTGGAGAAGCGCGAGACGGCCCGCTCCGCCAAGGATTTCGACCTGGCCGACACCCTGCGGGAGCAGCTCGGGCTCATGGGCCTCCGGCTGGAGGACACCTCCGCAGGGCCGCGGCTCTTCACCGTCAGCCCGGAATAGGGCGGCTCAGGGCCTCGGGCTGGGCACCCGTCTCCGGCTGGCGCAATCGCCGCCCGATGCGAGGCTCAGTGGCCTCGCAGCATCAGGTGCAGGTTTCGTGTTCCGGGGCCATGCCGTTCTTGCGGGGCCACAGCTCCGACAGCAGCATCCCGGCCAGCATCAGCGCGCAGCCGGCCATGCCGCGCGGGGTGAGCGTCTCCCCGATGAGCAGCCAGCCGCCCAGGGCCGCGAACACCGATTCCAGGCTCAGGATGATGGCCGCGTGGGAGGGGTTGGCGTCGCGCTGAGCCACCAGTTGCAGCGTGTAGGCCAGCCCCACCGAGAGCAGCCCGCCGTAGAGGATGGGCACCGCCGCGTCCATCAGCCCGTCCAGCGCGAAGGATTCCCCCGTCACCACCGCGAAGATCAGGCTCAGCACGGAGCAGACCGCATATTGGCCCACGGCCAGGTGGATGGGGTTCATGCGCGGCGCGAACCAGGCCGCCACCAGCACGTGCCCGGCCCAGAAGAAGGCTCCGATGAGCTCCATGAGGTCGCCGGGGTTGATGCGGAACTGCTCGTTGATGCTCAGCAGATACATGCCCGCCACGGCGCACAATGCCCCGAGCACCGTGCCCAGCGGCGTGCGCCTGCCCAGCAGGGCGGCGAAGAGGGGCACCAGGATCACGTACAGGCAGGTGATGAACCCGGCGTTGCCCGCCGTGGTGTGCAGCATGCCGATCTGTTGCAGGCTGGCCCCGGCGGTCAGCGCGGCGCCGGCGCAGAGGTAGCCAAGCCAGGCGGGCGCGTTCGAGCACTCCCTGGGGAAGATGCGGCCCGTGGAGCGGATGGCCAGCGGCAGCAGGGCGCAGGCGCCCAGGGCAAAACGAACGCCGTTGAAAACGAAGGGCCCCACGTGCTCCATGCCCACGCGCTGCGCCACGAATGCGAAGCCCCAGACGAGGGCGGTGATGAGCAGGAGTATGTCTGCCCGAAGTGACCTGGATATGGCGATGCTCCTTCCCGGGGCCTTCTCCCGTGGCGGGGGCGGACGCCGGATTCCTACGGATTGCATAGGAATTTCCGAGGATTGTCCCTCCGCGAAGGCCGTCCGGGCACTTAGCCGCAAGCCGGAGCAAAGATCAAGCGCCTTGGGCCTCCCCGCCTTCCTGTTCCAGTTCGGCGAGCATCTGGTCCGCTTCGGTGAATTCTGGCCGGATGGCCAGGGCCTGGCGCAGATGATCCCTGGCTTTTTCCCGCCGGGAGGCGTGCACGTAGGCCTTGGCGATGTTGTAGTGCAGGTTCTCGTCGCTGGGAGTGAGGATCAAGGCCTGGGTGTAGGCGTGCAGCGCGCCGGAGAGGTCGCCCGAGCGGCGCAGCCGAACGCCCAGGCTGTTGTACGGGTTGACGGCGTCCGGGTCCTGCTCGAGGATTTCCGCGAAGAGCTCCTTGAGCTCCTGGAGCTTGTCCTGGATGGCCAGGATGTCAGCGCAGCGGTTGAGGTACTCCAGGTACTTCTCCTGTTCGCCCAGGCCCTTGTGGGCGTGGGCCAGGCCCTTGTAGGCCTCGGCGAACATGGTGTTGATGGCCAGGGCCTGGTTGAAGGCCTGGATGGCCAGCCCGAACTCCTGCAGGCGCAGGTGCTCCAGGCCCTGGTTGAACAGGTCCATGGCCTCGTTGCGGGTCTGGGTCACGCTGGAGTAGGCGGCCGCCGCCTGGGCGTGGTCGCCCGCGGCGGCCAGCTCATCGGCCTGGGCCATCCGCTGGGCGCGGTCGTCGTCGGGGTGGGAGGACTCCCAGGCGGAGCGCAGGTGCCGGGCGCAGGTCTGAGGCGTGTAGGGCCGCAGCACATAGCCGCCGCACCCGGCGGAGACGGCCTCCAGCACGCGCTCGCGGCGGCACTCCGCCGTGAGCATCACCACGGCCTTGTGCTGGAGAGTTTTGTCGCGCTTGATGGCCCGCAGGCATTCGATCCCGGAGAGGGCTCCGGTGCGGTCGCCCAGGAGGATGAGCCCCACGCCCTCGTCGCCCAGGTGCGGCCGGGCCTCGACCAGCGAGGGGAACAGGCGTATGCTGCTGTAGCCCATGTCTGAAAGGGTGCGCCTGTCCTTGGCCACCAGGGCCGCGTCGGAATTGATGAGGGCGAGGCCGACTGTCGCGGGATTGTAAACCATTCGCCACACGTAGCACCGGCCAGATGGGCTGGCAATACGCGGCGAGGAGGGGAAAAATGGCGGGAAAAGCTGCCGGAAAATGGCTGACTGCCCTTGGCGCGGCGCTGGCCGTGGGCGCGTTCTTCTGGCTGGGCGGCCCGCGGTACTTCAACCTGGAAACCCTCAAAACCTCTCGCGACGGGCTCCAGGCGCTCTACGCCACGCATCCGGCGTCCATGCTCGCGGGGTATTTCGCGCTCTACGTGGCCGCCGCGGCCCTCAACCTGCCGGGCGCGGCCGTGCTGACTCTGGCGGGCAGCGCCGTCTTCGGGTTCTGGTCGGGGCTGGCGTCCGTCTCGTTCGCCTCCAGCGTGGGGGCCACGCTGGCCTGCGCGCTCTCGCGCTACCTCCTGCGGGACTGGGTGCGCGGCCGCTTCGGGGCCGTGCTGGACAAGGTGGACCGGGGCCTGGCCAGCGAGGGGGCCTGGTACCTGGCGTCGCTGCGCCTGGTGCCCGTGATACCCTTCTTCCTGATCAATCTGGTCATGGGCCTGACCAGGATGCCCCTGGGCAAGTTCTACCTCGTCTCCCAGTTGGGCATGCTTCCGGGGACCATCGTGTTCGTCAACGCCGGAACGGAGCTCGGCCGTATCGACAGGGTCGGCGACATCCTCTCGCCCGGGGTGCTCGGCTCGCTGGCCCTGCTGGCGCTGTTTCCCGTGCTGGCCAAATGGGCCCTGCGCCGGTTCAGGCGCGTGAAGGACGTCCCCCCGGCCTAGCGGCCACGGGCCAGCGCTTTCTCGATGGCCGAGGCGAGGTCGGCCGCCTTGAAGGGCTTGGTCACGAAATCGTTCATGCCTTCGCGCAGGAAGCGGAGCCTATCCCTGTGGGTGGCGTAGGCCGTCAGCGCGATGATGGGTATGGCCCGGTCAACGGAGTGCAATTCTCCGTTGCGGATGAGCCGCGTGGCCGTGATGCCGTCCATGACGGGCATCTGGATATCCATGAGGACCACGTCCACCGGGTTCGTGCGCAGCATCCGCAGGGCCTGCTGGCCGTCCTCGGCCTCCAGCACGGTGTAGCCCCGGGCGCTGAGCATCCTGGCCGCGGTGACGCGGTTGGTGTGTTCGTCCTCCACGATGAGCACCCGGGCGTCGCCGCATTGGCCGTCCACATGTCCGGCCAGCACGTCCTGTACGTCCTCTCCCGGCTGCCAGAAGGATACGGTGAAGCTGAAGGCGCTGCCCGCTCCGGGCGTGCTCTCCGCCCAGATGCGCCCGCCCAGCAGCTCGACCAGCCCCTTGGCGATGGCCAGCCCCACGCCCGAGCCGCTGTAGCGCTTGGTCAGGGTGTCCTCGGCCAGGGAGAAGCTCTCGAAGATGTGCGGCAGCCTGTCCGCCGGGATGCCCACGCCCGTGTCCTCCACGGTGAAGAGCAGCGGCAGCCCGCCCTCGCAGGTGAAGAGGCTCTCGCCGTGCAGGTCGATGGACTCGATGCGCGTGAGCGAAAGCAGCACGTGCCCCGCATCGGTGCACTGGATGGCGTTGGAGAGCAGGCTCACCAGCACCTGGCGCAGGCGGAACTCGTCCCCGGCCACGACCACGGGCACGGAAGGGTGGATCTCGGCCGAGAGCTCCAGCCCCTTGAGCCGGGCCTGGACCGTGAAGTTCCTCACCACCGAAGCCACGCAGCGGTGCAGGTCGAACGGCTTCATGGAGGCCTGGAGCGCGTGGGAGGAGATGTCCGCCAGGTCCAGCAGGGAGTTGATGGCCTGCAGCAGGCGCTCACCCGAATCCCCGACTATCCGCCACAGTTCGGCCTGATCCTCGCTGAGCGGTTCGGAATGGGCCAGTTGCGCCGCGCCCAGAATGCCGTTCAAGGGGGTGCGCAGCTCGTGGCTGATGTTGGCCAGGAACTGGGTCTTGGCCACGAAGGAGGCCTCGGCACGCTCCCTGGCCTTGATGAGCGCCCGCTCCATGTTCTTGCGCTCGGTGATCTCGCGGGAGAAGGAGGCCAGGCGCGTGACGGCGCCCTTGGAATCAAGCACCGGGTAGATGCTCACCATGAAGATGCGGCCCTTGATCTTCTCCTCGTATTGGACCGGGCCTGACCCGGCCAGCACCTTCTCGCACATGGCGCGCCGGAACAGCGAGACCTCCGGGTCAAGGTACTTGTAGATGCTCTTGCCCAGGAGTTCGTCAACGGTCATGGAGCGGCGTCTGGCGGCTTCGTCGTTGAGGGCCACGAAACGGCCGTTGGCGTCGATGAGCACGGCCGAATCCGTGGTGGCGTTGAGCAGGTCCCGCAGGCGGTTGTGTTCGCTGAGCGCCACGCGCTCCATTTCGACCCAGCGCGTCACGTCCTCCCGGATGACCACCGCGCCGCACAACTCGCCCTCCTTGAGCACGGGGGTGGCCCGGATGGTCTGGTAGCCGGATTGCCCCCCGCTGAACTCGGGGGTGAAGACCTTTTCCAAAAGGACGTCGTCGCCATCGAAGACCGAGGCGAGCCTCCCCGCGACCCCGGCCGAATCGATGCCCGGCAGTGAACTGAGGGGCTTGCCGATGAAGTAGTCCTTCTCGTGCAGGCCGCGCGCGAAGTGGGCGAGGTGCCAGTCGTTGACGTAGGAGACGAGGCCCTGCCTGTCGACGTGCATGACCGACACGGGCGCGCGCCTGGCGAGAGTCTTGAATTCAGCCGGCAGGCCGTTGGCCGCCGGGGAAGGGGGGGGCTGCTGATCCATAACTGTAGAGTCTTTATCCCATGCGGCCATCGGGGTCGGAGGCCTGTGCGTTGCTGTTTGCGGTCTCCTCAAAGGATTGGACGCCGCCGTGCCGGATGAAGTTACTCTCCAGGCGAGGGGACGGCCCCGGGCCGTTCTTCGCTCCCGCTCAGCCCCGCGCCAGCGCGCTCCGGCCGCCCGGCAGGGCCGCCTGACCGTCCGCAGAGCTATCCGCCGGGGTGTTCTGCAACTCCATCACGAGATTTCTGAGCTCCTGGGCCTGGGCGGCCAGCTCCTGCACAGCGCTGGCCGACTGCTGCATGGAGACCGCCGTATCGTTGGAGACGCGGCTGACGTCGTCGATGGAGCGGGCGATCTCCTCGCTGGCGGCGGACTGCTCCTCCGAGGCGGTGGCGATGGACGCCACCTGGTCGCTGGTGATCTCCGCCAGCTCCACGATGCGCGTCAGGGCTTCGCCGGACTGCCCGGCCATTTCCGTCGCCTCGCCGATCCTGGCCACGGCGCCGTCCACGCTTTCGATGCTGTGGCGGGTGCTGGCCTGGATGGCGCGGATGGCGTCGCCCACTTCCTTGGTGGCGGTCATGGTCTTCTCGGCCAGCTTGCGCACCTCGTCGGCCACCACGGCGAAGCCGCGCCCGGCCTCCCCGGCCCTGGCCGCCTCGATGGCGGCGTTGAGCGCCAGCAGGTTGGTCTGGTCGGCGATGTCGGAGATGACCCCCAGTATCTGCCCGATACCCTGGGCCTGCTTGCCCAGGTCCGTCATTTCGTCCTTCAGGGAGAGGGCCTGCTGCTGCACCTCGCCGATGCCGGCGATCACCCTGCCCACGATGCCCGCGCCGTCCTCCGCCTGCGAGCGGGCCTTGCCCGACATCTCCGCCGCATTGCCGGCGTTGCGGGCCACGTCCAACACGGTGGTGTTCATCTGCGAAACGGCGGCGGCCGTCTCGCCGATGCGCTGCGACTGCACCTCGCTGCCCCGGGAGGACTGCTCGATCTGCTCCGAAAGCTTGTCCGAGGCGGAGGTGACAACCGCCACCACGCCCTCGATGCGCCGCGCCGCCTGCAGCATGCCCTCGGCCTTGGCCAGCTCGGCCTGGGCCCTGGCCGCATCGGCCTCCCTGGTGGCCTGCTCGGCCTCCTGGGTGCGCAGGCGGGCCTGCTCGGACTGCTCGTTGGCGTGGGCGATCATCTCCTTGAGGCTGGCGACCATGGTGCGCAGGCTCTGGGCAAGCTGGCCAACCTCGTCCTTCTGGTCGATGTCGAGGCGTTCGTCCAGTCGGCCCGCGGCCACGGCCCCGGCGAACCCGACCACGCGCTTGAGCCCGCCGGAAATGGCCCTGGCCGCGAGCAGCGAAAGCAGGATGGAGAGCGCCGCGCAGCTCAGGGCGGTGATGGTCAGGAACCGTTGGGAGGCCTTGCCGTCAGCCACGGAGCTGTCGACCGTGGTCCGGGCTTCGTCGGTGTTGTACTTGACCAGGGCGTCCAGCTTGGCGGCCACGGACCGGAACGCTTCGCGGCCCTTTGAGCCGGATTTGCCCATGGCCAGGGTGCGCTTGCCTTCCTTCACCAGGCCCAGCACCTCGAGCTGGAGCTTCTCCATCTCGGCGATGCCCGCCTTGGCGTCGGCCCATTCGCGCTTCTCGCGCTCGTCCATCTCCAGGGCGTCGTAGGCGCTCACGCCCGCGCGGACCCGCTGCCAATCCTTGTCGAACATGGCGGTACGGCTGGCGATTTCGTCCTTGGTGGACAGCTCGGGTATCAGCAGGCTCTGTTCGATGCGCCTGGCCGAGACGATGCCGTCCTTGCATTCGGAAAGGGCGCTGACCGAGGGGAACGTATTGGTGGCGAAGCTCTCCAGCGACTTGTTGGCCTTGTCCAGGCCCACCCAGCCGCTCATGCCCACCGCGGCGGTCAGCAGGGAGGTGATGATGGCGATTCCGCCAAGCTTTACGAGGAGGGAGGTGTTCTTCATTCGGTCGCCCAGTTGAATAAAAGGTTCGGTATACGCACGAACGTTCAATCGACATTCCGGCGATGCTGGCTGGATGTGGTGAGCTCGCGTTGATATGGCGAACAGGTGCCATATTCCCGGAGCGAGAACAAGTATGGAGGTGGGCCTATGGACAAGGCCGGATCGGATGACTATTGCTGCGGCTGAGATTCAGCGAGGAGGACGCCATGAAGGCGAAAGAGAGCATCGTCATCCGGCAAGAGGAGCTCCCGGCGGTGCGCAAGCGCCAGCCCCCGCCGGGGAAGGCCATGGACGGCAAGGAAAGGTACACCAGAAAGCGCAAACACCCCAAACGGGAAGGGATCGAGGGTGAAAACGAAACGCCCGGAGGCGAAAGCCTCCGGGCGTTGTTGCATTCTGGCGGGCGCGTGGCCGGGTTCAGGCCCCGAGGCGCTGCTCGATGATGGTCTTGGCGCGCAGGGCCAACTGGCTCACCTCGGGCTTTGAAATCTGGTCGTCGGCGCCCACGGCCTCGCCTTTGTGGCGCAGCTTGTCCGTGATGAGCGAGGAGAACAGCAGCACCGGCAGCTTGCCCAGGGCGTTGTCCTCCTTGATGCGCTTGGTGAGGTTGTGGCCGTCCATGGTGGGCATCTCGATGTCGGAGACGACCACCTGCACGTAGTCCGTCACGTCGGAGTTGTTCTCCTCGGCCAGTTGCTTGATCTGCAGCAGGCGCTCCCAGGCCTGGAGCCCGGTGTTCACCACCTCCACGTCGAAATTGGCCTTCTCCATCAGGTCGCGCAGCATCTCGCGCACCAGGGCGGAGTCGTCCGCGATGAGCGCGCGGTAGCGCTTGCTGGCCCGCCAGTCCACGGTGGTGTCCAGCTTGAGGCCCAGGGCGGGGTTCAGGTCGGCCACGATCTTTTCCAGGTCGAGCAGGAAGACGATGCGGTCCTCCAGTTTGACCACGCCGGTGATGGAGTCGCCGCTCAGGGTGGAGACGTAGTTGTTGGGCGGCTCCACGGCCTCCCAACTGAGCCGGTGGATGCGCGTGACGCCCGTGACCAGGAAGGCCGTTGTGACCTTGTTGAACTCCGTGACGATGACCTTGGGGGACTCAGTGTCCTCGCGCTGCTTGTCCAGCCAGACGGAAAGGTCCACAAGAGGGATGATGTGATTGCGCAGGTTGAACGCACCCAGAACGGAAGGGTGGGCCACCTCGGGCAATTCGGTGACTCTGGGCAGGCGGATGATCTCCAGCACCTTGGCCACGTTGACCCCGTAATAGCCTTTGTACGTCGAGAGCCCGGAGGGATCGCCCTCCGGCACCTGTTCGTCGAGGTAGAATTCGACGATTTCGAGCTCGTTGGTGCCGGATTCGAGCAGAATGTTGGTCTGGGCCATCAGGTCCCTCCGAAGTTACAGCTTCAGCAATGCGGTTTCCACCGCGTCGATGATCTTTTTGGGGGTTGAGGCTCCCGCTGTCAAGCCAATGCGGGCGAGGCCGCGCATCTTTTCCAGGGGCAGTTCGTCGGCCGTCTCCACATGCACGCAGGGCACCCCCCTGTCCTGGGCGACCTTGGCCAGGCGGCGGGTGTTGCCGCTGTTGCGCCCGCCCACCACCACGATCATGTCCACCGTGCCGGCCAGGGCGATGACCTCCTCCTGGCGTTTCTGCGTCGCGTC
Organism: Fundidesulfovibrio agrisoli; assembly: GCF_022808715.1. Taxonomy (GTDB): domain Bacteria; phylum Desulfobacterota; class Desulfovibrionia; order Desulfovibrionales; family Desulfovibrionaceae; genus Fundidesulfovibrio; species Fundidesulfovibrio agrisoli. The sequence goes on from NZ_JAKZKX010000001.1 coordinate 76,444, forward strand.
GCAGATGGTGCGCAGCACCGGTATCTCGCGGCCCAGCAGATGGAACAGCCGCTCCCTTATGCGCTCGAAGCCCGCGTCGTCCTGGGTGGTCTGGGCCGCCAGGAAATAGGATTCCCTCGGGTCCAGCGTGTCCTCCGGCAATTCCTCCAGGCTTCCGAAGACGATGGCCCCGTTGGCCGCGTGGCTCAAAAGCCCGCGCACCTCGGGGTGGTCCTCCTCGCCGTAGAGCAGCAGGATGCCCCCCTTGGCGGCCTCCTTGGCGATCAGGCGCTGGGCCTTCATCACTTTGGGGCAGGTGGCGTCGGCCACCTTGAGGCCGCTTGCGGCCAGGCGCTCGTACACCAGGCGGGGCACGCCGTGGGCGCGGATGAGCACGATGGACCCGGCCTCTATCTCCTCGGGGTTCTCTGAGCAGGCCACGCCCAGCTCCTCGTACTCCTTGAGCACCTGGGGGTTGTGGATGAGGGGTCCGAAGGTGCAGATGGGGGCGGAGAGGGACTGGTCCGCAAGCAGCTCGTCGAGCTTGCGCAGGGCCAGGCCCACGCCCATGCAGAATCCGGCCGATTTAGCCCTGATGACTTCCATCGCGCTCCTCCTGGTGGTGGCCTTCGCTGGGCGCGCACTGCGCCTGGGCCACCCGCTCGACGATTTCCGAAAGATGCTCCCACGAGGCGCACGAACCCACTTCCTGGCGCAGCACACGCGCCCCCAGCAGGTTGCGGATGTAGCGGGGCACGATGGAGCGCATGCGCAGGATGGCCTTCTCCGGCCTGCCGAAGCGCCGGATGTAGGCAGCGTGGCGCTCGATCATGCGGGCCACCTCCGGCCCGGAGGGGGCCTGGGGCGCATCGCTCAAAAAGTGGCTGAACACGGCCGGGTCGTACATGGCCCCGCGCGCGAACATCACGCCGTCGGCCCCTGTCCGCTCCAGGCAGCGCCGGGCGTCGGCGGCGCTGAACAGGTCGCCGCTGGCCAGCACCGGGATGCCCGCCTCCTGCTTCAGCCTTGCCACCTGGGACCAGTCCGCCGTTCCGGAATAGCCCTGCCTGGCGTGCCGGGGGTGCAGGGTGAGCCAGGCCGCGCCCAGATTCTCCAGTTCGCGCGCCACCGGGAACACTGCCTCGTCGCCGGCGGCCCAGCCGGTGCGCAGCTTCACGCTCACTGCCCCGGGGCCCGCCTTGGCCACCATGACCTTCACGATGGCGTAGAGCAGCTCCGGGGTGCGCAGCAGGGCTGAGCCCGAGCCGGATTTGACCACCTTGGGCACGGAGCAGCCGCAGTTGAGGTCGAAATAGCGGAAGCCGCGCTCCAGGAGCATGTCCATGGCCCGGGCGAACATCTCCGGCTCCGCGCCGAAGAGCTGCACCACCAGGGGAGAGTCCTCCGGGCAGGTGGCGAGCAGGTCCTTGGTGCCGGGGCTGTGATAGACCATGCCCTTGGCGCTGACCATCTCCGTGACGGCGCAGGCCGCGCCGTAGTCGCGGCAGAGCATCCTGAAGGGGAGGTCGGAGTATCCTGCAAGGGGGGCCAGCCAGGGAAAGCCTGGGCCGATGGGGGGCGTGGTGCTCATGGGCTGATGTCCAATACGCACGGGGAGGCCGCTTGGCAATGGCCGGAGACCTGGGAAGAGAGGGCGCGGCAGCTCCGGCGAGGCCTATCCGCGCTTCCTGGCGGGCACGCGCCCGCGCTGCCGCCGTAAGGCGGCGCTGCGCGTGGCGCGTGCGTTCCCCGGGCCTTCTTGACCTGGATGGGGCTTTTGTCTAGCCTGCCCGTTTCGAGCCCGGGACGCTTCCCGCGCCAGGAATAGTACGTATAAGGAAGGACCGTCTCCATGTCGCCCAAAACCGAGCTGATCTGGTTCGACGGCGCGCTCGTCCCCTGGGATGAGGCGCGCGTTCACGTGATGACCCACACCCTTCATTACGGCGTGGGCGTGTTCGAGGGCATCCGTGCATACAAGCAGGCGGGCGGCGGTTCGGCCGTGTTCCGCCTCAAGGAGCACGTGCGCAGGTTGTTCGAGTCCGCCAAGATCGTCGAGATCGCCATGCCCTTCACCCAGGAGCGGATCGTGGAGGCCATCCTTGAAACGCTCAAGGCCAACAAGCTGGAGGAGGGCTACATCCGGCCCATCACCTTCATCGGCACGGGCATGTCCTTCGGGGTGAGCCCCGGCAAGAACCCCATCCACAACGCCATCTGCGTGTGGCCCTGGGGCGCGTACCTGGGCGAGGAGGCCCTGGAGCTTGGCATCCGTATCAAGACGTCCTCCTTCGCCAGGCACCACGTCAACGTGATGATGACCAAGGCCAAGGTCTGCGGCAACTACGTCAACTCCGTGCTGGCCAAGACCGAGGCCCTGGCCGACGGCTACGACGAGGCCATGCTTCTGGACACCGACGGCTTCGTCTCCGAGGGCTCGGGCGAGAACATCTTCATGGTCAAGGACGGGGCCATCAAGACCCCCCCGCTGACCTCGGTGCTCTCGGGCATCACCCGCGACGCCATCATCACCCTCGCCCGCGACCTGGGCATCCCCCTGCGCGAGGAGCGCTTCACCCGCGACGAGCTCTACACCGCGGACGAGGCTTTCTTCTCGGGCACCGCGGCGGAGATCACCCCCATCCGCGAGATCGACCGGCGCGTCATCGGCCAGGGCAGGGCGGGGGAAGTGACCAAGCTCCTGCAGAAGGAGTTCTTCCGCATGGTCAAGGGCGAAAACCCCGCGTACGCCTCCTGGCTGCACGGATACACCGTCTAGCGATTTTCCATCGGGGGGCCTGGCGGCCCCCCGGGCGAAACCATGTCAGCACCGAGCCTCACATCGAAATACCGGCCCCAGCGCTTCAGCGACGTGGCCGGCCAGGAAGCGATCAAGCGCATCCTGTCCAAGGCGTCCGCCGAGGACAAGATCGCGCCCGCCTACCTCTTTTCCGGCACGCGCGGGGTGGGCAAGACCACCCTGGCCCGCGTGCTGGCCAAGGCGCTCAACTGCGTGACGGCCCCCACGGCCGAGCCGTGCAACGAGTGCTCCCAGTGCCGCCAGATCACGGCCGGGGTCTCCCCCGACGTCATCGAGATCGACGCCGCCACCCACGGCAACGTCGAGGAAGCCCGCCGCCTCAAGGAGGACATCGGCTACGCCCCGCTGCAGAGCCGCTACAAGGTCTTCATCATCGACGAGGCGCACATGCTCTCCAAGGCGGCCTTCAACGCGCTGCTCAAGACCCTCGAGGAGCCGCCTGGCCGCGTGACCTTCATCCTGGCCACCACCGAGCCCCACAAGATACTGCCCACCATCATCAGTCGCTGCCAGCACTATGTGTTCAAGCGCCTGATGCAGCCCGAGCTGGAGGCCCACCTGAGCGGCCTGCTGAGCCGCGAGAATGTGGCCTACGAGCAGGGGGCCGTGAGCCTCATCGCCCGGCGCGGCGCGGGCAGCGTGCGCGATTCCATGTCGCTGTTGGCCCAGGTGCTGGCCATGGGCGGGGAGAGCCTGCGCGAGCAGGACGTGCGCGACGTGCTGGGCCTGGCCGGGCAGGACGTGTTCCTCACGCTCATGCAGGCCTTCAAGGATCAGGACTGCCTGGCCGTGAGCGAACTCCTGCGCAACGTGCTGGACCGCGGCCTGGACATCGGCTTCTTCCTGCGCGAGCTGGCCTCCAGTTGGCGCAACCTGTTCCTGCTCAACCAGGCCGGGGAGAAGGCCCTGGGTTCCCTGGAGCTCTCCGAGGAGGAGGGCCGCCAGTGGCTCGGCTGGGCCAGGGACTTCGAGGCCCGGCACATCCACGCCTGCTGGCAGATGACCCTGGAAGGCCAGCGCCGGGTGATGACCAGCCTGGAGCCAGCGCTGGCCCTGGAGCTTCTGATGCTCAACCTGGCCTACGTGCCGCGCCTGCTCTCCCTGGAGGCCATGAGCGCCGGAGCCTGCCCGCCCGCGCGGCCCTCAGGCCCCAGCGGCGGCCCCGGCGGAAGCTACGGGGGCGGCCCGCGACCCGGCCCCTACGGCAACCCGCCCCAGGGGGCGGCCCAGCAGTACGGTGGGGCGCAATCCGGCGGCGGACAGCAGGGTCCGCAGGGCTGGCGTCCGCCCCAGGCCGCGCCCGCATCTGCACCCGCTTATGGCCCGGAATCCGCCCCGCCCAGAGCCCCGCGCCCGGCGCCCGGCTCCGAGAGCAACGAGGGACAGCACCAGTCTCCGGCTCCGCGTCCTGCGCCGCAACAGGCCCCGTATCAGGCTCCGCAACCGGGCCAGGCATCGGCCCCGTATCAGGCCCAGCCTGCTGGGGGTCCGGCCTCTGCCGGTCCCGCGCCTGGCCCGAACAGCCAGAATGCGTCAGGCCAGACGCCGCCCGCTCCCGCCGTGGAGCGCCCGCGCGGGCCGCGCACCTGGAAGGCCTTCCACGACTACGCCCTGCACGCGCTCAAGAACCATCCGCCCCTGCGCGTGGCCTTCGGGCAGCTCGCCGGGGGGGCTCTGGACGCCGGGGACAGGGGCGACGTGCTGCGCCTGAAGTGCAAGAACGAGTTCATGTACGGGCAGATCACCGGCAAGCCCGAATCCGTCGCCGTGCTGCGCGGCCTCGTGCACGACTATTTCGGCCCTGACACGGGCCTCGATTTCGACGTGGAGCGCACCGCCCAGCGCAAGCCCACGCAGGAGCTGCGCGCCCAGGTGGAGCAGAGCCCGCTCTTCAAGGAGGCCCAGGAGACGCTCGGGGCCTACATCATCGACGTGCAACACAAATCGTGAACCTGATTTCCCGGAGGAAGATATGAAAGGCATGGGAGATATGCTGCGCCAGGCGCAGATGATGCAGCGCAAGATGCAGCAGATGCAGCAGGATCTGGCCAACCGCCAGGTCGAAGCCACCGCCGGGGGCGGCATGGTCACCGTGAAGGCCACCGGCTCCCAGGAGATCATCTCCGTGACCATCGACAAGGCCGTGGTGGACCCCGCCGACGTGGAGATGCTCCAGGATCTGGTGCTGGCCGCCGTCAACGACGCGCTCAAGAAGGCCCGCGAACTCCAGCAGTCCGAGATGGCCGGGATCACCGGCGGCCTGAACATCCCGGGGCTCTTCTAGCGCATGGCCGGACTGCCCAAGCCGCTCGCCGACCTGGTGGGCGAACTCTCCAAGCTGCCGGGCCTGGGGCCCAAGTCCGCCCTGAGGGCCGCGCTGACCCTGCTCAAGTGGCCCGAGGAGCGCACCCGGGGCCTGGGCCGCTCCATCCACGACCTGCGCGACAGCCTGCACATCTGCTCGGGCTGCGCGGGGCTGGCCGAATCCGACCCGTGCCCCATCTGCGCGGACCCGCGCCGCAGCCAGGAGTCGCTGTGCGTGGTCAGCGAGTGGGACTCGCTGCTGGCCCTCGAGGAGACCGGCCTGTACAAGGGCCGCTACCTGATCCTGGGCGGGCTCATCTCCCCGCTGGACGGCGTGGAGCCGGGCAGCCTGGAGATCGAACGCCTCCAGGCCCGCCTTAGCGAGGGCCAGGTGGGCGAGGTCATCCTGGCCCTGGGCACCACCCTGGAGGCCGAGGCCACGGCCAGCTACATCAAGAACCTGCTGGAGCGCCAGTATCCGGGCGTGCGCCTGACGCGCCTGGCCCAGGGCATACCCTTGGGGGCCGAGGTGAAGTACGTGGACAAGGAGACCCTGCGCCAGTCCATGGTCCACCGCCAGGAGCTCGGTTGATGGCGCGCGAGGGCAGGGGGAGCCTGGTGGAGCGGCCGACGCCGCCCGCCGAGCTGACCTGCGAGGTGCACACCGTCACCTTCTTCTCCGAGTCCACAAGCTATCTGGTGGCCAAGGTGCAAGCCAAGGGCGAGCCCGGCGTGGTGACCATCGTGGGCACCATGGGGCTGGTCTCCCCCGGGGAGACGCTCTACCTGCGCGGGCAGTGGACCACCCACTCCCAGTACGGCCGCCAGTTCGCGGTGGAGTACTTCGAGCAGCGCATGCCGGCCTCCCTCACGGGCATCAAGCGCTACCTGGAGTCAAAGCAGATCAAGGGCGTGGGGCCCGTGCTGGCGGGCAAGATGCTGGCCGAATTCGGGGACAGGGTGCTCGACGTGCTGGACGAGGCCCCGGAGAAGCTCCTGGCGGTCAAGGGCATCACCCCCAAGGTGCTGGAGAAAATCACGGCCAGCTGGAACGAGCAGCGCGAGGTGCGCGGCCTGATGCTCTTCCTGCAGACCCACGACGTGCCCACCACCTTCGCCCAGCGCATCTTCAAGCATTACGGCTCCGGGGCTGTGCAGAAGCTCAAGGACAACCCCTACGGCTTGGCCTACGACATCCACGGCATCGGCTTCAAGACGGCCGACGCCATGGCCCTCAAGCTGGGCTTCGCCCCGGACTGCCCCCAGCGCCTGGAGGCGGCCATCATCTACGGGCTCTTCACCCTGGGCGACGCCGGGCACCTGTTCTACCCGCGCGACGAACTGCTGGAGCGCGTGGACGCCATGCTGGGCGGCGTTGGCCTGCACCTGCTGGCCGAGGCCCTGGAGAACCTGGACCTGCAGAAGAAGGTGCGCATCGAGCGCCTGCCCCAGCAGGACATCGAACACGCGGTCTACCTGACCCATTTCTACAACTGGGAGCGCGAGATAGCCGAGCGGCTCTGGGCCATATCATCCCACCCGGCGCCCATGCCCGCGGACAAGGTGGCCAAGATCATGCCCTCTGTGGAGGCCGAATGCGGCATCACCCTCTCCAGCGAGCAGCATCTGGCCGTAACCCAGGCCTGCACAAACAAGACCTTCATTATTACGGGCGGCCCCGGCACGGGCAAGACCACCATCACCAAGGCCATCGTGCGCGCGCTGGACAAGCTGGGCTACAAGGTGCGGCTGTGCGCGCCCACGGGCCGCGCGGCCAAGCGCATGACCGAGGCCACCGGCTTCCCGGCCTCCACCCTGCACCGGCTGCTGGGCTCCAACCCCGGGGGCGGCTTCGCCCACAACGAGGAGCACAAGCTCAAGGCCGACGTGGTGCTGGTGGACGAGGCCAGCATGCTCGACGTGCAGCTGCTCCTGAGCCTGCTGCGCGCCCTGCCGCTGACCTGCCGCCTGGTGCTGGTGGGCGACGTGAACCAGCTTCCCTCCGTGGGGCCGGGCAACGTGCTGGGCGACATGCTCGATTCCGGCTCCATCGAGCAGGCCCGGCTCACGCACATCTACCGGCAGGCGCTGGAATCCATGATCGTGGTCAACGCCCACCGGGTGAACGAGGGCCAGTTCCCGGTGCAGTCCGTGAAGAAGCCCCCCCAGGCGGACTTCTTCTGGGTGGAATGCGACGACCCGCAGCAGGTGCAGGAGAAGATCGTGGACCTGGTGGCGGAACGCATCCCGCGCACCTACGGCTTCGACCCCAGGCGCGACATCCAGGTGCTCTCGCCCATGCACAAGGGCGAGGTGGGCACCCAGGCGCTGAACGAACTGCTCCAGGCGCGCCTCAACCCCTCCGGCAGGGAGCTGGTTCGGGGAAAAAATAGGTTCCGCCAGGGCGATAGAGTCTTGCAGACGAAGAACAACTATGAAAAGGACGTCTTCAACGGCGACCTGGGGTGGATCGTGGACGTGAACCCCCACGCCGTCGAACTCAGCGTCGACTTCGACGGGCGCATCGTGCCCTACGAGAGCGCCGACCTGGACGAGCTCGCCCTGGCCTACGCCGTGAGCGTGCACAAGTCCCAGGGCAGCGAATACCCCGTGGTGGTCGTGCCCATCGTCACGCAGCACTTCGTCATGCTCAAGCGCAACCTCATCTATACAGCCCTCACGCGAGCCCGGAAACTGGCCGTGATCCTGGGCGGAAAGAAGGCCCTGGGCATCGGCCTCGGCGCGGTTGGCGCCACCAAGCGCTTCACGCACCTGCGCTATCGGCTGCAGGAAACCTTCAACCGCTAGCGCGCTGTAAAAAGCCCCCGCAGATGATCGTAAAGAAAACCGTCAGCTTCGTCCTGCGCCTCGTCTTCGTCGCGGTGTGCCTGCTCTACGCCCTGTGCGACATCAACACGGAGGCCTTCAAGCTGGCGGCCTCCCACGGCGACTGGCTGGCCATGCTCGGAAGCGTCCAGTTCCAGGATTTCGACAAGCTCCGCCAGGCCTTCGTCCAGTTCGACTCCACGGCCATCGTGGTCACCACGCTGCTCTCCTTCCTGGGCTACGCGGTCATGGCCCTGCGCATGAACTTTCTCTCCGGGTACGATTGCGGCAACTGGGTGGGCCTCAAGTCCTTCCTGCTGTCCATGGCCGTGAACAACGTGGCCCCGGCCAAGCTGGGCGAACTGGCCAAGTGCTTCTACCTGCGCCGCCAGTGCGGCTACTCCCTGGGCCAGACCATCAGCATGGTCTTCTGGGAGCGCTTCTTCGACCTGAACGCCATCCTGGCCATGGGCCTGGTGGTGGCCTTCCACTTCAAGCTCAAGATGGCCTTCTTCCCGCTGGCCGTGGGCGTGGGCTCCATCTGGGCCTGCCTGTTCGTGGTGCGCAAGTGGCCCGCCCTGGCGGACCGCGTCATCGCCGTCATCCCCGTTGAGCGCCTGCGCGAGTTCATCATCGAGGTCAAGCTGCAGCTGGTGCACGGCGTCACGCTGCGCTACCTGATCGTGCTCATGATCTACACGGCGCTGGTCTGGCTGCTCTACGCCATCCCCACCTTCCTCACGGTGCTGTGGGTGGCCGGGCTCAAGCTGACCATGGGCCAGACCCTGGCCGTATTCATCCTGTCCGCCCTGGGCATGGCCATGCCGTCTTCCCCGGGCGCGGTGGGCGTGTTCGAGGCCGCGGTGATCTTCGGGCTGGGCCTGTTCAAGGTGGACAAGGAGCTGGCCCTGGCCATCGGCTTCCTCATCCACATGATGCAGTACATCCCCACCACGCTCACCGGGCTGCTGGTGCTGGCCAGGAGCGGCCTCTCGCTCAAGTCCATCCGCCATAGCGAAGAAGCCATGGACGAAGCCGAGGAGAGCGCCCAGGCATGAGCGCCCCCGCCTGCGTTCTTACCATCGCCGGGTCGGACAGCGGCGGCGGGGCCGGCATCCAGGCCGACCTCAAGACCTTCATGGCCCACGGCTGCTACGGCGCCAGCGTCATCACCGCGCTCACGGCCCAGAACACCCAAGGGGTGACCGGCATCCACGCCCCGGATGCCGATTTCGTGGCCCTTGAGCTGCGCACCGTGCTGGAGGATATCCCCTTCCGCGCCGCCAAGACCGGGATGCTCTTCAGCGCGGAGATCGCCCGGGCCGTGGCAGAGGGCCTCGAGGACCGCGATTTCCCCCTGGTGGTGGACCCGGTGTGCGTTTCCCAGAGCGGGCACAGGCTGCTGCGCGAGGACGCCGTGGAGGCCATCGTGCGCCACATTCTGCCCCAGGCCGACCTGCTCACCCCCAACCGGCCCGAGGCCGAACTGCTGGCGGGCATGCCCATCGAGGACGAACAGACACTGTTCGCGGCCATGGCGAAGCTGCTCTCCATGGGGCCGAAGGCGGTGCTCATCAAGGGCGGCCACATGGAGCAGAGCGGGGGGCAGTTGACCGACTGGCTCGGTCTGCCCGGGCGCGAACCCCTGGCCCTGCCTGTGCCGCACGTGGACACACCCCACACCCACGGCACGGGCTGCACGCTCTCGGCTGCCATCACCGCCGGGCTGGGCAAGGGCCTGCCCCTGGAGGAGGCCGTGCGGGCCGCGCAGAGATATCTCAACCGGGCGCTCGCCTCGGGCTTCCCCGTGGGCAAGGGGGCCTCGCCCCCCAACCACATGGCCGGGCTGTTCGGAGGCTGAACGGCGGAGCGCGCTATGGCCTTCAACCGGTTGGCATCGAAATCGTTTCGGTATATTTGCACCACTGCGCGCTTGCCGGTCCTCGACGGCGGGCGCCGCGCCTCCTGCCCGATCATGCGAGAGTGGCGGAATTGGTAGACGCACCAGATTTAGGATCTGGCGGGCAACCGTAGGGGTTCGAGTCCCCTCTCTCGCACCACCCCCTCAAGAACGTCCTGCAACCATCTACTATTTTTACGAATTCACAGATGCCGGGCACGCCTGCGCCCTGCATCGGCGGGCGCGTCATTCGTGCAGCGTGGGGCCTTGGGCTTCCTTGGCTTTCGCAAGGTACATGGCGGCGTCCGCGAGCGTGAGCAGGGTGTCGAGCGCCCTGGAATGGTCCGGGAAGAGCGACACGCCGATGCTCGCGCTGATGTTAATGGAAGATCCTTCGATCTCCACCGGCGACTCCAGCGCCCTGGAGAGCTTGCCGGAAACAAGGGCTGCGTCATCCGGCGTGGCGATGTCCCTGATGACGGCCACGAACTCGTCCCCACCCAGGCGGGCCACTATATCCGCCCCCCTTACTGTCCGCCGCATGATGTCCGCGGCCGCCACAAGGGCCTTGTCCCCGACCTCGTGGCCGTATCTGTCGTTGATCTGCTTGAAATCGTTCATGTCTATGAACAGGACGGCCAGCCTGGCGTCATTGCGCTCGGCTTCGTCCGCAGCCTGGGCGAAGAGTTCCGCCAGGAGCCTCCTGTTGGGCAGCCCCGTGAGGTCGTCGCGGTTGGCCAACTCCTGCAGGTCTTTTTTTGCGGATTCGAGGTTCTCGATGAGCTCCGCGTTCTCGAATTTCGCCGTAAAGAGCTCCCGGGAGCCTCTCGCCGTTTTGACGCTCACCGACATGATGTAGGCATAGAATGTTATGATGCTGATGATCGCCGTTACAGGAATTGGTGTCATCCTGATGGACATGGCCGCAATTATGGAGGCGATGGGAAGCGTGGCGATGATCGCCATGCAGACCATGTTTCCGAGGTAGGTATTGACAGAACCGGAAATGATGCCGCTTATGATAAGTATGACTGTCGCCAGTTCCACAGGGTGGTCGCAGTCGACGAACACCATTGGCATGCTCCACAAAATGCCGGTCGAAGCAGCGCTGGTGACTATCAACCCGCCGCGTGTCCGCAGGGATGTCGCTTTGAACCGTTCATAGCGGCGGTAGCATGATAGAAAAGCCTTATACGCGCTGGCCAGGAACACGAGGACAGTCCATGCTATCGCCGTGGGAAGGATATGGTCGCTGGAGATGGTCAGCGTGATGAGTATGGAGAGAAAGGCGGTGGAAACAGCTCCGAGAGACTGTTGTTTTTCCACAACATCGAGAATTGATCGCTTAACCTGCTCTTGCGCAGCGGGCGATGTTTTCAGGTCAACAGTGTCCATGGAGTCGCGCCCCGGCCGGACAGCCTGACACGAAGGCTGTCTGGGCCTTCGGTTGATATATACCCCGGGGGGCTTGTAGTCGAGGGCGGCATATTCGGCCCGGCACGGGGAGGTCTCATGGGGCGGCTGAAAACAGACGCCCCGGGTTTCCCCGGGGCGGCCTGACGGAAATGCTCGTGGAGTTCGCCTAATAGAAGCGCCATTCCCCGGGGCCTTCGCGCATCTCCTCGTCGAACTCCTCGGAGATGCCGACACGGATCTCCTTCTCTCCCTCGGCAGTGGTGACGTTCTTGGCGGGGTCGAGCCCCTGGTCCAGGGCGACCTCCTCCCAGTGTTTGCGGATGGCCGCTGCCGCCTGCCTCACCTCGGCCTCTTTGCCCGCGCTCTTGAGCCAGCGGGCGACCCAGATCCACGTGGTCATGTCGATTCTCCTGTCTGCAGGGTTGGGGGACCGCAACCAGTATGAGCCATCATCGGCCCCGGAAGTCAATCCGAAGAACCGGCCGGGCGGCCACTGCGCCGCTGGCCGATTCTGCCGTTGACGGAAGTGCACTCGTGTCTGTAACAACTGTTCGCAATGGCTGGTGAAAGTCTGCTCTTCGCGCTGGGCACGGGGCTGCTTTGGGCCGTGCATCTGGTCTTCATGGGCCGGGCCATTCTGCGCCCGCACAGGGAGCCTGCGTCCCGCGTGGCCTGGGTGGTGGTGATGGTGGCCCTGCCCGTTGTGGGCATCCTGGCCTACCTGCTACTCGGCGAGACCAACATCGGCAACGCCAGGGTGGAGAAGGCCCTCAAGGCCCGGGAGAAGCAGCCGGATCTGAAGGGCACCCCCGGCGCGGCGGAGCCCTGCTACAAGCCCGGCGCGGACACCCGCTACCCGCACCTGTTCCAGATGGGCCACTCCGTGAACGGCTTCCCGCCGGTGGGCGGCAACCAGGGCTGGCTGTTCACCGACTCCAACGCCAGCATCGACTCCGTCGTGGCGGACATCGACGCCGCGAAGGACCATGTGCATCTGGTGTTCTACATCTGGCTGCGGGACAACAACGGCCTCAAGGTGGCCGAGGCCCTGATGCGGGCGGCCCGGCGCGGGGTGACCTGCCGGGTCATGGCGGACGCCCTGGGCTCGCGCAAGATGATACGCTCCAAGCATTGGCGGGCCATGCGGGAGGCCGGCGTCCGCACGGCCACGGCCCTGCCCATCGGCAACCCCCTGCTGCGCATGCTACGCGGGCGCATCGACCTGCGCAACCACCGCAAGATCGTGGTGATCGACAACTTCGTCACCTACTGCGGCAGCCAGAACTGCGCGGACCCCGAATTCAGGATCAAGGCCCGGTTCGCGCCCTGGGTGGACGTGCTCATGCGCTTTGAAGGCCCGGTTGCCCGGCAGAACCAGAGCCTCTTCGCCGGGGACTGGATGAGCATGGTGGACGAGGACATCACCCCGCTGCTCAGGCAGCCCCTGCCGCCCGGCCAGCCCGGAGTCACCGCCCAGGTGATAGGCACCGGGCCCACCATGCGGCAGTCCGCCATGCCCGAGGTTTTCGCGAACCTGATGTTCGCGGCGCGGCGCGAGCTGTTCATCACCACGCCGTACTACGTGCCGGACGAGGCCATGCAGGCCGCGCTGTGCGCCTGCGCCCGCCGTGGCGTGGCCACCACGGTTGTGTTCCCCGCGCGAAACGACTCCTGGGTTGTGGGGGCGGCCAGCCGCAGCTACTACCCCGAGCTGCTGGAGGCCGGGGTGCGGATCTACGAGTACGAGGGGGGGCTCCTGCACGCCAAGACCCTGACCCTTGACGGCGAGATCACCCTCATCGGCTCCGCCAACATGGACAGGCGCAGCTTCGAGCTCAATTTCGAGAACAACGTCCTCTTCCACGACCCGTCCCTGACGTCCGAGGTGCGCCGCTGCCAGCAGGCCTATCTCGGGCGCTCGCACCAGGTCACCGCCGCCCAGGTGGAGCAGTGGTCCACGGCGCAGCGGCTCTGGGGCAACACCATCGCCATGCTCGGCCCAGTGCTGTGAGCGGGCGCCCGCCAATTTTCCTGTGACCCCTCACCGCAAATTCACGTCCGAAGAAGTGCGGAACGCAGAGGCCGACCCCGCCCGCGAAGGAGAGATGAGCGCATGAAATACAAACTTCTGGGGCGCACCGGGGTGAAGGTCTCCGAGCTGTGCTTCGGCACCATGACCTTCGGCAACGAGGCCGACGAGGCCGAATCGGCGCGCATGTTCGCCAAATGCCGGGACGCGGGCGTGAACTTCTTCGACTGCGCCAACGTCTACGGAGACGGCCGGGCCGAGACCATCCTGGGCGGGCTCATGGCCTCCTGCCGGGACGAGCTGGTCGTCACCACCAAGGTGACCCAGCGCACCGGCAAGGGCGTCAACGATTTCGGCTCCTCGCGCCGCAACATCATGCTCGAAGTGGAGAAGAGCCTGCGGCGTCTGCGCACGGACCGCATCGACCTCTACTTCATCCACCACTTCGACCCCAACACCCCCATGGAGGAGAGCATCCGCGCCCTGGACGACCTGGTGCGCCAGGGCAAGGTGCTCTATGTCGGGGCCAGCAACTGGTCCGCCTGGCAGACGGCCAAGGGCCTGGGCATCTCCGCCGCGCGCGGGCTGGCCCGGTTCGAGTGCATCGAGCCCATGTACAACCTGGTGAAGCGTCAGGCCGAGGTGGAGATACTGCCCATGGCGGAGTCGGAGGGGCTGGGCGTGATACCCTACAATCCGCTGGGCGCGGGCCTGCTCACGGGCAAGTACTCCCGGGAGTACAAGCCCGATGCGGGCCGCCTGGTGGAGAAGGAAATGTACGGCAAGCGCTACAGCGACCCGGCCTACTACGATGTGGCCGAGCGGTTCGTGGCCTATGCGCGTTCGATCGGCGTGAACCCCGTGACCCTGGCCGTGAAGTGGGTGCAGTCCCACCCGGCGGTCACCGCGCCGATCCTGGGCGCCAGGAGCCTGGCCCAGTTGGAGGATTCCCTGGCCGCCGCGGATCTGGACGTTGGGCCGGAGGTGCTGGCCCAGGTCTCCGCCCTGTCCCCCGCGCCGCCCACGGCCACGGACAGGCTGGAGGAGGTGCTGGACCCGCGCTACCGGGCGGCTAATCGATAGGCACGGGAGGAGGCCTTCCCCGGCGGATGCGGGGCGGGAGCTCCGTCACCGGCGGCCGGATGAGCCCCGCCGGCTAGCCCCGGCTGACGCAGGGCGGGCCGGGCTAGAGGTTTTCGAGCAGGATCATGCTCAGAAGGCCAAAAATGAAAACATAGTACAGGACATCCATCGTTACGGCGAATGCGCGTTCCATGGCTGGTCCCTCGTGTTCGGCTGCGATGTTGCTCATGAACACGAGACGTGCCTCCGGGGCCGCCGGTTACACCAGGGGGGAGGAGTGAACGAGGGGGAGCGCCTCGTCAGCGCGCCTCCCCCTGCATGATCTTGAGCACCTTGGCCTTGTGCGTTTCCAGGATGAGCAGGAGCACGTCCGCGCCCCTGCGCCGGGAGTCCCACCATTCGGGGTCGGCAAGCGCAAGGATGGCGTCGGCCACGGCCTCGCGCCTGTCGCGGGGCAGGGCGCGCAGGCGGGTGAGGCACATCTCCCTGGCTTCGGCCATCTTCGCGGCCTTATCCGCTACGCCTGGCGCGGCGTCCTTGGCGGGCATCCTCATGGCATCCTCCCGGTCAGTCTCAGTCAGGGCCGTCTTCGTCCGGCCCCGGGCGAACCCCGTCGGCCGGGGCCGTTTCCGTAATCGCGCGCATTGCACGGAAACGGCCGCGCTTCATGCCGGAACAGGCCCGGCCTTTCAGTGGCCGGATCTAGCGCGGGAGCGCCTTCCCGCCCGGGGCCAGGGCCTGCGCCCCGCCCCCGCCTTCGCTCTGCATGTCCTGGATGATCCCCCGCAGCACCTGGGCCTGGTGGGCCATCTCGGAGACGGCCTGGGCCGCCTGGGTCATGGCCTCGGCGGTCTGGGCGGAGATGGAGTTGATCTCGTCGATGGAGTGGTTGATCTCCTCGCTGGCCGAGGACTGCTGCTCCGAGGCCGTGGCGATGGAGCGGACCTGGTCTGTTGCGGCGTCGATGAGCGTGACGATCTCGCCCAGGGTCTCGCCGGACCGGGTGGCCAGGGTGGTGGTCATCTCGATGGTCTGCACGGTCCTGTCCACGTTGCCGATGTTCTTCTGCGTGCCGGACTGGATGTCCCGGATGGCGTCGCCCACTTCCTTGGTGGCGGTCTGGGTCTTTTCGGCCAGCTTGCGCACCTCGTCGGCAACCACGGCGAAGCCGCGCCCGGCGTCGCCGGCGCGGGCCGCCTCGATGGCGGCGTTGAGGGCCAGCAGGTTGGTCTGGTCCGCAATGTCGGAGATCACGTTGAGAATCTGCCCGATCCCCGCGGCGAGTCTGCCCAGGGAGTCCATGTCGGTCTTGAGTTCCTGGGCGTGGGCCTGCACGCCGCCGATGCCGTCCACCACCTTGCCCACGATCTCCGCGCCCTGCTGGGCCTTGGCCCTGGCCTGGTCGGCGGTCTGGGCCGTGCGGGAGGCGTTCCTGGCCACCTCCAGCACGGTGGCGTTCATCTCCTCCATGGCGGTGGCCGTCTCGGATACGCGGGATGCCTGGAGCTCGCTGCCCCGGCTGGACTGCTCGATCTGGGCGGAGAGCTCCTCCGAGGCGGAGGAAACCACATCCACGATGCCCTCCAGCTTGCCCGCCGCCTGGCGCATGCCCTCAACCATGGCCAGCTCAGCCCTTTGGGTGGCCTTCTCGGCCTCGAGCGTGGCCTTGCGGGCTATCTCGGCCTCGCGGGCGGCCGCCTCGGACTGCTGGTTGGCTTCGGCGATCTTGGCCTTCAGGAAGTCGAGCATTGTCTTCAGGGAACCGTACAGGGTCAGGAGCTCGCCGAAGAATGTCCTCTCCGGCGGGAACTGGGCCTCGAAGTCCCCCTGGGCCACCCGGCCGGAGGTGTCGGCGATGCTCACCAGCGGCTTGGTGATCCTGCGGATCATAATCATGGTCCCGGCGATGATGACGACCCCCAAGCCAAGCACGATGAACAGCAGCGGGGTGGCGATGTGGCCCTGCGCGGTGTAGTTCTCGTCCGTGCTGTTGAGCACGGCCATCAGGCCGAAGACCTCGGAATCCTTCATCAGGGGCTTGTACGTGGAGTAGTATTCCTGGCCATGGATCATCAAGGTCGTGGTGAACGGCTTGGCCTTGGCAACGACGTTCTGGAGCACCTCGGCGTTGTCGAGCCTGGTGCCTGTATCGCGCTTGCCGGCCTTGTCTTTCAGGGTGCTCTGGTGGCGGATGAACTCGCCCGCTTCGTTCTTAACCATCAGAGTGATGTCCGCCCCGCCGGTGACGGCCTTCATGGCGTCGATGAACGTCTCCGTGCCCAGGTCGTACCCGGCGGTGAACACGCCGACGAGCTTGCCGTCCTTGTCGGTGATGGGGAAACGGCAGACAAAGAGGAACGGGATGGCGCGGGCCGTATCGAACCCGATGAACGGCTTGCGCGTGGTGAACACCTTCTGCATTCCGAAGAGGTTGAAATTGCTGTCGCCGTTCTGGCCGGGCTTTTTGCCTCTTGCCAGCACGATGCCCTTGTCGTCTGTGAAGGTGACGGCGCCGAGCTTGAACTGCTCGTACACCTCGTCGGCCACCGTTTGCAGCGCATCCTTGTCGATGGGGTTCGTAGCGTAGGAGCCTTGAACGCGCCTGAGTTGCTGGACCATCTCCGCTACTGCGAGGCAATATTGGCCTTTGTCCTTCAAGAACGCATCGATGGTGTTCACATCGCCGGAAAGGTCGGAATAGGCCTTCTCCGTGAGTGTTTTGTTGATGAGATATTTCGCTGATATGTAGATTGATGCCGAAAGGGCGAGAATGCCAAGGGCTATGAAAGTGCTCAGCCGCCAGAAAATTGAAACGGTCCTGAATTTCGACATCGTTCATGCCCTCCCGGCTTGAGGTGTCGCTGCCAACAAAGCTGCCTCGTGCATTGCTCCCGCAAACGAATCCGCATCGGATATCGAGATTGGATCCTGATAATTTTATTGTAGTTGCAAATAAGCAAAGTCGCAACATCAAGATTGTTGGACGCAGCGTTCTGTTTTGTCAGCGTGACAGACGCCATTGGTGAATCAGTTGCGTGTTGATGATGTATTGTGATGGTCACTCGCGTGTGTAAATGCATGTGCGATCTTGTGTGGTACTGTTTTCATGTGCATGGATCACAAGTGTGGGATGAGTGTGCTGCCTGAGGTGCCCGGGAATGTGGCGGAACGGTGTGTTTTGGGCCGAAATAAATGGAAATCGTGGCGATCGGGTGGCGATTGTGTGAGGTGGTTGCCGGTGACGCGCGAATGAGCCGCCTCCGCAGATTATGACAAGGGCCTGTGACCCTCGCGGGGTCCGGGCGGAGATATGGATGGACAGAAAGGGGAGGGCCGCATAATCATTCCACGCCTGAGGCATTCGGGCAACGCCGCGGCGGACGCGCTCGGCCTAGCCTCTTCAGAACCCAATTCAAGCAGGTTGCGCCAAACATGTTGGAAACTCTTGAAGGCCTTATAAGCAGTTACGGTTATCTCGCTCTTTTTGTCGGCACCTTCCTCGAAGGGGAGACCATCCTCCTTGTGGCCGGTTTTCTGGCGCACAGCGGTCAGCTCGACATTTCGTTGTGCATTCTGTGGGCATTCCTCGGCAGCCTCTGCGGCGACCAGGCCGCCTTCTATGTGGGCCGGTTCAAGGGCAAGAAGTTCGTGGAGAACCGCCCCAAGTGGAAGTGCCAGGTGGAACGCGTTCACGCCATGCTGGAGCGCTTCCACGAGGCGCTGATCCTCTCGTTCCGGTTCTTTTACGGTCTGCGCAACCTGACTCCGTTCATCCTCGGCACCACCGACATCTCGGGGTTCAAGTTCTTCGTCCTCAACGCCGTAGGTGCGGGCATCTGGGCGGTCTGCTTTGCCTACGCCGGATATTTCTTCGGCACCATGGTGGCTAACGTCCTCAAGGACATCCACCATATAGAGATGATTATCCTCATCGTGGCGATCGTAGTTGGTGCAGTCGTATGGTACCTCCGGCACCGCAAGCGGGTCCGCCAGCGGCAGGAAGCCGCCCCGGAAGGGGAGTGCGCGGCCCCGGCCGCTGAATCCACGCCAGAGCAGAACAAATAGTCCCCCGTCCCCCTGCTGACCGGGCATATCCGAATGTGCTGTTAACTATGGGTGTCGGCTTGCCTTTTTTTCACTCTTCGGCGAGATTGGCCCTTCGTGACCATATGCCATGCCATGAAGTAGCCGGTATCGGCTGAACCAGCATATTATCGCAAGCATGGAGTGATATGGCTGCTATACCCCAGTCTGAAGGCGACAACCTTCTGCAGGCCGCCCAACTCTGCGCTGGAGGCCTTGAAGGTCTTGGCCTCGGGTTCCTGAATTCCTTCCACGGGACCGAGAAAGACTTCCTGCGCCTGGGGGCCCAGCTCGAGGGGTTCAGTTCCCGCTCCTCGCAGACGTCGGCGCTGGCGGCCGGCCTCACGGAGCTGACCTCGGGCGAGGCCGTCGCAGAGGCTTCCGCCAAACTCGCCGCCAACCTCGAACGCCTTGGAGGCATCTGCGACGTCGCAGCCACCGACCGGCAGCTCGCCGAGCTTGGCAGGGTGGGCTCCATGGGCGCGAAGCTTGGTGAAATAATGAATGATTTCGCCAGGCTCGTGAAGCATTTAAGCATGCTCGGCGTTTCCACCCGCATCGAAAGCGCCCGCCTGGGCGACCAGGGCGCCGGTTTCGCCACCCTGGCCGACGATGTTGAGAAGCTGGCGGGCAAGATCGGCGAGTCCTCCGGGAAGATCCTCGTCAGCGCCAATGAACTCAGCAACCAATGCCGGAGCGCCTCGATCAGCCTGAAGCAGATGGACGAGGCCCGCAAGGGATGCTCCATCTCCGCCCTCAGCCTGCTCGAAGCGGACCTGAGCGCCCTCGAAGGCCTCACCCGCGCCTCGCGCGAGGCGGCCGATTCGGTATCCTCCCTCTCCCGCAGCGTGGTGAGCAGCATTTCGGAAGCCGTGCTCTCCATGCAATTCCACGACATCATCCGCCAGCAGCTCGAACATGTGGCCGAGGCCGCCGAAGAGGCGCGCGACATCGCCCGCAGCGGGCCCGGCGAGGGCCTCGCGGCCGAGGCGGCCGACTGGGAGGAAGTCTGCGACTGGCTCCACAGCATAGCGGACCTGCAGCGCTCGCAACTCGGCAACGCCAGGACCCGCTTCGCGAAGGCCATGCAGACCCTGGAGGACAGCCTGGCCTCCATAGGCAGCCAGGTGCGCGAGATGGCCTCGGGCGCGGCTTCGCTTGCCGCCAAGGAAGCGGGCCAGGAGGGCGTTCTCGCCCAGATCGAGGCCGGTGTGGGGCAGATCGCCGCATCATTGCGCGAATACTCCCAGCTTGAAACCGGCATGGGCTCCATCATGGCCCAGGTGGCGGAATCCATCGCCGGCATGTCCTCCATTGTGGGCGAAATCGAGGAGGTGGGCTCCGAGATCGAGCTCATCGCCATCAACGCCAGCATCAAGGCCGCCCACACCGGCGACGAGGGCAAGGCCCTCGGCGTACTGGCTTCGGCCATCCAGAAGCTCTCCGTTGACGCCAGAGGGCAGACGGCACGCATTCTGGAGCTTCTCGGCTCGGTGGACGCCGCCACCTTCAGCGCCAACGCCCAGGGGGACCAGGGCGCGCGGTTGGAGGCGGTGGTGAGCGGCTTGGACGCCGAAGTGGCCAGCATCAAGGCCCTGGACCACGAGGCCGCCACGCAGGCGGCCATGGTGCAGTCCGCGGCGGAGGAGCTTTCTGGAGACATCGCGGCCGCAGTGGCCTCCCTTGACTTCCGCTGGGACCTCATCGACGCGGTCACCGCCGCCGAAACGAGGCTCCAGGAGCTCGTGGACGAACTCGGTGCGGCGCTCCCGCCCGGTCACAGGGCCTCCCGGGCGCCGACGCTCATGCAGATGCTGCAGCGCTACACCATGGACGAGGAGCGCCTGGTGCACGAGCAGGCCCTCGGCCTCAGCGGCTCCGTCACCACCACCGCTTCCGGGGACGACGACGGCCTGGGCGACAACGTGGAACTTTTCTGACCCTGGCGGGAACACATGGGATCGACGCGGCAACATCTGGACGCCGATGGGCGTGTGGCGCTGGAGCTCTCCGGGGGCTTCGGCCTGGCTGATTCGGAGGAGCTGAAGCAGGCCCTCTCCGGCGCCCTGGACGCCAGCACCGGCGTGCTTGTACTGGACATTTCCCAGGTTGACGCGGCCAACCTGACATTTTTCCAATTGCTCTTCGGGCTCGCGGCGCAAGCCCGACTGGATGGCAAGGCAGTAGCCCGCAGAGGCGGTCTGCACCCCGCGTGCAGCGGGGCGGCCGCGGAGATGGGCATCACCCAGCAGGACTTCGACCAGGCCTTCGCGCCAGAGGAAACACGATGAAAACCATCATGACCGTTGACGATTCCGCGAGCGTACGCCAGATGGTGGCGTTTACCCTCAAGAACGCAGGATATTCCGTGATCGAGGCTTCGGACGGCAAGGACGCGCTCTCCAAGATCGGCGCCAAGGTGGACATGGTCATCACCGACCTGAACATGCCCAACATGGACGGCATCTCGCTCATCAAGGCCCTGCGCGCCATGCCCGCCTGCAAGTTCATCCCCATCATCATGCTCACCACCGAATCCCAGGCCGGGAGAAAACAGGAAGGCAAGGACGCCGGCGCCACCGGCTGGATCGTCAAACCCTTCAAGCCGGAACAACTGTTGAGCGTGGTGCAGAAGGTGCTGCGCTAGCAAAGGCACCAACATGGAAGATATCCACCGCCAAGCCTTCCGCGATGAGGCGGCCGATCTGCTGGCCGAACTGGAGACGGCCCTGCTGGAGCTCGAAGACGCCCCGCAGGACTCCGGGCTTGTGAACAGGATCTTCCGGGCCATGCACACCCTCAAGGGGTCCGGGGCCATGTTCGGCTTCGACGACATCGCCCAGTTCACCCACGAGATCGAGACCGTCTTCGACAAGGTCCGCGACGGCCTGCTGCCGGTCACCAAGCCATTGCTCGACCTCACCTTCCAGGCCAAGGACCATGTCCGCCTGCTCTTCGAGAACGACGGGGGCGACATCTCCGGCTACCTGGCCTCAGGGACCGCCATCCTGGAGGGGTTCCGGGCCCTGGCCGGAGGAGGCGGCGACCATGCGGAGGCTCCCGGGGCGCAGGCGGGCGCCGTCCCGGCCCAGGAGGCGGACCGCGAGAGGATGTTCAGGATACGCTTCAAGCCGCGCCCCGGCATCTATTCCACGGGAAACAACCCCGAGTACTTTCTGGAGGACATCAAGTCCCTCGGTCCCGCCAGGGTGTTCGCCCACTTCGAGGACGTGCCCCCCCTGCGCGAACTCGACCCGCAAAGCTGCCACATCTGGTGGGACATCCTGCTGGCCACCTCCTCAACAGAGTCCGCCGTCCGCGACGTGTTCATGTTCGTGGAGGACGAGTGCGACCTGAGCGTGACCCCGATGGAGGCCACCTGCGACGACAAGGTGCCCATGCTGGGCGAAATCCTCGTGGAGCGCGGCGACATCAGTGCCGACCAGATCGAGCGCGCGGTCGCCGGGCAGCGCAGGCTCGGCTCCATCCTTGCGGAGTCCGGCGTGGTGGCCGCCAAGAGCGTCGAGGCCGCGCTGGCCGAGCAGTCCATCGCCCGCGACCGGCAGGACTCCAGGAAGTCCGCACCCGAGGCGGCCTCCAGCCTGCGCGTCTCCGCCGACAAGCTGGACCGCCTGCAGGACCTGGTTGGCGAGCTGGTGATCGTGCAGGCCCAGATCAAGCAGGCCGCCGCGCTGCTGGGCAACGAGGCCGTGGTGAACCTGGCGGAGGAGCTGGAGCGCCTGAGCGACGACATCCGGGACTCCACGCTCTCCATCCGCATGCTTCCCATCGGCTCCACCTTCAGCACCTACCGCCGCCTCGTGCGCGATCTCTGCGCCTCCCTGGGCAAGGAAATCGACCTCGTGACCACCGGCGAGGACACCGAGCTGGACAAAACCGTGCTGGACAGGCTGGCCGACGCCCTGATCCACCTGCTGCGCAACAGCATCGACCACGGCATCGAGCTCCCTGCGGAGCGGGAAGCCGCGGGCAAGCCCAGGAAGGGGACCATCCGCCTCCAGGCGGAGCATTCCGGGGGCGACGTGGTCATCGAGGTCATCGACGACGGCAAGGGCATCGACCCCGCCAGGGTGCGGGCCAAAGCCCTGGAGCGCGGCCTCATCACCGAGCACACGGAGCTGAGCCCGCAGAAGACGTTGGAACTCATCTTCCTGCCCGGCTTCTCCACGGCCGAGGCCGTATCCAACGTCTCCGGGCGCGGGGTGGGCATGGACGTGGTCAAGGGCGTGGTGGAGTCCCTGCGGGGGAGCATCGCGCTCTCCAGCGAACTGGGGCGGGGTTCGCGCGTGACCGTGCGGCTGCCGCTGACCCTGGCCATCATCGAGGGCCTCCAGGTGCGCGTGGGCGACCAGGGCTACGTGCTGCCCCTGGAGCTCGTGGAGGAGTGCGTGGAGCTGGACAAGCAGGACCTGGAGGTCTGCACCCGCAAGCGCATCGTGAACCTGCGCGGCCAGGTGGTGCCCTACATCTCCCTGCGGGAGTGGTTCAGCTTCCCCGGGCCGGTCCCGTCCATCGAGCAGGTGGTCATCCTGGGCATGAACGGCCAGCGGGTGGGCCTCGTGGTGGACAATGTAGTGGGCGAGCACCAGACGGTCATCAAGAGCCTGGGCCCCGTGTTCCGCAAGCTCGACGGCTTCTCGGGCGCGACCATCCAGGGCGACGGCAGCATGTCCCTGATACTCGACGTCAAGCGCATCGTGGACATGGCCCTGGAACAGGCCGGCCGGGAGTCGGAGCGCTAGGCATGGCGTTGCAGCCCCAGGGGCGGTCCGCGCCATCCGGCCTTCCGGAAAGGGAATTCAGGCGGCTGGCCGAGTTCATCTACGCCGAGTGCGGCATCAAGCTGCCCCCGGCCAAGAAGACCATGCTGGAGGCGCGCCTGCACAAGCGCTTGCGCGCCCTGGAGCTCGAATCCTACTCCACCTACTGCGATTATCTGTTCTCTCCCAAGGGCACCGAGCTGGAGCTGGTGAACCTCATCGACACGGTGACCACCAACACCACGGAATTCTTCAGGGAACCAAAACACTTCGATGTCCTCAGCGGCAAGGTGCTTCCGGGCCATATCCGCAAGCAGGGCGTGACGGAGAGCTTCAGGCTCTGGAGCGCGGGCTGCTCGACAGGAGAGGAGCCCCACACCCTGGCCATGGTGCTCTCGGAGTTCGCGCGCCTGAACCAGGGGTTCCGCTTCTCGATACTGGCCACGGACATCTCCACCCAGGTGCTCAAGCGGGCCATGCGCGGCGTCTACCCCGAGGACAGGACCCACGCCATCCCCCTGGAATACAAGAAGCGCTACATGCTGCGCGGCAAGAACCGCTCCGCCGGGCTGGTGCGCTTCAACGAGGAGCTCCGCAGGCTCATCACCTTCCAGCGGCTCAACTTCATGGAGGAGTTCGCCTTCAAGAAGCCCATGCACGTCATTTTCTGCCGCAACGTGATCATCTATTTCGACCGTCCCACCCAGCACGGGCTGCTCAGCCGCTTCTGCACCTGCCTGGCCCCCGGCGGGCACCTGTTCATCGGCCATTCCGAGAGCATCACCGGCATGGACCTGCCCCTGGAACCCGTGGCGCCAACAGTCTACAGGAAAAAATAACGGAGCGGCGCGTGAAGGAAGGCAAGATCAAGGTTCTCATCGTCGACGATTCGGCCCTGGTGCGCCAGGCGCTCATGGACGTGCTCTCCCACGATCCCGAGATCGAAGTGATCGGCGCCGCCTCGGACCCGTTCCACGCGGCCGCGCGCATGGCCGAGGAAGCCCCGGACGTCATCACCCTGGATATCGAGATGCCGCGCATGGACGGGCTGACCTTCCTCAAGAAGATCATGACCCAGCACCCCATCCCGGTGGTCATCTGCTCCACGCTGACGGAGTCCGGCTCCGAGACAACGCTCAGGGCCATGGAGTACGGCGCGGTGGACATCATCACCAAGCCGAAGCTGAGCACGCGCCAGTTCCTGGAGGAGTCGCGCATCCGCATCTGCGACGCGGTGAAGGCGGCCGCGCGCTCCAAGCTCAAGGCCCTGCCGCAGATTTCCGCCATGCGCGTGGAGCCCAAACTCTCGGCGGACGCCATGCTGCCCGGCCCCACGGGCAAGGCCATGTTCGGCACCACGGAGAAGGTGGTGCTGGTGGGGGCCTCCACCGGCGGAACCGAAGCCCTGCGCGTGTTCCTGGAGTCCCTCCCGCGCGACTGCCCGGCCATCGCCATCGTGCAGCACATGCCGGAGCAGTTCACCGCGGCCTTCTCCAAACGCCTGGACTCCATCTGCCGCGTGACAGTCAAGGAAGCCCAGGACAACGACACCATGCTGCGCGGCCAGGCGCTCATCGCGCCGGGCAACAAGCACATGCTGCTCAAGCGTTCCGGCGCGCGCTACTACGTTGAGGTCAAGGACGGCCCCCTGGTGCGCCGCCACCGCCCCAGCGTGGACGTGCTCTTCCGCTCCGGGGCGCGCTACGCGGGCAAGAACGCCGTGGGCGTCATCATGACCGGCATGGGCGACGACGGGGCCGAAGGCATGCGGGAGATGAAGGAGGCCGGGGCCTACACCATCGCCCAGGACGAGGCCAGCTGCGTGGTGTTCGGCATGCCGCAGGAAGCCATCAAGCTGGGCGGCGTGGACAAGGTGCTCTCGCTTACGGATATCGCCCGCGACGTGTTGCGGGCCTGCGCCCAGGGGTAGCAGCCTGTTGAAAAATCCTCGCTGGCTGCGTTGCCGCGAAAAAGTCAAACCCTCACGTATGCCAAATACGTATCGGCCTTGACTTTTTCTTGCGCCTTGCCATCGAGTTTTTGACCAGGCTGCGAAATCCAACTGTATCGACGGGTGCTAAGGGGTAGGGGCATGGCCAGGGAGTTGGAGGCGAAATTCACGGTGCAGGGGTTCGCCGCGGTGCGGGCGGCCCTGAAAGGCATGGACGCGCGGTTCACGGGCAACCGCTTCGAGCGCAACGTGGTCTTCGACACCCCCAGGCGCGAGCTGCAGGCCCGGGGAGAGCTGCTCAGGCTGCGTCAGACCGGGCATGTGACCCTGACCTTCAAGAAGCCCAGCCCTGAGCCCGCGCCCGCCGGGGTCAAGGCCATGGACGAGATCGAGACCCGCGTGGAGGATTTCGACGCCACGCGCCGCATCCTGGCCGGACTGGGGTACGTGGAGGCCCTCTGGTACGAGAAATGCCGGGAGGTATGGCGGACCAAGGACGCCGTGGTCTGCCTGGACCTGCTGCCCTTCGGCACCTTCATGGAGATCGAGGCCGAACCCGAGGCCATCGCCCGCACGGCCGAAGCCCTTGGCCTGAATATGGCCGACGCCAGCGCCGTGACCTACCACGACCTCTTCCAGCAGCACCGCGCCAAGCTGGGCCTGCCGCCCGAAGACAGCTTCACCTTCGAGGACAAGGACAAGAAGTGCGTTGAGGCCTTCCTGGCAGAAGGAGGGGGGATTCAAGAGAAGTAGCAGACACGAGTCCCAGAAAGCAGAGGCGTGGCCGCGCCAAGTGCGAGAGCCGCGGCATGGTGCCCATTCTGCAAGCATGCAGAACAATAAGTCACAGAGCTAGTTTTTCAGCCTCTCACGTATGATCCGGCACAGGTTTTCTGACCCAGCTGGACATTGATTCACGGCGTTCTTGAGTATCGTCTCCCCGCCTTCCATGGAATACGCTTCATTGACATGCCTGATTATGAATGCGTTGAACGCAGGGTCTGCTGCCATGATGCTGTTCAGCGTACTCACCTTGTCCCACTGCGAGATGAACAATGCTTCTATGATGTCGTCAATGTCACTAGCCATGTAGCCATCGTCACAATCAGAAAACTTTGTAAAAAACACATGTAGATGGTTCCAGTCTGTTATGGAGGCCACAGCATAGTCTGCAGCGTCTATCTTTTCTCTTGGGCAGGCTGCTGTGACACGTGATGCCAGCAGGAGTGACAAGATGATACAGAATGTTGGCAATATGGCCGATGCGGACAAGTGCCTTGTCATTGTGCTGGCCTTTGTGGAGGGGTTCGGAGTTCTATAGCGCGGCGTATGTTCTCTGGCTGTGTGGTATGGAAGGCAATTGATGCGTGGTCATCGCCCAGTTGCCCCCCGCACGGACCAAGAAACATGGCCGTAAGATCCTCGTCAGGCCGTCAATCATGAACTATCTCTCCGCCGGCTCCTTTCCGCACACCCGCGCATACGCGCACCAGCTACACCCGCGCGAGGGCAGGGGGGCGAAGCGCGGCGTCTCCAGCATCATGCGCACGATGAAGCCCGCGAGCAGGGGCGTCTTCTCCCGCACGCGCTCCTCGCGCTCCTCCTCGCCGATCTTGGGCCCGAACAGGGCCGCCTCCTTCCCGCCCATGCCCAGGCAGACGTAGGCAGCGTCGGCGGCGTCCAGCCCGGTGGCCTTCCAGTAGGCGTGCAAATACAGCGGCATCTGGATGGAACCCAGCCCCGCGCCGATGCGGTCCAGCATGTTGAGCCCCGATTCCACGTCGCCCGCGGCCACGGTGTCCCAGATGTCCTCGTCGTCCCAGAAGGTTGCGGTCTGCTTGCGGGGCTTGCCGGTCTTGTAGTCCAGGATGACCATGCCCTCGTCGCGCTGGTCCAGCCTGTCGATGACGCCGTTGAAGCCGTAGCGCGCGCCGCCCAGCTCCAGGGTGGTGTCCAGGCGCATCTCCAGCTGGGTGGGGATGCAGGCCGGGCTGGTCCTGGCGAACTCCTCCAGGCGGCGCAGGGCCGTGCGCTCAAGCATCAGGCGCGCCTGGGCGGGCATCTGGGCGAAGAAGGGCTCGCTTCGCAGCCTGCGGGAGAACATGCCCGTGAGCTTGGCCGCGTCCAGGCCGCCAGCCTCCACCCGCGTGCCCAGCAGGGGCTGGAAGAAGTCCTGCAGCACGGAATGCACCAGCTGGCCCAGGGCCGGCGGGTCGCCGTCCTCCGCCACTTCGTCCAACGCTTCCAACGGCGTGAGATATTTGTAGAAGAAGGCCAGGGGGCAGGCCAGGAAGCTGTCCAGCAGGGAGGGGTTCACGCCCCGGTAGCGCAGCCTCGTCTCCAGCTTGAGGCGGCAGGCCCGGGAGTTCTCCACCGCCGGGGAGTGAGAGCGCACCCCGCGCATGGGCAGGGTGATGAGCCTGCGCGGGCCCTCGCCGGGCTTGAGCAGGGCCTGGAGGCGTTTCTCCTCCTCCCATATGAGCTGCTCCACGTAGCGGCTGGGCAGGCTCTTGCCGTCCAGCACGCCGGGCTGGATGCCAGAGGAATAGAAGATGCCCACCTCGCGCGCGCCCTGGATCAGTCGGTAGAAAGTGTGGGCGGCGGTCATGTCGCGGGTGCGCTGGTCCGGCAGGCCCAGCACCTGGCGCAGGGGATCGGGCAGCAGAGGGTCGGGCCGGGGCACGCCGGGAAGCACGTCCTCGCCCGCGCCCAGGATGAACACCCGCTCGAAACTGAGCAGGCGCGTCTCCAGCATGCCCAGCACCTGCAACCCCGAGAGGGGGTCGGCCTCGAAGGGCACGCGCTGGCGGTCCAGCATGCCACGGGTCATGGCGCGCACAGCCTCGGGCTGGAAGGTCTCCTGGCTGATGGCGCTGTCGTGCAGCTCGGGGATCACCTGGTCGATCAGGCGGGAGAGGCAGGCCGCGTCGATGACGAAGCGCTCCCAGCGGCCCCCGGAGTGCTCCGGGTCCAGCAGCAGGCGGGCCAGCCCGAGCAGGGCCAGGGCCATGGCCCGGGGGCTGTCCGTGTTCTCGAAGGCCGTGAAACAGACATCCACCACGCGCGCGCAGAGCGCGGCCACTTCGGGCGCGGCGTGGGTGGGCGCCTCGGCCGGGTTCCAGGCGGCGGGGTCCAGGTGCTTTTCGCCCTGGCGGATGGCGGCTTCCCAATCGTGGAAGGCCATGCGCAGCGGGGTCTCGTCCCCGAGACGCAGCAGCTTGATGAGCGGGTGGCGCAGCAGGGCGATGACCTCGCGCCAGTGGTACCCGCCGGGCATGCGGCCGTCCTGCAGGCGCAGGATGGTCTCGATGAGGCTGTGCAGCGGGGAGCGCTTCAGGGCGAAGCCCATGGAGATGTTCACGTCGCGCCGGGGCAGGTGGTGCAGCACGGGCATGAGCATGCTGGTGTCCGGCAGGACCACGGCGAACCCGGCGGTTTCGGCGCTGGCGTCCAACTCGCGGCGCAGGGCCACCAGCTGGGAGTGCAGGTCGAAGCCCTGGTGGAAGACGATCTTGGCCCGGCTGGCCGGTTCCTGCGCGGGTTCCGCCGCGAAGAGGCTCAACTGGTCGGTGCGCTTGCGCCAGGCGGGCAGGGGGGAGCGCTTCTCGTCCGTAAGCAGCACGGCGCGGGCCTTCCAGTGCTTGAGCCACTGGGCGTGCTCCTCGCAGGACCAGTGGGGCGAGCCCCCGGGCGTGGCCACGGCGGGGTCCGTGTGCCAGAGTATGTCCGCGCGGCCCTTGCGCCACAGGGCCTTGAGCAGCTTCTCCTCGCTGCCGGAGAGGGCGTGGAAGCCGCAGGCCAGCACGGTTTGGCCTTCCAGCAGCTCCACGGCCTCGGCGGTCCGTTCGGCCACGATGGAGCGCAGCAGGCCGGGCGTGGCCGTGGCGGAGCCGAGCAGCTCCTCGCGGTAGGCCTTCTGGATGGATTTCAGGCTGCCCAGCAAGGCGGCGGCGGTGGGCAGCACCTGGTCCTGCACGTGGTCCAGGTCGGAGGCGGCCACGCCGTGCTGGAAAAGTTCCTCCATGAGCTGGGCCAGGCGCAGGCCCCAGGGGAAGAAATCCTTGATCTCGGCGGGGAAGGCGTTGTCCGGCCCGCGCAGCCCCACGCCCAGGCGCGTGACCACGGCGTGCGCCACGCCCACGCGGTCAAGTTCCGTGAGCTGGCGCAGCGGGGTGGGGTGCAGCCTGCCCGCGAGCTCCGCGAAGAGCTCGTCGATGGAGAGGATGCGCGGCAGCAGGCAGGGCTTGGGCAGGCGGTCGTCGGCGGCCAGCTTGTCCAGCAGGTAGCGCTTGGGGCGGCGGTGCGGAAACAGCACAAGCGTGGACTGGAAGCGGTCCTGAAAGTTCTCCACCAGGTGGGTGGCCAGGCCGGTGAGGAAATCACGGTCCCAGGGGATCACCGAAACGGGGTTCACCGCGAAGCCTCCGGCAGGATTTCGCGCACGAGGCGCTGGTCGAGATAGGCCAGGATGCCGCGCGCCGGGCGGCCCTCGCAGGCGGGCAGGGCCTGCACCAGGCGCAGGTAGCGTTGCACCTGCAGGGCGTGGGCCGGGTCTTCGCGGCCGGTCTTGTAGTCGATGACCAGGGTCTGCGTGGGCGCGAACACGATCAGGTCCGGGCGGTGCACGGTGCCGTCCTCGTCCATGATCTCGGCCTCGCGCAGGCCCAGGTGGCGGCCCTGGGCGTAGAAGGGCTGGGCGGCCAGCCAGGCGAGGTTCTCGGCCAGCGCCGGCTCCAGGGATTCGTCCTGCAGGCCGCAAAAGGCCAGGGCCTGGCGCACTGCGCGCAATGCTTCCCGTTCAAGACCGGCGGCGTCCGAGGCGTCTTCAGGCAGCGCCAGCAGCTCAAGGGCTTTGTGGGCCACCACGCCCCGGACGCGCTCGCTCAGGCGCAGGCGTTGCTCGGGGTCGCCCAGTTCGCTGCGGGCGATCTTGAGGCCGGGCAGCCAGTCAAGCGGGGGCGAGGCCTGCAGCGGCTCCTGGGGCTGGGGCGCGGGCTGCGCGGCCTGCTGCGGCGGGGACGCGGGCAGCAGGGCGGCCTGGCTGGGAAGCGGCGCGCCGAAGGCCACCTCGTGCTCGCCCACGGGGATGCCCGCGGCCTCGAAGATGATGTCCACGGCCTTGGCCAGGGGGTAGCGGTTGGCCAGCTTCTCGCCGGAGTGCAGGAAGAGGTGCAACTCCTGCTCGGGGCGGGTCCAGGCCACGTAGAGCAGGTTGATCTGCTCCAGGAGCGTCCTGGCGCGGGCGGCGTGGTAGGGTTCGCCCAGCTCCTTGCACAGGGGCAGGGTCAGCGCCAGGCCTTGGCACTCGGCGCTGCACAGCTCCGTGTCCGGCGGGGCGGAGAAAAGATGGAACGGGGCCACGGCCACCGGGAACTCCAGACCCTTGGCCTTGTGGATGGTCAGAACGCGCACGGCACGGGCGTCCTCGGGCTGGGGGATCTTCTCCTCCCGGCCCTTGGCCCGCCAGAACTCCAGGAAGGCGGAAAGGGAGCCGTGCCCCTGGGTCTCGGCGTTGTGCACCAGCTCCAGGAAGCGCCGCAGGAAGACCTCGTCGTCGGGGTAGGCCTCGAACACGCCGCAGGCGCTGAACAGCTCGTGCACCAGGTCGTAGGGGCTGGCAGGGCCAGCGCCGCGCAGGAAGGGCTCCACCAGCCGCTGCCAGGCCTCGGGGAAGTCCCGCTGGAACTTGCGGTGCAGGGGGCCTGCGGACTGTGCGGCCAGCCAGTCCGAGAGGGCGTCGCGGTCCAGCAGCTGTGAGCGGCAGAACAGCTCCCGGCAGGAGAGGAAGCCCCACAGGGCCATGTTGTCCGGCGGGTAGTCCAGGAAGGCCAGGAAGCTCACCGCGCCCTGCACCACGGGGTGCTCGGCCAGGCGCAGGCTGTTCTCCGTGACCACGGGGATGCCCATGTCCACCAGCCACTGGGCGGCCAGGGCCGCCTGACCGTTGGTGCGGGTGAGCACCGCGATCTCTGACCAATCGCGCCGCACGGACAGCTCGTCCCTGAAAAGTTCCTCGAAGGCCTGGCGGGCCTGGGCGGTGTATTCGCCGGGGGTGTCGGCCTCAAGACGCAGGATGCGCACGAACCCGCCAGCTGGCTCGCGGCCCGGCGGCAGCTCCTGGGCGCAGCCCTGGAAGGATTCGCACAGGGAGCGCGCGAAGTCGCCCTCCGCGGCCATCGAAGCCCCGGAGAGCATGGCCCGGGCCACGCGGGCGCAGACCTCGGGGTCTTCCAGCGCGCTGAACACGGTGTTGTTGAAGCCCACGATCTCGGCCGCGCTGCGCCAGTTGTGGGCCAGCACCTCGCGCCGGGGCTGGGCCAGCCGGGTCAGCTCGGGGCTTGCGGCCGCACGCTCGAAAAGCTCGGCCTCGCCGCCGCGCCAGGAGTAGATGGCCTGCTTCACGTCGCCCACGTAGAAGAGCGACCCGCCCTTGGAGAGGCACTCCACGGCCAGCTCCTTGAGCACGTCCCACTGGCTGACGCTGGTGTCCTGGAATTCGTCGATGAGCAGGTGGTTCAGGCGCGAGCCCATGCGGCAATAAGCCTCGGGCACGCCGCCGCCCTCGTCCAGCAGGCGCGCCACCTGCCCCGGCAACTGGGAGAGCAGGGCCAGGGCCTTGTCGCGCCGGTAGGCCTCGAAGGCCTCCATGAGCAGTGCGCCGAACTCCAGGAAGGGCTGCCAGGCCAGTGCCTTGGAGAGCAGCGCGCCCTGGGTCTTGGCCGTGAGGTAGCTTGCGCGGAAGGCCTGGAACAGGGCCTCCATGTCGGGGGTGATCTGGGCCTGTGTGTTCACCCTGACGCTCTGGTCCAGGCTGGATTTTGCCGCGTAGGCCGAATCGCTCAGGGAGGCGAGGGGCCTGCCGGACACCAGCCCGGCCAGCAGAGTCTCGAAGGCCGCCATGGGCTTGACCCCGCCCGCCAGCATGGCCTGGCGCAGCTTCCCGGAATTGGCCGACAGCTCGGCCTGCATTGCCTCCAGACGGGCGTTCAGTGCGGCCGGATCGCAGGCCGGGGCTTCGGGATTGTCCAGCAGGTGGCCGAACACCTGGCGCAGCCGGGCCTCCACCTTGCCCGCCAGCCAGAAGCCGTCCCGCCCTTCAAGAATCGTCAGGGCGTCGGCCATGCGCGCGGTGAGCTCCTCCAACTGCGGGTCCGGCCCGGCGGAGCGGGCGTTCACGGCGTCGTGCAGGGCCTCGAAGACCATGTCCTCGTCGAGGCTGGTCTCGAAATCGGGGGGCAGGCCCAGCTCCAGGGCGAAAAGGCGCGCCAGTTGGTTGAGCAGGCTGTCGATGGTGCGGATGTTGAGCGTCTGCAGGTGGCGCAGGGTGCGCTCCAGCCAGGAGCGGGCCACGATGCGGGCGTCGGAGGCCTTGAAATCCGGGTCGGGCTGGCCCAGGGCCAGGGTCTTGAGCGCGGCGAGCACGCGCTCCTTCATCTCGGCGGCGGCCTTGTTGGTGAAGGTGATGGCCAGGATGCTCTCCGGCCCGTAGCCCTGGCCCGGAACAGGGCCGCACGAGGGCGCGGAGCCGCCCGAAGCCATGAGCAGGCCCAGAAAACGCCTGGTGAGGCGGTATGTCTTGCCGGAACCGGCGGAAGCGTGCAATTGTTCGATCATGAGTGATTTGAGCCTGTGTGCCCGTGAGCTTGTAATCCGTTCGGGCCGGTTGGGCAATCGCCGGGAGGTGTTCCTTTTTGTAAACCGTGTATTACAATTTTGAGGTGCGATCGCCGGAAAAGCTTGGAATCGTGTAGCGGCATGTATTTTGCTTACTATGAGGCATTCGACGAAAGGAGGCGGACCATGAAAGAATCTCCCCATGCCCCGCATTCCGCGAGGCCCGAACTGTCCATCCGCATCGCCGCGAGCCTGGGGCTTGCGGGCAGCATCCTCAACGAAGTCGACCTCGACGACCTCTCCGTGTCCGACAGCGTGATGGAGACCCTTGAGGACATCAGCGCCAACATCATCAGCAAGAACCCGGAGGCCGAAGCGGGGCTGAAGGCCTACTGGATCGAGAAGTCCGACGAACTCGTGCTCTGCGCCGCCTCCGAGGGCAACCTGCACCTGGTGCGCGTTCCAGGCAGGCATTGGGCAGTGAAGCCGCACACCTACCACTAACCCGCCAACAGCCAAGCAAAAAGCCGTAGCCGGAGTCATCCGGCTGCGGCTTCTCATTTCCGAACAAGGGTCACTTCTTCTGGGGCTTGCCCAGGAATCCGCCTACGGCGTCCAGTGCGCCCTTGCCCAGGTTGCCGGGCGCCTTGAGAACTTCCTTGGGCGCATTGACCACGGATTCCATCATGCCCTTGGCCAGGGCCGCCCTGTCCAGTGAAATGGACGGGTCGTCCATCTTGCCCTCGACATGGATCGGTACGGCGGGCAGCTTCACGAAGCTGGCCATCAGGTGCATGTCCAGGGTCTGGCCGGGCAGGTTCACCCAGCCCTGGCCCGTGATTTTGTGCGGGGACATGGCCACCAGCAGGTCGGAGGTGTGGGCCACGCCCCCGCTGATGGCCGCGCTGGCGGAGACCTGTTCAAAAGAGGTGCGGGCCTGGGGCTTGGACCTCCCGGTTCCGCTCTCGAGCGCCTCGGGCGTGACCTCCAGGCCGAGCAGCGCGCCGTCCCGCACACCGAATGCGGCCTTGCCGCCCAGCGTCGGAAGCGCCTTGGCCGGGTCCAGGCCCGTGGCGGTCACGGCCGCGCTGGCCGTAAGCCGCCCGGAGACGCGGGCGTTGCCCGTGGCGTCGCGCAGGAGCGGCTCCAGCTGCACGCCGTCGATGGCGGCGTTGACGGCCAGGGGCGCGTTTGGCCCCTTGCGCAGGTCTGCCCGGAGCGTGGCCTTGAGCGCGCCCTGGTAGAGCGAGACCTGCACCGGGTCCGCCGTGAGCACGCCTTCCCTGAGGGCCGCCTTGGCGGTGACCGGCCCCATGTGCAGCTTGGAGGCCACGAGGGAGCCCATCTCCACTTCCGCCTCCACGTCCATGGGCAGGGCGGGGGGAGCGGGGGCGGATTCATGCTTGCCCTTCTCGGCCTCTTTTCCTGCCGGGGCCTGGTAATGGTCCAGGTTCAGGGCGTCGGCCTTCAGGGCCAGCGACAATTTGGGTCGGCTTTGGCCGGCGGCGGGCGTGTAATCGGCAGCGAGGCTCAGCTTCGTGGAGTCGAACTCCAGCCCCTTGGAGCGCAGGGATGCCGCTTTGCCCTTGGCCTTGATCGCGAAGTCGCCCTGCAGCGCGCTGAGCGTCCCCTGGCCGGCGGTCGCGGGCAGGCTCACGCCCAGCGCGGCCAGCACGTCGCGCGGGTTCGTCCTGGGCAGGGACAGCTCCGCCTCCGCCGATGGGGAGCCGGTCAGGCCCGCCACGCGCGCCCAGCCCGTGAGCGTCATCCCTTTGGAGGCGGCAGTGAGGTCTTTGACCTCCAGCGTGTCGGACTTCTGGCTCAGCAGGAAGTTCAGGCCCAGGCTGAGCGGGGTCTGCCCGAATCCCTTGAGCGACGTGTTCAGGCCGTCGCCGCGCAGGGTGCCCGCGTTGCCGTCGAAGGCCAGGGAGCCGCCGCTGGCCGATTCGAGCGCATCCACGGGCAGGGCCGAGCCTTTCGCTGTGACCTTGAGGGCGATCTTGTCGAAGGCGTAGCGCACCGCCTCGGGCGCGGCCGTGGCCTTGCCGTCGAGCTGGATGTGCCCGGCCACCTCCGGGGAGGTGACGGAGTAGTCCAGACCCAGGGACACGTCGAAGGGCTGGCCGCGCTTCACGGCCCCGGAACGCAGGGAGAGGCCGGAGATGCCCGCCTTGAAGCCGCTGCGCTGATCCTGATAGTTCACGCGCGCACCGGAGACGTCGAGACCAGCGATCTCGTAATCGATGCGGAAGGTCGTGTCGTCCTCGGTGGTGACCACCACGTTGCGGCCCTCCACCTTGACGTCCTTGATCTTGAGCTTGGGCAGGTTGAGCTCACCGGCTGCGTCGCGCACAAGGTTCAGCTCCATTCCCTCGAAGGTCAGTTTGCCGGTCTCCACCCGGCCGGTCATCAGGGGATACAGGCGCAGGTTCACGTCGGCGCGGTCGATGCTGACCAATGGCGGCGCCTCGGCTCCGGCGGGGGAGGCCACCTTCACGGAGCGCAGCTCGATGCCGATCCAGGGAAACCAGCGCAGGCTCACCGGCCCATGGAAGGAGACGTCCAGCCCGGTGGTGTCCTTGATGATGAGGGCGACGCGCCCGGTGATGGCGTTCTTGTCCAGGCTGAGCATCGCCCCGGCCAGCAAAGTCGCCGCCAGCACGGCGCAACCGAGGACCTTGAAGAGGATGTTGGTGGTGCGCGTCATCGCATGCTCCTTGGAAAGAGTCTGATTGTCCTATAAACTCAGGCCGTGGACATGACAAAGGAAAAAGCTTTCCGCGTGGGGAACGAAGCCGGCGGCGAGAGGCTGGACGCCGTTCTCGCCGCGCAGCTTGGACTGGGCCTGCGCGCGGCCAAGCGCCTCGCCGTGGAGGGCCGCGCCCTGGTGGACGGGGTGCCCAGGCCCCCGGCCTACAAGCTGCGCCCCGGCCAGGGCGTGACCCTGCTCGACGCCCCCAAACCGCAGGAGCCTCCACGGATTGAGGTGCTGGCCAGGGGCGGAGGCTTCGCGGCCCTTCGCAAACCGGCCGGGCTGCACACTGCCGCGCTGGAGGGCGGCGGCGGGGCCAGCCTGGAGGCGGCCCTGGAGACGCTGTTCCCCAGCGGCGGGGCCGTGCTGGTCAACCGCCTGGACAGGGACACCTCCGGCATCGTGCTGGCCGCGCTCGACCGGGATGCGGCGACGCGCTACAAGCTCCTGGAGGACGCCGGGGAGGTGGACAAACGCTACCTGGCCGTGGTCTACGCCCGCCTGGAGGCCCCCCTGCTGCTGCGCCGGGAGATCGACATGGCCCGGCGGGCCAGGGTGAAGGTGCTGCCGGGCGACAGCCCCGACCCGCTGCGTGTCACCAATGTGCGGCCCTTGGGCGCGCAGACTCTGGGCACGGGCGAGGGCTTCACCCTTGTCGAGGCGCGCATCGCCAAGGGGGCGCGCCACCAGATCAGGGCGCACCTGGCCGCCGCGGGGCATCCCATCGTGGGGGACGCGCTCTACGGCGGCCCCGATGCCGCCCCGGGCCGGAGGTTGCGGCTGCACCACTGGCGCGTGAGCCTGCCCGGGCTGTGCGCGGCCTGCGCGCCCGGCTGGAAAGAATTTCAAGACGTCATCCAACGCGTGATGGAGGAGAACCCATGCGCCTGATTCTCGTGGCCGCGCTCGCGCTGGCCCTTACCGGCTGTTCCATGTTCGGCGGGGGCAAGCCCCAGCAATTGGCCAGGCAGGACCGCGTCCTGGAGTTCCTGGACGCGGGCAAGCCTAAGGCCGCCCTGGTCGTGGCCGACGAGTTGGTTGCCGAGGCCCCGGACGACTACCGCAGCTACCTGACCCGCAACACGGTGTATCTCGTGCTCAAGGATTTCGCCGCGGCAACGGCGGACAACGAGAAGGCCTTGCAGGTCTACGAGGCCAACCAGAACCGCTACCCCCAGAAGGAGCGGGCCTACAGGCTGGCCAAGGTACAGGAGAGCTTCGCCCTGACGGCCCTGCTGGCCTCCCGCCGGGCCACCGATCCGGCCGAGCGCAAGCGCCTGGAGGACGAGTTCGAGGCGCGCGCGGCCAAGGTCAAGGATCTGGACGAGGAGACCTGGGTCAACCTGCGCGGCATCGCCGGGCAGCCCGTGCCGCAGAAATGACGGAAAGTGGGGCCGCCTTGCCACCCCGGGCTTGTGCTCGGGCGGCGAAGTGGGCTAAGTGGTTGACTCATCGGAAACTCAAGCAGATGGGATTTTGTACGCAATGGCCCAGAAACCTCCCGCACAACGCCCCTTCGCCCCCTCAGGCGAACATGTGGCCCGCCAGGTGCGGCTGCCCATGGGCAAATCCTTCGAGATCAGCGTCAAGAGCCTGAGGGTCCGCTTCTCCCGCTCGCTGATTACGGTGATGAGCCTCGTGCTGGCCGTGGCCTTCCTGGGCTTCACGCTCATCGGGCACGACGTGGCCATGGGCCTGCTGGCCTCGGGCAGCGCGAGCCTCCAGTCCGAGCTGGTCAAGGCCGGGTTCGACCTGGCCCCGGGCCGTTACCCCGGCACCTACGAGGTGGCGGCCAGCGCCAAGGACCGCTGGATCGTCATCCTCTCGCTGCTGGTCTGCGCCGTGGGCATCGTCAACGCCCAGCTCATGGCCGTCACCGAGCGTTTCCGCGAGATCGGCACCATGAAGTGCCTGGGCGCGCTGGACAGCTTCGTGCTGCGCCTCTTCCTGCTGGAGGCCGGAATGCAGGGCCTGGCGGGCTCGCTCATCGGCGCGCTCATCGGCGCGCTGGCCGGGGTGCTCATGGGCATGGCCCGGTTCGGCTTCGCGGCCCTGAAATACCTTCCCGCCGCCGACGCCCTGGCCAGCCTGGGCATCGCCGTGGGAGTAGGCTTCCTGCTCAGCCTCGTCGGCGTTTCCTACCCGGCCCTGGTCGCTTCCCGCATGCCCCCGGTGGTGGCTATGCGGGCCGAGGAATAGTCATGTCCCAGATGAACAACATCGTGCGTGTCTCAGGCGTCACCAAAACCTTCGACCTGGGCAGGATCACCGTGCAGGCCCTCAAGGGCGTGGACCTGGGCATCCATTCCGGGGAGTACCTCTCCATCATGGGGCCGTCCGGCTCGGGCAAGTCCACGCTGTTCAACATGATCGGCGGCCTGGACAAGCCCACCACGGGCAAGGTGTTCATCGACGAGGTGGACATCGCCCAGTTGGACGCCTACGAGCTGGCCTGGCTGCGCAACCGCAAGATCGGCTACATCTTCCAGACCTTCAACCTCATCCAGGTGATGACCGCGCTGGAGAACGTGACCCTGCCCATGACCTTCGCGGGCGTGCCCGACGACGAGGCCGCGGAGAAGGGCCTGAACCTGCTGGGGCTTGTCGGGCTGCGCGAGCGCCACGCCCACAAGCCCATGGAGCTCTCCGGCGGCCAGCAGCAGCGCGTGGCCATCGCCCGCTCCCTGGCCAACGACCCGGCGATCCTCCTGGCGGACGAGCCCACCGGCAACCTGGACCTCTCCACCGGCGAGGAGATCATCGCCCTGCTCAAGAGCCTCTCCAGCGAGCGCGGCGTGACCATCATCTCCGCCACCCACGACTACAAAATGCTCAACGTCTCCGACAGGGTGGTCTGGATACGCGACGGCCGCATCGACAAGATCGAGGAGCGCGACCAGCTCAAGATCACCCTGGGCGGCATCGGGGCCAAGGAATACTAGATGAGGCGGACGGCAGCGACAGTCCTGCTTCTGCTGGCCGCGCTGTTCCTGGCGGCCCAGCCCGGTTGGGCCAAGAAGCCCTCGTCCCGGGCTGAAGCGCCCCAGGCGGACCCGGCCCTGCTGGCGGCCTTCGACGCCGACCCCGTGGCCGCGCTGGCCTCCCTGGGCGACAGGAGGAGCGGAACGCCCGGAGCCGCCAAGGCCGCCGCCGTGATCCAGGCCTGGTTCGAGGGCCTGGGCGCGGGCAAGGCCGGGCGGCAATCCTTCCAGATGCCCGTCAAACAGACCGGCGAGGCCGTGCTGCGGGTGGCCGGGCGCAGCGTGAGCGTGCAGCCCACGGACCTGAACGCCCTCTCCACAGATGCCGCCCCGGACATCACCGGACCGCTCATCGACGGCGGCGCGGGCGAACTGGCGGACTTCAACGGCAAGGACGTGGCCGGGGCCATCGTGCTCATGCGCCTGGACTCCGGCAAGAACTGGATCAACGCGGCCCTGCTGGGCGCGCGCGCCGTCGTCTACGAGGACAGGCCCCTGGAGGACGGCAAACCCGCCTCCAAGGTGTTCTACCGCGACAAGACCGAACTCACCCCCGTGCAGTTCCCCCGCTTCTGGATCGAGGGCGACCGGGCGCGGCGCGAGCTGGCCGGGGTTCTTGGCCAGACGGCCACGCTCTCCTGCGCGTCTGTTTGGCGCCAGGCCCTGCACGACAACGTCTACCTCTACATCGAAGGATCGGACCAGAACCTCGCCAGGCAGGTGGTGGCCTTCGAGGCTTTCTACGACACCCGCGCCTACGTGTCCGGGCGCGCCCCGGGCGCTGACGAGGCTGGCTCCATGGCCGCGCTTGTCCGCCTGGCTCGCAACTTCGCCCAGAACAAGCCCAAGCGCGGCGTGTTGCTGGTGGCCACCTCCGGGCACGCCCAGTCCCTGGCCGGGTGGCGCGAATTCCTGGCGGCGTTCAAGGTCAAGGGCAAGGAGCTGCGCACCCAGCGCAAGGAGCTCTCCGAGAAGCAGGAGAACGCCTCCCAGGTGCTGGCACTGCTGGAGAAGGGCCAGCACCTGGGAGGAGCTCCCCTGGGCGACCCCCTGCTGGCCCCGGGCCTGGACGTGGCGCTCAAGGACGAGGTGGACCGCGTCTCCACCCGGCTCATGCGCCTGCGCCTGGAGGGCCGCGCCGAGACCCAGCAGGAGGTGGCCGAATACTCCGACCGCCGCCAGAAGCTGCGCACGCTCAGCTGGCGCGGGGGCTTCTCCGGCCTGAACCCGGAGGAGACGTCGCTCCTCGAAGGGCTGCTGCCCACGGTGCGCGAGCGCTACATGGACATCCAGGCCGACGCCTCCCGGCAACTGGCCGAGGTGGAGACAAGCCGGACGCTGCGCCAGATGCTCGGCGACAGCGAGATCGTCTCGGCCGTTTCGCTGCACATCTCCAGCCACGGCGACGGCATCGGGGCCGTGAACGACGGCTGGCTCTACGCCCTCAAGCCCGAG
The DNA here is from genome assembly GCF_022808715.1 of Fundidesulfovibrio agrisoli. Lineage (GTDB taxonomy): Bacteria > Desulfobacterota > Desulfovibrionia > Desulfovibrionales > Desulfovibrionaceae > Fundidesulfovibrio > Fundidesulfovibrio agrisoli. The sequence continues at coordinate 116,419 of NZ_JAKZKX010000001.1, forward strand.
ATCAACCGGGTGCAGTCCTACTCGGGCATTTCCGGCTTCCTTACTGAGGCCGCCGCCAAGCTGGGCTACCCCAAGGATGATTTGCGCTTCGTCAACGGCTTGCGCGCCGACCGGGTGCGCCCCTGGCGCAGCTATTTCGTGGACGCGCCCCAGCTCGGCGGCGAGGTGAGCGCCATGGCCGGGCTGCTGGGGTTGACCCTGGCCACGGTCAACGACGGCAGGTTCCTCTGGGGCACCCCGCACGACCTCCCGGCGTCCGTGGACCGCGAGAACCTGCGCCGCCAGTGCGACCTGGTGGCCGGCCTTGCCGGGGCCATGGCCGACGGCGCCTGGGAGCCGCCCGCCACCATGCCGCGCAACGGCTTCGCCACCTTGAACGGCCGCGCGCGCTTCATCCGCCAGGGCGAGCTCTTCCCTGACAGGGCCGCGCCCGGGGCGGTGTTCCTGGTCTACCAGGGCGAATCCCGCTTCCTGGCCGCCGCCGGGGCCGACGGCTCTTTCAGGGTGGCCGGGCTGGCCGACGGCAAGCACGTGCTGGACAAGGCCGTGGTGGAGGGGTTCCGCTTCTCTCAGGATACGGGCGAGGCCGAGTGGGCCATCGACAAGAAGCAGACCGTCAAGGACAACTACCGCGTGCGCCTGCGCCGCCTGGTGAGCGAAACCGACCTGACCATGTTCGCCTGCCGCCAGAGCACGGGCTTCTCCGCCTTCGACCCGCGCACCTTCCGCTATTTCACCAAGCTGGAGCTGCTGGACGCCCGGCGCGAGGCCGAGCCCACGCACTACTGGTTTTCGCGCCTGGATACCCTCAGCTCCACCTGCTTCAGCCTGTTCATGGAGCCGGGCAGCCGCTACAAGCTCATCCTCTCCGACTCGGTGTTGGCCAGGAAGATGCTCCTGCTGGACTCCACGCCGGAGAATCCCACCGGTTCGGGCTACTCGGTGGACAACTGGCCCCTGCTCTCCTGGACGGAGCTGCGCGCCGCCCGCGACATGTGGGACCTGCTGGAGCCGCGCATCGCCAACCTGGAGACCCACGGCATCTTCAACGAACGCATCCGCGAGATGCGCGACAGGGGCCGCGGCGAGCTGGACAAGGCCGAATCCCTGCGCGCGGCCAAACGCTACGACGAGGCCATGACCCAGGCCCGCTCCTCTTGGGCTTACGCCACCCGCGTCTACAACGACGTGGAGAAGACCCAGAAGGACGTGCTCATCGGCGTGCTGTTCTACATCGCGCTGTTCATCCCCTTCGCCTACTGCATGGAGCGCCTTGTCTTCTCCTTCACGGACATCCACAAGCGCATCCTCGGCTTTTTGGGCATCCTGGCCACGGTCATCGCGGTGATCTACAACGTGCACCCGGCCTTCAAGCTGACCTACAGCCCCATGGTCGTCATCATGGCCTTCTTCATCATCGGGCTGGCCCTGCTTGTGGGCTTCATCATCATCATGCGCTTCGAGCAGGAGATGGAGGAGCTGCAACGCCGCTCCAAGCACGTCAAAGCCTCGGAGATCGGCAAGCTCAAGGCCTTCGCGGCCTCCTTCGCCATCGGCGTCACCAACCTGCGCCGCCGCAAGATCCGCACCTCGCTGACCTGCGCCACCCTGGTGATCCTCACCTTCACGGTGATGAGCTTCACCTCGGTGCGCAGCGCCCGCACGGACCACGCGGTGCGCTTCTCGGAAACCAGCAGCTACCAGGGCGTGATGCTCAAGAACCTGGGCTGGAAGTCCATCCCCGTGGAGGCCGAGAACGTGCTCTCGGACCAGGCGGGGCAGGGCAGGGCGGCCCCGCGCGCGGTGATCGAGTCGCGCGACCGGGTCAGCGCCTTCGTCACCCAGGTCAGCGGGCCCAGGCGGCACGAAACCGTGCAGGGGGTGCTGGGCCTCTCCTACGCGGAGCCCGCCGTCTCCAGGATGGACCGCATCCTCACCGAGGGCCGCTGGTTCAGGGAGAACGAGCGCGAGGCGGTGCTGCTGCCCGACGCCCTGGCGGCGCGCATCGGGGCGGTGCCCGGCACCTGGGTGACGCTGTGGGGCAGGCCCTTCGAGGTGGCGGGCATATTCTCCGGCAAGGAGCTTGAGCGCGTCTCCGACCTGGACGGCGAGCCCCTGACCCCCGTGGTCTACCCCAGCGAGACAGCCGTGGAGGTCACGGAGAGCGAGAAGGAGGCCATCGACTCCGGCGAGGACATCGTGACCTACCAGGGCCGCTACCAGCACGTGCCCGGCGAGCAGGTGGTCATCCTGCCCTATGAGACGGCCATGGGCATGGGCGGACAGCTCAAGAGCCTGGCCCTGCAGGACGGCGCCTCCGGCGAGCTGGCCGGCAACCTGGCCGACCGCTTCGGGCTGACCATCTACGCCGGCCTGCCCGCAGGGACCTTCGTGTTCCAGTCCTCCGACACGATCAACTACGCGGGCGTGCCCAACATCATCATCCCCCTGGCCATCGCCATGCTCATCGTGCTCAACACCATGATCGGGGCCGTGTTCGAGCGCAAACGCGAGATCGCCGTGTACACCGCCGTGGGCCTGGCCCCCACGCACGTCTCCTTCCTGTTCATCGCCGAGGCCCTGGCCTTCGCGGTGATATCCTCGGTGATGGGGTACCTGCTGGCCCAGGTGGCGGCGGAGTTCCTCTCCGGCACGTTCCTCTGGAAGGGCATGACCGCCAACTACAGCTCTCTCTCGGGCGTGGCCGCGCTGGGCCTGGTGATTCTGGTTGTGCTGCTTTCGGTGGTCTACCCCTCGCGGGTGGCGGCCAACATCGCCATCCCGGACGTGAACCGCTCCTGGACGCTGCCCGAACCCAAGGGCAACACCATCCAGGCCGTGCTGCCCTTCCTGATGCACATCCGCGAGCAGGACTGCGCGGGCGGTTTCCTGCTGGAATACTACAAGGCCCACCAGGACGTGTCCCACGGGCTGTTCTCCACGGGCGAGGTCACGCAGGACTTCGTCTGCCCCTGGAACGAGCCGGACAAAGGCCCGCACCCCAAGGAACTCCACGGGGAGTTCTGCTCGCTGGAGTCCTGCCTGCGCATCCAGGCCCGGGTATGGCTCGCGCCCTTCGATTTCGGCATCAACCAGCGGGTGGTGATCTCCTTCACGCCCGCCATGTGGCACCCCGGCTACCTGGAGATAGAGGTGACCCTCACCCGCGAGGCGGGCGAAGCCGGGATGTGGAAGCGGCTCAACAAGGGCTTCCTGGACGACCTGCGCAAGCAGATGCTCGTCTGGCGCTCCCTGGACCAGGAGCGCCGCGACTCGTACCAGGCCAGCATCGACACAAGCACCAAAAACCCTCCGGACGCACGGGATTAGCCGGACATGAAACCAAGCAGCATCCGTTTGCGCGCCGTGGCCGCGGGCCTCCTGTCCGGAGCCCTGCTGTGCCTGGCCACGCCGTACAACAACATGTACCTGGCGGCCACGCCTCTGGGCGGCGGCCACTTCCCGCTGGCCCCGTTCATCCTGTTGGTGTGCATGACCGTGTTCGTGGCCTCGCTGGCGCGCCTCACCCGCACCAAACCCCTGTTCACCGGGGCCGAACTGCTCACCGCCTGGATGCTCTGCGTGGTGGTCTCCGGCCTGGCTTACACCGGGCTCATGCGCACGTTCCTGATCAACATCACGGCCCTGGAGCACTTCGCCAGCCCAGGCAACCGCTGGGCCGAGACCCTGGCCCCGCTCATGCCCAAGGCCTGGACCGTGAGCGACCCCGCCGCCGTGGACCTGCTCTACAACGGCCTGCCCGGCGGCAGGCGGCTCGACCTGCTCCAGGTGCTGGAGGCCGTGCCCTGGAAGGCCTGGGCCGCGCCCCTGGCGGCCTGGGGCAGCTTCATCGCCTTGTGCGTGCTGGTGATGGTCTGCACGGTGAACATTTTCAGCCGCCAGTGGATCGTCAACGAGCGCATGAACTTCCCCCTGCTGCGACTGCCCTACCTCATGGAGGAGTCCTTCCAGGAGGGCAGGGTGGGGCGCTTCTTCTCGGACCGCTTCCTGCTGCTGGGTCTGGCCATTCCTGTGCTGCTGCACACCCTCAACGGCCTCTCGCTCTACCTGCCCACCGTGCCGCAGGTGCCCACCGTGCTGCTGGCCGGGCCGTATTTCGCCAAAACGGGCCTGTTCTCGGGGTTCTCCAAGCTCAAGCTCTACTTCATACCGGCCTACATCGGCTTCGCATTCCTGACTTCGCGCCAGATTTCGCTGAGCTTCTGGATGTTCTTCATCATGGGCGGGCTGCTCACGGGCGCCCTTTCCATGGTGGGGCTGCAGGTGCCCCAGTCCGCACTGGGCGTCACCTTCGGGCCGACTCTCACCCTGCCCGAGGAGACTCAGATGATCGGGGCCTACGGGGTGTTCTTCCTGTTCATCGTCTGGCTGGCCAGGCACCACCTGCTGGAGGTTCTGCGCGACGCCTTCGGCAAGGGCCGCAGCGTACCCAAGGAGTCCGAATGGATCTCGGCCAGGGCCTCCTTCTGGGGCTTCGCTCTGGGCGGGGCTGGGCTCACGGCCTGGTGCGTCTGGTTCGGCATGCCCCTGGCCCAGACGGTGCTCCTGCTGGCGATCTTTTTGGTGGTGCTGGTGGTGGCCACGCGGGTCATCTGCCAGGGCGGCCTGGCCTATTTCACGCTCACGGCCGCGCCCATGGACGGTCTGCTGGCCGTGTTCGGCTCCGGTTTCATGGGCGGTGCGGGCCTGCTCATGGCGGCGGTGATGCAGAAGGTTCAATTCCTGGACCTGCGTGAATCCCTGATGCCCTCCTTGGTGCACGCCTCCAAAGTGGGGGAGAACATAACGCGCAAGCGTCTCTATTTCCTGGGCATCTGCGTGGTCATCGGGGTGGGCATCGTGGCCTCGTTCGCCGCCATGCTGGTGCTTTGCCACAAGGTCGGCGTGCGCGACATGCAGGTGGAGTGGGAGACCGCCTCGGTGCTGCGCGTCTACGAGGACGTGCAGAAGCTGCTGGAGGCCCCCGTCGGCCGCAACAACTGGATTCTGGCCTTCGCCTCCGTGGGCGCGGCCGTGATGCTGGGCCTGGTGCTCTGCTTCCAGCGCTTCTACTGGTGGCCGCTGCACCCGGTGGGCTACCTGACCATGTACAGCTCCTCCATGCGTATCCTCTGGTTCAGCTTCTTCCTGGGCTGGCTGTGCAACCAGGTGACGCTGCGCTACGGCGGGGTGGAGCTTTTCAACCGTGTGCGCATGTTCTTCATCGGCCTCATCCTGGGCGACTTCCTCATGGGCGGCGTGTTCGCGGGGGTGGGGCTGTGGATGGGGCAGAGCTACCAGGTGCTGCCGTCATGACGGGGTCCGGCAATGTATGACGACAAAGAACTGAAAGAATACCGCGACCTTCTGGAAACCCCCACGCATTTCGAAGAGGGGTTCAACTGGAAGACCATCGCCGGGGCCATCTTCATCGGCTTCCTGATGATGCCGGGGTCCATGTACCTGAACCTGGTCATCGGCGCGGGCATCGGCCCGGCCGCGCGCTGGGTGACGATCATCCTCTTCGCCGAGGTGGCCAAGCGCGCTTATTCCGACCTCAAGCAGCAGGAGGTCTTCCTGCTGTACTACATGGCGGGCGCGGCCATGCACTCGCCATTCCAGGGCCTGCTCTGGAGCCAATACCTTGTGCAGTCGGACGCGGCCAAGATGCTGGGGCTGACCGAGTTCATCCCCTCCTGGGTGGCGCCGGGCCTGGGCTCCGAGTCGCTCTCCATCCGTACGTTCTTCCACAAGGACTGGCTCATGCCGGTGCTGCTGCTCATCGGCTCCCAGTTGGTGCAGCGCGTGGACCACTTCGGCCTGGGCTACGCCCTGTACCGCATCACCTCCGACGTGGAGAAGCTGCCCTTCCCCATGGCTCCGGTGGGCGCGCTCGGAACCATGGCCCTGGCCGAGACCACCGAGGAGCGCAAGACCGGCTGGAAGTGGCGGGTGTTCTCCATCGGCGGGGTGATCGGCATCCTCTTCGGCGGGATATACGTGCTCTTCCCGGTGCTCTCGGGGCTCATCTTCACGGAGCCGGTGCGCCTGATCCCCATCCCCTGGATCGACCTGACGCGCCACACCGAGGACGTGATGCCAGCCGTGGCCACGGGCCTTCAGCTTGACCTGGGGCTGGTGTTCACCGGCATGGTCCTGCCGTTCTGGGCCGTCATCGGCGGGCTCATCGGCCAGATCATCACCTTCGTGGCCAACCCCATCCTCTACGAGCACGGCATCCTGCACCGCTGGCACAAGGGCATGGGCACCGTGGACACAGTGTTCGCCAACAACTTCGACTTCTACCTGAGCTTCGGCCTGGGCCTGGGCCTGGCCATCGGCGTCATCGGCGTGTGGCAGGTGGTCAAGAGCTTCCGCAAGGGGCCGGGCGGGGTCAGCTACCGCGACGTGTTCAAGAGCCACCCCGGGCGCGGCGACATCAACTTCTGGGTCTCCATCGCCATCTACCTGGCCTCCACCGCCGCGTACGTGCTCATGTGCCGCTGGCTCGTGCCGGACTTCCCCTGGATCTTCTTCGTGCTCTACGGCTTCATCTACACCCCGGTGATCTCCTACATCACGGCGCGGATGGAAGGCATCGCGGGCCAGTTCGTGAGCCTGCCCCTGGTGCGGGAGGCCAGCTTCATTGCGGGGGCCAAGTTCTTCGGCTACCACGGCATCGAGATTTGGTACGCCCCCATCCCCATCCACAACTACGGCAAGGCCACCGTGGACTTCCGCGAGATCGAGCTCACCGGCACCAACCTGCGCGGGATCATCAAGGCCGAGATCGTGGTCTTCCCGGTGGTCATGATCGCGAGCCTGCTGTTCTCGCAGTTCATCTGGCAGCTGGCCCCCATCCCCTCGGCCAGCTACCCCTACGCGCAGGAGCTCTGGCACCTGCAGGCCCTCAACAGTCTGCTCATGCAGACCTCCACCCTGGAGGGCAACTCCCTGTTCTTCCAGGCGCTCAATGGGGGCTACCTGGGGGCGGGCCTGGGGCTCGGTCTGGTGACCTACGCGGTGCTGAACATGTTCGGGCTGCCCGTGCTGCTGGTCTACGGCGTGGTGCGCGGCCTGGGGCAGCACATCCCCCACGGCCTCATCCTGGAGGTGATCGGGGCCTTCCTGGGCCGGTACTACTTCCACAAGAAATACGGCAAGATGTGGCGTCAGTACGCCCCGGTGCTCCTGGCGGGGTTCTCCTGCGGCATGGGCCTCACGGGTATGTTCGCCATGGGTTGCACGCTCATCCTCAAGAGCCTGGGCAAAATGGCCTATTGACGGCTTGACCGGCCGCCGGTGTTCGTCTAAAAAATTCTGTTCGTTTCGCAGGGAAGGAGATTTTGCCTCCAACCCCTTGACGAATCATCCCGGCTGCTTATTTTTTGAAATCGGGCCGGTGCAACCAGCGCCGGCAGCTCATACGAGGGACCATATGGCTCGCATCACCGTTGAAGACTGCCTGGAAAAGATCAACAACCGCTTCATGATCGTGCAGATGGCCATCAAGCGCGTTCACCAGTATCGCGAAGGCTACGACCCCCTGGTCGAATGCAACAACAAGGAAATCGTCACCTCCCTGCGCGAAATCGCGGGCGAAAAGGTGCTTCCGGCCGAATCCATCGAGGAGGCCGGGATCTACGTTCCCGAGCAGAAGCAGTAGCAGAACATGTCCAAGGCCGATTATTACGACGTTCTGGGTGTTCCCCGGGAGGCGACCGAGGATGAGATAAAGAAGGCCTACCGTCAGCTGGCTTTCAAATACCATCCCGACCGCAACCCCGGCGATGCCGAGTCCGAAGCGAAGTTCAAGGAGGCCGCCGAGGCCTACGAAGTGCTGCGCGACCAGCAAAAGCGCGCCCGCTACGACCGCTTCGGCCACCAGGGCCTGGGTGACACCGGGTTCGGCGGCTTCTCCAATGCCGAGGACATCTTCAGCACCTTCTCGGACATCTTCGGGGAATTCTTCGGGTTCGCCGGCGGCGGCGCTCGCGGGCGCGGCCCCAGGCCCCAGCCCGGCAACGATCTGCGCTACGACCTTCGCGTCTCCTTCCGGGACGCGGCCAAGGGCACCGAGGCCAACCTCAAGATCCCCAAGCACGTCCCCTGCCCGGACTGCGAAGGCACCGGCGCCGCCCCGGGCACCAAGCCCGAGACATGCCGCCATTGCGGAGGCATGGGCCAGGTGCAGCAGTCCCAGGGCTTCTTCCGCATCGCCGTGGCCTGCCCGGTCTGCCGGGGCGAGGGCACGGTCATCGCCAGCCCGTGCCCGCGCTGCAAGGGCAGGGCGCTCCTGCAGGAAGTGCGTGAGCTCAAGGTGCGCATCCCCGCCGGCGTGGACGACGGCTCGCGCCTGCGCCTGCGCGGCGAGGGCGAGCCCGGCCTGCACGGCGGCCCTCCGGGCGACCTCTACGTTGTCGTCTACGTCGACGAGGACAAGACCTTCCGCCGCCAGGGGCAGGATCTCGTGGTCACCCTGGATATCGGCATGGTGCAAGCCTCCCTGGGCGACAAGGTCAAAGTGCCCACCCTCGATGGCGAGGAGACCATGGACATCCCCAAGGGCACCCAGTCCGGCGAGGTGTTCTCCCTGCGCGGCATGGGCCTGCCGCATCCCGGGCGCAACCAGCGCGGCGACCTCCTGGTGGAGGTGATCGTGCACACGCCCAGGAACCTCTCCAAGAAGCAGGAAGAGCTGCTGCGTGAGTTCCTTGAGTTGGAGAGCGGCAAGCCCCTCAACAAGGTCAAGGATTTCTTCAAGAAGGCCAAAGACAAGGCCATGGGCTCCTGATGGGCGGCGCGGACGGCTTCACTCATCTGGACGAACAGGGCCAGGCCCGCATGGTGGACGTGGGCGGCAAGGCCGTGACCGCCCGCGTGGCCGTGGCCGAAGCCGTGGTGCGCCTCTCCCCCGAGACATTCGCCCGGCTGACCAGCCGGGACATCCCCAAGGGCGACGCCCTCGCCACCGCCAGGATCGCCGGAATCCTGGCCGCGAAGAACACGGCGGGCCTCATACCCTTATGCCACCCGCTGGGGCTTGATTCCGTGGATGTTCGCTTCCATCTGGACGACGCCCGCCACGCCGTGCGTGTGGAGGCCGAAGCCCGGGTGACCGCCCGTACCGGCGTCGAGATGGAGGCCATGACCGCCGCCAGCGTAGCGGCCCTGACAATCTACGACATGTGCAAGGCCGTTCAGAAGGATATTGTCATCGATTCCGTCCGCCTGCTCTACAAGTCCGGAGGCAAGAGCGGTGAATTCCGTGCCTCGGCCCCGGAGGACTCTCACTTCCCCTGAATCACTCCGCCATCTGGCGAACCTCCGGCTGGACGTAGCAAGGCTCGGCAGCGTTCGGAGACATCCGGACAACATTGACCGTAGACCATCGTCTGCGGTTTTTTTGTTGTCGCACGCTTATTCATACCGCAATGGTATGAAAAGAGGAAGTTCTTTCCTTTTCTGTTCAATTATTTTATGAGCCAAACAAATTAGAGAGTGGCGGCCGCACCTTTCGGGGTGCCTGGCGGATTCTTGAAGCTGTGCGGGGGGCATCACGCTGAAAGGATGCGCTTTTTTAGTTTGATTACCTTCGTTCCGTCCGCTCCTTCATCGCCTCCATCCATGTGATTCCAATACAACCGGCATCCTGGTCGCTGGTTGATTGCGAATATTGTGAGAAGTTCGGCATCATTGTGACATCTTTAAGGAGGAAGGTTCATGAAACGTCTCGGGCTCTTGGGATTGTGTTTCTCGCTCCTGCTCGGCCTCGCCGGGCAGAGCGCGGCAGCCACGGAAGTGAAGATGGTTGGCGATGCCCGCGTGCACGCCAACGTCTGGTCGAACATCGATTACACCGGCTGGAACGCCAACGGGACCCGGACGGGCGATCCCACCACCATCTGGGAACGTTTCCGCCTGCGCACCGACTTCATCGCCAACGAAGGGCTGAAGTTCCGTTTTGGTATTCGTGTTCAGAACAGGATCTGGGGTAACGACACCTTCACCGTGGACAACCCGACCGTCGCCATCGACGTTTATCAGGCCTTCCTGCAGTTCAAGTGGCCCGGCACTAACGTGGAGTTCTCCATCGGCATGCAGGATTTCGATCTGCCCATGTCCAACCCCATGCTGGCCTCCAGCCCGGTCATCGGCGGCACCCGCCTGGCCGCCGCGATCGTTTCCATCCCCGTGTGCGACGCCTTCAAAGTCAACGGCGGCTTTGCCAGGCTTCTCGACACCTACAAGGATTTCGACCCAACCACCACCCAGATCGCCGACGAGTTCGACGCCTACTTCATGACCCTTCCCATCACTCTGCAGGGCTTCGCCGCCACCCCTTGGGCGATGATCGGCGTGGCCGGGCGTGATGCCGGCTACTTCAACGTCGGCACCGGCTCCATGCGCAACTCCGCCGAGTCCCTGGCCTCGAACCTGTTCTCGGCCGGCACCTACCTGGCGCCCAGGGGCTTCAGCAACGCCCAGAACCTCTACTTCTGGGTCGGCACTTCCATGAGCGTCACCGTGCTTGATCCTTTCAAGTTCTACGCCGACGTGATCTACGGTGAAGGCAACGCCAGCGACCGCGGCAAGAACCGTCGCGGGGGCCTGTTCTTCGACATCGCCGCCGAATACACCGGACTCGACATCGTCACCCCCCAGGTGACCTTCTGGTACTCCACCGGCGAGGATTCCTCCACCACCAACGGCTCAGAACGCCTGCCCACGATCGTTCAGAACTGGGGCCCCAGCAACTCGTTCCTGTTCGACTGCACCCAGCAGTTCGTGAACGGCCACATGGCCCTGAACCCCACCGGCTCCTGGGGCTTCGCCGTCAGCCTGAACAAGGTGAGCTTCATCCAGGACCTCACCCACAGGCTGACCTTCACCTTCGCGCAGGGCACCAACTCTCCCCGCGGCCTGCGTAACGCCAACCTGCTTGCCGGCACCGGCAACTATGTTCAGCTTGGGCGCGACCTTGCGACAACCGAAAATCTGCTCGCCATTAACTTCGATAACGAGTACAAAATCTATGAGAACCTCTCGGCTGTGGTCGAAACCGGCTGGGCTCACGGCAACTTTGACAAGTCCGTGTGGGGCCGCAGGTTCGTGAACGCAGCCAATAGCGGTGATGCCTGGAAGGTCGCCTTCGGCGTGACATACAGATTCTGATAGATCTGTCATTTTCGAGTAAGGCGGCTAAAAGGTTCACCTTTTAGCCGCTTTTTGTTTGTGCTCGAAACGAAGTGATGGAAATTAACCCATTTTTAGTTGACTCAAGTGAAGCAGGTAGCTATTTATAGTAAATAGGATTCATAACCATCTTGGCGGTTTTGTAGGAGTGTGTAATTTGTGGTTCAAAAGGACGGCTGATCAGGTTGCGTTGCTTTGATTTTTTGATATAATGGAATTTGCCTGTACGTACCTCTGGGGGATGAAGTGAGAATTCTTTATATGTTCTATATCTTATCAATGGTTGTATTTTTTTTGGCTCCGCGTTCTTTGGCAATGCCTCTCCCCACTGTTAGCCGATTGGAATGTGTAAGTGAATCGCTTGCTGGTTGCTTGGATAAACTCTCGAAAGACACTGGCTATACTGTCAAAATTCCTGCGGAATACGCTGAAAAAGTTATTTATTTGTTGGCAGAAAAGTTTCCTCTTGATAGATGTATTGAAAGGGCATTGGATGCTGTAGGGTGTAACAATTACACCATCGAGTACTCTGGGTCGGCTAAGTTGATACTCGTAACCTCACTGGGTAATAAGGATTTTTTGATTGGTCGGAATGAAGGTGGGCGCAAGATTTCCCCCACTGGAGACGCTGCTACAAAGCCTCCTGTTGAGCAAATGCCCCCCCCCTCTGCGATAAGGGACGGTAAGACCATGCCTCAACCTGGCTCTTCACAGCCAATTGTGATGATGTCGGCATCGAACGAAGGTGAGGCCACTGATATGCAGGTGGGTGAAAGTCAGGATCAAATTATGTTGAACGCGCCTCGCCCTGATGATGTCATCGTTGAGTTGGAAAATGGCATGAAGGTTACAAACAGGCAGATAATGAAGTCGCTGGAAGAAGCTAAGTTAGCGAATGATGCCAGCAAGGGTTTTGAATTGGACAACGGAGAGTTCATCTCAAATGAGAAATATTTGGCAAATCAGAGACAAGCCTTCGAGATGAACGAAAAGTTCTTGACAAAAGGAGGGGCTTCTGTTTCTGAGTAGAATACTAGGGTTTTCAGAATTTTATCAACAATTTTAAGGAGGAGTTTATGCGTAAATCTCTCAATGTTTTCGCTATTTTGTGTGTGCTCTCTTTTGTGATGGTGGGCATTGCCCAGGCTCAGACTACGGCATGTCAGGGATTCGTCACGAAAGTTGGCTACGCTCAAGGTCCGAACGGTGGCACGCCGCAGATGGTCGTCAACCTGACCACGCCTCCTCTGGGTCTTACCACAATCAACCTTCCCACCGTTGCTACCTCACCCGCAACCGCGAATGGTTTCTTGGCTACTGCCCTGTCTGCTGCTGCCTCAGGCAAGCAGGTCGCGTTCAAGGTGAGCGGAGCTGTGCAGAGTGGCGTCTCGACTGCGTTGAACATCTTTATGATGGATCAGTAAGCCTAAAAGAGGTTTGAAGCTAAAGCTAGGGCTGCTTCGCAGCCCTAGCTTTTTTATTATTCAAGGCGCTCAAATGTAGGGGTAGGGAGTTCCCTTTGTGGAACTTGTGATTGTATTTAGATACTCCAAAATGGAGTTGTTTGGGGATTCATGTTCATTAATTTTGTGTGTTAATTTGTAAACAGGAGAAATTCTGTTGTGGATATGACTTTTGATCGTGTTTGTTATTTCGCCGAACAGATCGTTGTGCTGCAGGAAGTGAGGTCCGTCGGCGCTGTGTTTAGGTATGTAATTCCAAAGGTACTTCGCAACGAGATCGTCTGCAACGAGGTCGTTGAAAAGACCGTGGAACCAGAAGTATAGATCAGACTTCCCCCAATTCGGCCAATGTTTTCGGGATGTCTCTAGGAAATTTTGGAAGGTCCAAAGATCCATGGTTTTTTTATGCCAACGGTTAGTCAAGTAATTGCCTGGAGCAGAGGCAAGAAACCAACTTGCAATTTCTCTCGTCGGTGCTGGTTTTGAGAATCCAAAAAAACCGTACTCGGTCACGTTGTCAATCCATGCGTCCAGTTTGTCATTGCACAGAACTGTCGCATCTGTCCAAACTCCACCGTACTTATTAAGCAGATTGATGCGGATAATGTCAGAAAGCGCGCACTTTGGGATGTTTTTATCTTTAAGGATGTCGGTCGGGATGTCTATGAAATCTCCCAGTGTACTATCTTCAAGGCAATGAATAGTCCAGTTTGGGTTGAGTTTTACCCATGATTTTAGGCACATTTGGACCAGGTTCGGAGCATTGCTCCAACCTTGTGCCCAAAATATCCATAGTGTCCGAGGGATTTTGGGGCTTGGGTCACTGTTGATGGTATGGTTAGCTTTGTTAATGCCGATGCTGTTGCTGTTGATTTTGAACGCAGACATAGAGCTGAACGAGCGTAACCGCGTGGTTGCTGTGTGGAACTTGGAACTTGTTCTGAGTGTATGGTAGAATTCAAAATCTGTGGAGTATAAATTTTCCACATGCCAGCAACTTTCTTTGTCATATAAGAAAGAATAGTGGATGTCGAAGGCGCTTCTCATTCGGTGTTCAAGAGGCGTTGAAATGTCAAGATCTGTGGGTAGTTCGGTGTGAAGATTGTTGAGATTCTCAAATAAAATGATCTTACGAACGGACAGTTGGCCGCTATCGAATATAAATGAGCATTGAGGGAGTAGGTGTCTCTCAGGTGAGTCGAACGTGAGATGGGATCCGGAAGTGATCCCCGAGTGTATGTGTCCATTTTGTGGGTTTATGAACGAACTGTGGTGAGAGTACTGCCTACAAATATCAAAAATAAAATTCGAGAATTTCTGCTTTACTTCTTCAAAGGGAGCGTCGCCTGGTGTGAATCTATAGTTGCGCCAGAGGAAGTGTGACGCGATGCGCTCAAACGGATTTCTGATGATTGAGAATGAAAAGTAGGAGTCGATCTCGTCGCCAGTGTAGTTGTATCGAATTTCCTTAATGGTAAGGTGCTGAAGGCCTCCGCCGAAAAGAGTGTCGAAGTCAAGTTCGGTGGTTGTAGGCTTGAACCCAATGTGAGGGTAGGATGTGGCCCAGCCACATGCCACAGTGACCGATGTGCCGCCGCATTTCGGTATATGTATGAAAGCTAACTTTCTTGATCTACAGATAGGCATATTTTGTGTTAAAGATAATGTCTACCATGATCACTAATCCTTGCCTATTGTGCATGGGGCCGCGGTAGGGCCTAGTGTACGCTGATGCTGTGTGGTGGCTACTCATCAAGTTCGAATCTGAACAGTTTGTGTACATTCTAGTGGTGGAGGCGGGGGGGATCGAACCCCCGTCCGAGAACGCTCCAACATAGCTTCTACAGGCGTAGACCGGGATTTGATCTCAGTTCAGGCGAGCCTCCTGGTCGGGCTGCCTGGACCCAGTCCATTTAAGTTCTCGCGAACGCTACAACGGACAACTGCGCTCGCCAGTCCAGTGGGGTGTCCCCCGCATCCAGCTTACCAGACTTCGGCTAGAGGGAGGCTGGCCTTAAGCGGCCAGGGCGTAATCGTAGTCGTTGGCTACTGATTGTTTTTCGCGTTTTTACGAGGCCACGCGACCCCTCGGCCTGCAACTGTGTCTTTACAATCCCCGTCGAAACCAGTGCGCCCCCAGTCAATGTAACCACTCAAGTATACGACAACTACTGGATTCGGCAAGCCCCAAATGTGTGAATAGTGCTCGTATTTCAGACCGAATTGGGGTATCTGGGCCGAATCACTGTCTTTGGGAGGTCGTCATGAGCCACGTATCATCCTTAGATCGCGACATCGCCCGGCGCATCAAGGATCTCCGCGAGGTGCTCGCCCTCACGCCTGAGGACCTGGCCGATAAGACCGGCGTCTCCGTGCAGGATATCTTCGCGTTCGAGTCGGGAAGCCGCGAGGTCCCAGTGAGCTACCTCTACGCCATCGCCAAAGCCACCGGCGTAGACCTCACGGCGCTGATTACCGGGTCTGAGGCCAAGCTCCACCAGTACTGCCTGGTGCGCAAGTCCGAAGGGCTCTCCGTCACACGGCGCAAGGCGTACAAGTATCAGGCCCTGGCCTACCGTTTCAGCCGGCCCGCCATGGAGCCGTTCATCGTGACGGTGCCGCCAGCGCCCCCCAAGCAGAGCATGGACTACAACCAGCACGCCGGGGAGGAGTTCGTCTTCATGCTCAAGGGGCGCATGGAAGTGGTGCTCGGCAAGGAGACGGTGATCCTCGAACCTGAGGACAGCCTGTATTTCAGTTCGACGATCCCACACGCGATGCGCGCTCTGGACGGCAAGGAAGCGGTGTTTCTGGACGTCATCATCTAAAGGGACAGCTCATGCAGAACGAATTCAAAGTGTTCGAAACGTTTGAGGACTTCAAACGCGATTTCTCCGTGGATGTTCCCGCCAATTACAATTTCGCCTTCGACTTCCTCGACGCCACGGCAGCCGTTGACCCGACGCGCCCCGCCATGGTGCACGTGGACAACGACAACAACCGGCGCGACCTGGACATGGCCTACTTCAGCCGCGAGTCGGCCCGCATGGCCAACGCCTTCAGCGCGCTGGGCATCGGCCGCGGCGACAAGGTCATGCTCGTGCTGCAGCGGCGGGTCGAGTTCTGGGTCACGGTGCTGGGCCTGGTGAAGATCGGGGCTGTGCCCGTTCCCTCGCCCCATCTGCTCACCGCCCACGATGTCGAGTTCCGGGTGAACAAGGCCGGGATCAAGGCCTGCGTGGTGGAGCAGGATTTCGTGGAGCGCGTGGACGCCGTGCGCCACGCCTGCCCTTGCCTGGCGCATTTCGTCCAGGTGGGTGGCGAAGTCTCCTCCCCGGGTTGGGTCTCCTACGAGGAGATCGGGGCCAAAGCCTCCGACGTGTTCCCCAGGCCCGCCGATTCGGCCGGCGGGGAAGACGTGATGTTCATCTTCTTCTCCTCCGGTACCACCGGCATGCCCAAGATGGTGGTGCACAACCACAACTATCCCCTGGGCCACATCACCACAGGCGTCTACTGGCACGACCTCAAGCCCGGCGATCTGCACCTCACCGTGGCGGACACCGGTTGGGCCAAATCCATGTGGGGCAAGTTCTTCGGCCAGTGGATGGGCGGGGCCTGCGTGTTCACCTGGGACTATCGCGGCAAGTTCGTCCCGGCGGACCTGCTGCGCGTCATCAGCGAGCACAAGGTGACCACCTTCTGCGCGCCCCCCACGATCTACCGCTTCCTCGTGCGCGAGGATGTGGCCTCCTACGACCTCTCGGCCCTGCGCCACTGCACCACCGCCGGCGAACTGCTCAACGAGAGCGTGTTCCAGGCCTGGAAGAAGGTCACCGGCCTGACCATCTACGAGGGCTACGGCCAGACGGAGACCACCCTGCAGATAGGCGCCTTCCCCAACATGACGATCAGGCCCGGCTCCATCGGCAAGCCCTGTCCCGGCTGGGACATCGTGCTGCTGGACGCCAAGGGCCACACCTGTCCCCCGGGCGAGGAGGGCGAGATCTGCATCCGCCTGGGCAGCGGCAAAACCCTGGGGCTTTTCGACGGGTATCTCTATGAGCCGGAGAAGACCTCCTCGGTGCTGTTCGGCGGCTATTACCACACCGGCGACAAGGCCTGGCGCGACGAGGACGGCTACTATTGGTTCCTGGGCCGCAACGACGACCTCATCAAATCCAGCGGCTACCGCATCGGGCCCTTCGAGGTGGAGAGCGCCCTGGTGTCGCATGCGGCCGTGGTCGAGGCCGCCGTCACCGGCGTGCCCGACCCTGACCGCGGCCAGGTGGTCAAGGCCACCGTGGTGCTCGGCGCCGGGTTCCAGGCCTCCCCGGAACTGGTCAAGGAGCTTCAGGACCACGTGAAGAAGGTCACAGCCCCCTACAAGTATCCCAGGATCATCGAGTTCCTCCCCGAACTGCCCAAGACGATCAGCGGCAAGATCAAGCGCGCCGAGATCAGGGCCAAGGACGAAGGGAAGAACCCCGAACCGACCGTTTAGCCCCTTCATATTCCCGGGCGGGAGTCACCTCCCGCCCGGCCCTTTCCCCTCCCTTCGATCGTCCGGTCCTTCCACTCTGCAGGCACCTACAGCCGCTGCGCTGCCCTGACCTGATTTTCATCAGGGTTGTGTCAGGTTTGATATAGAGGGAATCCCTACCTATTCAGTTTGCATCTTGTATGTTACAAATACCTCACGAAACGGTATGGAATTTGTCCGTGCCGTATTGATTCTCTGGGGGGGGACGTTATGAACTGGTCGGACATGCGGATCGGACAGAAGATCCGCACGGGATTTTTTTCCATTGCGGCGATATTCCTCGCCGCCATGGTCTGGGTGGCCGTCGAGCTCTTCGATGTGGAGGAACACACGGGCGGGGCGCTGGCCCAGAACGAGCTCTCAATGACGCTTCTGCAACGGGAGATCGACCACCTGAAGTGGGCGCAGTCCCTGGGCCAGTTCGTGCACGACCCCAACGCCAAGGAGCTCTCCGTCTCCTCCGATGCGCACAAGTGCAATTTCGGCCGCTGGTTCTACAGCGACGAACGCACCGGGCTGGAGGCCACCAGCCCCGAGCTCAAGCCCATGCTCGCGGCCATCGAGGAGCCCCACACAAAGCTCCACGAGACGGCCGCATCCATCCTGCGCTTCAGGAAGGACGCGAACCAGGCCGCAGCCACGGATGTGTACGACAACCAGACCCTCAAGCAGCTAGCCCAGGTGCAGTCCCAGTTGGCGGCCATGCGTGACAAGGTGAAAGCCAGCAGCGAGATGAACCGCAAGGAGGTCATGGGCGGCATCCGCTTCACCAAGTTGCTCTCCTTCATCGCCATCGCCGTGTCCCTGTGCATGGCTGTTTGCCTCAGCTATCTGATTTCAAAAAGTATATCGCGCCCGGTGAAGTTCCTGGCGGACTGCTCGGCAGCGATCGCGGGCGGAGACCTCACCCAGGAATGCTCCCTGACGCAGAAGGATGAGCTGGGCAGGCTCGCGGTCTCCATGGGGGCGATGGTCTCAAGCCTCAAGGACAAGATCGACGAGTCCGACAGGAAGGCGCGCGAGGCCGACGAGCATTCCAAGGCCGCGAACCAGGCCCTGGCGCAGACCGAACAGAAGGAAGCGCACATCCAGCAGATGCTCAACATGATCCGCTCCATCGCCAAGGAATCCCTCGTGCTCTCCGACACTCTCACGGAACACGCCGAGCGCCTCTCCGCCCAGGTGGAGCAGGTGCGCCGGGGCGCGGAGATTCAGAAGGAGCGGCTCTCCGAGGCGGCAGCGGCCATGGAGCAGATGAACGCCACCGTGCTGGACGTGGCGAAAAACGCCAGCGACGCGGCTGACAGCGCGGGCAAGTCGCTGGAGAAGGCCCAGGACGGCGCGGGCATCGTCACCGAGAGCGTGAAGGCCATCGAGCGGGTCAACAGGGTCTCGGGCAGGCTCAAGGACAACATGGGCGAGCTCGACGCCCAGGCGGCCTCCATCGGCCAGGTCATGAACGTCATCAGCGACATCGCGGACCAGACCAACCTGCTGGCCCTCAACGCCGCCATCGAGGCAGCCCGCGCGGGCGACGCCGGGCGGGGGTTCGCCGTGGTCGCGGACGAAGTGCGCAAGCTGGCGGAAAAGACCATGGGCGCCACCAAGGAGGTGGGCGAGAAGATCCTGGCCATCCAGCAGTCCGTGCAGCGCAGCATGAAGGACATGGAGGACGCCGCCAAGGCGGTGAGCACCTCCAACGAGCTGGCGGGAGCCTCGGGCGATTCCCTGCGGGAGATCGTGGCCCTGACCAAGGTCAACACCCAGAACGTCCAGAGCATCGCTGCCGCCGCCGAGGAGCAGTCCTCCGCGTCGGAGAACATCAACAGCAGCATCTCCCAGGTGAACGAAGTGGCCCAGGAAACAGAGGCCGGCATGACCGAGACTGTGGACATCGTGGCCAACCTCTCCGGCATGGCCACGCGCCTCAAGGATCTGATCTCCCGGATGGGGCAGTCCGGCGAGGGGGCTGGGGAGGGGCGCAAGGCGTTGGCGGCCTGAACCCGTCGCGCCCGTCTGTCCGCCACGGCAGGTGCGGTGTCTTGAGGATTCCGGGGGGCTTCGGCCCCCCGTTTCATTTGCGATGTAGCTTAATTCAAGCACTTCCACGGGCAGAGGAGGGAGAATCCGGAGCAGGGGCCGCGCTGAAAAGCCCCCGGGGGAAACTCACCATCCTCAGAGCCCGAAGCGGCACTTGCGGAGCTTCGCCTGATTCTATAACCCTGCACGCATGGGAATGAACAATGCGGGGGGCACCCCTGGCGGTGCGGGCAAATTCTTTCTGGGGCTGGCGATGTTCATCGCCGGGGGCTATCTCTTCCTGAAATCCATCAGGGTCTATCACATCTTCAGCTTCGGCTATCCCTTGATGTCCTTCGGCGGCATGCGCCTGACCTCGGGCATGATCCTGATCCCGATGGTCATCGGCATCGGCATGATCTTCCACAACGCCCGCAACCCGCTGGGCTGGCTGTTGGGGATCGGCAGCCTGGTGGCGGTATGCGCGGGGGTGATCGCCTCCATCGAGTTCTCGCTGGCGGGCATGTCCCTGTTCGACCTGCTGGTCATCCTGGTGCTGCTGGTGGGCGGTCTGGGGCTGTTCCTGGGGTCGCTGCGCAGTTCCTGAGAGGCGGCCAAGCGCCGCCGGTGCGTCAATTTCCCTGCCTGAGGCCCTCTCCGTAGGTAGCCGCCATTTTCTGCTGCGTTCCTTCCAGCAAGGCATCGCTGTTTCCCGGGTTGCGCAGGAAGGCCCCGAACAGGCCCAGGCCGATGTCGGCCACGGCTGGCGGGACGGCGAGGTCGTAGGGGAAGACCCACATAGGCGCGGAGCGGATCATCTTGAGGATGGCCAGACGCTCGGGGCCCAGGTCCGCGACGGATGCGAACAGATTCGGGGCGAAGGCCCCCGAGCCCCGGCACATGGCCTCCTGCGGCAGCACGGAGGCGAAAAAGCCCATGGCCTGCATGCCGCCCTCGCGCTTGCCCTTGGGGGTCAGGACGAGGACGTCGATAGGGCCGCTGCACACCTGCGGCACATCGGGATTCATGGCCGGGAAGGGGAAGAAGCCGTAATCCTTGCCCATGCGCCAGGATGGCTCGATGCCGTAATAGCCGATGATCCAGGTGCCCATGAGCGTCATGGCCGCCTGGCCCTTGCGCACGGCGTCGGCGGCGCCTGCCCAATCCCACGCGGCGTGATTCGGGTGGAAGTATCCGCTCTGCAGCAGGCGGCCCCATTCGGCGAAAGCCGCCTTGACCTCCGCGTCGGTGTAGGATTGTTTGCCCTCCATCAGGCGCTGCCTGTACTCGGGGCCTGCGGCGCGCAGCAGCAGCTGGTCGAACCAGTACTGCGCGGGCCAGAGCTCCCTCGCTCCCAGCGCGATTGGTGAGACGCCCGCCTTGTTGATGCGCTCGCACGCGGCGAGGAACTGCTCCCACGTGGCGGGGGGCGCGATGCCGAGCTTCGAGAATACCGCCTTGTTGTAGAAGAACCCTACCACATGCTGCGTGACGGGCACTGCGTAGTATTTTCCGTCGTACTTGCAGGCCTGGGCCACGCTCGGAGAAAAGAGCCGGTCCAGGGCGTGGCCTTCCCAGAGCTCGTCAATGGCGGCTGCGTGTCCCGCGTCCACCATGGAACGCAGCCTGGCCCCCGCCCAATAGGAGTAGATGTCGGGAGGGGAGCCCCAGGCCAGCATGGACTTGATGCCCGGCTTGAAGGATTCATGTTCCATTCCCTGCGCGACTATGTGGGAGCCGGAACTTGTGGCGTTGTAGCTCTCGACCATCTGGGCGACGCCTCCGGCGAGAGAGCCAGTCCAGTAATGCAGCAGCGTGATCTCCGCGCCGCTGGCGGGCGGCGCGGCGAAGAGCGCCATCAGCAAGGCGAGAATGGCTTGCCGGACGAAGCGCATCGCGCCCTCCGCGGGCCGGGGCAGGGCAGGGGACATCCTCATGCTGGATCCTGGGAGGCGCGGTCCGCTTAAATCCATGATTATGAAGTTGTATTGCATGCTTTTGCTCTCTGTATCAGGAATAAAATGCAGTTACAACATCAAGGACGGCTCTGCTTCTAGAATCCACCGCCAGGGCCTTGAATGCGGGTATTTCCGCTGTACTCGTCCCCGTTTCGTTGCATACGGCCCCGCTTTGGGGTAGCCTTCAGTCGGTTGAGTAGTTCCGGCTCTCCCGGGCATGTTCTTCTTCATCGGGTCCGGTGGTCACATGCGAAAAAGGACTGTAGCATCCGCGATCTCTCTCGCGCTCATTTCCGTGACCACACTTGTGCTCGCTGTGTTCGGCTCTTTCGATTTCTACAGCCAGTATTCCAAGCGCAAAGCCGATCTGTTGTCCAGTCTTCAGGTCAGCACCGAACAACTTGCATTGAGCTTGGCGCTGCCCATTTGGAACTTCCAGTACGAGCAGGCCGAGAAAGTGGTCGAGAGCCTCATGCTGCAGCAGCGCGTGGCCGGAGTGCTTGTGACCGACATGCTCACGGGCCGCGTGCTGACCCAGCGTTTACGCGACGTGGACTGGCGCCCCTCGGCTGATGCCTCGCCGCCCTCTGGGGAAGGACTGCTGCACAAACAGGCTGAAGTGACCTTCAACGACAGGCGCATCGCGACCGTCGACGTCTGGATGACGGAAAAGTTCCTTCGCCAGGAGATGAGGTCCCGCCTGTTTGCCGTTGTGCTCCAGACGCTGGTGGTCAACCTCTGCATCGTCAGCCTGCTGTGGGTCATCCTCAACCGCAGGGTGGTGCGCCCCCTCAAGGAGGTGGAGCTCTACGCCGTTCAGGTGAGCTGCGGGCAGTCCGACGCGGTCAGCCTGCCCAGCTCCCCGGAGCTTGTGGAGCTTGACCGGCTCCAGAGCGCCATCAACGAGATGGTGGCCGAACTCCAGGGCAGGCTCCTCGAATTGCGCCACACCCGCGACCGCATCCAAAGCATCATGGACTCCATGCCCTCGCTGGTCATCGGCATCGACGGCCAGGAGCGCATCACCCACTGGAACAGGACGACCGAGCTCCAGACCGGCCTGGACGCCGCACGGCTGCTCGGGCGGCCGCTGGCCGAGGCATTGCCGCAGCTGGCCGTCTACGCGGCCGACATCAGGCAGGCCATCGAGCGCATGGAGCCTGTCTCCCGCGCGGGCCTGCGCTTCGGGATGCTGGGCGCGGACCGCATCTGCGACCTGCTAGTCTATCCCGTGCGCAGCCAGGGGGTCCACTGGGCGGTGTTGCGCCTGGACGACGTCACCGAAAAGAGCCGCATCGAGCAGCTCATCATCCAGACGGAAAAGATGATGTCGCTCGGCGGGCTGGCGGCGGGCATGGCCCACGAGATCAACAATCCCCTGGCGGGCATCCTCCAGAGCGTACAGAACATCCAGCGCAGGCTCGACCCTTTGCGCAAGGTCAACATTCAGGCCGCGCAGGAATACGGTATGGACATGGAGCAGCTCGCCATCTTCCTGGAGTCCAGGCAGATTCCGGCGTTCCTGCAGGGCATCCGCGAATCCGGCGAGAGGGCGGCGCGCATCGTCCAGAACATGCTCACCTTCACGCGCACTACCTGCCAGGACCGGGGCAGCGTGAACCTTGGCGAGCTGGCCGACAGGGTCATCACCATCGCCGCCACCGACTACGACCTCAAGAAAAAATACGATTTCAGGCATGTGAAGATCGTGCGCGACTTCGAGCCGGACATGCCCCCTGTGCCTTGCTCGGCCATGGAGATCGAGCAGGTGCTGCTCAACCTGCTGCGCAACGCCGCCCACGCCCTGGCGCTGCGGAACGAAACCTCGGACCCGCCCCGGATATCCCTGCGGATCGCCCGCGAGGGTGATTTCGCCCTGATGAGCGTGGAGGATAACGGCCCCGGCATGGAGAAGGACGTGAGCCGCAGGGTGTTCGAACCGTTCTTCACCACCAAGAGCCCGGGGGAAGGCACGGGTCTGGGGCTGTCGGTCTCCTATTTCATCATCACCAGGAACCATCGCGGCTCCATTGACCTGCATACCGAGCCGGGCAAAGGGAGCCGCTTCACCGTACGGCTTCCCCTGAACGAAGCCTGCACCCCTTCGCCCCCGCTTGAGGAGCGGACCGAGGCCTAGCTGGCCACCCCCGGTAGCGCAATCATGCCGCAGCATCCCGCCCAAGTTCGTATTCAGGGTGTTCCCCGCCGGGCGCTTCGTGCCCTGGTTCCCGCGCTGCTCGCGCTGGCCTGCTGCCTGGCATTGCCGGGTGACCGCCAGGCCCTTGCCCAGAACGCGGCGCAGCAGCCTTTGGTCATCGCCACCAAGGACTACCCCCCCCTCAGCAACCCGGAAGGCACGGGCAGGCTCGACCGCCTGCTGCGCGAGGCCTTCCGCCGCATCGGCAGGGAGATCCGCTTCAAGACGCTGCCGAGCCAGAGGGCCCTCTCCGACGCCGACGCGGGCGTGGTGGACGGGGACAACAACCGCGTGGCCGGGCTGGAGGCGAAATATCATAACCTCGTCCGGCTGGACGTGGAGAACATGGTCTGGGAGTTCGTGGCCTTCACGAAGGGGGAGGGGGTTGCCGTGCGTTCCTGGGGCGACCTGGCCGGGCACACGGTGGGCTGCATCATCGGCTGGAAAATCCTGGAGGAGAAGGTTCGCGCCGCCAGCGTGGTGCGGGTGGTTTCCGCACGGCAGCTTTTCGCCCTGCTGGACGCGGGGCGCGTGGACGTTGCGATATACGAGTTGCACGGCGGCCGGGAGCTGGCCAAGGCGATGGGCCTCACGGGCATCACCGCGCAGCGGCCGCCCCTGACGCGGGAGAAGATGTACCTTTATCTGAACCGCAAGCACGCCGCCCTGGTGCAGCCCTTGGAAAACGCCATGCGTTCCATGCGCGAGGACGGAACCTACGACAGCATCTTCAACGAGCCCGGATCACACTAGCCGCTTCCGGGCGCCGTCAGGCCGGGGGCGCCTCACCACTCCTCGGAGATCGCCTCGGAGCCGTAGGAGTACACCTTGCCGTCCACCAGCACGATCACGTACCTGGACACGTTGGAATCCAGCGGCCAGTCGTAGACGGCGTAGTACAGCCTTTCCACTCCGTCAGCGTAGTCGATGTTGTTGGGCTTGCCCACCGCGGCGATGACCTCCTCCCGCGACATGCCGGGGGAGATGGCGATCATCCTGCTCGCCGGCCTGGCGCACGAGCACAGGGACAGCGACAGGACGACCAAAGCGATCCAAAAGATTTTCTTCATGGCCACTCCTTCGTGTTGACCGCGTTTGCCGCCAGATCCCCGCGCGGCATGCACAGGAAGCCGCGCAGGCCCGTAACGCCGTCCTTGGTCTGTGGTAACTACTCCGAACGGCCCTGCTACTCAACAGGCTATTGCCGGAAACCGGCCCGGGGGAGGCCGTTCCGGCATAATCCCGCCGCAGGGGGCGCGAACCCTGCCCCTACTTTTTTGATTGCGTCTTGACCTTGAGTTTGAAGCACTGTCTGCCTGTTCCGTGATACCATAGCGGATTGCCGCCCGACTCATCCGTCCGTGCGTTCAGAACGGTCTGGAATTGAGCGCAGAGTTCGTAGTCATCCTGGCCGAGGGGCTTGTACTCATAGGGTTGCTTCGTCTCCGGGTCGTTGAGGTGCAACCCGCTGAAACCACTTGGTTGTTGGATCTGCTCCAAGCTGGCCGGCAGGGACTCATGACTGCGCTGATAGTTCTCCATGGCATTCGAGATGCTCCTGAGGTGATCCACGCGCTGCCTATCGAGGCGGAGCATGCGGGCCTCCTCCGGGGTTCCGATCGCGGATAGGCCGGCGGCCAGGGCCAAGAGAACGGCCACGCCCATCACTGCGAGAAACAGGTTGGCGCGTTGCGGCTTCATTCCGCCTCCTCCTTGCGGATGTTAGTAAGGAAGTACAGGAAGCTGCTCCCCGCTATGGCCATGACCGTGGCCACCTTCAGGATGAATCTGCTCGTCAGTTCGCCACCGAGCGCGTTGTGGACCAGGGCGATCAAGTCCCCGGCGATGACCACGGCCCCAATGAACAGAGTCATGTAGGTGAGCCATCTGCGCGGCCTGGACTGCCGTCGCGAAGGGTTTTCCGCCATGGTTTTGTTGATGGATCGGAAAACCGCCGCGAACAACGGGAACGAGATGAGAAGCGCGGAGACGTTCCATCGGATGGCATCCCGGAAGTCGGTCATGCGGCGCATGCTCGCCGGGTCAGGGAAGGAATGGTCGATGAACTGGAAGGCAATGGCGCCGAGGCTGAAAGCTGCGTAATAGAGCGAGGCGAACATCAGCAGATGCAGGAACACCTCGGATGCCGAGAGGTAGGGCCTCGGCCTGGGAACAGGCACCGGGAAATCGATTGGCGCGTAACTGGCCATGGCGGAGGCCACGTCGGCCTTGTTCCAGCCGGCATCCAGCAGCGTCTGGACGATGCGTTCGCGGTCGATGCCGCGCTCAAGCGCCTTCCTCGTAAAGTCCACCAGATCTTGTTGCAAGGAGTTCTCCTTGGAAGTTTCCGGGCCGGGCGGCCCGGGCCGGCCGACTGAAAGGGCAGGGCACGGATCACCTCACCGGGGGCTCGGTGATCGAGAGCCTTTTGCCGTAACGGGGCGTCAAGGGCAGTTTGATGGTGAAGCGGGTGCCTTTCCCCGGGGTGGAATGGACTTCCAAAGTGCCACCGTGCCGGTTCACCACCAGGAAATAGCTTACGGAAAGCCCCAGGCCAGTGCCCTTGTTGGGGGCCTTGGTGGTGAAGAACGGGTCGAACACGCGCCTGCGCACGTGTTCCTCCATGCCCGGGCCGTTGTCCTCCACCTCGATCAAGGCGTGCTCACCTTCGATCCTGGCGCGCAGGGTGATGGACGGGGCGGGCGTTTCCGCTTCGGACATGGCGTGCAGGGCGTTGCGCAGCAGGTTGAGCATCACCTGCTGTATCTGGTTTCCGGAACACGGCACGACGCACTCTTCAGATTCGAACTCACGCTTTATGGCGACGTTTCTGAGGTTGTATTTCTCCGCCAGGTTGTGGTCCTGCTGGCAGAGTTCGATGGATTTTTCGATCACTCCTATGATGTTGACCGGATACAGGTCGGAGTTGTGCCGCTTGCTGAAGTCCAGCATGTTCGAGACGATCAGGCTGGCGCGCTTGCCCGCGTCGCGCACGCCGTCCAGCAGCGTCAGGATCTCCCTGTTGTCGAGATAGCACTGGAGCCCGGGCATGGGGCAGCCGCATTTCTCGGCCGCCCTGATGTTGGCCGCGTTGTCCGGCCGGAGGCGCGTGGCGATCACCTGGGCCGACTGCAGAATGCCCGCCAGGGGGTTGTTGATCTCGTGGGCCATGCCCGCCGCCAGCCCGCCCACGCTGGCCATCTTTTCGGTCTGCACCAGGGTCTCCGCCATCTGCTCGCGTTCGGTTATGTCCCTGGCGATGCCGAAGATGCCGGTTTTCTCGCCTGACTCGTTGTGGAGCGGCCCCTTGGTGGTGAGGTATATCCGGTTTCCGTCACGGGTGGTCAGGCGCTCCTCGATGGTCCTGGGGGATTCCAGCGCAAGGATGGCCAGGTCGTTCTTCCTGAGCATCTCGGCCTGGTCGGGAGGGAAGACGTCGGTGTCTGCGCGGCCCAGCATCTCCTCCTTGCTGAGGCCGAACAGGCGGGCCGTCACGTTGTTCACCAGGATGTAGCGGCCGGAGCCGTCCTTGACGAACACCGCGTCGGACGTGCTCTCGATGATGGACAGCAGCATGTGCTTCTGCCGCGCCAGCTCGGCCTCGGCCTGCTTGCGGGCCGTGATGTCCGTGAACATGCCGAAGCTGCCCAGGAATTCGCCGTCCTTGCTGAAGAGGGGGGTTGTGCTGGCGATGGTCCAGAGGGCGCTGCCGTCCTTCTTCCGCAGGCGCCTTTCGTAGCGGATGGACTGGCCTGATAGGCGCTGGTTCAGGCGTTCGTTGAAGTTCGGCAGGTCCTCGGGAAAAAGGAAGTCGGATCCGGGCCTGCCAACGGCTTCAGCGATCTCGAGCCCGATCATGTCTGCCATGGCCTGGTTGATGAACGTGACCGCGTTGTCCTTGTCCAGGATGCAGATCCCCTCGGCGGTGGTCCGCACGATGGTGCTGTAGCGCTCTTCGCTGGCCCGCAGGGCCTCGTCGGCGCGGTTGCGGTCCGTGACGTCCATGGTGACGCCGATGACGAGCTTTTCACCGCCGGAGCCCTTGTAAGGCACCTTCCGGGTGATGATGTCGCGAAGCCGTCCCTGGGCGTCGATGATTTGTTCTTCGGCCGTGCTCACCGCCCCGGTATTCAGGACGAGTTCCGTGTCGGCCCATTTGCTCTCCGCCAGCTCAGGCGGCATGATGTCGCGCACGGTTTTCCCCAGGAAGCCGTCCATGGGTATGCCCAGCTGTTCGCTGAGGGCATGGTTGACCAGCACGTGACGATGTTGTTCGTCCTCCACGAAGATGGGGTCAGGGAGGTTGTTGAGCACGATGTTCAGGAAAGCGTGGGCGTCCTGCAGGGCCTGCTCGGTCTTTTTGTGCGCAGTGATGTCCAGGTTGATGCCCACGATGCCCAGGATCGCATCCCCGTCGCGGATGGGTGCCGCGATGCATTGGTAGGTGCGAAGCCCGCCGCTGGCTGTGGCGTACTCCTGTTCGCCGGTGACGACCTCGCCCGACAGAACCCGGCGGTTGGTATCCTTCCAGATTTTCGAAGTGTCGCTGGTGCAGTAGCTTTCCGCCACAGAGACTTTGGACAGATCACCCCAGAGGCGGATGGACTCGTTGCTCTGCATGATGACGCGATGATTGATGTCGCGCGCCCAGAAATCGAAGGGCAGGTCGCGCAGGACGGCCTGGAGCAGGGCCTCGTTGGCCCGAAGCGCCTCCTCGGCCTTTTTGCCGGCATCCCTTTCGGCCTCCAGTTCGGCAATGCGCGTGCGGGCCGCTTCCAGCTCCGCGAGTAGTGACAAGTCGGCGTTGACTTTTTTGGGCACAGGCAACCCCAGGCTCTGGTTTCATCGGCGTGAGGCAATTGAAGGACTCGTACAGGGCCAGTAAGCCTGAATATCTTCGTTCGGTCAACAGGGGTACTGCCGCCATATACCGTAAAGGCCGCCTGATGGCTGCCTGAACGACCCGCAAGACGGCGGCATGCTTGCGGTGATCACCAGGCGGCTATGATGCCCAGGCTGGAGATCACGGCGAGGTCTATGGTATGGCTACGCCTAACGGATAAGCTCATGGGGGTGGGCGGCGGTTTTCGACAGAAAGTACTAACTCGTGCTCGCCAAGTGCAACCTCGGGGCATCGGTTTCGCCGCTCAATGGCACAGCGACTGAGCTAGCTGGGATTGAGCTTCCTTGTTGCCTCCCTCCGCTGCCAACTTCAGCCATTTGGCGCATTCAACTGGGTCGACCTTAACTCCCCACCCTCCTCTGGCATACTGTTTGGCCGCTTCAAGTTCATATGATGCGGCCGGATTCTCATTGTCACCAAGAACCATTTTACCGCTGGTGCCGCAGCGTTCATACCAATAGATTGCCTTCGCGTCGTTTTTAGCGATTTCGCATAATCCGAAAGCGTAGAGGTCACCAAGGATGCACTGGGCTGGATGGTAACCAAAAAACGCTACTGGCGTCATGTATCTAACCGCAGTGTTTCCGTCCCCAGTCTTCAGCGCATATCCGCCTATGTCCATCAGTATGGACTGTGCGACCACAGCGCAAATGACAGTTGTAAAAAATGAAAATGCAATCATGGAGATATGGAGTGCGTACCGCATGGCGGAAGATTCTCTTTGTTGCGCCGTCTTCCCCTGGATCATGCCCTGGTTTCGCATTGTCAGACTCTGGTCGCACATCATCAACAGTGAATGCCCTTTTGGACGTGCTGGCCGTCTGGAACACCGGCTTCTTGTATGCGCCATCGAATCTGGAAGCAAACACCTTAAGGATACGCGGAACTTAATCTGGCCGATATTTCCATGGAGGTCAGGAGGAACCATGGCCCTGAAGGAGAGTATGCGGTTGCATCTGTGGGGGAAGGCATGTCGTCGTCTCACCTCGTGGAGGAGGGAGTGACGAACTAGCGAAATGTACCACTGAAGTGAACCACTGACCCAGGCAGGCTGCCTGAGAGGGAAAGCGGGAACCCCGCGTCAGCAAAAGAGAAGGGGAGCCGGTCACTGAATCCCGACTCCCCTGAAAAGTCGTAGCGAGGGAGGGAAAGCCCAAACCGCGACCAGATCACGCAGCCATTCAGTTGTAAGTCCAACAATTGACTTGACTTTCTCAGTCGGCTCATTCTGCCTTGTCGAGAAGTTCGACCCAGCCAACGTACCAGAAGGAGAGGGCGAGTTCAAGTGCGTGAGCGGTGACGGTCGATTAAATTCCCAGACCGGGAACTGAAGCGTAGACCATGTTGATGACCCCAGGCGCAACCTCAATCGTGCCTCGTCCTTGCAAATTCGTGCAAACTTACACAAACTGCTGAGATCATTATCCGGTGCTGACCTGACACCAGTCGATTCCGTTCCATCCACCAGCCCCAGGCTGGACATTCCCCAAGACCCCGCGCCTTTAGAAAAGGCAAAAGCCCCGGGCACCGTCTGCAAACAGTGGTCGAGGCTTCTACCATCGAGAGGGACTTGCTGTCGTCCTGACAGGTAATCACTGTTTAGACGATTGCAAGCCCTATTGTAATACTTTTACGAGAGGGACTTCAATGCTGACGCAACAAACAGTGACGAACTTTGAAGCAATTGCATGGGCACTGACTGCTGGATGCGACTGCCAAAGTCTGTTCTATCGCATCGACAGGAACGTCGTGACATCAGGCAAGTGGTCTTCTGTCAAAGGCATCAGTCGCAGCGTCTACCCAGTACTGATGGCGCATTGCGGCGTAGACCAGACTTGTTACCCTAGCGAAGAGCGCATTGCTGACCTGTGTGGAGTGTCTGTGAAACGCGTGCCATCAGCAGTCAAAGACCTCTGCGGCAAAGGGTTCATGACTTCATCGAAGTCCAAGCCAAACGCTCGCGGCCACAGGCACAACATCTACCGCCTTGCCAGCACACCGCCAGGAGGCAACCCAGTGTTCATGCACAACTCCCTCGTGAAGGATGGGCACTGGGCGAAGCTGCCCAGTCGGGCGCACGCGCTCTACGTCGCCATGCGATGCAGGGGGCACTTGGACTACGACACCTTTGTCGACGTGACGCAGGCTGTCTGGGAGCTTTCTGAAGACGGTGACAGCCTGATGGACCTTCAGGAGAGTGCCAGCGAGGACTTTAGGGCGGTCTACCGCGATCGCGCCTGGGAAGTCTGTGACGCCGATCCTGATGTCCTCATGGGTGACGCTGGCTTCAGTCGGAACACGTTCAAGGCTGCGATGGCTGACCTTGAGGCGGCGAGATTCACCCTGGAGGTGCCTGGGCTTGACCGACGCACCTGGGCTGTGGCGATCCGCCAGCCCTTCCCCCTGGAGCCCGTCCAGTGAGTGTCAAAAAGCGAGGTCGGAAGTGTCAAACGCCCTGCCAGAAACGGTCAAGCGCGAAGTCAGAATTGTTACCTAAAGAAGTTCTTCAAGAAGCCTCTTAAGAAGCCTTATAAGTAGGCTCCTGGACAGTTGACGCAGGAAGCGTCACCGCCAGGAGAATCTTGAACACAGGTTTTTATCTGGGCAGCAGTTGCTCTCAAGTAAGGACCCACGAGTCGAGTCATGTCCACCCACGAACAAGGCGATACCTCTGGAAGCCCGAGGGGTGTGCTCCCTCACGAGCCTGTGCACGAGGAGGCTCACGAGGCATCCACCGCCACTGACGAACAGATCCTGGCCCTACTTTTAGGACCGCCCCAAAACTGGGACAGGATAGATTACCTCATACGCTGACTTTGCGGCGTTTTTCATTCAGAGCTTTCTCGTCAAAGTTTGCGGGTTGCAAGACGGCCTAGCCAGAGTTTGTGGACGGCTTCACGCTGGCAGGGTGGATAATGCCTGGAATTCAGTTCATTAGATCATCCTGCTAGTGGTAGTTGGGAACTCATAATAGCATTACTAGCCTGCCGAGCTGTGTATTTTCTCTTCGGTGAGGAAAGTTGGAGCCCAGATTGGACGAATTCTAATCTCATGAGGCGAATGAGATACGCTGCACAAGGATGGGGGCATGGTAGGCACTGCTAAAGATAAGATAGCTAATCTCCACGGCAAAGCCGTGCATCAAAAAAAAGCGGACAGAACAACTCAATGCCCCGTGGTGGCCGTGGGCGCCTCAGCCGGGGGCTTAGAGGCCCTGAAGGTTCTTCTTAACGACCTGCCGTCCTCGCTCGGCGCCGCCATAGTCATTCTCACCCATGTGCCGCACGACAATCCCAGCCGCCTGGCCGAAGTGCTGGCCTCCTTCTGCCGCCTTCCGGTCCGCGAGGTGGCGGCCCACACCAAGGTTGCCCCCAATGTGGTGTACACCGCGCCCTTCAGGCGCGAGCTTGGCATCTCGGGTGGAGTGCTTACGCTCCTGGAGCCTGTCCGCGACATCCCCCACCACAACATCGACCGGTTCCTGACCGCTCTGGCCGAGGACCAGGGTCCGAACGGCGTGGCCGTCATACTGTCGGGAGCCGGGTCGGACGGCATGGCCGGAGCCCTGCGCCTGGCCAAGGCCGGCGGCCTCGTGCTCGTCCAGAGCCCCGCGGACGCCATCCAGCCCAGCATGCCCCAGAGCGTTATCCAGGCGGGCGCGGCGTCCTCGGTGCTGCCCGTTTCCGAGCTTGGCCCTCAGCTGGTCCGCCTGTTCGCTTCGGGCTGCTCCCTGGAGGACAGGCATGCATCGTTCATCGACAAGGTCCTTGGCATCCTGCGCGAACGCACCGGGTACGACCTGTCCGGCTACCGCAAGAACACCATATCGCGCCGTCTCCAGAAGCGCATGATCATGTCCGGATTCGAAACCCCGCGGGAGTACCTGGCCGAGCTTGAGGCCAATCCCCAGGAGCATGTCCAGCTCTTCAAAAGCCTGCTCATCGGCGTGACCGAATTCTTTCGCGACCCCGAGTCCTTCGAGGCCCTGCGCGCACAGGTGCTGCCTGGGCTGTTCAAGGGCAAAACCCCGGATGACTGCATCCTGGTCTGGGTGGTGGGCTGTTCAACCGGCGAAGAGGCGTACTCCCTGGCCATGTTCCTAAACGACTACATGGAAGCCGAGGGTGTACACTGCGGCATAAAGATATTCGCCTCGGACATCGACCTAGATGCCGTGGAAACGGCCCGCAAGGGGACGTACTCGCTCAAGGGCCAGAAGAACCTCAGCGCTTCGCGCATCGCCCGGTACTTCAAGCCCGAGCAGAAGAAGCACACGGTGATACCCTTCATCCGGGAACGCATCGTCATGGTGCACCACAACCTCCTGCAGGACCCACCCTTCCTGCATATGGATCTGGTGGTCTGCCGCAACGTGCTCATCTACCTGAGCCCGGAACTGCAGGATCGGGCCATCGCCATTCTGCACGGCGCGCTCAACCCCGGCGGATTCCTCTTTCTGGGACCGGCGGAATCCGTAAGCCCGCATGCGGGCAAACTGGAGATTCTCGACAAGCGCTGGAAGATATTTCGAAGCATCGGCACTCCTGAACAGCGCAGCACCTTTGCCCTGCTTTCCGCACGCAACAGGACCCTGCAGGAAGGGCGGATGCTCCCGGTTATGCCCGCGCCCGAGGCCAGCCCGGCAACGGTGTTGGCCGACGCCCTGAAGCGGCGGTACGCGCCCGCGGCGGTGCTGGTGGACCGGGATTTCCAGGTGCTGCACATCAACAGGGATACCGAGCCCTACCTGAAGATTCCATGCGGGGAACCGAGCCTGAACCTCCTCAAGCTCATTGACTCGGAACTCCGCTACCATCTTCGCTCGGCTCTGCAGGAGGCGGTAAAGACAGGCAAGGCGGTCCTGGTGGAGGGAGTGCCTTTCCCGGCCCCGGCAGGCCTTCCGCTCACACTGGTCGTGGACCCCATTCCGGACGATAACGGGCAGGCCTCAACGCTCATGGTGGCGTTCGAGGAAGGCTCAGCGGCCGCGTGCCACATGCCGAGCGCCTCGCTGGCCGGGTTGACCGAAAGCGGAGTGATCCAGCGCTACGAAACGGAGCTCCAGTCGGCCTACGACCGCCTACGCGACGTGCTCGAAAAGGACGAATCGCTCAACGAGGAGCTGCGCGCCTCCAACGAGGAGCTTCTCAGCATGAACGAGGAGCTTCAGTCCGCCAACGAGGAGCTGGACGCTTCGCGCGAGGAGCTGCAGTCGCTCAACGAAGAGCTATCCCTCAAGGTGGAGGAACTTTCCAGGGCCAACAGCTTCGTGGAGAACCTGCTGCTCAGCACCAACCTGGCCGCGGTCTTCCTGGATGGCGACCTGCGGATCATGCATTCCACTCCCGCCGCCCGCGATGTCTTCCATGTGGCCGTGGAAGACCAGGGGAGAGACTTCACGGGCATAAAGTCCAAGGTTCACGACGAGCACCACCTGGCTGACATCCATGCGGTGATTCAAGGGCAGAATCTGGTTGAGCGCGAAATCCTCAGCGAGGACGGCCGTAACTTCCTCAAACGAGTCCGCCCCTACCGGACAGGACAGACCCGCCTGGGCGGCGTGGTGCTTACCTATTCCGACGTCACCATGCTCAAGGAAGCGGAGCGGGT
This sequence comes from Fundidesulfovibrio agrisoli, assembly GCF_022808715.1. Lineage (GTDB taxonomy): Bacteria > Desulfobacterota > Desulfovibrionia > Desulfovibrionales > Desulfovibrionaceae > Fundidesulfovibrio > Fundidesulfovibrio agrisoli. The sequence goes on from NZ_JAKZKX010000001.1 coordinate 150,308, forward strand.
GCTGGTGCGCAGCAACGAGCAACTCGAGGCGCTGGTGATCGAGCGCAGCCAGGAGGTTATCCGGGCCCGAGAGGAAACGGAACGCCGGGCCGCGGAGCTTGAGGCCATCATGGAGCAGACCCCGGCCGCCATTTGGATCACCCGGGACCCGGAGGCCAAGATCATAGTTGGCAACCAGGCCAGCTACCAGATTCTTGGGATGCGTTCGGGCAGCAATGTGTCCAAGAACGCCATTGACGAATCTCCACCCTATATTCCAACGCGCGATGGGCGCAAACTGGCCGTGTCAGAGTTGCCGATGCAACGGGCCGCCCGGGGTGAGATTGTATCGCAGGACGAAATCGACCTCCAGTTCCCCGAGGGCCATACTCTGACCATTCTCGGAAACGCCGCCCCATTGAAGGACAGCCAGGGCAACGTCACCGGCGCCGTGGGCGTGTTCCTGGATGTCACTGAAAACAAGCGCGCCCAGGCGCAGGCCTTGCGCTGGCAGCGCGTGTTCGAGAAGGCCGAATTCGGGCTGGCCATCTCTGACCTGCCGCACGGCACGTTCTCGGCCGTGAATCCGTGCTTCGCCCGCGAGCGCGGCTACACCCAGGAGGAGCTTGTCGGGCAGCCGTTGACCATGGTGTTCCCGGAGAACCGGCTCGCGCATCTCTTCGAAGAGCTCAAGGTCATAAACGTCATCGGGCACGGCCTGTTCGAAACCGAGCATAAACGCAAGGACGGCTCCACCTTCCCGGTGCTCCTGGAACTCACAGTGCTCAAGGACCAGGCCGGGCGCCCCGTGAACCGCGTGGCCCACGTCATGGACATCACCGATCGCAAGCGCGCGGAACAGGCCCTGCAGGTGGCCAACGAACGCGTGCTCCTGGCTTTGGAAGCCGCCAAAGCGGGCAGCTGGGAATGGATACCCGGCACCAACGAGAACATCTGGTCCGACTCGGTCTGGGAGCTCTACGGCCTCGATCCCAGGTTGCACCCGGCCAGCTACGATTCCTGGCGCCGCGCCATCTCAACCGAGGACATCCCGGCCGTGGAGGCCGCGGTGCAGGCTTCGCTGGCATCAGGAACCGAGATAAACATCGAATGGCGCGTGAACCTGCCGGGCAACAAGGAACGCTGGCTGATCTCCAGAGGAAGGCCGCAGCACGGGGCGGACGGGAACGTGGAGCGCTACCTGGGCATCGTCATGGACATCACCGAAGTCAAGCAGTTGCAGAAGCGGCTTATGGAGAGCCAAGCGCAGCTGGAAGCGGCCCTGGACAGCATGTCGGACGCGGTGTTCATCTCGGACGAGAAAGGGAACTTCGTCAATTTTAACAGTGGGTTCGCCGCCTTCCACAGGTTTGCGAACAAGGACGAGTGCGCCAAGACGTTCGACGAGTATCCCGCTTTTCTGGATGTGTATCTGGACAACGGGGAGTTAGCGCCCGTGGATCGCTGGGCTGTGCCCCGGGCCCTTCGGGGCGAAAAAGTGGCCAACGCCGAATACAGCCTCAGGCGCAGGGACACGGGCGAGAGCTGGGTGGGAAGCTACAGCTTCGGCCCCATCCGCAACGCTGACGGCAGGATAGTGGGGTCCGTGGTGGTGGGACGAGACATCACCGAAGCCAAACAGAGCGCCCTGGCCCTGGCAAAAAGCAACCGCGAGCTTGAGGCCCAGAGCGCATTTCTCAAAAACCTCATCGACAACGCCCCCCTGGTGATCGGGGCGGTGGAAGGCCCGGAGCACACGTTCATCCTGGCCAACCCGGCCTACGAGGCCATTCCCGAGGATACTTCCAGGTCGGTGGTCGGCCGCACCGTGAGAGAGGTGTTCCCGTCCGTGGCCGACCAAGTGTCGCGCCTCTTCGAGCAGGTGTACGCCACGGGCCTCCCGGTACGGCTTCGGGAATACATGGTCCCCGTCGGACAGAGAACCACCTGGTGGAACGCCGAGTACATCCCGCTGTTCGGTGAGCAGGGCGAAGTCTCGCGCATACTCATCATAGGCCACGAGGTGACGGAGCTTCTGGCCGCGCGCGACAAGGCCCAGAAGGCCAACCAAGCCAAGTCGGAATTTCTGGCCAATATGAGCCACGAGATCCGCACCCCGTTAAACGGCGTGCTGGGGATGCTCCAGCTCTTGGAGACAACCGCGCTTGACAACGAGCAAAAGGAATATCTGCTCGCGGCCATACAGTCTTCCAGCCGCCTGACTCAGCTCCTCACCGACATCCTCGATCTGTCCAGGATCGAGGCCGGCAAGCTCATGGTTCAGGAGAGGGACTTCGAGGTGGCCAGTCTGAAGGATTCGGTTTTGGGGCTGTTTTCCCCGACTGCGAAGAACAAGGGGCTGTCACTTGAATGCGTCGTCAGCGGACAAGTTCCGCCCAAACTTTTCGGGGATGATGCACGTATCCGGCAGATTCTCTTTAATCTGGTGGGCAACGCCGTCAAATTCACGGAAAAGGGCCACGTGCGGGTGGAGATAAGCGGACTGAGCATGTTGGACCCCGCCCGGGCCAGGCTGCTCTTTTCCGTCATGGACACCGGCATCGGCAGCCCGGACGCCGTACTCAAGGATATCTTCGAACCCTTCTCCCAGGTGGAGGGCGCCTATACGAGGCGCTTCCAGGGCGCGGGCCTGGGGCTTTCCATCGTGCGAAAGCTCATAAAGATCATGGGAGGCGAGCTCTGCATCGACAGCTCTGTGAGCGGCGGGACCATCGTCAACTTCACCCTGCCCTTCAATCTCCCCCCTTCGGCAATGAAGACGGATGAGCGCGCTGCAACCGCTGCGTATCTTCCTGGGAAGCCCTTGCGGATACTCCTGGCCGAGGACGACCGGGTGAGCATGATCACCAGCAAAAGGATGCTCGAAAAACTTGGCCACGAAATCGTTGCCGCGTCCGACGGCCGGGAAGCCTTGCAATTGCTTGAAGAAAAAGATGATTTTGATCTTGTGCTCATGGACATACAGATGCCTGTGATGGACGGGGTGGAGGCCGCCAAGTCCATACGGGCGCAGAGCCGTTTCGGGCACAAGGGCCGCATACCCATCGTGGCCATGACCGCCTACGCCATGACCGGCGACAGGGAGAAATTCCTGGAGGCCGGCATGGACGATTACATAGCCAAGCCAGTAGACAAGGCGGCCCTGGAAGGGGTGATTAAGCGGGTGATGACGACCCAATCTTGAAGCTCAAAGTCTGTGGGGGAGGTTCTCAATCTTCTGGAACCATTGGTTCCGGATACAGCGATCTCGGCCATCTTGCTCACGCCCTTGGCATTGATCGAGTGGGACACGATGTCAGCCGCCAGGGCAGGTTTCGCTTCCGAGAAGGCCATGTAGACCTCGTTGACCGCCATGTGCAGCTCGGGAGAGAGCCACTCACAATAAGCCAGCGCGATCTGCCAGTGGGCGTAGGTGCCGCCGCCGAAACGACCAGAGCGGGTTTCGTAAAGTTCAGAATCCTGAAGGTTGAGTTTCTGGGCCAGGGTGCGGATGAAAGCACGGTTTCCGTCGTTGGCGAACCACTCGGTAGGATGGTTCCTGTTCGCTCCACCGCTTGCCTTGTGCAAGTCGGTCAGCGAGATCATCTCGCCGTTGTTGGGGTTCGTGCGGATCGCGTGACCGCTGACGTTGAGAGAGGGCAGGTCACCGCACCACGAACCGGCTCTGTGCGAGGCGACTGAGGTCGATGCCAAAGTCGAGCTTCTCGATGGCATCCCTCTTCGCATCCAACTTGTACTCCTCCCCGTAGATGCTGATCGTGATGAGGCCAGCCTCGTGGCCCACGATGGAGGCCATCAGGTATGGGTCAGTCCTGTTGTGCTGGAGGTTCGTGATGAACGTGTGCCGCAGGGAGTGGAAGACCTTCCTGCTGGTGTCCGTCTTGACTCCGACTTGAAGGAGGTATCGTTCATTGAACCACTTTGAGACGTAGTGGCCGAACTTGCCATTGTGATTCTTGAGTTCGGGGAAGATACGCTCGTTACCAGCTTCTTTCATCTGCTCAACGTGTTTGATGAATCCAAGCTGTTCCACGATGAAGGAGTGGAGCGGAACCTTGCGCGTTGCAGCCTCTGTCTTCAGGCTCTTGCCTTCTCCTTCAACAAGGTCGAGATACCAGATGCCATCCTCTTGGCGAACATCAGAACAGAGAAGCTGTGCAAGTTCCTCCAAGCGGCATCCGGTGTAGAGTCCTAGGACAGGAATCCAAAACGCCAAAGCTTCGTGTTGTTGCGTCCGTCCAGGCCTTCCACGGTGAATATGCGCCCCAGATCATCCATGGTGAACTTGTCGTAGCTCGCTCCCTTGCCCTTCTTCATCTTGATGGAGAGTCCCTCCGCAGGGTTCTCCCTGATGTACTTGTTCGCCTTGGCGTAGTTGAAGAGCGCAGATGCAGCGATGAGCACGTTGTTGATGGTGCGCGGAGCCAGGGGCTTTGGGTTCTTCGTCGCGTTCCTAGTTGTGGCTTCCATGAGCATCTCTTTGAAGCCACGCATCTTGTCGCCGTCGATGGAGTCTATGGGCACGTCTCCGAAGTGGTCAGAGAGCCAGCGGAAGTTCTCTTCGTTCTGTTTCTGAGTCCTAGGCTTCCACTCTCCACCCTTGATCCGTTCTGCGCTGTAACGCTTGAACACCTCGGACAGGGCAGGGCCTTGCGGTTGGGGCTGCTGTGGGTGGGCGGTAGTGAGAGCGGCTTCAGACTCGTCCTTGAAATACTCACCGACAAACTCGTGCTCACCCATGTCACGCAGGGTCAAGGTATCGTAGTACTCGACGAGCCCCTTGGTGTACTCAAAGCAGACACGCTTGTACTCGTCATCCCACGGGCCAAGTGGAATCTTTCTGGCCGAGAGTCTCTGGTCAACGGGCTGATGGAGTCGCATCCATCCACGCGTTCTGTGGATGTCCTGAACCGTCATCTGGCTATGCCACAGGTCGAGGCCCTTCATTTCGTCGCAAGCACCATCGTATTTGTAGGCGTAGCCTGTGCCTATCGTGATGCGACGTTGTAAATCGTGGTCTAGCTGCCGCCGTAGTTCAGAGCGGACAAGCTCTCTGATTTCGCTGTCTGTCACTGCTCCCAGCACTCCCGCTTCGTAGTCACCCAAGACAGCCAGCACAGCTTGGGCGCATCGGTTGGCCCGACTTGATGCGAGGCGTATGTAGCCTGTCCCTAGGGAGGCTCGCAACTCCCGCTGGCCCAGAGCCGACCAGAGGCGCGATGGAAGGCAGAGCCGGAAGTGGAAGACGCGTCCACGCTGTACCAAGTAGGAGGGCAGGGCAGCACCCATCACGCAACCCCTTTCAGGCGCTCAACGTACCAGCCAACGTACCAGTGAGCGCCCTGTTGGCGTGTTTGGGGCAGAATGGGGGCCGATCATGGGAGGGGCTGGCTGAAAAAGAGAAGGCCCCTCAGTGGGTTGCACTGAAGGGCCGTTGTTCTCTGGTAGCGAGGGAGGGAATTGAACCCCCGACACTGCGGATATGAGCCGCATGCTCTAACCGACTGAGCTACCTCGCCACGTTTGGCGCCGCATTTGCGCAACTTTTTGCGCTCGCGGCAGGACGGGCTATCTACACAGTACAGCCCGGGTTGGCAACATCTTTTTTCGATCTTCTCAATGGGGCCAGAACACGAACACCGCCACGGCCAGGATGATGCGGTAAACGGCGAAGGGGCGCAGCGTCACCCGGCTGACCAGCCCGATGAACCAGCGCACCGCCACCCAGGCCGAGACGAAGGCCACCGCGAAGCCCAGCGCCAGGAACTGGATGTCGTCCATGCTGAACTCGGCCCAGCTCTTGTAGGTTTCGTAGCAGGTGGCCGCGATCATGAGGGGCACCGCCGCGATGAAGGAGTATTCGGCGGCCAGTTTGCGCCGCGCCCCCAGGATCATGGCCCCCAGGATGGTCGCGCCGGACCGGGAGAACCCGGGCCACAGGGCCAGGCACTGGAACAGGCCGATGCCCAGGGCCAGCGCGGGGGAGATGTCGTCCAGGTCGTGGTACTTGCTGCGGGCGGTGCGCCTGCTCTCCACGATGAGGATCAGCACCGCGCCGCTGGCAAGGGCCAGGGCCACGGGCAGCGGCGCGAACAGGTGGGCCTTGATGGCCTTGCGGGCCACTAGGCCGACCAGGGCGGCGGGCAGGCTGGTGAGCATGAGCAGGTAGATGCCGCGCTTGCCCGCGAAGCGCTCGCGGGGCTTGGGAACCAGCAGGGACATGAAGCGGTCCCTGTAGATGGCGAACACCGCCAGGATGGCCCCGAGCTGGATGATGATGTCGAAGGAGGCCGCCTTGTCGCCTTCCTGGCCGAGGAGCACCCCGGTGAGAATCAGGTGGCCGGTGGAGGAGACGGGCAGGAACTCCGTCACGCCTTCCACCACGCCCAATATGATCGTACTGAGCCACGGGTCCATGGTGTATGTCCTCTCTTGTCGCAGACACGGCGGAGGTACGGCAATACCTGCGCGGTTGCAACCCCCGGGCCCTTCGGGTACATGGTACATTGCCGATTGGTAATCAACAGCAACACCGGGGAGATAAGCCATGACCACCGTCATGCCGCAGAAGGAATTGGTGCGCCGCGCCGCAGCCTGGGTGGCGGAGCGCAAGGCCGAGAATTGCGGCTCCCTGGCCTCGCTCATGGACGAGGCCGGGATGCGCTTCAACCTGGGGCCCGCGGACCAGGAGTTTCTGAAGAAGCTTTTCGCCGAAGGCGGGGAGTTCGCCGGCGGGAAGGGCTAGCCGGCAAGCCCGCCGGACGCTCTGGGGCGTCCGGCGTCGGAGCCTTCTGCAGGGCCCGGGCTCAAACCGTCCGGTCAGGCCGAGGGTTCGGCGTCGTCAGCCTGGGGCTGGGCCGTCCCGGTGTCTGCTTCGGCTTCAGGGACGTAACCTGCCGCCGCGTCGAATCGCGCCCAGAGATCGTCGTAGCCCATGCCCGTCACCGAAGAGAACAGCACCGGGGCAGCGCCCCCGAGCAGCGGGGTCCACACCGCCTTCTGGGCCTGGCGTTCGCGCTGGGTGCACTTGTCGGCCTTGGTGAGCACACCGATCATGGGGATGCTTTCCGCGCGCAACCAGGCGACCATGTCCAGGTCGCTGGCTTGGGGCGTCAGCCTGCAATCGAGCAGTACGGCCACGGCGTGCAGCAGACGGTTGCCCGTGAGGTATGTTTCGATCAGCTTCGCCCACTTGGCGCGCTCCGTCTTGGAGTACTTGGCGTAGCCGTAGCCCGGCAGGTCCACCAGGTAGTAGGCTCCCGGGGCCACGGAGTAGAGGTTGATGCTCTGGGTCTTGCCCGGGGTGGAGCTGGTCTTGGCCAGCTGCTTGCGCCCGGCCAGCCTGTTCACCAGCGAGGACTTGCCCACATTGGAACGCCCGGCCAGAGCCACCTGGGGGGCGTCGGGCAGGATCAGGTCGGCGATGGTGTAGATTGTTTTTTCTATCTGAAGCGTCTTGCGCATGGATGTCGGTCCCGGTTAACGGCTTGTCGTGCGCGTGAGCATACCCGCAAATCCTCCGAAAGCAAGGCGAGGTTCATGATGACGAATTGCCGCATCCTGGTGGTCAACGGCCCGAACCTGGGCTTCCTGGGCCGCCGCCAGCCCGAGATATACGGCTCCCAGGGCATGGACTCCCTGGGGGACATGCTCGCCGACATGATGGGCGAATCCGCCGGGCGCATCGAGCACAGCGTGTTCCAGGCCAACGGCGAGGGCCAGATCATCGACCGGCTGGAGCAGGCCTGGCGCGACAAGGTCGACGGCATCGCGCTCAACGCCGGGGCCTACACCCACACTAGCCTGGCCCTGGCCGACTGCCTGGCCTGGATCGGCATCCCCTGCGTGGAGGTCCACCTTTCCAACATTTTCGCCCGCACGGACCAGCCCCTGCGCCAGCAGAGCCTTATCGGCAAAAGCTGCATCGGAGTGATTGCGGGTTTCGGCATGATGAGCTATGCCCTGGCCGTCCGTGCCCTCTGGCAGCACTGGCTCGCAAAAAATACCTGAGTTTCAAGGAGATACAATGCTTTCCACCACCGACTTCCGCCGCGGCCTCAAAATCGAGCTGGACAACATCCCCTATGAAATCGTGGATTTCCAGCACGTGAAGCCCGGCAAGGGCGGCGCGTTCGTCCGCACGAAGCTTCGCAACATGCTCAACGGCCGCGTGGTCGAAAACACCTTCCGCTCCGGCGAGAAGATGGGCAAGCCGGACATGGAGACCCGATCCATGCAGTACCTCTACAAGGACGGCACCGGCTTCGTGTTCATGGACATGGAAAGCTACGAGCAGTTCTCCGTGGAGGACGAGGTGTTGGGCGACAAGGGCCGCTTCCTGGTGGACGGCATGGAGCTGACCATGCTCATGTACCGCGGCAAGGCCCTGGACATCGACCTCCCGCCCTCCGTGGTGCTGGAGATCACCCACACCGAACCCGGCGTGAAGGGCGACACCGTCTCGGGCGCCACCAAGCCCGCCACGCTCTCCACCGGGCTGACCATCAACGTGCCCCTGTTCGTCAACGAAGGCGAAAAGGTGAAAGTGGACACCCGCTCCGGGGAATACCTGGGCCGCGTGTAGTGCGTTCGGCGCGAAAAAAGGCTACAGGGCCGTGGAGCGCGGGCTCCACGGCCCTTCTCACTTTCTATGGAAACATTACGAGCGGAGCTTACTACGGAAGCCAGAAAGATTCTGGATGAACTCACCGGGGTGGCGCTATTCTTCCTGGCGCTGTTCTTCGCCCTGGCGCTGTTCTCCTTCGACCCCCTGGACCCCTCCCTGAACCAGACCTCCATCAAGGGGCGGGAGGTGGCCAACATGACCGGCCTGGTGGGAGCCTACCTGGCGGGCATGCTCTGCGACCTCTTCGGGCTGGCGGCCTATTTCGTCCCGGCCCTGATCGGCTATGCGGGCGTGCGCAGGCTCTTCCCGCTCATGGGCATCACCCGCAGGCACTGGGCCGGGCTCTTCGGCCTGTTCGTGGCCGTGCTCATCTGCCTCGGGTCGGACTGGCCCGGGCTTGGGCTGGCCCTGGGCAAGCTCGAAGGCGGCGGCTGGCTGGGCGGCGCGCTCTACCGCTTGGGCGCGAAGCTCATCCACCCGGTGGGCATGTACCTGTTGGTCACCTTCCTGGGCATCGTCTCCGTGCAGCTGCTCCTGGGCATCTCCTGGGACAGCCAGCGCGTGCGCGTCCACGCCTTCTTCGCGGATATCTGGGAGGTGATCGGCCCCTCGGTCACGCGCTTCCTGTTCGGCCCCGGCAGGCAGGAGCGCGAGGAAATCACCGAGGAGCGCAAACGGGCCATGGACGCCATGGAGCAGGGCGAGCTGTTCCCCGAAGCCGCTGATCCCGACGCAATGCATGAGGTGAAGCCCCAGGCCAAGGCCCAGCGGCGCGAGGCGCCCAAGCCCAAGGCCCAGCCCAGGCAAGCCGCGCGCAACTCCCTCGCCTCGGGCGATCTGCCCGCGCTGGACCTGCTCACCCCACCGCCAGCCCAAGCCGGAGGGCCGAGCGAGGAGTCCCTGCGCGCCCAGGCCGCGAGCCTCACCACCTGCCTGGCCGATTTCGGCATCCAGGGCGAGGTGATGCGCATCGTGCCCGGCCCGGTGGTCACCATGTTCGAGTTCAAGCCCGCGCCTGGCGTGAAGGTCAGCCGCATCGCGGGCCTCTCCAACGACATCGCCCTGGCCATGAAGGCCCTGGCCGTGCGCATCGAGGCCCCCATCCCCGGCAAGGACACCGTGGGCGTGGAGATACCCAACGCCAAGCGCCAGACCGTCTACCTGCGGGAGATCCTGCAGGCCGAGCCGTTCACCGGCTCCGCCTCCCGGCTGACGCTCTCCATCGGCAAGGACATCCAGGGCCGCCCCTTCGTGGCCGATCTGGCCCGCATGCCCCACCTGCTGGTGGCGGGCGCGACCGGCAGCGGCAAGAGCGTGTGCATCAACGGCATCCTGCTCTCCATCCTCTACAAGGCCCAGCCCGACGAGGTGAAGCTGCTGCTCATCGACCCCAAGCGCATCGAGCTGGCCGTCTACGCCGACCTGCCGCACCTGGTGCACCCCGTGGTCACGGACATGGCCATGGCCAAGTCCGCCCTGGACTGGTGCGTGGCCGAGATGGACCGCCGCTACGAGGCCATGGCCCTGCTCGGCGTGCGCAACCTGGACGGCTACAACGAGAAGCTGGCCAAGTCAGGCGGGGAGTACGGGCCGGAAGGCGAGCCGCTTTCCCCCATGCCCTACCTGGTGCTCATCATCGACGAGTTGGCCGACCTGATGATGACCGCCGCCAAGGAGGTCGAGATTTCCATCGTGCGCCTGGCCCAGCTGGCGCGGGCGGCGGGCATCCACATGATCCTGGCCACCCAGCGCCCCAGCGTGGACGTGGTCACCGGCCTCATCAAGGCCAACTTCCCCACGCGCATCGCCTTCCAGGTGACCAGCCGCCACGACTCCCGCACCATTCTGGACACCGTGGGCGCTGAGCACCTGCTGGGGCGCGGCGACATGCTCTTCAAGCCCAGCGGGGGCAAGATGATCCGCATGCACGGGGCCTTCGTCTCCGACGAGGAGACCGCCCACGTGGTGGACTACTGGAAGGATCGCCAGGCCCCCAGCTACCTCATGGACCTGGGAAGCTGGAAGGACGACGCCCAGGACGACGGCGGCGGCTTCGGCGGCGGCGAAGGGGGAGGGGACTCGCTGAACGACCCCGTCTACCCCCAGGCCCTGGAGTTCGTCATGGAGCAGGGCAAGGCTTCCATTTCACTCATCCAGCGGCGCTTCCGCATCGGCTTCAACAGGGCGGCGCGCTTCATCGAGCAGATGGAGCGCGACGGGCTGCTGGGCCCGGCGGACGGCAGCAAGCCCCGCGTGGTGCTCCGGGGCAAGGACTAGGCGGCCATGCAGATCATCCAGGATCAGGAGACGGCACGGGCGGCGCTGCAAAAGTTCATGCGCAGCTTGAAGAAATCCGCCGCCAAGGTCACGGCGGACATCCGTTGGCGCGGGCGCGCCTGGGAGGGCGAGACTTACTGGAACCAGGCGGAATGTTTCTGGTTCTCCTTCGAGGGAGAGTCCGGCCTGTTCCGGCTGCGCCTGGGGCTGCGCGAGCCCGCCGACGCGGCGCCGCTCGAACCGGTGTGTGAGCTGGCCTTTGACGAGTCCGGGGCCGACGGCGAGGCAAGCGGCTTGCTGCTGCGCTTCGGCAGCGACGTGCTCCTGGCTTATGCCGCCCCGGTCCCGCTGGTTCAGTTCCTGGGGGCGCACGAATACGATTTCACGGTGCTCCAGGCCGTGCCGCAGCAGGGGGAACCCAGGGAGGCGCTGGTCATCTCCAGCGCCGGCGCCGATACGGCCCCTGCCGGCGTGGCGCGCTTCGTCCGCGCCGTCAGGGACTTCCAGGCCTGGAAGGCGCAGGGGCTGCTTCCCGCCGACGGCCATGACATCGATTTCGGCCCCTCTCTGACCCTGAACTCCGCCGGGCGCGACCTCCCCTCGCCGCGCCTGCTGGAGCTCGCGACCCGGAGCCTGCGCGAGCAGCTGGACAAATTCTCCGAATCCCGCAATCTCGGCCACAGGACAGGCTACACCCGGCACGGGCAGCTCGTCCTGGCGGACGCGAAACAATCCGTGGCGGCGGTCTTCCAGGTGGAGGCGGACCTGGACCCCGCCAACCTGCAGGAGGCCGTGGGCCGCCTGATCCTGTCGCGCCTTCCCCTGCACGCCGCGAGATTCCTGGCCCTTCCCGGGACGCTGGGCGCATTCTTCACCCAGGCCCTGCACAGGCACGGCATCCACGTGCTCACATACAAACACACCCAGGACATGTCCGTGGTCTTCGACGCCGAGGCCGTCTTCGACATCGTCCGAGGGGATGACTGACGGAGTAGATACATGATCGCACGCATCACGGCCCTGCTGGCGCTGCTGCTTCTGGCCGCGCCCGGCGCTCAGGCGGCGGACGTCGCCGCGCTCACGGCCAAGATACAGAAGCAGTACCAGTCCATGAGCTCCTTCTCGGCGGACTTCAGCCAGCGGCTGCAGAACGCCACCAGCAAGGAGACGGAGATACGCACCGGCAAGCTGGTCTTCGCCCAGCCCGCGCTCATCCGCTGGGAGACCCTGGCCCCCGAAAAGGAGCTGCTGGTGGTCGGCAAGGACGCCGTCTGGAACGCCTTCCCCGAGGAGAAGAGCGCCTACCGCTACTCCGTGGAGGAGGTGCTCGGCTCCAAGACCATGCTGCGCTTCCTCTCCGGCAAGGCGCGCCTCAGTGAGGACTTCCACATCCAGCAGGAGCCCGAGGCCCCGGCCGGGCAGGTCAAGCTGCGCCTGGTGCCCCGCGAGGCCGAGCCGGGCCTGGTGCTGGCCTACGCCTGGGTGGACGAGCGCACCAACATGCTCACGCGCATCTCCATCGAGGACTTCTACGGCAACATCAACGACCTGACGCTCGCAAACGTCACGCTCAACACCAAGACCTCGCCCGAGCAGTTCCAGTACACACCCCCGGCGGGGTATTCCATCTTCGACAACGAGGCCCTGCAGGGCAAGAAGCCCCAATAGCGATCAACAGGCGCGGACGTATACGCATCCAAGAAAAGGACAGACGATGAAGTGCACATTGAAGGTCAATTCGAGCAGTCTGGGCATCGCGCTGGACATGGAGCCCAACGAGGCGGGCTACTCCGTGGAGATCATCACCACCATCGACGGCAAGCCCGTTTTCAACCCGGCCCTGCAAGTGACGGACGACTACTCCGGGGCCAGGATGAACCTCTACGCCGACGCGGTGAAGTACACCATCGACGGTCTCCAGGCCATCGTGGGCGGCTACGGCGCGGCCCGCATCGACCTGCTCGACCCCGACGGCAGCCTGATCTTCACCCGCTACTACGAGAAGCCCAACACCGTGTACGTGGACATCGACCTGGACATCTGCTGCTTCAGCGACGCCCACTGCTTCTCCTCCGACGGCATCGCCATCAAGACGGACATGACCTTCGAGGACTTCAAGAGCTTCGTCACCGACTTCGCCCTCAAGCTGGACAAGTTCAACGCCAGCTCGGACTACAAACACTAATCCACAGGAGCCGCACCATGTCCGTTCATCCCCTGGCCGGAAAGAAGGCCCCGCGCTCCCTGCTGGTGGACGTGCCCAAGCTCGTCAGCGCCTACTACAGCCTCGCCCCGGACCCCGAGAACCCGGCCCAGGCCGTCAGCTTCGGCACCTCCGGGCACCGGGGAACCTCCCTGGCGGGCACCTTCAACGAGGCCCACATCCTGGCCACCACCCAGGCCATCTGTGACTACCGCAAGGCCAAGGGCATCGACGGTCCCCTCTACATCGGCATGGACACCCACGCCCTCTCGGCCCCGGCCATGTCCAGCGCCCTGGAAGTGCTGGCGGCCAACGGCGTGCAGGCGCGCATGTGCTGGGACGGCTACACCCCCACCCCGGTGATCTCCCACGCCATCCTGACCTGGAACAGGGGGCGCTCCTCCGGGCTGGCGGACGGCATCGTCATCACGCCCTCGCACAATCCGCCCCAGGACGGCGGCTTCAAGTACAACCCCCCGGCGGGCGGCCCGGCGGATACCGACATCACCCGCAGGGTGCAGGCCATGGCCAACGCCTACCTGGCCAACAAGCTCTCCGGCGTGAAGCGCATGGGCTTCTCCCGGGCGCTCAAGGCCCCCAACGTGGTCGCGCACGACTTCATCACCCCCTACGTGGCCGACCTGGAGAACGTGGTGGACATGGCGGCCATCAAGGCCAGCGGCCTGCGCATCGGCGTGGACCCGCTGGGCGGCTCGGGCATCGCCTTCTGGCGGCCCATGGCCGAGCGCTACGGGCTCGATCTGGAAGTGGTGGACGACACCGTGGACCCCACCTTCGGCTTCATGAGCGTGGACCGCGACGGCAAGATCCGCATGGACTGCTCCTCGCCTTACGCCATGGCCAGGCTCATCGAGCTCAAGGGCAGCTACGACGTGGCCTTCGGCAACGACCCCGACTATGACCGCCACGGCATCGTCACCCCTTCGGCCGGGCTCATGAACCCCAACCACTACCTCTCCGCCGCCATCTGGTACCTGTTCCGGCACAGGCCCGGCTGGAGGCCGGACGCGGCTATCGGCAAGACCCTGGTCTCCAGCGCCATGATCGACCGCGTGGCCGCCGCGCTGCCCCGCGCCATGCGCGAGGTGCCGGTGGGCTTCAAGTGGTTCGTGGACGGGCTGGTCTCGGGCGAACTGGGCTTCGGGGGCGAGGAGAGCGCCGGGGCCTCCTTCCTGCGCAAGAACGGCACGGTCTGGACCACCGACAAGGACGGCTTCATCATGGACCTGCTGGCCGCCGAGATCACCGCCGTAACCGGCAAGGACCCGGCCCAGCTCTACGGCGAGCTCTCCGCGCGCTTCGGCTCGCCCGTGTACGAGCGCGTGGACGCCCCCATCACGGACGCCCAGAAGCAGGCCTTCGCCCAGCTGGCGCCGGAGTCCATCCTTCAGACCAGCCTGGGCGGCGAGGCCATCACTGCCAAGCTGACCAAGGCCCCCTCCAACGGGGCCTCCATCGGCGGGCTCAAGGTGGTGGCGGAAAACGGCTGGTTCGCGGCCAGGCCTTCGGGCACGGAGGCGGTGTACAAGATCTACGCGGAAAGCTTCATCGGCGTGGAGCACCTGCACCGCATCCAGGAGGAAGCCAAGGCCATGCTGGACGAGGCCTTCAGGGCGGCGGGAGCCTAGCTCGAAGCAGCGAAACCGTCAGGGACGCATTCAAAAGCCGGGCCTGGGCCGTTTCCCCTCCCTTGCCGTCCGCAACATCACGTTGCGGGCGGCAAGGGGGATGGGGGGCGCCCAGGCCCGGCTTTCGTGTTGAGTGTCCATTTAACCTCGCGACTTGTCTCGTCGATCACGGGCGCGGGTGTCTTTCGGCCGCATGGATGCATCGAGGAGAGGCCAACGGGGCAAGTCCCGCGCCGGGGAACGATTCCGCCGGGAGATGGGGTCAGCCATTCGCACGAGTTAAGGGCGGCTGCATCCGGGAGGCACCGGGGAGGCGAGCCAGCAACCCCACGGGGTGGCGCAACAACCGCCATGTTCTCCAATGGTTCGGCGCGGGCCTTGTCATGGCGAGTTCATTCTCCGCTCGACCAGGAATGCCCTTTGGCGTATCAAATAACTTCGCCCCCGTATGGCGAGCCGGGCCTGCTCGTCGTTCCCCGGAATCCTGCCGACTGAAAAGGAAGGAGCCTCCATGAATTTCACCGCGACGATGATCCTGCTGGCGGTAGGATTCTGTCTGGGCATTCTGGGCTGCCTGGAACTGGGGAAATGGCTGGGGACGAGGTCGGCGGTCAAAAGGCCGGACGAGGCCAAGAGCAAGGCCGCAGCGACGCTGGAGGCCGCAGTGTTCGGCCTGGTGGGGCTGCTCATCGCCTTCACCTTCAGCGGAGCAACTTCCAGGTTCGACCATCGCCGCCATCTCATCGTGGAGGAGGCCAACGCCATC
The DNA here is from genome assembly GCF_022808715.1 of Fundidesulfovibrio agrisoli. Lineage (GTDB taxonomy): Bacteria > Desulfobacterota > Desulfovibrionia > Desulfovibrionales > Desulfovibrionaceae > Fundidesulfovibrio > Fundidesulfovibrio agrisoli. The sequence goes on from NZ_JAKZKX010000001.1 coordinate 165,829, forward strand.
GGTACGGCCTGGCTGCGCCTGGACGTGCTGCCGCAGAGCGCCCAGCCCGCCGTGAAGGAGCTGTTCCGCAAGTACGTCGACTCCAGGCTGGCGACCTACGCCGCGATGCCCGACCTGGACGCCGCGCACGCCGAACTGGGCCGCACGGTCGCGCTGCAGAACGAGATATGGAAGGCCGCCGTGGCCGCCTGCCAGACGGAGGAGGGCCAGCGCGCCGGAATCCTGGTTCTCCCGGCGCTCAACAACATGATCGACATCACCACCACCAGGACCATGGCGACCTTGTTCCACCCGCCCTCGATCATCTTCGCCCTCATGTTCGGGCTCGTTCTGGGCAGCATGGTGATGGTGGGGTACGACCACGCCCTGGCCAAGTCGAGAAGCTGGGTACACATCATCGGCTTCGCCGCGCTCATGGCCATCACCGTGTTCATCATCATGGATCTCGAATACCCCAGGCTGGGGCTGATCCGCGTGGACGACTTCGACCGGGTGCTGCGCGAGCTGCGCCAGTCCATGGGCTGATGACGCAGGGGGCCGTGGGGCCGCCGCGCACGGCGCTGGGCCTGCTGGCCAATTCACCAGCGGCGATTCCTGCACCAGGAGCCGGCGCGAGGAGGAATCGACTGGCTGTGAGCAGGAAAAGGTAGGTTCTACGGGGTGTTGTCGCGTGCCTGGGGCCGCTTTCGCGGCGACGCGGCTAGCGGGGCAGTTGCAGCAACTGGGAGACGCCGGTCCAGACGATCTCCATGCCGATGCAGACCAGGATGAATGCCGAGAGCCGAAGCAGCACGTTGATGCCGTTCTTGCCGAAAATCTGCACGATCCTGCGGGCGTAGCGGTAGCACAGGTACACCGTGGCCGCGACCGCCGCCAGCCCGACCACCGCCGCGCAGCCAAGCAGCACGGACTGGGCCAGCCCCATGTCGCCCAGGGGCCTGCGGCTGCCCAGGGTGATGGCCACCGATAGCGAGCCCGGCCCGATGGTCAGGGGCAGGGTCAGGGGGTAGAAGGAGTCGGCCAGCCCCACCTTGCCGCCGGAGGAGTCCGCGCCGTCATGGTCCTTGGGGTGCTCACCGGCGTGCAGCAGCTTCCAGCCGAAGGCGGTGACCACCGATCCGCCCGCCACGCGCAGCACGGGCATGGTGATGCCGAAGAACTCCAGCACGTGCGACCCCACGAACAGCGCCGAGAGCAGCAGGAAGAACCCGTTGACCGCCACGCGCCGGGCCAGCACGCCGCGCTCCGCCTCGGTGTTGCCCAGGGTCATGCCCAGGAAGATGGGCGCGCCCCCCACCGGGTTCACGATGGGGAACAGGCCCGCGTAGACCAGCAGGAAGGTGTTGAGAAAGTCGTTCATGTGCATGGCCGGATTGTTTGTTTCGCGCCGCCAGGAGGCGGAGCCGGGGGAACCTATGTCCCGCCAGGGCGGGCGTCAAGCCCGGCGGGATCAGTTGTCCGAGATTGGCCCGCCATAACCGCCAGGACGGTCAGGCCGGCCGGGAGCCGGACCCGCCGGGATGAACCGCCCGGCGCTTGAGGACGGTCGCCCGCGCGTCCGGCCTCTCCCGCTCAGTCTCTCCCGCGCGCACCTCAGAGCTCCAGTTCCAGGTAGCGCGCGCCCTCGTGGGGGTTCACGCAGTAGGCCGGGATGTCCCTGAAGCCAAGGCTCTCATAGAGGGCGATGGCCCGCCCCATGGAGGGCAGGGTGTCCAGGCGCATCCGTTTGTAGCCGCGCCGGCGTGCCTCGGCCACGATCCGTTCGGCCATGGCCCTGCCCAGCCCGAGCCCCCTGGCCTGGGGCCGCACGTAGAGGCGCTTCATCTCGCAGGTCTCGTCGGGGCCGATAACCGCCCCGTAGGCCGGTTCCGAGTCGGCAACAGTGCACAGCGGCCCCTCCAGCGGGCGCAGGGCCACGCAGGCCAGGGGCTCGCCGCCGTCGACGGCCAGGAGCAGCGCGCCGCGCGGCGGGGCGTAGGCCCCGGGCAGCCCGGCCAGCTCCTGCTCGAAGTTCTGGAAGCACAGGGAGAGCCCGAGGCTGGCGGCGTATTCCACGAAGAGGTTCCTGGCCTGCTCCACGCGCCCGGGCACGCTGGCGTCGAGTATCTCGATCAATCGCGCTGCTCCTTGGAATCCGTGCTTTATTGTTGTAGTTTACAACCCTGCGACACATCGCGCAATCAGCAACGAAACAGAGGTGCCGATGAAAATCAAGTTCCTGGGAGCGGCTAAGACTGTCACGGGTTCCTGTTACATGATGGAAACCGGCGGGACCCGCTTCGCCGTGGACTGCGGCCTGCACCAGGGCAACCGCGAGATCGAGGCCCGCAACCTTGATTACACGGTCTACCAGCCCCACAAGGTGGATTTCTTCCTCATAACCCACGCCCACATGGACCACTCCGGCCTGCTGCCGCGCATGGTCAAGAACGGCTTCGCGGGCAAGGTCTACCTGACCCCGCCCACCAAGGACCTGCTCTGGATCATGCTCCAGGACAGCGCCCACATCCAGGAGATGGAAGCCGAGCAGCAGAATCGCAAGAACGCCCGGCACGGCGGCAAACCCGCCGAACCGCTCTACACCCAGTCCGACGCCACGGCCGTTATGCCGCTGATGCGCACGGTGGAGTACAACGAGCCCTTCGAACCCGCCCCCGGCGTGAAGGTGGTCTACCGCGACGCCGGGCACATCCTGGGCTCGGCCTTCATCGAGGTATGGATCACCGAGAACGGCACCACCAACAAGCTCGTCTTCTCGGGGGATCTCGGCAAGCCGGACCAGCTCATCATCAAGGACCCCACCTTCGCCGAAACGGCCAACTACCTCTTCCTGGAGTCCACCTACGGCGACCGCGACCACAAGGACCCGGACACCAGCCTGGAGGAGCTCGGCCAGGCCATCTCCTACTCCTACGCCCACGGCGAGAAGGTCATCATCCCGGCCTTCGCGGTGGAGCGCACGCAGGAGGTGCTGTACTCCCTGCACATGCTCTCCAAGAGCGGCAAGCTCCCCAAGGACATGCCCGTGTTCGTGGACAGCCCCCTGGCCATCCGCGCTACGGAGATCTTTCGCCAGCACCCCGAATACATGGAAACGGACATCGGCAAGGGTATGCAGAACGGTGAGGACCCCTTCAGCCTGCCCAACCTGCGCTTCACCCTGACAGCGGACGAATCACGCTCCATCAACAGCATGGACGGGCCCGCCATCGTCATCTCGGCCAGCGGCATGTGCAACGCGGGGCGCATCAAGCACCACCTGCGCCACAACATCTGGCGCAAGGGCGCGAGCATCGTGTTCGTGGGCTACCAGGGGCAGGGCACCCCGGGGCGCAAGATCGTGGACGGGGCCAAGACCATCAAGATCATGGGCGAGGACCTGCAGGTCGCCGCCAAGGTCTGGACCATCGGCGGCTTCTCGGCCCACGCCGGGCAGAGCCAGATCCTGCAGTGGCTGGGCCACTTCAAGAAGAACGGCATGGAGGTCTTCCTGGTGCACGGCGAGAGCGACGCCATGAGCACCTTGGCGGGGCTCATCGAGTCGCGCTTCGGGTTCACGGTGCACATGCCGGAATACCTGGAGGAATGCACCCTCAAGCCGGGCATCGAGACCGCCGTCACCCTGGACACCGAGCGCGCCATGCCCAAGGTGGACTGGGGCTTCCTGCTGGCCGACACGGAGGCCAAGTTCGTGCTGCTGCGCCAGCGCCTGGACCGCACGGCCCAGAAGCCGTGGGTGGACCAGGTGGAACTGCGCGACAAGCTCCTGGAGGTCAACAAGGACCTCATGGAACTGATCTCGGAGATGTAGCCGAAGAGAGGCCCCCCGGACGGGGGGCCTCTTATTTCATGCGGTAGGTGATGCGGCCGCGGGAGAGGTCGTAGGGGGAGAGCTCCACCTTGACCTTGTCGCCGGGGAGGATGCGGATGTAGAACTTGCGCATCTTGCCGGATATGTGGGCGAGCACCTCGTGCCCGTTCTCGAGTTCAACGCGGAACATGGCGTTGGGCAGTGCTTCCTGGACGGTTCCGTCCACTTCTATGGCGTCTTCTTTCGGCATATGTAGCTCCTGTTGTGCTTACGAAGCGGCAACCCGTAACCTATTTTCCGGCGGGCTTCAAGCCATCCCCTTCAGGCAGACGCAAAACGGCCAGGGTTCCTCCATCCTGGAGGGGTGAAATCTCCAGTTCGCCGCCCTGATCGCGCATCCACTTCCTGGCTTTGGCCAGCCCCATGCCAACGCCGACGGATTTTGTGGTGAAGAACGGGTCGAACACGAAGGGCAGATGTTCAGGCGCGATGCCGGGGCCGTCGTCCCGGACCTCGATGCGGCCACGGCCCGACTCCCCCGCGCACCGGACAAGGACCGAGCCGCCGCCCGCGGCCAGGGCCTCGAAGGAGTTGGCCAGCACCTCTCGCAGGGCGTCGGCGGTCATGGCGGGGTCAGCCGTCAGCGTCGTGTCCAGGCCGCCGCACTCCACCGCCACCCCGGAAGGCGGGACGGGCATGCCCGCCAGGACGCCCCGCACCAATCCGGCCGCATCAACGGCTCGCGGCGCGGGCTGGCGGGAGGCGGTGAACTGCGTCACCGCCTGCACCACGTCCTCCAGGCGCATGGCCGCCTCCATGATGATCTCCATGTGGCCGCGCGCGGGTTCCGGCATGTCGGCGCGCTTCATGAGCAGGCGCGTGAAGCCGCCGATGGTCATCAGGGGGTTGCGCACCTGATGCGCGATGGACATGGAGAGCCGGGCCAGCCCGTCGATGCGCTCCTGCTGCAACCGGCTCTGGCGCTGGTGCAGGTCGTAGATGTGGGAGACGTCGCTGATCTGCAGGATAACGCCGAAGATCTTCTCGTATTCCACCAGGCGGGAGACGGCCAGGGTGTAGTGGCGCAGGCCCAACTCCGGGTGGGCGTAGCGGGCCAGGATGTCGCCCATGGTGGGGATGCGCGTATCGTCCAGGGCTTCGTCCAGCAAAGCCTGGACCTCGGCGCGGTCCACGAAGCGGTCCAGGCGGGGCCCGTTCAGGCTGGAGGAGAGCAACTCCTCCCGGCCCAGGCCCAACATGCGCGCGGCGGAGGCGTTGGCGGCGTAGACGTTCCCCCGGATGTTCACGATGACCACGCCGGTGGCCAGCGACTCCAGCAGGGAGTTCAGGTACGAGGAGCGGATGAAAGGCAGCATGCGTAGGGGACCTCTTGTCCAGCCTCGCACAGGCGTGTGTCGATACGGCGACGCCCGTGGTCCTTTACATCCGCGTGGTATTTGGGCACAGGGCCTGTAGCCGATCCACAACCATCACAGGGAGCCTATAGCGCGTGTTGACCCCAAAACTGCTTGAAAAATATGCCGATGTTCTCATCTGGGGCCTGGAGACGTCCCGCCCCTCCGGCTACCAGCCGGGCGACAACGTGCTCGTGCAGTTCGACCTTGCCGGGCTCAAGCTGGCGGAGGCGCTCTTCGCCAAGCTGCTGGCGCGCGGCATCAACGTGATCCCGCGCCTGGGCCTGACCTCCCGCATGGAGCTGGATTTCTACTCGACGGCCTCCGAGGCCCAGCTCTCCTTCATCGCTCCCGGCACTCGTGAGCTGTTTGAGAACCTGCACGGCTCGGTCTACATTCTGGCCCCGGACAGCCTGACCCACCTCTCCGGCATAGACCCCAAGCGCATCGCCCAGACCGCCATCGCCCGCAAGCCCTACCGCGACATCCTGGTGCGCCGCGAGGAGGCCGGGAACTTCGGCTGGACCCTGTGCGTGCACCCCACGGACGAATACGCCCGCTGCGCCGGCCTGACCCGCAAGGAGTTCACCGAGCAGGTCATCAAGGCCTGCCACCTGCGCGCGGCCGACCCCGTGAAGGAGTGGAAGAATATCTTCGACGAGGCCATGGAGATCAAGAACTGGCTCAACGCCCTGCCGGTGGAGTCGTTTCATATCGAGTCCGCCAACGTGGACCTGGTCGTAACCCCCGGCCTGCACAGGCGCTTCAAGGGCATCTCCGGTCACAACATCCCCAGCTTCGAGTTGTTCCTCTCGCCGGATTGGCGCGGCACCGAGGGCGTCTACTACGCGGACCAGCCCTCCTACCGCAACGGCAACCTGGTGCGCGGCGTGCGCCTGGTGTTCCGCAAGGGGGAGGTGGCCGAGGTCAGCGCGGAGGAGGGCGAGGAGTTCGTCCGCAAGCAGGTGGACATGGACGGCGGCTCCGACAAGCTGGGCGAATTCTCCCTCACGGACAAACGCTTCTCCAAGATCGACAAGTTCATGGCCAACACCCTCTTCGACGAGAACTTCGGCGGCGAGCACGGCAACTGCCACGTGGCCCTGGGGAGCTCCTACTCCGACACTTTCGACGGCGACCCCTCGGAACTCACCGACGCCCGCAAGGCGGAGCTGGGCTTCAACGACTCCGCTCTGCACTGGGACCTGGTGAACACCGAGAAGAAGCGCGTCACCGCCAAGCTGCGCGGCGGCGGCAGCAAGCTCATCTACGAGGACGGCCAGTTCGCCTGCTGACCAGCCCCGAGCCTTCTGGTTCCACGAAAAAGTCCGGCCCCTGGCCGGACTTTTTCGTGCGATTCTTTACACCGCGTTACGCGGCCTCTATTCGAAAGCCATGAGCACCGATGAGAAGGTCCGGCCCGGCGATGGCCTGCCGCGCGGCGCAGCCCTGCGGAGGCTGGCCGGGCCCATGATTCTGGCTCTGCTGGGACTCTTCTGCTGGGGCTACGGCTGGCCGGGCCATGGCCGGGAGCTTCTCTACCAGGGGCCGGGCATACCGGCCTCGACGAGGCTGGCTGGCGGCTTCGCGCTGGAGACGGCATCCTTCCCCCTGGAATCACTCGACATCCTGCGCCTGAGCGTGGACGCCCCCGCTGGCTCCGGATACGCGGTCTCCTGGAACCTGCCCGGCATGGGCGCCGTCAAGGAGGACCCCTTTCCGCCGCCGAAAGGCTCATCCGGCCGTGCATCGCGGGCCTTTTTGCTGGATTGCCAACTCTGCATCGGCATGGTTTCCGCCCATGTGGAGCTGCCGGAAGGCCAGGATGCGGTTACCCTGCGGCTGGAGCGCCAGACGCGCCTCTCCCTTCTGGCAGAATCATTGAGGATAGTTTTCCCTGTGCTGGCCGCGCTGCTTCTGGCGGCTTTCGCCTCTCCCCGCCGCTTCCTGGCCCCGGCGCTGGCGGCAATGGCCTGCTTCGCGGTCTATTCCGTGGCAGCCCCAGCCCCGAGCGGAGCGCAGTCCGGCGACAACCGCTGGTACCTGCCCACCGCCTTCGCCATGCTGCACGGGGACATGAGCCTCGAATCGTACGAGAAGCGTCTGGCGGGCATCCGGGCCATGTCGGTGCGCGCCCTACCGGACGGTAGGGTGGTGAATTACTATCCCCCCGGCCTCTCCCTGGCCCTGGCACCCATTGCCGCCTGGACAGGTGTGCTTGATGCGCCCGAGGCCCTGGTGGCGGAGGCTTCGGCCAAGATGGTCGCCGCGCTGGCCGTGGGCCTGTTCCTCTCCATCTGCCTGCGCCTGGGGCTGGGGCGGGGCACGGCCTGCCTGACGGCGGCCGGCTTTGCGCTGTGCACCAGCCAGTTCTCGGTCCATGCCGGAGCGCTGGCATCGCACAACCTGGCCTGCCTGCTCTCCCTGGCCATGCTGCGCCTGCTACTGGAAGGGCGCGACGTCACGGTCTGGGCTCTGGCGCTGCTGGGCGTGTTCGGGGTCATGGTCCGCCACGACATGGCCTTCATGCTCCTGGGCGGCGCGGCCTCCCTCTGGCTGGACTACCGGAGCGCCCTCGTCCGCTTCGCCTGCTGGTGCGCCCTGTTCGCCGCCGCCTGGCTGGGCCTGAACCACTGGATGTACGGGGCGCTGCTGCCGCCCTACATGCTGGAGCAGGGCCCCTCGGGCAGCCTCGCCGCGGCCCCGGCCACTCTCCTGGGCCTGCTGGCCAGCCCCAACAGGGGCCTGCTCGTCTACAACCCAGTGTTCCTCCCCGGGCTCTGCTACGCCTTCTGGCGCGTGTGGCGTCCGCGCGCCGCATCCGGCCCGGGCTATGGCGACGCGCGGGGCGCGGAGTGGGGGGCCTCCGTGGCCCTGCTCGGCTTCCTCGGCGCGCTCTCCATGTTTCCCATGTGGTGGGGCGGGTGGTCCTACGGGCCGCGCCTGTTCGGGAGCATGTACGGGGTGCTCGCGGTGCTGAGCGTCCTGGGGCTGCGCGCATTCCTGGCGCGCATCCCCTATCCAAGGCGCGGGATGGCTGCGGCCGCGTTGTTGCTGCCGCTGCTCGCCTGGGGCGGTTTGGCCAACCTGAAGGGAGCCGTGGTGGGCGACTCCTGGAACGAGACGCCCCGCGACGTGAACACGCATCCCGAGCGGCTTTGGGATTGGGGCGACATGCAGGCCCTGCGGGATTCCGAAGTGCTGCGGGAAGTGCTGCGCCGGGCTTTACACGCCGATTGAGGGGATTTATCTTCATTATCTGTGCGTTGTCACAATCCATGGAGGTATCATGACCCGCATCCTCAATCCGCTTCTGTTCGCCGTTCTGGCGCTGGCGTTCATCTGCTCCCAGGCCTCGGCAGCCGACATCGCCGGCTGGGAAAAGGGAGGCGCCTACGACAAGTTCTACGACGCCAAGGAGGCCGACTCCTTCAAGGGCAAGGTGGAGCAGATCATCGAGATCGTGCCCATGCCCGGCATGGCCAAGGGCGTCGGGCTGGTGGTCCGCGACAAGAAGGACAACAAGACCGAGACCGTGCACCTCGGCCCCAAGGATTTCGTGAACGTCGAGAGCATCGGCCTGCGCACCGGCGACACCGTGAAGGTCAGCGGCGTATGGGCCACCATCGGCGGCAAGGAGGTGGTGATGGCCTCCAAGATCAAGAAGGACGAAGGCGAGGAGCTCAAGGTTCGCCGCTCCAAGGACGGCACCCCCTGGTGGACCCTCAGCCCCGAGGAGCTCGCCCAGGAAAAGAAGGCGGCCAACTAGCATGCGCCGCGCAGCACCGATCCTCCTGCTGGTGATGTCCGTGGCCTTGGCCTGGGGCTGCGCCCCCAAGGGCGCGCCCATCGCCGCCATGCCCGAGGCGCCCGCTCCCCAGTGGAAGCCCGGCGACTACTGGGAATTCACCGGGCACAACCGCAGCGCGTATGCCATCTCCGACCGCATGGAGGTCGCCTCCGCGGGTGATGAGATCGTCCTGCGCGGCCGCGGGGACACCGGCAGGCAGACCACCCTGGCCAAGGACTTGAGCGTCACCTCCACCAAGGGCGGGATGATCTCCTACGGCGTCGTCAGCGGCAAGGACGCCTACCTGATCTTCCCCATGAAGGTGGGGGCCAGCCAGACCTTCCGCCACAGCGCGACCACGCCCAAGGGGACGCAGAACTACACCATGACCGTTACCGTGGAGGCCGCCGAGGAGGTCGCCGTGCCCGCCGGGACCTTCAAGACCTTCCGCTTGCGCGTGGCCAAGAAGAACGACACCGGTTGGACCGGGGATTACGTGATGTGGTACTCGCCGGAAGTGAGGTACTTCGTGCGCATCTACGACACCCAGGGCAACCAGGTTTCGCTGGTGCGGTACGGACGCTGACGGGCTCTAGCCACAGATTGAGAAAGCCGGAAGGACGCGAGTCCTTCCGGCTTTTCTTGTTCGATCAGACGCGGGGGAAGCCTCCGGCGGCTAAAGGACGAAGTCCTGCTTCGCCCTTTGGAATCCCGAACAGGGGGTGTGTCGGGTTGGAGACAACGCGGTTCACGGCGCCAAACCAGGCGATTCTCCCCTGGTCTACGCGAAGCTATAGGGGAGTCCAGAGGGCCGAAGGCCCTTTGGCCGCCGGAGGCTTTCCCGGAAAATGCGGCAAAAAAAGATCGGGCGTCCCTGTGATCGTCGATCACAAGGACGCCCGTTTCTATTGCGGCAATCTGGAGCGGCTAGTTCTTTTCCAGCGCGATCAGGTCGTCCAGGGTCTCGCGCCTGCGGGCCAGGGTCACCTTGTCACCGTCCACCAGCACCTCGGCCGCCCTGGGGCGGGAGTTGTAGTTGGAGGACATGGTGAAGCCGTAGGCTCCGGCCGAGAACACGGCCAGCAGCTCGCCCTGCTCCACAGCGGGGATGTTGCGGTCCTTGGCGAGGAAGTCGCCGGATTCGCAGATGGGGCCCACCACGTCCACGTCCACGTCCGGGCGGCCCTTGGGCTCGACCTCGCGGATGGCGTGGAAGGAGCCGTAGAGCGAGGGGCGCACCAGGTCGTTCATGCCCGCGTCCACGATGATGAAGTCCTTGGTGGGGGTCTTCTTGGTGTAGACCACCTCGGTGAGCAGGATGCCGGAGTTGCCCGCGATCACGCGGCCGGGCTCCAGGATGACGGTCATGGGGTGGTCCTTGAGGACCTTCACCAGGGCCTCGCCGAATTCGGTGGGGTGGGGGGGCTCCTCGTCGTTGTAGGGGATGCCCAGGCCGCCGCCCAGGTCTAGGTGGGTGATCTTGAGGCCCAGGCCGCTCAGGCGCTCGTGGAAGCGCATGATGCGGTCCAGCGCTTCCAGGAAGGGGTCCAGGCTGGTGAGCTGGGAGCCGATGTGGCAGTCGATGCCGATGGGCTCGATGCCGGGCAGGGCCATGGCCCGCTGGTAGGTGGCCAGGGAGGACTCGATATCCAGCCCGAACTTGTTCTTCTTCATCCCCGTGGAGATGTAGGGGTGGGTCTTGGGGTCCACGTCGGGGTTGATGCGCAGGCTGATGCGCGCGGTCTTGCCCATGTCCGTGGCGATGGCGGAGAGCAGCTCCAGCTCGGCGGCGGACTCGACGTTGAACATCAGGATGCCCGCGGCCAGGGCCTGACGCATCTCGTCGGCGCGCTTGCCCACGCCGGAGTAGACGATCTTGTCGGGCGAAACACCGGCGGTCAGGGCGCGGTGCAGCTCGCCGCCGGAGACGATGTCCATGCCCGCGCCGCAGTCCTTGAGGAGGGAGAGCAGGCTCAGGTTGGAGTTGGCCTTCACCGAGTAGCAGGTCAGGTGGGGCACGCCCGCGAAGGCCGAGTCGAAGGCCTCGAAGTGGCGGCGCAGCGTGGCGGCGGAGTAGACGTAGAGGGGGGTGCCGAACTTGCGGGCCAGTTCGGCCGCCGGCACGCCCTCGGCGAAGAGCTGGCCGTCCTTGTATTCGAAGAAATGCATGGGGCTAATCTCCTTGGGTTCCTGCTTCCCCGTCCAGCTTGGCCTTGAGGCCTCCCAGGATGTTCAGGGCTTCCAGGGGGGTGATGCTCTCGAGTTTGAGGTTGCGGATGTCTTCCAGCACGGGGTGCGCCTGTTCAGGCGGCAGCTCCTGAGCCTCGCTGACCAGCCCGGGGAGCCCGGGCAGCATGGTCCGCTGGGCGGACGGCTGCGGGGCTCCGCCGCGCGTCTCCCGGGCCTTTTTCTCCAGCCCGGCCAGGATGTCCTTGGAGCGCTGTACCACCCGGCTGGGCACGCCCGCAAGCCGGGCCACCTCGATGCCGTAGCTGCGGTCCGAGGGGCCGGGCACCAGCCTGCGCAGGAAGATGATGTCCCCGCGCCACTCCTTCACGGCGATGTTCACGTTGCGAAGGCCCGGCAGCTTGCCTTCCAGCTGGGTCAGCTCGTGATAGTGGGTGGCGAACAGGGTGCGGATGCCGCCATCGTGCGTGTCGCTCTTGCGGCCGCGCCCGGCCAGGTCCTCCACGACGGCCCAGGCCAGGGCCAGGCCGTCGAAGGTGGAGGTGCCCCGCCCGATCTCGTCCAGGATGACCAGGCTCCTGCGGGTGGCCTGGCGCAGGATGCGCGCCGTCTCCATCATCTCCACCATGAAGGTGGACTGGCCCTGGGAGAGGTTGTCCGAGGCCCCCACGCGGGAGAAGATGCGGTCCGTGAGGCCGATGCGCGCCTTGGCGGCCGGCACGTAGGAGCCGATCTGCGCCAGCAGGCACATGATGGCCACCTGGCGCAGCACGGTGGACTTGCCCGCCATGTTGGGCCCGGTGATGAGCAGCAGGCGGGTGTCCCCGGCGATGCTCAGGTCGTTGGGGATGTAGTTGGCCGGGCCTTGCACGGCCTCCACGGCGGGGTGGCGGCCCGCCTGGATGGAGATTTCGAGCCCCTGGTGCAGCGCGGGTTTGGCCCATTCCCACTTGCGGGCCGTGTCCGCCAGGGCCTGCCAGTAGTCCAGGTCGGCCAAAGCGCGGGCCATGGACTTGAAGCGGGGCCTGGCCTTGGCCACGGTCTCGCGCAGCTCGCCGAAGAGGCGGTACTCCAACTCCTTGCGGCGCTCGCTGGCGGAGAGCAGCTTGTCCTCCAGCTCCTTGAGGGCCGGGGTGATGTAGCGCTCGGCGTTGGCCAGGGTCTGGCGGCGCACGAAATGCTCGGGCACCTGGCCACCCGCGCGGGAAAGCTCGAAGTAGTAGCCGAACACCCGGTTGTAGCCCAGCTTGAGCTTGGGCAGGGAGTTGGACTCCTGCTCGCTCAGCAGCAGCTCCTTGAGCTTGGACTCGCCATGCTCGGTGAGCTCCATCAGCTCGTCCAGGCCCGAGTGGTAGCCGAAGCGGAACAGGCCGCCCTCGGTGATGGTGGCCGGGGGCGAATCTGCCAGCGCGGCGGCCAGCAGCTCGCGGACGTCCTCAAGCTGGTCCCAGGACTGCAGCACACGCCCCAGGGCCCGGGGCTTCTCCACGCTGAAGGCCGCTCCGTCCAGGCCGTCGCCCGCCAGCAGGCCGTGGATGCCGGGCAGGGCGGTCAGGGTGTTGCGCAGGGCGAGGAAGTCCTTGGGGGTGGCCCGGCCCAGGAAGATGCGCGTGGAGAGGCGCTCCAGGTCGTAGACCTCGTCCAGGGCCTCGCGGATGGCTTCGCGCAGGCCGTCCTCCTTGAAGAAGAAGCGCACGGCGTCCTGGTTCTCCAGGATGGTCTCCAGGTCCACCCAGGGCTGGCGCAGCCGGATCTCCAGCAGGCGGCCGCCCATGGGGGTCACGGTGCGGTCCAGCACGTGCCAGAGGGTGCCGGGGCCTTTGCGTCCGTCCAGGCGGCGGAAGATCTCCAGGTTGCGTTCCGTCACCTCGTCCACCAGCAGGTGGCGGCTCAGGTTCAGGGGACGGAAGGCGCCCAGGTGCCCCAAACCCTGCTTCTGGGTCTGGGACAGGTAGGAGAGCATGGCCCCCATGGCCCGCACCAGTTGAGGCTTGTCGTCCAGGTCCAGGGTTTCGAGGCTGGCCACTTCCTGGGCCTCCAGCACGCGGGCGGTGGCGGCGGGCAGGTCGAAATGGGGCTTCTGCGGATAGTTGGTGATCTGGATGCCGAGCTGCGGCACGTGCCGGGGCGGGGCCTTCATGTCCGGCAGGAGGAGCTCCTTGGGGTGGATCTTCTCGACCCACTGCCAGAGCTGGGCCTCGTCGCGGCTGTGCAGGCCGGACCATTCGCCCGTGGAGAATTCGATCCAGGCCAGGCCGCCCGCGCGCTCGTCCGGCTCCCAGAAGAGGGCGGCCAGGTAGTTGTTGCGCTTGGCCTGGAGGTTGACGTCCTCCACCACGGTGCCCGGCGTGAGCACTCGCGTGACCTCGCGCTTCACCAGCCCCTTGGCCTGCTTGGGGTCTTCCACCTGGTCGCAGATGGCGACCTTGTAGCCCTTTTCCAGCAGCTGGCTCAGGTAGGCCGAGAGGGCGTGATGCGGCACGCCGCACATGGGCACCGGTGAATCGGAGTTCTTGTCGCGCGAGGTCAGCGCGATCTGGAGCTCCCGCGCGGCCACCTCGGCGTCCTCGAAGAACATCTCGTAGAAGTCTCCCATGCGGTACATGAGCAGGCAATCAGGGTATTCTCCCTTGATCGACAGGTACTGCTCCAGCATGGGGGTGAGCTTGACGGTGCTCATGGCTTCCGGGGGTGATTTGACGATAATGTTAATAATGGAGCCTCTCGGGCCTGAGTTCAACTTGCCTGCACATTTTGGTGGAGTCAACAGGGAAAAAAAAGGCCGGGCGCGCGAAACGTCCGGCCTTTGGTCGCACGGAGTCGGCGGCTAGGCCTTGGCCTCCTCGGCGGCGGCCGGGGCGGCAGCGGCGGGAGCGGGCACGTTGATGGCCTGCTTGGCCTTGAGGCCGTCCAGTTCGGACTGGAGGGCGCTGGCCTTGGCCTTGGCCTCGCTGCAGACGGAGCCGATGCGGATGCGGTCGATGACGAAGAAGACCGTGCTGAAGAGCGCGCCCAGCACGAAGAAGATGAGCACCACCAGGTAGAACGGGATGGGCTGGGCCTGCCAGTTCAGGGTGAACATGCTGAACTTGAGCTCCAGGATGGTGCCAAGCTGGGCGTTGTTCTGGACGAAGAACACCATGAAGAACAGGAAGAACAGCACCAACAGCACGAACTTGATGAAACGCATATCCGCCTCCCTCGTCAGATGTTGCTAAATATGGCCGCGCTGTCGAAACGCGGTTTGATCCTGTCGTAAGTCGCCAGCAGCAGTTCGGGTATGACGTGGGTCTCGCCGAACACCGCCATGAAAGAGTTGTCCCCGTTCCAGCGCGGAACGATCTGGAAATGCAGGTGGGCGGCGATGCCAGCCCCGGCCGCCTCGCCCAGGTTCAGGCCCGCGTTCACGCCGTGGGGCCGGAAGCACTCGTTGATGATGGCCACGGTTTCCTGCAGCACGGCCATCATCTCGCCGGACTCATCCCGCGTGAGTTCGGTGATGCAGCTGATGTGGCGGTACGGGGTGACCATGAGGTGCCCGCTGTTGTAGGGGAACTTGTTCATGATCACGAAGGTGTGCTTCGCCCTGGCCAGCACGAGGCGGTCCCTGTCCTCGCCGGTGTGGGCGGGGATGCAGAAAACGCAGGAGTCGGGCTTCGGGCCGAGGATGTAATCCAGCCGCCAGGGGGCCCAGAGCACGTCCATCAGCAAAGACCCCAGGGGCGCACGGCGAGGCCGGCAGCCGCCATGCGGGGAGCGGGAAAGAGGGATGTGTCGGAAGCGGGCCGTTTCATTCTCGATTCTATCCTCGGGGAACGCTTTTCAGTACACGCAACCAGCCCCGAGGGCAAGGGTGCGCGGCCCCCTTGTTTGCGGGCGCGCTTCGGGGCATGAGGGAGCCATGTTCGAATTCGTCACCAAGGACTATCCCACCGACCCCGGCGTGTATTTGATGAAGAACGCCCAGGGGAAGGTGCTCTACGTGGGCAAGGCCGTGAACCTGCGCTCGCGGCTCTCCTCCTATTTCCGGGGCGAGGTGGCCCACCCCAAGACCAGGGCCCTGGTGGCCCGCGTGGCCGGGGTGGACGTGCTGGTCACCGGCACGGAGAAGGAGGCCCTGCTCCTGGAGGCCAGCCTCATCAAGAAGCACAGGCCCCGCTACAACATCGTCCTGCGCGACGACAAAAGCCACATCCTCTTCAAACTCGACAAGACCCACGACTTCCCCAAGATCGCCTTCACCCGCCGCGTGGTGCGCGACGGCTCCACCTATTTCGGCCCCTTCACCTCGGCCCAGGCCGCCCGCAAGACTTGGCGGGAGCTCAACCGCCTGTTCCCCCTGCGCAAATGCCGCGACACCAGCTTCAAGAACCGCGTGCGCCCCTGCCTCTACCACTTCATCGGGCAGTGCCTGGCTCCGTGCGTGGGCGCGGTGAGCAAGGCGGACTACGCCGTGCTGGTGCGCCGGGTGGAGGCCTTTCTCTCCGGCAAGTCGGCGGAGGTGCTCAAACGGGCGGAGCGCGAGATGCTGGAGGCCTCCGAGGCCCTGCAGTTCGAGCGCGCGGCCGAGTTGCGCGACCTGCTGGCCGCCATGCGCGCCACCATCGAGGGCCAGGCCGCGGTACTGCCCAACCACCCGGACCTGGACGCCCTGGACGTGTTCTCCGCCGGGGGGGGCATGGGTCTCACCGTGCTTTTCGTGCGTCAGGGCAGGCTATTGGACAGGGCCAACTTCTTCTGGCCCGACTTCTCAGTGGAGGAGCTTCCCGAGGCCCTGCCCAGCTTCCTGACCCAGTACTACAAGCCGGAGAGCTTCGTGCCAGGGCGGGTGATGCTCTCTCAGCGGATGATGGAGGCCATGGGCGAGGAGGCCGCCGCCGTGACCGCCGACATCCTGGGCGAGCGGCGCGGGGCCAAGGTTCTGCTGAACGCGCCGCGCACTGAGGAGGAACACCGCCTGGTGGAGATCGCCTCAGCCAACGCCGCCCGGGCTGTGGCAGAAGCGGGTGCCGGAGTGGGAGAGGGCGGCTCCCAGGAGTCCATGCCCGCGCTCTTGGGGCGCAAGCTCCAACTCGGGCGCGAGATCGGGCGCATCGAGGCTGTGGACGTCTCCCACCTGGGCGGCAAGGGCATGCGCGTGGGCATGGTGGTCTATGAGGACGGCCGCTTCGACCGCCAGGAATACCGGCAGTACGCCTTCCCGGAGCTGGAGGGCTCCTCCGACGACTACGCCGCTCTGGCCCGCTGGGTGGAGAAGCGCATCGACTCCGGCGAGCCCTGGGCGGACCTGGTGCTCATCGACGGCGGCAAGGGCCAGTTGGCGGCCGTGGAGCGGGCCATGGGCGCCGCCGGGCTGCCCAACCTCTGGGAGATCGCCTCCATCGCCAAGTCGGGCAGGGCCATGAACGCCCAGGACGATCAGGTGTTCCGCCCCGGGCGCAAGAACCCCCTGGCGCTGCGTCCCGGCAGCAGGGAGCTGCTCTTCCTGCAGCGCCTGCGCGACGAGGTGCACCGCTTCGTCATCGGCCGCCAGCGCCAGGTGCGCAAGAAGCAGGCCTTGGCCAGCGAGGTGCTGAACCTGCCGGGCGTGGGGCCCAAGACCGCCAAGCTGCTTTGGGAGCGGTTCTCCACCCTGGAGGGCATCAAGGCCGCCACCGTGGAGCAGCTCGCGGAAATCAAGGGCCTTGGCCCCCTGAAAGCCGCCGCCGTTCACGCCGCCCTGCAATCCTCCGCGCCTCGTTGATTTTGCACGCGAAAGACTGTATCGCGGCCTGTCACGTCTCGCCAAGGAGTCCGCATGCCCCGTTTTAAGCGGCTGCGGGAGCTCGTGTCCCGGCTGGAGCCGGAGCACGTCTACCGCACCATCTATGATGAGAACCTCGCCCCCGTGATCCAGGGCACCGAAGACCTCGACCATCAGGGGCTGGAGGACTTCCGCAAGGTGGACTTCAGCGGCAGGACCGTGGTGGACCTGGGCTGCAACTTCGGCTTCTTCACCTTCGAGGCGAGGCGCAGGGGCGCGGCGAGCGTGACCGGCGTGGACCGCGAGGAGCGGGTGCTCCAGGGTGCGGCCATCCTGCGCGAGATCCTCGGCATGGACGGCGTGGAGTTCGTCTCCTGCGACATCGAACAGCCCGTGCACTGCCTGGCGGGCAAGAAGTACGACATCGCCATGCTGGTGGAATTCATCGGCAAGACCTTCGTGCGCCTGGGCTACATCCCCAAGGTGCTGGCCTTCCTGGAAAGCCTCTCCGACCGCGAGCTGGTGCTCTCGGTGCAGAAGTCCTACATGGTCAACAAGGAGCTGGGCTCCACCATGCGGGATATGAGCGCCCACTACCCCCCGGCCTACCTCAAGGACGGGGAAGTCCTGGTGCTTGAGTACGTGGTGGATTTCTTCAAGCAACGCTGGAAGATCGAGATGCTCTCCAGCCTGTCCGGCGGATACGAAAAGCCCAGGAAGTACCTGCGGCTGCACAAGTAATTCCCCTCACCCCAGCCCATCCGCCTACAGTATCACAGGAACTCAGGCCCGGCCGCGCGACGCGCCAGGCGCGCCGGAGCCACGGCCCCGGCCGCGCGGGCGCCAGTGATTGCGATTGGCCACGCGGGAAGGAACCGCCGCCGCGGCCCCTGCCGCCGCAGGAACTCCGGGCAACCAGGCCGCAGAGCGGATCAGGCGCGCGCCCTGCCCCCTGCCGGGTGCTCCCGGACGGCCTCGCCACGGCCCCGCCGCATGCGCGGCGAGGCCACAGGCAAAGGCCCTACTTGCAGAGGATGGCCTGGATGGCCTCCACGGGGCTGCCGCTGGAGATGGGCTTGAATTTCTGGTCTTCGGGGTCGATGGCGTTCAGGATCTTGCCCTTGCTGTCCGAATCCACGACCTTTTTGATGACGAAGGTCTTGGCGTTGCAGTCCACGGCCATGATCTGCATGGATTTGTTGCTGACGTCGGTGTAGCCCATCTGGCCGGAGTATTTCTTGGCGTTCTCCTCAGACATGCGCACCACGTTGATGAACGAGTAGACCCCCTTGGCGTCCTCGTGGACGGAGCCTTTGTCGTAGAGGATCTCGTCGCCGTTCTTGGTGGCGTATTTAACCAGTTCCTGGGCCAGGGCCAGGCCCGCGTGGGATACCGCCGCGCACAGCGCGACGGAGGCCGCGCACCTGAGGGATTTTTTCATCCAGCTTGTAGTATCAGTCACAACCGCAATCCTCACTGAAGACGTTTTTCTGAAGGGCCACAGTCTGTCCGGGTGCGCACTCGACGAGCGAGGTGTCCACACCCAGGTCGTCCAAGGCCAGTCCGAATGCCCTGGTGTTCTTTTCAAGCACGGGGAAGCTGCCCCAGTGCATGGGGATTACCTGCTTGCAGCGCAGCAGCTTGCAGGCCACGGCCGCCTGGCGGGCGTCCATGGTGAAGGTGCCGCCCACCGGCAGCAGCGCGGTGTCGATGGAGAAGAGCTTGCCGTAGATATCCATGGTCGCGAACACGGCGGTGTCGCCCGCATGGTAGAGCGTGTAGCCGTCGGCCAGGGTCAGCACGTAGCCCACGGGCAGGCCGGATTCGCTGGAGTGCACCGCCTGGACCATAGTGGCGCGAACGCTGCCCAGGTTCACGCTGCCGCCGATGTTGATGCCGATGCCGCCCACCACCTGGGCCTGTGGCAGGCCCTTGCTCACGAGCTTGGCGCAGGTCTCCACGATGGCCAGCAGCTTGGCCCCGGTGGCTTTGCAGATGTCGAGGGCCTGGCCTACGTGGTCGCCGTGGTCGTGGGTGACGAGCACGTAGTCCACCTTGGTGATGTCCTTGGCGGACAGGGCGGCGCTCGGGTTGCCGTCGAAGAACGGGTCGATCAGGATGGTCAGGCCGTCAGTGCGCAGCGTGAAATTCGAATGGCCGTTCCATGTGAGTTCGTGACGCATGGCGGACTCCTCTATTTGTCGTCTTTCCAGCGTTTGCCGAGGGCGTGGGGAATGTCCAGCAGGTCGAGGGCCCTCGCGGCGATGAAGTCCGCCAGGTCGTCGATGGTTTCTGGCCTGCCGTAGAAGCCGGGGCAGGCGGCCAGGATGGACGCCCCCGCCTGCTTGGCGGCCAGCATGTTGCGTAGGTGGATCTCGTTGAAGGGCGTCTCGCGGGGCACCAGCACCAGCTTGCGTCCCTCCTTGAGGGTCACGTCGGCCGCGCGGTGGATCAGGTTTGAGCCCAGGCCGTTGGCGATGGCCGCCAGGGAGGCCATGGAGCAGGGGCAGACGATCATGCCCGCGTGACGCCAGGAGCCGCTAGCCGGGCCTGCGGCCACGTCGTGCTGGGTGTAGGCCGCGTGCGCCAGGGCCTTGAGCTGCGCGGCCGTAACTTCCGACTCCAGTTCGAGCACCTTGATAGCGGCGTCGGAGAGGATGAGGTGCAGCTCGCAGGACGGGTCCGAGGCGATGGCGCGGGCCAGGGCCACGGCGTAAGGCATGCCGGACGCGCCCGTGAGGGCGAGGACAATGCGTTTTACGGTCATGGGGCATTTATATCCCGCCGCGCCCGGAAGTCCAGCGCCAGTTGCGCGGTCAGGCGGGTGGGCGTATGCTGTGAGGCAGTGAGCCGACCGTCCGGCCGCCGCCGGGCCTCGACAAGCGCGGCTCGCGACTTATCTCTGGCCGAAGATCCCTCACGGGGTTTTGGAGCGTATACATGACCGATTCGATACGTCAGGACGAACGCGAGTCCGGCACGATCCTCAAGGAGGAACTGCGGGAGCCGCGTAAATTCAGGGTGCTGCTGCACAACGACGACTATACCACCATGGAGTTCGTTGTGCATGTGCTCAAAGCTGTATTCAACAAATCCGACGCGGATGCGACACAGATCATGCTGGCCGTGCACAAGAACGGCACGGGCGTCTGCGGCGTGTATACGGCCGAAATGGCCGAAACCAAGGTGGTTTCCGTGCGCCAGCTGGCCCGCCAGAACGGCTACCCGCTGAAGTGCACCATGGAAGAGGAATAAATGCTGGGCAAGAATCTCGAACGCGTGCTCACCAATGCGGTGAAGGAAGTCAAAAGGCGCAACCACGAGTACCTCACGCTCGAACACCTGCTCCACGCCATCGTGCAGGAGGAGTCCGGCAAGGCCATTCTGCTCAGTTGCGGCGCCAATGTGGTGCGCCTGAAGCTCCAGTTGGAGCGTTTTTTCGCGGAACACATGGAAGTCATCTCCGAGGAGCAGAGCTCCGAGGTGGTGCAGACCCTCGGCGTGCAGCGCGTGCTGCAACGCGCCATCATGCAGATGCAGGCCGCCGGCAAGGAGAACGTGCAGGTCGGCGACGTGCTGGCCGCCATGTTCGAGGAGGACGACTCCTACGCGGTCTATTTCCTGAAATCCCAGGGCATCTCCCGGCTGGACGTGCTGGAGAGCATCGCCCACGGCCAGGGCGTGGAGCAGGGCGCCGAGCCTGATGCCGCTGCCAAGAACGGCGAGAAGCAGACCGCGCTGGAGCAGTTCACCGTGGAGCTGGTGGCCAAGGCCCGCGACGGCAAGATCGACCCGCTCATCGGCCGCGAGGAGGAGCTGACCCGCACCGTGCAGGTGCTGGCGCGCCGCCGCAAGAACAACCCCCTCTACGTGGGCGATCCCGGCGTGGGCAAGACCGCCCTGGCCGAGGGCCTGGCCCTGCGCATCGCCAACGGCGACGTGCCCGATACCTTCAAGAACGTGGAGGTCTTCGCGCTGGACATGGGCGCGCTCCTGGCCGGAACCAAGTACCGGGGCGACTTCGAGGCCAGGATGAAGTCCGTGCTGGGCGAGCTGAACGCAAAGCCCGGGGCCATCCTCTTCGTGGACGAGATCCACACCATCGTGGGCGCGGGCGCCACCAGCGGCGGCACCATGGACGCCTCCAACATCCTCAAGCCCGTGCTGGCCTCGGGGCAGCTGCGCTGCATCGGCTCCACCACCTACGAGGAATACAAGAACCATTTCGAGAAGGACCGCGCCCTCTCCCGCCGTTTCCAGAAGATCGAGGTGCCCGAGCCCTCCATCGAGGAAGCCGTGGAGATCCTCAAAGGGCTCAAGCCCCACTACGAGGAGCACCACGGCGTGCAGTACACCCCGGCGGCCCTGCGCAGCGCGGTTGAGCTCTCCGCCCGCCACCTGAACGACCGCTTCCTGCCCGACAAGGCCGTGGACGTCATCGACGAGGCCGGAGCCGTGTTCCGCCTGCAGGGCAAGCCCGGCAAGCACACCGTGGGCGTGCACGAGGTGGAGAAGATCATCTCCCGCATGGCCAGGATTCCGGCCCAGCGCGTCTCCTCCTCCGACCGGGCCAGGCTCTCCGGCGTGGAGGACGAGCTCAAGCGGCTCATCTTCGGGCAGGACGAGGCCGTGGAGATGCTGTGCAAGGCCATCAAAAGGTCTCGGGCGGGCCTCTCCCCGGCGGGAAGGCCCACGGGCAACTTCCTGCTGGCCGGGCCCACCGGCGTGGGCAAGACCGAGCTGGCCAAGCAGCTGGCCAACGTGCTGGGCGTGCACTTCATGCGCTTCGACATGAGCGAGTACATGGAGAAGCACGCCGTGGCCCGGCTCATCGGCGCGCCCCCGGGCTACGTGGGCTTCGACCAGGGCGGCCTGCTCACCGAGGGCATCCGCAAGCACCCCTACTGCGTGCTGCTGCTGGACGAGATCGAGAAGGCCCACCCGGACATGTTCAACATCCTGCTCCAGGTGATGGACTACGCCACGCTCACCGACAACAACGGCCGCAAGGCGGACTTCAGCAACGTCATCCTGCTGATGACCTCCAACGCGGGCGCGCGGGAGATGGCCGCCAACACCATCGGTTTTGGCGCGGCCAAGAGCGGCGACGCCGAGAGCCACGGCAGAAAGGCAATCGAGAAGCTCTTCTCGCCGGAGTTCCGCAACCGCCTGGATGCGGTGGTCAGCTTCAAGCCGCTCACCTCCGACATCATGGAGATGATCGTGGGCAAGTACGTGGCGGAGCTCAACAAGCAGCTCAAGGAACGCCGCGTCACCCTGGACCTGAGCCCCAAGGCTGTGGCCTGGCTGGCCGCCAAGGGCTTCGACCCGGCCTTCGGCGCAAGGCCCCTGTCGCGCCTGATGCAAGACAAGCTCAAGGACCCGCTCACCGACGAGCTGCTCTTCGGCAAGCTGCAGAAGGGCGGGCACGTGAAGGTAGACACCGCCCCGGAAGGCCCCAAGAAGGGCGCCCAGGGCAAGGGCGAGACCGTTCTGCGCTTCGAGTTTGAGCCCAGGGCCAGCAAGGAGAAAGAAAAAGCCTAGCGGCCTCCAACTCGCCCGCTGGCAGCGTTGACGCATCAAGCAGGCTTCCATGCATGTCGCACACGCATAGGAGCCGGCTTTTTCACCCGCCTGCGCGAAAGGGCTCGCCCCGATCAGGCTGCGTGCATTGACCGCCGGTCAGGCACTGGCCTCGGGCCTCGCTGCGGGGCCGCAATGGCCCGAGCCAGCGTCCGCATCCGGCCCGTCTGGCGGGCACCGGCCCAGCGCCTCGCGGTTGGGGCCGAGCTGGCGCGCGAGCCGGTGCCCGCATCCCGGCCCGCCTCGCGTGGCGTGGCGTTCTTGCGGAGTCCGGCGCGATCCGGCACTATCAGGCCGCACAGGCGCGATCAGCCACCATTCGGGAGACTACAGGCCATGCGCAACGTTATGCAGTCCCGCGCTCCCAGGCGCTCCGGCCCCAGGCTCCTTCGTGAGGGCGGTCGTGGCTGAGCGCTCCATCGCAGTGCTGTTCAAGGGTTCCATCGGCGACGAGCTCAACACGACGCCCCTGGTCAGGGCCTTGAGTATCCAGCGCGGGTGCAAGGTCGTGGTCAAGATGACCTACGCGGCGGCCATCTACGAGGGCAGCCCCTACGCCACGGAAACAGGCGAGTTCACCAACTACGTGCTGCTGCGCCACCCCGGGCCGGAGGAGCACGGCCTCCATCTGATCGACCACTACGCCAGGCTGGCTGGCGTCACGCTGGAGGGCAGGGGGCTCGATTTCTTCCCGGGCCCCTCCGACGCGGTGGATGAGCTGCCGCAAGCCGCAGGCGCGAAGCGCGTGGCCGTGGACACCCGCTGCGGCTGGCCCAGCAGGCAGTGGCCCCTGCGGCGCTTCAGGCAGCTGACGGACGAACTGCGACGCGCCGGGGTGGAGGTGGTGGAGGTCGGCAAGACGCTCGCCAACTGTTTCGGACAGACGGTGGAGGACAGGCTCGGCAACGCGGACCGCTCCTTCCTGGACCGGTTGAGCCTGCGCCAGACGGCCCACGTGCTCTCGCGCTGCGATCTTTTCATCGGTTGCGACAGCGGCCTCTCCCACCTGGCGGCCGCGGTGGGGACGCCGGCCGTCACCCTGTTCGGGCCGATCCATCCTGCCACGCGCATGCACGCGAGCACGATCCCGATCTTCGCGGACGCCTGCCCGAACCACCGCATCCAGCACGTGGAGTGCCAGCGCGGCGGCAACGTCTGTATGCGCTCCATCAGCGTGGACACGGTGCGCGCGGCGGCGTTGCGCGCCCTGTTCAAGACCGGGCGCGGCCGGTGAGAGGCGGAGCGGCTTGCGGAGTTCGTTTCATTCCGGGGGAAGTGATCTGTTGAAGAATTCGACGAGCTCTTCCCCGATGCGTTCGTGGATGGCAGCGCGGTCCACACCGGGGCCGTCGCTGCACAACTCAGGGCGTGATGCGGCCAGAGCGGCGTCCAGCGCCGCAAGGGCCTGCCAGGGCCTGCCCACCAACTGAACGTCGCTGCCCCTGCCCTCGGGGGCGTCGTAGCTGTCGCCAAGGTGCCTGGGGGCAATCACGATGTAGCCGTTGCGCGCCAGGTGCGCGGCCCAGTCCCGGTGCCCAAGTTCGCTGCCGCCGCTGCCGTGCGAGAGCACGATCACCGGGAATCTGCCGGAGGCGGTGGGCGCGTCTCTGGCCGCGCGCATGGGATAGGGGCCGGCCATCCATTCCTGCTCTCGGGTTCGGGGATGGGCCGGATACCAGACCGCCAAGGGGATGGGGCTTTCACCGGGAACCTCAAGGCGAAGGTATCCGGCAGTGTAGGGCGCTTCGGCACACAGCACCGCCGTGGCCAGCAGCGTAAGCTGCGCCAACAGGGCGGCAAAGAGCAGGGCGGCGCCGAAAGAGCGCAGGGGGAGCCGTAGTTCAAAACACAGGCGTCCGGCCCATTGGAAAGGACCGGACGCCTGGAATCTCACGGAAAGGCCCGGCATGACCGCGAGGTCTACAGGTTGTAGAGCGTGTCGCCGGGGATGATGTGCAGGCCCTTCTGCTGGAGCAGTTCGATGGCCTGGTCGGTCTTGTCGAAACGGAAGACGATGATGGCCGTCTTGGAGCTCTGCTGCACGAAGGCGTACATGTACTCCACGTTGACGCCGCCCGCGGAGAGGATCTGCAGGATGGCGTTGAGCCCGCCGGGCTGGTCGTCCACTTCCACGGCCACCACGGAGGTGCGGCCCACGGTGAAGCCGTTCTCCTTGAGGGCCTTCTTGGCCTTCTCGTGGTCGGAGACGATCAGGCGCAGGATGCCGAAATCCGAGGTGTCCGCCAGGGAGAGCGCCCGGATGCTGATCTTGTTTTCGGCCAGGATGCGGGTGACTTCCTCCAGGCGTCCGGCCCGGTTCTCCAGGAAGATGGAGATCTGTTCTACTTTCATGGGTGCCCCCTAGTTCTGCTTGCGCAAATCGAGAATCCGCTTGGCCTTGCCTTCGGAACGCTGGATGGAGCGCGGCTCCACCAGTTTGACCATGGCGGTCACGCCCAGGTAATCCTTGATGTTCTTGACGATCTTGCCTTCGATGCGCTGCAAGACCTTGATTTCGTCGGAGAAGAGCTTCTCGTCCACCTCGACCTGGATCTCCAGGGTGTCCAGGTTGCCCTCGCGCTTGACCACCAGCAGGTAGTGCGGTGCCAGGCCCTCGGTCTCCAGCAGGATGGATTCGATCTGGCTGGGGAACACGTTGACGCCGCGGATGATGAGCATGTCGTCGCTGCGGCCCATCATGCGGTGCACGCGCGCGGTGGTGCGCCCGCAACGGCAGGGCACCTTGTTCAGGATGGTGATGTCGCGGGTGCGGTAGCGGATGAGGGGCTGGGCCTCCTTGGTGAGCGTGGTGATGACCAGCTCGCCCTGTTCGCCGGGGGGGAGCACCTCGCCCGTCTCCGGGTCGATGATCTCGACCAGGAAGTGGTCCTCCATGATGTGCAGGCCGTTCTGGGCGTTGTGGCATTCGATGCCCACGCCCGGGCCCATGATCTCGGAGAGGCCGTAGATGTCGATGGCGGTGATGCCCATCTTGTCCTCGATGTCGCGGCGCATCTCCTCGGTCCAGGGCTCGGCCCCGAAGATGCCGATGCGCAGGTCCAGGTCCTTGAAGCTGAAGCCCGCCTCCTGGGCGGCCTCGTGCAGCACCAGGGCGTAGGAGGGCGTGGAGCAGATCACGGTGGGGCCGAAGTCCTTGAGGAGCATCACCTGCCGCTTGGTGCCGCCGCCGGATACGGGCACGATGGTGGCCCCCAGCTCCTCCGCGCCGTAGTGCGCGCCCAGGCCGCCGGTGAACAGGCCGTAGCCGTAGGCGTTGTGGATGATGTCCTTGGCGGAGGCCCCGGACGCCACGAAGCAGCGGGCCATGAGCTTCGCCCAGTTGCGCACGTCGCGGTGGGTGTAGCCCACCACGGTGGACTTGCCCGTGGTGCCGCTGGAGGCGTGGATGCGCACCACGTTCTCCTTGGGCACGGCGAAGAGGCCGAAGGGGTAGTGGTTGCGCAGGTCCTGTTTTTCGGTGAACGGAAGGAGCTTCAGGTCGGCCAGGGAGCGGATGTCGCTCGGCTTGATGCCGCGCTCGTCGAATTTCTGGCGGTAGAAGCCGACATTGGCGTACACTCGCTCCACAAGGGCCTGGAGCCGCTTGAGTTGCAGGGCTTCCAGGTCCTCCCTGGGCAGGGTTTCCATCTCCACGTCGAAAATCATAGGGGCGTCACCTCCGAGTCGTGCGCGTGTCTGAAGATTCCTGCCCGAATGGCCCCGTCCGCGTCAACCGGGACCAACGAAATTGCGTTTGCCCATGTGCCTTGAAAACTGTAGGAAGAGCCACGGAAAAAACTATGCCGAGCAAGAAGAAAAACACCATCCCCACAAGCGATAAAGTCAATCTGGTGGCCCAGTGGCTGCTGGAGAAGAAAGCCAAGGACCTGGTGGCCCTCGACGTCACCAAGGTCTGCACCATCACCGAAGCCATGATCGTCGCCACGGCGGGCAGCGTCCGCCAGGCCCAGACCCTGGCCGACCACATCCTCACCCGCGCCGCCGAGGAGAAGCTCTCCTACCTGGGCATGGACGGTTACAAGACCGGCCAGTGGATCCTGGTGGACCTGAACGACGTCATCGTTCACATCTTCCAGGAGGAGTCGCGCGGCTTCTACAACATCGAAGGCCTCTGGGCCGAAGGGGTGGAGATGCCCCTGCCCGAGGCGCCCGCTCCAACCGCCGAATAGACGCATGAAACAATCCCCGACGCTTCTGCTCATCCTGGACGGCTGGGGCCTCGCCCCGGCCGGGCCGGGCAACGCCGTCACCCAGGCCTGCCCCCAGACCCTCGAACGCCTTGCCCGCGAGTATCCCACCGCGCGCCTGGCCTGCAGCGGCAGGGCCGTTGGCCTGCCCGACGGCTTCATGGGCAACTCCGAGGTGGGGCACATGAACATCGGGGCCGGGCGCGTGGTCTACCAGGACATGACCCGCATCGACGTCTCCATCGAGGACGGCTCCATCCGCCGCAATCCTGTGCTTCAGGAGCTCGCGGCCAAGGTGAAGGCCTCCGGCGGCAAGCTGCACCTGATGGGCCTGATGTCGGACGGCGGGGTGCACAGCCACCAGCGGCATGTTGAAGCGTTACTTGAGGTTTTTAAGGGCTTCGGCCTCGAGCAGGCCTACGTGCACTGCTTCATGGACGGGCGGGACACGCCCCCCAGCAGCGGCGCGGGCTACGTGCGCGCGCTGGGCGAGGCCATGGAGCGCACCGGCTTCGGCGCGGTGGCCTCCGTCATGGGGCGCTTCTACGCCATGGACCGCGACAAGCGCTGGGAGCGCGTGGCCGAAGCCTACGCAGCCCTCACCGAGGGCAAGGGCCGGCTCGTGGCCGACCCGGTGGCCGCCGTGAACGAGGCCTACGCCGCCGGGGAGACCGACGAGTTCGTCAAGCCCAGGCTGGTTGCCGGCCAGGGCGGCAAACCCCTGGCCCTGATCCAGGACGGCGACGCCGTGTTCTTCTTCAATTTCCGCTCCGATCGCGCGCGGGAGATCACCGAAGCCTTCATCCAGGACGATTTCAAGGGCTTCGCGCGCGGCGTGCGGCCAGCGCTCTCCGGCTACGCCACCATGACGGAGTACGACACCTCCTTCGGGCTGCCCGTGGCCTACGCCCCCGAGGAGCTCACCCACACCCTGGGCCAGGTCTACTCCGAAGCGGGGCTCAAGCAGCTGCGCCTGGCCGAGACCGAGAAATACGCCCACGTGACCTACTTCCTCAACGGCGGCAGGGAGGAGCCCTTCCCTGGGGAGGACCGCGTGCTCGTTCCCTCCCCGCGCGAGGTGGCCACCTACGACCTCAAGCCGCAGATGAGCGTGTACGAGGTCACGGACGCTTTCGTGCAGAACTGGGCCAAGGGTTACGACCTGGTGGTCTGCAACCTGGCCAACATGGACATGGTGGGCCACACGGGCATCATGGAGGCCGCCGTGGCCGCCTGCAAGGCCGTGGACGCCTGCGTGGCCCGCATCGTGGAGACGGTGCTGGCCTCCGGCGGCCGCGCGCTCATCACCGCCGACCACGGCAACGCCGAGGAAATGGTGGACGCCAACGGCGGCAGGATGACCGCCCACACCCTCAACGCCGTGCCCGTGATCCTGGTGGACCCGGCGAGGCGCGAGGCCAAACTGCACGACGGCAAACTGGCCGACCTGGCCCCCACCGTGCTGCAACTTGCTGGGCTCGAGCAGCCCGAGGCCATGACCGGCCGCAGCCTCATCGAGGATCAAGCATGAGCGAGAAGAAGAAACCCCTGACGCCGGTGAAGCCCTCGGGCATGGAGCTCGTGTTCCTGTATCCGTGCCCGTTCTGCGTGCGGGAGGTGCCGCTCATCGCGCCCACCAAGCCCACCATGGCCCAGTGCGACGCCTGCCACCAGCGCTTCCCAGTGGTGCCAGTGGACGAGAAGGCCGTGCGCTTCCTCAAGGTGATGACGGCCAACGGGCGCGCCGGCATCGACCCGGATTTCCTCTAGCCTCCCTCTCGGGGCGCCTGGGCTCAACGCCCCTGGCGCAGACGCAGGATCGCTGCGTCGATGCGCTCCATGACCTCTTCGGGCACGCCCCTGCCGCACATGATGTGGCGCGTGCTGCCTTGCCCGCCGGTCGTGACCGCGACGTACTCCACCTCGTTTTCCCCGATTCCCGCGAGTTCCAGCAGGCTTGGCAGTTCATCCTCGCGCAGCAGCGTGAACAGGAAACGCCCGCCCGCCAGCATGAGCGCCTGCTGGTGCCTGTCCGCGACCTCGACCACCTGCCCCTGCGCCTTGTGCAGCAGCGCATCCACCGCGTCCCCATAGCTCCAGCCCGCGACCACGCCCACCGTGGCGGACTTCGGCGCCATCATCTGTGCCAGGGTTTGTTCCTCCTTCGACCTGTCGTAGTTGCCCTTGCGGAACACGGCAATCAGCGGAGAATCCTGGTGGAAGGGCAGGCTGAAGCGCGCGAACGCTTCGCGCTGGGCCGTCTTGAACCAGCCGAAGCTGCACAGTTCGCAGTCGGGGTTGCGCTGCATCTCGTAGAGGATGCGCCGGGAAGGCATTTCCGTAAAAATGGCCTCAATGCCGGCCTCGGCCAGGATTCGGGCTGTGGCTTCATAAAGGGTGCCCGCAGGCGCACCGTCTTTGGTGTAAAAGTAGGGAGGACGGTTGGGGTAGACTACGTGAATGGCTGCGCAGAAGGCGGACCGCTCCATGAGCAGCACGATCAACGTCAAGGCCAGAAACGCGGCTGTCCGCCGGATGGGCATGACTACCTCCCCGTGAGCACGGCGTTGTCCCTGTTGGCTTATACCGCGGATGCACCGTGGATGTCACGTGCTCCAGGCCCCCGGCCAAGGCTGGGCTCGCATACGGAATGGCCGGCCCAATGTTCGAGCTGACCCCGGAAACCGCACGGAGCGCGGAGCCTCACAGGGCTTGCTGGGGGGCTCAATGAAAGCTACCCTCGATATCGAACCGTCTCAAGCGTCTTGATGCAGCCGCCCCTGTGCCCTGGGGCGGCAGGAGGCCAGGATGGGCACCCTCTTGGAGAAGGCAAACCAGATTTTCAACTCCGTGGTGGATCGCGGGGTGAACGGCCTGCCGCCCCTGGATTCCTCCTGGGAGCTGGCCGTGCGCTACCTGCGGGACCAGAGCTTCCCCGACGACGACAGCCGCGTGGAGGCCCTCATACGCCGCGAATCGCGCAAGAACGCCTTCTGCACCGCGCTGGCCAACGTGGGAGGGCCGCTGACCCTGCCGGTGGCCATCCCGCTCAACATCTACGCCACCTTCGCCTACCAGGCGCGCCTGGCCGCGGCCGTGGCCCTGGTCTACGGGCACGACATACGCTCCCGCGACGTGCGGGTGATGGTGGGGCTCTCCCTGGCCGGGCGTAAGGCGGTGGAGTTGCTCAAGGGCCTGGGCGTGCGCTTCACGACCATGCTGCTGGAGCGCGGGGCGGCGCAGCTCTCGGAGCGCGTGCTGGCCGACATAGGCGGCACTGTGGGGATGCGCATCCTGGCCCAGGGCGGGGAGCAGGGGGCCTCGGTGATGCTCAAGGCCGTGCCGCTGGCCGGGGCGCTGGTCTGCGGGGTGATCGACTGGCGCTACTGCCGGGCCGTGGGGGTGGTGTCGCGGAACATTTTCAGGAGAAAGTGAGGGGAAAAGAAAAAGGCGCGGACCAGCCGCGCCTTTGAAGGAAACCAGGCACCCGAAAACAACCGTTACCGTTGCTCCCTTTCGGACCTGGCGGGGTTGGCGGCGTTTCCGCCGCCTGGCTTCCTTGGAAAAGTGGCGGAGAGGGAGAGATTCGAACTCTCGGTACCGGTTTTGCCAGTACACACGATTTCCAGTCGTGCCCCTTCGGCCAGCTCGGGCACCTCTCCGCGAGAAGGGAGCTATTATAAGTATCCTCCCTTCTTGGCAAGCACTTTTTTCAGCTTCCCTTAAATTCCCATGATGCTGAAGCCGGAGTCCACGTGGATGACCTCTCCGGTGACGCCGCTGGAGAGCCCGGAAGCCAGGTAGACGGCCGTGCCCGCCACGTCCTCCTGGGTGATGTTGCGCTTGAGGGGGGCGCGCTCCTCCACGATGGGCAGGAAGCCCTTGAAGCCGGTGATGCCCGAGGCGGCCAGGGTCTTGAGCGGCCCGGCGCTCAGGGAGTTCACGCGGATGCCGCGCGGGCCCAGGTCGGCGGCCAGGTAGCGCACGCTGCACTCCAGGGCGGCCTTGGCCACGCCCATCACGTTGTATGATGGCACCACCTTCTCCGCGCCCAGGTAGCTCATGGTCATGACCGAGGCCCCGTCGGCCAGCAGCCCGTCGAAGCCCTTGCACAGGGCCACCAGCGAGTAGGCCGAGACGTCCAGGGCCAGGGCGAAGCCCTCGCGGGTGACGTCCATGAAGCGGCCCTTGAGGTCATCCTGGCGGGCGTAGGCCACAGAATGCACCAGGATGTCCACCCCGCCCCATTTTTCAGACACGGTCTTGGCGGAGGCGGCGATGTCCTCGTCGCTGGTCACGTCGCACTGGAAGGTGAACTCGCCGCCCAACTCCTCGCTGATGGGCTCCACGCGCTTGCGGATGGCGTCGCCGGGGTAGCCGAAGGCCAGCCTGGCCCCCTGGTCCTTGAAGGCCTTGGCCACGCCGTAGGCGATGGAGCGGTCGTTGGCCACGCCGAATATCAGGGCTTTCTTGCCTTGCAGAAGCATTGTCGTCTCCTTGAAGCGCCGGTTGGGCGGCGCGATTGTCGTCATGTTGGTCGTTGAGGTTAATGGAGGGGGAGGGGCCTCCGGCGGCCCAAGAGGGCTCCGCCCTCTCGGGGTACTCCGGTATATGGCCCGCCAAAGGGCCTTCGGCCCTCTGGACTCCCATACAGTTTCGCACCGATAACGGTAGTCCGGAGTCATAATCGACGCCGCAACGGGCGGCGCATGGGAGAGCCTTGAAAGCCCAGCCCCCCATACGGGGTTCCAAGGGGCGAAGCCCCTTGGCCGCCGGAGGCTTCCAACCCCCAAAATGCCAGCGGCTTGGTCAGCCTGTCCTCTGGAGTGAAATCCTCTCCTTCAAGCGCCCGACGTCCCCCCGATAGTCCTCACCCCGCGAACCGCCGCCAAACGGCGCACGCAACAGCGACACGGCGCGCGTAAGGCGCGCCCCTCCAGCGGGAACGGTGTTTTCCTTGGAAAATAGTCATGTCGCTAAGGCAGGCAAGGCTTTGACGCGGGCGATGGGGCGGCGGGAATCTCTCCGGTAACTGGTGCAAACAAAATCCCCCGCCCGGCTCGGGCGGGGGATCACGGAACAATGAACGATGCCTGGCGGACTAGGGCAGCAGCGCCAGGACCTTGCGCATAACCTCGAAGGCGTCGGCCACGTAGAGCACGTCCGCCTTGCCCTGGGCCCAACCGCAGTTGGGGTCCAGGTTGACGGCCCGGCGCTCGCCGATGAAGCGCCAGCCGACCACGTGGGGCTCCTCGCCGTGGCAGCAGGTGGCCAGGCCCTTGGGGTGGCGCGGCGTGGAGCCGGTCTGGCCGACCTGGTGCATGTGCGACAGGAAGGACAGCACCTGCTGGCCCTCGCCCGAGAGGTCCACCAGGGACTTGGAGGTGCCCAGCGACCCCTGGGTCTTGTTCAGGAAGCTCAGGATGATCTCCTCGGCCTCCCCGGCGTGGGCCGCGCCGTCGGCCTGTTTCTTGGTCCAGCCAGCGCCAGCCACGAAGAGCAGGGCGGCGTCGGGGCGGATGGTCTGCTCCTCGGCGGAGGGGCAGATCATGCCCGTGACCTGGGTGCGCACGCCGCCGGGAATCTCGGCGGAGACTGCGGTCACGCTGGCGGAACCGGCCGCGCCCGCATAGGCCGCGAAGCAGCCGCTGGAGACGCTCACGAACCAGGGGCGCTCCTTGCGGGTCAGCTCGGCGTACATGCGCTGGCGGTAGTACCAGCGGGTGACCACGGGCTTGCCGCCGGAAGCGGCCAGGGCCGTGACCGAGGTATCGGAGACGCCGCCCACGCGGGCGGCCGCGCCGGGCAGCACCCGGCTCATGCGCGGGGTGGCCGCGCCGATGACGATGCCCGCGCCGGTCGCGCCGAACAGGGCGGCCAGGGCGGCGGCGTCCGTGGCGTAGCGGGGCTGGGCGAAGTCCGGCCCGGAAACGCCGTAAACGGCTTCCGCGCCGCATCCGGCCAGGGAGTCGGCGGCGGCCTGCACGGCCTCGCCCACAAGGCCCACGGCCAGGGGCGCGCCGAGCTGCTCGGCCAGGGTCTTGGCCGCGGTCAGGGCTTCCAGGGAAGCCTTGGAGAGCGAACCGTCACATTCGGTCTGGGCTACGAAGAGAATCTTGTCCATGTATGCCTCCGGCTCCGGGCGGGGTCGCCGCCGTCATGCCGACGCTGGAAATTTATCGGGTCGTCCCGGAGCGGGGCTCCGGGCTGCGGCCTAGGCGCTGAGCCAGTCCACGATCTCCTTGGCGATCTGATCCACCGGGGCGTCCTTGACCACGCGGGTCTCGCGCTTCTGGCTGGGGATCTGCACGCCGGAGTATTCGGGGCCCTTTTCGAGCTTCACGGGCTTGGCCTTCTGCAGCGCGGGCATCACCAGGCGCATGTTCTGCATGCCCACCTGGGGGTTGTTGGGGGGCTCGGGCAGTTCGCCGGTGGCCCAACCGAACACGGCGGGCGCGCCGGAGACGACCGAATCCTGGTAGCTGCCGCCCTCCACGCGCTCGAGCACGCGCAGCGCGCCGTCAGCCAGGATCTCCAGCTTGTCCACGCCCTGGAACTGCTCGAAGATGCCCAGCTTCTCGCCGATGACCTGCATGGTGGCCCCGGCGCCGCGCGAGGCGGACTGCCAGCCGCCGAACACCAGCAGCCTGGAGGTGTCCAGCCCCGGAATGGCGGCGATGGCTTCGGCCAGGGCCGCGCCGGTCTCATGGGCGTCGGCGAAGCCGCTGGCGGGGCCGTCCAGCACCACCAGCTCGAAGGGGACCTTCTGGGCGATGGTCATCATCACCTGCTGGAGCTTGGCCTTGGGGCCCATGCTCACCAGCCAGACCTTGCTGCCCGGCACGTTCTTGGCCAGGTTGGCGGCCTCGAACAGGGCGTGCCCGGCCCAGGGGTCCAGGATGGCGGGGAGCATCAGCTCGTTCTTCAGGCCCCAGCCCGCGGGGCCCTGCACGGGCTCCAGGGTCTGCAGCGGGTCGGGGACGATGCCGCCGCAAACGACGATATGATATCCTGCACTCATAGAATCTCCTTCAATATCAGGGGAAAGGCCCTGCGGAAAGATCAGTTCTCGACGGAATGCAAACCGCCAGCCCCGGCCCTGAACTCCACGTTGGTTCTGCCGGGCTCGGTGGGGTGGGGCTTGGAGCAGTTCCAGACGCAGGCGCCGCAGTGGACGCACTTCTCCCGGTCGAACAGGGGCGCGCCGCCCTCAGGGTCGGGCGCGATGGCCTGGCCGGAGCACATGTCGATGCAGATGCGCTCGCGGCACTTGAGGCAGACGTTCGGGTCCGCGAAGACCACGTGGTCGGCGTAGCCGCCGGGGGCCTGCACCTTGCCGCCCATGAGCAGGGCGTCCTGGTGGGAGACGAGCAGCTGGCCGTCGTACTCGATGGAAGGCCAGCCCACGCGGTCCATGAGCGCGTCGTGCAGCGGCTCGCCCTTGGCGGCGCACTCCTCGCGGATGGCCTCGATCTCCTGGGCGCTGAGCCGCGCGGAGTAATACTCCTCGATGGAGGGCACGCGCTGGTTGGGGTCGCGGTGGTCGCCGGGCATGTTCAGCCTGCCCGTGGTGAAGCCGGAGAGGGCCATGCCCGCGAGCCCCTGGATGAAGCCCTTGCCGAAGCCGTCGCGGGCCTTCTCGGCGATCTTGGCCTCGGCCTCCAGCTCGGACTCCCTGCGGCGCTTCACGTAGGCGCGCTCCAGGTTGTACTTGGTGAAGGGCTGGTTCTGCTTCATGAGCTTGAGCACGCCCTCTGCCAGCATGACGCCGGTGGTCCAGGCCTCGTCCACGCCCGAGCCGGTGAGCACGTTGGTGGAGCCTGAACCCTCGCCGATGCGCGCGAAGCCGTCGCCAACCAGGTGGGGTTCGCCCCTGCGCCCGGATTCCAGCAGCGATTTGGCCCCCCAGGAGCGCATCTTGCCGCCCTTGAGGTGCTTCCAGAGGTAGGGGTGCGTCATCCAGTGCTGCAGGTAGCGGTAGGCGGTGCGCACCGGGATATCCAGCCAGGAGGGCACGAAGATGCCCAGGGAGGCCACGCGGTCCGGCAGCACGTACAGGAAGCCGAAGATGTCGGGCTCGGGGTAGCCGAAGGTGTG
This sequence comes from Fundidesulfovibrio agrisoli, assembly GCF_022808715.1. Lineage (GTDB taxonomy): Bacteria > Desulfobacterota > Desulfovibrionia > Desulfovibrionales > Desulfovibrionaceae > Fundidesulfovibrio > Fundidesulfovibrio agrisoli. The sequence goes on from NZ_JAKZKX010000001.1 coordinate 200,663, forward strand.
CAGCACGTAGCCTTCGGGCAGGTCGCAGTCCTCGGGGAGGTCCACCACCATCTTCATGCCCAGGGCCCAGTCGCGCTGGGAGTTGCCCTCGGGCAGGCCCAGGATCTCGTCCAGGTTGCGGCCAACGGGGCCGACAGGGCCGTCGCCGATGACGGTCAGGGCGGCGCGGATGTCCATGCCGGGCATGAAGCAGGCGTCGGGGTTGCCCTTCTTGTCGACGCCCTGGTCGGCCAGGCGCACGCCCACGACCTTGCCTTCCTCCATGATGACCCGGGCCACGGGCATGGAGGGCCAGATCTGGGCCAGGCCGGAGCCCATCACCTGGGAGCCGGCCCACTGGTTGAACTGCCCGATGGAGAACACGTAGCCCGGCTCCTTGCAGAGGAAGGGTGGAATGTAGGGCAGCTCGAAGGCCTGGTCGCGGCAGCAGGAGGTGTATTTCCCGGCGAAGCCGAGGGCCTTGTCCGCGAGGCCCAGCAGCTCCTGGCGGCGGCTGGCCCCGTGCGGGTCCAGCAGGTAGGCCACGGTCTCGTGGGTCACGGGGGCGCACATGGGCACCTGGGCCGGGTCGAAGCCCGGGAAGGACTCCTTGATGCCGCGCGCCTTGCTGACCACGCCGGAGACGCCGAAGCCGATGTCGTCGGCGCGCTCGTAGCAGATCACCTGGGGCGGCATCCCGGGCATGACGGCGCTCTCAAGCAGGGGAGCGCCGTTTTCATCCGCGAGGCCGCGCGTCAGCGTGGTCAGGAACCCGGCCATGGCCGGGCCAAAGCCCACGCAGACGATGTCGAGCTCCATGCTCTGCCGTTCGATCTCGGACATGTGTACTGCGCCTCCGGCCTAGAGCGGGTAATCCAGGGCTTCGGGAATCATCACCTGGGTCAGCGCCTGGGCCGCGCGGTCCTTGGCGAGGGCGGCCCCGGCCATGCTGCGGTCAAGCTGGGAGCGCAGGGCGTCGAAGGCGTCCAGCTCCTCGGCGGCCTGGGGGCCGAAGCCGTAGACCATGCTGGCGCACACGCGCGAGGCCTCGCCGGCGGCGCGGGCGGCCTGGACCAGGGCCAGGTCGGTGAAGAAGCCCAGGGTGCCTTCCAGGCCCTCGGCCACCACGGCGTTCTCGGGGCCCTTCTCGGCCAGCTCCATCACGTCGTTGATCTGGCAGTAGGAGGCCATGAGCCAGCACAGGGCGTCGGCCATGGGGAAGGTCACGTTTTGGCGGCGGTTGTGATAGAGGCGCGCGCCGGAAGGATCCTTGGCGCGGTGCAGGAATTCGATGGTCCAGAGCCAGAGGCCCAGGCCCTTGGCCACCACGGTAGCGCCGGTCTCGGGCTTGGCTTCGCCCAGGGCCGCGAACTGCTCGATGATGATGCGCAGCCGGGTCAGGAAAACCTCGTTGGTCATGGTGATGGAGAGCTGGCGGCGCTGCACGGCCTCGGGGCCTTCATAGGTGGCTTCGAGCTGGGCGTCGGTCCACTTGTAGAAGAGGAAGCCGGGGCAGTCCTCGGTGATGCCGTAGCCGCCCATGAGGGCCAGGGCCTCGCGCATCACGGTGGCGCCGTTGCCTGTGTTCCAGAGCTTGCAGGCCGGGCAGAGGATGTTGGCCAGGGATTCGAGCAGGGCGTAGCTCACCAGGGTGTCCTGGCCCAGTTCGGCGAAGCGGGCTTCGTCGCGGGTGGGGGCGGCCTCCATCTGGAGATACTCGATGGCCTGCTTCTCAACCTTGCGCAGGGCGGTGAGCTGCGACTTGGGGCCGCAGATGCCGCGCTCGGCGAAGACCTTGTCCTTCTCCTTCTCGGTGGGGTCGAGCTGGTCGAACAGGCGGGCGGTGGCGAAGCCCAGGGAGGCTCCGGCCTCGCCGGCGGCCCAGATTTCCACCAGGCGCAGCACGGAGTCGGGCTTGGCCTGGAGGCCCAGTTCGTACTTGGGCGTGCCGGGTTCGGAGGCGTCGCCGCCGCGGAAGCGCTGGCGCTGGTAGCGGATCACGGGCTCCACGGCGGAGAGCAGCTTGGCCGTGGTCATCAAGGCCACGGGCACGCGGGTGCGGTGGAACACCGCGCCGATGATCTCGGAGTGGGTGAAGTTGGGCACGATCACGCCGTCCTTCACGGTGTAGCCGCCCACGATGCGGTTGGCGGGCACCTGCACGTTGAACACCGGGTCGCGCGTGGAGGAAAGCTGGTGCACCATCTTGAGGGTGGGCGCGCCCCGGTCGAACAGGCCGGGGTCGGTGTCCTCGACGATGACGATGCAGGAGGACTTGATGCGCGGGTCGTCGGTGTCCACGGCGCAGGTGGCGAAATTGGCGAAGTCCATGCCCGTGATGAAGCGGCCGCGCTTGTCCACCTGGAGGATGGGCTCCTCGCCTTCCTCCCACTTGGCCACGCGCAACTTGCCCACCAGGGTGTTGGTCTCCACGCCCACGTAGGGCAGGGGCTCGGTGAGGGCGAACGCGCCGCGGAAGGGGGCGCGGTCCTCGCCGGGCAGGGGCGGCACGCAGCGGCCCATGTACTCGTCACGCTGCTCGGTGGTCCCGCGCTCGTGGATGGGGGCCAGGGCCAGGTTGGTGGCCAGGGAGCAGGTGGCGGCGCCGGCGTCGACCCAGGCCAGCTCGAAGGCGACCAGGGCCAGGGCCAGGTTCTTGGGCCCGTCGATGAAACCGCCCTGGTGGGGGTCCATGAACAGGGCGGTCAGGCCGGAGGTGTCGAAGGCCTCCAGCAGTTGGGCTTTGTGGTCGGTCCATTCATGAGTCTTCCGCGCGCCCTCGGCCACGAGCCGGGCCACCAGACCGCGCGCCAGGGATCTGGCGGACTGGACAACCATCTGGATGTCGTAGCGGTCGGTGAAGCGCCACATGATCTGACGGACGTCGTCGCCCGGCAGGGTACGGAGGGTATCCATAGATATATCCTGACCTCTCGGTTCGTGCTGAAGAAGGTTGGGCATTGCGCGAAATTTCGGTAAATTAAGCCATACTGGCCTTTGCGTCAACGACAGCGGCAGGCCCGGGCCTACAGCGCCAGGGTTTGCCCCGTAAGTTCCCGGTATGCCTCCAGGTACTTGCTGCGGGTACGCTCCGCCACCTCGGCGGGCATGTGCGGGGCCGGGGGCTGCTTGTTGAAGCCCACCGACTCCAGCCAGTCGCGCACGTACTGCTTGTCGTAGCTGGGCTGGGCCTTGCCGGGCTGGTACCCGGCCGCGGGCCAGAAGCGCGAGGAGTCGGGGGTGAGCACCTCGTCGATGAGGATGAGCTCATCGCCGATCATGCCGAACTCGAACTTGGTGTCCGCGATGAGGATGCCGCGCCCGGCCGCGTACTCCCGGGCCTGGGAGTAGATGGAGAGGGCCGTGTCCTGCACTTTGGCGAAGAGCTCCGGCCCGATCATCCCCTTGGCCTTGTCCAGGGTGATGTTCTCGTCGTGCTGGCCAAGCTCCGCCTTGGTGGAGGGCGTGAACAGCGGGGTCTCCAGCTTGTCGGCCTCCACCAGCCCGGCGGGCAGTTTGTGGCCGCAGACCATGCCGGTGGCCTTGTAGTCCTTCAGGCCGGAGCCGGTGATGTAGCCGCGCACGATGCACTCGATGGGCAGGGGCTTGGCCTTGCGCACCAGCACGGCGCGGCCTTCCAGCAGGTCGGCGTGCTCCTTGAGGGGCGCGGGGAAGTCGGCGGGTTCGGTGGCCAGCAGGTGGTTCTTCACCAGGTGTTTGAACTTCTCCATCCAGAAGATGGTGATCTTGTTCAGGATGACGCCCTTGTACGGAAGCGGGTCCGGCAGGATGACGTCGAACGCGGAGATGCGGTCGGTGGTGACGATGAGCAGCACGTCGTCCGCGATCTCATAGATGTCGCGCACCTTGCCCCGCGAAACCAGCGGGTATTGTTTGATGTCGGTGGTGGTAGCCACGCGCATGGGAGCCTCCGGGTGATTATTCGTTGCGGCACTCGACCGAGCGGGCGTGGGCCTCCAGGCCCTCCAGCCGCGCCAGGCGCGCTATCTTGGCCCCGTGCCTGCGGGTGTAGGCGGCGGGGGCGGCGATGACGCTCGACTTCTTGGTGAACGTCTCCACGGACAGCGCCGAGGAGAAACGCGCCGTGCCCAGGGTGGGCAGCACGTGGTTGGGGCCGGCGAAATAGTCGCCCACGGGTTCGGGGCAGGCGGTGCCCATGAAGATGGCCCCGGCGTGGCGGATGTCGCCCAGCAGGGTCCAGGGGTCGGCCACGGCCAGCTCCAGGTGCTCGGGGGCCAGCAGGTTCACGGCCTCCACGCCAGCGGCCATGTCCGGCACGACCACCACGGAGCCCCAGTCCGCCAGGGCCTTGCGGGCGATCTCGCCGCGCGGCAGGATCTCCAGCTGGCGAACGAGCTCCTTCTTCACGGCCTCGGCCAGGCCGCAGTCGTCCGTGACCAGGATGGAGGCGGCCAGGGGGTCGTGCTCGGCCTGGGAGAGCATGTCCGCCGCCAGCCAGGAGGCAGGGGCGGTCTTGTCCGCCAGGATGACGATCTCCGAAGGCCCGGCGATCATGTCGATGCCCACCTGGCCCACCAGCAGCCGCTTGGCCGTGGTGACGTAGATGTTGCCCGGTCCGGCCAGCACGTCCACAGGGGCGATGGTCGGAGTGCCCAGCGCTAGGGCCGCGATGGACCAGGCGCTGCCGGTGCGGTAGATTTCCGTGATGCCCAGCAGGGCGGCGGCGGCCAGGATGTAGGGGTTGAGCGTGCCGTCCGCGCGCGGGGGGGAGACGGCCACGATGCGCTCCACGCCGGCCACCTGGGCGGGTATCGCGTTCATCAAGAGCGAGGAGATCAGCGGGGTCTCGCCGCCCTGGCCCCCGGGCACGTAGAGGCCCACGGAGTCAACGGGGCGCACCATCTGGCCCAGGATGGTGCCGTCCTCCCGGGTGGTCCACCAGGATTTCTCCTTCTGGGACTCGTGGAAGCTGCGGATGTTGCCGATGGCTTCCTCTATGATGGCGCGGTCGTCGGCGGGAATCCGGGCCAGGGCCTCGGCGATGTCCCCGGCGGGGACGGGCAGCATGGCCGCCGTGAAGGACGGGCAGTCGAAACGTCTGGTATACTCCGCGAGGGCTTCGTCACCCCGGGAGGCGACGTCCTCGAGAATGGCGCGAACCCTGGACTCCACGGCCTGGTCGGGGTTCTCCCGGGCCTTGAGTTTCTTGAACAGGGGGGCGAAATCCTCGGGACGCTGATATGTGAGCGATGGACAGGGCATTGGGGCTCCTGATGGCGTCGTTGGCGCGTAGATAGATGATGGAGGGGGGTTTGTCGAGAGGCGGCGAAGGTGTTAGGGGGCTTCAGCGCGACGGCGGACAACCCCCGCGCCTCCCTCATCCTGCGACACAAACGGACCCCATGACCCATTCCCCGCAAAACTCCGGCCAATACCCGCCGCTGGTGCGTTCGGCCCTGGCCAAGGCCTCCCGCAGGCTGCTGCCGGGCCTGTTCATCCTCTATATCATCGCCTATCTGGACCGCATCAACGTCAGCTTCGCCTCCCTGGCCATGAACCAGGACGTCGGGCTGGGCAGCGAGGCCTACGGCCTGGGCGCGGGCATCTTCTTCCTTGGATATGTGCTCTTCGAGATCCCGAGCAACCTTATCCTGAACAAGGTGGGTGCGCGCCGCTGGATCGCCCGGATCATGGTCAGCTGGGGCGTCGCAACCGTGGCCCTGGCCTCGGTCTGGGAGCCCAAGGGCTTCATGGCCCTGCGCTTCCTGCTGGGCGCGGCCGAGGCGGGCTTCTTCCCGGGGATCATCCTCTATCTCACCTACTGGTTCCCCTCGGGCGTGCGGGCCAGGGCCGTGGCCCTGTTCATGACCGCGACCCCGGTGGCCGGGCTCATCGGAAGCCCCGTGTCCGGCTGGATCATGCAGATGCACGGCATGCTGGGGCTGGCGGGCTGGCGCTGGCTGTTCATCCTGGAAGGCGTGCCCGCCGTTGTGCTTGGCGTGCTGGTCTGGCTGCTGCTTCCGGATTCCCCGGCGCAGGCGGCCTGGTTGGAGCCGGAGGAGCGCGACGCCCTGGAGGAACAGCTGAAAGCCGAGCGCGTCGCCGTGGCCGCCAGCCACCTGAGCGGCCTGCGCCAGGGGCTGACCAGCCCGCGCGTGTGGCTGCTGGGCTTCGTGTATTTCTGCTCCGTGCTGGCCATGTACGCCCTGGTGATGTGGCTGCCGCAGATCGTGGGGGCCATCACCGGGGGCGACGCCTTCAGCGTGGGCCTGGATGTCATGGTGGCCTACGGCTTCGCCTGCGTGGGCATGGTGGTCATCGGGGCCAGTTCGGACCGCCTCGGGGAGCGCCGCTGGCACCTGACAGGCTCCTTCTGCCTGTGCCTGGGGGGCATGCTCGCGCTGACCAAGGCCGCCTCCCTGCCTGCGGTGCTCGCGGGGGCCAGTCTGGCGGCCATGGGCATCTGGGGAATGCTCGGCCCCTTCTGGGGCCTGGCCACTTCTTATATGACGGGCGCGGCAGCGGCGGCGGGCATCGCGCTCATCAACTCCATGGGCAACCTGGGCGGATTCCTCGGCCCCTACGTCATGGGCTGGATCAAGGCCAACACGGGCGGCTTCACGGAGGGCTTCCTGATCGTGGCCGGGCTTATGGTGCTGGGCGCGCTGCCGGTGTTGATTATGCGCCCCGCCAGGGGCGTTCCTCAAGGAAGGGAGGACTGAGATGGGCTGGCGCGACGTGCCGAAAGTACCCACCAGCCTCACGCTGCATCCGGCCGTGCTGGAGCGCGTCCGGCCCGGCATGCGCGTGCTGGACGTGGGCTGCGGCGAGGCCGGGGCCGGGGAGGAGGTGCGCGCCGCCGGGGCGGACTATTTCGGGCTGGACCTCAACCTGCCCAGCCTGAAGCGCGCCGTCCTGCGCTTCAGCGTGGTTCAGGGCGACTGCCTGGCGTTGCCCTTCGGCGACGGGATATTCGACGTGGTCATCCTGCGCGCGGTGCTCACCGTGCTGCCCGAGGACGGCAGGCGTCTGGCCTGCATGGCCGAGGCGCTGGGTGTGAGCCGGAGCGGGGGTGTTGTGGCTGTGCAGGATTTCATGATGACCCCGGAACAGCCGCTCTATCAGGAGCGCTACCAGCGGGGCGCGGACTTGGGGCTGCCGCAGGGGGCGTTCCCCGTGGAGGAGGGCGGCAGTCTGCTCTACACGGCCCGGCACGCCACCGAGCCGGAACTGCGGGAGCTGGTGCGCCGGGCTGGCGGGGAAGTGATCTCGCTCGCCGTGCACCCCTCGCCCACCAGGAGCGGCAAGATCATAAACGGCGTGACTCTACTGGCTCACCCGAAGCAGGATCTTTCGCGCCCCCGGGCGTGAGGCCCGCTCGAAGGCCTCCCACACTCTCTCCAGAGGATAGACGGCCTCGATGAGGCCCGTGGGGTCCACCAGGCCGCGCTGCATGTGGTCGATGGCCAGGGCCGGGCTGCCGCAGCGCGAGCCCACCAGGGTGATCTCGTTCACCACGATGCGGGTCAGGTCGATGGGAGCGGGGGCCTCCAGTGTGGACTTGAGCACCACCGTGCCCTCGGGGCGCACCAGGTTAAGCGCCGCCTCCACCCCGTGGGGCCTGCCGGTGGCCTCAACCACGATGTCGAAGGGGCCTCGCGCGCTGCCTTGCAGGGCGGTGCGCACCCCGTATCGGTGCGCGATGGCCAGCTTGTCCGTGTGCCTGCCCACAAGCACCAGCTCCGGGCAGAGGTGGCGCAGGCTCATGGCCGTCAGCAGCCCCAGCTTCCCGTCCCCCAGCACGCAGACTTTGTGCGCCGCCGTGATGTGCACCTGCTGCCCCACCTCGATGGCGGCGGCCAGGGGTTCCGCGAACACGGCCCGCTCGTCGGAGAGTTCCCCCGGCACCAGCACGCAGTTGGCCACGGGCACGGTCAGGTGCTCGGCGAAGGCCCCGTCCTTGCCGTGGATGCCAAGCGTCATCCGCTCCGGGGTGTGGCGGTGGTCGCCCGGGCCTGGGGCGATGTTGATGTCCGCCACCACGCGCTTGCCCACCATCTCGGGATGGCCAGGAGCCGCCTCCACCACGCCCACGAACTCGTGCCCGAGGATGCCAGAAAAGCTCATGTATCCTTTGAGGATTTCCAGGTCCGTGTTGCAGATGCCCGCCAGCAGCACGCGCACCAGCGCTTCGCCCGGGGCCGGTGCGGGGCGTTTGCGGCGGGCGAGGGCGACTTCGGAATCGTTGGCAATGGCGCAGAGCATGGGGGCCTCGCGTGGTTGAAGGGAAGATGAACTCCCGATTGGATATCCCAGGGCGTTTCCCTTGTCATCCGGGCGGGCGGCGGCGTTGACCCGGCGGGAGATTCCAGGCATCCGGTGTGGATGCCATTTACCGCATCCATACCTTCAACTGAGCTGTCCGCCATCCATTCCATCCTTTCCGGCCTGGAGGGGCGCGCATGAGCGACACCATCCTGCGCCACACTGCCCCCGGACCGGGCAGGCTCGACCAGTGCTGGGCCGAACTACTGGCAGAACAAAGCGTCACCCGCGCCAAGATCCAGAAGTGGATCGCCGCGGGCCTGGCCACGGTGGACGGCGTTGTGGAGGCCAAGGCCTCCCGCAAGCTGCGCGGCGGCGAGTCCCTGGAGCTGGCCGCCCCCGCCCTGGAGGACACCCCGGCGGCGGAGAGCAGCGAGATATCCCTCGTCTACCGCGACGAGCAGCTCATCGTGCTGAACAAGCCCGCAGGGCTCACCGTGCACCCGGCCCCCAGCTGTCCCGAGGGCACGCTGGTCAACCGCCTGCTGCACCACTTCCCGGAGCTGGCTTCCATCGAGGGGCAGCGCCCGGGCATCGTGCACCGCATCGACAAGGACACCTCCGGCCTGCTGGCTGTGGCCCTCACGGAGCCGGTGCGCCTCAAACTCTCTGAGTCCTTCGCCAACCGCGAGGTCAGGAAGACCTACCTGGCGCTGCTCTGCGGCGTCCCGGCCAAGGAGCAGGCCGAGATCGACGCGCCCATCTGGCGCGACCCCTCGCACAAGTCGCGCATGGGCGTGGTCAAGGGCGGGCGCGAGGCCCACAGCGCCTACCGCCGCGTCTGGGCCGACCCCAAGGGCCGCGCCAGCCTGGCGGAGGTCTCCATCAGCACGGGGCGCACCCACCAGATAAGGGTGCACATGTCCCACATCGGGCATCCCCTGTTGGGCGACGCCCTCTACGGCGCCTCCCCGAGCAAGCAGGCGGCCCGGGCCGACAGGCTGCTGGGCAAGCTGGCCGCCCGCCAGATGCTCCACGCCTGGAAGCTGGCCTTCGACCACCCGGTGACGGAGCAGCGGCTGGACTTCACCTGCCCCACGCCCAAGGATTTCTGGCGCATCCCCCTGTACCTCGCGCGCTCGCTGCAACGCGTGGCCATCGTGGGTCTGCCCGGCGGGGGCAAGAGCGCCGCACTGGAAGCATTGGCCCGGCGCGGCCTGCCCGTCTGGAGCGCGGACCGCTGCGTGGCCGAGCTCTACCAGCCCGGCGCGGACGGCTGGCACCTGCTGCGCGCCCGCTACGGCGAGCGATTCGTGCCGGACGCGGACGAACCCGTGGACAAGAAGGCCCTGATGGCGGCCATGCGCGCCTCCGACGGGCTCAGGCGCGAGGTGATGGACTCCCTCTATCCCATGATCCGCCACCGCCTGGCGGATTTCTGGGCCGAGAACGCCCGCGCCCGCGCCGCCTTCGCCGAAATTCCCGTGCTGCTGGAATCCGGCTGGCTTGCCCAGGGGGAAGCGGACCTTGCCGTGGGCGTGGACACCCCCGACGAACTGCGCCATCAGCGGCTGGCTGGCCGTGGCTGGAACGAGGAGGACATCGCCCTGGTGGATTCCTGGCAATGGCCGCGCGAGCGCAAGATGGCGGCGTGCGCGCACGTGCTGGACAATTCCGGCTCCCTGGCGGAGCTGGAGGCGGGCGTTGACGCCCTGCTTGTCGGCCTGAAAGCGCAACGGCGGGAGAAAGTCCGCTCCCTGCTGGCCTGGATGCGCTCCAACAACTACGCGTAGGCCCCCATGATCCCCATCAAGGACAATGTCCCCAACATCCGCAAGCCCGTGGTGGTGGGGATCATCTTCGCCCTGAACCTCTTGGTGTTCCTGTTCGAGCTGAGCCTGCCCAACAAAGGGCTGCTCCTGCTGCTGCAGCTCTACGGCGCGGTCCCGGCCCGGCTCACGGACCCGGCCTGGGCCGAGGCCGCCGGGTTTCCCTCCCAGGGCTTCGACTCCGCTGTGACCTACATGTTTCTGCACGGGGGCTGGCTGCACTTCCTGCTGAACATGTGGGTGCTCTGGGTGTTCGCGGACAACGTGGAGGACGCCCTGGGCCACTGGCGCTTCGCCGCGTTCTACCTGCTCTCGGGCGTGGCGGCCTTGGCCATGCACCTGCTGTTCAACCCCGGCTCCACCACGCCCGTGGTGGGCGCCTCGGGGGCCATCGCCGGGGTCATGGGCGGCTATTTCCGGCTGTTCCCCCATGCGCGCGTGGTGACGCTCATCCCCATCGTGTTCATCCCCTGGATCGTGGAACTGCCCGCCGTGGCCTTCCTGGGCATCTGGTTCGTCATTCAGCTCGCCTCGGGCCTTTTCGCCTCCGCGCCGGTGAACGACGGCCAGTCCGTGGCCTGGTGGGCGCACGCCGGGGGCTTCCTGTTCGGGCTGCTGGTGGTTCGCCTGCTGGGTCCCCTGGACTGCCGCTATTGCTACCTGCCCGAGGAAAAAGCCTACGACCGCCGCTGAACCAGCCTTGCTGGACAGCGGCCACCATCTGAACTAATCTATCCTTTTGCGGTTTCAACGGCATCACTTGTCCAAAGGCGAGGCATCATGCTCAGCATAGAAAATTTGCATGTGACGATCGGCGAGAGGGAGGTGCTCAAGGGCATCAACCTCGAAATCAAGGAAAACGAAACCTTCATCCTGTTCGGGCCCAACGGCTCCGGAAAGACCACCCTGCTCATGACCCTCATGGGTTTCGGCAACTATACCATCACCGATGGCCGCATCATGTTCCGCGGCCACGACATCACCCACGCCACCATCTACGAGCGCGCCCGCCTGGGCATCGGCATGTCCTTCCAGCGCCCGCCCACCATCCACGGGCTCAAGCTGCGCCAGATGGTGCAGATGGCCGCCCAGGGCCGCGAGATCGACGTTGACGCCCTGGCCAAACGCGTGAACATGACCGACTTCCTGGAGCGCGACGTGAACGCGGGCTTCTCCGGCGGCGAGATCAAACGCTCGGAGCTCTTGCAGCTCATGGCCCAGCAGCCGCACATGGTGCTCTTCGACGAGCCCGAATCCGGCGTGGACCTGGAGAACATGAAGCTCATCGGCAACACCGTGCGCGAGCTGCTCGGCGGCGAGTGCGGCATGACCATCGAGCGCAGCCTGCGCATGGCCAAATGCTCGCGCAACGTGGCCGGACTCATCATCACCCACACGGGCTACATCCTGGAGTACATCAACGCCGACCGTGGCCAGGTGATGTACGAGGGCAAGCTCTGCTGCGAATCCAACCCCCGCGACATCCTGGATCACATCAGCCGCTTCGGCTACCAGGAATGCCTGCGCTGCCTGGCTTAACGGAGTTGCCCACATGAAGCCCATCGACCTGAAAGCATTCGACTTCACGGCCCCCGCGCCCCTGGAAATAGCCGACCTGACCACCCTGGACGAGGCCGACAAGAACCAGCTGCTCATGGCTGGCGTGGACGTCTCCGCCGAGGCGGTCAGCGGCACGTACATGCACATGAACCACGGCGCGGTGCACTGCAAGTCCCGCCAGAAGGGTGTCGAGATTCTCGACATCAAGACGGCCATGGACAAGTACGACGGTCTCAAGGAATACTACTGGAAGCTCATCGACCCCGACAAGGACGAGTTCACCAGGGCCGCAGCCGACAACCTGCACGGCGGCTACTTCATCCGCACGGAGAAGGGCGCCAAGGTCACAGAGCCGGTGCAGTCCTGCCTGTTCATCAAGGGCGACAACATCGGCCAGAGCGTGCACAACATCATCGTGGTCGAGGAAGACTCCGAGCTGCACATCATCACCGGCTGCTCCGCCGCGCACGAGTCCAAGGGCTCCGCGCACATGGGCATCTCGGAGTTCTACGTCAAGAAGAACGCCAAGCTGACCTTCACCATGATCCACAACTGGGCGGAGAACACCGTGGTGCGCCCCCGCTCGGCCGGCGTGGTGGAGGAGGGCGGCGTGCTGCTCAACAACTACGTGCTGCTCAAGCCCGTGAGCGACCTGCAGATGTACCCCACCATCACCCTGGCGGGCAAAGGCGCTGTAGCGCGCTTCAACTCCGTGATGGTGGCCCCCGAGGGCTCCCACGTGGATACGGGCAACCGCATCATCCTGGCCGCCCCGGAGACCCGCGGCGAGACCATCGCCCGCACCATCACCACCGGCGGCACCATCATCGCGCGCGGCCACATCGCGGGCAACGCGGTGCCCGCGCGCGGCCACCTGGAGTGCAAGGGCCTGATCCTGGGCGGCGGCGTGATCCACGCCATCCCCGAGCTCGAGGCCACCGTGGACGGCGTGGAGCTCTCCCACGAGGCCGCCGTGGGCAAGATCGCCCAGGAGGAGATCGAATACCTCATGGCGCGCGGCCTGGACCAGGAAGAGGCCACCTCCACCATCGTGCGCGGCTTCCTCAACGTGGACATCATGGGCCTGCCCGCCAAGCTGCAGAAGGTCATCGACGACACCATCAAGGAGTGCGAGAAGGACATGTTCTAGGTCCGCGCGCATCTCTTCGGTTGCTCAAGGCCGGGTCAGCTGCAAGGCTGGCCCGGCCTTTTCATTGTGAGGATTGGCAAGACGGTCTTGTCATCCGCGCGGGGCGATGGTAGCAGCCCGGGCATGCCGGGATACAAGGGACATGTTGTTGGAGCCCTGGCCGTGGTCGGCGGCGGGCTCGGCGCGGCGTGGTGGCTGGGAGTGTACAGGCCTGAACCCAAGGTCATGCTGTTGCTTGCGGCGGTGGCCGTGCTGGGCTCGCTCTTCCCGGACGTGGACACCAATTCCAAGGGCCGCCACATCTACTACGGGGCCGCACTGATTGCCGACATCGCGCTCATCCTCAAGGAGCAGTACCGCTACGCGGCGCTGTTGGGTTTCTGCGCCCTGCTGCCCGCCGTGGGCTCGCATCGGGGCTGGACGCACACCTGGTGGGCCGGGCTCATCATTCCTTCCGCAATCCTTATCGCGCCCATGGTCGTGGCGCACTCGGGCTGGCAGCCGTTCATGCCCTATTACGTCGCCGCCGTGGCGGGATACTATTCGCACCTGCTGCTGGATGGGGAGTTCTGAGGCGGCGCTCTACTCGCGTCGCGTGGTTTGAAGGATTGGGATTTGTGGTTTGAGTCTCCGCGTCCGGGCGCAGCGGGCCGCGGCACCCCGACATATTTGAAGAATGTCGAGGCGCCGCGGCCCGCTGCGCCCGGACGCGGAGACAATTTGTTTCAGCGCGAAAGGATTCTCAAGAGGAAAAGCCGCGAGAACGGCTGTGCCTGGGATGCCCTGTTGCTTGAACCCGGATGAAAAGTCGCGACAGGGGCTGTGCCTGGGATGCCCTGTTGCTTGAATCCGGTCGGAAGGAATCTGTGTGCGGATTAGCCGAGCTTTCCGGTTGGACAGCTTGGATCAGGTTCTGGTGGAAATGGCGGGGGCTGTCAGGTTCGACTGGCCGTGAATGCCGCTCAAGGCCTCATGGACTGTCTTGAATGACCGTTGGCTCTCGATGTGGCACAGGTTTGCAGAGACCGTCAGTGTTTTCAGACTCATACGCGAAGCGGAAAGGGATTCCAAAGGGAGGAACTCCCTTTGGCCGCCGGAGGCTTCTCCAACCCTGCCCTCCCGCTCTAAGGCAGCGGCCCCTGCATCCCGACCCTGTCCGACAGGTCGATGCCCTGGAACCTGAAGAGCACCGGCGTGCACGTGCCGCCGCGAATCAGCCGGATCGCCGCCGGAATCTTCCGGCCCTGCGCAATCCCGTACTTCTCCACGAACTTCCCGCCCGGGGCAGCGCCGCCGGTCAGGGTCATCTCGTGCACCTTGCCGGGCGCGTAGAGCGGGTCCGCGATCATGGGTTGGGCCTGGAAGGTGAACAGAATCCTGTGCGGCTGGTAGGCCTCCGGAGAGGTGCGGGGCAGGGCGGTGACGCTGACGATGGTGGCCGTGCCCGGATGCTCCTGGTAGGTGCAGGGGCCGCCCACGCGTTGCGGGGACTGGGCCTGGGCCGGTACGCTAAGCGCCGCTGACAGCGCGACAGCCAGGGCCGCGACCCGTATCCAGGCGGCCGGGCTGCTCATCCCAAAGTGATCCTCAAATACAGATCGCCCTTCCAGGGGCCGAGGCGACGCCCGAGCCCCCTGAGGCGTATGGGCTGGCCCAGGGTGTAGTCCTTGGGGATGGTGAACTCCACGGTCTTCTCCTCGCCGGAGAGGCCCTGGGCGATGCCCACGCGCAGCTTGGCCCCCGGCAGGATGCTGGTGGGCGGCACGCTGACGGTCTGCTCGTCGTCGAGCTGTTTCAGAAGCATGCCGCGCAGCCCGGAGACCAGGCCGTCGCTCAAGTCCATGGACCACTTGGACTTGCCCAGCCTGACGTCGAGCTTGCGGCTGGCCGGGGCGTCGGGGATGGGCTTCGCGCCCTGAGTCTTCTTGAGTTCGTTGTAGATGTCGTCGAAGACCTGGCGGGCGAAGGGGTCCTTGAGCAGGTCCTGCAGCACGTCCTCGCGCCGGAAATAGTAGTTGGTCTTCTCTGGTTCCGCCTTGGAGGCCTCGGTGTAGGCGGTCTTGGCCTTGCGCCAGGCGCCCGGTTCGGGCTTCGGCGGCGGCTGGGAATTCTCGCGCCCGGGGCGCTGGGCGGCCTTGGGCGGGCCTTCGGCCAGGATCTGCCTGAGCAGGAGGTAGGCCTCGTTGATGCGCTGGAACTTGCGCTTGGCCAGCGAGTCGTCCGGGTTGAGGTCCGGGTGGTAGCGGAAGGCGAGCTGGCGATAACTCTTCTTGACCTCCTCCAGCGTGGCGCCGGAGGCAAGGCCCAGGACGCGGTGGGCCTCCTCCACGTTCATGGCTTCTCGATCCCGTCGAGCTTGAGGGCGCTGGGGGCGTCCGGGTCGCCGGTGACGCCCACGCCCTGCTCGCGCAGGGCGGCCAGGCCCTGGCGCACGAACTCCTGGTGGGGCACGTTGGGGTTGATGCCCGAGCAGTACTCAAGGGCCAGCTCCCAGCTGGAGTCGTCGATCAGGTTGCCCCGGAAGTAGGGCCAGGCGCGGCAGATGTCGGGCCGGGCAGGGTGGATGCCGCAACCTTCGTCGAAGAAGACGCAGAGGCCGTCGGCGCGCACGCCCAGGTGCACCTTGGTGCCGCGCGTCGTGGTGTGCGCTTGGAGGAAGGCGGCCAGCTCCAGGCCCAGGTGGTCGGCGAGGCGCTGCTGATCCTTGACGGTGAGCACGATGCCGCCTTCGCCCAGGCAGCAGTGGCCGCAGCGGCGGCATTCGAAGGCCGAGTCGTTGTCGTTCATATCAGGAGTGGGGGAAGAGCCGCCGGTGCTCCACCATGAGGCAGAGGTCCTCGACGACGGTGATGGGAGTGCCCGCCAGGATGGAGCGGGCCTCCAGGCTGAAGATGCCGGACTGCATCCAGAACAGGCGCGGCGGTTTCGCCAGGGCCAGAACCTCCCGGGCGTGATCCGGGCAGTAGGCCGGGGCGCGGAACAGGTTCACGATGTCCACGGGCGCGTCCAGTTCGGCCAGGGAGGCCCGCGCGGGCAGGCCCCAGACGGTCTTGCGCACCGGGTGCACGGGGTACACGGTGAAGCCCCGCCCGATGAGGTAGCGTCCCACGGCGTCCACGGGGCTGCCGGGATTGTCCTTGGCTCCCACGACGGCCACGGTGGTGCAGCCGTCCAGGAGGGTGCGCAGTTCGGCGTCGCCGATGAGCATGAAAGCCGCCTTTTCCTTCAGGTGAGAAACCGCTAGAGAGCTCGTGTCCGACCCGGACCTTCTAACCGCAAAGCAGCGGGCTTCTCAAGGGGGAATGTCCGGGAGGGCGGCTTCGGCCACGTGCCGGCGCAGTACTCAACACAGCCCGGGCGGGGTGCGTCCTCGCCCGAAAGAAGGAGCGTTCGCATGTTTCAGGCGTTGGAAACCCTGCCCGCCCAGGAGGCGGCGCTGCGCCAGGCCTCCTGCCGGGCCCACCTGGGCCGCCTGCAGCCCGGGGCCTCCGGGCTCCTGGTGTTCTCCAGGCTCGGCATCTATTACCTCACCGGCACTTTCGGCAACGGCGTGCTCTGGCTGCCCACGGAAGGCGAGCCCGTGCTCATGATCCGCAAGGGGCTGGACCGGGCCAGGCTGGAGTCTCCGCTGACGAACATCCTCCCGTTCCGCTCCTACGGCGACATCGAAGGCCTCTGCGCCGGGGCGGGCTCGCCCCTGGGCGCGGAGATCGCCGCCGAGATGGGCGCGCTGCCCTGGAGCCTGGCCAACCTGCTCACCTCGCGCATCAAGAACGTGCGTTTCGTGCCCGGCGACGCGGCCCTGGCCAGGGCCCAGTCCGTGAAGAGCCCGTGGGAGCTGAACAAGATGCGCCTCTGCGGCCATCGCCACGCCAAGGCCATGTGCGAGACCCTGCCCCAGCGCATCAAGCCCGGCATGACCGAACGGGAGGTGTCCCACGTGATCTGGGGCATCTTCTTCGAGATGGGCCACAGCGGCGTGATGCGCATGGCCGGCGCGGGGGACGAGCTCTTCCTGGGCCACGTCAGCGCGGGCGATTCCGGCAACTACCCCAGCGGCTACAACGGCCCCCTGGGCCTGCGCGGGGAGCACCCCAGCGTGCCCTTCATGGGTTACGCGGGGCAGATATGGAAGCGCGGGGAGCCGCTCTCGGTGGATTGCGGATTCTGCCTGGAGGGCTACCAGACCGACAAGACCCAGGTGTACTGGCCCGGGGCCTCGGCCATGCCGGACGAGGTGAGCAGCGCCCAGGCCTTCTGCATGGACGTGCAGCGCTGGACCGCCGAGCAGCTCAAGCCGGGGGCCATCCCCTCCCGGATATATGCCCACGTGATCGACTGGGCCGCCCGCGAGGGCTTCGCCGAAGGCTTCATGGGCCTGGGCGGAAACAAGGTGCCCTTCCTGGGCCACGGCATCGGGCTGGTGGTTGACGCCTGGCCCGTGCTGGCCAAGGGCTTCGACGAGCCGCTCGAGGAGGGCATGGTCCTGGCGGTGGAGCCCAAGCAGGGAATCCCGGGCCTTGGCATGGTGGGCGTGGAGAACACCTTCGAGGTCACTCCCGCCGGGGGCGTGTGCCTCACCGGCGAGAGCTTCGAGATTATCCGGGTCGAATAGGCGCGTATTGCAAGGCGGCCCCGTGAGGGGCGCGAAGCCGGGCGAATCAGCCCGCCGAGCGCTCCTCCAGGGCGTCCATGAGGCTGATGGTCAGGCGCAGGAAGTCCGCCTCGGTGATGATGCCCACCAGCCTGCGCCCCTTCAGCACGGGCAGGCAGCCGTACTTGTGCTCCAGCAGGGACTGGGCGGCGTCGCGCAGCAGGGTCTCCGGGCTGACGGTGGCGGTGTCCGTGCGCATGATCTCGCTCAGGGGGATGCCCGCGTCCAGCTCGTCCTGTGTGGAGGGGTCGATGTCGGAAAGCTTGGAGACGGCCACGGCGAGCATGTCCCGGTGGGTGATGAGCCCGATGTAGTTGTCCTCCCCGTCCACGATGGGCACGTGGCGCACGCGGGCCATTTCCATTATCTGCCGCGCGGTGTACAGGCTGTCGGAGGAGAGCAGGGTGAACAGCTGTGTGGTCATGAGGTCGCCGACTGTGAGCATGTCCTTCCTCCTTGGCTGGGGGTTCACGGTCATTCCACCCCCGAAGGGCTTCCCTGTCAAGTCAAGACGTTGACTTGGCGGGGGAAATCTGGTGTCACTCCCCAGTTCCGAACGAAGGACCGGGTGAACTGATGGAAATCGACCCCAAACGAAGCCGAGAGCGCATGGTGCGCGAGCAGATCAGGGACAGAGGCATCCATACGCCGCGCATTCTGTCCGTGATGAGCAAGGTGCCGCGCCACCTCTTCGTGGAGGAGGCGCTCACGCCGAGCGCCTACGGGGACCATCCCCTGCCCATCGGCCAGGGGCAGACCATCTCCCAGCCCTACGTGGTGGCCCTGATGACCGAGGCGTTGGACGTGCGCCCGGGCATGAAGGTGCTTGAGATCGGCACCGGCTCGGGATACCAGACCGCCATCCTGGCGGAACTGGACGCCCTGGTCTACAGCGTGGAGCGCGTGCCCGAGCTCTACGAATTGGCCCGGAACAGGCTGGAATCCATGGGGTACGGCAGGGTGCGCCTCAAACTGGACGACGGAACCATGGGCTGGCCCGAGGAGGCCCCGTTCGACCGGATCCTGGTCACGGCGGGCGGCCCCTCCATCCCCCAGCCCTACCTCGACCAGCTGGCGGACCCGGGCATGCTCATCATGCCCGTGGGGCCCGAGCGGCGCAGCCAGACCCTGGTCGTCCTGCGCAAGGAAGGCGGCAGGATCGGGCGCAAGAATCTCGGCCAGGTGATGTTCGTCGACCTCGTCGGACGCCACGGCTGGTAGCAAGCACGGAGACAAAGCATGAAGATCAAGAAGAAAGGCGACAAGGGCGAAGGCTGCAAGACCTGCTCAAAGGCGAGCACCTGCGCCAGCAAGTCCGCTTCGGGCGACTGCAAGGACGCCAAGACCCAGCAGCAGGACGAGCGCATCAGCACAGCGCTTTCCCGCATCAAATACAAGATTTTCGTCATGAGCGGCAAGGGCGGGGTGGGCAAGAGCTCCATCACCGTGAACCTGGCCGCGTCCCTGGCCCGCAAGGGGCACAAGGTGGGCATCCTGGACGTTGACCTGCACGGCCCGAGCGTCCCGCGCATGCTCGGGCTCTCAGGCAACCTTGAGGCCAACGAGAAGGGCGAGGTGACCCCCAAGCAGTGCGGCGACAACCTCTACGTGGTCTCCATGGAGTCCCTCCTCAAGGATCCGGACCAGGCCGTGCTCTGGCGCGGACCCATGAAGACTTCGGCCATCCGCCAGTTCATCGGCGAGATCCAGTGGGGCGAGCTGGACTACCTGGTCATCGACTCCCCCCCCGGCACCGGCGACGAGCACATGACCGTGCTCAAGACCATCCCGGACGCCCTGTGCGTGGTGGTCACCACCCCGCAGGAGGTCTCCCTGGCGGACGTGCGCAAGGCCATCAACTTCCTGCAGTACGCCAAGGCCAACATCCTGGGCATCGTGGAGAACATGAGCGGGCTCATCTGCCCCCACTGCTCCAAGGAGATCGCCCTGTTCAAGAAGGGCGGCGGCGAAGAGCTGGCCAAGAAGTACGGCATCGAATTCCTGGGGGCCATCCCGCTGGACCCGGTGGCCGTGGTGGCCGGCGACGTGGGCAGGCCCGTGGCGCTCATGGACGAGGCCTCCCCCGTGAAGGACGCCCTGCTGGCCCTGGCCGACGCCATCGACAAGGCGGCCCAGTCCAGCCTGGAAGCCCACGCCACCCTGGGCGGCTGAAAAAAGCGAAAACATTTGCCCCGTCCCCGGACGGCGACTTGCCGCCGTTCGGGGACGTAGCGAGATACGGAGCGGCCCGGTGCTCAAAACCATGCTGAACCTGCCCAACGCCCTGACCCTGGCCCGGATAGCGGTGGTCCCCTTTCTGGTGGCCATGCTCTATTTCCCGGGGCCGGGCACGTGCCTGGCGGCCACGATCCTGTTCATGGCGGCCTCGGTCACGGACGTTTTCGACGGGCTGCTGGCCAGGCGGCTCGGGCTGGTGACCAACCTGGGCAAGTTCCTTGACCCGCTGGCCGACAAGCTGCTGATCTGCTCCGTGCTGATAATGCTGGTCAGGCTCGACTGGGTGGGGGCCTGGGTGGCCGTCATCATCATCGGCCGGGAGATGGCCGTGACCGGCCTGCGCGCCGTGGCGGCGGACATGGGCGTGGTCATCGCGGCGGACCGGTTCGGCAAGCTCAAGACCATCATCCAGATCATCGCGCTGTGTCCGCTGATTCTGCATTACCCCGTGTTCGGGCTCGACCCGCAGCCCTTCGGCACCATGATGCTCTATGTCGCCCTGGGCCTGACCATCGGCTCCGGCGCCAACTACATGTACAGCTTCTTCAGGAGCTGGCCCCCCAACAAGGCCTGAGCCGCGCCGCCGGACCAGCTTCCGGGGAGTGCGGATGACGCTGGCCGTTGCGCCCGCGCCGTGTTTTTTTGCGTTCGTGACGCTTTGGCGTGAATTGGCTTTGCTTTCCGCGCGGCAATGTGCGAAGCTCCAATGCAGGGACCGCTTCGCACTGGAACGTGCAATGCCTTCAGGGACGTTCCGGCCTGGCGAAGATACAGAGTTCACTCCAATGAAGCCTCATCGCGGCGGGTCATGAATCGATGGATGGAACCAGGTCTTCTTCCTTGGCGGCGCGCATCGTGAACTGCCTCCAGACCATTCTGGAACTGGAGCCGCTTCTGCAGCGCATCGACTCCGGCAGCATGTTGCTTCCGGAATTCAAGGTGTTGAAGTCTTTCCTCAATGAAATGGACGGTATCGAGCTTGACGAAGAGGACGTGGCGCGGATAGAAACCGCGACCGAGCGTTTCCTGCAGGAGCTGAAGACGCCTTCGGCCATGGCCCGCTCGGGCGAAACCAAAAACCAGACACTGCAATAGACCATGTTCATACGGCGCCTGCTCCTCGCTCTGATCCTCTGCTGCAACGCCGTCTTGCTGTACAACCTCGTCTGGAGCGACAAGGGCGTCTTCGCCTACCTCGACCTCAAGAACCACCAGAAGCAGTTGAAGACGCGCATAGACGCCCTGGCCGGGCGCTCGCTCGACCTGAGCCAGGAGATCCGCTGGCTGAAGTCCGACCGGGCCTTCACCGAGAAGATGACCCGCGCCCACGGCAACTACCTCCGCGACAACGAGATCATCTATCTTTTCCCCGGACAATACCCTGAAGGAAGCGTCGGCGATGACATCAAAAATTGAATTTTACCGTGAAGTTCTCTCGGACGACCCCAACTCCAGGGTGTTCTTCCCCCTCAGCCGGATGCTGGCCGCCCAGGGCGAAACCGAGGAGGCGGTGGCCGTCCTCCAGAAGTCCATCCAGTTTCATCCCGCCCACATGGAAGCCAAGTTCCTGTTGGTGGAGCTTCTGATGCGCCTCGGCCGGGAGGAGGAAGCCTCCTGCCAGTTCGACGCAGTCTCCCCCTTGCTGGCCGACTATCCGGCCGTATGGACCCTATGGGCCGCCAAGGCCCCCGGCCTCTCCAAGGACGCCGCCCTGGCCCTGCGCTTCCTGGCCCTCTCCCTGCAAGGCAAGGAAGTATCCTGGCTGTCGTTGATGGAGCAGGGGCTCAACGCCCAGATCGGCGACGCCCCGACATCCTCACGGGCCCCCTCCCGCCCCCTCGCCGAGGCTCCGGCCGCGGGGCGCTCCGCCGCTTGCGAATCCGAGCCGTTTTCCCTTCGCGGCGCCGAAGAGGTCATGGCCCTGACCCAGCGCATCGAGGCCCAGCAGCGCCACGCCCCGGCCGAGATGCTTCCCCCCGAGTGCGCCTCCGAGAACGTGGCCGCCGTGCGCACCCGCACCATGGCCGAGCTCCTGGCCCGCCACGGCGACTACGCGGCCGCCCTGGAAATCTACGGCGACCTGCTTCGCCTGGCCTCCTCCGAGCAGGAGAAAAAGAATATTTCCGCCCGCATTGAAGAGATCAACCTCCTTGTTTCCTCCGGGGCGTCCCCCGCCAAATCCGCGCCGGAGGCGCAGCCCAAGTCCGGCGCCAAGCTGGTGAGCATGCTCGAGGCGCTCGCCAACCGCCTGGACGCGCGGGCCACGGCCTAACACCCGCTTGATTACGCCCGCTCCAGAGAGTAGACGCATCGCATGCAATTCGGGCGGAGCACGTCCATCACCCCGTTAAGAAGGATCGGCCTCATGCATAAGCGCGTCATTTTGGCCCTGGTGGCCTGCGCCCTTTTCGCCGCCGCTGGCTGCGACACGGTCAAGCCTTACTGGAAAAGCACCAAGAAGATGTACAAGGAGTACGTCAACGTCGACCCCACCATCGACCTGAGCGACCTGGGCACGTCCGACCCCACGGTGCTCAAGTTCGCCGAGCTGTTCACCCCCGTGGACGCCCAGCTCGAATACCTGCTGCGGGCCCTTTCCGCCCAGGACGCCCCGCCCGAGGCCGAGTGGGTGCAGAAGGTGATGACCTCCTTCCCCTGGCTCACCGGCTTGGCCGAGCTGAGCCCCAACGGCACCGTGGTGAGGCGCGAGCCCGCCTTCTCAATCAAGAACGTGGATTTCACCCCGCTGGCTGATTTCGAGAACCTGTACAAACAGCGCAAGATGGCCGCCGCCGTCTCCGTGACGGAGCTGGGCGCCGAGGTCATGATCGCGAAGCCGCTCTACGTCGAGAACGATTTCGTGGGCATCCTGGTGGCCCATTTCGACGCCGCCAGCCTGGCCAAACAGTCCCCCGAGCCGGGCAAGCTGCTCATCATGTCTCCCGGCGAAGCCCTGTGGAGCGGCGACGACCAGAGCGCCGGGCAGGCCATGTCCCAGCTCAAGTGGAAGAACATCCTGAAGTCCAACGTCTCCGGTCAGGACACCGTGGGCGGCCGCAAGTTCCAGTGGCAGGCCCGCGCCGTGGCCCAGACGTTCCTGATCTACGCCATCGAGACGGTGAAGGCGCAGCCCAAGCAGCCCAAGGCAGCCCCCCAGCCCGCCGCCGAACCCGCACCGGCTGAGGCCCCGGCCCCAGCTCCGGTTCAGGCCCCGGCGCAATAACGCTTTCCAGGAAGGGTCAACCATGCGCCAGGTAACCGTCACCGAACATCTGCTGCTGCACCAGAAGGAATCGCCCATGGCCACCGGGCGGTTCACCTCCATGCTCAACGAGCTCATCCTCGCGGCCAAGATCATCTCCCGCGAGGTGAACAAGGCCGGGCTGGTCGATGTGCTGGGCCTCACCGGCGAGGTCAACGTCCAGGGCGAGGCCGTGCGCAAGCTCGACGACTACGCCAACGACATCCTGATCTACCGGATGGAGCGCGCCGGCGTGCTGTGCGCCATCGCCTCCGAGGAGAACGCCGACGTCATCGAGATCCCGGAAAACATGCCCCAAGGGGATTACATCCTGATCTTCGATCCGCTGGACGGGTCCTCCAACATCGACGCCAACGTGAACGTGGGCACCATCTTCTCCATCTATCGCCGCAAGTCGACCTGCAAGTGCGGCGCGACGCTGGCCGACGTGCTCCAGAAAGGCGCGGACCAGGTGGCGGCCGGGTACTTCCTCTACGGCACCTCCACCATGATGGTGTACAGCACCGGGCGCGGCGTGCACGGCTTCACCATGGACCCCAGCGTGGGCGAGTTCCTGCTCTCCCACCCCGACATCAAGACCCCCGAAACCGGCAAGGTCTACTCGGTCAACGAGGCCTACTGGAACTACTGGGACGACGCCACCCGCGAGGCGGTGAGCTACTTCAAGAGCACCGACAACGCCCGCGGCAAGCCGTACTCGCAGCGCTACATCGGCTCCCTCGTGGCGGACTTCCACCGCAACATGCTCTACGGCGGCATCTTCCTCTATCCCGCCGACACGCAGGACCCCAAGAAGCCCAAGGGCAAGCTGCGGCTGATGTGCGAGGCCAACCCCCTGGCCTTCCTGATCGAACAGGCGGGCGGCAAGGCCACCGACGGCGAAATCGACATCCTGCAGATCGAGCCATCCGAGCTGCATCAGCGCGTGCCCCTGTTCATCGGCAGCCGCAACGATGTGGACAAGGTGATGGAAATCTACCGCAAGCACAAAAAATGATCTGTCTGGGCATCGAGACATCCTGCGACGAAACGGCCCTGGCGCTCGTGTCGGAGGGCAGGGTGCTCGGTGAGCGCATGGCCAGCCAGGTGGAGCTCCACGCCCTGTTCGGGGGCGTGGTGCCCGAGCTGGCCTCGCGCGAGCATCTGCGCAAGGCCACGTCCCTGTTCTCCGGGCTGATGGCCGACGCGGGCCTTGCCCCAGTCGACATCGAGGGCGTGGCCGTGGCGCGCGGGCCGGGCCTGTTGGGCAGCCTTCTGGTGGGCATGAACCTGGCCAAGGGCCTGGCCCAAGGGCTTGGCGTGCCTCTGGTTGGCGTCAACCACCTGCACGCCCACCTTATGGTGGCCGGGCTGGAGCGGGAGATCGCCTTCCCGGCCCTGGGGCTGCTCATATCCGGCGGGCATACCCACCTCTACCTCATCCGCTCCCCCTTCGACTTCGAGCTGCTGGGCCGCACCCTGGACGACGCCGCGGGCGAAGCCCTGGACAAGGCCGCCAAGCTGGTGAACCTGCCGTATCCCGGCGGCAAGTACATCGACATCCTGGGCAGCACTGTGCAGCCGGACGACACGCTCTTCCCC
The DNA here is from genome assembly GCF_022808715.1 of Fundidesulfovibrio agrisoli. Lineage (GTDB taxonomy): Bacteria > Desulfobacterota > Desulfovibrionia > Desulfovibrionales > Desulfovibrionaceae > Fundidesulfovibrio > Fundidesulfovibrio agrisoli. Next base: position 225,163 of record NZ_JAKZKX010000001.1, read on the forward strand.
CGGCCCTACACGGCCAACCCCGGCCTGGATTTCAGCTTCAGCGGGCTCAAGAGCGCCGTGGCCCGCCACATCTCGCAAAACCCGCACCTGCGCCTGCCCGCGCTGCCGGACGGCGGCCTGCCCGACATACCCGGGCTGCCGCTGTTCTGCGCCTCCATCAACAGCGCCGTGGCCGACACCCTGCGCATCAAGACCGAGCGCGCGGCGGACCAGCACCCCGAGGCGAGAACCCTCGTCGTGGCGGGGGGGGTGGCCGCCAACTCCATGATCCGGCGCGTGCTGGGCCGCATGTGCGAAGAGCGGGGGCTCGCCTGCGTGCTGCCTTCCGCCGGGCTGTGCACGGACAACGCCGTGATGGTGGCCTACCTGGGGGAGATGATGCTCCGGGCGGGCTACAGGCACGGCCCCGAAGTGACGTCCATACCCCGAGGCAAGGCCATACCGCTGGACTTTTTGAAGATGCCCGGATAGGTTTCGAGAATCATGGAACCCTGCCACGTTGCTCCTCAGGGCGATGTGCCCGCATTTTCATTCGAAAGCCAGGCCGGCCAGCTCATCAAGGTCGGACTCGCCCTTTCCAGCACGCGCGTGCTTGGGGACCTGCTCGAAATGGTCCTGCTGGAGGCCCGCAAGCTCACCGGGGCCGACGCGGGCTCGGTCTACCTGGTGGACGGCGCCGTGCTGCGCTTCGAGACCTCCCAGAACGGCACCCTCTCCGAAAGGCTGGGTGAAACCGCCTGCCGGGCCCTCTTCAAGACCTACGAGCTGCCCCTCAACGCCGAGTCCATCGCCGGGTACGTGGCCGTCAGCAAGGAAATGGTCAATATCCCAGACGTATACGACATCGACCCTTCCGCCCCGTACCGCTTCAACCCGGCCAGCGACCGCGCCAACGACTATTCCACCCACTCCATGCTCTCCCTGCCCATGATGGACCAGAAGGACGAGGTGGTGGGCGTGCTCCAGCTCATCAACGCCACGCGCGAGACCGCGGAGGGCAGGCGGGTGGTCCCCTTCGACTCCGTGTGCCTGCCCGTGGTGGCGGCGCTGGCCTCCCAGGCGGCGGTGGCCATCGTCAACGCCAAGCTGACCATGGCGCTGCAGAAGTCCTGGCTGGACAGCGTGCTCAGGCTGGGCCTTGCGGCCGAATACCGCGACAAGGAGACGGCCAACCACATCACCCGCGTGAGCGAATACGCGCTGCTGCTGGGCCGCAACCTCGGCATGGACAGGAACGGGCTGGAGCTGCTGCACTGGGGCGCGGCCATGCACGACACCGGCAAGCTGGGCATCCCGGACTCCATCCTGCACAAGCCCGGGCTGCTCGCCCCCGAGGAGCGCGCCACCATGGAGTACCACACGCTCATCGGCGCGCTGATCCTCAAGGGCGACTCCAACCCCATCCTCAAGGCCTCGCAGTCCGTGGCCCTGACCCACCACGAGCGCTGGGACGGCAACGGCTACCCGCGCAAGCTCGCCGGGGAGGCCATCCCCCTGTTCGGGCGCATCACCGCCCTGGTGGACGTGTTCGACGCCTTGAGCTCCCGCCGGGTCTACAAGCCCGCCTTCCCCATGGAGAAGGTCGTCCAGATCCTCGAGGAGGAGCGGGGCAGACACTTCGATCCCACCCTGGTGGACATCCTGCTGGAGAACCTGGACGAGGCCGACGCCATCCGCATCACCCACGCGGATACGGAGGCCGATTTCGAAAAATTCCGAAATTATTCGCTTCTCAAAATCGAGGACGTTCTGTAAGAACCAAACAAGCCGGAACGCCGCCCGAACGTCCCGCGAACCCGCGGGGCGCTTCGTTGTGACGGCCGCTCCGCGCCCGCCAAGCAACAGCAAAGGAGAATCACAATGGCCATCCAGATCACCGATGCGAACTTCGAAGAAGAAATCCTCAAGTGCCAGCTCCCCGTGCTGGTCGATTTCTGGGCGCCCTGGTGCGGCCCCTGCCGGGCGATGGGCCCCGTGATCGACGAGCTGGCCAACGAGTACACCGGCCAGGTGAAAGTGACCAAGATGAACGTGGACGAGAACCCCTCCACCCCCAGCAAGTACGGCATCCGCGCCATCCCCACCCTGATCCTGTTCAAGGGCGGCGAAGTGGTGGAGCAGATCACCGGCGCCGTCTCCAAATCCTCCATCAAGGAAATGATCAGCCAGAAGGCGCTCTAGTCTCATGAAAATGTTCGACGCCGTGGTCGTCGGGGGCGGGCCGTCGGGGCTCACGGCGGCCCTCTATCTTGCCAGGTCCGACCTGAAAGTGGCTCTTGTGGAGAAACTGGCCCACGGCGGACAGGTTCTGATGACGCACCTCATCGAGAACTACCCCGGCTACCCCGAGGGCATCGAAGGGTGGAAGCTCGCGGATATATTCTCGAAGCATCTCACCGCCTACCCCAACGTGGAGCACTTCAGCGGCTCCGTGAAATCCATCGAGCCCCACGAAGGCGTGCATCGCGTTCAACTCGACGAGGACACCCTCCACGCCAGGGCCGTCATCATCTGCAGCGGCGCGCAGTACAAGCGCGTCGGCCTGCCGGGTGAGAAGCAGCTTCTGGGCAAGGGTGTCTCCTACTGCGCCCTGTGCGACGGCAATTTCTTCAGGGGCCAGGACGTGGCCGTCATCGGCGGAGGCAATTCCGCCCTTGAAGAATCTTTGTACCTTGCCAGGCTGGTCAAAAAAATCTACCTCATCCACCGCCGGGACGACTTCCGCGCCCAGCGCTGCTACCAGGACAAGTGCGAAGTTCACCCGAACATCGAGATCCTGCGCAGCTCCGTGGTGGATGAAATCGTCGGGCATGACAAGGTCGAGGCCGTTATGGTCAGGTGTGTGAAAACCGGCGCTGTCCGGCGGATCGACGTTGAGGGTGTATTCATCTTCGTCGGTTACGAACCGCAGGGAGGTTTCTTCCCCGCGGGCATCGAGTTGGACGGCAAGGGCTTCATCGTCACCGATCAGGAATGCCGCACCTCCATCCCAGGCATCTACGCCGCCGGAGACGTCCGTTCCAAGAACGTCCGCCAGGTGGCCACGGCCGTGGGTGACGGGGCCTTGGCGGCAAGCACAGTCATCAGCTATCTGGAGACACTGGGGCATCATTAAAACCCGGCCCCCGAAATCACACACATGACAAGAACCACCATCGCCCGCGCCTTCTGTCTGGCGCTGCTCCTGTTCGGCCTCTCCGGCTGCGGCTTCATCGACTACTACTTCCTTCCCCCTCCTGACGACACCGCCCAGGAGCTCTGGGAGGCGGGTCGCGAGGCCATGAAGGAGAAGAAGTACACCGAGGCCCAGGAATACTTCCTGAAGCTCAAGGACCGTTACCCCTTCAGCCCCTACACGCCTGACGGCATCGTGGGCCTGGGCGACGCCTACTTCATGGACGACAAGTTCCTGCAGGCCGCCGACGCCTACAAGGAGTTCGAGGCGCTGCACCCCAGGCACGAACAGATTCCCTACGTGCTCTACCAGATCGGTGTCTCCATCTTCCGCAGACTGGATTCCATCGACCTGCCCCAGGACGGCCTCAATGAGTCCATCCAGTACTTCACCGTCCTCAAGGACGCCTACCCCAACTCCCAATGGGGCAAGGACGCACCCAACTGGATCGTGAAGTGCCGCACGCGCATGGCCCAGCACGAGATCTTCATCGCGGACTTCTACTGGAACAGCAGCCGCTACGGCGCGGCCTGGAAGCGCTACATGTATGTGGCGGAAAACTTCAAGGATCTTCCTGAGATATTCAAGTACGCCAAGGAACGGGCACAAGTGTCCTACCTGGAGTACCAGAAGACGCTCTCGGAGAACGAACGCCGCGATGCGGAAGGCACTTGGCACAAGTTCCTCAAGTGGCTCTAACAGACTGGGCGGCCTCCGGGCCGCCCTTTTCATCCCATGAACTATCCGGAATCTTCCCCCTCGCCCGGCGCGCCGCCCCTTCCTGAACGGTGGCGCGTCGGCGACGGCCGTTTCGCCAGGGCCTACGCCCGCACCGGCGACTCCGGCCGCGCCGTCATCAAGACCTGCATCGCGGGTGCCTACGAAACGGCTGACCCGCAAGCCCCCGCCCGGACGCTCACAGCCGGGACGTTCCCCTCCGGCAACACCCGCCTGATCGAGAAGCGCCCGCGCCCCTGGTTCGCCCTGGTGCTCGGGCAGGCGGTCCAGGCCCCGGCGCAGGTGGTGGCCGCGGTGCTCCCGGCCATGGCCCGGCGCATCCCGCTGGTGGCTGTGCTGCGTCCCGGGGTCAGCGCCCCCTGGCCCGACGCCGTGCTCGCGGCGCTGGAACTCTGCGGCGTGGAGAACGTCTTTTCGCCCCCCCTCAAGGAACTGCCCGGCTGCCTGGAGGCTCTGTCCGCCCTTGGGCCGGGCGGGGTGGCCTGCCTGGGCGATTTCGCGCTGTGGAGCCGCGTGCGCGACGCGGGCGAAATCAGCCACTGGCTGCGCCCGTCCGCTTCGATGGTCGTTCTGGATTCCGGCGCGCAATGGGACATGGAAGCCGTGGCCGTGGCCCACGCCGGGGTGCCTCTTACCAGGCTGAACTCCTGGGACGAAGCCGCCCCCGGCTCGCTGGACGCCGCCCTGGCATACCCGGGGCAAGCGCCGGATTGGTGCCCCCTGGTGCTGGAGCCGGGCCGCGAAGCCATGTGGGACTGGCCCGGCCTCCCCGAAGCCCTTTTCCACCAAACCCGCGTGCAGTTGGGCAGGGGGTAACATGGCCGCACCCGCCACCGGCAAAAAGGGGCTCGCCGCCCTGCGCAACATCGGCATCATCGCCCACATCGACGCGGGCAAGACCACGCTGACCGAGCGCATCCTCTATTACGCGGGCAAGATCCACCGCATGGGCGAAGTGCACGAGGGCACCGCCACCATGGACTACCTGCCCGAAGAGCAGGAGCGCGGCATCACCATCACCTCGGCCTGCACCACCTGCTACTGGAACGCGCACCAGATCAACATCATCGACACTCCGGGCCACGTGGACTTCACCATCGAGGTGGAGCGCTCCCTGCGCGTGCTGGACGGGGCCGTGGGCGTGTTCTGCGGCGTGTCGGGCGTGGAGCCCCAGTCCGAAACGGTGTGGCGGCAGTCGGAGCACTACAAGGTCCCCAAGCTGGCCTTCGTGAACAAGATGGACCGGCCCGGCGCGGACTTCGCGGCCGTGCTGGAGTCCATGAGGCTGCGCCTGGGGGCCAGGCCCCTGGCCCTGCAAATCCCCCTTGGCTCAGGGCAGGATTTCCACGCCGTGGCCGATCTTGTGACCCAGGAGAAGCTCACCTTCGCCGGGGAGGAGGTGCAGCGCGTCCCGCTCTCCGAAGCGGAGCGCGCCCTGGCCGCGCCCTGGCGCGACGCCATGCTGGAGGCCCTCGCCGAGCACGACGACGCCTTGATGGAGGCCTACCTCGGCGGGGAGGAGCTGGCCCCGGAGGCCGTGCGTCCCGTGATCCGCAAGGCGACTCTTTCACGCTCCCTGGTGCCTGTGCTCACGGGCTCGGCCCTGCGCAACATGGGCGTGCAGCCCCTCATGGACGCGGTCTGCCACTATCTGCCCAGCCCGGCGGATGTGGCTGCGGCCCACGGCCAGCACACCCACACCCACGAGGAAGTCGAGCTCGCCCCCGACCCCAAGAGCCCGCTGGCCGCGCTGGTGTTCAAGGTTCTCATGGAGGCCGGGCGCAGACTGGCCCTGGCCAGGGTCTACAGCGGCGAGTTGGTGGAAGGAGCGGACTGCCTCAACGTGACCCAGGGCAAGACCGAGCGGGTGGGGCGGCTGTTCCGTCTGCACGCCGACCAGAAGGAGCCCCTGCAGAAGGCCGGTCCCGGCGAGATCGTGGCCATTTCGGGCATGAAGCTGCCCCGCACGGGCGACACCCTGGCGGACAAGTCCCGCCCGGTGCTGCTGGAGAGCATCTCGCAGTACAAGCCGGTGCTCTCGCTGGCACTGGAGCCGCGCAACACCGAGGAGTTGGAGAAGCTCCAGGAGGCCATCGGCCGCCTCCTGCTGGAAGACCCCACCTTGGGCAGCGTCTACGACGAGGATACGGGCCAGCTCATCCTCTCCGGCATGGGCGAGCTGCACCTGGAGGTCGTGCTGGAGCGCATCCGCCGCGAGCACGGGCTCTCGCCCCGCTCGGGCAAGCCCCAGGTGGTCTGCCAGGAGACCGTGACCCGCGAGGCCACGGGCGAGGCCGTGTTCCAGCGCGAATTGGGCGGGCAGAAGCACTACGGCAAGGTGACGCTGGAGGTCTCCCCGCTGCCGAGGGAGAAGGGACGCGAGATCCACGTGCCGCTGGACCCCAAGGCCTGGCCCAAGGCCTGGCTGGACGCCGTGGCCGAAGGCCTGGAGGACGGCCTGGCCTCGGGCGTGCACTCCGGCTTCCCCGTGCAGGACGTCTCCGTGCGGGTGCTGGACATGGGCAGGCTCGACGGCGAATCCTCCGCCGTGGGCTACCGCATGGCCGCGGCGCAGGCCCTCAAGGCAGCCCTGCGCGAAGCGCGCCCGGCGCTGCTGGAACCCATCATGCTGCTCGAGATCGGCGTCCCCGGCGATTTCGTGGGCGACGTCATCGGCCTGCTGGGCGCCAAGGGCGCCAAGATCGAGAACCTTTTCGACAGGGCCGGGCTCAAGGTGGTCCAGGCGCTCACCCCCCTGAGCAGGCTGTTCGGCTTCTCCACGGAGCTGCGCTCGGCCACGCAGGGCAGGGCGGGGCTGGTCATGAAATTCGAACGCTTCGACCTGATGGACTAGGCATGCGCATCCTCGGTGGAAATTTCAAGGGGCGCAACCTGCCCACGCTGGAGGCCAAGGGCTGCCGCCCGGCCATGGCCGTGGTGCGCGAGGCCCTGTTCAACATCATCGCCGCGCGCGGCCTGGCCCTGTCGGGCGCGCGCGTCATCGACGTGTTCGCGGGCACGGGCAGCCTCGGCTTCGAGTGCCTGAGCCGGGGGGCCGCCTTCGTGCAATTCGTGGAGGCCAACCGCGCCCTTGCCAAACGCCTAGCCGACAACGCCCGGCTGCTGGGCCTGGAGGCCTCCCGGATTGCGGCCGCCCCGGCGGACGCCCTGAAGCTTCTGGCCAGGCCGCCCCGCATCCCTTTCGACCTCGCCTTCGTCGATCCTCCCTACGGCCAGGAGCTGCTGGCCCCCGTGATGAACCTGCTCGCCGCCAAACGCTGGCTCGCCGACGGGGCGCTGGTGGTGGCGGAAGTGGAAAAACACCTCGAATACGACGGCTGGCCCGCCTCGCTTGCGCTTGAGGCCGACCGCCAGTACGGACAGACCAGGATACTCATATGGACGCACCAGATCCCCGCACAGCGGTCTACCCCGGAACCTTCGACCCCCTGACCATGGGCCACTGGAGCCTGGTGCGCCGGGGACTCAACGTCTTCCCGCGCATCATCGTGGCCGTGGCCGAGCATTCCCCGAAGCAGCCCATGTTCTCCCTGGAGGAGCGCGTGGACATGATCCGCGAAGTCTTCAAGGACGACCCGGGCGTCAGCGTCGAGCCCTTCAGCGGCCTGCTGGTGGAATATGTGCGCTCCACGGGGGCGGGGGTCATCCTGCGCGGCATGCGCGCCGTCTCCGACTTCGACTACGAGTTCCAGCTGGCCCTGATGAACCGCCGCCTGGACAAGGACATCGAGACCGTCTTCCTCATGACCGACTTCAAGTGGCTCTACATCAGCTCCACCATCATCAAGGAACTGGCCCGGGCCGGGGGCGACTACGAAGGGCTGGTGCCCGACGCCGTGCGCGCCCGCCTGGTGGAGCGCCTGGGGCCCATTCGCGGCAAGAAGGCATGAGCGGAAACAAAAGCGCCGCCGGCCTGGATAGTACTGGTGGCCAGCGAGGCGCTCCGGGCAAGGTCCTGTGCCTGGTGGGCCCCACCGGCGCGGGCAAGACCGAGGCCGCTTTGGCCCTGGCCGAGGCCTTCCGGGGCTCCGTGGTCAACTTCGATTCCCGCCAGGTCTACCGGGTCGTTCCCGTCACCACGGCCCAGCCCAGCCCGGAGGAGCAGGCCCGCTGCCCGCATCTGCTCTACGGCTTCATGCCGTGCTCCCAGGCGGTGTCGGCCGGGAGCTTCGCGGAGATGGCCGCCAAGGCCGTGCATGCCGTGCTGGAGCAGGGCCGCACGCCCATTCTCGTTGGCGGCACCGGGCTCTATCTGCAGGCCTTGCTGGAAGGCCTCGCCCCCATACCCGACGTGCCGCGGGACGTGCGGGAGCGGGTGGCCAGCCAGTGGGACGAGCAGGGCGGCGACGTTCTGCACGCCAGGCTGGCCGAGGCGGACCCCGCCTACGCCGCGCGGGTGCACCCCAACGACCGCCAGCGCGTCACCCGGGCGCTGGAAGTGCTGGAGGCCACGGGCCGCACCTTCAGCGCCTGGCACGCCCTGGCAGAAAAACCCCTGGACCTGCCCTGCCTGAAGATGGGCATCCGCATGGAAAAGGCCGCCCTGGACAGACGGCTGGCGGCCCGCATTCATGCCATGCTGGAGCAGGGCGCCCTGGAGGAGGTCCGCCGGGCCGTGGCCGAAACGCCGGACCCGTCCGCGCCGGGGCTCTCCGGCATAGGCTGCGCCGAACTGACCGCGCACCTGCGGGGCGAACTGGGTTTCCAGGAAGCCCTGGACCTCTGGCTTTCCAACACCAAGGCTTACGCCAAGCGCCAGATGACCTGGTTCAAACGCGACACCTCCATCCATTGGTTCGGGCCGGGAAAAACGCGTGAAATGGTCGCGCTGGCCTCCGGCTGGTTGAACCTGCGGCCCATATCGGGCTAGGATGTTCCCATGAAGTACGTGGCGAGAAGGCAAATGCTCAAGGGGCTGGGCCTTGCCGGGCTGACCCTGGCCCTTCCGGGCGGAGTCCTGGCGGCCACCTCCCAGGAGCTGGCCTCCGAAGGTTTGGCCCGCCTGCAGGAGGGCAAGACAGCCCAGGCTCTGACGGCCCTGAAGGAGGCCGCAAAGCTCGACCCGGCCAACGCCTGGGTCTTCAACCTGCTGGGGCGGACCTACCACCTGTCCGGCCAGCCGCGCCTGGCCGTTGAGAACTTCCGCCTGGCCCTGCGCATCGACCCGGCCGACGGCTATTCCCGGATGATGCTGGACGTGCTGGCCCAGCACCCCCTGCCGCCCGCTCCGGCGGAGAAGCCCATCAAGTCCAAGCGGCTTTCCCCCCTGGAGGAGCAGGCCAGGGACGAGCTTTCAGCGTTCGCCAAGACCGGCAAGGCCGCCAGCAAGCGTCTGCTGCTCATCGACCCCGGCCACGGCGGGGCGGACAAGGGCGTCACCGGGACCACGGGCCTCGCCGAGAAGGATCTGACCCTGGAGGTCGCAAGCCTGCTGGCGTCGGAACTCAATGCCGCGAGCGGGTTCAGGGCCATGCTCACCCGCCAGGCCGACTACGCCGTGCCGCTGTGGGCCAGGAAGGCCCAGGCCGATCTCTTCGGGGCCGAACTGATGATCTCGCTGCACTGCGGCGCCTCCCTGCCGGGGTATGCGGGCGTGGAAATCTACAGCCACTCGGGAACCGCCTCCGACCCCGAGGCCAACGCCGTGGCCGAGTTGGAAAACGGCGTGCTGCGCTTCGAGCGCGTGCAGCCTCCGGTGCTGACTGAGCCCGCCTCGCAGCGCGGCCTGCTGGGTGCCTGGCGCGCCCGCTCCGGCGAGCGCCGCGGCAAGGAGCTCGCCGATGCCCTGGTCATCCAGTTGTCCCCGCCCGCGCCCCTGGCCCCGGGCCACGCCCGGCAGGCTCCGCTCGGCGTGCTGGATGGCCCCCGCTGCCCCTGCATGCTCATCGAACTGGGCTTCCTCTCCAATGCTCAGGAGGAAAAAGCCTTGAAAGGCAAGGACTTCCAGGCGGCCCTGGCCAGCAGCCTGGCCCAGGGCTTGACGCGCATCCTCGGATGAGGTTTCATCGGGCATGGCTCGCAGTGCCGGAAACTGGACCATCCCCAACGCGCTCACCATGGCGCGCATCCTGCTCACGCCATTCTTCGTGGTGCTCTTCCTGGACGGCAATTACTTCGGCGCGCTGAGCATGTTCTTCCTGGCAGGGCTCTCCGACGCCCTGGACGGCCTCCTGGCCCGCCTGCTGGATCAGCGCTCGGCCCTGGGCGCCATCCTGGACCCCCTCGCGGACAAGATCCTGCTGGTCACATCCTTCATCTGCCTGGCCCACGCGGGCTGGATTCCCCTCTGGCTGGCCGTGCTGGTGGTCAGCCGGGACGTCATCATCCTGGGCGGGATCGCGGTGCTGACCTTTTGGGGCCGGGACATGCGCCAGAGCATCCAGCCGAGCCTGATAAGCAAGCTTACCACGGCCACGCAGATGGCGCTCGTGCTGATGGGGTTCCTGGCGGGGATGCAGGTCTGGGGCGGCGCGGGCGAGGCCCTGCTGGAGGGCCTGATATGGATTGCGGCCGCACTGACGGTTGTTTCAGGCGGCCACTACGTGGCCAAGGGGCTGGCCATGTTCACGGGAGGGCAGGATCAGTGATCGCCGTCTTTGGGGCCGTCCTCCCTGCTGGAGCGCTTGAATTCGCGGATGGCCTTGCCCAGGCCCTTGCCCAGGCCGGGCAGCTTGCTGCCGTTGAACAGCACCAGCACGACGAGGATGATTACCAGCAAGCCCATGAGGCTCATGTCTGCGCTCCCTTCGGGAAGGATTTCCGCAGGACTACACCGTGGCCCGGTGCCGGTCAACAAACGGAGGGGGCGGCGTGAGCAAGGTGGTGCGCCTGCCGGCTTTCACCTGCGCCCACTTCCTGGCCGGGCGCTGCTTCTACGAGGAGCACCTCAACCCCGGGTATGACCAGTGGCTCCAGTGCAGCGTGGTGCTCAAGCTGCACGCCATGTACGACTCCTTCCTGGATCAGGCCGACGCCTTCGGGCTGGGCGAGAGCCAGGCCCGCGGCATGTGGGAGCGGCGTTTTCTGGAACTTTGCCGCCATGATACGGGTTGTCAGGACTATGAGCCCGGTGGTAACGAGGGCTTTCCGAACTGTGTGCACGGCATGGATGGCCTGTGCGTGCTCCGCTTCCCGGAGTGCGCGGGCAGGTGCCGCAACTATTCACTCAAACACCGGGGATGACCGCTGGTGACACACCACACGACTTCAGCTTCAGAGGTATTTCTCGTCCTGGTGCCCACCTTGTCCGCCGCCGGGGCGGAAGGCCTGCCCGCAGGGGTGCGCCTGTTCGACCCGGGCGTGGCGGAAGGGCAGGGCGACGCTACCAGGTTCACGCCCGCCAACCTGCCCATGTCGGGGCACGTGGCCAAGGCGATGCTCGCGCAGTTCGTCCAGCTTGCCCGCGAATCCAAGACCGTGGCCGACGTCTCCGCCTTCGCCTCCGGCGTATACGAGGACTTCCACAAGAACACCACCCACGCCATCAAAGACCAGATCCAGGCGGCCGTGCAGGGCGAGGATGCCGCGGCCAAGGCCCTGGAGCGCACCCTCTCCAAGGCGCAGACCGAGTTGTGCCTGGCCTGGGCCCTGGAGGACGTGGCCAGGGAGCTCAAGGGCCTCGAGGCGCGGCTTGACGACCAGTGGAAGACCTTCGAGCAGAACCTCGGCATGGACGGCGACGACGCCCTTGACGACGACGGACTCGGCCTGGTGGAGGGCAAGCCGTCGCTGGTGCCTTCCGGCCCGGCCGTGCCCGCCAGGATGATCCTGGACGCCGTGCTGGCCTTCCTGCCCGAGGGCTGCGGGCTCTTCAGCCGGGACGCCGCCCTGCGCGCCGACTGGGAAGAGTTCGGCGTCACTTTCGCCCCCGCTTCCGAGGCCACCCTGGCCCGCTTCGGCCTTGAAGCCCAAGGCGCGTGGCTGGAGGCCGAGGCCGAGGGGCGCAGGCTGTGCCTTTCCCGCCGGGCCGACCCGGAAAAGGCCTGGCAGGCGCGCAGCGTCACGGTTCTGGTCCCGGCGGGGAGCTGAGCGATGTTCGTCAGCCGCGACAATCCCTCGCCCGAGCTGCTCAAGGGCATCCACGGCTTCATATTCGACTGCGACGGCGTGCTGGTGGAATCCAAGGACGCCAACCGCATGTACTACAACACCGTGCGCGAAACCATCGGCATGCTGCCCATGACCCCCGAGGAGGAGGACTACGTGCACGCCCACGCGGTCATCCCCTCCATGCAACGCATCATCCCGCCCGAGAAGATGGCCGAGGCCGAGGCCGTGCGTCGCCGGATAAAGTTCACCGACATGCTGCCCTACACCACGCTGCAGCCCGGCCTCGTGGAGCTGCTCACCACCCTGAGGGAGCTCGGCTTCAAGCTGTCGGTGAACACCAACCGCACGGACTCCATGGAGATGCTCCTGGAGACCTTCGAGCTGACCGAATTCTTCGACCCGGTGATAACCGCGGCCAAGGTCAAGCATCCCAAGCCCAACCCGGAGGGCGTGCACGCCATCATGCGCCACTGGGGCGTGACGCGCCAGCAGGTGGCCTACATCGGCGACACCGGCGTGGACGAGCAGACCGCCCGCGCCGCCGGCGTGGCCTTCTGGGCGTTCAGGAACGAGGGGCTCGCCGCCGCGCTGCACGTCGAGGACTACGAGCCCCTGCGCAGGTGGGTCGTGGCCTGCCTCGCGTAGGGCGGCGCGTCCGAAAAAGCCCTTGATTTGCACCAGGGTGTGTGAGAGGCTGAACGCAATGTGGATCATTGTCTCCTGACCGCAACTACGAGGAATCATATGCCTTTTTTGGGACCGCTCCTCAAGACCATCGCTCTGATTCTTGACTTCGTCTTCGGCGCCTACAAGTGGATCATCATCATTGCGGCTGTCGTCTCCTGGGTCAGGCCCGACCCCTACCACCCGGTCATCCGTTTCCTGTACTCCGCCACGGAGCCGGTGCTCTACCGGGTGAGGCGGCTGCTCCCCTTTGTCATGGTCGGAGGGATGGACCTGTCCCCCCTTGTGGTCATCCTGGCCCTGCAGTTCATCGGCCAGGTGTTCATCGTCGAGTCGGTGCTGCAACTGGCATACATGGTGCGCTAACCGGGGCAAGCGTGTGACGGTCTCCAAGATCGACCTGCTCAACAAGAAGTTCAACCGCTGCATACGCGGCTATAGCCCGGATGAGGTTGATCTCTACCTGCACGACGTGGCCGAGGCCCTCGGGCAGATGGCGGACGAAAACCGCAGGCTGGCGGAGCGCCTGTCGCAGTGCGACCGCAGCCTCGCGGCCCGCCCGCCCGAACCGGACACCAACGCGAACCCCGCCGCCCTGCGCGAGGCCTTGGCCGCCGGGCGCAGGATCGTGGACGAAAGCACCGGCAAGGCCCGCCAGGACGCCCAGCGCATCCTGGAGGAGGCCCGGGCCGAGGGGGCGCGCCTCGTGGCGGACGCCAACCTGCTCAAGGCCAGGGTCTATGAGGACATAGCCGACCTGCGCGCCCAGAAGGAGGCCATGGCCCAGGAGCTGCGCAGACTGCTGGAAGGACATTTCAGGCTGCTCGAATCGGCTGAGGCGTCCACCGACGCCCGGCGGCCCGGCGGCGAATTCACCTTCGCCGACGGCGGTGAGTGATCCGGCGGGGCTGCCCGCATACGCCGAGCAGGCCAAGGACGGGGGCTACCGCATCCTGGTGTGGGTGCAGCCCGGAGCGAAGCACGACGCCGTGGCGGGCGTGGTCGAGGGCCGGCTGAAGATCCGGCTCAGGGCCCCCGCGGTTGACAACAAGGCCAACGACGCCCTGGTGGCGTTCATGGCGAAATATTTCGGGGTGCCCAAAAGCGCCCTGGAGCTGGCGGCGGGACATACCGGCCGCAAAAAGACCCTGCGCATCAGGCCCGGCCAACAACCGGACTGGGCCGCGCCGGGGAGCGCGGCCGGTTGAGGCTATCAACATCCAACAGGAGGCGGCGCCAATGGACAGTCACGATTTGGAGCTTATCGCCAAGCACAGCGAATCGGACGCGGAACTCAGAGCGCTCTACGCTGATCACGTGGCCTTCGAGAAAATGATTGAGAAGCTCGAAAGCAAGTCGTACCTCAACCCGACCGAATTGCAGGAAGTCAAGGAACTCAAGAAAAAGAAGCTTGCGGGCAGGACGCGCCTTGAATCAATGCTCGTCACCTACCGCAAGGCGGAGGCGAATTAACTCATGGAACTGACCGGGGCTCAGATTCTCCTCGAGTCTCTCGGACGCGAGGGAGTGGACGTTCTTTTCGGCTTTCCCGGCGGAGCGGTGATAGACATCTACCACCAGTTCCCCAACTATCCCAACCTGAAGCATGTGCTGGTACGCCATGAACAGGGCGCCATCCACATGGCGGACGGCTACGCCCGCGCCACGGGCAAGGTAGGGGTATGCCTCGTAACGTCGGGCCCCGGCGCAACCAACGCAGTAACCGGTATTGCCACGGCCTACATGGACTCCATACCCGTGGTCATCATCACCGGGCAGGTTCCCACACCGCTGATCGGAAACGACGCTTTTCAGGAAGTGGACATCGTGGGCATCACGCGCCCCTGCACCAAGCATAACTATCTGGTCAAGGACGTCACCAAGCTGGCCAGAACCATCAAGGAGGCCTTCTACCTGGCCCAGTCCGGCAGGCCCGGCCCCGTGCTGATCGACCTGCCAAAGGACATACAGCAGCAGCGCGCCGCCTTCAGCTATCCCAAGAAGGTGAGCATGCGCGGCTACAACCCGCATTACGAACCCAACGTCAAGCAGGTGCGCAAGGTCGCCGAGCTGATCTGCAAGGCCAAGAACCCCGTGCTCTACGCGGGCGGCGGCGTCATCAGCTCAAGCGCCTCCAAGGAACTCACGAAGCTGGCCCAGGCCCACAACATCCCCGTCACGGCGACGCTGATGGGCCTGGGCTGCTTCCCGGGCGACGACCCGCGCTGGCTGGGCATGCTCGGCATGCACGGCACCTTCGCGGCCAACCACGCCATCTCCTCGGCCGACCTGCTGCTTGCCGTGGGCGCGCGCTTCGACGACCGCGTCACCGGGAAGCTGAGCGCCTTCGCCTCCAAGGCCACCATCGTGCACATCGACATCGACCCCACCTCCATCCAGAAGAACGTGAGCGTGGACGTGCCCGTGGTGGCCGACTGCAGGCTGTTCCTGGAGGCCCTGAACAAGGAGCTCGCCGAGGTGGTCAAGTCCGGCGCGCCCTGCGCCCCCAAGGACGCCTGGTTCGAGCAGATCACCGCCTGGAAGAAGAAACACCCCCTGACCTACAAACCCGCCGCCAAGGACGGGCCCATCAAGCCCCAGGCCGTGGTGGAGGCCATCCACAAGCTCACCAAGGGCGACTGCATCATCGCCACCGAGGTGGGCCAGAACCAGATGTGGGCCGCGCAGTTCTTCAACTACACGAAACCGCGCACCCTGCTGACCTCCGGCGGGCTCGGCACCATGGGCTACGGCTTCCCGGCGGCCATCGGCGCGCAGGCCGCATTCCCTGAGAAGCTGGTCATCGACGTGGCCGGGGACGGCTCCATCCAGATGTGCATCCAGGAGTTGGCCACCGCCGTGGCCTACAATCTGCCGGTGAAGATCGTGATCCTCAACAACGGCTACCTGGGCATGGTGCGCCAGTGGCAGGAGCTCTTCTACGACAGGAACTACTGCAACACCTGCCTGGACGTTGCCCCGGACTTCGTGAAGCTGGCCGAGGCCTACGGCGCGGATGGCTTCCGCGTGAAGAAGGCGGAGGATATGGAGGCCACCCTTAAGGCGGCGTTCGCCTCGCCCAAGCCCTGCATCGTGGACGTGCTGGTGGACCCGGAGGAGAACGTGTACCCCATGGTTCCCGCGGGCAAATCCATCACCGAAATGATCCTGGTCTAAGGAGGACGCCGTGCGCCACATACTCTCTATCCTGGTGGAAAACGAACCCGGCGTCCTGTCCCGCGTATCCGGCCTGTTCAGCGGCAGGGGCTTCAACATCGAAACCCTCAACGTGGCCCCCACCCTCGAGGACGGCGTCTCCATCATGACCATCACCACGGTGGGGGACGAGCAGATCATCGAGCAGATCATCAAGCAGCTGCGCAAGCTGGTCACGGTGATAAAGGTGGTCGACCTGACCGAGGTCAAGAACGTCGAGCGGGAGATGATGCTGCTCAAGGTCTCCGCCGAGGACGGCAAACGGGCGGAGATCCTGCGTATCGTGGACGTGTTCCGTTGCAAGGTGGTGGACGTGGGCTTCGACGAGCTCACCATCGAGATCACCGGCACGCAGGACAAGCTCTCCGCGCTCATCAACCTCATGCAGCGTTTCGGCATCAAGGAGATCGCCCGCACCGGCGCGGTGGCCATGCGGCGCAGCATGCAGTAAATTCGCTTGAGCTCCGCCCGGCCGCACCAGATGCGGCCGGGCGAAGCGATCGCTTCACGTCGGCTGGGCGGGTTCGCCTTGCCAGTTTTACACTTTTCGGCTATTTTTCCCCTTCTTACGCACAAGCCCGCCATTACCGCACAGTGATTTGATAAGGAGCTCTTCCAATGAAAGTCTTTTACGATCAGGACGCCGACCTCTCCCTCCTCAAGGACAAGACCGTCGCCATCATCGGTTACGGTTCCCAGGGCCACGCCCACGCCCAGAACCTTCGCGATTCCGGCGTGAACGTGGTCATCGGCCAGCGTGAGGGCGGCCCCAACTGGAAGCTGGCCAAAGAGCACGGCTTCGAGCCCATGGACGCCGCTGCCGCCGCCGCCAAGGCCGACGTGATCATGATCCTGATCCAGGACCAGTACCAGGCCGACCTGTACAACAACTGCATCAAGCCCAACCTGAAGCCCGGCAAGGTGCTGGCTTTCGGCCACGGCTTCAATATCCACTTCAACCAGATCGTGCCCCCCGCCGACGTTGACGTGGTCATGATCGCCCCCAAGGGCCCCGGCCACATGGTGCGCCGCGTGTACACCGAGGGTTCCGGCGTGCCCTGCATCGTCGCCGTGGAGCAGGACGCCTCCGGCAAGGCCTTCCAGATCGCCCTGGCCTACGCCAAGGGCATCGGCGGCACCCGCTCCGGCGTGCTGCAGACCACCTTCCGCGAAGAAACCGAGACCGACCTCTTCGGCGAGCAGGCCGTGCTGTGCGGCGGCGTCTCCGAGCTGATCAAGGCCGGCTTCGAGACCCTGGTCAACGCCGGATACCAGCCCGAGATCGCCTACTTCGAGTGCCTGCACGAGCTGAAGCTCATCGTGGACCTGATCTACGAGGGCGGCCTGGCCAAGATGCGCTACTCCATCTCCGACACCGCCGAGTACGGCGACTACACCCGCGGCCCCCGCGTCATCACCGACGAGACCCGCAAGGAGATGGCCAAGATCCTCAAGGAAATCCAGATGGGCGAGTTCGCCAAGGACTTCATCATGGAGAACCGCGCCGGCGGCAGGGCCCACTTCCTGGCCATGCGCCGCGTCAACGCCGAGCACCAGATCGAGCAGGTCGGCTCCAAGCTGCGCGGCATGATGAGCTGGCTGAAGAAATAAACAGGTTCTGCCTGTTTTTTAGGGCCGTGGTTCTGGACGGAACCACGGCCTTTTCTTATTAATGACGAGCGGGGAGGCGCGTCTCGCGGCTTCCCGCCGGTTCTCCGCCCAAGAGGCGCAGCCGGATGTATGCGTATAGTCCTGAAGGTGCGCCCATGCCGAACCTCATACGCCAAGTGTTCCTCGTGACGGCCATCCTCGCTGTGCTGGCCGCGCAGGCGCACGCCCAGCAAAAGCGCGACGGCCACTACTGGCGCACCATCCCGGAGACCGAGAAGATCGATATCATCCTCGGCTTCTACGACGGCATGGCCCTCTCCGAAGGGCTGGTCCAGGTTGTCATCCGCGACAACTACACCATCTGCTCCGAAGTCATCGAGAGCATCATGACCCAGACCGCCCGCTACATGGACAACCTGAGCACCATGGACGCGGCCACCGGGCTGGACAAATTCTACGACGACCCCGCCAACCGCAACATCCCCATTTCCTGGGGCATGTGGGTGGTGGCCCGCAAGGCCAAAGGCGACAAGAATCTCGGCCCCTTCATCAAGGAACTCAGGAAGGCCCATAAATGATCGCAGCCATCGACATGACGGACCCGGCTCTGGTCATGGGCCACGCCTCCATCGACGAGCAGCACCGCGCCCTGGTGGGCATGATCGAGGAGCTGGACGAGCGCATGGCGCGCGGCGAGTTCGGCCAGGGCGTGCTCGACGCCATCCAGGGCATGATGGCCTACGCCGCCACCCATTTCGATGACGAAGAAAGCCTCATGCGCGAAGCCGAATGGCCGAACCAGGCTGAACACAGGGCCATGCACGCGGAGTTCATGCAGAAGACCGGGGGATTCTTCGAGGACGCCCCCGCGGACAGCGAGTGGACATCCCTGGACGTGCTGCGCTTCCTGCTGCACTGGCTGCTCAAGCACATCAAGATCGAGGACAGGCGCTTCTTCGACTGGCTGACGGAACGGAGCGCGTAACCGTCCAGGCCTTCACCGCCAGCGGGGCGCTACCTGCTCCCGCCACGAGAAACCGAAAACGCCAGGCACTCCCTTTTTGGGGATGCCTGGCGTCTGATTTTATGCCGTTTTCCGGGCTAACGCGTCACGGCAAGGCTCGGCGGGTTCCACGTCCCCGATCCCGGGGGCAGGATCGATGGCGGCGTGGCCTTGGGCCAATACAGGCGCATGACCAGGTAGATGGGGCCGTTGGGCGCGGGCAGCCAGTTGGACTCCTTGGCCTTACCTGGCGATTTGTTCTGAATGTACATAGTCAGGGATCCGTCCGGATTCTTCTTCATCCCCGGCAGCATTGGCGAGTTGATCAGGTAACGGTCGATGGGGTTTTCAATCAGCAGTTGGGTCTTGCCGTCGTACATCGTGACCGACCAGAAGGCATTCACAGGAGGCAGTTGCCCTGCTGGGAAGGTGAGGGTGTAATCGTGCTTGGAGCCGTCCAGAATCTCCCCGTTCGGCAGTGTCTTCGTCATGGGGTATACGGCCTCGACCGCGTCGTTGCCGTAGATGCCGGCCTTGGCAGCCGCCGCACGCATGAGCCAGTTGCCATTGTAGAAAGCCCGATCGCCGAACACTGAGGCGATGACCCAACCGTTGGCCTTCGCCCCGGCGTTCTCCTCGGCTTGAACGATCTTCTTCTCGCCGTCCGCCATGCCGAGCAGCACGGCGACCTTGTGCTCCATGGAAAGGTCCTTGAAGTCGAAGGTCTTGCCCGGGCCGACGCCGATGCGCGCCAACTTGGCGCGGATGGCCTGCTCCTCGGGGCCGGCCGGGGCGAAGCGAAGGGCGAAGTCGAGGTAGTCGAAGAAGCCGGTCTTGATCTTTTCCTTGTCGATGGGAGGGAATTCCAGCGACGCGGGTGCGGGCGGGGCCGGACGGCCGAGGAAGGCCGAAAGCGGGCGCGCCTTGTAGCCGGACTGCACCTTGACCACGTTCGGCATGTCCTTGGGGTTGAAGAGCTGGGTGCGGAAGATGGCCGCGGAGAATTCCGTGGTGGACCTGAACACCCGCTTGATCCCCGGAGGGGTCTCGCCCTTCCAATTCGGCCCCACGACCAGGTAGTCTCCGGCGTCGCTGCCGGTGGCGCGGCTGCCGATGTAGCCGTAGTTGAAGGTGTTGCCGTCGCAGAGCATCACCGAGTAGTACCGCTTCTTCTCAACCTTGGGGACGCTCAGCACCATGGGCTCGGCGCGCAGGTCGAGCCAGAGCATGGAGTAAGGCGTATCGCTGTTGGGCGTGATGACGGTGGTGTCCTTGTAGGTGAAAACGCGGGCCTCGTTGCTGATCTGGTTGAAGGGGGCCTTGAATTGGCCCGAGTTGCGGTCGACAGAGAACTCATACATCACATCGTAGTTCATCACGATGGGCAGGCCGTAGATGAAACCTTCCTCGGCGATGGCCCGGGTCTCGGCGATGTCTGGCCTGTCCTTTTGCCCTTTTTCCGCGCGGTTGATGCTGTCCTTCATGTTCGCGCAACCCGACAGCATGGTGGCCGCCAGGGCCAGGGCCACGGTGACGTTCAGCAGCGTCCGGCTATACTTTCCCATAGATGTTGCACCCTTCAGGTATCATTGGACGTGGAGCGCAATGCTTACGCCTGCCTCGCCAGTTTCCCCAGCAGCTCCCGCCGCGAGAGGACTTTGGGCTTCCCGGGGCGCGCGGCCATAAGGTGCGCGTAGTAGAGGCTGGGATGCACCTCGGCCAGGAATATCACCCTTACGTCGGAAACGTCCACCAGCATGGCGTGGGGCTTCTTGCGCCTGACCTGCTCCAGGCGCTTGGCGGCCATGTCCAGCATGTCCTGGCGGTCTCCGAAGTGCATGGTGTTGGTGGGGCAGGTCTTCACGCAGGCCGGGAGCATGCCGTTCGTGACCCTGTCGATGCACATGTTGCACTTGGTGAGGGCTCCCGTCTCCGGGTTGGGGCGGGGGATGTCGTAGGGGCAGGCGTTGCGGATCTCCGTGGCGTCCAGCTTCTTGGTGCGCTCTGTGTAGAGCACCGCGCCGGTGGCCGGGTCCTGCACGATGGCCTCGGGGTCGTACATGTCCGCCACCATCTTGCAGGGCGGCTGCAGGCAGTGGCGGCACTGCTCCGGGAAGAAGAGCCAGCGCAGAGCGCCGTCCACCACCACCTCGCTGAAGCGGACCAGCTTGAAGGTGGAGGAGGAGAGGTCCGGCGGGTTCTGGTATCCGCCGGTTTGGACCGTCTCCACCACCTTCTGGTTCTTCCATTGCTTGCACGCCACCTGGCAGCCCCGGCACGCGGTGCAGCGGGTCTGGTCTATGAAGAAGGATTTTCCCGGGATCATGGCTGCACCTCTATGCCTTGCGGACGTTGACCATGAAGGCCTTGGTTTCCGGGATGCCCGTGTTGGGATCGCCGACTGAGGGGCTGAGCAGGTTGGCCGAGTCCGCGCCGCCCGCATTGGGCTGCATCCAGCCGAACTGCCAGGGTATGCCCACCAGGTGCACCGTCCTGCCCATGACCGTCATGGGCTGAAGGCGCTGGGTCACGATTGCCGTCACCGTCACCGAGCCGCGAACGGATTCCAGCGTGGCCTTGTCGCCGTTCTGGATGCCGAGCTCGCGCGCCAGCTGCACGCTCAGCTCGCAGAAGCCCTGGGGCTGGCATTCGCGCAGCCAGCCGGTCTGGCGGGTCATGGTGCCGGACTGCCACTGCTCGGTGACGCGGTAGGTGGTGCAGACGTAGGGGTACTTGGGGTCCTCCACGGATTTGGGCTCGTGCGCGAAGGTCAGGGCCGTGGGATTGGAGCGCAACGGCGAGAAGGGCTGCACCTTCAGCGGGCTCTCCATGGGCTCGTAGTGCTCCGGGAAGGGGCCGTCCGCGCGGCCCGCGCCGAACAGGTGCCCGCAGCCGTCGGCCTGCATGATGAAGGGGTACTTCTCCCCGGGCTTCATGCCGCCGTCGGGCACGTCGCCAACCCATTTGCCGTCTTTCCAGGCGATGACCGGGCGGGCGGGGTTGGTGGGGTTGCCGGCGTTGTCGGTGGAGGCCCGGTTGTAGAGGATGCGCCTGTTGGCGGGCCAGGAGTAGGCCCAGTTGGGGAACAGGCCCAGGGCCTCCTGGACGGAGTCCTGCGTGCGGTCGCGCCGGGCCATCATGTTGCCGGCATCGGTGTAGGAGCCCGAGAAGATCCAGCAGCCGCAGCAGGTGGAGCCGTCGTCGGTGAGGGTCGCGAACCCGGGCACCTGTTGCCCGGCCTTGAAGGTCTGGCCGCCCACCGTGGCGTCCTTGAGGAAGGTGCCGTTGAGCCGCTTGGCTACCTTTGCCGCGTCATAGGTGTCGCCGGTTTCGTAGTCGACGAACAGCCCGGCGATTGGTTCGGGGAACGCCCCCCCCTCCTTGGCGTAGAGCGCCCGGATGTGCTTCCACAATCCCAGCATGATGTCGCCGTCGGAGCGGGACTGGCCCATGGGGGCCGCGTTGCGGTGGCGCCACTGGAGCCAACGCCCCGAGTTGACCACCGCGCCTTCCTTCTCCACGCTGATGCAGGCCGGGAGCAGGAACACTTCGGTCTTGATCTTCTTGGGGTCCACGCCCGGGCCGCGCCAGAAGTTGGAGCTCTCGTTGTGGAAGAGGTTGACGTTGACCATGAAGTCCAGCGTCTCGAAGGCCTTGCGCGTCTTGCCCGCGTTGGCGCTGCCACCTGCGGGGTTTTGGCCCCAGACGAACAGGCCCTTGAAGCCGCCCTGGGTCATGCGTTCGAAGATGGAGAGCCACGTGTAGTCGATGATCCTCACGTCATCGACCTTGGGCATCCAGGCGTAGCCGGTCTCCAGGTCGGGCTCCGGATAGACGGCCTTGATGTAGGAGGCCATGTATTTCGGGTAGTTGGACCACCAGTTCAGGCTCATGGGGTCCTTGTTCTTCGGGGTGGCCCCATTCAGGTATTCGGCCAGGGTGGTCCAGGATGCCTTGGGCGTGGCCAGATAGCCCGGGAGGTAGTCGCAGATGAGAGCGATGTCCGTGGTGCCCTGTACGTTGGATTCGCCGCGCAGGGCGTTCACGCCGCCGCCCGCCACGCCGATGTTGCCCAGCAGCAGCTGGATCATGGCCAGGGAGCGGATGTTCTGCACGCCCACGGTGTGCTGGCACTGGCCCATGGCGTAGAGGATGGTCCCGGACTTGTCCGGCTTGCCCGTGGCCGCGAAGGTGCTCCAGACGAGCTCCAGCTTCTCCTTGGGGATGCCCGTGACGGAGGAGACCGTGTCGATGTCGTAGCGGGAGTAGTGCTTCTTGAGCAGCTGCATCACGCAACGCGGGTGGGCCAGGGTCTGGTCCTTCTTCGGGACGCCGTTCTCGTCGGTCTCGTAGGCCCAGCTTGATTTGTCGTAGGCCGTCTTGGCGGTGTCCCAGCCGGAGAAGTAGCCGTCCTTGAAGGAGAAACCCTCGCTCACGATGAAGGGAGCGTTGGTGTACTCCGCCACGTAGGGCATCTGGAAGAGGTTGTTGTCCAGGATGTACTTCATCATCCCGCCGAAGAAGGCCACGTCCGTGCCGGAGCGGATGAAGGAGTGGATGTCCGCCTTGGCGGAGGTGCGGGTGAAGCGCGGGTCGACGTGGATGAGCGTGGCCCCGTTCTCCATGGCGCGCGTCACCCACTTGAAGGAGATGGGGTGGTTCTCTGCGGCGTTGCTGCCCATGATGAGCAGCACGTCGGCGTTCTTGAGGTCGATCCAGTGGTTGGTCATGGCCCCGCGCCCGAAGGATTCGGCCAGGGCGCCCACGGTGGAGCTGTGGCAGATGCGGGCGTGGCTGTCGATGTAGACGAGGCCCAGGGCGCGCAGCATGGCCTGGAGCAGCCAGCCCTCCTCGTTGTCGATGGCGGCCGAGCCCACCGAGGCCAGGGCTCTGGTGCGGTTCAGGGGCTGGCCCTTGGCGTTGGCTGTCTCGAAGCTGGCGTCGCGCACGTCCTTGACCTTGCGGGCGATGCGGGCCAGCGCCCAATCCCAGGGCTTCTCCTCCCACTTGTCGGAGTAGGGAGCGCGGTAGAGCACGCTGGTGACGCGGGGGCTCTGCTCCGTGGTCTCGAAGATGGAGGAGCCCTTGGGGCAGAGGGTGCCCTCGTTGATGGGATGGTCGGGGTCGCCCTCGATGTTCACGGCGCGCCCGGTGGCGGGGTTGGTGTTCACCAGCAGCCCGCAGCCCACCGCGCAGTAGCAGCAGATCGACGTGCCCACCTTCGTGTCGGCTGTTTTCAGGGTATAGGCGTAGGCTCGTGCCGGGGACAGGTCGAACCCGAGGCCGCCGAAGGCCGCCGCGGTGGCCGTGGCCGTCGCCGCCTTGAGGAAGTCGCGTCGTTTCAAGTTCATGGGATGCTCCTTAGCGCTCGGTGTGGCATCCGGCGCAGTCCACCGGGCCGTGGGGCTTGTCCTGCTTCTTCGCGGCCTGATGGCAGCCCATGCAGCTCATCCCCGGTCCGTGGAAGGGGGTGCGGAAGAAGAGCGGATCGTCGCTGGATGCCTCGGCCTTGTCATGGCACCCGGAGTTGGTGCAGCGCATGATTCCGTCGTCGGCGTAGCCGGCGTGGTGACAGGCCGTGCAGGCCAGCTCGCCGTGGGCCTTGTGGGGCATGAGCACCCGGGGCTTGGTGGGCTTCACCGAGTCAGGGAGGCTGATTCGCGTGCCGGTTCTGGGCGGCATGGGGTGGTGCACCGAGGTGGCGGGGTCCATGGCCACGGTGTGGCAGGCGGAGCAGTGCCCGAGGCCGCCCAGGGGAAGGGAGACGCCCTGGTACTGCATGGGGGCGATGTCGTCCCTGTCGCGGCCGTATGGGTTGTCGGAGGGGTACAGGGCGTGCGCCGGGCCGTGGCAGGCCGCGCAGGCCAGACCGCCAATGAGGTCCTTGCGGGCGGCGAAGGGCGGTTCGTCCGGTTGCGTCCACTTGCCCACCGCCGAGGCGGTGGAGGCCAGCGGCCGGGTCTTGAAGTCGTGGCACCCGCCGCAGGAGGGCTGCTGCACGTGGGCGGCCCGGGGTACGACGCCGGGGGCGCGGCCGGGGATGGCCGAGAGCAGCCTGGCGGCGGTCTTCTTGTTGGCTTCGGCCTCGAAGGTCAGCAGCGCGGCGGCGTGGTTCTCCATGTCGCCGTGGCAGCGGGTGCAGTTCACGCCCCTGGCCTGGTGCTGGTCCCTGGCGATCCTGCTCGCGGCCCCCTGCGGATGGCAATTGGCGCAGGCCGCCGCGCCCATGCCGGTCAGGCGGGTGGCGTGGAAGCCGTGCATGGAGGCCGAGAGGGACATGGTGTCCGTCTTGAGGGCGTCGTCATGGCAGGAAGAGCAGGCCCTGGGCCTGCCCGCCCTGGCCTCCGCCAGCAGCTTGGTGCCGCTGCGCTTGTCGTGCGCGGTGAGGATGGCCGTGGCGGTCTCCGTGGAGATGCCCGGTTTGGAGGAGGCCCCGCCGTGGCAGTTGGCGCAGGCGAACTCCGTGCTGACGGGCAGCTCGGCCTTGGTCACAGCCAGGATCGCGCCGCTGGCCGCGTCCCGGGCCTCCACCCGCACCAGCGGGTAGGGCATGTAGGAGCCGTCGGCGGCGTAGGGCGTCACCGGGAGCTGCTCGGCCACGAAGCCGCCGTTCAGGGAGCGCATCTCCCCGCGCACGCCGTTGCCGGACGGCCCCGTGTCGCGGGACAGTTCGCTCCCCCTCAGGGAGCGGGAGAACTCGTAGTAGCGCGACACGGACGACGGCTCGGCCATGCCCTCTATGGAGTAGGAGAGCACCACCCCGTCCGTGAACTGCTGCGGGTTCTCCCCCCGCTTGACCAGCTCCGCGCGTAGGGTGGCGAAGGGCGCGAAAAGGCTGAACAGGGCGTCGCAGTCGCTCACCTGGCGCAGGGAGGACTCGCTCCAGGCGCTCAGGACATAGGGCGAACCGTCGGGATCGAACGCCGGAACGCCGGTCGGCAGCCCCAGGCCGGGCGCGGGCGGGTTCACGATGAGCGTGGGCGCGCGGGCGGCTTTCTGGACGGCCGCCGGTGTTTTCGCCTGCGGCTCGGACTTGATCTGAGCGGCGGCGGATGGTTGCGCCAGCATGATGGCGGCTGCGGCCAGGGCCGCGCCGAACATGCGCAGGTGTGGGTTTCGGAGCGCCATCGGCACCTCGAGGTTGAAGGTTGAACGCAGACCTCCCGGCCTGGACGGCATTCCCTCTGTTTCAGGGCGTGCGATGTCATGCGGGAGCTTCAGGCCCGGGATGACAGGCCTTATTGTGCTCACATACTCCTTCCTGTTGAAAGAATGCAAGTACGAACACGCTTCAATGCCTGACGGGTCGAAATTGTGAAGATCGGGCGGGATAACGCTCGAAATCCAGGGCCAAGCTTAGGTATGCTTGTTTTGGCATAGCAAATCATCATGCCCGGCTTTGGTTGCCATAGTCCGACAGTCAGGAAGGCGAACGATCCAGCATGATTTTTTTTTACATATTGTCAGCCCAGAGGGAATGCTGTTATTAAACGGAGGGTTTTTAATCCCAAGGAGGGCAATCACATGAAACGTATTCTGCTGGTTTCGAGCATGTGCCTCATGCTGGCATTCGGCTTCGCGGTTTCTGGCTTCACGGCGGACGGAGCGGAACTCTACCGCAAGTGCGCGGGTTGCCACGGCCCTGACGGCAGCAAGCTCAAGAGCAAGGCCGAGGCCGACGTCCTGAAGGCGCTCACCGGCTACAAGGATAAGACCTACGGCGGCGACAAGAAGGCGATCATGGAAAGCATCGCCAAAAACCTGTCTCCCGAAGACATCCAGACCCTGGCCAAGTATATCTCCACCTTGTAGGCTTGAGGCCCGCAGGTATGGCGATTTGCTGTTCAAGAAGGCCCGCCGCCCAGGCGGGCCCGCTTTTCCTGGGGGCGCTGCTCCTGCTTCTGGGGCTGATACTTCCGGCCGGGTTCAGCCTGGCCCATCAGGAGGAGCAGCCCGGGCACGAGCATCCCGCCGGGGGGGGCGCGCCTTCGGCCGTGGGCGTCCAGGAGAGGCTGGGCCAGGCCATCCCGGACGACATCGTCATGCGCGACGAGACCGGTCGCGAGGTGAACGTCAAGGAGCTGGTGAAGATCCCCACCATCCTGGTGCCGGTCTATTATTCCTGCCCCAACGACTGCAACCTCCTGCTGGGCAGCCTGGCCCAGGTGCTTCCGCTGGTCTCCCTGGAGCCCGGCAAGGACTTCCAGGTGGTCTCGGTCAGCTTCGACGAGCAGGACACCCCCCAGGTGGCTGCCAGACGCAAGAACGACTTCGTCACCTCCATGGGTGATCGCTTCCCTGCCCGCAACTGGACCTTCCTCACCGGGGACGAGGCCAACATCCGCAAGCTCACGGACGCCGTGGGCTTCGGGTTCCAGCGCGACGGCAAGGCCTTCAAGCACCCTGTGGTGCTGGTGGCGCTGTCGCCCTCGGGCAAGGTGGTGCGCTACCTCTACGGGGTGACGCCCCTGCCGTTCGACATCACCATGGCCGCCACCGAGGCCGCCCGCGAGACCGTGGGGCTTTCGGTGCGGCGCGCCATCGCCATGTGCTACAGTTACGACCCGCAAGGCCGGCAATACGTGTTCGACCTGATGAAGGTCTCCGGGGCGGGGATCCTCGCGGCCATGGCGCTGTTCGGGGTTTTCCTGTATTTCGGCGGCAGGAAGAAGAAATAGCGTGAGTCTTCGCCCTCAGCGCCGCCTTTGGGGGCGCGTTCGCGGGGCGTTTTTGTTTTCGGGGGGTTCATGGATCACGGCAACGTCGGCGGCCTCGGCTTCCTCGCCCCGGCCCCAGGCAGGAAAGGGCTCCTTTCCTGGATAGGGACCACTGACCACAAGCGCATCGGCCTGCTGTACATGGGCTGCGTCGGCTTCATGTTTTTCTGCGGCGCCGCCCTGGGCATGATCCTGCGCCTCAAGCTCATGACGCCGGGCAGCACGCTGGTGGGGCCGCAGACCTACAACGCCATGTTCACGCTGCACGGCGTGATCATGATCTTCCTGGTGGTCATCCCGAGCATCCCGGCCTCACTGGGCAACATCCTGCTGCCCTTGCAGATCGGCGCGGAGGACGTCTCCTTCCCCAGGCTCAACCTGTTCTCCTGGTGGCTCTACGTGCTGGGCGCCACGCTGGCGGTGGTCTCCATCTTCACCGGCTCCGGCGCGCCGGACACGGGCTGGACCTTCTACGTCCCCTTCAGCGAGCGCACCACCACCAACGTCTCCCTTGCCGTGACAGCCGTGACGATCCTGGGCTTCTCCTCCATCCTTACGGGGTTGAACTTCGTAACCACCATCCACCGGCTTCGGGCACCGGGCATGACCTGGACGCGCCTGCCGCTGTTCGTGTGGTCCTTGTACGCCACGGCCTGGATCCAGGTGCTGGCCACGCCCATCCTGGGCATCACCCTGGTGTTGGTGTTCGCGGAGCGCGTGCTGAACCTGGGCCTGTTCGACCCTGGGCGCGGCGGGGACCCGCTGCTCTATCAGCACCTGTTCTGGATCTACTCCCACCCGGCCGTGTACATCATGGTGCTGCCCGCCATGGGGGTGATCTCGGACATCATACCCGTGTTCGCCCGCAAGAACATCTTCGGCTACAAGATGATCGCGTTCTCAAGCCTTGCCATCGCCTTCGCGGGCTCGCTGGTCTGGGCGCACCACATGTTCACCAGCGGCATGAGCGACACGGCGGTGCTGGTGTTCTCCTTCCTGACGTTCATCGTGGCCATCCCCTCGGCCATCAAGGTGTTCAACTGGGTCTCCACGCTCTACAAGGGCTCCATCAGCGTGGAGCCACCGCTGCTGTTCTCGCTGGGCTTCATCTTCATGTTCTCGGTGGGGGGCCTCACAGGGCTGGTCCAGGGCGCCGCGGGCACGGACATCCACGTGCACGACACCTATTTCATCGTGGGCCACTTCCACTACGTCATCTTCGGCGGCACCGGCCTGGGCATGTTCGCCGCCCTGCACTTCTGGCTGCCCAAGATATTCGGCAGAATGTACGACAGGGGGGTGGCCAAGCTCTCCTTCTGGATCATCCTTGTGGGCATGAACGTGCTGTACTTCCCCATGTTCATCCTGGGGCTGGAGGGCCTGCCCCGGCGCTATTACGACTACCTGCCCAAGTACGCCCACGGGCAGGTGCTCTCCACCATCGGCTCCTGGATCCTGGCTGTGGGCCTGGTCATCATGTTCGCCAACCTCTACCGGGGCATGCGGCGCGGCCCCCTGGCCGGTGACAACCCCTGGGGCGCGGCCACCCTGGAGTGGACCACCAGCTCCCCGCCGCCCACGAACAACTTCGAGGTTGAGCCCGTGGTGACGCACGGCCCCTACGACTTCCGCGGGGTCGCGCGCCATGAGTGAGCACCGGGATTACGCCGGGGGCAAGCTCGGGATGTGGATCTTCCTGTTCACGGAGATCCTGCTCTTCGGCGGGCTGTTCCTGCTCTACGCGGCCTACCTGCACCGCTACCCGGCGGACTTCAACGCCGGGGGCAAGCAGCTTGACGTGGTGCTCGGCGCGGCCAACACGATCATCCTCATCACCTCCAGCTTCACGGTGGCCGCCTCCATCACGGCCCTGCGCCTGGGCCAGACCGCGCGCTGCCTGTGGCTGCTGGCCGCCACCGTGGCGCTGGCCCTGGGCTTCCTGGTGAACAAGTTCTTCGAGTGGAGCGCCAAGATCGGCCACGGCATCTACCCCGGTTCGCAGCACCTGCTGCAGATGCCCCCCGGCGAGAACCTTTTCTTCGGGCTCTATTACGCCATGACAGGCCTGCACGGGCTGCACGTGCTCATCGGGGCGACCCTGCTGTCGGTCACGGCGGCGCTTGTCCGCAAAGGCAGGGTGACCCAAGGGAACTTCGGCCTGCTGGAGAACGCCGGGCTGTACTGGCACCTGGTGGACCTGGTCTGGATTTTCCTGTTCCCCCTATTCTACCTGATAGCCTAGGCAAAGGCGGCTTTACATGTCCCACGCGCAGAACGAATCCGGGTCGCACCCGTTGAGCTACCGCTTCCTGGCGGCAATCTGGGCCGCGCTGCTCACGCTCACGGCCCTGACAATATTCGCGGCCCGGATCGACCTGGGCTTCTTCAACGTGGTGGCGGCGCTGGGCATCGCCAGTATCAAGTCGTCGCTGGTGATCTTCTTCTTCATGCACCTCAAGTACGAGAACAGGACGATCAAGACCATGGTGCTTGTGGCGTTCGTGGTGCTGGCGATCTGCATCGGGCTCACATTCTTCGACGTGGGCTTCAGGCGGTGAGGGGGATATGAACCAGGCCTACGATGCGGTCGCCGGTGTCGACCGGACCTTCCTTATCATCTTCGTCACGGCGGCGGCGCTCCTGGTGATGGTCACCATCACCATGATCTTCTTCGTGGTTCGCTACGACCGCAGACGCAACCCCGTGCCCAGCGACATCGACGGCAACCTCTGGGCGGAGATCGCCTGGACGGTGATTCCCACGCTCATCGTGCTGGCCCTGTTCCACTACGGCTGGACCAGCTACCAGGGCCTGCGCACCGTGCCCCCGGACGCCATGGAGGTGTCCGTGACCGCCAGGATGTGGTCCTGGAGCTTCAGCTACGACGGCGGCCGCCACAGCGACGTGCTGGTTGTGCCCGTGGGCCGGGCCGTGAAGCTCAACATCACCTCCAAGGACGTGATCCACGGCGTGTTCGTGCCCGCGTTCCGCATCAAGGTGGACGCCGTTCCCGGCATGACCACTCACGCCTGGTTCCGTGCGGAAAAGCCCGGCGAGTACGACCTGTTCTGCTCGGTGTACTGCGGTCTCAAACACGCGGACATGCACACCACGGTGCGCGCCGTCTCCGAAGAGGAATTCAAGAAGTGGCTGGCCGAGGCCCCTGCGCAGGGCGTCCACCCGGGCAAGGCGCTGCTTGAGCGCTACGGCTGCCTGGGCTGCCACACCCTGGACGGGAGCGAGTCCGTGGGCCCCACCCTCAAGGGCATCGCCGGGACCAAGGTGGTGCTGGTCACTCCCAAGGGCGTGGAAAGCACAGTCACGGTGGACGCCGCCTACCTGAAGGAGGCCATCGCCGGAAAGAAGGAAGCCACGATGAAGGGCTTCGATCCGTTGATGCCCAGCTTCGGAGGCCAGATCCCGGAAGCCGACATCGATCAGATGGTGGATTACCTGCTCAAGGGCGACCAGGCCGCGCCGCCGGACGGCGCTGCAATCGCCGAGAGCCAGGGCTGCACGGGCTGCCACTCCACGGACGGCTCCGTCATCGTGGGGCCGAGCTTCAAGGGGCTCATGGGCTCCGTGGCCCATGTGGCCGTGGACGGCGCCGAGCGGGACGAGGTGGTGAACAGGGCCTACGTGCTGGACGTGTTGTCCCACCCTGAGAAACACAGGGTGAAGGGCTTCGATCCGATCATGCCGGCCTACCCGCAGCTGACCGAGCAGGAGAAACAGGCCCTGCTGAACTACCTGGAATCCTTGGCAAATGCACCGGAGCATGGGGGCCCGGAGCAGGGGGGACATGAGCACCAGACCCACGAGGGTCACAAGTGATCCGTGAGATCCCGGCGCTGGTCCGGCCGAGGCTGTGCGGCCTGGCCGCGGTGGCCGCTTTGGCGGGCTACGTCTGCTTCAAACCCGCCGCCGGCTTCGACCTGGCCTGCACGCTCGTGGGCGCGCTGCTACTGGCGGCTGGCAGCGGGGCGCTCAACCAGCTCCAGGAGCGCTCCACGGATCGGCTCATGGCCCGCACGGCCTCACGTCCGCTGGCTTCCGGCAGGCTCAGTGCGCCCGGAGCGATGATCTTCATCGTTTCATGTCTCGGCGCGTCCCTGGCGCTGCTGGCCCTGACCGGGGCCGGAGCCGTGGCGGTGTGGGCCGTGGTGCTGCTGGTCTACAACGGTCTGTACACGCCGCTCAAACGCCGGACTCCCTTCGCCATCCTGATAGGGGGCGTGGCCGGGGCCATGCCGCCGCTGCTGGGCTGGTGCGCGGCTGGCGGCGATCCTGCCGATTGCCGCATTCTTGCCCTGGCGGGGATGCTCTACCTGTGGCAGGTCCCCCATTTCTGGATACTGGCGCAGCGCCATGAGGAGGAATACAGGGCTGCGGGGCTGCCTGTTTTCACCGGGCGCTTCCACAGCCGGTCTGGCTTCGCCGTTTCGATTTGGCTGGCGTGCTACGGGCTGAGCGTCCTGCTTCTGCCCGCGTTGGGCCTTGTCGCCACGCCCTGGCTGGGGTTTGTGCTGGTGGCGGCCGGAGCTGGCGTCATGTCCGTGGGCCTTTTCGGGGGCTTCCGTGGCTGCCGTGGATTCCATATCTTGAACGCTTCTTTGGTTTTTCTCTTCATTGTGCTTGCCGCTGACGCCACTATTCGCCTCGTCTGAACTCATCCTGCTGTAATCTTGAAGTATAATATGTGTTGTGGCCTTACATGCCAGCGTATAATAACACGTCTTGTATTTGTTGGTTCAAGGCCGGTGGGCACCGGCCTGTGGTTCTCAATTTCGTCTGGATAAATACGCGTCTTCAACTGGCCATGTGGGGGTGATCGTGCGGAAAGCCTATCTCGCTGCAGTAGTTGTACTGTTGGGTCTGCTTGTTCCCGGGGAACTGTTTGCCGCTAGCGGCTCAATCCACGGCCGTGTGGTCGATCCCAACGGAAACCCCATAACGGGGATGACCGTGTGGGCGTTCGCCAAACCATCAGGAGCCTGTAACAATAGCTGGACGTATTCGACAACCGTGAATCCCGGAGATATAGTTGACGGATATTTCACGCTCAACATCGAGGCCGGGTCCAACATTTATGTGCAGGTTGGTAAACCCACAGCTACGTGCAACTACACCCCCTCCTGGTACAAGGCGAGCCTCAGCTCGCCCTATGACGGGTATGACTGCCTGAACGCCACTGCAATCACGGTAACCGCTGGGCAGACCAAGGAGCTTGGCAACATCGTGCTGCAACCCGGCGGCGCGGTGACCGGCAGCGTTATGGATGGAAGCACGCCTGTCGGCGGCAACTCCATTTACATCGGCAACATGTTCGCGCCTACTACCGGCACAGCCTGCAACAGCCGCCAAGTCTATTCCATCTCAGTCAATGCTGACGGCACGTTCGCTTTCTATGGAGTGCCGTTGGGCAACAACTATTTCCGCTTCTCCAGCTCCGACCCATCCCAGCCGTACCCGGTCTCCTACTGGGATGGCTCTCATGGAGCGACGCCCTGCAGCAGCGGAACCCCTGTCAATGTGAGCGCGGGAAGCAACCCCGCCCTGAATTTCCAGATCGCCAAAGGCGTTATCATCTCCGGCAAAGTCACCAGCTCCGGCGTAAACGTCCAAGGCATGTCAGTGGGCGCATATTCCGGCACCCCCTGCGGCAACTGGGGCTGGGTGACCGGCGTCTCGACGGACTCCAGCGGCAATTACTCAATGGTTGCCCCTTCGGGATTGAATTACTATGTCCGCGCGGACAGCACCAACGCCAGCACCAAGTTGAACTATGTTCCTCTCTGGTGGGACGGCGCAACGGGCGCAATGAATTGTCAGGGCGCTGTGACCACAGCCAACACGCAGCCCGGCTCGACCAACGCCAACGTCAACTTCTCCGTCTCTCCCGGCGCCATCATCACCGGCAAACTCTCCGACGGCAACGCCCAGGCCATCACTTCGGGCAACGTGAGCGTCTACAACGGGAACGCCTGCTCGGGGTACAGTTACCAGACAGCCACCAGCTCTTTCGATTCTCAGGGCAACTTCTCGATTTACGGCGTGGCCCCTGGCAACGTGCTGTTGCGCTCAAGCGCTAACGGCAAGGTGTCCATGTGGTGGGATGGGACGCAGGGCAGCCCGCTGTGCTCAAGCGCCCAGCAGGTGGCCGTGAGCAGCGGGCAGACCTACAACGGGTTCAACTTCGTCATGCCCGCGGGGGGGAGCATCTCCGGTGTGGTGCGCGACACCAACAACGCTCCGATTCCCGGCGTGTGGGTGGTCGCCAGCTACGGCGTGAGCAACGGATCCGTCGGCGCGGTCCAGACGAACGGGAGCGGCCAGTACACCATAAGCAACCTCCCCGCCGGAACCATCAATGTCACGGCCCAGGGCGGGTCGTCGGGACTGAACTTCGACACCCGCTGGTGGGAGGGCGCCGACAGCGACGGCACACTGTACTGGTTCCAGGCCAAGCCCGTGCAGGTGGTCATGTCCGCAAACACGGGCTCCATCGACTTCAAGCTCCATGCGACCGGCAGCGTGAGCGGCACGGTCACGGACCACACGGGCGCCCCCCTGGCGAACGTGAACGTCTTCGCGCTTCTGGACCCCAACGGCTATTCCGTCGCCGCGACCTCCACGGCCGGCAACGGCACGTACACCCTCCGGGGCGTGCCTAACGGCTCCTTCATCCTCTCCAAGCCCGCAAGCGCTGGATACAACAACGTCAACTCCTGGTGGACCGGCTCGGCCCTGACCAGCGATCCGGCCAAGGCCAGGCCCATAGCCCTGGGCGCCAACGCCAGCCAGGTCATCAACTTCCAGACGCCGCAGGGCGCCATCGTCACTGGCACGGTCCTCGACGCCTCCAACGCCCAGCCCGCTGCGGGCGTGCCCGTGCGAGTGGACGTCAAGGGCGCCAACGGCTTCTATACGGGATCAAGCGCGACCACCGGCAGCGACGGAACCTTCACAATCAAGGGCATCCCGGCCACCACCAACGGCCGCCTGGGCACCTCGACCTCGGGTCCCGGATTCTGCTTCTCCTGGTGGGACGGCGTTGGGGCGAACACCAACCCCAAGTCCTACAAGGCGCTTAATCTCTCCGAAGGAACCACCACTTCGGGCTTCAACCTGAGCCTCACCAAGGGCGCGTCCATAAGCGGCACGGTCACGGACGGCACCGTTCCCTTGCAGAACGTGCAGGTAATGGCATTGACCAACGGCCCTTGCGCCTACCCCGATCAATACGTCAACGCGAGGACCGACTATTACGGCAATTACACCATTACGGGCATCCCGCCCAACACCCCGGTGACGGTGCGCACTGATTCCACCCCCAGACTGCAGTCCTTCGCGCCCAAGTGGCGCACCGCCGGCGGGGACACAACGGTGTGCTCCCAGGCCGCCGGTTTCTCGCTCGCGTCCGGGGCGCAGACGAACGGAGTCGACTTCACGCTCGCACCGGGCGGTTCGGTCAGCGGCAAGATCACCAGCGCCGGCTCGGCCTTGCCCGGCATGAACGTGGTTGCATCCTCCGACACGGCCTGCTCTGGCTCCTTCCTGCAGAGCGGGGCGACCGACTGGGATGGCAACTATACACTCTACGGCCTGCCGCTCTCGTCCAACATCTATGTAGGCAGCAAGGCCAAGAACATGCCCTACGGCGACAAGTACTGGAACGGCGCCACCGGCGGAAGTTGCGCCAGCGCGCAGCCCGTGGTCATCAATCCGGCCCAGCCTTCCGTCACCGGTATCAACCTCGTGCTGCTCAAGATCACCACCCTGATGGGTGCGCTCATGCAGCTTTTGACCAACTGATCCCGCATCTCGCTTCATCGGCGACAAAACCAGCCCCCCGGCCCGCTGTGCCGGGGGGCTTTCTGTTGCCGATTCCCAAGGTGGATGTGGTTTTCGAAACCGGAAGCTCTCCTTGTTGACGCGCAACTCGCGGCTATCCTATATATGCCGAATCAGACATAAGGAGATGCCCATGCGCAAACTGCTCGCCTTGTTCGCGTTTTTCGTGACAGCCCCCGGATTCGCCCTCGCCCAGGAAGCCCCGAAAGTCACCGAAACCTACGGTTCCGGCCCCAAGGTGTTCAGCCTGGCCACCGGCAGCCCCGGCGAACTGGGCCTTTTGAAGCAGTTGGGCGAGGCTTTCGGCAAGAAGGCGGGGGCGAGCATGCAGTGGTACAAGGCCGGAACGGGGCAGTCCCTTGATATGCTCAAGGCCAAGAAGGTGGACATGGTCATGGTGCATGCCCCGGCCAAGGTCGACCAGGCCGTGAAGGAGGGCTGGGCGATCAAGAAGACGCTCATCGGTTCCAACGAGTTCTTCATCGTGGGCCCGGCTTCCGACCCCTCGGGCATCTCCAAGGCCAAGACCGCCGTGCAGGCCTACCAGGACGCGGCCACGGGCAAGGCTCCGTTCTTCTCCCGCGGGGACAACTCCGGCACCCACCAGAAGGAGATGGCCATCTGGAAGGCGGCCGGGATCGAGCCATCCGGCCCCTGGTACATCGTCACCAAGGATTTCATGACCGCAACGCTCAAACGCGCGGAGACCGAGCAGGGCTACTTCATGACCGATTCCAGCACCTGGGTCGCCGAAAAGAACAACACGCCCAAGCTCAAGGTGCTTTTCTCGGGCGACAAGATGCTCGTGAACACCTACCACGCCCTGGCCCAGCCCGAGGGCGCCACCCCCGGAGCCGAAACCGCCTCCGCCTTCATCGACTTTGTCGCCTCGGAGGAGGGGCAGAACATCATCCGCTCCTTCGGGAAGGCCCAGTACGGCGAATCGCTCTACAACGACGCCGCCTACGCCAAGAAGTACGACGACTGAGAAATACACGGCTCCCCGGAAAGCACACGGCCCGCGATCCGCATCAGCTCCCGCCGGAACCAAAACCGAGCGTGAGCGAGCGGCCCCTCTTGGCGCAGGCCTGGGTGCATTCGCCGCAGACGTTGCATTCCCACTCCAGCCCCTTGCCCGCCATGCGGGGGTTGAGGTCAAGCGGACAGGCCCGGCCGCACTGCTCGTCGCCCCTGGAACAGGTGCAGCGCCTGGGATCGAAGCGCACGCGCAGCCCTATCGGAGAAAATCGGTGCGTCAGTTGCAGCAGCAGGGACTGCGGGCACACGTACCGGCACCAGAGCCTTCGCCCGGCCAGGGCCTCGGCCCCCAGCGCGCCCGCGAGCAGCAACAGGCCCGGGAGCGCCAGCTCCTGTTGGTTGAACCAGGCCTGGAAGATGCGCGAATACCAGCCGGGGAGCGAGAAGTGGTTGAGCATCGGCGGCAGGCCGGACAGCGCCAGGGCCAGGCAGGCGAGGGCGGCGAGCACGGCCTTGAGCCTCCAGCCCTGTTTACGGAGGCTGGAGGGGATGCCGCGCAGGCTCCAGGCCAGGTCCGAGAGCGTCCCGAACGGGCAGGCCCAGGAGCAGAACACCGGCCCCAGCGCAAAGGCCATACCCAGAGCCACGCCGCCGCCCAGCACGATCTTCCAGGGCAGGGCGAGCGAACCGAGGCAGACCTGCACGGCGGCCAGGGGGTCGGCCAGGGGGAAACCCAGGATCGAGAAGGAGAGGAAGTTGCCGGAGAGCCGCTCCCAACCTTGGGAATTGAGCCAGGCCAGCACCGGGTAGCCCAGGAGCACGCTCGCCTGGAAGCAGCGGCGCACGGTCTTCAGGCGCGGGTTCATGCGTGCCGCCTCATCATACGAAGGGTGACGCGAAGGGGTTTCATGCTCCGAAAATCCTTTCCAGCAACGCGGCGAGCGGGCTGCGGCCTTCCGCCCTCGTGTCTATGCATTGGGCCGGGCAGACGTGCTCGCACACGCCGCAGCCCACGCATTCCTTGGTGATGACGGGGTACAGCCCGACCTCCAGCTCGATGGCCCTGGCCTTGAGGGGGCATTTCTCGAAGCAGGTCTTGCAGAGCACGGAGCCGATGTAGGTGTAGCAGCGGGTGCGATCGATGAAGGCTGTGCCCATGCCCGCCTGGCGCTTGTCCACCGGGCGCAGGGCTCCGGTGGGGCAGGCCGGTCCGCAACGCATGCACAGCCAGCAGGGGATGCGCTTGGGCTCAACGCGCGGCGTGCCCGATTCCAGCGGGTCGAACCCCGCATCGAGCACGATGGAGCGGAACGGGCAGGCGTCGGCGCATTGGCCGCACTGGGTGCAGAGCCTGCGGAATTCCTTGCCTGGAGCCGCTCCGGGGGGCCTGAGCGGGATCATGCGTCCCCGTCCGCTTCCAGTTCGTCCTCCATGTTCACGGAAGTGGGCAGCACCACGCCCACGCCCTCCATCTCGCTGATCCCGCGCAGGCGGCTTTCCAGTTCGGAGGCGGGAGCCTCCAGCACGTACACCAGGGAGCCGTCCTCGGACCCTCCGAAGCAGCTCAAGCCTTCAAGGCCCTCCAGCCGCATCCGCAGGGCATCCGGTCCCATGCCCGCGGCGGGCATGACCACAAGCCCGGTGATGGCCATCCTAGGCCTTCCTGACCTTCACGGCGCAGATCTTGAACTCCGGCTCCTTGGAGATGTCGTCCACCGCGTCGTTGGTGAGGTCGTTGATGAGCTTCTTCTTGTCGAAGAAGGGCACGAACACCAGGCCGGGTCTGCAGACCTCGCCCACCTTGGCGGGCAGGTCCATGCTGCCGCGCCTGCTCTCCAGTCGCACCGTGTCGCCGTTGGCGATGCCCAGCTTCTTGGCATCGGCTTCGTTCAGCTCAACGTAGGCATCGGGGAAGGCGTTCCTCAACTCGGGCACCTTGCCGGTCATGGTGGCGGTGTGCCAGTGGTCGATGACGCGGCCGGTGGTCAGCACGAAGGGGAAGTCCGCATCCGGCTCCTCGGCGGCCGGTCGGTGGGGCCGCATCCAGACGTAGGCCTTCTTTTCCGGAGTGCCGTAGAAGAACATGCGATCGGGGTGGTCCGCGGGAACGAGCGGGTCCTCGCCGCGCACATAGCGCATCTTGGTGCCGGGGTGGTCCTCCGTGGGGCAGGGCCAGAGGATGCCGGACTCCTTGCGCAGGCGCTCACGCGTGATGCCCGCGAAGTTGTAGGGCGTTCCCGCGCTCATGCGCCGCCATTCGTCCCACACGTCGGCCGAATCCTTGTAGGGCACGAGCTTGGGGTCCACGCCCATGCGCGTGGCGAAATCCACCAGGATGTTCACCGAGGGCTTGGCCTGGCCCGGCGGATCGACGGCCTTGCCCACGAGGGAGTAGCGGCGCTCGGAGCAGCCGTACACGCCTTCTCGCTCGCACCAGAAGGCGGGCGGCAGCACCACGTCGGCGTAGCGCAGGGTCTCGGCGTCGCCGAAGGCCTCGATGCAGACCACGAAGGCGTCCTCCCTGGCCAGGGCCGCCGTGTACTTCTTGGCGTTGGGCATGGATTGGGCCGGGTTGGTGCACAGGATGAGCATGCACTTGAGCTTGCCCTGGCCCATGGCCTCGAACATGGCCACGGTGTGGTAGCCGGGGTTGGGGTTGATGGTGCCCTCGGGCACGCCCCAGAACTTCTCCACCTGGGCCCGGTGCTCAGGGTTGGCGATGAGGCGACCGGCGGGCAACAGGTGGGAGAGGGTGCCCGTGTCGCGCACGCCGCCGCAGGCGTTGGGCTGGCCAGTGAGGGAGAATGACGTGGAGCCGGGCTTGCCGATCTTGCCGGTTATCAGGTGCAGGTTGTGCACGAGCTGGTTGGCGAAAACGCCCCACTTGCGCTGGTTAAGCCCCATGCACCACAGGCTCATGGTGGAGGGGGAGTTGGCGAACAGCCGGGCCGCCTCGATGATCTGCTTGGGGTCGAGCCCGGTGATCTGGCCGACCTTCTCGGGGGAGTAGTCCTCCAGGAACTTGCGGTAGTCCTCGAAGGACTTGTCCACGGGCTTGCCGTCCTCCATGGCCTTGAACAGCGCGTACCTGGAGTGGAAGCGGTTGTCGTCCAGCTCCTCCTTGAGGAGCACGTGGGCCATGCCGTTGAGCAGGGCCAGGTCGGTGCCCGGCTTGAGGGGCAGGTGCATGTCCGCGATGCGGGCCGTGTTTGTAACGCGCGGGTCCGCCACGATGATCTTGACCTGCTTGTCCTTCTGCTTGCGGCTGGCGATGCGCTTGAACAGCACCGGGTGGCATTCCGAGGTGTTGGAGCCGACGATGAAGAAGCAGGTGGCGGCGTCCATGTCGGAGTAAGAGCCCATGGGCTCGTCCTTGCCGAAGGAGCCGGTGTAGCCGCCCACGGCGGAGGCCATGCACAGCCGTGGGTTGCCGTCCACGTTGTTGCATTTGAGCCCTGCCTTGAAGATCTTGTTGGCCAGGTAAGACTCCTCGGTGAGGTTCTGACCGGATCCGTAATAGCCCACCGATTCGGGGCCGTTCTTGGCGATGGACTCCTTGAACTTGGAGACCACCAGGTTCATGGCCTCGTCCCAACTGGCGGGGGCGAGCTGGCCCTTCTTGCCGCCCTTGCGGATCATGGGCTGGGTCACCCTGTCCGGGGCGTAGATCACCGGGGCGAGCAGGGCGCCCTTGAGGCAGAGCAGGCCCTCGTTGTGGTTGTTGGGGTCGCCTTTGACCATGATGGCCTTGCCCCCGGTGACGCCAACGAGCACGCCGCAGCCGGTGCCGCAGTAGCGGCAGACGCCCTTGACCCACTTCTCCACCTGCTGCTGGCCCTGCGGCGATGCGGACCAGGCGAAGGGAGTCCCCAGGGCCGCGAATGCGGTTGCCGCGGCGGAAAGCTTCAGGAAGTCGCGCCGGGACTGGTTCATTTCTTGGCCTCCTCTTCAAGCTTGGTCTTGGATTCGCTCTTCTCGTAGGCTTGGTGGTGCAGCGAGTTCTGATGGAACGGGTGGCAGCCGTAACAGTCGGCGCGCAAACCGAATTTCTGGCGCATGGTCTTGATGGCCGGATCGTGGCAGCGGACGCAAACGATATCGGGGTCGGGCTTGGCGGAGAAGGGGATGGCCCCCTTGTTGTCCGGGGAACCGTGGCACAGGGCGCACTTGACCAGATCGACCCCGTGCTTGGATTCGTACCAGTTCTGGGCCGACTTGGGCGAAACCTTCAGGTGGCACCCGTAGCAGTCCACCTGCTGGTCCTTCTTGCCTTCAAGGTGCTTGAAGGCTTCGCAGCGAGTCTGGGGGAAGGCGCGGTTGACGTACAGGAAAAAAACCAGGCCCAGGACAGCCGCGCCGGAGAGGACTATCAAGGTCCATTTCACGGGCCTGGACTTCAAGCACTCCATGCAACTGCTCATTTCTTCTCCTCCTCCAGGGCGGCCAGGCGCGCCGCGAACTTGGCGTTAACGGCGTACCGGGAGTCGAACTCCGGCAGATGGGCCATGTTTTGATGGCAGCCGACGCAATTGGAGCGCGTATTGCCCGACTTCTCGGCGTTCAGGGCCTGGTATGCGTCGTGGGCCTGCTTGCCGATTTCGGAAATGGGCTCGTTCT
This sequence comes from Fundidesulfovibrio agrisoli, assembly GCF_022808715.1. Taxonomy (GTDB): domain Bacteria; phylum Desulfobacterota; class Desulfovibrionia; order Desulfovibrionales; family Desulfovibrionaceae; genus Fundidesulfovibrio; species Fundidesulfovibrio agrisoli. The sequence goes on from NZ_JAKZKX010000001.1 coordinate 265,826, forward strand.
TGACGTTCTTGTTCAGGTCCTTGTGGCAGGCGAGGCAGTTCTCATCGGGTACGAAGCGGCGGGTGAACTGCTGGAGCTTGAGTCTGTCGAGGTCTTCGGGGTTGCCGAAATAGTGGGCGTAGATGTCCTTGATGCCGAAAACCAGCTTGATGGAGGCCCAACGCAACCCGGTGGGCGGGATGTGGCATTGCGAGCAGGAAATTTCTTTTTTTTCCGCGTCCTTGACGTGCGATGAGACTTGAAGCTCCTGCTGATGGCGCTTCATTTCGTGGCAGGAGACGCAGTATTGCGTTGACGATGTGTCGGCGAAGCCCGGCGGAGACCCCTGTGATGCGGACGACAGGCCGGCCAGGGAGGCCAGGCAAGCGAACCCCAGAAGCAATCGGGAGGCTTTTTTCATAGCGCTTCGCCTTATTGGGATATTTTGACCGGTATACCTGCCTTGCTTGCCGATAAATGTGACCTGGGTCACATAGTAGCGCAACGCGCACGGTTTTCAATTTTTTTCGTGTGGAATTCATGAAGGGCGCGCCCTCGGCTTGACAAACAAGGCCGAATCGGTGGAGGCGCCCTCTGGCGCTGCAACGCGCATCCCATACAGGAGTCGATACGTGAACGGAACCGAGCGCAAGAACATCTTCCCGGGGTGCCGGGTGCTCATCATCCTCAAGCAGGATCAGCGCACCGGCAAGACCACCGAGGGCATCGTGAAGGATCTGCTGACCAAGTCACCCCACCATTCGCGGGGCATCAAGGTGCGCCTGACCAGCGGGGCCGTGGGGCGGGTGGCGAAGATACTGGACGGCCCGGCCTAGAAAGGGAGGGACATGTCCATGCACATCTATGTTGACGCCGACGCCCTGCCCAACCCGATCAAGGAGATCCTGTTCCGGGCGGCGGTCAGGCTTCGTACGGGCCTGACCCTGGTGGCCAACAAGACGCTCCAGGTGCCGGTTTCGGAGCACATCGCCGCCATCCGGGTGGGTCAGGGCTTCGACGTGGTGGACGCGGCCATCGTGGAGCGCGTCCAACCCGGCGACCTGGTGATAACGGCGGACATCCCTCTTGCCGCCCTGGTGATAGAGCGGGACGCCCACGCCCTGAGCCCCAGGGGGGAGCTGTTCTCCAAGGAGAACATCCAGGGACGCCTGGCCATGCGAAACCTGCTTTGCGAACTGCGCGACGGCGGCGTGATGACCGGCGGACCGCCGCCCCTCTCCAACCGGGACCGCGAGGCCTTCGCCAACGCCCTGGACATCTTCATGACGAGGCAACTGGCGGCCAAGCGGGGGTAGCCCGGGAAGACAACCCCTTCAGCACATGGAAATGGCCGCAATCGGCACAAGTCCGCCCTAAAAAACAGCGGACCGGCAGGTTGCCCGCCGGTCCGCACTGAGTCAATGTACGCCACCGAAGCGCGCCATAGAGCCGGTCAGCCTGCGCTGACCATCCCGATCCACTTCCAGTAGGTCAGCACCATCAGGCTCATGAACACCACTGCCAGCAGGCTTATCACGACGCCGGTCTTCTGAAGCTCCCCGGCGGTGATGTGCCCGGTGCCCATGGCAACGGCGTTGGGCATGTTGCTCACCGGCAGGATGTACTGGTGGGGCATGTTCAGGCCGAGGATAAGGGCGAAGGTCATGGGGTCCGCCCCGATGGCCGTGGCGTGGGCGATGATGATGGGGGTGAGCGCCGTGGTCTTGGGGCCGCCGCCGGTGAAGAAAACCTGCAGCCCCGTGATGACCCAGAGCAGAATGATGAGCTGGGCGGCCTGGGGCATGGGCGCGATGGGGGAGAACATCACCCCGGCCAGCCACTTGGCCGCCCCCGAGCTGACGAGGGCCGCGCCGAGCGAGAGGCCAGCTCCGTACACGATGAACACGTTCCAGGGCACCCGCTTCTGAGCCTCCTGCCAGGTCATGACGCCGAACCGGGGCCACAGCACCAGGATCACGGCCACCATGCCCACGATCACCACGTTGATCTTATGGATGGAATCGGTGGCCCAGAGCAGCAGGATGAAGCAGAACACCACCAGAGTGTAGATCTCCTTGCCCTTGATCCTGCCCAGAGCCTCGAGTTCACGGCGGATGTAGGAATGCCCTTCGCCCAGGCTCTTGACCTCGGGTTTCCACATGGCCGCGATCACGAAGACGGAGAGGAAGGCCAGGCTGAAGGCGGGCGGCGCGGCGGCCTTGAACCAGTCCGACCAGGAGATGGCCTTCTTGGTGGCCGATTCGATGAGCCCCACCGTCACGGGGTTGCCCACGTGGGCGGTGAGCACGCCGATGCTCATGATGGTGCCGCTCATGGCCACGATGAAAATCAGGGCCTTGACGATGTTGCTCTGGCCCTCCTTGGCGTTGAAGGCCATGCCGATGCCCATGACGATGGGCAGCATGAGCAGCGTCCTGGCCGTGATGGACGGCACCAGGAAGGTGAGCACCAGCATGACCGTGGCCACGGCCCAGTATATCCTGATGGGCGAGCCGCCGGCCAAGTTCACCAGGAAGAGGGCTATCCTCTTGGATAAGCAGGATTTCTCCATCCCTGCGGCCATGACGAAGCCGATGACGATGAGCCATAGCGCCGTGTTGGAGTAGCCGGAGAAGGCATTGGCGACGGTGGTCGCGTTCAGGGCGGCCAGCAGGAAGACGATCATGAAGCCGCTGGTGGCGTCGTCCACGGCCTGCGTCACCCATACCACGATGGCGAACACGGCCACTGCCAGGGAGGCCTTGCCAGCGGGCGTGAGTCCGTCGATGGGGGGGAGAAGCCAGATGATGCCAGAAAGGGAAGCGAAGGCGAGAGCGAGCCCAATCCATTTTTTAGCGGTCACGGCGGGTTCCTTTCATTGAGGTTCAAGCCGAAACCCGTTCCGCGACGGATGGCGCTGTAGCCATCAGTGCGTGGCGGGAAGGGGGGCGGATCGACCGGAATGGCAGGGCCGCCAAGACGCCGACAGGTCAGTCGTGTCTGTTGAGACGAGCTCGAAAGCACGAAATCGTCAAAACATGGTAGGCTACCTATATGTTTTTACTATAAAAAGAAACAGTAGATGTCATGAGTCACAGCCAGGCGGGAGGGATGCTGAACCCAGGCACGTAGCGGAACTCGATTCGAAGGGGACTCATCTAAGGCAAAGTTTGATCGATGTCAGGGGCGCTCTCCGGAGGCCAACCACACCATTGAAAAAGGGGCTTAGGACCGTTGTCCTAAACCCCTGTTTTCGTGGTGCGCCCGACAGGATTTGAACCTGTGGCCTACGGATTCTTAGGCCTTGCCCCCGTGCTTCACACAACCTCCTCAAAAGATTGGAAGCAACAGGAATGATGGGATAAGATTTTGCACATCGTAGCAGAGATTATCCGGGGTTTGCCGGTTTTGGAGGAAAAGTCCCACACCAAGTCCCACACCAGCATGATTCAACGAGGGTGAGGGCAGGGTGGGATTCGCCGGTATCCGGCCCCCGTTTCTTTATGGCCGCTAGCAACCTCCACCTTGCCCTTGCCCACCACAGCCCTGCCGGCGTTCGTGATCATGGCCCAGATCAAGGCGTTGGACATCCCCAGGCCGGGGACAACCTTGCAACCCCGCTCCAGGGCTGACTAAGCTAGAACTTTGCCAGGAAGGCTTACACGGTTTTCAGCACACTCACTGCCGTGTACGAGATTACAACCTCACGGGCAGGCAAGGGAACGGACGAAAGAGGCGCTCCAGCGCCAAGTGGCGCTGGAAGGCCAGCAGGCTGCCGGGCACTGTATTTGACGGCTTTGATGAACTCTCCTAGACTGATAGAAAGGATTGGCCTCTCGAAATAGAGCCATATCCGAACTGCGGCAACCGCCGCTTCGTACTGCCTGAAGGAGGCCGGACGGATGAGTGGCGAACGCAACGCTGCCTGGTCTTTGCTGCACGGAAGCGGCGCGTCTGATCCGGATAAGCCAGCCTACATTCTGGGGGAGTCGGTTCTCACCTACGGAGAACTGCGCGAGCGGTCACTGAAGTTCGCGTCCTTCCTCGATTCCCGCTGCGTCAGCCCCGGTGATCGCGTCGTTCTCGCCCTGCCGGACACCCCTGCCTTCGTATGTGCCTTTCTGGGGACGCTGCTCGCAGGAGCCTGTCCCGTGCCGGTTAACACCTTCCTGAACCGCGACGACTATACGTTCCTACTGACAGACTCGGGGGCAAGGCTGCTGCTGACCAGCGCAGGGCACCCGTCCGCGGAAACCACCGTCCCGGGCTGCCCCGTGGAGCTCTGCGGGTACGACGGCCCGCCCGGCCTGGATGGCTTCCCTTCTGATTTCGCGCCCCGCCAGGCACGCGGAGGTCTTCCGGGCTTCATGCTCTACAGTTCGGGCTCCACCGGGCGGCCCAAGGGTGTGCCTCATCGCCAGGAGGATCTGCTGATCCCGTCCTGCACATGGGGAACAATGCTCGGATTGAAGCGTTCAGACGTGGTGCTATCCTCCAGCAAGCTCTTTTTCGCCTACGGGCTGCTAAGCAGCCTGATCCTGCCGCTGGGCGCCGGGGCGGCCACGGTGCTGTTCCCAGGCAAACTCAGTCCCTACGACGCGTTCGACCTGATGGCCAGGCATCGGCCCACAGCCTTCTTCGGCGTGCCCACGCTCTACAGCATGATGGTCAGGGCCTTCGAGCCCGCAATGAGGGAAAGTGTTCCGGGCCTGTGCTTCAGCGCGGGCGAGGCCCTGCCGGCCATGCTGCACGAAGGGTGGAGAAAGCTCACCGGCGTGGAGCTTCTGGACGGGATCGGCTCCACCGAAGCCTGCAACGTCTTCATCTCCAATGCCAGGGGCAACTCCAGGCCGGGAACAGCCGGGCGGATCGTTCCGGGCTTCGAGGCCCGCATCGTGGACGACGCCGGAGAGGAAGTCGCTTCCGGCCGCGAGGGGCACTTGCTGGTCCGTGGAGAGAGCTTCTGCAGGGCGTACTGGAACCGGCCGGACAAGACTCGGGAGACCATGCTGGAAGGCGGCTGGGTACGCACGGGCGATATCTTCATCGAACAGGACGGTTGGTACGCGCACCAAGGCAGAAGCGACGACATGCTCAAGTCCGCCGGGCAGTGGGTGTCTCCGGTGCTGGTCGAGGATGCGCTCCTGCGCCACGCCGCCGTGTCCGAGTGCGCGGTAGCGGCCCGGCGCGTCAACGGACTGGATGTAATCTGCGCCTTCGTGGTCCCGGCCCCTGGCGTCGTCCCGGACAATGCCTTGACCTTGGAATGGCGCAGGCATCTGCTGCGTGTCCTGCCCGAGCACATGTGCCCAGCCCGCTTCGAGTGTGTGTCCGAGTTGCCGAAAACCGACACAGGCAAGGTGCAGCGTTACAAGTTGCGCGATGGTTGAAGAAATCTTCATCGGAGTATCCATGGACGTGACGACGGAAATTTTGCGTGGGTTGCTGGCGGAGGCAGGTGTGGACCCGGTGGTGGCCGAAGCTGTCCTGCCCGGGGAGCCTCTGCTGCGCCAGGGCGTCGACTCCCTCGACTATCCCGCCTTTTCCCTGGCCGTGGAGGCCCGCTTCGGGCTGTCCATCGACGAACGCGCCTCCATGTCCCTGCGGACTCTGGACGACTTCGCCGCCTACATCCGCAGCCGCGGGGCTGCGCGGATGTCCAAGGAAGAGGCCATCGCCCTCCTGAAGCAAGCCCCGAAGGAGATCGAGCCGGACCAGAAGTACGAGGTGGACCGGCTCCGGCCCGGAGACGGCAAGGGCGTGGCCCAGTTGTTCCACGCCGTCTACGGCGACAGCTACCCCATGGTTGACTACTACATTCCCGAAGCCATCGAACGCCTGAACGCCGAGGGCAAGGTGCTCACGGTGGTGGCAAGGCTTGCGTCCGGAGCCGTGGCGGGGCAGGGGGCGTATTACCAAAGTTCCCCCCCAAACAAGGCCCTGTTCGAGTTCGGGCAGCTGCTGGTCGCGCCCGAATACCGCAACACGACGGTTGCAGCCAGAATCACCAGGGAGATGGACAGGCTTTCCCGGACCATGCCGCAAGCCCAGGGCTTTTTCGGAGAGGCGGTGTGCACGCACTTTGTCACCCAGAAGCTCATCAAGAAGCACAGCTACGCCGAGTGCGGGCTGGAGATATCGCTCATGCCCGCTGGCGCTTACGCCAAGGAAGGGGCCGGGGCGCAGCGGGTCAGCTGCCTGCTGGGAGCCCGGGTTGACCGCGACCGTCATGCCGATCTGTATCTGCCGGAATGCTATCGCAATGAGCTCGAGCTGATTCTTGGGGGGTTCTCCCTGGACCGGGAGCTGAGGTTCAACAGGTCGGACGCTCCCGGAGTTTCGGCCAGCGAGTTGGAATCGGAAACCTTCGATTTCGCCGGAGTGGAGCGGGTGCAGGCCCTCGTGGTTGGTGCCGATTTCCCGGAGCGCATCCTCCAACTGGACCAAGAAGCCAGGAGACGCGGCCTGGCTGTTGTCCAGGTGTACGTCAACGCCGGCACGCCCGGCACGGCCTTCGCCGTGGAGGCGCTGCGTGCGCGCGGGTTCGTCCTGGGAGGGCTCATCCCGCTCTGGTTCGGGTCCGACGGCCTGCTCATGCAAAAATTCTATCAAGAACCGGAGTGGGAGACCGTCAACCTGTTCACGGACAAGGCCAAGGCGCTGCTGGGATCCATCCGCGCGGAATGGGAAAGGGCGCGGGCCCTGGCGTGAGCGCGTCGATGAAGCCCTCTTCCCCCAACCAGCCCGACTTCTCGTTCCGGCACGCGGATACTCTGTCCAAGGCCGTAGGGGCCGAGCGCTACAGCACGGACTTTACACCGCCGGGTTGCCTCTGGGCCGGGGCCAAGCGTGCGGGCGTGCCCCACGCCCGCATCACGGCGGTGCACGTCGGCGAAGCCCTGGCCGTGGACGGCGTAAAGACCGTGCTCACGGGGGCGGACGTGCCCGGCTCCAACCTGCAGGGCATCGTCCACAAGGACCAGCCCGTGCTGGCCGTGGACACCGTGCGCCACGCCGGGGACGCGGTGGCCCTGGTGCTGGCCGAGAGCAGGGAGGCGCTGGCCGAGGCCCTCTCGCGCATCCGTCTGGAGTACGAACCCCTGCCCGGCGTGTTCGAACCGGAGCTGGCCCTGGCTGCGGAAGCGCCTCTGGTCCATCCGGGGCGCGAGGGCGGCAACCTGCTGGCCAGGGGACTCGTGGACAAGGGCGACGCCCGAGCGGCCATGCGTGGTTGCGACGTGGTGGTGGAGGGGGAGTTCGAGACTCCCATGCAGGAACACGTCTTCCTGGAACCGCCCAACGGCACGGCCAGGCTGACTGCGACCAATGGCCTGGAGACGGTCGTCTCCACCCAGGCCCCCTTCAGGGACCGCTTCGAGATCGCCCACGCCCTCGGCCTGGACCCCATGCGCATCCGCGTGCGTGCGCCGTACCTGGGCGGGGGCTTCGGGGGCAAGGACGGAGCCACGGTGCAGTGCCTGCTGGCCCTGGCCGCGCTGCACGCCGGAGGCCGCTGGGTGAAGATGGTCTGGAGCCGCGAAGAGACCTTCCTGGCCGGATACAAGCGCCACGCCGCCCGCGTGCGGATCAGGCTCGGAGCTTCCAGCAGCGGCGCGTTGCAGGCGCTGGACAGCGTCATGTATTTCGATTCCGGTCCCTACGCCCACCTGGGCGTTGAGATCATGGCCCTGGGCCTCGAACACGCCGGGGGGCCGTATATGATCCCGCACACCCGTGCGGAAGGGTTCTGCGTCTATACCAACAATCCCGTGGGCGGCGCGTTCCGGGGCTTCGGCGTGGTGCAGGCCAGCTTCGCCCTGGAGCGGAGCCTTGACGCCCTGGCCGCGCGGCTGGGGATGGACCCAGCCGAATTGCGTCTGATGAACGCCCTGCGCACCGGCGAAGCCAACTGCGCCGGCGTGGCGATGGAGTCCCCTACGGGAGTTCGGGAGTGTCTGGAGGCGGTCATGGCCCACCCGGTATGGGCCGGACGCCATACCTGGAAAGAGGCAGCCCCGCCCTTCAAACGGCGCGGGGTGGGCATTGCCGCGTCGTGCAACGCCATGGGCTACGGGCGCGGCCTGCCGGATGCCGCCGCGGCCAAGTTGGAGCTGACTCGGACGGGAACTTTCAGGATATTCAATTCCGTGGCGGACATGGGCCAGGGCAACGCGGCGGCGTTCGTGCAGTTGGCTGCTTCGGCCCTCAACCAGGATTCCTCGCTCTTCGAGGTGGTCCAGCCGGACACCAGGCTGTGCCCGCCCGCAGGATCTTCCTCGGCCAGCCGCACCACCTACACCTTCGGCAACGCCTTGCTGCGGGCCTGCGAGGCCATGCGGGAGAAGCTCAAGGCACGCGCGGCCCTGGCCCTTCTGGTGGACGAGCCTTCCCGACTGCGCCTTGCGCCCGGGGTGGTGGCGGACGAGGCCACCGGGCGCTCCATCCCCCTGGCCCTGCTCGGAAACATGCTCCAGCGCGACGACCGCATCTGTGTGGACCAGTACGTGATGCCCGTGGTCGAGAACCCTCCGGATACGGGCAAGGCGTTCAGGCTGGGCTTTCCGCACCGTTTCTTTTCCCACGGAGCCTGCGTCTGCGCGCTTGAAGCCGACGAACTGACCGGGCAGGTGGAACTTGTTGAGTGCGTCACTGCCGTGGAGTGCGGCCGGGTGCTCAGCGCCAGAGGAGTGGAGCAGCAGGTTCACGGGGCGGCGGCCCAAGGCGCGGGGTTGGTGCTCATGGAGAATCTTGCTCACCAGGACGGGCGCATTCTGGCGGGCGACCTGTCCACGTACCTGATCCCCACGTCGCGAGACCTGCCCGACCTGGAATGGCTGGCCGTGGACGGGGACGAGCCGACCGGCCCGCACGGGGTGAAAGGCATGGGGGAGGTCGGCATCCACGGCCCTGCCCCGGCCGTGGCCCAGGCCCTGGAGGACGCGGTGGGGCTTTCGATCAACCGGATTCCCGTGGACCCGATGGACGTGTTGCGCGCGCTGAGGAGTAACAAGGCATGAGCGGGAAAATCGTACCAACCTTCACCTTGGCCTTCACCCTCAACGGCGGGCCGGTGCGCGTCGAAACGAGTCCCGGCAGGCGGGTTCTTGACCTGCTGCGCGAGGACCTCGGGCTGACTGCCGCCAAGGAGGGCTGCGGCTCCGGCGAGTGCGGCGCTTGCGCCATCCTGGTTGACGGCGCCGCCAAGCTTTCCTGCCTGATGCTGGCCGTGCAGTTGGAAGGCCGCGAGGTCGTCACGGCGGAGGGGCTGGGCACGGCGGAGAATCCGCATCCCATCCAGGCGGCGTTCGTCGAAAACGGGGCCGTGCAGTGCGGGTACTGCACACCGGGCATGACCATCGCCACGGCGGAATTTCTGGCCCACACCCCTGATCCGGACCGGGGGCAGGTGCGTGAGGCCATCTCCGGCAACCTGTGCCGCTGCACGGGCTACGTGAAGATTGTGGATGCGGTGCTGGCGGCGGCCAAGGCCGCGCCGGGGGAAAGCTCATGAGCCGCAACGCGCGCTGCCCGGGCAGCCTCGACGAGCTGTGGCCTCTGCTTGAGGAAGGCGTGACGATAATGGCCGGGGGCACCGATCTGCTGGTGCGCCGCCGGGGGCAGGTTCCCGCTCCCGTGGCCTGTCTGGAGCGGATCGAGAGCCTGCGAGGCGTTCGTGTTCATGAAGGGTTCATCTCTCTTGGGGCCTGCGAGACCCACGCGAGCCTGCTGCGCCATGCCCTGGTGCGCGAGCGCCTGCCTGTGCTGGCTGGGGCGCTTCAGGTGCTCGGCTCGCCGCTTATCCGCAACATGGGCACCATCGGCGGCAACATCGTCTCAGCCTCGCCCGCCGGAGACACCCTTGCGCCTCTTTACGCCCTGGATGCGCAGTTGGAGCTTGTTTCGAAGTGGGGTGCCCGCCGCGTTCCCCTGGCCGGGTTCATCCACGGGCCGGGCCGCACGGGGCTCAAGCCTGGGGAGGTCCTGGCGGCGGTCTTGGTGCCGCCCCCGGAGCCTTCCGCGTTGCAGCATTTCGAGAAGGTGGGCCGCCGCAAGGCGCTGGCGATCGCGGTGGTCAGCCTGGCGGCCGTGATCCTCACGGATGGCGAAGGCGTCGTGTTGGATGCGCGCTTGGCCCTGGGCAGCGTCGGACCCACTGTCGCGCGCTGCCCGAAGGCTGAGGCTCTGCTCGCCGGACGACGTCTTGATCGTGAAGCCCTTCTGGCCGTCGGGGAGGCCATGCGGAGTGAAATTGCGCCCATCGACGACCTGCGGGCCTCGGCTGCCTACCGCCGGGAGGTGGCGGGCAACCTGCTGCTGCGGCTGGCTTCGTGAGCCAGCCCAATATGGGATTCCAAAGGGACTTGTCCCTTTGGCCGCCGGAGGCCTTCTCCCTCAAGCCTCTGGCTATGGGCTTCCATTCCTGTTCCCCTCGGATCACCCCCCAGCCAGGCCTCTTCTTCTCCACTCCCCGAGAGCCAGCAGCGCGATCAACGCCGCCGCCACGCAGGCGAAACCCGCGCTGACGCCGAAGAGCGACCCAAACCCGCCCGTGCCTGCCAGCAGCAGGCCGCCGACCAGGGGGCCGAAGGTGTATCCGGCGTCCATCATGAAGAGCATCAGGTTCATGTTCATGCCGCGCAGTGGGGGGGGCGACTCCAGGAACATGGAGGCGTTCAGCAGGGGCAGGGCTATGCCCAGGCTGAAGCCGTAGGCTCCGGCGAGGCAGAAGAGGGAGGCTTCGCCGCCCGCGCGGGCGAACAAGGCCATACAGGCGGAGACCACCAGGATGGCCAGCATGGCGGTGCCGCGCCTGGGGACGCTATCCAGGAAGGGGCCTGCCAAGAGACGCGCCGCTATGGACGCCGCGGTCGATACGGTGAAGAACAGCCCAGGATCGGCGATCCCCAGGCCCAGCGCATAGGGTTTGATGAAGAAGAACACCTGCGTGGTGCCCGCGAATACGAGCATGTTGGCGGCCAGCAGCAGGACCACCGGGTTTTGCGCCAGATTCTCCCGGAACTCGCGCATCGTGGGCCGCCGCGTATCGGTTGCGGGGAACGCGGCCTGCCCCAGGCGCGACCCGAGCGGGACGAACATCGCAAGCGACGGCAAGGTCAGCAAGGCGGTCCAGGCGTAAGCCTGAGCCTCCCCGCCGACCCGCGCCAGCAGCCACTCGGTCAGCGGCGGCATGATGGCGTAGGGCACGAGGGAGGACAGGGAGAACAGGCCGAAGGCACGGCCGGCCAGGCGCGGGGGCACCACCTTGGAGAGCAGGGTGACCACGGCGCTCACCAGGCAGACGAAGGCCAGCCCGTGGAAGACGCGCACTGCGAGGAGCGCCGGGATGGTCTCCGCGTACAGGTAGCAGGGCAGGGCGGCGCCGATGGCCACAAGGGACAGGCGCGCCAGGACCAGGGCCTGGCGCGCGGTAAGCCAGACGCTCAGGAAGGGCCGTGTCAGCAGGGCGGCCAGGGGTTCGGCGGCGATTATCGTGCCCCTCCAGGCCGGGTCGACGCCGAGGTGCTCCAGATGGCTGGCCAGCCCGTAGAATACGGCGATGTTGCAGAACCCGAAACCAGCCGCCAGGGTGAGCACGACGAAATCATAGCTGAGCAGGCGCTCGGGTTGCCCTCCGGTCGGTGCGCTCATCGCTTGTCCAGGGTTTGGCGCAGGGCCTTGGCGAAGGCCTCCATGGCGGGCTCCAGCGCCAGAGTTACCCTGATCCAGTTGGGGAAGCGGAAGCCGGTCATGGTGCGGATCATCACTCCCTGGCGGATAAGCAGCCTGTAGAGCAGCGTGTCGGGGACGGGCACGCGGGCCATGATGAAATTGCCCGCCCCGGAGACGTGCTCGAGCCCCAGGGAGTCGAAGGTGGAACGCAGGAATTCCCCTGCCTGGGCGACCATGCGCCGCGTGGCCGCGATATGTTCACCATCGTCTTCAAGGGCAGCCTTGGCGGCCAGTTGTCCCAGAGAGTTGACCGAGTAGACCAGATGCGTGCGCTTGACGAAATCCACAGCTTCAAAGCCGCCGCAGACGTAGCCCACCCGGAGCGCAGCCAGCCCGTACATCTTGGAGAACGTCCTGAACACCAGCACGTTGGGGTGGCGTTCCATCACCTCCATGCCGTCCGGGAAGTCCGGGGAGTCCACGAACTCTATGTAGGCCTCGTCCAGGACCACCACGGCCCGTCCATCCACCGCACGCAGGAAGCGCTCCAGGGTGGCCTTGCTCCACCAGGTCCCCGTGGGGTTGTTGGGATTGCACAGGAATATGATCTTGGTTTTGTCGTTCATGGCAGCCAGCATGGCCTCAGGGTCCAGGGCGTAATCCCGCAATGGTGCAAGGCGCGGTTCGATGCCGGAGAAGGCGGCAACCCATTCGTAGACCGCGAAGGTCTTGTCGGCTGTGACGATGTTGTCGCCCGGCTGGCAGAATGCCTTGATGACAGAGGTGATCACCTCGCAGGAGCCGTTGCCAACCAGGAACCTTTCATGATCCTTGGAGAATTTTTCACCCAGGGCCTGGCGCAGGGTGAAGCAGTCTCCGCTGGGATAGACCGCGCCCCTTTCGGGCGGGAACGCGGCCAGCACCTCCCGCGCGGCGGGTGGCGGCCCCAGGGCGTTCTCGTTGTTGTTCAGCCGGTAGAGCCTGTCCACGCCGTACTGGCGCATCAGGACATCGTCCGGGCGGCTGGGGACGTAGCTATCGAAGCTCAAGACGTGTGCGGGGACGAGATCAGCAATTCGGCGCATACTGGAACACCGCCACGTCGGAGCGGCCCGCAAAGGGCAGGACCAGCCTGGGTTTGAATCCGGCGGCCATGATCCGCCCGGCCAGGGCTGCCTCCCAGGAATGGGAAAGGTCCATGTACAGCATGAGGTTCAGGAAGCCTTTCTCTGTCAGCACGCGGACGTGCCCGGCCAGGTTGGCGGCCATGTCCTGCCCGTCGAGCAGGGGACGCAGCACGGCCAGGCTCTTCTCCTTGTCCATGGTGGTGGAAAAGAGCGAACGCTTGCGTTCCAAAGAGCCGGGCGGATGGGCAGGAAGCACATCCCGGCACATGGCCAAGCGGTCGTAAACGGCGCGCAGGAATTCCTCCAGGGCCGGATCGGCCCATACGGTCTCGCCGAGATCCTCACGAAGGTGGCGGTAGAGTACTGGCTGATCGCTTTCCCCCTCCGGCGCGTAACGGGTCAGCGATCCCAGGGCTTCGAAATACCCTGCCGGAGTGTCCAGCGTGGCCCTCTCGCTGAAGACGATCTCCACCTTTTCGCGCGCCACGGACGCCAGAAACGCGTCTGTGAGGATGCGGGCCACTTCGGGGACATCCGACTGCGGCGCGAAGACGAAGGGGCCGGAAAAAGAAAGCCCCTTCTCCCCTGACCTGGCCCAGCAGAGAAGCCCGGCGGGGTGGGAGGCCGCGTCCTGGGCCAGGACGCAGCTGAATTGGCCCGCCTTGACCATATCCGCGAATTTGCTGGGGGTCTGGAAGCTCGCCGGGCAATGCCAGGCCGGATAGCGGGCCGCCGCCCACGCGGCGGCGTGCATGAGCCGGTCGGGATCCTGTTCGGGAGCGGCATGGTAGGGATGCTTGAAGGTGATTGCCGAGGGCGCGGCCTTGGCGGCCGGGTATGCCTTGTCCACCTCGGCGTACAGCATGAAGGAGTCGCCGCCTTCGTGGATGAGGCGGAAACGGTCCGCCACTCGCCCGGCCAGGATCAGGCCCAGATCCTCCGAGGCTTCTCCGTCGCCGTCAAGCGTGCAGGCGCAGCTGGCGTTGAGCGCGCCCAGGCACAGGTCCGAAGCCTGGAAACGGAAAGAGACGCATACCTGATGCGATTTGGCCGTGAACTCGGCGCGGATCCCGCTGTCTGCGTCCGTCACCTGGCAGAGGTGGGTGAAGAACTCCTCCACGGCCAGTTGGAAGCGCATGCTTTCTCGCGGGCCCAGGCCCCTCGACTGGGCCAGGGCCTCGGCGGCGGTTGTCAGGATGCGTGCGAACGCGCTGTCGGGCGGTGTTGCGAGAGAAAGGACGGTGTCCATGCAATTTCCTCGTATCCTGGATTTCTAGGCGAGGGAGTACGGCCGGGGCGTCCGCGCTATCCCGGCTTAGTATAGCCCGGCATCCGACGGCAGGCAAACTGGCGGTAAGTACATTGTTCCGCCCGCCGTTTAGCCCGGCTCACCAGGGAGAAATAGTGCAGTTAGGGGGCTGGTCATCATGATAACCCTTTCCAAGCTGTTGCGCATGGAGAGAACCTGTTCCAGGCTGGGCCGTCGCGGCCGGGGAGTGCAACCATGCCTTCACCCCTGTTGATCCGAGCCGCGTTCCTCGCCGTACCCGCCCCTGGCCCGTGCCATGGACGCCAACGTGGCCTAGGAATACACCGTGGCCGCCCAGAAGGCGGAGCTAAAATCCTTGAGCGCCTATACGCGCATCGATGTGCCCCGCGACGGGATGCTCACCAACCGCTATGCGAACCTGGGCGCCTTCGTGAACGCCGGACAGCAGGGCGGCATGTACGGCCGCGTCTTCCTGCCGGCCCGCGCCTCCAAAAAGCTGCTCCTGCTCGTGGAGTGCCTGCGCATGCGCGTCGACCTTCCGGCGGTGCTCACTGTACGCGGCGGCAGGCCCGTGTACCTGGGCGATAAGTACACCTTCAAATGCTCCATCGGGGAATACGTCTGCGAGGCCATCGCCACGCCGTGACCCGGGGCTTACGGTGTTGCAGGGCCCGGTTGGCAGCCCGGTGGATGCCGGGGCATGTCAGGAGCGCCCCTCTTATGGCAGCCTGCGGCGGGAGTGGTGCCTGGATGCCGCTTCACCCGATCCGAATGGCCACGACGGCATGAACGATATGAAGGCTGCCTCCTTTCCGGGGGCAGCCTTCTTCCTTGATCGTCCTGTGGCGGAGGGGGTCAGCTGGTCTGAGAGCTGACGGCCCGCTCGGCGACAGGCTCCTGTCCCGGGGTCCAGAACGCCTCCCGCGCCACAGATTCCAGCTCCGTGAACCGTTCCTGCGGCAGGGTCTTGTCGCCCATAGGAGCTTCCCTGTTCAGGAAGGTGTATTTCTGCGTGCCCAGCCGGTGGTAGGCCAGGACCTCATAGCTGACGTTGGCGTGGCCGGAGACGAATTCCGCGATGTCCCGGATGTCGGCTTCCGTGTCGTTGAAGCCGGGAATCACGGGGGTGCGAACGTGCACCGGCAGGCTCGGGAACTCCGCGACCAGGCGCTGGAAATTGTCCAGGATGCGGGTGTTTGTCGCCCCTGTGAAGGTCTTGTGTTTGCCGTTGTCCAGGCTCTTGATGTCGAACATCACCGAATCTAGCAGCGGGGCCGCCTGGCGCAGCACCTCCCAGGGAACCTGGGCGCAGGTCTCCATGGAGGTGTTCAGCCGGCGGCGGCGGGCCTCCCGCAGCAGGGCCAGGGCGAACTCGGGCTGGGCAAGGGGTTCGCCGCCCGAGAGGGTGAGCCCCCCGCCCGATCGGGTGTAGAACATGGCGTCCTGCTCCACCACGCGCAGCACCTCGGCCACGCTCTTGCGCTGGCCGTAGGCGATCACGCCCGAGGCCGGGCAGGCATCCACGCAGGGCCGCGCGCAGTCCTTGCAGATTTCCCGGTTGAACACGGGCTTGTCGTCCATCTGGGCGATGGCCTGGCTGGGGCAGGCCTTGAGGCAGCGCACGCACTGGGAAAAGCCCAGGCAGCGGCCGTTGTTGAAGGCCAGCTCCGTCTGGAAGGCCTGGGACTCGGGGTTGCTGCACCACAGGCAGGAGAGGGGACAGCCCTTGAAGAACACGATGGTTCGGATGCCCGGGCCGTCGTGAACGGAATATTTCTGGATGTTGAAGACCAGGCCGGTCGTGTCCTTGTCCTGCTGGGTGGTCATGGCGCGCGTTCCGTTCGGCCCGGGGCCGGGCTGGGGTTTGGCCGAAACGGGGCGGAGACGCCCCGTGGCCGGGGCGTCTCCGAGGTTTCGGCGCGAATGCGTAATGCCTCTAGCAGGTCTCGTGCACCGTGCGGGCGATCAGGTCGTTCTGCAGGTCCGGGGACAGGTCCACGAAGTAGGCGCTGTATCCGGCGATGCGCACGATGAGGTTGCGGTACTTTTCCGGGTCCTTCTGGGCGGCGATCAGGGTCTCGCGGTTGATGACGTTGAACTGCACGTGCCAGAGCTTCAGGTCGCAGAAGGTGCGGATGAAGGAGATCAGCTTGCGGGTGCCGTCGTCGCCCGCCAGGCACTTGGGCGTGAACTTGATGTTCAGCATCCGGGCCGCGCGCTCGCGATAGCCGTAGTTCTTGGAGGTGTAGTTGGAGAGCAGCACCGCCGTGGGGCCGTTGACGTCCGCCCCGTGGGAGGCCGAGGAGCCGTCGGAGAGCGGCGTCCAGGAGCGACGGCCGTTGGGCGTGGCGCTGACCACCTTGCCGAAGGGCACGTGGGAGGTGAAGGGCACGTAGCGCACGTCGTTGTTCATGCCCAACTCCGGGGAGTACTTCTTGGCGTACTCCAGGGAGAGCAGGTCGATGTCCTTGGCGATGGCGTCGGCGTATTCGTCGTTGTTGCCGTAGCAGGGTGCGCTCTTGAGCAGGTGGCGGACGTCCTCGCGGCCCTCGAAGTCATTGTCCAGGGCTTCGAGCAGCTCGTCCATGCTCAGCTTGCGCTCCTCGAAGACCAGCTTCTTGATGGCGGAGAGGGAGTCCACCACGGTGCCGTAGCCGATGTACTCGAAGTAGCCGAAGTTCAGGCCCTCGGGGATTTGCGGGGTGTGCAGGTCCAGGCAATGCTTCATGCACAGGTCGTGCAGCACCGAACCCATGGGCTGGGCGAAGTGCCGGGCCCTCAGGTTGATGATCACGTGCTGCTGGTAGAAGGCCGTCTTCAGGAACAGCTCATGCTGCCGGACGTAGGCGTTCCAGAACTCGTCCCAAGTGGTGAAGGAGCGCGGGTCGCCGGTCTCCACGCCCAGGGCCCGGTCGCCGTACTTCTTCATGCGCCCGTTGCGCAGGGCCATCTCCAGGGCGGCGGCGAAGTTGATGTAGGCTCCGCCCGAGGTGTAGGTGTCGCGGTTGGGCATGCGCGCCTCGGTGCAGCCGGACACGGCGTAGTCGTAGGCCTCCTCGAAGGTGGCGCCCTTGGAGACGTAGAGGGGGATGACCTCCTCGTCGTTGATCAGCTTGGGGAAGCCCGCGCCGTCCTTGATGGTCTCGGCCACTTCCCAGAGGTAGCGCTCGGGCGCGCAGGAGTGGATGCGCGCCGCAAGGTCCGGGTAGTGCAGCGGGAACTCGCGCTTGGACTTCAGGAACAGGTAGGTCAGCTCGTTGGTGGCGTCGCGGCCGTCGGGGGTCTGGCCTCCGATGGTCACGGCCTCCCAGTGGGCGTAGCCTTCGTTGAACGCGCCGCCCGTGGGGGAGATGTAGAGGTCGATGAACTGGGCCATGCCCACCCACATGCACTCCAGGAGCTCCACGGCCTTTTCCTCGGTGAGCAGGCCCTCGGCCATGTCCTTCTGGTAGAAGGGGTAGAAGTACTGGTCCATGCGCCCGTTGGAGATGATGGTGCCGGTCTTCTGCTCGATTCGCGAGAACATCTGGGTGAACCACTGGGACTGCACGGCCTCGTGGAAGGTGCGGGCCGGGTGCTCGGGCACGCGCTCGCAGATCTCGGCCATGGTCAGCAGCTCCCGCTTGCGCACGGGGTCGGCCTCGGCGGCGGCGACCTCGCGGGCAAGGGCGGCGTGGCGGTTGGCCCAGTGCACGATGGCGTCGCAGACGATGACCATGGCCTCCAGGAAGGGGCGCTTCTCCACGTTGTCCACGGGGCTCAGGGGGTCGAGCGTCTGGAGCTTGTCCAGGGCCTCGGCTTTGAGGCCGCCGAAGCCGCGCTTGAGCACCTTGTCGTAGTCGTGCACCCACTGGATGGAGGAGCGGAAGGAGGCCGTCTCGTTGACCACGAAGCGGGAGGCCAGGCCCTCGGGGTCGTCGTAGGTCAGCTTGTGCACGTCCGGAGGCAGGGCCTTGTTCAGGGCCTCATGGAAGGTCTTGCCCTTCCAGTAGGGGGCGATCTCCTCGATAACCACCCTGGCGTCCTCGGGGGTGATGTAGGAGGGGGATTCCTTGCGCTTGGGCAGCTCCTCGATGGCCAGGCCCAGGAAGTCGCCGTCCAGCTCGGGGTAGAGGATGCCGTAGCGGCCCTGGCACCCGGCGCGGCCGGCCAGGAGCTGGTGGTCGTCGATGTAGACGGTCATGTTCTCGGCGATGTGCTTGAGCGCCTTGGCCCAGCGCAGCACCAGGGCCTGGCCCTCGGTCTGGCGCATGGAATCGGTGAAGTACCGGGCCCTCTCCACGTCGATACGGGGCTTCAGTCCGTCGAAGCTCTCTAGGATGGTGAACACCCGGGGGTGGGTTGCGCGGAACTTGTCTTCCTTGCCTTCCATTCTGTCCTGGAGGCGCTGTTCGTGCGAGCTGTAGGCTTCGCAGCAGACGGGTTGCAACATGGTTCTTCCCTCGTGTCGACGTGTTGGTTTCGCGCGGGTCGGGTTCGCAGGGGAGCGGCACCCAGGCGGCGCGTGTGCGGTTCGAACGGGGGATAGCAACGCGTATGCCGGAACCGTGTCCAGGCGGGCGGGTGCGAGATCGTTTTCACTTGTTTTACCTGTTATTGCAGGGTGTTCAAGAAGTGTACGATCTTTTCAGGGTGTTCTTCACGCTGGACGGGGGAGGGTGGGCCGAAGCGAAGAGCTCTTCAATTAAAATAATTATTATAAGATGTTATTGTGAAATGGCGGGTTTGGGACGACCCCCGCGCACACGGAGCCCGGCCTGCTCCAGCGCGCCCGGAAACCGTGGGGTGCGCCCGACTTGCTGCATAATTGCAACGCAAAAATACCATTTTGGGCGATTTCTCGCTATTTTAGCATGTTGGATGAAGGTGCAAAAATGCAACATGGTGCAATTTTCAACCACTTCATCCTTTGGAGCGCCCTGGGCCCCGATCAGTCCTGTTGCGGGTCGTTCATGTGCAGCTTGCGGAAGATGGTGGTCCTGTTGACCCCGAACATCCTGGCCACCTTGGTCACGGAGCCGTGGGCCTCCAGGGCGTCCCGGATCAGGCCGCGCTCGATCTCGGCCATGATCTCCTTGAGGGGCCTGCCCGCGGCGTTGTCGATGTGGCAGGCAAGGGAGGCGGCCAGCACCGTGGGTTTCTGGTCGTCCAGCATGGCGCCGGGCAGGTCGCCCAGTTCCACCACGTCCTTCTCGCAAGTGATGACCAGGCTCTGGATCATGTTCTCCAGTTCGCGCACGTTGCCCGGCCAGCGGTAGTTCTTCATGGCCTCCTCCACGGCGTGGGACAGCACGAGGCGCTTGCGGTAGCGGGCCGTGAACCGCTCCAGGAAGGTGCGGGTCAGGGGCAGGATGTCCTCGGGGCGGTCGCGCAGGGGCGGGATGTTCAGCACGGCCACCCGCAGCCGGTAGTAGAGGTCGCTGCGGAAGGTGCCTTTGCGCACCTCCTCGGCCAGGTCCCGGTTGGTGGCGGCCACGATGCGCACGTCCACCTTCTTGGCCTGGGTGGAGCCCACCCGGACCACCTCCTGGTCCTGGAGCACCCGCAAAAGCTTGGACTGCATGATCTGGGGCAGCTCCCCGATCTCGTCCAGGAAGACGGTCCCCTTGTCGGCCAGCTCGAAAAATCCGATTTTGCCCTTGGTCAGTGCGCCGGAAAAGGCCCCGGGCACATAGCCGAACAGCTCGGACTCGATCAGGTTCTCGGGGATCGAGGCGCAGTCCACTTTGAAGAACGGCCTGTCGTGCCGGGAGGACAGGCCGTGCATCTTCCTCGCGACCACGTCCTTGCCGACGCCGGTTTCACCGAGCAGCAGCACGGTGGCGTCGGTCGGCGCGATGCGCTGGATCTGTTCCACCAGGCGGGTCATCACCGCGCTCGTGACGACGATGGGCGTCTGCTGGGTCTTGGCCTTATTGAAGTAATCGAAATTCTTGTGGTATTTTTCGATGAGTTCGCGCTGCTCCGCGATCTGGTCCTTCATCTGGGACATCATGGTGATGTCGCGGGCGTAGGTGACCACCAGGGTGACGGCTCCCTCCTCGTCGAAAATCGGATAGCCGCTGAGCACCATGCGCCGGTCGTGCATGTTGGTCTGCACGCGGGTCACGGGCTTGCCCGTGGCCACGATCTCCGGGTTCAGGGCCGTGTTGTACACCCCGCTCTTCTTGAGTTCGCGCACGTTGCGCCCGAGGATGTCCTCGCGTTTGAGGCCGGTGAGCTTCTCGTACATGGTGTTGACCTTGAGGGTCACACCGTCCCTGTCCGTGATGTAGACCCCATCCCCCAGAGTATCGAGGATGCTGTCCATGCGCGCGCTCAGCAGCGTGTCTATGAAGTCGTCCTTGCTCATGTCGGGTGTCCCTCGCGATCTATGGCGAAAACGGTTGCGGACCCGCAACTCGCATCGGGTCCATGCAAGGCCCGTGCGCCGGGGAACAAGCGGGCCGGAGGGCCGCCCGGCTTTCCAGCGGCCTGGAATCACGTGTTAAAAATCGCGGCTCTCTTGGATGGTCCTTCTCACGGTTGGGACGTTCACCCAAAGCCGTTGCAGTATCGCATCATTGTTGCACTTGTGCAACCTCTCGCGGTGGCTAGGACCGGGCTTGTGAAATATGCTACAATAAGAAAAGTACTGAACAACGGCCGTTGCAAGTATGCAACGCGCGGGCCTAAGGGGCTCATACGCTCATCCCGAAACAAGGGGGCAGGATGCTCGGCAATCCAGCATCCGTGCGCTTTGAGTCGAGATTCCTGAATTGTTGCGGGAGTTGGTATCAGATTTGCTCTCCTGGTTTTCGTCGCAACAGGCCTGGGCGTCGATAGGCGCTCGTTCTGGTGGCGGAGTAACAGCATAAAACAGGAGATTGCTCCTGCATTGTGAGTGTGAGGGCGCTCCGGCCCTCATCCGGCGCAAGCCGGAGGGCCGGGGCAGAGCGGCCCGCGCAGCGGGTCTGGCCGTGTACCGAAGGAGGCAACATGCACGTGTATCGTCGTATCTTCGGCTTTTTGGCTTTGCTCATGTTTCTGGTCTCCACCCCGGCTTTTGCGGAAAAGTTCGTCGTCGGCTACCAGCCCTACGACACAATCTCTTACCAGGCGATCATCAACTCCGAGCTCGGCCTCTGGAAGCAGTACGTGCCCAAGGGTACGGAAATCGAGTTCCAGGGCGCGCTGCAGGGCACGGTGGTGGCCAACAACATGTTGGCCGACAAAGCCCACATCGGCTACATGAGCGTGATGCCCGCCACCATCCTCTGCTCCAAGCCGGAGCAGGCCGAGATCAAGATGGTCGCCACGGCGGGCATGTCCGAGGGCACCCGCTGCTCCCTGGTGCTGGTGCGCAAGGACGCCCCCCAGTTCAAGAGCAACGAGGAGCTGGCCCGCTGGATGGACGGCAAGGTCATCGCCGCCCCCAAGGGCAGCGCCTCGGACCAGTACCTGCTCAAGTTCTTCGAAAAGTACAACGTCAAGCCCGGCGAGTACCTGAACCAGTCCATCGAGGTTATCGGCACCAACTTCCGCATCGGCAAGCTCGACGCCGCCTCCCTGTGGGAGCCCACGCTCTCCCGCGTGGCCACGGACGTGGGCGAAGGCGTCGCGCGCATCGCAGCCGACGGCCGCGCCTGCGACAACCCCGACCTGGGCATGGTGGTGATGCGCAAGGACTTCATGGAGAAGCACCCCGAAGTGGCCAAGGGCTACCTGCGCTCCGAACTGGAAGCCCAGCGCTATCTGCTCGACCCCAAGAACTGGTCGAACGTCATCGACATGGTCTCCAAGCACGCCACCGGCGTGCCCAAGCGGGTGCTCTGGTACTCGATCTACGGCCAGGTTCCCTCCGACTCCAAGGAGCCGGTGCGCGAGTGGAAGTCCTTCTACTTCAACGAGCGCGAGAAGCTGAACATCGCCGAAGTGGCCCCCTTCCTGCTCAAGGACAAGCGCATCAAGGAAGTCCCCAAGCCCGGCACCGTGGATGATTCCCTGGCCCGGCAGGTGTTCAAGGAAGCCGGATACACCCCGGTGAGCGCCACCGTCACCCTGGGAGACATCAAGGGCGCCCCCGCCAGCGCCTGCCCCTTCAAGGATTAGCCCCTGGGCCGCGAGGCCCTGACATGTCCGCCCCGGTGCGCGCGGCCCCTCGCCGCGCCCACCAGGGCAGGGCCACCGTCTCTTGCGGCGCGAGCCACAGCGGCCACGGCACAGGAAACAGCCCCGGAGCGATCCGGGCAACGACAAGGTGGAGGCTCTTCCGTGACCAACGCAACAGCTACAACAGCGGCGACCCCGACCACTGTGACCGCGCCGGCGGAGCAGGGCGGCGCGCTGAGCTCCTGGCAGATCACCCTGTTCAGCCTCAAGCAGTGGCTCAAGAGCCCGAGCCCGTATCTGAACGTCCTGGGCATCGTCGGTTTTATCGTATTCTGGTACCTGGCCACGGAGCGGTTCAAGCTGCCCTGGTTCAACAAGCTGCCCGGACCGGTGGCCGTCTTCCAGGAGTGGGTCTCCCGCGATCCGGCCTACGGCATCTCCATCTACTCCCCGGAGTACTACCACCACATCTTCACCAGCATCTGGCGCGTGCTCCAGGCCTTCATCCTGGCCACGGTGCTGGGCGTGCCCATCGGGCTGTTCATGGGCTGGAAGAAGACCTTCAAGGACTACACCTTCCCCCTGCTGGAGACCCTGCGACCCATCCCCATGCTGGCCTGGGTGCCGCTCTCCATCCTGATGTGGCCGGGGCGCGAGGCATCGATCATCTTTCTGACCTTCCTTGGCTCCTTCTTCGCCACGGTGCTGAACACCCTGCTGGGCGTGGAGTCCATCGACGAGGTCTACTTCCGGGCGGCCAGCTCGCTCGGGGCCAAGCCGCGCCAGGTTTTCTTCAAGGTCATCCTGCCGGGCTCGCTGCCCTTCATCTTCACGGGCCTGCAGATCAGCATGGGCTTCGCCTGGTTCTCCCTGGTGGCCGGCGAGATGCTGGCCGGCGAATACGGGCTCGGCTACCTGATCTGGAACTCGTTCATCATGGTGCAGTACCCGGTCATCGTCATCGCCATGGTCACCCTGGGGGTGATCGGCGGTTTCTCCAGCTCGCTCATCCGCATGGTGGGCGACCGGCTGATGCAATGGAAAGTCAGGGAGGCCGCGCGATGAACACCGCTGAAAAGATTGCGACTAATGAACGCGGACGCATCAGCATCCGCAACGTGACCAAGGTGTACGACCCCGACGGGGCCAAGGTCCTGGCCGTGGACAACTGCTCCATGGAGATCGAGGCGGGCGAGTTCTGCGTGGTCGTCGGGCCCTCGGGCTGCGGCAAGACCACCCTTCTGAACGCCATCGCCGGGTTCCACAGCATCACCTCCGGCGAGATCCACCTGGACGGCGAGCTGCTCTGCAGCGGCCAGAAGCGGACCCAGCCCGGCTCGGACAGGATCGTGGTCTTCCAGAACGGGGCGCTCTTCCCCTGGTACACCGTGCTCGAGAACGTGACCTTCGGCCCGGTGGTCCAGGGCGGCGTGAACGAGAAGGACGCCAAGGACAAGGCCCGGGCCATGCTCGGCCAGATGGGCCTGGAGGGCATCGAGAACAACTACCCCAGCGAGATCTCCTCCGGCATGCGCCGGCGCGTGGAGATCGCCCGGGCCATGATGAACGACCCCAGCGTCCTGCTGCTGGACGAGCCCTTCCGGGCCATGGACGCCCTGACCAAAACGGTGGTCCACCAGTTCCTGCTCGACGTCTACGACAAGAGCAAGAAGACCGTGTTCTTCATCACCCACGATCTGGAGGAGGCCATCTTCCTGGGCTCCAAGGTCTACATCATGACCACCCGCCCGGCGCAGATCAAGACCATCCTCAACGTGGACATCCCCCGTCCCCGCGACTTCCGCGCGCTCTCCTCGGCCACCTACATCAGGCTGAAGAAGGAGTGCATCGAGGCCGTGCACGAGGAGGCCCTCAAGGCCTTCAAGGCCGGCGAGCGGGAAATGGCCTGACGGATCGGTCCTTTTCACACCGGAGACAGTCGCCATGGCAACAGCCAGCAGCCAGCAGTTCAATTGGGTGAAATTCAGGAAGAGCGTCTTCAGCCTGACCACGGGGCGCGGCATCGCCTCCATCATCATCTTTACCATACTCTGGGAGATCTGCTCCCGGCTCGGAGTGCCGATCATCGGCAACGTGCCCCCTCCCTCCGCCGTCCTGGCGGCCCTGGGCAAGCAGCTCGTCAGCCCGGCCTACTGGATGTCCTGGCTGGACAGCTTCGTGCGCATCCTCACGGGGTTTGCGATAGCCCAGGTGCTGGGCATCCCGCTGGGGCTGCTGCTGGGCGTTAACCGCACCGCGCGCGAGCTGATCTACCCGATCTTCGAGATCATGCGCCCCATCCCGCCCCTGGCCTGGGTGCCCATCGCGGTGATCTTCTGGCCCACCACGGAGCTCTCCATGATGTTCGTGACCTTCCTGGGGGCCTTCTTCACCGTGGTGCTGAACATCGTGGGCGGCGCCAGCAGCATCGACCTGCGCTACATCCGCGCGGCCCACTCCCTGGGCTCCTCCCGCTCGGACATATTCTGGCGGGTGATGCTCCCGGCCACCCTGCCCAGCATCGTGGTGGGCATGACCGTGGGCATGGGCATCACCTGGGCGGTGGTGGTGGCGGCGGAGATGATCGCCAGCCGCTCGGGCCTGGGCTTCCTCACCTGGCGGGCCTACGTGGCGGGCGAATATCCCCTCATCATCATCGGCATGATGAGCATCGGCATCGCGGGTTACGTGTCCTCGGCCCTCATCCGCATGATCGGCAGCCGCCTGACCCCCTGGCTGCGGACCTTCTAAGGAGCACCACCCATGAGCCAGACGCAACTGACCCCCGGCATGGGCGCCGGAGAGATGACCGTAACCGGCGTGGCCAAGGGCTTCGGGCTCGGGCCGCTGCACAAGCAGGTGCTCTGCGACTGCTCCTTCACCCTGGAGAAGGGCAAGCTCACCGTGCTCATCGGACCCTCGGGCTGCGGCAAGAGCACCCTGGTCAATGTGCTGGCGGGCTACGAGGCCCCGGACGCCGGAAGCGTCCTCCTGGACGGCAAGCCCGTCTGCGAGCCGGGCCCCGACCGCCTGGTAGTCTTCCAGGAGACGGCCCTGTTCCCCTGGATGACCACCTACGAGAACGTGAGCTACGGCCCGCGCGTGCAGCGCAAGATGCCCGAGGCGGAGTTCCGGCGGGAGACCATGAAGCTCCTGGACCTGGTGGGCCTGCGGGATTTCAAGGACAAATACCCCTCGCAGCTCTCGGGCGGCATGCAGCGCCGGGCGGAGCTGGTGCGGGCCATGATCAACCAGCCCAAGGTCATGCTCATGGACGAGCCTTTCCGGGGCCTGGACGCCATGACCAGGGCCCTCATGCAGGAATACTATGTGCGCCTCTTCGAGGAGCACCGGGGCACCAACCTCTTCGTCACCTCCGAACTGGAGGAGGCCATCTTCCTGGCCGACAAGCTGCTCATCCTGACCAACAGGCCCGCGCGGGTGAAGAAGGTCATCGAGGTGGACCTGCCCAGGCCGCGCGAGTTCGCCATGCTCACCTCCAAGGCCTACCAGGACTGCAAGATGGAGGCGCTGGAACTCCTGCACGAGGAGGCCATGAAGTCCTTCGCGGCGGGGGCGGTCAACGCGGCCGACTTCCTGGAGGCCTGCTCACAGATGGGGCAGGACCAAGCCGTGCCCTCCTGCAAGGAAGGCCCGGGCGAGGAAACCAGGCAGTAGGCGCGTCAAGCTTCGCCCGACGGACCCGGTGCCCGGCACCGGGAGCCTGACGGGCGTCAACGCTACGCAACCGCCCCGGGAGGCAGCAATGGCGAAATGCATCATCACCGAGGCCGACATCCTCCAGGCGGCCGCGACCGGCCAGAAGATCCTGGCCGCGCCGGACTGCGAGTGCATCGTCACGGACCAGGCCCGCGAACGGGCCCTGGAGCTCGGCGTGGCCCTGCCTGGAGAGTGCGACGCCCGCGCACCGGCCGCTTCGGCCGCGCAGGCTGCGGCTCCGGGCGTGGGCGAGGCTTCGTCCGGCGCGGGCACGGCTCCTCTGGTCAGCCAGCTGGTGCGGGCCGTGTGCGCCAAGTTGCCCCCGGGCTCGGATCCGGCCGAAGTGGAGCGGCTGGTGCGCGGCGCGGTGGCCGCCCGCATGCCGTCTCATCCCGGCGGGGCGGGCGGGGCGGCCGCTGCCGAACCTGCCGAACAAGGGGCAGCTACGCTCTGCGAAGGCGGGGTCCGCTACATCGAGGCCGCCAGGCTCCTCCGGCAGGGCGGCAAGGCGGCGGACGTGCCCGGCCAGGCCCTGCTGGCCGAGGCCCTGGGCTCCCCGGGCGAGGCCGCGCTGGCCGCAGGCTATCTGGCCTGGGAGCGGGCCTCGTTCAGCCGGGAGGTGGACGCGGCCGAGCTGGGCGTGGTCATCGAAGGCGAGCTGCACCTGACCGTGGGCGGCAGGACCATCATCGGCAAGCCCGGGGACATGGTCTACCTGCCCAAGGGCGCGAAAGTCCTCTACAGCACGCCGTCGCGGGTGATGATGGCCTGCGTCAACGCGCACTGACAGGCCGGGCCGCGACCATGAACATTCTCGAACGCTGCATCCGCGCCTGCCGGGAGAACCCCGGGGTTGTCGCCTTCCCGGACAGCCTGGACCAGCGCGTGCTGGCCGCCGCCGCCCGCCTGAAGGAGGAGGGCCTGGCCGAGCCGGTGCTCATGCACTCCCCCTTCGCGGTGCGCGAGAAGCTGCGCGTGGCTCGCCTGAACCCCGCCGGGCTGACCGTTGTGGACCACGCCGGTCCCGAGCTGCTGCGGCGCAACACCGAGGAATTCCTGGCCATCCGCGAACAGAAGGGCAAGCCCGTAAGCCCCGAGGTCGCCCAGGCGGCCATGCGCTGCCCCCTGGCCGCCTCGGCCATGATGGTGCGCCGGGGCGAGGTGGAGGTCGGCGTGGGCGGGAACCTCTCCTCCACGGCGGACATGCTCCGGGCCGGGCTGGCCATCCTGCCCAGGAAGCCCGGCATCAAGACCGTCTCCAGCTTTTTCCTGATGATCTCCCCGGACGGCGAGCGCCGCTTCGTGTTCGCGGACTGCGCCGTGGTGCCCGAGCCCACGGCCGAGACCCTGGCGGACATCGCCGTCTCCTCGGCGGGCATGGCCCGCACGCTGCTCGGCGAGGACCCCCGGGTGGCCATGCTCTCCTTCTCCACCAAGGGCAGCGCCGAGCATCCCCGCGCGGCCATGGTGCGCGAGGCCGTGGAGCTGGCCAGTCAGCGCGCCCCGGACGTGGCCATCGACGGCGAGCTGCAGTTCGACGCGGCCTCCCTGCCCGAGGTGGCGGCCCTCAAGGCCCCGGGAAGCATCCTGGGCGGGCGGGCCAACGTGTTCGTGTTTCCGAGCCTGGAGGCCGGGAACATCGGCTACAAGCTGGTGGAGCGGCTGGCGGGCTATACCGCGCTGGGCCCGTTCCTCCAGGGATTCGAGGGCGGCTGGCACGACCTCTCCCGAGGGTGCAGCGCCAAGGACATCTACACTGTCGCGGTGATCGGGCTGTGCCTGCGCAGAGGGACCCTGCCCCAATAGGGAACGCGGAAGGGCTGCGCCTAACCAGTTGCATCAAGGAGGCTTCGCATGGATTCGATGGACGCATTAGGCATGATCGAGACACGGGGGCTGACCGCGCTCATCGAGGCGGCGGACGCCATGGTCAAGGCGGCGAGGGTGCAGCTGGTGGGCTACCAGCAGATCGGCGGCGGCCTGGTGACCGCCCTGGTGCGCGGCGACGTTGCCGCCTGCAAGGCCGCCACCGACGCCGGGGCCGCCGCGGCCAAGCGCGTGGGCGAGGTGATCGCGGTGCATGTGATCCCGCGTCCCCACGGCGACCTGGAAGACATCTTCCCCCTGAAGCGCAAATAGCGGGCCGGAGCGGGGGACAGCATGGGCATGCCACCTGCCAGCGGCGCAGCGCGGGCGCTGCTCGACGCGGTCCGCGGGGCCGGTGTCGTAGGCGAGGGCGGGGCCGGGTTCCCGGCCCACGTCAAGTACGACACGCGCGCGGGCGTGGTCATCGCCAACGGCTGCGAATGCGAGCCCCTGCTTTACACGGACCAGCACCTGATGCGCACCCGCGCGGGGGAGATAACCCGTGCGCTCAGGGAGGTCATGGCCGCCGTGGGCGCACAGCGCGGCGTGGTGGCCATCAAGGCCAAGTACGCGGACGTGGCCCGGGCCCTGGAAGGCCCCTGCGCAAGTGCGGGGCTGGAGTTGGCCCGGTTGGACAACTTCTATCCCGCCGGGGACGAGCACATCCTGGTGCACGAGGTCACAGGCAGGACCATCCCGCCCCTGGGCCTGCCCAAGGACGTGGACGCCCTGGTGGCCAACGTGGGCACCCTGGCCTCGGTGAGCCAGGCCCTGGACGGGCTGCCGGTCACGCGCAAGACGCTCACTGTCACGGGCGAGGTGGCCCGCCCCTGCGTGCTGGAGGCCCCGCTCGGCACCAGCCTGGCCGAGATACTGGACTTCTGCGGCGGCCCCGTCGCGGCCGACCCCGTGTTCCTGCTGGGCGGCCCCATGATGGGCCGCTTCCTGGAGGACCGCGCGGCCCTGGCCGAGGCGGTGGTCACCAAGACCACGGGCGGGCTGATCGTGCTGCCGCGCGGCCACTTCCTGCACGAGGCCGCCACGCTCACGCCCGAGGTCATGCGCAAGAGGGCGGCCACAGCCTGCATCCAGTGCCGCTACTGTACGGACCTCTGCCCCAGGTATCTGGTGGGCCACTCCTTTGAGACCCACCGGGTCATGAAGGCCTTTGGAGCGGGCGCAGGAATCGGGGCGGAGGCGGCCCAGGGCGCACAGCAGGCCCTGCTCTGCTGCGAGTGCGGGGTCTGCGAGCTGTTCAGCTGCCCCATGCGGCTCTCGCCCCGGCGCATCAACGCCCTGTTCAAGGCTGCCTTCCGGGAGCGCGGCGTGGGCTACCAGCGCCCGCGCGAGGTGCGCCCCGCGCAGGCCGAGCTGAGACCCTTCCGCAAGATACCGGCCTCGCGCCTGGCCTCCAAGACCGGCCTAGCCCCCTACATGGACATCCACCCGGAGTTCGCGGGCCTGTTCACGCCCGGCGAGGTGCGCATCCCCCTGCGCCAGCACATCGGCGCCCCGGCCGTTGCCGTGGTCGCGCCCGGCGACAGGGTGGCCGTGGGCGACCTGCTGGGCGAAATCCCCGAGGGCGCGCTGGGCGCCCGCATCCACGCATCCATCGGCGGGGTGGTCACGGAAACCGGCGCATCCGTCGTGGTCAAAGGAGCCTGAAGTGAAGCCGAATCTCCAGGCCGTGGGCATGATCGAGTTCAACTCCATCGCGGCGGGCATCGAGGCGGCCGACGCCATGCTCAAGGCGGCCAGCGTCTCGCCGCTTCTGATGAAGACCATCTGCCCGGGCAAGTTCGTAGCCTCGGTGCACGCGGACGTGGCCTCGGTGCGGGCCTCGGTGGAGGCCGGGCTGGCCATGGGCGCGGACTCGGCGGTGGACCATTTCGTGATCCCGAACATCGCCCCGGAGGTGGTTCTGGCCCTGTCCTGCGCTGTGGAGATCGCCCACGGCTCCGCGCTGGGGGTCATCGAGACCTTCTCGGCGGCCTCGGCCATCGTGGCGGCGGACACCGCCGTGAAGGCCGCCGGGGTGCACCTGCTGGAGGTGCGCCTGGCCATGGGCCTGGGCGGCAAGGCCCTGTGCCTGTTCACCGGCTCCGTGGCGGAGGTGCAGGCCTCGGCCTCGGCCGGATCGGCGGCCGTGTCGGCCTCGGGGCTGCTGGTGCGCAGCGTGGTCATCCCCGGGCTGTCCCCCGAACTTCTGCCCTACATCATGTGAGGAGGCTGCCCGTGGCATCCGAAGAACGCGAGAGTTTGAACGGCGACGCCCTGGGGTTCGTGGAGACCTTCGGGCTGATCGCCGCCGTGGAAGTGGCCGACGCCATGGGCAAGGCTGCCAGGGTGCGGGTGAAGTCCGTGTGCAACGCGGACGCCGGGCTCCTGTGTGTGGTCTGCGAGGGCGACCTCGCGGCCTGCCGGGCTGCGGTGGACGCGGGCCGGGCCTCGGCAGAGCGCCTGGGGGGCTACGTGACCAGCAACCTCATCGCCCGGCCCTGGGACGACACAGGGGCGCTGATCACCCGGCATGTGGGCTCCATGTTCAGGCAGGCCGCGAAGCAGGCCTCATCCGGGAAAACCGCGAAGCAGGCCCCGGCCGGGAAGGGCAAACCCAGGGGCAAGGCGCGCTAGGGCCGGGGACAGCCAGACATCCCCCGCGCAGCGACATCAACCCAGCAAGGAGAACGACCATGGACGCACTGGGCATGATCGAGACCAAGGGCATGACCGCGCTCATCGAGGCGGCCGACGCCATGACCAAGGCCGCCCGCGTGGAGCTGGTGGGTTACGAGCGCATCGGCGGCGGCTACGTCACCGCCCTGGTGCGCGGCGACGTGGCCGCCTGCAAGGCCGCCACCGACGCCGGGGCCGCCGCCGCGCAGCGCGTGGGCGAGGTGGTCGCCGTGCACGTGATCCCCCGTCCCCACGGCGACCTCGAGGGCATCTTCCCCATAACCCGGAAATAACCAGGCAAGCAGCCGGGTTCGCCCCGGCGCGCGGGAGAAATCGCATGGAACTGGGCAAGGTGGTCGGACAGGTGGTGTCCACGGTGCGCGATCCGGGTTTGCCGAACCTGACGTTCCTGCTGGTGGACGTGATGGACGCCCAGGGCAACGTCACCCGGCCCGCCCAGGTGGCGGCGGACGTGCTGGGGGCGGGCGAGGGCGAGGTGGTGCTGCTGGTCCGGGGCAGTTCGGCCCGGATGGTGGTGGACGCCAAAACACCGCTGGACCTCTCGGTCATCGGCATCGTGGACCAGGTCTGCTCGCGCGATAGAATGTTCTACAAAAAGTAATTCCTTCTGAAGGCGGTGGCCATGCGCAGCGAAGAGATAGAACAAATTGTCGACGAGGTGCTCAGGCAGCTCGGCCGGACAGCGGCGGCCGTGGAGCCCCGCGCCCCGGCCCAGGGCGACTGGGGCGTGTTCGAGCGCCTGGAGGACGCGGTGGCCGCGGCCGAGGCGGCCCACCTGCGCCTGGACTCCCTGGCCCTGCGCGAGCGCGTGGTGCTGGCCGTGCGCCGCGCCGCCCGCTCCAACGCGCGGCGCCTGGCGGAGATGGCCGTGGACGAGACCGGCATGGGCCGCATCGA
The DNA here is from genome assembly GCF_022808715.1 of Fundidesulfovibrio agrisoli. Lineage (GTDB taxonomy): Bacteria > Desulfobacterota > Desulfovibrionia > Desulfovibrionales > Desulfovibrionaceae > Fundidesulfovibrio > Fundidesulfovibrio agrisoli. The sequence goes on from NZ_JAKZKX010000001.1 coordinate 297,143, forward strand.
GGACAAGGTCAAAAAGAACCTTCTGGTGGCGGACCGCACCCCCGGCCCCGAGATTCTCTCGCCCAGCGCCATCACCGGCGACATGGGCCTGACCCTGGTGGAGAACGCGGCCTGGGGCGTGATCGCCTCGGTGACGCCCTCCACCAACCCGGCGGCCACCGTCATCAACAACTCCATCAGCATGATCTCGGGCGGCAACGCCGTGGTCTTCGCCCCGCATCCCGGGGCCAAGCGCACCACGCAGGAGGCCATCCGGATACTCAACCGGGCCGTGCACGAGGAAACCGGGATCGGCAACCTGATGACTTGCGTCAAGGAGCCCACCATCGACGCCGCGCGCCAGCTGTTCACTTGGCCGGGCATCGACCTGCTGGTGGTGACCGGGGGCGAGGCCGTGGTCGAGGCGGCCCGCAAGACCACCAACAAGCGCCTGATCGCCGCCGGGGCGGGCAACCCCCCCGTGGTGGTGGACGAGACGGCGGACCTGGCCCGCGCGGCCAAGGGCATCTACGACGGGGCCTCCTTCGACAACAACATCGTCTGCGCCGACGAGAAGGAGATCATCGTGGTTGAGGCCGTGGCCGAGGGCCTCAAGCGCGAACTTGCCGGCGTGGGCGCGGTGGAGATCACCCGGGAGCAGGCCGAGGCCGTGGCCCGGGCCGTGATGCTCGACCACCCCGGCCCCAAGTGCCGCCCCAACCCCAAGTGGGTGGGCCGCGACGCGGCGGAGCTGGCCAGGGCCGGAGGCTTCTCCGTGCCGGATTCCTGCCGCCTGCTGTTCGTGGACGTGGGCCGGGAGGTGGACCACGTGTTCGCCCGCGTGGAGCAGATGATGCCGCTCTTGCCGCTGCTACGCGCCCGGGACTTCGCCGAGGCCGTGGAGTGGTCCATGCTGCTGGAGCGGGGCCTGCGGCACACGGCGGGCATGTACTCCCGGGACATCGAGCACATGGACGTCCTGGCCAGGCGCATGAACACCAGCCTGTTCGTGAAGAACGGGCCCCATGTGGCTGGCCTGGGCGCGGGCGGCGAGGGCTGGACCTCCATGACCATCTCCACCCCCACCGGCGAGGGCGTCACCAACGCCCGGACCTTCGTGCGCCTGCGCCGCTGCACGCTGGTGGGCAGCTTCAGGATCGTGTGAGCCATGACTCTCGACTGGGACCAGCTCCAGGCGCGCCTTGACGCCGCCGCCGCCATCCTGAACCGGGAGGAGCCGGTCACGGTGAGCGGCCCCCTGAGCGTGGGCGTGGACCTGGGCACCGCCGACGTGGTGCTCATGGTGCTGGACGCCTCCGGGGAGCCGGTGGCCGCGTTCCTGGAGTGGGCCGAGGTGGTGCGCGACGGCGTGGTGGTGGACTACATGGGCGCGGTGGACATCGTGCGCGACATGGTCACCAAGGCCCGCAAGCGCACCGGGATGGAGATCAGCCACGCCTCCACGTCCTTCCCGCCCGGCACCGATCCCAGGCTGTCCACCAACATCCTGGAGGCGGCCTGGCTGGAGGTCACGGCGGTGCGCGACGAGCCCAGCTGCGTGGCCGAGCTGCTGCGGCTGGACGAAGCCGCCGTGGTGGACATCGGCGGCGGCACAACCGGCACGGCCGTGGTCCATGACGGGCGCGTGGTGTTCAGCGCAGACGAGCCCACCGGAGGCAGGCACCTGAGTCTGGTGCTGGCCGGACACTACGGGGTGGACTTCGAGGAGGCCGAGCGGATCAAGCGCGAGCCCGAGGCCCACGACGTGCTGAACCTGGTCCGCCCGACCCTGCAGCGCATCGGGGACATCGTGGCCGGGCACATCCGGGGCCACCAGGTGGGGCGCATCATCCTTTCGGGCGGCACCTGCTGCCTGCCGGGCGCGGCCGGGGTGCTGGAGGCCGAACTGGGCCTGCCCGTCACCCTGCCGAGCCAGCCGCTGCTGCTCACGCCCCTGGCCATCGCCTCGCTGCAAACCGCGCCCGCCGGGCGCCCCGACACCCGCAAAACCACAAGGGGTTGAGACAATGAAGGTCATCGACTTCCGCTTCAGGCCCAACACCCAGCAGACCATCTCCGGCATCCAGAACAGCAAGATGTTCAAGGGGTTGTGCGAATCCATCGACTTCTCCAGGATGAAGCCCCAGACCGTGGAGGAGGTTGTGGCCGACCTGGACCGCCACGGCGTGGTGCGGGCCGTGATCACCGGGCGCGACTGCGAGACCACCTACGGGGCAAAGTCCAACAACGACAGCGTGATCAAGTTCGTGAAGAAGTTTCCGGACAAGTTCTTCGGCTTCGTGGGGCTCGACCCGCACAAGGGCATGGCCGCCGTGTACGAGCTGCGCGCCGCCGTGAACGACCTGGGCATGCGCGGCGCCGCCGTGGACCCCTACCTGGCCCAGATCTACGCCAACGACGCCAAATACTATCCCATCTACGCCAAGTGCTGCGAGTTGGAGGTGCCCATCGTGTTCACCACCGGCCCGGCCACCCTGGTGCCCGGTGCCATCATCGACCACGTGGCCCCGCGCTACATCGACTTCGTGGCCCGCGACTTCCCGGAGCTGAAGATCATCATCAGCCACGGCGGCTACCCCTGGGTCAACGAGGCGATCATCGTGGCCCAGCGCAACCGAAACGTGTACATCGAGCTTTCGGAATACGAGTTCTCGCCCATGTCCGAGGCATACGTGCAGGCCGCCAACACCATGATCGGGGACAAGATCCTCTACGCCAGCGCCCACCCCTTCGTGGACTTCCGGGAGGCGCTCAAGACCTACGAGAGCCTGAATTTCAAGCCCGAGGTGCGCCGCAAGATCATGCACGACAACGCGGCCAGGCTCCTGGGGCTGAAGACCGAGCCGGCGGCCCCCGCCGTGGATGCCGACAACACCCGGGACATGGTCGCGGACATCGTGCGCGAGGTCCTGGCCCGGCTGAAGGCATGACCGGCCTGGCCCGGCGCTTGATGAACCATTGCCGCGCCCCGGGCGGCTCACAAGGACGCATCCGATGTTCTCTCTGGCGGCGATAGCCTTTTTCGTGGGGGTGCTCATAGGCACCGTGGGGATCGGCGGAATCCTGCTCATTCCTGCCATCGCCGCCTTCACGGGCATGGACACGCACGAGGCCATGGCCACCGCGCTCTTCAGCTTCATCTTCACCGCGGTCATCGGCACCTACATGTTCCACCGCAAGGGCAGCATCGACTGGCTCATCGCCATGCCCATCTGCGCCGGAGCCTTGGTCTTCGGTTACCTGGGCGCGCTGGTGAACTCGCGGGTCAACGTGCTCTGGCTGAACACGGCCCTGGCCCTGGTGATCATCTTCGCCGGGGCCTACGTGCTCAAACCGGCCTCCGGGTCCGGGCCGTTCGCCTTCGACCGCCGCTCCCCCATGCACCTTGCGCTGCTTGGGAGCATCGGCGCGGTGGTGGGGTTCATCTCCGGCCTGACCGGAGTGGGCGGGCCGGTGCTCTCGGTGCCGATCATGGTGGTGCTGGGCTTCGCCCCCATCACGGCCGTTGCCACCGGACAGGTGATCCAGGTGGCGGCGGCGGGCTCGGGCACCGTGGGCAACCTCATCCACGGGATCATCGATTTCGGGGCCGCGTCCTGGCTGACCGTGGTGCAACTGGCCGGGCTGATCATAGGCATCCGCTTCGCGCACTCCATCAGGAGTAGGCACCTGCGCACGCTGGTCGCGGTGGTCTGCATCGGGGTGGGCGGATTCCTGCTGGCGCGCTCCCTTGGGCAGATTGTGATGTTTGGTTGATTGGCCCCAAGGCTCAAGTGGATGACTGCTGAGCCCAATGCTATGAGGCAGGGAGGAAAGTCGGCGGGGGATGATGCTCGATGAGCCGATGTCGGTGCAAATCAACGCCGAAACTCATGCCGCATGGCAAAATCTTCGAAAGTGTCCGTGTGGGAAGAATCCCACACCATTGAAAAAGGGGCTTAGGACCATTGTCCTAAACCCCTGTTTTCTTGGTGCGCCCGACAGGATTTGAACCTGTGGCCTACGGATTCGTAGTCCGGCGCTCTATCCGCTGAGCTACGGGCGCGTCGTCGAGAAAGGCGTTCTAAAGAAACACCCCCCTTACGTCAAGCACGAATCTGAATTTTTTAAAAATTTATGAAAACGGAATGCTCAGGGTCTTTCAAAAACAAGCACCAGCGAGGCTTGAGCCGGATTATCCGGATGTCTTCCTGAGAGAGCAGCCCCTCCAGGTGCGGGTGCCGGGCGAGCAGGGCGCTCGCTATCTCCGCCTGCTCGGCCTGTCCGGCCACGTTCACCTGGTCGCCGCCGATGGTCAGCGCCTTGGTGGGGCCCTCGCCGCCGTTGCCCCTGTCGTCGAGGAGCAGGGCCATTCTGGGGTTGGCCAGCAGGTTGGCCCACTTCCTGGTTCTGGCGGAAGTGGCCATATGGATGTATTCCAGGTCCGGGCGCACCGCGTAGGCCATCAGCGAGGCGTGCGGGACGTCCTGGAAGCTGGTGGCCAGCACGCCGTGGCTGTTCTCCAGTATCATGGCGGATATCTCTTCGGGTATTGGTGGCATGTGCTCCTCCTGGGGGCGGCATCCGGGCCATAAACACACTATCAGCCCCATGAAAAGCCTACAAGACAAGCTTGAACACACCCTGGACCTGTTGCGCTCCATAAAGGACGCCCACCCGCCCGGCGAGGCCGCTCTGGCCTGGACCGGCGGAAAGGATTCCACCGCCCTGCTGGCCCTCTGGAGAGAGGCCGCGCCGCAGCACACCCTGGCCATCAACATCGACACCGGCTGCAAGTTCCCCGAGGTGCTGGCCTTCCGGGACCGCATGGCCAGCGAGTGGGGCGTGCGGCTGTACATCGCCAGGCCCCTGCCCGAGGATTGCCCCGCGCAGATCGCGGCGGACAAGATCGCCTGCTGCCGCGCCATGAAGGTCGCACCGCTGCGCCGCGCCCTGGCCGAGCTCGGCGTGCGCGCGCTGCTCACCGGGGTGCGCGCCGACGAGAACCCCGAGCGCGCCCACATGCGGGAAAGGGAGGAGCGCGAGGGCTACGTGCAGTACAACCCCCTGCTGGACTGGACCGAGATGGATGTCTGGGCCTTCACCGTGGCGCGCGGGCTGCCCTATTGCGAGCTCTACGACCGGGGCTACCGTTCGCTCGGCTGCGTGCCCTGCACCCTGCCATCCGGGGCCGGGCAGGGGGAGCGGGGCGGGCGCGACAGCGAGAAGGAGGCCCGCATGGCCGAGCTGCACGCCCTGGGATATTTCTGATTCCGCGGGAATATTTCCGCCTGTCGCGGCGATTGGCTTTGCCGGGGAAATCGGCTAGGCTTCCCGCCTCCATGAACGCAGAGACACCATCCCCCATCGTGCGCCGCGAGACGCGCGCCATCCGCCTGGGCGACATGCTCATCGGCGGGGGCAACCCCATCCGCGTCCAGTCCATGACCAACACGGACACCCGCGACGTCCAGGCCAGCATCGCCCAGGTGCGCGCCCTGGCCGATGCCGGGTGCGAGATCGTGCGCCTGGCCGTGCTGGACGAGGACGCCGCCCGCGCGCTCAAGGCGATCAAGGCGGCCTCGCCCGTGCCCCTCATCGCGGACATCCACTTCGACCACCGCCTTGCCCTGGCCTCGCTGGAGGCGGGCGTGGACGGCCTGCGCATCAACCCCGGCAACATCGGCGGACAGGACAAGGTGGCCGCCGTGGTGCGCGCCGCCAAGGACGCGGGCGCGCCCATCCGCATCGGGGTCAACTCAGGCTCGGTGGAGCGGCACCTGCTGGAGAAGTTCGGCGGCCCCACGCCCGAGGCCATGGTGGAGAGCGCCCTGGGCCACGTGCGCATGCTGGAGGACGAGAACTTCGACCAGATCAAGATTTCGCTGAAATCCTCCTCCGTGCCCGCCACCATCGCGGCCTATTCGCGCCTGGCGGACGTGGTGGACTACCCCCTGCACATCGGCATCACCGAGGCCGGAACCCCGCTGCGCGGGGCCGCCAAGTCCGGCGTTGGGCTGGGCATCCTGCTTTGGATGGGCATCGGCGACACGCTGCGCGTCTCGCTCACGGGCGACCCCCTGCCGGAAATGGACGTGGCCTGGGAGCTGCTGCGCTGCCTGGGAATCCGCAAACACGGGGCGGAGATGGTCTCCTGCCCGACCTGCGGGCGCACCGAGATCGACCTGGCCGGACTGGCCCAGGCCGTGGAGCATAAGCTGCGCGGCGTGAAGGTGCCCGTGAAGGTTGCGGTGATGGGCTGCGTGGTCAACGGTCCCGGAGAGGCCCGCGAGGCCGACATCGGGCTGGCTGGCGGCCGCGACTGCGCCGTGATCTTCCGCAAGGGCGAGGTGGTGCGTAAGGTTCGCGGGGAGGCCAACGTGCTGACCGAATTCATGAATGAACTTGACCAGATAATCCAGGAGTTTGAAAACAGATGCGCCTGAGCCGCTACTACGCCCCCACCCTGAAGGAAGACCCCGCCGACGCCGAAGTCGTCAGCCACAAGCTGATGCTGCGCGCCGGCATGATCCGCAAGCTGACCTCGGGCATCTACACGTTCCTGCCCCTGGGCCTGCGCTCCCTGAACAAGGCCGCGCGCATCGTGCGCGAGGAGATGGACCGCGCCGGAGCCCTGGAGATCCTCATGCCCGGCGTCCAGCCCGCCGACCTCTGGCAGGAGACGGGCCGCTGGGAGGTCTACGGCAAGGAGCTGCTGCGCTTCAAGGACCGCCACGACCGCGACTACTGCCTCGGGCCCACGCACGAGGAGGTCGTCACGGACCTCATCCGCCACGAGGTGCGCTCCTACCGCCAGCTGCCCCTGAACCTCTATCAGGTGCAGTTCAAGTTCCGCGACGAGATCCGCCCCCGCTTCGGGCTCATGCGCGGGCGCGAGTTCCTCATGAAGGACGCCTACTCCTTCGACCGCGACGAGGAGGGCGCCAACGCCAGCTACAAGGCCATGTACGAGGCCTACTGCCGCATCTTCACCCGCCTGGGCCTTCAGTTCCGCGCCGTGGAGGCCGACACCGGCTCCATCGGCGGCAACTATTCGCATGAGTTCATGGTGCTGGCCGACACCGGCGAGGATACCATCGCCGCCTGCATGGCCTGCGAGTACGGCGCCAACCTGGAGAAGGCCGAGGCCGTCTCACCCGAGTGCGCCAAGCCCGCCGTGTGCGCCGCCTACGAGCAGGTGCCCACCCCGGGCGCGCACACCGTGGAGGAGGTCGCCAAGTTCCTGGGTGTGGAGCCCTCCCAGGTGGTCAAGACGCTGCTCTTCGACGTTGACGGCGAGCCCGTGGCCGCCCTGGTCCGCGGCGACCGCGAGCTCAACGACGTGAAGCTCAAGAACGCACTGAACGCCACCAACGTCGCCCTGGCCACGTCCGAGCAGGTCCAGGCCTGGACCAAGGCCCCCGTGGGATTCGCCGGGCCGGTGGGCCTTGGCGTGAAGACCGTGCTGGCCGACCGCGAGCTGGCCTGGGGCACGGACTGGGTGGTTGGCGCCAACGCCGCCGACGCGCACCTCAAGCACGTGGACCTGGACCGCGACGCCACCCTGACCCGCTACGCGGACCTGCGCTCCGTCACCGAGGGCGACCCCTGCCCCAAGTGCGGCAAGCCCCTCTCCCTGACCAAGGGCATCGAGGTCGGCCACGTCTTCAAGCTGGGCTACAAGTATTCCGAGGCCATGAAGGCCACCTTCCTGGACGAGCAGGGCAAGGACCGCATCATCTTCATGGGCTGTTACGGCATCGGCGTCTCCCGCGTGGTGGCCGCCTGCATCGAGCAGAACCACGACGGCGGCGGCATCGCCTTCCCGCCCGCCCTGGCTCCCTTCGAGGCGGCAGTGCTCTGCCTGGACACCAAGGGCGAGCCCCTGGCCAAGGCCGAGGAGCTGTACGCCTGGCTGAACGCCCAGGGCATCGAGGCCGTGCTGGACGACCGCGACGAGCGCCCGGGCGTCAAGTTCAAGGACGCGGACCTCATCGGCTACCCCATGCAGATCGTCATCGGCGGCAAGGGCCTGGGCCGCGGCGTGGTCGAAGTCAAGGACCGGCGCACCGGCGAGAAGGCCGAGCTGCCCGTGGAGGGCTTCCAGGAGGCCTTCACGACCTGGCGCGGAAAGGTAGCCGAGGGCTGGGCCGGACGCTAACGTCCCAATTTTGAAAAACAAGTACTTGTTTTTCAAAATTTAATTCTATGGTTTTCCCGTGTAGTGCGCTGGAACCATGCGGACGAATATCGCGGACGCTACACTAGAGGAAGTACCGGCAGCCTGATGCAGCACATCTTCCGCGTCGCAGAGATCACCCGCGCCCTCAAGGACGTGGTGGAAGGGCAGTTCCCCTTCGTGTGGGTCAAGGGCCAGGTGTCCAACCTGGCCCGGCCCGCCTCGGGGCACGTCTACTTCTCGCTCAAGGACGAGGAAGCCCTGCTGAACGTGGTCTGGTTCAAGGGCAGCCAGCGCGGCGTGGCCCTGGGCGAGGCGGAGCGCTACGACCCGCTGACCGGCGAGGTTCTCGAAGGCGACGGCGGGTCGGGTTGGCTGGCCGACGGTATGGAGGTGCTCTGCGCTGGGCGGCTCACCGTGTACGCCCCGCGCGGGGCCTACCAACTGGTGGCCGAATACGTGCAGGACATGGGCCTGGGCAAGCTGGCCCTGGAGTTCGAGGCCTTAAAGCGCAAGCTGCAGGAGGCCGGGTATTTCGCGCAGGAGCGCAAGCGCCCCCTGCCGCACAACCCGGTACGTGTGGCCGTGGTCACCGCCGCGACCGGCGCCGCCATACAGGACTTCCTGCGCGTGGGTTCGGCCCGGGGCACCGGCTGCGAGATACGCATCCACCCGGTGCTGGTGCAGGGCGAGGCCGCGCCGGGGCAGATCGGGGCGGCGCTGGACGCCGCAGGGTCAGACGGCTGGGCCCAGGTGACGGTGCTCATCCGGGGCGGCGGCTCCCTGGAGGATCTCTGGGCCTTCAACACCGAGCCCGTGGCCCACGCGGTCTATCGCAGCCCCATCCCTGTGCTTTGCGGCGTGGGGCACGAGGTGGACGTGACCATCGCGGACCTGGTGGCGGACGTGCGCGCCGCCACCCCCAGCCACGCGGCCCAGGTGCTCTGGCCGGAGCGGGCTGTGCTGGCCCAACGTGCGGACGAGTTGGAAACCGCGCTCACCCGTGCCTTCGGGCGACGTTTGCAAGCCGCCGGGGACAGGCTCGGCACGCTGGAGAAGGCCCTGGCCTGGCTTTCCCCGCGCGGACGGGTGGAGCGCATGGGCGAGAAGCTGGACGATCTTTCCATGCGCCTACTGCGTGCGGGCGCGGGCCTGCCGCTGCGCCGTGGCGAAGCCCTCGATGGGCTCGAGCGCAGGCTTTGGGCCTTCGGCGCGCCCAGGCTGGCCGGCTTCGAGGGCAGGCTTGAGTCCCTGCGCCAGCGGCTGGCCGCCGTGGGGCAGAGAAGCCTTGAGCGCGCGGACTCGCGGCTCACGCTCCTGGAGGCTCACCTTCGCGGTCTGGACCCCGAACTGCCTTTGGAACGAGGGTATTCCCTGGTGCGCAGGGCGGACGGCAGCTTCCTGCGCAGCACGGCCGACGCGCACCCCGGCGACGCCCTGGAAATCCGGGTGCGCGACGGATCGGTGGCCGCGCGGGTCACCGGCGTGCACAGGCGGGAGCCATGATCCGGGCCGCGCGACTGATTGCGGCTCCGGCTCTGGCGTTGCTCTTGTCGCTGCTTTTGATCTTGGCGCTGTCCGCAGGCTCGGCTCTGGCGGCAACGCAGACCAAAGGGGGCCTCAGCGTCACAGCCCCGGACGAGGTGGCCGAGGGCCATCCCTTCCTGGTGGATATCCGCGCGGCTGGCGCGGCCAAATCCGTCGTAGTGGAGTGGCTGGGCAAGAGGGCGGAAATTTCGCTTGTGCGCGAGGGCGGGGCGTCCCGCGCGCAGGTGCTGCTGGGGGCCGGGCTCGGCCTGGCCCCGGGTGAGCACGTCGTGACGGTCGCCTCCGATGGGGGGCGGGACCAGGTCGCGTGCGCGGTGCGCGTCGCGCCCGGGGTGTTCCCGGAGCAGCGCCTCACCCTGCCGCCGAAGATGGTCACTCCCTCCAAGGAGGACCAGGCCCGCATCAAGCGCGAGCAGGAGCTGGTGGCCCAGGCCGTGGCCGTGGCCTCGCCCGTGCGCCTCTGGAGCCTGCCCCTGCTTCGGCCCGTGCCCGGCGAGGTCACCAGCGCCTTCGGCCTGCGCCGCATCCTCAACGGCCAGCCCCGCAGCTCACACTCCGGGCTGGACCTGGACGGCTTCAAGGGCGAGCCCGTGCTGGCGGCCGGACAGGGCAGGGTGGCCCTCGTGGGCGACTTCTACTACAACGGGAAGTCCGTGTTCCTGGATCACGGGAACGGGGTGTTCTCCATGTACTTCCACTTGAGCGGCATCGGCGTGGCCGAAGGCCAGCGGGTGGAGCGCGGCCAGGAAATCGGCCGGGTGGGCGCAACTGGGCGCGCCACGGGGCCGCACCTGCATTTCGGCTTGAAGATTCTGGGCCAGAACGTGGACCCCACCTCCCTTTTCGAGGCGGGCGTCACGTCCGGCGGCGGCTCCAAGGGGGGCTCATGAGCGTCGACAAGAACAGTTTCGAGAACAATATCGAGCGGCTGCAGCGTATCGTTGAGCAGCTCGAATCCGGCGAGCCCGCCCTGGAGAAGGGCGTGGACCTCTACAAGGAAGGCATGGCCCTGGCGGCCGCCTGCCGCAAGCAGTTGGACAAGGCCCGTCTGACGGTCAACAAGGTGACCCCCGAGGGGGTCGTGCCTTTCACGCCCGGGGACGGCGAGGAGAATTGATGTGATTACCGTCAAGAACAGACTCAAGGACTACGCTCGCGAGGTGGAGGGCTACCTGCGCTCCTCGCTGAAGGGCAAGGGGATACCCGCCGGATTGCTGGAGGCCATGGAATACAGCCTGCTCGCCGGCGGCAAGCGCCTGCGCCCGGTGCTGTGCCTGTGCTTCGCGCGCATGATGGGCGCGCCCGCCCACGCCGCGCTGCCTTTCGCGGCCTCCTTCGAGTTCATCCACACCTATTCGCTCATCCACGACGACCTGCCGGCCATGGACGACGACGACCTGCGCCGGGGCCGCCCCTCCAACCACAAGGTGTTCGGGGAGGCCATGGCCATCCTGGCGGGCGACGCCCTGCTCACCGAGGCCTTCACCCTCATGACCGCCAGCTGCGGCGACATCCCGGCGGACCGGGTCATGCAGGCCACCGCCACCCTGGCCCGCGCGGCGGGCGCGGCGGGCATGGTCGGCGGCCAGGCCCTGGACATGGCCTACACCGCCAAGGCCGGGGTCAGCCTGGAGGAGCTGCGCGAGATGCAGGCCCTCAAGACCGGCGCGCTCATCACCGCCGCCTGCGTCTGCGGAGCCCAGCTTGCCGGGGCCGACGCCCACGGCGTGGAGCGGGCCAGAGCCTACGGGCAGTCCGTGGGGGCCGCCTTCCAGATCGTGGACGACGTGCTGGATGTGGTGGGCGACGAAAGCACCCTGGGCAAGCCCGTGGGCTCCGACGAACAGCAGGGCAAGACCACCTATCCTTCGCTCATCGGCGTGGAACGCAGCATGGACCTGGCCCGCAGGCACGCGGCCCACGCCGTGGAGAGCCTGGCCCTGTTCAGCGGCGAGGAGGCCGATTTCCTCAAGGATCTGGCGCGCTACATAGTGGACCGGGTCTCCTGAACGGGAGCCGGGCCGGATGGCCGAGCCGGGCGGCAGGCATCGAAGCCGCCGCATGTAGGGAGAAGAGAGGTATAATGTCGCAGTTCCTGGAACGTCCGCTGGAAGTGTTGCCGCGCATAAACGCCCCGTCCGACGTGGCGGCCCTCACCCAGGAGGAGCTCGCCCTGCTCGCGGAGGACCTGCGCGAGGTCATCATCTCCACGGTGTCGCATAACGGCGGCCACCTAGCCCCATCGCTGGGCGTGGTGGAGCTGACCCTGGCCATGCTCAGCGTCTTCGACCCCGCACGCGACAAGTTCGTCTGGGACGTGGGACACCAGGCCTACGCCTACAAGCTGCTCACCGGCCGCAAGGACACCTTCCACACCCTGCGCACCATGGGCGGTGTCAGCGGCTTCCCGCGCATGGCCGAGAGCCCCTTCGACCACTTCGGCACCGGCCACTCCAGCACCTCCATCTCCGCCGCCTCGGGCCTGGCCATGGCCCGCGACCTGCTGGGCCAGAAGCACAAGGTGCTGGCCGTGATCGGCGACGGCTCCATGACCGCCGGCCTGGCCTACGAGGGCCTGAACCAGGCCGGCGGCGACGACCGGGACCTGGTGGTGGTGCTCAACGACAACAAGATGTCCATCTCCAAGAACGTGGGCGCGCTCTCGCTGTTTCTCTCGCGCAAGCTCTCCAACCGCTGGATCGTGCGCGCCAAGCGCGAGTTCGAGTCCGTGGCCAGGCACCTGCCCTACGGCCAGGAGATGGTGGAGATCGTCAAGCGCGGCGAGGAATCCTTCAAGGGGTTCTTCACCCCGGGAATGCTCTTCGAGGCCTTCCACTTCAACTACCTGGGCCCCATCGACGGGCACGACCTGCCCAAGCTCACCTCCGTCTTCAAGGAGGTGCGCGAGATGAGCGGCCCGGTGCTGGTGCACGTGCTCACTCAGAAGGGGCGCGGCTACAGCCCGGCGGAGCGCAACCCCACCTACTACCACGGCGTGGGCTCCTTCGAGCCGGAAACGGGCGAGATCATCAAGCTTTCCGCCTCCAAGCTGCCCAGCTACACCGATGTCTTCGGACACACCCTGTGCTGCCTCGCGGAGAAGGACCCGCGCATCGTGGCCATCACCGCCGCCATGCCCGAGGGCACGGGCCTGGCCCGCTTCGCCCAGCTCTATCCCGAGCGCTTCGTGGACGTGGGCATCTGCGAACAGCACGCCGTGACCTTCGCGGCGGGGCTGGCCACCCAGGGGCTCAAGCCCGTCGTGGCCATCTATTCCACCTTCCTGCAGCGCAGCTACGACCAGATCGTGCACGACGTCTGCCTGCAGAACCTCCCCGTGACCCTCTGCCTGGACCGGGGGGGTCTCGTGGGCGAGGACGGAGCAACCCACCACGGCGTGTTCGACCTCTCCTTCCTGCGCCACATCCCCAACCTGGTGCTCATGGCTCCCATGGACGAGGCCGAGCTGCAGCGCATGCTGGCCACCGCCATGAAGCACGACGGCCCCGTGGCCATCCGCTATCTGCGCGGCGTCGGCGTGGGCAGCGCCCGCGAGGGCGAGCCCGCAGCGCTGCCCATCGGCGAGGGCGAACTGCTGCGCGACGGCAAGGACGCGGTGATCGTGGCCATCGGCAGCCGGGTGCTCCCCGCGCTGCAGGCCGCCATCGAGCTGGAGGCCGAAGAGGGACTGAGCGTGGCCGTGTACAACGCGCGCTTCGTCAAGCCGCTGCCCGCCGCCGACCTCGCGGCTCTGGCCGGGCGCTTCAAGGCCATGCTCACCGTGGAGGAGAACGCCCTCCAGGGTGGGTTCGGTTCCGCCGTGCTGGAGTGCCTGGCCGACGCTGACGCCCTCTCCGGGCTTACGGTGAAGCGCCTGGGCATCCCGGATCATTTCGTGGAGCACGGTCCCCAGAAAGTTCTGCGGGAAATGCTGGGCATCGCCAAGGGCGGCATCAAGGCCGCCGCGCTGGAGCTCGCCCGGGGCTGAGGCCCACGCGGCGCATAAAAATCGTAAGGGCCGTTTCCGCTGGTGCGGAAACGGCCCTTGTTCATTGGCGCGGCCCTGGGTTGGAAGGCCGCGCCGCCGGAGGTGTATCGGGTTTGCCTGCCGGGAGCGGGGCTACTTGCCGGCGGGCACGGCCAGCCTGCGGGCGTAGCGCTCTGCCAGGATGGAGCAGGCGAAGAGCTGGAGCTGGTGGTAGAACATGATGGGCAGCACGATCAGGCCCAGGGCCGGGTGCGCGCCGAAGAGCATCTTGGCCATGGGCACGCCCGAGGCCAGGGTCTTCTTGGAGCCGCACATCACGGCGGTGATGCGGTCCTCGGTGCAGAAGCCCAGGCGCGCGGCGATGAAGGTGGTGCTGGTCAGCACGATGGCCAGGATCAGCGCCGCCCCCGCGAATGCGAAGCCCAGCGTGCCCACGCCGTAGTCGGTCCACAGCCCGGAGACCACCGAGTCGCAGAAGGAGCTGAACACCAGGAGCAGGATCACGCACTTGTCGAAGGGGTTGATGGTCTTCTTGTGCTTGTCGAACCAGGTGCCCAGCAAGGGGCGCAGGCCCTGGCCGATCAGGAAGGGCAGCAGGAGCAGGGTGGCGATCTTGAAGATGGCCTGGCCAAGGGGGATGCCCTCGCCGCTGGCGCCGGTGACGAAGCTGATGAGCAGCGGAGTCAGGAACACGCCCAGAAGGCTCGAAAGGGTGGCGTTGAAGATGGCCCCGGGCACGTTGCCTTTGGCGATGCCGGTCATGGCCACCGAGGAGGAGATGGTGGAGGGCAGGGCGCAGAGGTAGAAGAAGCCCAGCAGCAACGCCGGGGGCAAAAGCTTGCCGAACGCCGCGTCCAGCGCCAGCCAGAGCAGCGGGAACATGGCGAAGGTCATGAGCTGCACGGTGAGGTGCAGCTTCCAGCGGGACATGCCTGCCCACATCTTCTCGGTGGAGAGACCCAGGCCGTGCAACAGGAACACGGCGCAGATGCCCCAGTCCGCCAGCTTGTCGGCGTGTATCGCGCCGCCGGTCTTGCCGATCCAGGGGAACAGGGTGGCCAGCACCACGGCGCTGATCATCCCAACCAGAAACCAGTCCTTCGCCATCTTGCGCAAAGCCTTGCCGATCATGACGCATTCTCCTTTCGCGGCCATACGCCGCAAGAGGGGTCTACGCTTTGACAGGGCTGTGCGATATCGATAGAAATCCAACTTATGTCGCCAAACGGACAAATTTTCACCGAACGCGAGCTCCCCGCGCTGGTCCACCTGCCCAGGCCGGTGTTCGTGCGCCTGGAGATACTGCCCGCAGGGTCGCGCACGCGCGTGCACAGCCACCCCTGGGGGCAGTTCACCTACGCCTCCAAGGGCGTGCTGGAGGTGAGCACGGCCACGGGCAGCCACGTGGCCCCGCCGGACAGGGCCGTGTGGATACCCCCGGACACGCGGCACAGCGT
Organism: Fundidesulfovibrio agrisoli; assembly: GCF_022808715.1. Taxonomy (GTDB): domain Bacteria; phylum Desulfobacterota; class Desulfovibrionia; order Desulfovibrionales; family Desulfovibrionaceae; genus Fundidesulfovibrio; species Fundidesulfovibrio agrisoli. The sequence continues at coordinate 312,294 of NZ_JAKZKX010000001.1, forward strand.
CACCAATTCGTCCGAGGCCGAGATGCGCTCGCTCTATGTCGATGCTTCGGCCGTGGCCGAACCGTTCCTGGGGAAGTGCAAGGTGCTGGAGGTGACGCCGCTCATGCGCGAGCTGCTCCAGGCCGTGTCGCGCATCCCGGCGGAGTATCCGGGGGAGGGGCCGGAAGCCCGGCTTGTGGCGGTGCTCCTGGATCAGATGGAGGGCCTGCCCGAGGTGGACTTCTCCCTTCCGTTCCCTTCCGACGAGCGCCTCCGCAAGGTCTGCCAGGCCCTCAAGGATCACCCCGACGACAAGCGCACCCGCGCCCAACTGGCCCACGAGGCCGGGATCTCCGACAAGACGCTCATCCGCCTGTTCCAGCGGGAGACGGGCCTCTCCTTCCGGGACTGGCGGCAGCGGCTGCGGCTGCTGCTTTCGCTCACGGCCCTGGCCGGGGGGCAGAGCGTCACCGCCGTGGCCCTGGACGCGGGGTACGAGTCCACCTCGGCCTTCATCGCGGCGTTCAGGAAGCGCTTCGGCAGAACGCCGGGCGAGTTCTTCCAGCGCGCGGATTCCTGATCGCCGATGATGCCGGGCCAAGCCCGCCATGCCGCTTCGCGTCCCAATTGATTCGGTGTGCGAAATGCCTGTGGGGATTAGCCCTTTTCAAATACGCAGAATCCGCTATGGAAAAGCCAGTGCGGTTCGCAAAGCGCACTCCCAACGCAACAACAGCAAGGAGCGCCGTATGTCCGTGAAGAAGATCCTGATGCTCGTCGGCGATTTCGTCGAGGACTACGAGGCCATGGTGCCTTTCCAGATGCTGCAGATGGTGGGGCATGACGTTCATGCCGTGTGCCCGGGCAAGAAGGCCGGAGACACGGTGAAGACGGCGGTGCACGACTTCGAGGGCGACCAGACCTACTCGGAGAAGCCCGGGCACAGGTTCGCCATCAACCACGATTTCGACGCGGTCGACCCTGCGGACTATGACGGCCTGGTGATCCCCGGAGGCCGCGCCCCGGAGTACATCCGGCTCAACCCCAGGGTTCTGGAGATCGTCCGCCACTTCAGCGCGGCGGAAAAACCCATCGCCGCCGTGTGCCACGGTAATCCCCCCAATAAAAGGTTGTTCTGAAAAGTAGAATTTTCTCGTAAACCCAGGCGAGGAGATTTTACATGAAGACGTCCCGCTACTCCGACAGTCAGATCCTGAGCATCCTGAAGCAAGCCGAAAACGGCATCGCCGTGCCGGAACTTTGCCGCGAACACGGCATGAGCAGCGCCACGTTCTACAAGTGGCGGGCGAAATACGGTGGCATGGACGCTTCCCTCATGGCTCGGATGAAGGAGCTTGAGGAGGAGAATCGCCGACTCAAGCGCATGTACGCTGAAGCCCAGATGAAGGCCGATGTTCTCCGGGAGGCGCTCGGAAAAAAGTAGCAAGGCCATCTCGCCGCCGTGAGATGGCCAAAGACGCCGTGAAGGGAAAGGCCCTGACCATCAGGCAAGCCTGCGCGGCGTTTGGCATCAGTCAGACGTGTTACCGGTATGAGCCCAAGCTGTCTGACGAGAACGAATTCGTGGCCGACTGGTTGGTGAGGCTGACTGCCAACCATCGCAACTGGGGCTTCGGGCTCTGCTTCCTGTATCTGCGTAACGTGAAAGGATACGGCTGGAACCACAAACGTGTGTACAGGATTTATTGTGAGCTGGAACTG
>NZ_JAKZKX010000010.1 GCF_022808715.1 Fundidesulfovibrio agrisoli
TCGGCTTGCTTCAGGATGCTCAGGATCTGACTGTCGGAGTAGCGGGACGTCTTCATGTAAAATCTCCTCGCCTGGGTTTACGAGAAAATTCTACTTTTCAGAACAACCTTTTATTGGGGGGATTACCAACACGGCAAGAGTGGCGGCCCTCGCCAGTTGAGCTTGTGGGGTGCGACGGCCAGGTCGGTCTCCAAGGCCGCCAAGGCCTTGGAAGAGCACTCCCTCAAAGAGGTCGCCGTACTTTGGACGCCCGCCGCGAAGAAGCTGGACTTGCCTGCCGTCCAGGAATTGGAAGCCAGGTGCCGGGCTCTGGCCGATTCGGTGACGAGCGGCGCTGCCGCCACCCACAGCACAATCAGAAACGCCGGGCTGACCCACCCGTCGGATGTGGCCGCCTACCTGACGCTCCGGGAGCTGGACGACAAGGGGCGGAGCGAAGTTCCGCAGCACAGGCTGCAGGTGATAGACTTCGGCGTGAAGGCCTTGGTCGGCAAGTAGAGGCAAAACCGAAGCCCTCGCTCGGGGCTTGCTTCTGGCTCTTCGTTGCGCGGGGCAGTAGAGCCAGTTGGCTGGACACCATGATCCATGTGGCCGGCCAATGTCTCGGCGCCCGTCGTCCCTGGAAACGCTTGAGGGTGGACTTCCGTCGCCGGAAGGGGCCTGTCAACGGGCGTCGGGGGCTTTCCTTGCCGAACGGACGCCTTGCGACATCACCAAGGCTGCCGAACCCTGTCCGGGGGCTTGCCGGAACGTCCGGCACGGGCGCGGTTTGCCCGCCCTCCTCGAAATTCGGGCATCATGTGTGCTATGCTACGCCGGCCCTGGTCCGGCGGTTGCGGCTATTGCTGCCATGCGGAACGTCACAGAGGCAATGCTGGGGGAAAAGACCGCGTCTGGACTGATTGCGACATGACTGGTGAACTTGACGCGGTATGTGTTTGCATATATTCAACTGCAAGAATTGTTGCGACAGCTGGCGGACGGTTGATGTCTGCATGGAATGCCTGCCAGGCCGAGTCAGTTTGATCGTAGATGGTAACGGCGCCTGCCGACGCACACGTTGCATTGGTAACAGGGTGTTTGACGTCAAAGGATCTTGGCATGCCGTATCCGTTGGATTTCCTGCCCGGGCACGAGGCGGCGTTTCTTCTGGAAGTCATTCAAAAGCTCATCACCATCGATTCCAAAGATGACTACATAGACCTTATCAAATCTCTCAATCATATCATTCCGTTTGATTACGCAACGTCGGGGCTGGTCACGCTGGACAGCGACGGCTGCGTCATCGGCTACGACCTGTTGAACATAAACTTCTCCGAGGACTGGATCACGTCCTATGCCGAACAGAAGATTTACAGCATCGACGTGACGGTTGCCGAAAACTTCAAATACTACAAGACGCAGTGCTGGCGGGAAACATACAAAAAGCACGACAATCCCAAGCGGCTCCTGTCGTTCGCGCACGACTTCAACCTGCTCAACGGCTATTCCTGCGGGGCCAAGGGGTTCGGGCTCTACAAAAAACCGAGCATGATCTCGTTCGTGTGGAATTTCGAAAAGAACAGCGCCCATATATCCGGGCTGATAGAATACCTTACGCCGTTCATCCACATCGCGCTCAGCAATGTGCTGTATGCGCAGGTGGCAGAGGCGGCAAACAATCTGTTGACCAGAAGGGAGAAGGAGGTTGTCTCCTGGCTCAAGGAAGGAAAAAGCTCGTGGGAGATGTCAGAGATATTGAACGTGAGCGAGGCGACCATCAATTACCACGTCAACAACATCATGAAGAAGCTTGATGCTGTCAACAGGACGCAAATTGTGGCGATTGCCCTACGAAACGGTATTGTCGAGCTTGACTGATTCGAGCGGCTTCAACTCAACGCGCGGGGAGCGGTCTGTGCTTGCTTTCCTGCCGCGTCCTTCCATCGCGCTGGTTGCGATGATGGCGGAAGTCTCTTTCTGAACCTGCCCGCTTGATCCGTTGCCGACGCGCTTGCTCGAGAGCAGGTGACGGATCGACTCGATCGTCCTGATCTCGATGATCTTCTGTTCAATGTCGAGTTTCTCCTTCGATACGAGGCTCCCGAGGTGGTACACCGCGCCGGCGATCAGCAGTACGAACAGGAAAACAAGAACATCCATTTTACGCGCTCTTTGTTGCTCAGTGCTCCGGGCCTTTCACAAGACGCCCGGCGGTTCGCCTCCGGCCGCTCGTGCCCTCTTGTGCGGCGAGGGAGGGGTGGCCCATTCTTTAGGAAAGCCGTGAGGAAGTGTCACCTAGCAGATTTTATAGGTGGCTCGGGGGGGGCGTTGCAGAGCCTTGGGGAGCGGACACCCGCATCCAGGGCGCTGGCGGCAAAACAAAAAGGCCGGGGCTTTCGCCCCGGCCTTTCGCGTTCCATCATGGCCGCCCGGCTAGATGTCCAGCCCGGCGTCGTTGGCGGGCGCGGCCGCGCCCTTGGAGGATTTGGCCAGCACCTCCTTGAGGCAGCGGCCCATGCGGGTGATGCCTTCCTCGATGCGCTCCGGCGTGGAGTTGGAGAAGTTGAGCCGGAAAGCGTTGTCCGTGCCGTCCACGTAGAAGGGGCGGCCGGGCACGAAGGCCACCTTGCTGGCGATGGCCTTGTTGAACACCTCTTCGGAGTCCACGTCCTTGGGGAGTTCGCCCCAGAGGAACATGCCGCCCTCGGGCTCGGTGAAGCGGACCTCCTCGGGGAATTCGCGTTTCATGGCCGCCACCATCACGTCGCGGCGTTCGCCGTAGGTCTTGCGGATCATGGCGATGTGGGCGTCGAGGTCGTTGGTCTCCAGGAAGCGGTGCAGCACGCGCTGGGCGAAGATGGAGGTGTGCAGGTCGGAGGCCTGCTTGGCCGTGACCAGCTTGTGCATCAGCTCGCTCCCCGTGGCGATCCAGCCGATGCGCATGCCGGGGCTGGCGATCTTGGAGAAAGAGCCCATCAGGGCCATGCGCTCGCCGTCCAGGAAGGCCCGCACGGGGGGCACGTCCTCGCCCTTGAAGCGCAGCTCGCCGTAGGGGTTGTCCTCCACGAGGATGGTGTCGCTGTTCTCCATCAGCCGGGCGACCTCGCGGCGGGTGTGCGCGTCGTAGGTGGCCCCGGAGGGGTTCTGGAAGCTGGGCACGGCGTAGAAGAGCTTGGGCCGGGCGCGCAGTTGTTCGGCCAGCTCCACCAGGTCGATGCCGTGGGGTCCGAGCGAGGCCGTGAGGAAGTTGGCCCCGTAGAGCGAGAAGGCCTGGATGGCGCCCAGGTAGCCCGGGCGCTCGATGAGCACGTCGTCGCCCACGTCGAGCATCACCTTGGCCATCAGGTCCAGCCCCTGCTGGGAGCCGGTGGTGATCAGGATGTTCTCAACCGGTACGTCCATGGACCACTTGTTCTTGTAGCGCTCCGAAATGAACTCCCGCAGCTGGGGGTAGCCTTCGGTGATGGAGTACTGCAGAGCCTGGGCGCCGCTGTCCTCCAATACTTCGGTGGCGGCGCGGGCGAAGGCCTTTGCCGGGAAGTGGTCGGGGCTGGGCAGGCCGCCCGCGAAGGAGATGATTTCGGGGTTCTGGGTGACCTTGAGGATCTCTCGGATGTAGGACCGGCGAACGCCGGCCATTCTGGCGCTGAACCGCACGATGGCCTCCGATGGTCGATTGGGTGCAAAGCTTGGACCCTAGCGGATTTGCCCTCCGCCCACAACCACGCAATGCTGAAACAGCCGCCCCTCAGAGGCCGGAGGCAAGCAGCAGCACCAGCAGTTGGCCCGCCAGGATGCGCAGGATCATCACCAGCGGATAGACCGTGGCGTACACCGCGGCCGGGGCGTCGCTGCCGAGCATCTGCCCGGCGAAGGCCAGGGCGGGCGGGTCGGTCATGCTGCCCGCGAAGAGCCCGCACATGGAGGCGTAGTTGCACTTGAGGAAGATGCGCCCGATGAGCCCGGCCACGAGCAGCGGGATGAAGGTGATGCAGGCCCCGGCGAACATCCAGTAGAGGCCGTCGCCGCTGGTCACGGCGCCGATGAAGCGGTCACCGGCCTTGAGCCCCACGCAGGCCAGGAACAGGCAGATGCCCACCTCCCGCAGGATCAGGTTGGCGCTGGCGGGCATGTACCAGACCATGCCCCCGAAGTGGTGCAGGCGCGACAGCAGGATGGATACCAAAAGCGGCCCGCCCGCCACGCCCAGCTTGATGCCCGAGGGCAGGCCCGGCAGGGCCACGGGGATGGCCCCCACCACCGTGCCCAGCAGGATGCCCAGGAAGATGGGCAGCACCTGGGGGTGCTCCAGCTCCTTGGCGGAGTTGCCGAGCACCGCCTCCACGGCGGCCAGCTGCTCAGGCTGGCCCACGCACTGCACCGTGTCGCCCATGTGCAGGGGCAGCTCCGGCCCGGGGGCCAGCTCCGTGCCCGCACGGGTGACGCGCGTCACGGTGACGCCGTAGCGCTGCGACAGGGCCAGCTCCGGCACGCTGCGGCCCAGCACCGCCTTGCGGGAGACCACGAAGCGCCCGATGGCCACCGGCCCGGGCACCTGGGGCAGGTCCGTTTCGGAGCGCGGCCCCACGAGCACCCGCAGCTTCTCCAGGTCGGCGGGGCGGCCAACGGCGTGCAGCAGCATCCCCGCGCGCAGCACCGTGCCGGGGGCGGCCGCGCTCACCTGCCCGGCGAGCATCGTGCGGGATATGGCCACGCCCATCTCCGCCAGGCCGGGAACGGAGCCGAGGGTCAGGCCCTCCAGATTGGGGTTGGCCACCTCCAGGGTCATGGTCGCAAGCGGCGGGGAGAGGGCCAGGGCCTGCTCCTGCATCTGGCGCAGCTCCTCGGCGGGGTCGATGCGGAACAGGGCGCGGATGAGCAGCATCACCAGGATGATGCCGAAAATGCCGAAGGGGTAGGCCACGGCGTAGCCCAGCCCGGCCTGGCCCACGGCCTGCTCGGCCAGTGCGGGCGACACCTCCTTGAAGGCCTGGGAGGCCGCCGCCAGGGAGGGCGTGTTGGTGGTGCCTCCGCTGAACAGGCCCACGGCGTAGGGCAGGGGGATGCCCCCGTAAACCGCGAAACAGACGGTGACGGCCACGCCCAGCAGCACGATCAGGGTGGCCACCGCGTTGAGCCGGAAGCCCCTGCGGCGCAGCGAGTCCGCGAAGCCCGGGCCCACCTGCATGCCGATGGAGTAGACGAAGAGGATCAGCCCGAATTCCCGGGCGTATTCCAGCACCTCGTGCTCAAGGGACAGGCCGAAGTGGCCCAGGGCCAACCCGCTGAACAGGACGCCGCCCACGCCCAGGCGGATGCCGCAGACGCGCACCTGGCCCAGGGCCAGGCCCAGCACCACGGCCAAACCGAGCACCACCACGGCCTGGGCCGCGCCGTGGGCGAGAAACAATTGGGTGAACCAGCTCATGGAGGCTCCGTCGGGAAGTCTGGGCCGGGGCGACCCGCCCCGCGCCTAGGCCGATGGTAGCCCACTTCACCCCGGAACAGGAAGAGAAACCGGACGCTTCCGGCGGCCGGGACAGGTCATGAGCTAAGCATGGACAAGCGGGCCGTTGACGCGCCCCAGCGCCGGGCGGTATGTTCAGAACATGCGCGGCGCCAGCCCAGGCGCGGCGCGCCACTCCAGGAGGCACGCCATCATGTGGCTATTCACCCGAGACGGATTCTTCTCCCTGGCGGTCACCCCGTTCTGCGAGCCCGGGGACGTGGCCGTGCGCGCCCGGCGGCGCGAGCACCTGGAGAACCTCATGGCCCGCCACGGCGTCCAGGCCGAGATCATGGTCTTCCCCGAGGCGGACTACCGCTACCGCATCCAGATCCCCAGGGCGCAGTGGGGCAAAATCATGCAGGCCGAGGGCGAAGGGCTGGACTACGAGTCCTTCAAGGACGCCATGGGCCCCACCGCCGACGACGCGGACTACATGCGGGCCATGTCCGCCACGCGCGCGGCCATCCGCAAGATCCAGATGCGGGCCCTGCCGCCGGAGTAGCCGCCAGCCCCGCACCTCGGCTGCCGCCCGGGCCGCCTCCGGGCGGCCGCGCTGGCCCGCACCCCGGCTGTCGCCTGGCCGCTTGCCGCCCGGGGGAATAGCCGCTACTGTCCGCCCACGTTTTTCAGGGGGCGGTTTCGCCCGAGGGTGTATCCAATGCCGCAGATTCTCATCGCAGACGACTCCATGTTCCAGCGTTTCGTGCTCTCCAAGCTCGTGAAGGATCTGGGCTGCGAGCCCCTCGAAGCCTCCAACGGCCAGGAATGCCTGGACATCGGGCTGGACTCCGCGCCGGACCTCATCGTCCTGGACCTGAACATGCCAGTGCGCAGCGGGCTGGAGGTCCTTGCGGAGTTCCGCAAGGCCGGGCGCACGGCTCCCACCCTGGTGGTCACGGCGGACATCCAGTCCACCACGCGCCAGCGTTGCGAGGAGCTGGGGGCGGCCCGGCTCCTGAACAAGCCCGTGGAGGAGCACGCCTTCCGCGAGGCCGTGCTCCAGCTGCTCGAATCGCGCTGAGCGCGGGCCTTACGTATCCTCTTTCAGGGGACGCCGGACCCGGGACGCCATGGACGAATCAGCGTTGTTCGAAATCTTCAGGCAGAGCAGCCTGCAGCAGTTCGCCCAGGCTGAAACGGCCCTGCTCGACCTTGAAGCGAGCCCCTCAGCCCCCGCGGGGCCTGCCCTCGAAGTCCTGTTCAGGGCCGTGCACACGGTCAAGGGCGACGCGGGGTCGCTCAAGCTCGCCAATCTCTCCCAGCTTTGCCACGGCGTAGAAACCGCCCTCTCCGGCCTGCGCGGCGAGGGGCGGACCCTCTCGGCCGAGGCCGTCACCAGCCTGCTCGCCGTTCTGGACGCCCTCAAGCAGGCCGTGGAGCTCGACCAGGCCCCGCAGGGGCGCCTGCCGCTGGAGGGGCTGCTCGCCAAACTGCTGGAGGACGTGGCCACCCATGCCCACGGGCAACCCGACCCGGCGGTGACGGCCGCCTGTGCGCCCGCCCTCCAGGAGGAGCCGCAGCCCCAGGAGCGCGGCGCCGGCGACTTCAGCGTGCAGGCCGAGCAGCTCGACCAGATGATCGGCCACGCCAACGAGATCATGCTGCTCCAGACCCGCCTGGCCGCCCTGGCCCAGCGCGACGGCCTGCACGAATACGCCGCCCTGGCCGAGGAGCTGGCCGGGCGCAACGCGGCCATGGGCCGCAGCGTCCTGGCCATGCGCATGATGCCCTTTTCGCGCGTGGTGCCCAAATACCGGCGCATCGTGCGCGACGTGAGCGTGCGCACGGGCAAGAGCGCGGAGCTGCGCGTCTCCGGCGAGTTGACGGAGCTGGACAAGACCGTGGTGGAGAAGCTCAACGTGCCCCTGGTGCACCTGCTGCGCAACGCCGTGGGGCACGGGCTGGAGACCCCGGAGCGGCGCGCCCGGGCGGGCAAACCGCCCATGGGCCTGGTGTCACTGGACGCCCGGCAGGAGGGCGGGGAGATCGTCATCACCGTCAGCGACGACGGCGCGGGTATCGACCCGCTCGCCGTGCTGGAGCGCGCCAAGGGCATGGGGCTTTCGCCCAGTGACCATGAGCCAACGCCCCACGAGGCTCTGGAGATGGTGTTTCTGCCGGGGCTCACCACCAGCGAAGACGTGGACGACATCTCGGGGCGCGGCGTGGGCCTGGACGCGGTGCGCGCCGCCCTGGCCGCGCTGGGCGGCTCCGTGTCCGTGGAGAGCGAACCGGGCCGGGGCGCGTGCTTCACCCTGCGCCTGCCCGTGGCCCTCACCCTCATGGAGTGCCTGCGCCTGAACGTGGCGGACCAGCACTATTTCCTGCCCCTGGAGTGCGTGCTGCACTGCCAGGAGGGCTCCGGCATGGAGCCGGGCGCCGAGGCGCACCTGGGCACCTTCACCCTGTTCGGGCGCAAATGCCCCTGCCTGGCCCTGGACGTGTATTTCGGCCAGCGGGAGCGCAGCGGGTCGCTCACCATGGTGGCCGCGCGCCAGGGCGGGGAGGTCTTCGGAATCTGTGTGGACGGCGTGCCCGGGCTCAGCCAGGTGATGGTCAAGCAGCTCGACCGGGCCTTGACGGCGGGAGGATGTTTCCTGGGGGCCGCGCTCAACGACGAGGGCGGCATGTCCCTCATCGTGGACCCGCGCCACGTCATGCGCCTGCTGCACCCGGTGGCTGAGCGGGCGGGCTGAGCGGGCGGGGCGCTTCGGGCTCAGGCCTGAAGCGGGGAGGGCTCCGGTTCGCCGGGGTCCACATGGACGCGGTTGCGCCCCCCGGCCTTGGCCGCGTAGAGGGCCTGGTCCGCCCGGTAGAGCAGGGCGTACATGTCCATGGTCTCCTGCAGGCTGGCCACGCCCAGGCTCACGGTGTAGCGCACCACGTCGCCGTTGTCCGTGATGTGCGTGCCCGCCTCCACCGTCTTTCTGATGCGTTCGGCCACCCTGGCCGCGTCCTGGCCGCAGGCGGCGGGCAGGATGATGAAGAATTCCTCGCCGCCCGTGCGGGCCAGCACGTCCGTGCCCCGAAGCCCCTGTGAAGCAGCCTCCGCGAAATTCCTGAGCACCTCGTCGCCCACCTGGTGGCCGAAGCGGTCGTTGATGGACTTGAACCGGTCCAGGTCCATGGCGACGAGCGCCAGGGGCTGCCCCGTCCTGCGGGAGCGGCGGATCTCGGCGTCCAGGCGGTCGAAGAAGGCCCGGCGGTTGTCCAGCCTGGTCAGGTGGTCCTTGGTGGCCAGCTCGATGAGCTTGGCCTCCATGGCCTTGCGGGCCTCTATCTCGGTTTCGAGCTCCCGGGTGATGCGCAGGTTGTCGCTCAGACGGGTGTGCAGCTCCGTGACGTCCTGCAGGGAGAGGATCACCCGCTCCACGCCGCCGTCGCCCCCCTTCACGCCGTAGGCCACCCCGTGCTGCAGGCGCAGGCCGCCGTCGGGCAGGGGGGAGGGGATCAGGTGGTTGTGCAGATGGTAGGAGAACACGGCCGGGGGCCCGCCCAGGAAAATGTCGTCCAGTCGGGGCAGCACGGTGCCGCGGGTCAGGTTGGGGAACACCTCCTGCACCTGGCGGCCGAGCACCTTGTCCCTGCGCAGGCCGGACCAGAACTCCAGGCAGGCGTTGAAGAAGCGGACGCGCATCCCCTGGTCGAGCACCAGGATGCCCAGGGGCAGGAAATCCATGTGGCGGAAGGCCGGCTCCTCGTCGATTTCCCCGGGGGCGCGAAGCAGTCCGTTCACGCCAGGGCCCCCCGCTGGATGATGGTGTCGATGGCGGTCAGGAGGGTCTCGAAGGTGGCCACCTGGAAGATGATGATGATCTCGCCCTCCACCACGCCGGATTCCAGGGCGAGGCGGGTCTTGATGAGGAGCACCATGTTCCGCTGGTCGATCTGGGGCGTGAACAGGCGGCGCAGGCTGATCTCCTGGTAGTCGGGGGGGAAGTAGTCCACCTGCAGGTTCAGCACGTTGACGATGGCGCCCATGACGCCGTTGAGCACGATGTTGCCCACTTCCTGGATGGTGCCCACGTAGAGCGAGTCCATGTCCATGGTGCTGGTGTCGAAATCGCCGCCCACGAGCTGGTTCACCAGCCAGTTGGCGCTGGATTTGGGGAAGAGCAGCCCGGCCCAGCCGCTGAAGCCGCCCTTGAAGCCCAGCCGCACCGAGGAGAGCGGGGTCTCGCCGCGCTGGGCCAGGAAGGCCTCGAAGGCCTGCGAGTCCCAGGCCAGGATCTCGGGGATGTCCAGCTGCACGTGGGCCTTGACCATCTGGTTGATCAGCCCGGCGGCCTTGCCGATGCCGATGTTGATCAACTCTCTGAGGACGTCGTGCTGGAGGGGGGTGAGATTCACTGGGCACTCCAAATTCCGGGGCTGGGCGCAAAGCTCTTTTGACGCCGGGGTTTGTAGAACTGTTGCCGGGCCGTTGCAACCCCACATTCGCCCCCGTGCCGGGTTTCTGCGTCGAAACGGATTGCTTCGCCTGCCGTAACACTACGGATTTTAAAAACTTCACTTCACGTCCGGCGTTGTTTGGGGCTATGGTGGGGCCGAAGGCCCGGGCACCCCGCCCTGGGAATAAGCTCAAGACCGCGGGAGCGAACCATGAAGACCCATGCGCGCCTCACCACCGACAACGAGCTGTTCACCTCCACCCTGGAAAACGGCGTGCTGGTCGTCAGGAAGAAGCGGCACATGCTGCACGTCGCCAAGGACATCGCCACCGTCTTCTCGTTCTACGAATACCTCGAGTCCATGCTGGCCAGCCGGGCCTTCAAGGCCCTGGTGGTCTTCGGCCATCCCGACGAGTCAGGCCAGCTGGCCCACGGCAAGTTCCTGTGCAAGGCGCTCTCCGCCTCGCGGGAGAAGGCCATGGACATGCTCATCAACGTGGTGAACAAGTTCATGCTCACCCTCTCGTCCCTCAACTGCATCACCGTTTACGCCGGGCGCGGCACCATGTCGCTGTTCAACCTGAACCTGGGCCTGGCCTACGACTACCGCCTGGTGGCCGACGACACGCTGATCGAGAACCCCAACGCGGCCCTGGGCATGGTGACCAAGGGCAGCGGCTACTTCATGCCGAGGCTGCTGGGGGTGCGCAAGGCGACCGAGGTGCTGCAGTGGAAGAGCTTCTCCGCCGAGGAGGCCCTGCAACTGGGGCTCATCGACCGCATCGTGCCGGCGGCCCGGCTGGAGCGGGAGACCATGGAGTTCGTGGCCCAGAACCTTGCGGGCTCGCCCTCCAACCTGCTGGCCATCCGCAAGCTGCTCAAGTGCGACCTGCAGGAGCTTGAGCGCTCCCTGCAACTGGAGGACCACCTCATCAAGGAGCGGCTGGAGTCCCCCGAGTTCAGGCAGGCCTTCGCCGAGCACTGCCGCAAGGCCTTCGGCTGCGACATGGAGGCCCTGCTGGCCCAGGAGTGATCGCGGGGGAAGGGATACGGGGCCGGATGAAGCGGGCAAGCTGGCGCGTCGCGCCTACTCCTCCTCCCCTTGCAGGCCCCGGAGCAGGCAGGGGAAATTGCCTTCGTACACGCGCCCGCCGGAGTGGGTGAAGCGGCTCATCACGTCGCCGTGGACCACGCCGCCGATGTCCGTCCAGCGCTTGCAGAAGGCGTAGTCCTCCGGGAGGTAGTCCCTGGTGTCGGGGTGGATCATGGTGTCGAAGAAGGCGTAGTTGTCGTACTGCTCGTCTTCGGAGTTGACGAAGCAGTTGTGGTAGAGAAGCTGCGGGTAGGCCCCGGCCATTTCCTCCAGCACGTGCCGCCTGATGAGCATGAACCCCGTGGAGCCGTACTCCAGGGGGATCAGCCCGTGGTCGTCCACGGGGAAACCCTTCCTGAACTTCACGGTGTAGCGCAGGGCCGCGGCCTCGGCCTCCAGGTCGCTCATGTCCGGTGGCATGCGGCGCAGCTTGGCGATGTCCAGGTGCTTCACCGGGTAGATGCCGCAGATCACGTCCTTGTCAGCCTCCAGGTAGCGCAGCACGGTCTGGGCCTCGAAGCCTATGTCGGCGTCGATGAACAGCAGGTGGGTGTACTCCTCCTGGCGCAGGAAGGCGTTGGCGATGGTGTTGCGGGCCCGGGTGATGAGGCTCTCGTAGGAGGGCGTCTCGAACCCCACGCGCACGCCGTGGGCGCTGAGCGCGTCCAGGGTCTCAAGCACCGAGCGCATGTAGGCGATGGTCACGGTGCCGTCGTAGCTGGGCGTGCCGATCAGGAGCTGCACGGCGGGCCTACTTGATCTCGCGCAGCTGGATCTGGGCGCTGCGGGCCTCCGGGCTGTTGGGATAGCGCTTGACCACGTCCTGGAAGAGGATCTTGGCCGCCGGGTTCTTGTTGAGCTTTCTGAAGGCCAGGCCCTGCTTGAGCATGGCCGCCGGGACCATGTTGCTGTTCGGGTACTTCTGGATCAGATCCTGGCAGAGCAGGGCCGAGCGGGCGAAGTCGCCCTGCTGGAAGTTGATCTCGGCCTGCCAGAACAGCGCCCCCGGGGCCTGCCTGGAGTTGGGGTAGCTCTTGAGCAGCTCGGAATAGAGGCTGTTGGCCCGATCGTAGTCGCGCTGGTTGAAGCTCTCCATGGCCATGTTGTAGACGGCCTCGGCCGGGTCCGTGGTGCTGGGTTCCTGGTAGCGGCCCGGGGCGGAGGCCTGCTGAGAGCGGCCGGAAACGGGCGGCAGGTTGGGGGGCCTGTCCTCGTCGTCGGGGTCGTAGGCCGGGGAGCCGGAACTGTAGCCCTGGTTGCCGGACGGGGCGACGTAGCCGCCCTGGTAGGCGTCGGGATACCTGCCGCCGGAGGGAACCCCGGAAGGCCCTCCCTGGTACGCGCCAGAAGGTCCGCCCTGATACGCGCCTGAAGGCGGCGTCGAGGAGGGGCCGGAAGGATAGCCGGAAGCGGGATAGCCCCCCTGGGGCGGGGCGGACGGGGCGCGCGCGCCCGTATCCACGCCCAGGGTGGCGGCGATGCGCGCCACGGTCTCCTCCAGGCGGGAGACGCGGGCGTTCAGGTCCTGCAGGGAGTTGGCGTCGCCCCGGTCGCCCAGGCGGCCCTCCAACTCCTCCAGGCGCATCCTGGTTTCCTGTTGTTTGGACTTGATGGCGTTTATGTCGGCGGCGGCGTTGGCCTGGGCCATCTGCTGGTCGTCCACGGACCGCGCCGGGGCGCAGGCGGCCAGGGCGCACAGCAGCAGGACGGCGGGAATGCTCCGGTTCATGTGTCGCTCCGCAAGTGGGTTGCGACGGCCTCGGTCTTGGATGCGAGGCCGCCTTGGCGGCCTTTGCGCCAATCGGCCTTGATCGTCAAATAAATCCTTTCGTGTCCGTTCTGCCTGAGGGCCTCGAAGCAGCGGTTCACCACGCTCATGACCTCCTCGAACTCACCCTCGATGCACGTGCCCATGGGGCCGAGCTGGTAGGGCAGCCCGGAGTCCCGGATGACGGCCACGGCCTTGGCCACGGCCGGGGAGAGGCCCCCGGCCTGGCCCATGGGGAAGATGGAGAGCTCCGCGATGACGCTCACTGCTTTTTCTCCTGGCCCTGGCTCTGGGCAGGAGCCTGATGCTCCTGGACCTGCTGCGGGCTGGCGGTCTGGGGCTTGGGCGAGCTCACTGCGGGCCATTCCGGCCTGGCGGACCACTCGGTCCAGCCCGCGTCGTAGTACTTCACGTTGGTGTAGCCCAGCAGGCGCGTGAGCACCCACCAGGTCTGGGAGGCCTGGTGCCCGGTGCGGCAGTGCACGATCACGGCCTGGTCCTTGGAGGGGATGATGGCCGCGTAGGCCTTCTCCAGCTCCTCCCGGGGCTTGATGACGGTGGCCTCGCCGGACTTGGCCTGATCCTCGGTGAAGGGGCGGTTGATGGCGCCGGGGATGTGCCCGGGCCGGGCCTCGTCGCTCTTGGCGCCGGAGAAGTAGTCGGCCGGGCGCACGTCCAGGATGATGGTCTTGCCGCCGGCCATGGCCGCCTGCACCTCGCGCCCGGTGACGGTGAAGCCGTCGGGGCCGTCGGGGGCGTGGGGGCGGATTGCGGCGGCCGCCGGGAGCTGGGTGTCCTTCGGGAGCCCTGCGGCGTTCCAGGCCTTCATCCCGCCCTGCAGGATGACGTAGCGCTTGTGTCCCAGGCGCTCCAGGGCCATGGCCACCAGGGTGGCGTCGATGGGGGCCTCGCCGCTGACGATGGCCACCAGGTCGCGCGCCCCGATGCCCATCTGCGCGAAGTGCTGGGCCAGCATGGGCGCGGGCAGCAGCATGGAGGGCAGCCCGGCCAGGTTGCCGCGCAGGCTCTCCACGTTGAGCGAGAAGCTGCCCGGAATGTGCCCGCCGTTGTACTGGGGCTGGGGCCGCAGGTCGATGACCTTGAGCCCGGGCTTGCCCAGGTTGGCCGCCAGCCAGGCGGGCTCCACCAGGGCGGGCAGGGCCGAGGGGGCCTGGAGCACGCCTGCCGTGGCGGTTCCGGCGGGAGCCGCAAGCTCGGCGGGCAGGAAGAAGCCCCTGGCCTCGGCGATGGCCTTGGCCTGCTCGGCGCTCATCGGGGCCTCGCGCAGGCTGGCGGGCTTGAGCACGCGCTCGAAGAAGCCGCGCAGCCCGTCGGTGAGCATGTACACGTTGGTGAAGCCAAGGCGCGCCAGCGAGTCGCGGGCCTGGGCAGGGTGGGTCATCCCGTTGGAGTAGAGCACGATGATCCCGTGGCCGCGCTTGGAGGCCAGCTCCTCGGGGAGCTGCTGCACGGGGATGTTCACAGCGCCCTTGAGGTGGAAGGCGTCGAACTCCGCCTTGGAGCGGATGTCCACCAGGGTCAGGGCCTTGTCGCCGCTCATGATGCGCCGCGCCAGCTCCTCGGGTTCGATGTGGTCCTTGCCGGTGGCCATGGCCGCCAGCATCTGGGCCTCGGGCGAGGCGGCCTGGCCGTTCATGCTCTGGGCCTGACCCTGGGCCTGGGTAGCCGCGGCGGGCGCGGGCTGCGCGGGCGCGCGCGAGGCCGTGAGCGCCTGGCCCGGTGCCAGATTGAGCCTTGGGAGGTTCAGGGCCACCACGGCGGCCAGGCAGAGCAGGATGCTGAACACGGCCAGGAACACGCGGCTCACGCCGGGACGGGCGATGGCCGGGCCGCGCTCGATGACCTCGCTGATCCAGAACATGACCACCGCGCCCACGGTCAGGGCCAGCACAAGCTGGTCGCGGGTGATGTCCAGCGACTGATGCAGGAAGACCACCCCGCGCGAGCCGTAGCCCGCCAGGGGGGCCACCCAGGGGTAGGCCTCGTTGTAGCCGATGGAGCCCAGCACGATGCCCGCCAGGAACACCAGGGCGTCCATCCTGCCGGAGCCCAGGCCCACGGCGGCCGTGCCCGGGCACCATCCGCCCATGGCGAAGCCCAGGCCGAACAGCGCGCCCCCGGCGGCGTGCGCCCCGAGGATGGTGGGCATGAGGAAGAGGTCGTCCTGGGCCACGATGCCCAGCTTCTGCGCGGCCACCAGGCCCAGCGCGGCGGTGACCAGGGCCGAGAACATGACCTTCACCACTGACATGTCCGTGAAGTAGAACACCCCGGCCAGCCTGCGGGAGCTGCCGAACCCGGCCTTCTCCAGGCACAGGCCGAAACAGAAGCCGATGGCCAGGGCGGCGGCGAAGCCCAGGGGGGCATTGAGCTGCCCGGTGGAGTAGAGGGTGGCGATCATGTCCACTGCCTCCTGAAGATCCAGGCCGTCAGGTAGCCCGTGGCGAACAGGCAGCCCATGAACAGGAAGCTGCCCGTGAGCAGCACGGCCCCGCCGGAGAGGCCCTGCCCGGAGGTGCAGCCCTGGGCCAGGCGCGAGGCGAAGCCCGCGATAACGCCGCCGATCAGGGCCAGGGCCAGGCGGCGGACGCGCGAGGCCGTGGGGCCGCGCTCGATCATCAGGCGCATCCGCCCGCCCGAGGCGGCGGAGACCAGCCCGCCCGCGAACACGCCCGCGAGCATGAACACCAGATAGTAGGAGAGCGGGTTGGGGAACCAGGGCCCGAAGTAGGCCGAAGCCTCGGCGCGCGCGGGCAGCAGGGCGTGCTCAAGCACGGCCCCCAGGCGGGCCAGGGCTCCGGAGGCCCCGAGCCCCGCGCCCAGGATCAGGTACGAGGTCATCAGGGTCAGGCCCAGCAGCACGCCCGCCAGGTAGGGGTTCATGGGGGCCTTGTCCTGCGGGGGGGCGACCTGGAGCCGGGGGGCCGCAGGGCGGGGCGTCTCGGGCTGCTGTTCGGGCGCCACCTGCTCAGGCTGCCGCTCGGGCGCGGCCTGCTCCGCAGGGGCGGCCTGGGCCTCGGCCTGCGGGGAAACGTCTTTTTCTTTATCGGTATCGCTCATGGTCTAGCATCCTGCGCTTTTGGAGGCCGGAGGTTGGGGAGTGTCGCCGGGCTGGCCCGGGGCGGCCGGTGCCGGTGCCGGAACTGGGGCCGGGGGCGCGGGCTGCGCGGGAGGAGCCTGCTTGGCGGGGGCTGCCGGGGCCGGGGATGCAGCAGGGGTCGCAGCGGGGGCGGGAGCGGAAGACGGGGCCGCCTGGTTCAGGGGCACCTCCTTCACGGCCAGGCCGACCTCGCGGGCCTCCCACCAGCCCGCCATGCCGCCGCGCAGCACCAGCACGGGGCGCGCGGTCTTCTGGGCCAGGGCTCCGGCCAGGGCCATGGCCGTGGTGCCGTCCTTGTCCACCAGGAGCAGCGGGCCCGCGGCGGAGAGGAAGCTCTCGTCGCCGAGCACGGCCGAGGCCTCGATGTTCATGCTGCCGGGCAGGGCGTAGTCGGCGAATTCGCCCTGGGGGCGTATGTCCACGATTTCGAGCCCGGCGGGGGGCTTGGCGAGCATGGCCGCCACTTCGTCAGGCGCGGCGGCGCGGGGCAGGTCCTGCTCCTTGGCCAGGGCCGGGGCGGAGGCCAGAGGGGCGAGCCCCAGCGCGGCCGCCAGGACCAGCGGCAAAAGCGGGCGTTTCATGGGTGTTCTCCTTGGCGCATTGGTACCACCGTGCCGTTTTTTTGCAACCTGGGCGGCCCGGCATGCGGCGCGGGCCGGGGGGAAAGCCCCTTTTGGGCGCGACAGGCGTGCCGGATTGTGCGAAGCTCCAATTGACCTTCCCCCCGCCATCTTTTAGAGGGCGTTTGCACATACGCCAACAGGTGAGTTCATGGTAGACAAGTCGCGCATAAGAAATTTCAGCATCATCGCACACATCGACCACGGGAAGTCCACCCTGGCCGACCGCATCCTGGAGGTCACCAAGGTGATCACCCAGAGGGAGATGCGCGAGCAATATCTGGACAAGATGGATCTCGAGCGCGAGCGCGGCATCACCATCAAGGCGCAGACGGTGCGCATCCCCTACCGCGACCCCGAACACGGGGACTTCGTGCTCAACCTCATCGACACTCCGGGCCACGTGGACTTCTCCTACGAGGTCTCGCGCTCCCTGGCCGCCTGCGAGGGCGCGCTGCTGGTGGTGGACGCCACCCAGGGCGTGGAGGCCCAGACCCTGGCCAACGTCTTCCTGGCCCTGGACAACGACCTGGAGATCATCCCGGTCCTGAACAAGATCGACCTGCCCTCCGCCGACGCGGACCGCGTGAAGTCCGAAATCGAGGAGGCCATCGGCCTCGACGCCAAGGACGCCGTGGCCGTCTCCGCCAAGACCGGGCTCCACGTGGACCAGGTGCTCAAGGCCATCGTGGAGCGCCTCCCCGCGCCCAAGGGCGAGGTGGACGCGCCCTTGCAGGCCCTGATCTTCGACTCCTGGTACGACGCCTACCAGGGCGTGGTGGTGCTCTTCCGGGTCATGGAAGGCTCCCTCAAGGTGGGCCAGAAGATCAAGATGTTCTCCACCGGCGCGGTGTTCGAGGTGCTGCGCCTGGGCGTGTTCTCCCCCGGCCCCGTGGACGTGGCCGAGTTCGGCCCCGGCGAGGTCGGCTTCATGAGCGGTTCCATCAAGAACCTGCAGGAAGCCCGCGTGGGCGACACCATCACCCTGGCGGAGAACCCCTGCGCCGCGCCGCTGCCCGGCTTCAAGGAAGTGAAGCCCATGGTCTTCTGCGGGCTCTACCCCGTGGACGCGGGCGACTACGAGCAGCTCAAGAACGCCCTGGAGAAGCTCCAGCTCAACGACGCGGCCCTGACCTACGAGCCAGAGACCTCGCAGGCCCTGGGCTTCGGCTACCGCTGCGGCTTCCTGGGCCTTCTGCACATGGAGATCGTGCAGGAGCGCCTGGAGCGCGAGTTCCAGGTGGAGCTCATCGCCACGGCCCCCTCGGTCATCTACAAGGTGGAGCGCACCGACGGCACCGTGATCTCCATCGACAACCCCTCCAAGCTGCCCAAGACGCAGGAGACGGCCACCCTCTACGAGCCCTACGCCCGGGTGGAGATCCACGTTCCCAACGAGTACGTGGGCAACGTCTTCAAGCTCTGCGAGGAAAAGCGCGGCATCCAGAAGGACATCCGCTACCTCACGGCCACCAGGGTCATCATCACCTACGAGCTGCCCTTCGCCGAGATCGTCTACGACTTCTTCGACCGCCTCAAGTCCGGCACGCGCGGCTACGCCTCGCTGGATTACGAGCTCATCGACTACCGCGCCTCCGACCTGGTGAAGCTCGACATCCTGATCAACGGCGACCCCGTGGACGCCCTGGCCGTGATCGTGCACCGCGAGAAGGCCTACTACCTGGGCCGCGACGTGGCGCTCAAGCTCAAGAAGGTCATCCCGCGCCAGATGTTCGAGGTGGTGATCCAGGCGGCCATCGGGGCCAAGATCATCGCCCGCGAGCGCATCGCGCCCCTGCGCAAGGACGTCATCGCCAAGTGCTACGGCGGCGACATCACCCGTAAGCGCAAGCTCCTGGAAAAACAGAAGGAAGGCAAGCGCCGCATGAAGCGCATGGGCAACGTGGAGTTGCCCCAGGAGGCATTCCTGGCCGCCCTCAAGGCCGGGGACTAGCCCCCGCATCAGAAGCCAAACAAAAGGACGCTACCGAATGAATCCCCGTTGGCAGAAAGTGCTCAAGGAATACGTCGAAGCCCTGGCCGTGGCCCTGGTGCTGGCCCTGTTCATCCGCACCTTCGTTGTCCAGGCGTTCAAGATACCTTCCGAATCCATGGTGAACACCCTGCTGGTGGGCGACCACCTGCTGGTGAGCAAGTTCGCCTACGGCATCAAGCTGCCCTTCGTGGACAAGCCCGTCATCGACACGGGCAACCCGGACCGCGGGGACGTGATCGTGTTCGAGTACCCCAAGAACCGCGAGCTGGACTACATCAAGCGCATCATCGGCCTGCCCGGCGACGTGATCGAGCTCAAGAACAACGTGGTCTACCGCAACGGCCAGGCCCTGGACGAGCCCTACAAGCGCCTGGACGCCACGCCCATGGGCGGGGGCATCAAGGCCAACTACGGCCCCATCACCGTCCCGGCGGACCAGTACTTCGTCATGGGCGACAACCGCGACCACTCCGAGGACTCCCGCTACTGGGGCTTCGTGCCCCGCGAGTACATCCGGGGCAAGGCCTGGGTGATCTACTGGTCCTGGGGCGGTGGCGCCGAGATCCGCTGGGACCGCATCGGCAAGACGATCCACTAAACTTAGGAGGCGCGGTGGCGCTGTCTCGGGTGCTTTCCGCCGCCCTGGCGGGGGTGGAGGCCCACACCATCGTCCTGGAGTGCGACCTGGCCCGCCAGGGCATGCCGTCCTTCACCATGGTGGGGCTGGCCGAAGGCGCCGTGCGCGAGAGCAAGGAGCGCGTGTTCGCCGCGCTCAAGAACCGGGGCTTCAAGCTGCCGCCCTCGCGCATCACCGTGAACCTGGCGCCCGCCGACATCCGCAAGGAGGGCAGCGCCTACGACCTGCCCTTGGCCTTGGCCCTGCTTTCCGCCGCCGAAATCCTTCCCGCATCGACCCTCACCGGCTACTTCCTGGCTGGGGAGCTCTCCCTCACCGGCGAACTCAAGCCCGTCTCGGGCATCCTGCCCCTGGCCATCCGCGCCCGGCAGGAGGGCGCGCGCGGCCTGCTGCTGCCCGCGGAGAACGCCCAGGAGGCCAGCGTGGTCAAGGGGCTGGACGTTTTCGCCATCTCCAGCCTGGACGAGGCCGTGCGCTTCCTGGCCGGGGAGCAGAGCCTCGCCCCCGTGGCCTTCGACGACTCCGTGCTGGCCCCGCCCGCCGAGGCATTCCCCCTGGACTTCGCCGAGGTCAAGGGCCAGGAGCACGCCAAGCGCGCCATCGAGATAGCCGCCGCCGGGGGCCACAACCTGCTGTTCATGGGGCCGCCGGGCTCGGGCAAGACCATGCTGGCCAAGCGCATCCCCACGGTGCTGCCGCCGCTGACCTTCGACGAGGCCCTGGAGGTCACGCGGGTCTATTCCGTGGCCGGGGAGCTGGCCCGGGGCGGCAGGCTCATCACCACGCGGCCCTTCCGCTCGCCGCACCACACCATCTCGGACGCCGGGCTCATCGGCGGGGGCGGGGTGCCCCGGCCCGGGGAGGTCTCCCTGGCGCACCGGGGCGTATTGTTCCTGGACGAACTGCCCGAGTTCAAGAAGAGCGTGCTGGAGGTGCTGCGCCAGCCCATCGAGGACGGCCGCGTGACCATCGCCCGCGCCGCCGTGAGCCTGACCTACCCGGCGGACTTCATGCTGGTTGCGGCCATGAACCCCTGCCCCTGCGGCTACCACGGCGACGAGCGCCACCCCTGCACCTGCACCGGCGCGAAAGTGCGGGCCTACCGCTCGCGCCTCTCCGGGCCGCTGCTTGACCGCATCGACCTCCAGGTGGAGGTGCCCGCCGTGCCCTACAAGGACTTGAAGGCCGACTCCGGCCGGGTGGACTCCGCCACCATGCGCCAACGGGTGCTGGCGGCCAGGGACGTGCAGGCCACGCGCTTCGCCGGAACCAGAATACTCACCAACAGCCAGCTCTCGGGCAAGGCCCTGGGAACCTTCTGCCCCATCGGGGAGGAGGGACACCGCTTCCTGGAGATGGCCAACTCCCGCCTTGGGCTCTCCGCCCGGGCCCATACGCGCATCCTGCGCCTGGGCCGCACAATAGCCGACCTGGACTCCAGCGCGGACATCCGCGTGGAGCACCTGGCCGAAGCCATCAATTACCGGAATCTGGACAGGGGCGCGGGCGCGTCCTGAGGCTGGGCATTGCCCGGAGCCGGTTGCCTCGGCTTGTTGACCATCAAGAGCGTACGCAATCAAGAAGGTTGCATATCGCAGCGTTTATACTTGCCTCACTATAACCGGTTTGGTATTCGTTCATTATCGCGGGCAGGCGGCGCATAAGCACGCTCCCGTGGGTTCATGGAGGCAGGTATGCCGAGCGAGGAACTGGACAGAACCAAATGGCCCCTGATGTCGCGAATATTCTATGAGATTGGAATTATCGCGGTGGGATTCGTGATTTCTGCGGTGCTTATATGGATTATTAATCGGATGCTGGGACTGTAGCGAGGGAGACATGGAAAACGGGAAAATGGATCGCGTGCAGAATCTGATTTATTCCCTCTATTTTTCCATTTTGATTCTTGCTGGGGCGTTCATCACAAGGCTAGACACGTGTGTATTTTGTTATTTTAGGTGGTAACATGTTTGCGAGTTATGATCTGCGGAGATTGCTTGGCGTCGTTGCGTTTAATATTGTTATTTATTATGTGTACATGTATGACAATTTTAAACTCTGCAAGCTGATGTGCTATTTGCCGAAATGAGGTTGGCACATTGACGCTGATTGACTCCAAATATATCAAGGCGGGGCATTGCCAATAGAATAAAGGCAGGCCGGGCGCGGAGTGAATTCGATTGGCCCTAGCCTGCCTTTTCTGCTGTCAGCCCCCTGTGTTAGTCCTGCCTATCGCAGGTGATACCATCGCAAGTACCAGGAATCGACCTGGTGCCTTCGACGATCTCATCCCAGTGATCATAAATCGGGGGAACCAATGCCGTGGCTAGGCCAGCCCAACCAGGCGTTGTGCCTGTTCCTCCGAGCATTTTGGAAATTGCCATCCCGGCTGAACCTGAAACGATGGATTTCCCCATTGATGTGGTCGCATCCTGCACAATGGAAGGCTTCTGTGGCGGCGTCGGCTTCCAAATGTCCGCTCCGATCCGCTGGGCTTCCTCGGGCACGGCCACCTTTGGGAAGTCGTCCCGCATGTCCTTTATTGTCGCCCTGCTGGCCGGGGTGAGGCCTTCCGCATTGCCAGGATCACCCGTGTTGTTCGCCACCTGGCGCGTGGGCGCGTTGAAATCCTCCATTGGCACAAGGTCAACGCCTCCGTTGAAGCCGTAGCCGTAGGGGTCACCGTCCCTTTCCTGCTGCCTGATGTAGCTCTCCGCAATCGGGTCGAAAGTCGATTCCATGTGTGTTCTCCTTGTGGGTTCCGGGTTTTCGCCGGATTGAAGAACACACATCATACCCAGGACGGGCGGCGTGTCTCCCCATATAGGGCTATGTGGGGAGAAAGTTGAAATTATCCGCTGCGCCTCACTCCCCCCCGAGCGGCAGCCTGATGATGAACGTGGTCCCCTCCCCGGGGGTCGAGCGCACCTGGAACGTGCCGTGGTGGTTGCCGGTGACGATGAAGTAGCTCACCGAGAGCCCGAGCCCCGTGCCTTCCCCCACGTCCTTGGTGGTGAAGAAGGGCTCGAACACCTTCTTGCGCACGTCCTCCTCCATGCCGGGCCCGTTGTCCTCCACCTCCAGCGCGGCGTAGTCGCTCCCGGCGCGCAGGCGCAGCGTGATGCGCAGGGGCTCGTCCTTGACGGGGCGGTCCACCCCGGCCTGGGCGGCGTTGTCCAGCAGGTTGAAGACCACCTGCTGGATCTCCTGGGGCGAGCAGGGCACCTTGGGCATGCCGGGCTGATAGTCCCTGACGATCTCGATGCGCCGGAAATCGTACTTCTTCTTCAGGTCGTAGTGGGTGGCCGCGATCTCCAGGGTGTTCTCCAGCAGTTCGGCCATATCCGTGGGCACATGCCGGGAGGAGCTCTTGCGCGTGAAGCTGAGCATGTTCTGCACGATCCTGGCGGCGCGCTCCCCCGAGTGCCTGATGGCCTCCAGGAAGCCGAGGATCTCCCTGTTCTCCAGGTAGCGGCGCATGGCCGCCAGGTCGAGCCCGGCCTCCTGTGCGGCCCTGGCGTTGGCGGGCAGCTCCGGCTCTATCCTGCGCAGGATGTTCTGCACGGACTGCAGTATCCCGGCCAGCGGGTTGTTGATCTCGTGGGCCACGCCCGCCGCCAGCCCGCCCACGCTGAGCATCTTCTCGGTCTGCACCATGAGCTCGCGCAGGCGGACGCGCTCGGAGATCTCCGTGAAACTGACCACCAGCATGTTTTCCCCGGTCCTGAAGGCGTGCACCTCGAAGGTCCCGGAGATGACGCCGTCCTTGTAGGTGGTCTCGAATGACTGCGGGGGAAGCTCCCCCAGGGCGACACGCAGGTATGTCTCCGGGATGTGGGTTTTTTGCAGGGCCGGGAAGGCCTGCAGCAGCGTCTTGCCGTAGAGCTCCTCGTGCGTGATGCCCAATAAGCGGTCCGCCGTGGGGTTGGCCAGGGTGAAGCGGAGCTCTCCGCTTTGTTCCAGCGTGTAGAGGTGCATGGCCGAAGGGGAGCTCTCCACGATGCTGCGGAACCGCTCCTCCGAGCCGCGCAGGGCCTCCTCGGAGCGGATGCGCTCCGAAAGGTCCACGAGCATGGCCACAACCAGCCTGCCGATGCGGGCCACGTGGAATCCGATGGTGTGGACCTTACCCGTCTTGTCGGTCACTTCCCGTTCGGTCGGGGGCAGCGTCTCGCCGGACGGCTCGGGGCTGCTGAAGCGATTGTCCCAGTCGCGCCGGACCCTCTCGCGCATGTCCGGGTCGGGGTAGGCCTGCGTCCACCAGGAATCGATCATGGGCACGTCCTGCGGCATGTAGCCGAGCAGCCTGGTGAAGGCGGGGTTGATGCTGAGCGAGCCAGTCGAGAGGTCCGTCACGGCAATTGGCAGGGGGGAGGCTTCGATGAGCCTGCGGGAGTATTCCTCCTGCTCGCGCAGCAGGAGCTCGGCGTGCTTGCGCGTGGAGATGTCCACGGTGAACCCGTGGATTGACTGTTCGCCGGTGAGCGGATCGGCCACCATGCTGGCGCTGGTGGATACCCATACCGTGCCCCCGTCGGAGCGCTTTCGCAGGCTCTCGAAGTTGTACACGGAGCCGTGTTCGCGCAGCCTCTCCAACAATTGGATGCGGCGCTGCGGGTCGGCGTAGAGGTCCTCGCCGATCTTCGTGACGGCGTGCAGGAAGGCAGCGGCGTCGGCGTAACCGTGGATGCGGGCCAGGGCGGGGTTGGCGAAGAGGAAACGGCCTTCCGGCGTGGAACGGAAAATGCCGATGGGCGCGGTCTCGACGAGGTGGCTCAGCCGTTCCTCCGCCATGCGCACGGCGGAGCCCTGTGATTCGGCTTGGCGCTTGACGCGCACCAGGGCCATATAGAGCAGGATCGCCGTGACCACCACGAAGATCCAACCTTTGAGCGTGCTCGCCAGGATGAGCAGCCTGGGGGCGTTGGCGAAGAGCGCCCCCATCAGCTTGTCGGACGTGAATATCCACAACGCGCTCAGCACGGCATAGGTGACGGCGACCCTTACAGGGGTCGGGTTGAACATGCTGCGCGCCTCCCGAAAAGCTGGTCGAAGACTTGGGGGGCCCAAGGCGAAAGCCCGGGTCGGGGGACAAGTTATACCATGGGGGGGAGGTGGTCCAGCCTCAAACCCCGATCCGGCATGAAGATCAGGCCACGGCCAGATAGGTCCTGCCGCGCGCGGCGTCGGCGCGCAGCAGGTCGCGGGCCTTGGCGTAGGCACGCAGGCCCTTGCGCCAGGCCGGGTCGGGATGATCGGGGGGCGGATCCGCCAGGGCGGGCCCGGCTTCGCTCCAGGATGCCTCGAACACGCGTTCGGAGGCCTTCTGGGCGTCGCTCCCGGCCTGCGCGGCCAATGCGGCCCGGGCCAACGCCCCGCCCAGGCCCGCGCCGCCCCGGCTGTCGGGGTCCACGAGCACCTCGCGGGAGCTGTAGTCCAGCCCGAAGCCGCCGATGCGCACGCCGAAAGCCCGCGTGACCACGCGCGCGGAGAGGGCGTCAAAGGGGGGATTGGCGGAGTTGCCGGTGCGTGAAACTTCCATGGACGGTCTCCTGGGGCGGCGGCCCCGAACAGTATGCGCCACGAGATGAGGGCGCGGTTCCCGTCCATGGAAACCGAGTGAGGCGAAGAAAAGATAGGATGGAGTCGGAAGTTTGGCAAGAGGTGGGAAAAATCTTCATCTCAAGCGAAATCCGTGCCATGGTGGTGCGGAATCCGGCAGGCGGGCGGACTGAACCCAGGCGATGGGCGACCGCCCAAAGGGATAAGCAGCGTCCGTAACATTCCGCTCGCCCGGCCGGCGTCCGTAACCGCTCGCCATTTCAGGGTTCCGGGTTTCCTTGGCGACAATGTCACGCATTCTCCCGGGGGGCGTAACAGAATCGTCACATGCGGTTCCTAGCTTCCGTGCGCCGCCGGGGGGCTTCTCCGGCCGTAACCCAACCAACCACAGGGAGGCTTATCCGATGAAGAAACTCTCCGCATTCCTCTTCGCCATGCTGCTCATGGCGGGTGTCGCCCAGGCCCAGTCCATCCGCGTCGACGGCTCCACCACCGTGCTGCCCGCCATGCAGAAGATGGTCGAGGCCTACATGAAGGCCAACCCCGGCGTGAACATCACCGTCTCCGGCGGCGGCTCCGGCAACGGCATCAAGGCCATCATCGACGGCACCACCGACATCGCCATGTCCTCGCGCGAGATGAAGCCCAAGGAATTCGACGCCGCCAAGGAAAAGGGCCGCGTGGTCAAGCCGGTGGAGATCGCCATGGACGCCCTGGCCCCCATCGTCAACCCGGCCAACCCCCTCACCGACCTGAAGGCCGAGCAGCTGCAGGGCATCTTCTCCGGCAAGATCAAGAACTGGAAGGAAGTGGGCGGCGACGACAAGGAGATCGTGGTCATCTCCCGCGACACCTCCTCCGGCACCTACGAGGCCTGGCAGGAGCTCATCATGAAGGACCAGAAGGTCTCCCCGGCGGCCCTGCTGCAGGCCTCCTCCGGCGCGGTGCTCCAGGTGGTGAGCAAGAACAAGTACGCCATCGCCTACGACGGCTACGCCTACGTGAACAACACCGTGAAGGCCCTGAAGGTCAACGGCGTGCAGGGCGGCGAGAAGTCCGTGGCCGACAAGAGCTACCCGGTCTCCCGCCCGCTGTTCATCATCGTGCCCGAGTCCGCCTCCGCCGACGTGAAGAAGTTCGTGGACTTCATCATGGACCCGGCCAAGGGCCAGAAGATCATCGCCGAAGTGGGCTACTTCCCGGTCAAGAAATAGGTTCGCAACCTGAAGCGGCCCTCCCCCGCGAACCGGGGGAGGGCCTTTTTCGGAGCTTACGTGGCAATCAGCAGAAAGCTCAAGGACGACCTGATCCGCTACTTCTTCCTGGTAACGGCCATGATCTCGATCATCGCCCTGGGGCTGATCATGGTCTACCTCTTCCTGGAAGGCCTGCCCCTGTTCAAGACGGTCTCCGTGAGCGACTTCCTTTTCGGGCGGTTCTGGTACCCCACGGCGGACCCCGGCGAATTCGGGATCATGCCGCTCATCGTGGCCTCGCTGGCCGTCACCCTGCTGTCGTCCTGCATCGCCATCCCGCTTGGCGTGATGACCGCCGTGTATCTGGCGGAGATCGCCGGGCCGAGGACGCGCAGCATGTTCAAGCCCATGGTGGAGCTGCTGGCCGCGCTGCCCTCGGTGGTCATCGGCTTCTTCGGCATGGTGGTGGTCGCGCCCTTCCTGCAGGACACCTTCGACCTGGCCACGGGCCTGAACATGTTCAACGCGGCCATGATGCTGGCCTTCATGTCCGTGCCGACCATCTGCTCCGTCTCGGAGGACGCCATCTACGCCGTGCCCCGCGAACTCAAGGAGGCCTCCCTGGCCCTGGGCGCCACCCACTGGGAGACCATCCGCCGGGTGGTGCTGCCCGCCTCGCTCTCGGGCGTGTCCACGGCGATCATCCTGGGCATGTCGCGGGCCATCGGCGAGACCATGGTGGTGCTCATGGTGGCGGGCGGCGCGGCGATCGTGCCCACATCCATCTTTTCGGCCATCAGGCCCATGCCTTCCTCCATCGCCGCCGAAATGGCCGAGGCCCCCTTCCGCTCGGACCACTACCACGCCCTGTTCGCCATCGGCGTGGTGCTGTTCCTGTTCACGCTGGTCTTCAACATCATCGCCAGCCACATCGCCGAGAAGCACAAGCAGGTCGGCGCGGCGACACTCTAAGGCGGAGGCGGAAATGGAAATAAGCTCCACGCTCGTGCGCAGAAGAAAGTTCGCGCAGTGGTCCATGTGGAACGTGTTCCGGGGGGCCTCCCTGGTGAACGCGGCCGCCCTGGGCCTGATCTGCGCGTTCCTGGTGGTCAACGGCCTGCCGGCCATCTCCTGGGAGTTCCTGACCCAGCCCCCGCGCGACTCCATGACCGCGGGCGGCATCATGCCCTGCATCGTGGGCACGGTGATCCTCTCGGTGGGGGCCATGCTGGTGGCCTTCCCGCTGGGGGTCTGCGCGGCCATCTACCTCAACGAGTACGCCCGCCCCGGCCTGACCGTGCGCATCATCCGCCTGGGCATCGCCAACCTGGCGGGCGTGCCCTCGGTGGTGTTCGGCCTGTTCGGCCTGGCCTTCTTCGTCACCTTCTTCGGCATGGGGGTGAGCATCCTCTCGGGCGTGCTGACCCTGACCATCCTGGTGCTGCCGGTCATCATCGGCACCGCCGAGGAGGCCCTCAAATCCGTGCCCAACACCTACCGGGAGGCCTCCCTTGGCCTGGGGGCCACCAAGTGGCAGACCATCCGCCTGGTGGTGCTGCCCGCGGCCCTGCCGGGCATGCTCACCGGGGCCATCCTGGGGCTCTCGCGCGCGGCGGGCGAGACAGCGGCCATCATGTTCACGGCGGCCGTGTACTTCGCGCCCAAGCTGCCCAAGTCCGTCTTTTCCGACGTGATGGCGCTGCCCTACCACATCTACGTGCTGGCCACGGCGGGCACGGAGATCGAAAAGACCCGCCCCCTGCAATACGGCACCGCACTGGTGCTCATCGCCCTGGTGCTGGGCATGAACCTGATCGCCATCGTCTACCGGGCCAAGCTGCAGAAGAAGCGCTGATCCGCACGCCTGTTCTCCTGTCCTCCTGCCTGCGTGACAGCCCCCGGTTCCAGGACCGGGGGCCGTCGCCGTTTGGGGGCCTCGCACTTCTCGTCAGCTACTTGGGAGAACGCGAACCCACTTGGGATTCCAAAGGGGGGAACCCCCTTTGGCCGCCGGAGGCGATTACCGGTATTTGTCCCCGCCCTGGCTCCTGCCGAGCAGCGGTTGGCGATATTTCGCCCCTCGTCTTGTGATCTGGCGTTCCAAAGTGGATACGTCCCGGGCGGCAATAGAGCCAGCGACCAGATATCCCCTTCCGGCGGAATCGTGCGGGGCCGCAGCCGGAGTGGGAGCCGGTACGGACAGGACCGAAGCTTGGCCGAGTTGGGCGTGGGCTCTGATTGTAGCACCCGTAAGAGCCAAATCGCTGGCGCACAAATCTGCAAACGTGAAAAGCCCCAACCCGGGGCCTTTCGTGGCGCTCCAGGTGGGGCAGGGTGGGGGCGGGGTGGCCAGGCCTCCCCGGGGATCATGCGGCAGCGGGAAATCCGGCCGCCAGCGTGCGCGTTACATGCGCACGCTGGGCAGGGCGGCTGTCACGCGCGTGGGGCGGTCCAGCAGGGCCTTGGCGGGCCTGGGCTGACGCTCGGCAGCTTTTAGAGCCGGTGCGGGGAGTCCGGCCGGGCCGCCGGGCAGGGCGGGTGACCCCGACTCCTCCGGCGCGGCGTCGGGGTTGACCATGGAGTCGATGAGCGCCTTCAGCCCTCCAGCCTGGGAGGCCAGGTAGACCACGGCCTCGGCGGTCTGGACCATGCCCTCGCTGGTCTCCTGGGCGATGGCGCTCACGTCGGCAACGGCCGCGTTGACCTGCTCGTGCGCGGAGGACTGCTGCTCGGCGGCCTGGGCGATGTGGCGCACCTCCCTGGCCGTTGCCGAGGTCAGCTCCACGATGCGCGCCAGGGATTCCCCGGAGCGCTGCACCTGCTCGTTGGCCTGCTGGATCGCCTTGAAGGAGCGCTCGCTGCCCTCGATGTTGAGCCTGGTGAGGCCCTGGATGGAGCTGATGGCCTGGTCCACCTCGCGGGTGGCGGCCATGGTCTTTTCGGCCAGCTTGCGCACCTCCTGGGCCACCACGGCGAAGCCGCGACCGGCCTCGCCCGCGCGGGCGGCCTCGATGGCGGCGTTGAGCGCCAGGAGGTTGGTCTGGTCCGCGATGTCGTCGATGACGCCGATGATCCTGCCGATGGCCCCGGCCTGTCCGCCCAACTCGTGCATGCTCGTGAGCTGCTGCTGCGAGAGGCGGAACACGCTGTCGATGGAGCCGATGCACTCCGACACCACCTCGGAGCCCTCGCGGGCCTGCTCCTGCGCGGCGTCGGAGCTGGCGGCGGCGTCGGACGCCCCGCCCGCCACCTCGACCAGGGAGGCGTTGACCTCCTCCATGGCGGCGCTGGTCTCGGCCAGGCGCGCGGTCTGGTGGAGCGCGCCAGTCTGGATGCTCTCCACCTGGCCGGAGAGCTCCTCAGCCCCCTGGGAGACGTGCAGGGCGATCAGGTTGGCCTGCTCGGCCACGCGGGTGATCTTGCGGTTCTGGGCGGCGATCAGGTCCTGCTGGCGGCGGATCTCGGTGAGGTCTGTGAACAGGGTGAACACGCCCAGGGGCGCGCCGTCCAGGTCGTGCAGGGGGGCGCAGTCCTGGCGGACGAAGAAGGCGCGGCCGTTCGCCCCCGCGCCCGGGGTCTGGGCGTCCAGCACGGGCTCGCCGCGTTCACGGCTGCGCCTGGGCGCTTCGGACAGGGCGGTGCAGGCGGCGAAGAATGCGTCCAGCTCGCGCCCGGCGTACTCCTCGGGCTCGCCGTCCAGTTCCATGAGTTCAAGCAGGGCGGGGTTGACGAAGCTCACCTGGCCCCGGGTGTCCGTGACCAGGCAGGGCACGGTCATGGCTTCGAGGATGCCCTGGGAGAAGCCGAGCTTGTTCTTGAGCTCGCCCACCATGCGGGTCAGGCCGCCGGCCAGAGTGGCAAGCTCCGCCTTGAAGCGGCCGGAGAGCTCGGCATGCAGGTCGCCCTCCGCGATGCGCTCCAGGAAGACCCGCAGGGACTCGAACGGCTGGCGGATCTCCCGGTTGACGAAGCCCAGGGTGGCGAAGAGCACGATGACGGCCGTCACCAGCCCGAGCACCAGGCTGGCCTTGGTCAGGCGGCTCACGGCGGCGAAGGCCTCGGCCTCGTCCACCACGGTCACCAGGGCCCAGGTCACGTCGCCGGCCTTCACGGGGGCGTAGGCGGCCAGGACGTTGCGCCCGGTGACGTCGGCCATCAGGCCGCCGCCGGTGGCCCCGGCCAGGGCCTGGGTCACGGCGGGCATGTCCATGCGCCCCTTGGCGGGGGCCGCGAAGGAGGCCGCCACGGAGTGGGTCTCGGGCCGGGCGGCGAAGTCGGAGCGCATGAGCAGGTCCGCCCCCACCAGGAAGCTCTCGCCGGAGCCGGACTCGCGCTGGCCCGAGGCCAAGGCCGGGGCCATGCCCGAAGTCATGCCCGCCGTCATGCCCGTGGACATGACGGCGGCAAGATCCCTGGGGGTGAGGCGCAGCAGGGCCACGCCGTCGACGCCGCCCACGTGGTTGCGCACCGGGCAGGCCACGAAAGCCGTGGGCGCGCCGTCCAGGGGGGCGTAGGGGGCGAAGTCCTCGAACACGGCCTCGCCCTTGAGGGCGCGCCGCCAGGCCTTGCCCAGGGGGGAATCCTTGAGGGGGCCCTTGTCCAGATCCTCCCCGAGTTCGCGCCCGTTCTTGGCGGAGAAGAGCACGCGGCCGTAATCGTCGGCGAGCAGGGCGTCCTCGTAGCCGAGCACCGTGACGAAGGGGGTGAAGGCAGGGGTCACGAACTGGAGCAGGTCGACGTATTCGGGGTCGGTCACGTCGGCGCGCACCCCGGGCTTGACCTTGCCGGTGAAGCTGTCGCGCAGCATGCCGATGGCGTTGTAGACCTCCTTCACGGAGGCGTAGATGCGCACCTCGGCCATCCAGCGGGCCACGAGCTGCGCCAGGGCCTGCCCACGGGAATCACGAACGGACTCGACCTGGCTGAATGCCTGCTGGGCGAGGCTGTCCGAGGCCTGACGAACGCTGTAGACCCCCATGAACAAAAGGGGCACAATGCCGATGAGCAGACAGAAACCCACCAGTTTGGAGCGCAGGGTGAGGCGTGTTTTCACGGGATACTCCTTCAAGAATGACGGCCGCGAAACTAGCCCCGGAGGGTGATGACTTGAAGGAATCAAGGTGACGCTTGTGTGACGAACCGTACGATCCCGTGCTGCCGCGCGCCGGAGGGCGCGGGTCATGGTTTCGTCACATGGCGGGGATACTCTGCAACTGCCGCGTGAACGCGGTCATACCGTCCGTACAAGGAAGGCCCTATGACCCCAGATGGCAGCGTCAAGCGCAAGAATTACGTCATCGACACCAACGTCCTCATCGAAAACCCCAATTCGGTCATGGCGTTGCGCAACGGCAACGAAAACAACATCTTCATCCCCTACCACGTGCTCATGGAGCTGGAGACGCTCAAAAACACTCCCAAGCTCCGCCACATCGTCTCCAAGGTCATCGCCAACCTCATCGAAAACCGCGAGCACATCACCTTCATCCGCAACGGCGAGTCAGAATCCCCCTTCACCAACATCGTCGACAACTACATCCTGCGCGAGATCGAGTCCGCCCAGGACATCCCGGACCCCATCCTCGTCACCAACGACCGGCTGCTCCAGCTCCAGGCCTCCCTGCGCAACATCCGCAGCGAGGAGCTGCGGGACTCCAAGCCCTTCGAGTCCGAGTCGCAGCTGTACACGGGCATCGTGGACGACCCCAAGGACGCCCCGCCCAACTCCTTCTTCTGGCGCGACGGCAAGGCCGTGCTCCTGGGCCCGGACGGGGAGAAGACCATCAGCTACGTCAACGACGTCTGGAACCTCAAGCCGCGTACCGCCTACCAGAACCTGGCCCTGGAGCTGATCGTGGCCGAGCATGTGGACCTGGTCTCCATCCAGAGCGAGGCCGGGTTCGGCAAGACCTACCTGGCCCTGGCCGCCGCGCTCTATCTGACGCTGGAGCGCAAGCTCTACGACAAGATCTTCGTGGTGAAGCCCACCATCGAGATCGGGGCGAAGATGGGCTTCCTGCCGGGCGACGTCTCCGAGAAGATGGAGCCCTACATGAAGTACGTGTTCGACCTGCTGCTCAAACTGCACAGGCTGCGCCCGGCCAACAAGCTCTTCCACAACCCCAACGAGGAGGTGCTGCGCTTCAACGCCAAGAAGTTCGAGGTGCTGCCCCTGGCCTTCGTGCGGGGCATGAACATAGAGAACGCCGTGGTCATCATCGACGAGGCCCAGAACCTCTCCCGGACGGAAGTGCGGGCGGTGCTCACCCGCATGGGCGAGGGCGTGAAGTGCGTGTGCCTGGGCGACACCTCCCAGGTGGACAACCCCTACCTGAACGAGGCAAACAACGGGCTCAACTGGATCGTGCGCAAGTTCAAGGGCTTCGCCAACTACGGGCACATCGTGCTCAAGGGAGACCGCTCGCGCGGGCCCATCACGGACATGGTGCTCAAGAGCAAGCTGTAGACGCTCGCAGGATATGAATCAGCCGCCAGCCGGTGCGGACCGGCTGGCGGCGTTGGTTTCCGGCTGGCCCGGCTGGTTGCGTTGCGTCCCGAAGGCGGTAGCGCCGGCCGCGCGGCGGGGCTGTTATTCAAATACAGCACCGCCGCGCGGCCGGCGCTACCACCTTCGGGGCGCGCAGTTCACTGCGCCAGCAGCAGCGCAACCCCGCCCTGCCAGAGCATGGCAAGGCCCGAGGCGGCCAGCAGGGCCAGCAGCACGCGCCGGAACGCCTTGTCGCCCACGCGGCCGCAGAGCGCCGCGCCGGAATACAGCCCCAAAGCCAGTGCGGGCATGGACCAGGCGTACATGGCCAGCACCGGCGGCGTCACCAGCCCCTGCAGGCCCTGCACGCCCACCGCGCCGATGCCCGCCAGCAGGAAATAGGTGGTCAGAGTGGCGCGCGCGGCGTCGCGGCCCCAGGGCTGACAGGCCACCCAGGCCACTATGGGCGGCCCGTTGACCCCGATGCTCACCCCCATGCAGCCCGAAACCAGCCCCGCCACGGTGGCCCAGCCTTTGCGCGGCGGCCCGTCGCACCTGGGCGGACGCAGCGACTGCGCAGTCAGCGCCAGGATCGTCGCCCCAAGAAGCGCCTTCAGAGCCGAGTCCGGGGCGTCGCGCAACATGAGCCCTCCCACCGCCATGCCGGGCACGGCCCCCAGCAGCAGCCTGCGCACGGCGCCGCCCTGGATGTGGTGGCGCAGCCGCTGCGTGAGCATCACGTTGATGGTCACGGCCATGAGGCAGCCCACGGGCACCGCCGTACGGACGCCGAGCATCGCCACCAGCAGGGGCATGGCCACCAGGGTGGAGCCGAACCCGGCGAAGCCCTGGGTGAACCCGGCCAGGGCGGCGATGCCCGCCAGGGCCGCAATGAGGGATGCGTCCACGGCCGATTCCTATCGTTCGCCGCCAGCGCGCAGCGCCTCGGGGCCGAACACGTCGGCCATGACGTCCAGGGCGAAGCGGGCCGACACCGTGGCCGGGCCGCCGCCCATCTCTATGCCCACCTCCACGGCCTCCAGCACCTGCCGTGGCCCGGCCCCGGCGGCGGCCGCCTGCTCGATGTGCCACTGCATGCAGGAGCGGCAGTCGATGACCACCGAAATCCCCACGGCGATGAGCTCCTTGACCTGTTTGGGCAGCGCGCCGTCGGAATAGGCGGCCTTTTCCATGTCCAGGAAGGCCTTGTACACCGGGCTGCCCATGGCCAGCAGCCGGGCGTGGGCCTTCTTGCGCTCCCTGGTGAGCCGGGAAAGTTCCTCGTCGGGCATGGCCGTCCTCCCTGTTCGCAGATTCAGAACAATCAGGCATGATGAAAGCCGTTGCCTTGAGGGGTAATCCCGGGATAGGCCGTTGGCAAACGAATAGTCTCGAACGCTTGGTTCAAGGAAATCGAACAATGCTGGATCTGCACCTGTTGCGCACATTCCTGGCCGTGGCGGCCGGGCTCTCCTTCCGGCAGGCGGCGGCGCGGCTTCATTACGCCCCCTCCACCGTCACGGCGCAGATCAAGGCCCTGGAGGAGCAGGCGGGCCAGCCCCTGTTCGTGCGCTCGGGCCGGACGGTGCTGCTCACGGAGCACGGGGCGCGTCTGGTGCCCCAGGCCCGCAGGCTCCTGGACGTGGAGCGCGAGGCCCGGGCCGCGCTCACCGGCGGGGAAGGGGAGTCTGGTGAATTGGCGGTGCGCGTCTCGGAGAGCCTGGGCATCCGGCTGATGCCGCGCGTGCTGCCCATGCTGCGCGCCCGCTTCCCGCACGTGCGGGTGTCGCTCTCCACGCGCTCGCTGCACGGCCTGGCGCGCGACGTGCTCCACGGGGTCACGGAGCTGGCCGTGATCCTCTCGGAGCCCTTCGCGGCGGAGGGCGTGGAGGTGGAGGCGCTGCGCAGGGTGCCGCTGGTGGTCATCGCCGCGCCCGGGACCGCCCCCGGCGGGGGCGGGAGGGTCTGCGCCCGTGATCTGGACGGGGTGCCCCTGGTGCTCACGCCCCATGTCTGGAGCGCGCGCGGCCTGCTGGACCGCTCCCTGGCCAGGGCCCACGCCAGCACGCCGGGCGTGGTGGAGTGCGCCAGCGTGGAGATGGTCAAGGGCTGCGTGGCGGCGGGGCTTGGCATCTCCCTGGTGCCGGGATTCACGGTGGAGCGCGAGGCAGCGCGCGGTGAGCTGGAGGTGCTGGGCTGGGCCGGGGAGGAGCTTTCGGTGCCCGTGCTGCTGGTCAAGGCCGGGGGAAGGAGCCTGTCCGGGGCGGCGGCGGCCTTCGAGGCGGCCGTGCGCCGCTGCGTGGGGGACGACCCCGGGCTGGGCGGGATGTCGCCCGGCTTTTAGCCGGCCATGCGGCGGGGTTCGGCCGCGGCGTTGGCGGCGCGCTGGTCCTCGCGGGCCGGGGCCACGCCCACGCGGTCGCGCCCGGCGTTCTTGGCCGCGTAGAGGGCCTGGTCCGCCTGGGAGAGCAGGCTTGCGGTGGTGGCGGGCTGGCCGGGAACGAAGGAGGCCAGCCCGATGGAGACGGTCACGGGGATGGCGCGCCCGGCGTAGCGGGTGGCGGCGTCCGCCACGCGGCGGCGCAGCCTTTCGGCCAGCATCCAGGCGTGCGCCCTGCCGGTGTGCGGCAGGATCAGGGCGAACTCCTCGCCGCCGAAGCGGGCCACGAAGTCGGTCTCGCGCAGACCGGACTCCAGGGCCTGGGCGGCGTTGCGCAGCACGGCGTCGCCCGCCAGGTGGCCGTGGGTGTCGTTGACCTGCTTGAAGTGGTCCAGGTCCGCCATCATGAGCACGAAGCCTTCCTTGTGGCGCATGTGGCGCTTGAGTTCGTGGTCGAGGCGGGTGTCAAAGCTCCGGCGGTTGTGGAGGCCGGTGAGCCCGTCGCGGTCCGCACGGCGCTTGAGGCGCAGGAAGTCCAGCACGTTGCGCAGCCAGGGCGAGAGCTGGAGCACGGCCTGGCGGGCCAGCTCCTGCTCGTTGCGGTCCAGGTCGCGCTCCAGGAGCACGGAGACGCAGCCGAAGGGCTTCTCCCCGCTGTGCAGGGGCACCAGCAGGGCCAGGCCGGGCTCGGTGCGCGCGGCAGGGTCACCCCCGGGAATTTCATGCACGCTGTAGGCGCTGGGGGGCAGGCCGCCCACGCGGGTGGCCAGGTCCTGCAGGTAGTCCAGGCGGGCGGCCTTGGCCGTGGCGGGCGCCTCCGCAGGCAGGAACAGCTCCATCTCCGGGGCGTCGTCCCAGAATACGGCCAGAACCTCGCTGACGGGGAAGAGCTTGGTCAGGCCGTCCCCCAGGGCGGCCAGGATCTCGGGCATCTCCAGGCTGGAGACAGCCCTGGAGAGCAATCCCTGGCGGAAGGCCAGCAGGGAGTTCTCGTGGGCCATCTGGTCGCGCTCGCGCTGGGCGTCGGCCAGGAGCGCGGCCATCTCGTCGAAGAGTTGCGCGGCCTGGCGGGCGTTCTCCAGCGCGGAGACGATGCGCGCCTTGGGCATTGGCGCCTTGAGGCAGGCCACGAAGCCCTGGGCCAGCACCTCCTCGCGCGAGGGCGGGGGCGTGTCCCCGGCCACCAGCACCTTGCGGGCCCCGGCCAGCCATGCGGGCGGGTTCTGGCGCAGGGTGCGCCAGAGGTCCAGGTCCACGAACACGGCCAGGGGCGCGGCGCGGTCGAAGTCGGCCTGGCTGGGCAGGTCGCGGGCCTCGAAGCGCTGCAGCGGTTCGCTCTCGCCGACCGCCAGGCGGATCTTCCGGGCGGGCTGGCCGGATACCCCCAGCAGCCAGACGGGGCGGGTTCGCTTGCCGGTGACGCGCTTGCGAGGAGTGCGTGGTGCGGTGCTCATGCCTTAGGGCAAGCAAGTTTGGTGCCGGAAAATCTTGCCCGGCGGGCCGCTCGGGGGGGGCGGTAACACGTTCGTCATGATGACGGGATAGAGAATAGTTGGACATCGGCGCGCCGGGTGCTAGAAAAGGAGCCTGGAACATCGGGAGGATCACCATGAGCATGACAGGAAAACACAAGATCGAATTCGCGATCCCCGAGAGCGGGCTGGCCGACTGGCTGCGCGCCCTGGCCGCGCAGATAGACGCGGGCGAGCTTGGCTCCGGCGAGGCGCCCGTGAGCCTGGAAGGCTACCGCGGGATGAAGATCTCCGTGAAGCCCGCCTTCGGGGGCGACCTGAGGGCCAAGCTCTCCATCAAGTTCCCCAAGCCCGTGCGGAGCGCGGCCTCCGTGCTGGAGCCGGGCGTTCCGGAGCCGGGGATCGTCGAGGGCGAAGACGAGGACGAGGACGAGGGTGAGGGCGAAATGCCCAGGTACAAGTCCCTCAAGAAGCATATGAAGTCCACCTTCAAGACCATCGGCGCGGCCCTCGCCGCCGGGCAGACGCCCCCGGCGGCCGAGTTCGCCAGCTTCATAGCAGACTCCAAACTGATGGTGGCCTACCCAGGCAAGGGCGATGAGTTCTACCCCGAATACCTGGAGAAGACCCAGGCCCTGGAAGCGGCTTTCGCCGCGGGCGACCTGGAGGGCATGAAGGCCATGCACCAGGAGCTGGCGCGGCTCAAGCGGGAGTGCCACTCCCGCCACGCCTAGGGCCCGCGCGCGAACCGCCACGGCGCATCAACCCTTCCGCCCCGGGGCCGGCCGGTCTTGCCGCGCCCGGGGCGACAGCATAGAGGCTTCGCATGTCCACACCATCCATCGAACTGGTGAAGCCGGGCTCCCCGGCCTGCGCCAGCATTGACCTGGCCGCCATCCCCCGCGAGGTCACCGACTGGGACCTGGAGACCTATCTCGGCCTCACCTGCGCCGGGGTCACGCCCGAGCAGGCCGAATCGATCAGAAACCCCAAATCGCGTTTCCCGCGCCAGGAATACGTGCTCGCCGTGCACTGGCACCCCGAGCAGGTGCCCATGCCCATCATCAGGGAGCGCATCGGGGCCATGTTCCCCTCCAGCCGCGACGAGCTTATCATCCCCACCCAGCACAACCAGCTGCTCACCTGGGGCGACTACGCGGGCGTGGAGGTGGACTGCTTCTCCCACGGGTTCAACCGCAAGGTGCAGCTGCTCATCCACCTGCGCGCCGACAGGCTGGAGCGCGCGGGCGTGCTCGCCAACATGCTGCGCCACACCTTCAAGTACCGCTCGTCGCAGCTCTACGAATACCTCGACGCCATGTGCGAGCCCGAATGGGCCGAGCGCCGCCAGCAGGCCGCCGGGATCGCCGGCTCCGACGAGGACGTGGTGGAGTTCGTCTCCATCTACGCCCGCAGGCTCAAGGAGCTCGTCATCTTGAACGAGTCCCGCACGCCCGAGGACGCCTTCAAGAACAAGCTGGTGCGCAACTATTTCGACTGCCTGCGCCAGATCCACGACCCGCGCCTGGTGAACAAGGCCCAGGTGTACGCCAAGGCCGTGAAGGAGGTCGTGAAGGAGAACTTCTCCCTGGCCTACTTCTACCGCGCCTCCGAGGTGGTGGAGGAGGCCCGCTCCATCGGCGCGGGCATCGTCATCCCCCACCCGGAGCAGTTCTGGCCCATCCTGCTGCGCAACTACGACGTGGACGGCATCGAGGTCTGGAACCCGCAGTCCCAGCAGTACACCGAGTTCCTCATTAACGTGGTCATCGACCAGAACAGGCGCGGCTACCACAAGGACAGGCCCATGCTCATCTTCATGGGCGACGACTGCCACCTGAGCGAGAAGCTCAAGGCACCCGAGGAGCAGGACAAGGACAAGGTCGCCCGCGAGGTGGGCCTGCAGCCCGCCTGGGACGACCTGGGCATCGCCAAGGGGCTCATCATGTCCGGCGTGAGCCGCAAGACCGTCATGGACGAATACCGCGCCCGGCTCGGCTAGCCCGCGCGGGCGCAGCAACCCCTCCGCCGGTGCGCGCCGCCGCACCCGGCCGGATCAGGAGAATATCGTCATGCAGTGCGACGACAACGACAAGGCGGCCAGCCCCGCCACGGAAGGCAAGTTCACCTTCGAATCGGCTCAGGACGTCGAGACCCTGGTGGGCTACCTCAGGGCCATCACCGACGGCTTCGAGGCGGGCTCCATGCGCTTCACCCGCAAGGACCTTGATCTGGTGCTCTCCCCCAAGGGGCTTGTCGGCTTCGCGGTGGAGGCCAAGGGCAAGGAAGGCCGCATGAAGCTCACGCTCAAGTTCCACTGGCGCGAGAACGTGGAGGCCAAGGAACCCGAGGAGGACACCCTCACTATCACTCCCGGGGACGCGAGGTAGGCGATGAAGTTTCTGGACGGCGTGGAGGAGAACTTCCGCTTCATGGTCCTGGAAGTGACCAAGCAGGTGGAGAACGCCCTCAAGGTCCTCGAACACCCGGACCCCGGCCTCGTGGTCAAGATCGAGAGCCGGGACGACTACATAGACAACCTCAAGAGCGTCATCGAGAACAAGTGCTTCTCGCGCATCCACACGGGCTTCGGGGGCGACAAGCGCGCCATCGACCAGGCCCGGGCCGTGAACATCATCACCGCCAACCTGGAGCGCATGGCGGACCACGCCGTGAACATCGTGATGCAGCAGCAGTACCTGCGCGATCCGGCGTTCATCAAACGCTACGACTACCAGGCCTTCTTCGCCGAGATCATGAAGGCCCTGCACCTGGTGATCCGG
This sequence comes from Fundidesulfovibrio agrisoli, assembly GCF_022808715.1. Lineage (GTDB taxonomy): Bacteria > Desulfobacterota > Desulfovibrionia > Desulfovibrionales > Desulfovibrionaceae > Fundidesulfovibrio > Fundidesulfovibrio agrisoli. The sequence continues at coordinate 38,998 of NZ_JAKZKX010000010.1, forward strand.
GCGCTCTACAACCAGGACATCGCCCTGGCCTTCAAGATCTGCCGCGTGGAAGTGACACTGGACACCCTGTTCAAGACCAACTTCGACGCCATCCTGGCGGACCTGCGCAAGGGCGAATCCCCCGAGAACTGCATCACCTGCCACAACATCTTCCGCTATCTGGAGCGCATGGGGGACACCATCCTCAACATCGGCGAGGCCATCATCTTCGCCGCCGTGGGCGAGAAGTTCAAGATCCACCAGTACGAGGCCCTGAAGCAGACCCTGACCCAGCTTGGGCAGGAGGTGCCCATCTCCGACGGCGAGTTCCACTCCATCTGGGGCACGCGCTCGGGCTGCCGCATCGGCAAGGTGGAGGGCACGGGCGGCAGGCAGCGCGGCTCCCGGGCCAGCGGCGTGCTCTTCAAGGAGGGCAACGCGGCCAAGCTGCGCAACGAGGCCCAGAACATCAACCGCTGGAAGTCCATCATGCCGGGGCTGCCGCCCACCATCCAGGCCTTCCAGGAGGACGGCGACTCGGCCTCCATGCTCATGGAGTACCTGGGCGGCTGCACCTACCAGGAGGTCGTGCTCACGGGCGCGCCGGACATCGCCGCCAACGCCACCTTCATCCTGCTGCAGACCGTGCACCAGCTCTGGAGCGACACCATCAGGAAGGAGCCGGTGCGGGGCGGGTACATCAAGCAGTTGCAGAGCCGCCTGGAGGACGTCTACCGCATGCACCCCTCCTTCAAGACCCCGCGCATGGGTCTTGAAGGCCTGGATATCCCCGCATTCGAGGAGCTGCTGGCCAGCGCCGCCGAGCTGGAGCAGGGGCTCGAGGCCCCGTTCTCGGTGTTCATCCACGGCGACTTCAACATCAACAACATCGTCTACAACCACGAGGAGCAGCGCATCCACTACATCGACCTGCACCGCTCCAAGGACCAGGACTACGTGCAGGACGTCTCCGTGTTCCTCATCTCCAACTTCCGCCTGCCCGTGCTGGACCTCCGCCTGCGCGAACGGCTGGACCGCGTGATGCGCGAATTCCTGCACTTCACCCGCGCCTTCGCGGCGGAGTTCTCCGACGACACCTTCGAGGCCCGCCTTGCTTTGGGGCTGGTGCGCTCCTTCGTCACCTCCAGCAGGTTCGAGTTCAACCAGCGCTTCGCCAAGGAGATGTACCACCGGGGCGTGTTCCTGATGCAGAACCTGCTCGCGCACAGCCGCTCCAGCTGCCCCTGGCGCGGCTACCGCCTGCCCGAGGCAGTGCTCATCTACTGATCGGATTTCCGGAGAGAGACATGAAAAAGATTGGCGTTGTGGGCATTACGGACGGCTGGTCCTCCGAAGTTCTGGCGGACGCCTGCCGCAAGCACACGGGCTTCCGCCTGCTCATCGACATGGACAAGGCCGTGCTGGACTTGGAGCGCGGCACGGTGCGCTACAACGGGCAGGACCTGCTGGAGCTGGACGCGCTCATCGTGAAGAAGATCGCGCCCCAGTACTCACCGGACGTGCTCGACCGCCTGGAGATGCTGCGCTTCCTGGAGCTCAAGGGCTTGCCGGTGTTCTCCAAGCCAACCTCCATCATCAGGCTCATCGACCGCCTGAGCTGCACCGTGACCCTGCGCGCGGGCGGCCTGCCCATGCCCGCCACAATCATCACCGAGGACGTGGACGAGGCCCTGGACGCCGTGGAGCGTTTCGGCAAGGCCGTGTTCAAGCCGCTGTACTCCACCAAGGCCCGGGGCATGGAGGTGATTTCCGCCGGGGAATCGGCAAGGGCGCGCATCGAGGCCTTCCAGCAGGCGGGCAACGCGGTCATGTACCTGCAGAAGATGCTGCCCCCCCTGGAGAAGGACCTGGGCGTCACCTTCCTGGGCGGGCAGTACCTGGCCACCTACGCCCGCAAGTCCGGCGGCTCCAGCTGGAACACCACCACCAACGCCGGGGGCAAGTACGTGGCCGTGGAGCCCTCCCCGGAGATCGTTGCGCTGGCGCAAAAGGCCCAGTCGCTGTTCGACATGGCCTTCACCTGCGTGGACATCGCGGAAACGGCCGACGGCCCCATCGTGTTTGAAGTGTCGGCCTTCGGCGGGTTCCGGGGCCTCCTCGACGCCTGCGGCATCGACGCCGCGGACGCTTACGTCAAATTTGTTCTGGAGAGCCTCGCATGAACCTCACGTTGCAAGGGGTCCTGGCCCCCATCCTCGCCGCCAACCCCTGCCCGCACACCCTGGGCCTGCACTTCGGGAGCTACGCCCTGGACGTGCGCTCCAACGAGCCCGCGCTCGTCGCCTGGCTGGCGGACTACTACCGCGACTTCCTGCGCCAGGGCGGCCCGGCCGTGTGCGAGGTGCTGGCCATCGAGGGCAAGCCCCCGAGGCTGCATCTGGACTACCAGCTCAAGGAGCCCGAGCCGGGCAAGACCAAGATCAAGGAGGAGTGGGCGGCCCTCGATGGCGGCCGGGCCGTGCACAAGCGCCTCACTGGCATGGCCTTTCTCTTCGGCGAGGGCCTCAACGTGGCCGTTGGCCCCTGCCTGGAGAACCCCAACCAGGTGGTCAACTTCATCAACAACCGCTTCATCGAGCACAGGCTTAACGAGGGCTGCCTGCTGGGCCACGCGGCGGGCGTGTCGCACGAGGGCCAGGGCCTGAGCCTGGCCGGGTTCTCGGGCATGGGCAAGTCCACCCTGGCCTTGCACATGATGAACCACGGCCTGCACTTCGTCTCCAACGACAGGGTGATGATCGGGCGCAACAACGGCGACCTCATGATGTACGGCGTGGCCAAGATGCCCCGCGTGAACCCCGGCACCGTGCTCAACAACCCGAGCCTGGCCTCGGTGATGCCGGATTCCGACAGGGCCGCCTTCAAGAACCTTCCCCTGGAGGAGCTCTGGAGCCTGGAGCACAAGTACGACGCCTTCATCGATACCTGCTACGGCCCCGGCCGCTTCGACCTGGAGGCCCGCATGAAGGGCCTGGCCATCCTGAACTGGACGCGCGGCGGGGGCGAGCTGAACGTGGCCCGGGTGGACATCGCCCGGCGGCGCGAGCTGCTCCCGGCCTTCATGAAGAGCACGGGGCTCTTCTTCGAAACGACCGGCGACCTCACCGTGCCGGACTTCTCGGAGGAGGCCTACGTGGAGATGCTCTCGGGCTGCACCGTGCTGGAGGTGACCGGCAGCATCGACTTCGAGAAGGCGGCCGCCGAGCTGGCGGCGTTCCTGAAAGGCTGAACACATAGCGGGCGTCCGGCCGCCCGACACCGGCGGAGGCGTTCTGTAAGACCGCCGCGACGCCCGGGGCCAAAGCATGACCAAAGTATCCGTCACTCACACCGTCACCCTGCCGGACCCGGTGCGCATCGCGCGCTACCTCAAGGCCCCGGAGCTTGGGCCCAAGGCGCTCTTCTTCAGCGGGGGCACGGCCCTGCGCGACCTCTCGCGGGAGCTGGTGCGCTACACGCACAACTCCGTGCACCTGATAACGCCCTTCGATTCCGGCGGCTCCTCGGCCAAGCTGCGCAAGAGCTTCCACATGCTGGCCGTGGGCGACCTGCGCAACCGGCTCATGGCCCTGGCGGACCGCACTCTGCACGGCAACCCGCAGATCTACCGCCTCTTCGCCCACCGCCTCCCCAAGGACCAGTGCCAGGACGATCTCGCCGCCATCCTCGACGAAATGATCTCCGGCAAGGCCCCCCTGGTGGCCGACGTGCCGGACCCCATGCGCAAGATCATCCGCACCCACCTGGGCTTCTTCCGCCACGCCATGCGCGACCACAAGTTCGACCTGCGCGGCGCGAGCATCGGCAACCTGATCCTGGCCGGGGGCTTCTTCAACTACAACCGCCAGATCGACCCGGTGATCTACATGTTCGCCATGATGGTCAAGGCGCGCGGCACCGTGCGGCCCATCGTCAACCGGGACCTCACCCTGGCCGCCGAGCTGGCCGACGGCACCGTGCTGGCCGGGCAGCACCTGCTCACCGGCAAGGAGGAGGGGCCCATCAAGAGCCCGGTGAAGCGGGTCTACCTCTGCGCCAGCCAGAAGGACACGACGCCGGTGGAGGTGGAGATCCGCCGCAAGATCAAGGACTCCATCCGCTCCTCCGAGCTGATCTGCTACCCCATGGGCAGCTTCTATTCGAGCCTGGTGGCCAACCTTCTGCCCAGGGGCGTGGGCGACGCCGTGGCCAAGGCCCAATGCCCCAAGGTGTTCGTGCCCAACCCCGCGGGCGACCCGGAACAGCTCGGCCTGGGCCTGGGCGAGAGCGTGCGGCGGCTGGTGGAGTACCTGCGGGCCAGCTGCTCCAAGCCGCGCCCCACGAGCGCGCTGCTCAACTTCGTGATGCTGGACAAGAGGCTTGAGATCTACCAGCACCCGCTGGCGCTCAAGCAACTGGAAGGAATGGGGATAGGGATCATCGAGTGCGACCTCGCCAGCGAGGAGAACGCCCCCCTGTTCGACGAGCGCAAGGTCATCGAGCATTTGCTGTCGTTGGCGTAGGAGAACACCCGGCTTTGCAGCCGTGCTGTAGGTCTACTTTAAGCCCCGTATCTTGGTCGTGACGGACTTCAGCAGGCTATTCGGTCCGTGCCTTTGTGACGTGCCAGGCGAAACAGTCGGCGAGAGACTCCGGGATGCCGGGAGCATTCTCAAGAACCCACCGTTTGATTTCATCCTCTTCGTATATTGTGGCGGCTCCGCTCCAAATGGTGACAAAATCACTTTGGAGCGGGTTGCCTGAATAGAACAAGAAGGGATTGTCGGATATTTGTGTTTCGACGTAGACGATACTCCAATCTCCAAAGTAAAAGTATTGGAGTATCTTGATGGATGGTGCGTTTAGCTGCTTCTTGATTATGGGGGGCAGTTTTGTTTTGAGCTCGTTGTCGATTTCTCTGATTATTCCATCACATGGGGCGGCAAGGGCAGCCGCATCAGGGCACAGTGATGTAAGGCAGAAAGCCAATGTAAATGACACGATTGCATTGGTTAAAATTGTTGTGCTGCGAATACGCATGGTTCACATTTTATTTTGTTGCTTGTTCTCGACCACCCAGCCCAGAATGGCACCAACAAATCCAAAAAGAACGCAGAGAACACCACCACCCACGCCGATCGCCGCGACCCCATAGCCGAGCATAGCGAGCCAACGTTGCTCGAAATGCCATCCTCCAAAATCGATAGCAGCCCCCAGCAAAGCGACTGCAAAACAAATCAGTCCATATTTCAGGTGCTTTGTTAGCATAATGGAGTCATCTATCCCAATTGGGGCACTGGTCGGCGCAAAGACATCGGGGTTGGAGGGTGCCAGCCAAGCAGGCTTCCTGGGTGGATCGCCACGCGCACTCCCGGGCAATCCATGGCCGCTTACTCCGCCTTCAACCACTTCATGGCCCTGCGGGCCTCCTCGTTGCGCAGCTTGCTGATGGCGCTGCTCAGCGCGTCCAGCTGCGTCTCCACGTCGTCCAGGGCGGGTATGTCCGGCAGGTCGGGCAGGCCCAGCGCGTCCAGGTCGATGGCCTGGAAGGCCAGCTCCCTGTCCAGCTTCCTCACGTCCTCCCAGCCCATGCCGCCCACCACGGCTTCCTTCTCCACCTCCGCCGGGTCCATGGACTTGGCGAAGTTCAGCACCGTGCTGGGCGATTGCCCGGTGTTCACCCCCTCCACCTCGGCGTTGATGGTCGCGGCCAGGGCCTTGAGGCTGTCCAGGTTGGGCAGCAGGATTTTGCGCGCCGGGTTGTGCGGGTCCGAGCCGTAGGCGCCGTGCAGGTAGTCCTGCGTGGCGGCGCGCACGGCCATGTAAACGTAACGCACGCTCTTGGCGTAGCGCCCGGCAAAGGTCAGGCCGAAGGGCGGGGTGAAGCGCCACGGCTCGCCCACGGCTGCGGCCTGGGCGGGCAGGGCGGCGACGTCCACGCCGCACTCCCGGAAGAAGCCGACGGCCAACTCCTCGTCCACCAGCAGGGCGAACAGCGCGGCCCAGTGCCGCAGGGCTCGCAGCCCCATCTCGCGCACGTCGCCAGCCAACGCCTTGAACCCCTCCAGCCGCGCCTCCACCCTGCGGCGGCGCGCGAAGAAGTTCTCCGCCATCTCGCTCATGGTCTCGTTGTAGAAATCTTCCAGGAACGATTTGTTCTTGGGCATGCGTGCCTCTCCCAGTGATCCACACCTACGGGGCGGGGGCGTTCTTGGCAAGGCCCGGCGCAGGGATGTAACAATGCCCGTCACGCGTTCTTCACATTCCTTTCACGTCTCCGCCAAGCTGCGGGTGCATTTGGGTATACCAAGACAGCATGGCAGTGAGCATCATGGACTTCAAGCCGCGTCTGGAACAGCGCTTCTTGCGCACCGGCAAGCCCACCCCTCCCCTGGGGCGGACGCTGACCCTTTTCGACCCCCCGCATCGCGACATCCTGGAAAACATGCTCTCCCTGGGGCAGCCCGTGGGCATCATGCTCTTCGAGATTCAGGACTTCTACATGTTCTCCCGCATCTACGGGCAGGATGTGTCCGACGCCCTGGCCGCGGCAATGGAGGGCGAGCTGGCCTCCCTGGCCAGGGAGCAGGTGCAGGGCCTGCCCCTGGTGCTCCTGGAGCGCCTGGAGGGCGACAAGCACCTGCTGGTGCTGGGCGGCGTGGGGCTTCGGCGGGAGGCCCTGACCCACACGGCCTCCATCATGCGCCTGAACCTGCGCGCGCGCCTGAAGCGCGAGGCCCTCAACCTCACCGGGCAGGACCTGGAGCTGGCCGTTGGGGTGGCCCGGCTGCAGAAAGGCTCCGGCCGCCGCGGCCTGGAGCAGGCCATGCACACCGCCCTGGCCGACGCCCACGGCATGATCCGGGGCACGGCCAACCCCACGGCGGGGGGGCTGCTGGGCGAGTTCCGCGCCGTGCTGGAGACCGGCGGGGTCCGCGCCGTGTACCAGCCCGTGGTGGACCTGCGCGGCGGGGGCATCTTCGCCTGGGAGGCCCTGGCCCGCGGGCCCGTGGGCAGCACCTTCGAGAACCCGGCCATGCTCTTCGGCTTCGCCGAGGAGAACAACCTGGTCTTCCCCCTGGAGCGGGCCTGCCGCGCCGCCGCGCTGACAGGCTTCGGCAACCCCGGCTCGGGGCGCAAGCTCTTCCTCAACGTGCACCCGCGCACCCTGGTGGACCCGCAGTTCAACCCCGGCGAAACGGTCCGGCTGCTGGATTCGCTCGGCCTGGAGCCCCACGACGTGGTGCTCGAGATCACCGAGCGCCACTCCACCAAGGATTTCTCGCTCTTCCACCGCACCCTGGACCACTACCGGGGCGAGGGCTACAAGGTGGCCGTGGACGACGTGGGCACGGGCTATTCCGGCCTGTGGTCCATCGCGGAGATCCGCCCGGATTTCATCAAGCTGGACATGTCCCTGGTGCGCGGCATCGACTCCAACCCGGTGAAGCGCGCCCTCATCGAGACCTTCCTGACCTTCTCCGACAAGGTGGGCTGCAAGGTGGTGGCCGAGGGCATCGAGACGCCCACCGAGCTCACCTCCCTGGTGGCCATGGGCGTTCATTACGGCCAGGGCTACTTCCTGGCCCGGCCGGGCGCGCCGCGCCCGGAGCTGAGCCCCGAGGCCGCGCGCCTGATCGTCACGGGCAACCGCCGCTCCATGGCCGAGTTCAAGTGCTCCGCGCCCATCGGCGGCCACGCGGACCAGGCCGTGCAGGTGCAGGCCACGGCCAACGTGGGCGAGGTGAAGCGCTTCCTGGAGCAGCACCCCCAGGTGAGCTCCGTGGCCGTGATATCCGGCAGGCGGCCGGTGGGCCTGGTGACGCGCCACCAGATGGACAGGGTGCTCTCCTCCCAGTACGGGCTGGCCCTCTATACCAACCGGCCCGTGACCCGCATCATGGACAGCCAGCCCCTCATAGTGGACTGGAACACTCCCGTGGAGGTGGTGGCTCAGGCCGCCATGAACCGCGAGGGCTACAAGGTCTACGACCACGTGCTGGTCACGCGGGAGGGCAAGCTCTCCGGGCTGGCCTCCGTGCAGAAGATCCTGGACGCCCTGGCCCAGGTGCAGATGGAGCTGGCCAAGGGGGCCAACCCGCTCTCGGGCCTGCCCGGCAACGTGGCCATCGAGCGGGAGATGGAATCCAGGGTGGGCAGCGGCGAGCCGGTGAGCTTCATCTACGCCGACCTGGACAACTTCAAGGTCTACAACGATTCCTATGGGTTCAAGGCGGGGGACGAGATCATCCTCATGGCCTCGCGCATCATGGCCTGGGCCCTGCGCCGCCACGGCTCCCCCAAGGACTTCCTGGGCCACGTGGGCGGGGACGACTTCGTGCTGGTGACCACCCCGGACAGGGCGGACAGAATATGCAGGGGGATCACCCGCTGCTTCAAGCGGCTGGCCCCCTCCTGCTACGGCGACGAGGACAGGGCGGCGGGCTACATCACGGGCAAGGACCGCTCCGGCAAGGAGGGGCGCTTCGGCTTCGTGAGCGTCTCCTTGGCCATCGTGGACTGCCAGGGCAACTGCACGCTCGATTCCATCTCGCACCGCTCGGCCGAGATGAAGAAATATGCCAAGAGCCGGCCGGGCAACGTCTGGGTGCGCGACAGGCGCGGCCCCTCAGGCCTCATCGCGGCCGTCTGAGCCCTCAGGCAGCATCGAAGCGGCGCAGCCACAGTTCCAGCGCGGCCAGGGCCCACAGCCGCTTGCCGTGATCCGCCCGGCCCCCGGCGTGCTCCTCCAGGATGCGCGCCAGGGCCTCGGGCCGCAGCCAGCGCCGCGCCGCCACACCCCCCAGCAGCAGCTCCCGGCACCAGCCGGAGAGATCCTCCCGCAGCCACTTGCCCACCGGGATGCCGAAGCCCCGCTTGCCCCCGGCCAGCACCTCTGGCGGCAGCAGGTCCGCGAAGGCCCCGCGCAGCAGGTGTTTGCCCGTGCGCCCGCGCAGTTTCATGTTTCCGGGCAGGCGCGCGGCCCAGTCGGCCAGGTCGGCGTCCAGCAGGGGGGAGCGGCCCTCCAGCCCGTGGGCCATGCACATGCGGTCGGCCTTCACCAGCAGGTCGCCGGGCAGGTAGGCGGCCATGTCCACGGCCAGGGTGCGGTCCAGGAAGTTTTCGGCGCGGGCCCGGTCGAAGTATCCGGCCAGCAGGGCCTCGGCGCCGTCCCCGGCCAGGGCCTGCCCGCGCGGCTCGTCCCGCCAGAGCGCCGCGGCCTCCTCGGGCGCGAAGTAGGAGCCCCAGCGCACGATGCTGGCCTTTGGGCTGATCCGGGCCACCTGGGCCAGGCGCTTGAGCCCGGCCACCCAGTCGGCCTCGATGGGCTTGTCGCCGCGCTGGGGCAGGCGGGCCAGCAGGGCGGGCAGCAGGCGCTGCGTGAGCGCGGCGGGCAGCGCCGCGTAGAGGTTGGCCAGCGGGTCCAGCCAGTAGCGCTGGTAGCCCGCGAACAGCTCGTCCCCGCCGTCGCCGTTGAGCGCCACGGTGACGTGCTCGCGGGTCATGCGCGCCAAAAACCAGGAGGGCAGTGCCGAGGGGTCGGCGAAGGGCTCGCCCGCGTGGGCCACCACCTGCTCCAGGGTGTCGGGCACGTGCCCGTACTCCAACTGGAACTCGTGGTGCTCGGTGCCGTAGCGTTCGGCCACGGCCCGGGCCTTGGGCAGCTCGGAGAAGGCCTGCTCCCTGAAGCCGATGGAGAAGGTCTTCACCGGCTCGGCGCACAGCCCGGCCATGATGGCGGTGATGATGCTCGAATCGATCCCGCCGGAGAGGTGCGCTCCCAGCGGCACCTCGGACATCAGCCTGATGCACGTGGCCTCGGTGAGGCGCTCGCGCAGCTCCTCGGCCAGCTCCTCCTCGGTGCCGCCCCACTTGGGCTCGAACTCGGGTTGCCAGTAGCGCGTGAGGCGCAGCCCGGAGGCGTCCCAGGTCAAATGATGCGCCGGGGGCAGCTTGGCCGCGCCCTTGAAGGCGCAGAGCGGGTCCGGCACGTATTGCAGGGTGAGATACAGGTTCAGGGCGTGCAGGTCCGGCTCGCGGGAGACGCCGGGGTGGGCCAGCAGCCCGCCCGGCTCCGAGGCGAACAGGAAGCCGTCCTGCCCGGCGGCGTAGAAGAAAGGCTTCTTGCCCAGCTTGTCCCGCGCGGCGAACAGGGTCTGGCTCCGTTCGTCCCAGATGGCGAAGGCGAACATGCCGCGCAGGCGGCGGGCGCAGTCCGGCCCGTACTCCTCGTAAGCGTGGACGATGGCCTCGGTGTCGGAGCGGGTGGCGAAGGCGTGGCCCTTGGCCTCGAGCTCCCGCCTGAGATCGAGGTGGTTGTAGATCTCGCCGTTGAACACGATCCAGACCGAGCCGTCCTCGTTGCACATGGGCTGGTCGCCCGTGGCCAGGTCGATGATGGCCAGGCGGCAGTGGGCCAGGCCCGCGCGCTCCCGCAGGTGGAAACCGTGGCCGTCCGGCCCACGGTGCCCGATACCGGCGGCCATGCGCGCCAGAACGGCCCTGTCCGGCGACTGGCCTCGGGGAGCGATGATGCCCGCTATGCCGCACATACGGCCGTCTCCATACCCGGACAGGGGTTCCAAGGGGCGCAGCCCTTTGGCCGCCGGAGGCTTCTTCCGGCAAGTATGAACGCCGGAGGAGAAGATGCCTCCGGCGGGCAAAGGGAGTTCCTCCCTTTGCAATCCCATATCGCTTCGCGTTCAGGGCGGTGGAGGCGTCGCATCAGCGATGCCCTCCGGCCAGACGGGCGCACAGTTCCAGATAACGCGAGGCGGCCGAAGCCCAGGAATAATGGCGCTCAACGCGCTCGCGGCCAGCCGCGCCCATGGTTTCGAGCAGGGGGATGTCTGTCAGCAGGGGAGCCAGGGCTGCGGCCAGGGCCGGGGCGTCCTCGGGGGGGACGAGCCGGCCGGTGAGGCCCGGCAGCACCAGCTCCTCGCTGCCCGCGATGGCGCTGGCCACCACCGGAAGGCCAGAGGCCATGGCCTCCAGCACGGCGTTGGGCATGCCCTCGTCCCGCGAAGGGAACACGAAGAGGTCCGCCCCGCGCAGGGCGCGCGCCAGCTCCGGGCGGCGCATCCAGCCGTGGAAGAAGATCTTGTCGCGGATGCCCAGGGAGGATGCCTGCTGCTCCAACTCGGGGCGCATGGGGCCGTCGCCCGCCAGGTGCAGTTCGAAGGGTGCCGCGGCCATGTCGCCCAGGGCAGCGAGAAGGATGTCCAGCCCTTTCTGGTAGACCAGTCTGCCGTGGAAGAACAGTCGCACCGGGCCGGGCGCACGCTCGCCGCTGCGGGGGTGGAAGAGCGCCGTGTCCGCCCCGTTGGGGATCACCGGGTATTCCAGGCCGGGCTCGAAGCGCCGGGCCAGGGCGGCCAGACCGCCGCTGTTGGCAACAACCGCGCCAGCCTTGCGCCACAGGAGGCGGATCAACGGGCCGGTGAGCCTGTGCATGGCGGCCAGGTCGTAGGGCTGGAACCCTGGCACGTCGCCGCCGCGCAGCGAGACCACGTAGGGCGTGCCACCAAACGCCTTGACCAGCCAGGCGGGCGGGCCGCAGGGGATGCCGAAGTAGGCCAGCACGGCATCTGGACGGAAGCGCCGGGCCATGAGCGGGGCGTGGAGGCAGGCGCTGGCCATGAAGGCGGCCATCTCCCAGGGGGCGCATTTCTCCTCGTGGCGGCGGATGGTGGGGATGCGGCGGATCTCGAAGCCGTCCGCGCGCTCGCGGGCCGGAAAGCCCCTGAATGCCGAGGTGAGCACCAGCACCTCTGCGCCCTGGCGGGCCATCTCGCGGGAGATGTTGGCCGTGGCGTTGCCCGCGCCCCCGCCCAGAGGGGGGTATTCGTAATTGATGGCCAGAATGCGCATCGCGTCCGGAGTCCTCAGAAGCCCGTCAAAGCGTTGAATAAAATCAAATTAATACGGGATTCCAAAGGGCGAAGCCCTTTGGCCGCCGGAGGTCTTTCCTGGCCCATCATGGCGCCAGCCCTGGCCTCCCCGCGCCGAACCGTCGGCTGTATTTGAACAACATCCGCCAGTTCGGCGCGCAGAGGCCAAGGCCGGACCCGGCGCGGCTCATCCCGGCAGGGCGCCATGGCGGCAGTTGGACACCTGTCCAGGTCAAGCCGCGTTCGCGCCTGTGTCGCTGTCGCGTTCCTTTGGAACATCACCTCAGACCACGGCCTCGCAGAAGATCGACGCCACGGTGGTGGCCAGCATGTCCGGGTCGCGCCCTGCGAACTCCCTGTCCAGGAAGGGCTCCACGGCCCTGAAGGCGCGTTTGTCCGTCTCGCGCCGCAGCACCTTGGCGGCGAACCCGGCGTCCCCAAGCGCCTGAAGATGGTCGTCCAGGCGGTTGCGGGGCAGGTCCCCGGGGTCCAGGAGGTTCTCCCAGATAGCGCGCGGGAACGTGAGGAACTGGAAGGGATATTTGAAGAAGTGGTCGCGGTAGTCCACCTTGTGCAGCATGAATCCGCCCGGGGCCAGCACGCGCCTGCACTGGCGCATCAGGCCCAGGGGATCGCGCACGTGCTCCAGCACGGAGTTGGAGACGATCACGTCCGCGCTGGCCTCAGGCAGCAGGCTGAAGTCGCGCAGGCGGCGCACGTTCTGCGGCCCGGCCTGGGGGAAATGCACGCGCACACGCTCCAGCAGGGCCGCGTCGCGCCCTGGGTCGAACAGGGCGTAGGGCTCCACCCCGGTCCAGGAGCCGCCGAAGAGGGCGGTCCAGGCGTAGCCGGTGGCGTTGGTGGCCCCGCAGCCCAGCTCCACGGCGCGCAGGCCCTCCAGGGGCTTCCAGGCCTCGGCGGCCAGCTCGGCGTAGCCTTTGACCACGGCCTCGGGGTCGCCCAGGGCGGCATTGACCCGCCAATAGGGCAGGATGCCGCCCAGCTTGTCCAGCGCGGCCCCGGAGAGCAGGAAGCGCCGGATGAGCCGCAGCGGGACGTACTCCATGTTGGACCAGATCATGCTCATGCCGCGCCTCCTGCGGGTTGCGGATTGCGCCCCCGGTGCCTGCCCAGCACCCAGAGGTTCCAGAGCATGAGCCTGTGGTCGGCTTGGCCCCGGCGGTGCTCCTCCAGGCGGGCGGCGGCCCAGGCCCGGTTGACGCCGTTAGGCAGGGCAGCGAGGTCCGGGGCGAGCCTGCCCTGGTGGAACCACAGGCCCACGGGCGCGCCGAAGCCCTTCTTCTTGCGGTCCAGGATGTCGGCCGGGACCAGGGGCTCCAGGGCCTTGCGCAGGATGTACTTGCCACGCCCGCCCCGGAACTTGAAGCGGTGCGGGATGCGCCGCACAAGCTCCACCAGGTCCGCGTCCAGGTAGGGGGCGCGCACCTCCAGGGAGCAGAGCATGCTGGCGCGGTCCACCTTGGTCAGGATGGCGTCCTGCAGGTAGAAGCGGGCGTAGAACTCCAGGGTCTTGTCCACCAGGTCCTTGGGGCCGGTCTCCTCCCAGGCGGCGATGGCCTCGGAGTAGACCTCCTCCGGGTCGCACGGCCCGGCCAGCAGCTCGGGCAGGTCGCGCGGCTCCACGGGGCCGAGCCACACCGGGTTCCACAGCGGCTTGGGGTAGCCCAGGGCGCTCAGAAAGCGGTTGACCTTGAAGGAGACGTGCATGTTGGAGTGCCCCACGGGCAGCCGCGCGGCCAGCATGCGCAGGGCCATGTGCACGGGCTTGGGGCAGAGCGCCGAGTATGCTTCGGCGGCGGCCAGGGCCTTGAAGGGGTCGTAGCCCGCGAACAGCTCGTCCGCGCCGTCGCCGCCCAGGGCCACGGTGACGTGGGGGCGCGTCTCGCGGCAGAGCAGGTAGGTGGGCAAAAGCGAGCTGTCGCCCATGGGCTCGTCCAGGCGGGCGGCCAGGTCCGGCAGCAGGTCCAGGGCGCGGTCCAGCCCCAGGGTGTCCTGGTTGTGCAGGGTGCCGTAGAGTTTGGCCGCGCGCAGGCTGTGGGCGGACTCGTCGAAGCTGGCCTCCTCGAAGCCGATGGAGAAGGTGCGCAGGCCCTCCACGCGCCGGGCGGCCAGGGCCGTCACCGAGGAGGAGTCCACCCCGCCGGAGAGGAACACGCCCAGGGGCACGTCGCTCATCAGGCGGCGGGCCACGGCCTTGTCCAAGAGCTCCCTGAGTTGCTCGGCCCACTGGGCCTCGGGGTCGCGGGGCAGGGCCTCCATGGGCTCCACGCGGTAGGCCCAGTAGCGCGACACGCGCCCGGAGAAATCGGAGAGGTCGATGGCGAGGTTGTGCCCGCCGGGCAGCTTGACAACACCCTCGTAGAGGCTGTTGGGGGCCGGGATGAAGCCGTGGGCGAAATACTTGCGCAGGGCGAGGGCGCTCACGGTGGCGGGTACGCCGGGGTGGGCGAGCAGGGCCGTGAGTTCGGAGGCGAAGGCGAACAGGCCCGGGCGCAGGTGGTAGTAGAGGGGCTTCTTGCCGAAACGGTCGCGGGAGAGGAAGAGCCTGTCGGCCCCGGCGTCGTGGATGCAGAAGGCCCACATGCCGCTGAGGCGCTCGGGCATGGCCTCGCCCCACTCGCGGTAGCCGTGCAGCAGCACCTCGGTGTCGCAGTGGTGGGTCTGGAAGCGGTGGCCCTTGGCTTCGAGCTCGGCGCGCAGCTCGGCGTGGTTGTAGATCTCGCCGTTGAAGGTGACGGTGAGCCCGCCGTCAACGGTGCTCATGGGCTGCGCGCCCGATGCCACGTCGATGATGGCCAGCCTGCGGTGCCCGAAGCCCACGTTGCGCCGGGCGTGCAGCCAGAAGCCCGCGCCGTCCGGGCCCCGGTGGGCCTGGCGGGCGTTCATGGCCTCCAGCGCGGCCCTGTCGCCCTGGCCCGCGAAGCCGCAGATGCCGCACATGGGCGTCAGTCCTTGCAGGAGCAGTTGCGCGTCTTGTCCACGATGTAGGTCGGCTTGTTTTGCGACTCGTGGTAGGTGCGCATGAGTATCTCCGCGATGAGGCCCATGAAGATGGACATGAAGCCCATGAGGAAGAACAACGTGACCACCAGGGGCAGGGGGGTGGCGATGAAGCTCTTGTCCGCGAAGATCTTAAGATAGAGCATGAGCAGGAACATCAGGAAGGCGATGAACACCGAGACCAGCCCGAACCCGCCGAAGAGGTGCATGGGCTTCTGGGCGAAGGTGTCCAGGAACTTGACCACGATCAGGTCCAGGATGACCTTGATGGTGCGGTCGATGCCGTATTTCGAGACCCCGTGCACGCGCGGGTGGTGGGTGACGCCCACCTCCGTGACCTTGGCCCCCTGCCAGGTGGCGTAGATGGGGATGAAGCGGTGCATCTCGCCGTAGAGTTTCACGTCCTTGATGATCTGCTTGCGGTAGGCCTTGAGCGAGCAGCCGTAGTCGTGCAGGTGCACGCCGGAAATCTTTGAGATGACGAAGTTGGCCACCTTGCTGGGCAGGTTGCGCTTCAGAGGGTGGTCCTGCCGGTCCTTGCGCCAGCCGGAGACCACGTCGTAGCCCTCGGCCAGCTTGGCCAGCAGGCGGGGGATGTCCGCCGGGTCGTTCTGGAGGTCGCCGTCCATGGGGATGAGGATGTCGCCCTCGGCGGCGTCGATGCCCGCCATCATGGCCGGGGTCTGCCCGAAGTTGCGGCGCAGGTGGATCACCTTGACCCGCGGGTCGCGCTGGGCCAGCTCCCGCAGGCGGTCGGCGGTGCCGTCCCTGGAGCCGTCGTCCACCATGATGATCTCGTAGGGGGTGTCCATCGCGCCGAGCACTTCCTGCAGGCGGGTGTGCAGGGGGGCGATGTTGTCCTCTTCGTTGTACAGGGGAATGATGATCGAGAGAGAGTTTTCGCGCATAGTTGGGTAGCCGATTACACCCAAGCGGCCCGCGCATCAAGGGCGGCGGGGGAACAGGTCAGGAGGCGGGGCGCAGGGCGCGCACGTCCACCAGGAAGCGGCCCCCGCCCGCCGGGATGCGGGGGAAGGCGGACTCGTCCAGCAGGGCGAAGCGCGTGCGGCCTCGGGTCATGTCCTTGATGGCCGCGCCGAAGGGCTGGAAATAGGGGCTGGCGGCCAGGAAGTGGGCGCTGAAGTGTTCCGGGTCCACCAGGATGTAGTCCACCTTCCAGGCCTTGGCGAAGGCGGCCACGTCGGCCGGGTCCTGGGAGTAGTAGGCGGTGAAGAAGCCCTCCAGGCGGGGCAGCAGTTGGTCCCACAGGCCGCGGCTCCAGACGTGGGAGAGCTCGAAGGTGGCCAGGGCGTTGCGCCGGGAGAAGGTCATGACCACGTCCATGAGCTCGGGGTGCCCGGCGATCATGGCGCTCTTGGGCGTGGAGGCCTCCACGGCGGCGCAGGTCTCGGCCAGGTCGGAGTAGTCGTAGAGGGCCACGTTGTGCAGCCTGGCCCCGCCCGCAAGCGCCGCCAGCAGGATCAGGGCCGCCGTGGCCTTGCGCCCATGCGGCCGCACCCAGCGGCTCCAGGCTCCCGCCAGGCAGATGCCCAGCAGCAGGGCGTAGAGCAGGTTGAGCGGATACTGCACGTAGCGGTCCGGCAGGAAGAGCGTGAAGGCCACCATGCGCGCGGCCACGTAGAACAGCAGGAAGGCGGCCCCCACGCACCACAGCGGGCGCAGCCGCTTCAGGAGCAGCCTGTGGTTGACGGCGCGCAGCCCGAACCAGAGCGCGGGCGCCAGCAGCACCAGGGTGACGATGCCCGCGGCCAGCCCGAACTCCTTGAACAGGCCCACGCCCTCGAAGGGGTAGTAGACGAAATCCAGGAAGGGGTTGGGCAGGGGGGCGATTTCCAGGCGGCCCTTGGGGCCGAACTCGGGCCTGCCGATGGTCTCGGCCAGGCTGACCAGGGGGCCGAATCCCAGCTCCTGCACGTGGGCGTTGGCCCACCAGGCCGCCGCGACCCCGGCGAGGGCCGCCAGCCACCCCGACACCCACAAACGGGTGGGCTTGAGCCTCCCCTTGAAGAGCTTCTCCCCGTCGCACAGGCCCCCGGCCAGGAAGCAGGGCAGCCCGATGTAAGGGATGAAAAGACCCTGGAGCAGCACCGCGAACATGGCCCAGCCGCCTGAAAGCAGCAGCAGCACGTAAAGCGCCAGCAGCGGGCTGGCGAAGGCCCGGGCCAGGCCGCCGGAGATGTTGTCGATGAAGAAGGGCATCAGCCAGACCATGCCCATGCAGGCCCAGGACACGGCCCGCCCGCCCAGGCGCAGGCCGATGCCGCGCACCAGCAGGCACTGGGCAACGAACAGAATGCCCGTGAGAATCTTGGAGAAGGCGATGGGGCCGACGAGCGGCGCGACGAGCCTGTAGAGCGCCTTGACCCCGGGGCTCACGTAGGCCTGGGCGTAGTCGTTCAGCAGGGAGGGCGGATAGAGCTGCGGGTCGAGCCAGCGCTGCATCCAGTAGAGCTGCTGGCGCACGTCGTCGTTGATGGCGAACGGGTTGAAGAGCCGCTCGCCGTGGGCCAGCAGGAACACCAGCGCGCTCAGGCCCAGGGCCCAGAGCGCGTCGGTCGCGGGCGGCGGCGGCTCCGCCTGACCCGTGAGCAGGCTGATGTGCGCGCAGCGCGGCTCGTGCGTGGTCATGGAGGGGCTAGATGTCGCGGTCGTAGAGGCGGAAGGTGCGCCAGATGCGCCCGCCGAACATGACCAGCGTCTTGTTCCACTTCACCAGCGATTCCGGGATCAGGGAGCAGTCGCAGTAGCTGTAGCCTGTGCGCCATTTGCTCTGCACGATCATGGTGTGCAGGATCAGCGCGTGGTGCAGCTTGCGCCACTGGTGGGATTTCTTCACGCCCATGATGACGTCGCGGGTGGCCGTGAGCGGGAACACGCGGCAATCCAGCAACAGGCGGATCATGCCCCACCAGTTCAGGTTGCTGCGGATCTTGTGCAGGGTCACGTTGATGTCGGGCACCACCACGTTGAAGGCCAGCAGCTCGTCGTTCTCGATGATGAAGTTGATGAGCTCCGGGCGGATGATGGGCTTCATCTGCAGGAAGATGTCGTCGAACTGGCGCTCGGTCAGGGGCACGTGGCCCCAGTTCTTCTGCCAGAGGGTGTTGAACATCTCCAGCACTTCGGGCCCGCGCTTGAGGAACTCGCTGGTTTTGCCCTCGGTGATGGTCACGTTGGCGGCGGTGAGGATCTCGTCGCGGCGGGCCGTGAGCTGCTCGATGGTGCCTGGAAGCTTGTCGATGTTGTAGGCGAACCAGTCGAAAGCCTTTTTGAAGCCCCAATTCTCGACCAGCTTCTCGTAGTAGGGCGGGTTGTAGACGTGGAACATCACCGGACGCTCGTGGTAGCCCTGCACCAGCAGGCCCACCTCGTCGTAGATGCCGAAGGAGAGGGGGCCGTGCAGCTTGCTCTTGCCGCGGGCCTTCACCCAGTCGGCCGCTGCCTGGAACAGGGCGTCGGCGGTGTCCTGGTCGTCGATGCACTCGAAGAAGCCGAAGAACCCGGTGCTGGCGTCGTGGTGCTTCTCGTAGGCGAAGTTCAGGTGCGCGCTGATGCGCCCGATGACGCGCTCGCCGTCCTTGGCCAGGAAGTACTGGGCCTCGCCCACCTCGAAGAAGGGGCCGGTCTTGGGGTCAAGGAACTTGCGCTGGTGCGACAAAACGGGGGGGACCCAGTGCGGGTCCCCTTCGTAGATGGAAAACGGGAGCTGGAGGAAATCCTCCATGTCCTGCTTGGTGGTTACTGCGACGATGCGTGCGGACATAATTCTGGATTATTTTTTCGGTATGATGGTCACAAGGCCCTTGAGGCCTTCCTTGAGCGTGTAATCCGCGTTGGGCAGGGTCAGCTCGATCTCATAGTAGGACGGCTGCTGGAGCGAGCTGGGCAGCGGAGCCCAGGGGATGCGGCTCACGGTGGCGGTGAACTCCTTGCCGGGCAGGGAGTCGAAGGTCACCTTGGCCTGGTCGCCCAGCTTGAGGCGCAGGGCCTCAATCTCGTGCACCTGGGCCCGGATGAGGATGGGGTCCAGCGTGCCCACCTGGAACACCTCGGCGTCGCGGCTGAGCTTCACGCCCGCGCGCAGCTCGGGGTTGATCCAGAGGATGTAGCCGTCGATGGGGGCCTTGACGATGCCCTCGGGCGGAAGCTGGCCGTAGTTGGCCTTGGGGCCGAAGCGTTCGCGGGCCTGCTCCAGGCGCTGCTGGGCCATGTCGCGCTCGAGGTTGAGCTTTTCCTGCAAGGCCACGCGCTGCTTTTCGGCCACTTCGATGTCCTGGGCGTTCTGCGCCAGGGCCTGGGAGGTGGCCATGTTCTGCTTCTCCATGACCTCCAGTTCCTTGCGGCGCACGCGCAACCGGTCGATATCCTTGCCGGTGGTGGCGAGCTGGTGCTCCAGGTCCTTGACGGTGGCCAGGGACAGGGCGCGCTTCTCGGCCATGCGGGTGTCCAGCGGGGTGTCGAAGGTCAGCAGCACCTCGTCCTTCTTGACCTTCTGGCCGATGCTGGCGTTCATGGTCATTATCTTGGAGGTGTAGGGCAGGGTCACCGTGAGCTTGACCGGGCTGTAGAGCTTGCCGGAGAAGATGATCTCCTGCGCCGCCGGGGACGGATCGGGCTTGGCCATGGTCTGAGCGGGGGCCTGGGGCTGCCCCGCGTTCTGGGGGGCCTGGGCCAGGGCTTCGCCGCCCGCGAGCATAAGGGCCAGGGCGAGGGCGGTCAGTCGCTTGTTCATCTATTTCTCCCAGGAGGTCACGTCGACGTACTGCGACTGCAGGTCGCCGGAGAGGTGCTTGAGCGTCAGCAGGGCGATGTCGCGCTGGGTCTTGACCAGGATCATCTTCTGGTAGTCGTCGTAATAGGCGAGGCGGTCGGTCATGAAGCGGTCGAAGTCGATCTGCCCGGTCTTGTGGCGGTATTCGGTCTGCTCGTCCTGGAGTTTGGCCAGGTCGGACTTGGCCGTGGCCAGGGTCAGGTCGCTGTTGGCGCCCATATACTCTGAGAGGGCCTTCTGCACGGTGACCATGAGCTCGAAATCCTTGGCGCGGGTGGTGGCCTGAACCTGATCGAGCTTCTTGTACTGGCGGGCAACGTCGCGGCCCTTGGTCCAATAGTCCAGGGGCATGGAGATGTTCAGGCCGGGGTAGAAGGGGATGCCTTTCTCCAGCTTGCGCTGTTCGCTGGAGAGGGCGTCCTGCGTCTGGAAGGTGAAGCCGAAGCTGGGCATCATCTTCACGTAGGAGAGCCCGATGTTTTTCTTCTGCAGGCGCTTCTCGTACTCGGCCATGCGCAGGTCGAAGCTGGCGGCGCGGACCTTGTCGTCCGTCACGTCGGCAGGGGCGAACTTGCCCAGGATCTGCTGCTTGGCGTTCTCGGGCTTGAGTTCGAGCTTCTGGCTGAAGGGCACGCCCAGGATGAACTTGATGTCGTCGAGCACCATCTGGCGGGAGGTGAAGAGCTTGTCCTCTTCGGCCTTGGTCATCTGGACGCGGGTCTCGGCGATGCGCAGATCGAGCTGCGTGGCCTGGCCCATGCTCTGCCTGGTCTTGAAGAAGTTCAGGTTCATGGTGGCCAAATCCTGCTTCTTGCGGATGACTTCGCGCTGCTCGGCCATGGCCTGGAGCTGCAGGAAGTCCATGGCCAGGCGGCGGATGCCCTCGCCGATGACCTTGAGGTGGGACAGGATGGCCATGTTGGTCATCTCGTTGCGGGCGTGGACCTCGAATCCGGAGAGGACGGGGTTCCACTGGCCGGTGGAGAAGCCGATGGTGTAGGGCTTGGAGTTGGTGGAGCTGTCGGTCTGCGGCGGGAGCTTGAACCAGTAGGTCGTGTTGATGCTCACCGTGGGGATGAAGGTGGACCAGGCGTCCTGCACGTCCAGCCGCCGGGACTCGATCTCCAGGGCGGATTTGACCAGCATGGGCGACTGCACCAGGGCCACGCGCACGCACTCGTTGAAGTCGGCAGGGCTCTTGATGCTGGTGGACCCGTGCACGGCGTCGCCCGCGAGCACCGCCCCGGCCGGGATGGGGCCGGCGGTGGTGGCGGTGGCCTTGTCGGCGGGCATCTCCTTGGAGAGCGGGGCCTCCTTGGAGGCGGTCGCATCCTTGGAGGCGGACGTATCCTTGCCCGGCTGCGCCAGGGGCTGCGCGGGCCTGTCCGCCCCGGCGGGGGGCGAATCCGGCAGGGATTCGTACTGCTGGGGCTTGCCGGAGGAGGCCTTGGGCGCCGCCAGGGCCTGGCCCAGGGGCGCGAGCGCGAAGCACAGGCACAGGGCGAGAATGCGCCACATGGGGCGGGCCGCAGTGGAGGCAGTGGTGCGATGCGTCATGTGTTTCCCGTCAGTAGGGCTTGAGCACGCCGTCGGAGAGCAGGCATTTGCGCGTGCAGCGTTCAGCGGTGGCGGCATCGTGGGTGACGATGACCATGGCCACGCGCGCCTCTTCGGTGATCTTCACGAAATAATCCATCACGCGCTCGGAGTTGTCCTTGTCCAACTGGCCGGTGGGTTCGTCGGCCAGAATGAACTCGGGCTCGTTGACCAGGGCCCGCGCGATGGACACGCGCTGCCGCTCGCCGCCGGAGAGGCGGTTGGAGGGCTGGCGCACGCGGTGTTCCAGGTTGACCCTTTGCAGGGCCTCCATGATTTTGTGTTCCCTCTCGTGGCGTTTAACCCCGGTATAGATCAGGGGCAACTCCAAATTCTCGTAGACCGTGGAATTTTCGAGCAAATCGCAGCTCTGGAACACGAAGCCCATCTTCTCGCGGCGAAAGACCGCCTGGGCGTCGCGGTTCAGGTTGAGCACGTCCACCCCGGCGATGGTGTAGCTGCCCGAGGTGGGCGGCTGGAAGATGCCCAGGATGAACAGCATGGTGGACTTGCCCGAACCCGAGGGGCCCATGATGGCGAGCATCTCGCCCCGGTTCACCTCGAGGTTGATGTCCTTGAGTACCTTGATCTGCTCCGAGCCCGACGCGTAGGTCTTGCTCAGGTGGCGGATGTCGATGACGCGGTCGGAATGTCCGTTATTCATAGCGCATGGCGTCCACAACCTGCATCCGGCTGGCCCGGATGGAGGGATACAGGCCCGAGCCCACGCCCAGGACAGCCGCGAAGATCAGGCCCGCCAGCAGGCAGATCGCGAACAGGCCCTCGGGCGGCTGCGTGCCCAGGGAGCGGCACATGTACTGCACGCCCACCATGCCCAGGGCCACGCCCAGAAGGG
Source organism: Fundidesulfovibrio agrisoli (assembly GCF_022808715.1). Taxonomy (GTDB): domain Bacteria; phylum Desulfobacterota; class Desulfovibrionia; order Desulfovibrionales; family Desulfovibrionaceae; genus Fundidesulfovibrio; species Fundidesulfovibrio agrisoli. The sequence continues at coordinate 61,133 of NZ_JAKZKX010000010.1, forward strand.
CCGAGGAGAACGTGACGCACAGGGCCTCGAACAGGAACTGCCAGAGGATGTCGGAATCCTCGGCGCCCATGGCCTTCTTCAGGCCGATCTCGCGGGTGCGCGCGGTGACCGCGGCCATCATGATGTTCCAGATGCCGAAGCCGCCCAGGACCAGCGTGGCCCCGATGGAGGCGTAGATGAACAGGCTGACCCACCAGAACACGCGCTGCACCTGCTTGAGCGGCTCCCAGCCCACCTGGATGCGCAGGCCCTTGCTGGGCTGGTAGGTGGTGATGGTCTTCTCCAGGGCGGCGGCCACGGGGGCCACGTCGTCCCAGGTGTTGCAGCGCACGTAGAGGCTCGAAAGCTCCGAGATGTTGGGCACGCGGGCCTGGGCCGTGGTGATGGGCAGGAAGGCCATGAGGGTCTTGTCGGCCGCGCGCACGCCGCCGATGATGCCCACCACGGTGTAAAGGTTGTTGTCCAGGTTGAGCATCTGGCCCACGGCGCCCTCGGGGGAGCCGAAGATCATCTTGGCCAGATCCTGCCCGAGCACGCAGACCTTGCGGCCCTCGCTTATGTCGGCGTCGTTGAACAGCCTGCCGTAGCGCGGCGTGAAGGAGAACAGCGACCAGTAGTTGGTGTCCACGCCCAGGAGGTTGAAGCCGTAGACCTTCTCCTGGAAGGTGGTGGTGGCCGCCGAGCGGAAGCGGCTCTTGGTGACTTCCTTGACCCCGGGGATCTTCTCGATGGCGTCGATGGTGCCTGTGCGGAACCACTCCTGCCGGTCGCCCATCTGGAGGTCGAAGTGGGCGGCGATGATGGTTGCGCCGCCCAGGAGGTCGAGGTCGTTGTTGAGGTTGGCCTTGAGGTCGCGGCCCATGGTCACGATGGTGATGAGCCCGGCCGTGCCCAGGGCGATGGCCGCCATGACGCCGATATAGCGGCGGCGTTTGCGCACCACCTCGCGGAAGCTGATGCGCAGCAGGTCGCTGAAGCGCAGAAGGCGGGTGCCCCTGTCCTTGGGGAGGAAACCTTCTGCCCTCAGGCTTTGCAGTGTCTTGTTGGCCATGCTCTCTTGTGGGCGGGCTGGGCGCCCGTCCCTTATTGGACCCGTTTCACCGGGCTCCGGTTACAACAGGGACTGGCTGGAGCGCGCCCCGGCGATGTTGGACGCTCCGGCGGACTCGTCCTCGCCCTGGACCTCTTCGTCCTGGTCCTGCACGCGGATGCGGTATTTCTTGGCCATGTCGTCCATGACCTCCAGCACGTAGTCGAGCTGGCGGTCCTGGTGGGTGGACATGCACGCGGTGCGGATCAGGGCCTCGCCGCGGGGCACCGCCGGGTAGATGGCGGGCAGGGCGAAGATGCCGCGCTCGAACAGCTCGCGGGCGAACATGAAGGCCTTCTCGTCCGTGCCGATGGTGATCGGGATGATCGGGGAGATGGAGTCCGTGATGCGCAGGCCCATCTCGCGGTAGGCGTTGCGCATCTTGCTCGTCACGGCGCGCAGGCGCTCAACGCGCTCCGGCTCCTTCTCCATGATGTCGATGCAGGTCATGGCCGCCACGGTGGAGGCGGCGGGCAGCGCGGCGGAGAATATCTGCGTGCGGGACTGATGCTGGATGTACTCGAGCACGTCGTCGTGGTCCGAGGCGATGAAGCCGCCGATGGAGGCGAAAGCCTTGGAGAACGTGCCCATGATGAAGTCGGCGCGGTCGGTGATGCCGAAATGGTTGGCGGTGCCGCGCCCGTTCTCGCCCAGCACGCCCAGGCCGTGGGCGTCGTCCAGGTAGATCAGGATGTCGGGGAACTGGTCCTTCAGGGCGGCCAGCTCGTCCATGCAGGCCACGTCGCCGGACATGGAGAAGATGCCCTCGGTGATGAGCAGCACCTGGCCGTCGAAATCGGATTTGCCCAGCTCGTTGGCGATCTTCTTGGCGGCCGAGGCGGCGTCGTTGTGGGCGAAGGTGCCAAGCTTCCGGGTGCTGGTGGTGCCGGCGAAGATGGAGGCGTGGTTCTCGCGGTCGCAGAGCACGTAGTCGCCGGGGGTGAGCAGGCAGCCCAGGGCGCCCAGATTGGTGGAGAAGCCCGTGACGTGAAGCACGGCGCGCTTCTTGCCCACGAAGGCGGCCAGGCGCTCCTCCAACTGCTGGTGCAGCACCATGTTGCCGGAGAGGAAGCGCGAGCCGCCGGGGCCGGTGCCCATGCGGTAGAGGGCCTGGGCCGCGGCTTCCTTCACGCGGGCGTCATGGGACAGGCCGAGATAGTCGTTGGAGCCGATCATCACCAGGCGTTTGCCGGCCACCTCCACCTCGGTGCCCCAGGAGCGTTCGATGGGGCGGAAGTAAGGGTAGATGCCCGCTTCCCTGAGGTGGCGGGTGATGCCGGAAACTTTCTGGCAGCGTTCATGCAATTTCATCGGCAGGTGTTCCTCGCGAATGGATTTGCCGGGCTGGCAAGACGGCGCTTTGCGGCCATTTTAGGAACGGGGCTCTACCCCAAATACCCGGCGCGCGCAACCTCTTGCGGGTCAGGGGGTCGTACGCCCCATATATTCCCGGACGTGGCGGGCGTTTTCGCCCATGATCTTGGACAGGGCGGTGGCCGCTCGCCCCAGTTGTTTCGGGAAGGCCGGGGTATAATAGGCCTCGTCGTCATCGTCGGCCAGCACCAGGGTGTAGCTGCGGGTCCACAGTTTGCGCTTGGCGGACCACTCCAGGTAGATCCAGGCCAGTCGCTCGCGCCCGTCGGCGGTGCGGCACAGGGCCGTGCCCCAGCAGTAGGCCTCGTCACCGGTCTCCACGGGGCGGTACTTGATGAAGGTGTCGCCCTGGAACGTAAGCCCGCTGGACTCGCAGAAACCCTTGGCGGCGCGCTCCCAGGCGGTGCGGTACTGGTCCTTGCCGAGGTCCGTGAGCCCCATGGGCGGGTAGACCCAGGCGTTGAAGAAGGCGAACGAGCCTATGGCCAGCGCGAGCACGGTCAGGAGCGCCAGGATGATTTTCTTCACGGCCTGCCCGCCTCCGCGCCCAGGTCGTCGAAGCGGGGGAAGTCCGCCCCGCCGAGGCTCCAGCCCAGGGACCAGCCTTCGGCCTTGAGGCGCCTGGCCCGGTCCAGCTTCTCCTGCGCCAGCAGCACGTAGTCGGCGTTGCGGGCGTCCTTGGCCAGGCATTTGCCCAGGGCCAGCTCCGCGCGCTCGCGTGTGACCAGCGCCGTGTCGGGCGGGGTCTCGCCGCGCTCGCGCATCTCCCTGAGGCGCATGGCGACGGCCAGCCCGGTCTGGTAATTGAAGTCGAAGTGGCGCTCCTTCATGACGAGGGAGTTCTCCCCGTCGTTGATCAGGCCCCGGTAGAAGCGCTCGGGGTCCAGCACGGGGTAGACCTCGGGCAGCTTCATGAAGCCCTTGTAGAAGGTGAGCGCCAGGCACAGGAACAGCCCCAGCTTCACCACGCGGGTCGCGTCAATCCGCACGGGGGGCCTCCTTGCGCCTGTAGACCTCAAGCGTCGCCTGGGGCGGCCCGGCGGGCACGAAATAATGGAAGTAGGGGTCCGCGCGGTTGCCGAAGGTCTCGTCGGGCTGGGTCATGGGGACGCGCTCGTAGTCCCGCTCCAGGTTCAACTGCTCCAGAATGAAAACGCGCGGGGCGAAGACCAGACCGTCGCGGTTCACGCGCACGTCGCGGCGCATGCTCACCCAGTCGGGTCTCTCATCCGGGGCGATGGGGCCCTGCAGGCCGCCGAGAACGCGGAAGGGGGTGTGGAACTGCAGCACCATGTCGCCGTACTCCGCCAGGATGGTCTGGCCGGGCTTGGCGTTCTTGTTGAAGAAGCGGATCAGCGCGGTGTTCACGTCCGGGTAGCCCCGCGTGAGTTCGGTCAGATGGAGCTTGATGGGGATGTTCACGCTGGTGAGCATCCTGAAGTCGTTCTGCCAGGGCCGGTTGACGATGCCCAGGCGCTCCATGGGGATCAGGTGCAGCCAGTTGGTCAGGCCCACCAGCACCAGGAACAGCACGGCGGACGGGCGGGAGAAGCGCCACAGCCTGAGCCCGGCCCAGGCCAGGATGATGGAGCAGGAAGGGTAGAAGTGCACGATGTAGCGGTGGAAGCGCTGGGGGAACAGAGCCAGGATCATGAAGCTGCCGATCATCAGCAGCACCATGAACAGGCAGAAGCGCTCCCGCTGGCCTTCGGGGCCGCCGCGCCCCGCGAAGAAGCCGCGCCAGCGCCAGGCCAGCACCGCCAGCACCGGCAGCGGGATCATGAACATGAGCCAGTCCGCGAAGTAGAGCTCCAGGTTCTCGGGCACCAGCATGATGTTGAACAGCGTGGACTGGCGGCCCAAGCGGTAGAGCAGCACCCCCGGCACGATGAGCGCGGACGCCCACAGGCCGATGAGCACGAGCCTCTTGAAGGGCACGGGTCTGTAGAGCAGGTAGGTGGCCAGCACCAGCGGGGGGCCCAGCGAAATGAGCAGCAGGTAGTTGGCGTGGAAGAGCACGCCCAGGGTCAGCCCGATGACGGCCGCTGGCAGCGCCCTGCGCCGCCAGTCGCCCAGGAAGCCCCAGAACAGGATGAGCATGAGCAGCGCGCCCGCCGAATAGTAGCGCCCCTGGCGCGCGAACAGGAGGAAGGGCACGTGCAGGGTGAGCAGCGCGGCGGAGAGCAGGGCCCAGGCCCTGTCGCCGAAGCGGCGCAGGATGAGCAGGTATGTGCCCGCCACGCAGGCCAGGCCGGTGAGCGCGAAGAAGAACCGGGCCCAGTAGGCCGAGGTCTTGTCGATGAGTTGGCCCGCCGCGGACATGTAGATCTGCAGCCAGGGGGACCAGCGCCAGACCATGTCCGCGTCGAACTCGCGGCGCTCCTCCTGGGAGACGAGGTTCACCCCGTCGGTGACGTAGGGCACGCCGGTCTTGAGGACGTTGCGGGCCAGATTGGCGGTCTCCGCTTCGTCCTGCCAGAGTGGGCGGTCGCCCAGGCCCTTGAAAATAAGGAAGGCGGCCAGGGCCATGATGGCCAGGAACAACGGGTCGCGCCAGGCGCGTGGGGGGGCTGCTGTGGTGTTGGTCATGATGAGAGCGGCCCGTCTGTAACCGCAAACGCCGGAGAAAACAAGGCCGGTGTTATTTGGGGTTGACAGGGGGCGGCCTTTGGGGATTAATCCCGCGTTCCCGATTTATCCTCGACGAGACCATTCGGAGGAATTCCCCGATGATGAACGGCAAGAAAGTGGTGGTGGTGATGCCGGCCTACAACGCCGCCGCCACCCTCGAACGCACCTACGCCGAGGTGCCCAAGGACATCGTGGACGACGTCATCCTCGTGGACGACGCCAGCCGCGACAACACCATCGAACACGCCCGCAACCTGGGCATCAAATGCTTCCTGCACGAGCGCAACTGGGGCTACGGCCGCAACCAGAAGACCTGCTACTCCGAAGCCCTCAAGCTGGGCGCGGACGTGGTCATCATGGTGCACCCCGACTACCAGTACACCCCGCTCATCATCCCGGCCATGGCCAACCTGGTCACCTCCGGGCTGTACGACGCTGTGCTGGCCTCGCGCATCCTGGGCGGCTCCGCCCTGCAGGGCGGCATGCCCATGTGGAAGTACGTGGCCAACCGCTTCCTCACGGCCAGCCAGAACATGCTCATGGGCGCCAAGTGCTCCGAGTACCACACCGGGTACCGGGCCTTCTCCCGCGAGGTGCTCGAGAAGCTGCCCCTGTGGGAGAACTCGGACGACTTCGTGTTCGACAACCAGATGCTGGCCCAGACCATCTACTTCGGCTTCAAGATCGGCGAAGTGAGCTGCCCCACCAAGTACTTCAAGGAGGCAAGCTCCATCAACTTCCGCCGCAGCTGCATCTACGGCATGGGCTGCCTGAAGACCGCCTCGCAGTTCCGGCTGCAGAAGATGGGCAAGGCCGACTACAAGATCTTCGATCCCAAGGGCCGCGGCCTCAAGGATCAGGACGCCTCCTACTACTCCGACCAGACCCGCGAGTGCTGCGAAGGCTAGTTCGCGGACATCCGCACGATTCGAAAAGAAGCCCCCGGACGTGTGAGTGTCCGGGGGCTTCCGCTTTTTGGGGGAGCATGGGGAGGACGCGGGGCTCAGCGCAAATCGAAGGCCGCCTTCATGGAGCCGCTGCCCTTCTTGTCGAAGCTGGACTGGAAGGCCTGTTTCCAGTCCTCCAGCTTGAAGAGCCCGGTGAGCAGGCCCCGCGTGGGGTAGCCGCCCGAGGCCAGCAGATCCAGGCAGAGCTGGTAGGTGCGCACGCGCTCCCCGTTCCAGAGGGCGGTCGCATACGCCATCGTGCCCGTGACCTTGAGCTGGCGGAACCACAGGCTGGAGACGTCCACGCCCGAAAGCGCCCCGGCGGTGCCCACCATCACGTAGCGCCCCCTGGCGCGCAGGGCCAGCAGGCCGTCCTGCACGGTGCGCGGGGAGGCCACGCAGTCGAAGATCACGTCCGCGCCGCCCTCGATGTTGCCCCCGCCCATGGTGGTGGGCACGAAGCGCGCCCCCAGGGCCTTGGCCAGCTCCTGGCGGGAGGCCGAGCGCAGCACGGTGTCCGCGCCGCCCTCCCTGGCCAGTTCGGCCTGGAAGGCGTGCCGGGCCACGGCCACGATGCGGCCCTCGAAGCCCAGGGCCCGCAGGCAGCGCACCGCGTGCTGCCCGAGCACGCCCGCGCCCCAGACCAGCGCGGTATCGCCCGGCTCGGGGAAGTTCTCAAGCACGGGCTGGGCCACGGAGGCCATGGAGTCCACCAGCACGGCCTCCTCGTCGGAGAGGCAGTCCGGCACGGGAAGAATTTTCGAGGGGTGCGCGGCGGTGCGCTCGGCCATGCCGCCCGAGGCCGCCGCGTTGAAGCCCAGGGTGGAGCCGGGGGGCAGCGCGCCGTCCAGGAAATTTTCGCAGAGGTTGTAGTCGCCACGGGCGCAGAAGCGGCAGGGGGGCAGCTCGCGAACGGCGCAGTCCAGCACGGGCTCGATGACCACGCGCTGCCCGGCCTTCAGGCCGGAGCCCTCGGGCGCGTCCTCCAGCACACCCACGATCTCGTGGCCCAGGACCATGGGCAGGGAGGCGTAGGGCTCCAGCAGCATGGACTCCGCGCCCTTGAGCAGGTTCAGGTCCGAGCCGCAGATGCCGCAGAGGCTCACGCGGACCGTGGCCCAGCCTGGGCGCGCCGGGGCGAAGGGCACCTCCGCCAGGGAGAGCGGGGTGACGAGATGATGGAAGCGCCTGCGCTGCAGTTTGGAAAAAAATGCCGAGAGCAGATAGCGCGGAATGGAGCGGCGATAGAGGAGGGCTTTCATGCCCCGGGTTGTGTGGCAGGCCGTCCGCGCTGTCAAGGTTGACCCGGAAGGCTTCCCCGGTTAGTAGACCCCGCTTCTTTGGGTTGACAAACCCCTCCCGATTCCTACACTGCGCCGTCGCCGACTTTTCGGCCTGCGAGGTTCCATGTCCAAGCGTTCAAGCATCGCCCTCGGCACCATTCTCAAGAATTTTGCCCGCGTCTCCCGCCATCCCTGGATCGCATCCCGGCTGGTGGCCCTCGAAAAGGAGAAGATGCTCTTCAAGTGGCTCAACCCCAAGGCGGAGGAGGGCTACGCCCGCTCCATCCGGCAGGTCTCCGTGCGCATCACGGACATCTGCAACCTGCGCTGCCACACCTGCGGTCAATGGGGCGACCAGGGCTTCCTGCACTGCGCTGACCTCAAGAACCTCAAGAAGTCCGAGGTGACGCCCGAGCGCTACCACCTGCTCCTGGGCGACCTGGCCACCCACGGCCACTTCCCCTCCGTGTACCTCTGGGGCGGCGAGCCCACCATGTACAAGGGCTGGCTGGAGATCATCGAGCACGCCACGGCGCTGCGCATGCCCACCTCCATCGCCACCAACGCCACGGGCATCGCCAAGGCCGCCGAGCGCCTGGTGGCCGCGCCCATGTTCCTGCTGCAGATGTCCATCGACGGCCCCGACCCGGACACCCACAACGCCGCGCGCCCCTCGGCCGGCGGGGGCAACAACTTCCAGGACATCCTCGATTCCCTGGAGGCCGTGAACGAGGCCAAGAAGCGCACCGGCCGCAAGCTGCCGCTCACCGCCTCGCTGACCACCATCTCCCAGGCCAACGTGGGCCGTCTGGTGGACATCTACGAGACCTTCAAGGACAAGGTGGACCTCTTCGTGTTCTACCTCTCCTGGTGGATCGACGAGCAGAGCGCCGACGCCCACGAGGTGGACTTCATGCAGCGCTTCGGCTTCGCGCCCAAGCTGCACCGTGGCTGGGTGGGCGACTGGACCATCAAGGAGTACGCCACCCTGGACGCGCAGCTCAAGGAAGTGCTGGCCCGCTCCAAGAGCTGGGACAGCCCCGCCGTGAACATCATCCCCAACATCACCGGGGTGGACAACCTGCGCGAATACTACTCCGACCACTCCACCACCTACGGCTACAACCAGTGCATCTCGATCTACCAGGCGGTGGAGATCGACTCCAACGGCGACATGTCCCCCTGCCGCGACTACCACGACTACGTGGTGGGCAACGTCAAGGACCAGACCATCACCGAGATCTGGAACAACGAGAAGTACCGCAAGTTCCGCTCCAGCCTGCAGACCAAGGGGCTGATGCCCGTCTGCACCCGCTGCTGCGGCCTGATGGGCTACTAGGCCGAGATTCCTCTCCGGGCCGGGGGCTGACCCCGGCCCGGTTTCCGCCTTCTCCCAGTCCGCCCCCAGCTCGACCCCAGCTCGACCGAGGTTGCACCCCATGGCCCAGCCCAAACGCCTCGTCCTCCTCTTGCAGGATTTGCTCTTCGGCGGCACGCAGCGCCACGCCCTGGAGCTGGCCCGCCGCATCGACCGCACCCGCTTCGCCCCCGAATTCTGGATGATGAGCGCCGGGCGCGATTTCGAGGCCCAGGCCCGCGAGGCGGACATCACACTGGCCTGGGTTGACGATAAGCGTTCGATAAGCGCCGGAACAATTCTCAAGCTGCATCAGCATCTTAAGCGTGAGCAGCCGGACATCCTCATGCCGCTCACCGCCGTGCCCAACATCTGGGGGCGGGTGCTGGGCAGGCTCTCCGGCCTGCCCCTGGTGCTGGGCACCTGCCGGGGCGGGGGCAACATCACCCGCCAGCACGAGCGCTTCCTGGCCCGCTTCGCCCACCATCACATCACCAACACGCAGGCCCTCAAGAACGCCCTGCTGGCCCTGGGCCGCAGCGACGAGCAGGTGACCGTGATCCAGAACGGTGTGGACACCGATTTCTTCAGCCCCGACCCCGACGGCTTCGCCCCGGTGCGCAAGGTTGTGCTCTGCGTGGCCCGCTTCGTGGAAGACAAGGACCATCTGACCCTGCTCCAGGCCTTCGACAAGGCCTGGAAGGCCGTGCCCGAGGCCGAGCTGTGGCTGGTGGGGGATGGGCCGCTCAAGGGGCGCGTGGAGCACGCGGCGCGCAAGCTGGGCTGCGCGCGCAACATCCGGGTGTATCCGGGCGGGCCTGATTTGCGTCCTTTCTATCGGCAGGCCACGATACTGGCTCTGTCCTCCCTGCGGGAGGGGTTGCCCAACGTGGTGCTGGAGGGCATGGCCACCGGCCTGCCCATCGCGGCCACAAACGTGGGCGGCATCCCCGAAGTGGTGGAGCAGGGCCGCACCGGCCTGCTCAGCCCCGCGCGCGACGCCGACGCCCTGGGGGCCAATCTCGCGGCGCTGCTCTCGGACGAGGAACGCCGCGCGTCCATGGGCTCGCAGGCCCGGGCCGCGGCCCTGGAGACCTACTCCATGGAGGCCATGGTCAGGCGGCACGAGGAGCTGCTCACGCGCCTCGCCGGATGAGCAGCGAGTGATTATATGGGATTCCAAAGGGAGGAACTCCCTTTGGCCGCCGGAGGCTCTCTTGATGCCTGATCGCGCCGGAGAACGTAGAGCGCCTCCGGCGGCCCAAGAGGGCTCCGCCCTCTCGGGACTCTCCCGCCAAAGGGCCTTCGGCCCTCTGGACTCCCATGCCGCTTCGCGCCTGTCCGGCGGGGATTGTGGGCTGGGGCAGCGATATGCGGGCTGTTCAATCCAGTTGCGAACGTTTATAAGGCGCGGGCGAAGCCCCCGCTGGAGTATGATATGAAGCCTATAACGACGGCCTGCGCCGTTCTGCTGGCCCTCGCCCTGGCCCTGCCCGCCGCCGCCTCGGCGGACATGACCGGGCTGTGGGAGGCCGACTTCATGGGCAACCGCGTGGAGTGCCACCTGGAGCAGCGCGGCAATTTCCTCTACGGCGTTGCCTACGTGTTCACCCGCAGCGGCGATCGCAACACCTACCACCTGGCGGGCATGGTGGACCACGGCCGCATCCGCGCGCAGCACGGCAGCGGCAACTATTTCGAGGGCGCGCTTCAGAACGCGGACACGGCCGCGGGCACGTTCTACTTCAAGGACGGCCCCTCGGTGCCCATGCAGGCCAAGCGCACCGCCAAAGGCCGCACAGCCCCCGGCGGGCTGGAGTGGCCGGCGGGATTCCCCCCCGCCAACTGATTTTTCAAGGAACCATACGCAGTGAAAACCCTTTTCGTTCTCTCGGCCCTGGCCGAAATCGCAGTCCTTTTCGCGCTCTATTTCGCGGGCCGCAAACACGTGCTGAGCGGCATGCGCCTCCAGCCGCCCCTGGACAGGCCCCCGGCCAAGCCCCTGCGCGCCGCCATGATCGTGCCCGTCACCGGGGATACGCCCACGGTGCGAAACGGCCTGGCCAGCCTGCTCAAACAGGAATACCCCGGCATCCGCTACGTCATCGTCACCCGCGACGAGGAAGACCCGGCCACGGACATGGTCCGCGCGCTCATCGAGGGCCGCGAGGACGCCGTGCTGCTCACCAGCGGTCCCGCCACCACCAGCGGCCAGAAGAACCACAACCTGCTGGCCGGTGTGCGCCACCTGGGCGACTGGCCCGAGGCCTACATCTTCTGCGACTCCTCGCACCTGGCCAAGCCCGACCTGGCCGCGCTGCTGCTGGAGCCGCTGGCCAATGAATGGGCCGTGATCTCCGGCGGGTTCCATCGCGTCATCCCGCGCGACACGGTCATCCCCACCCTGGGCATGCTCAACGTCTGCCTGGCCCTGCACTGCCTGCAGCCCATCCGGGCCATCACCCAGCCCTGGGGCGGGGCCATGGCCATCACCCGCGAGGCCTTCGAGGAAAACGGCGTGGCCAAGGTCTGGGCGCACAACATCGTGGACGACTTCTCCATGGGCCCCCTGCTGGCCAAGAAGCGCATCCGCACCTGGCCCGTGGCCGACGCCTGCCTGGACACCCCGCTCAAGGCCGTGAAGTGGAAGCTCTGGGAGGACTGGCTCACCCGCCAGCTGCTCTACCTCAAGTTCTGCACCCCGGAGATGTGGCTCGGAGCGCTGGCGGTGGTCTGGCTGTTCCTGTTCCCGCCGCTGGCCGCGCTGGGCGGCGTGCTGGGCGCGCTGCTGGGCTGCGCCGGGTGGTGGTGGCTGGGCGCGGCCCTGGCCTACGCTGGCGGGTTCACCGCTGTGGGCATGGCCTTCAGGAACTTCAGCCCGCGCCCCATGCCCCTCTGGCACTGGATGCTGGGATTCTTCACGACCTTCCTGGTGACCTCCTGGTGCTACCTGCGCACCTGGACCACGTTCACCATGTCCTGGCGGGGGATATCCTACAAAGTGACCTGGGGCGGGCGCGTGGTGAAGGTGCTCAGGAGCTGAGCGGACGGGCGCTCGACGCTACGATGCGATGAAGGCCGGTGCGGGATGTTCCCGCACCGGCTTTTTTCTGTTCGGTCGGGGGAGGTGTTTGAAGACGCGGGGCGCTGCCCCGCACCCCGCCAGGGGGCGTGGCCCCCTGGACCCGCAAATGGGACAGGATCGCCCTCCCTACGTGCGTATGGGGCCGCCTGTGTCAGTGGTGATGAAACACTCGCAGCCTGTCTGCCCAGTGGGGGGCAGGCTGTCGGGATAATTGCCGCCGGACGGCGCGAAGCTATTGGGGGTGCAGGGGAGTCACTCCCCTGCCGGTGGGGTTTGGGGAGGCGGAGCATCCCCAAGAAATATCGTCTAACAGGTCTCTTCAACCCTTCTGCAACTGCCCCCGCATCTCCTTCCACCACTTCCAGCCCAGCACGACAAACGGCGCAATCGCCGCGCCTTCGGCCAGTTCCCTGATCCCCAGGGGGCGCAGGGCGAAATAGAGCGCCGCGCCGATGGCCGTGGTCAAGGCCACGGGCGCCACGGCCCGCCATTTGATGAGCTGCATGGTGCGCTGGCAGTAGAGCGTCGTGCAGGCCCCCACCACTCCCTTGGTGATGACGATGGCCAGCCCGGCGCCAAGCAGCGGGTTGTGCGGGATGAGCAGCGCGCACAGGGCCACGTTCAGGGCCAGCCCGGCCCCGTAGATCCAGAACAGGGCGTTCTGGCGGTGCTGGCTCATCATCAGGTAGGCGGCGAGGTTGTGGATGAAGCTGAACATCACCGAGGGCACCAGCCACTTCTGCAGCCACATGGCCTGGGTGTAGCTCTGGCCGTAGATCAGGCCGATGATCCTGTCGGACTCGATGAACAGGAAGAACATCACCGGCACGGAGGCCCCCAGCAGCCACTTGACCGAGTTGTCCTTGAGGCGGTCGAATTCGTCCTTGTTGTGCCGCCAGAGCCCAACGAACAGCGGGAAGAGCACGCTTTTCATCAAGAGGCTTGAGATGGGGATCTGGATGGCGTCCACCACCTCCCAGGTGGCGGAGTACTGGGCCACGAAGTTGGGGCCTGCCACGCGCTGCAGGAAGAAGAGGTTGGCCTTGTTGTAGAGGATGGAGAACAGGGCCATGAACACGAACACCAGCCCGCCCTTGGCCGTGGCCCAGGTGCGGGCCAGGGCCTTGCCCTTGAGGGTCAGGCTCTGGATGTCGGTCTTGTTGATGGCGATCCAGGCGCCGCCCACCAGGTTGATGCCGTTCTCGATGATCTTGAACAGGGCGATCCAGTGGGGCTGGAACCCAAGGGCCAGGGTGCCCAAAGCCCAGCCGTAGCCGCAGACCGCGCCCACGGTGCGGATGCGGGCCTCCAGATCCTGCCGGCCCTGCACGCGGCAGGCCACGAAGAAGGTGCTGGCCAGGGCCTCCAGGCCCACGCCCGCCGTGATGACCTGGATGAGGTTGGTCAGGCCGCCGGTGTAGCGCTGCTGCATGACGAAGGCCGTGACGCCCAGCCACCCGAGGACCAGGATAGTGGCTTTGATGAGCGTGTACTGCACCAGGATGTCGCCCTTGTGCCCGAACTTCTTGGAGAGCGAGGAGACAAGGGGCTGGTTCAGGCCGAACTCGCCAAGGAAGAGCACGATGACGGCCGTGTTGAAGGCCAGCTGGAACTCGCCGTAGTGGCTCTGGTTCACGCGGGCCAGGTAGATGAAGAAGGCGGTGTGCAGCAGGTCGCGGATGGTCTGGGCGGAGGCCAGATGCAGGAATTTTCCCAATATGCCGTGGGATTTGACGCCGGTAGTCGACGATGCGGGCGGACGGCTCATGCGGTTGGCGTCTTATGGGGATGGAGAGGGGCGGGCCGGTCGGCCCGCCCCTGCGGCATCACTTGGATTTTTTGGCCTTGGAGGCCTTGGATTTCTTCGCTGCTGATTCAGCTTTGGGCTTTGCCTTGGGGTTGGCCGCCGGAGCGGGCTTCGCGGCGGGCGCTGCAACGGGTTCTGACACGGCGGGCAGCGGCGTCTCGTGCACCACGGGCAGGGGCATCTGCTTCACCTGGGGCAGGGCCTCCTCCTTGGGGGTGGGCAGATGCTCCTCGGCCACGGCCGGGGCCGGCGCGGCCTTGGGTGCCTCGGCCTCGGCCGCTTCGGGCTGGGTGTCGCCCTCGGGGGCCTGCTCCTGGGCGGGGGCGGCCTGGGCCGCGCCGCCGCAGCATCCGCCGCGAGGCGTGCAGGAGATGAACCCGCCGAACTTCTCCAATTCGTCCACGCGGCAGCTCCAGACCATCTTGCCCTTGTAGTGGATGGCGTCCGGGCAGCCGTCGCACATGTTCTGGCGGCCGTCGTCGAAGACGTCGCAGGGCTGGATGATCATGATGGACTGGATGTGCAGGCAGTCGGCCCACTTGGAGGGGGCCTTGAGCCAGCGCCCGAAGATCTTGCGGATGGACTTGTCGAACAGCGCCAGGGGGAACATGGCCTGGGCCGTGTTGGTCAGCCAGGGGCGCCCGTAGGCCAGGTAGGTGCCGAAGAACAGGTGGTGGAAGCTCTGGACGAGCTCCGCGAACTTGGGGGAGAGGTGCCCCAGGATGCGGTTCTTGTCGCCAACGCGCAGGGTGAGCAGCCACTTCATGGACTGCGGGTCCTCGGTGCCGTTCAGGTAGGCGCAGGGCTCGAATTCGGGGCAGATTTCGCGGATCTTGTCCGCCACTTCCTGGGCCACGATGTCCTTGTGGGTCTCCATGTGGTCCAGCTGGTAGACCAGCTCGGTGGGCTTCACCTCGCGCCCGCCCACGTGCACGTCGAAGTTCCACTGGGTTCTGGCGGAGCGGAACAGGATGTAGACCATGGTCTGCACCAGGTCCATGTGCTCCTGGGCCCAGTTGGTGAGCATGGGGATGTCGTCCAGGGTGTCGCGGTAGATGGTGGCGTTGAAGGCGCAGGCCACCTTGCCGCCGCTGTGCTCCTTGATCATCCTGGCCAGCTTCAGGCGCAGCTCGCATAGTTCCGCCTCGGTCTTGCCGATCCAGCCGGGACGCTTCTGGTGGGAGTCCACGTGCATGGTGAAGCCCACCAGCCCGGCCTTGGTCAGGTCGCGCACCAGGGCGGGCGTCAGGGCCTGGCCGTTGGAGTTGATGATGGGCTTCCAGCCCTGTGCGGCCACGTAGCGCACCAACTCAACGATGTCGGGGTAGATCAGGGGCTCGCCGCCCGCGATGGAGATGCCGTCCGTGCGGCGCAGCGCGCGGACCTGCTCAAGGTCGCGGATGACGTCGGCCAGGGGCTTGTGCCCCTCCGGGTCGTTCTCGCGGTAGCAGCCCTCGCAATAGAGGTTGCACTTGGTGGTGGGCTCCAGCCAGGTGATGGCGTTGTCGGCCAGGTTCCAGGGGAGACGGTAATAGCTTCCGGGAGTCAGGGGGCGTTTCGCATTCATGGCGTATCCGTAATCGCTTAGGTGACTGTCCTATTTTTTACACATCCTGCCCGAACTAGCGCAATCGTCAATCCTTGGCAACGGCGGGGAGGCGCTTCCCGCCTATGTAGCTTTCCACGAGCCCGAAGGCGTACTCGTTGCCCCTGAAGTCCACGGCCGCGACGCGCTCCCGGCAGCGCTCCACCTGGCCCTCGAAGCCGGAGACGGCGGCCTCGTCCAGGTGGTGCATGTCCAGGTGCAGGCCGTAGCCGAGCTTCTGCAGGTAATGGGCGTTGAGCCACTGCTCGAACGCGCCCTTGACCGGCAGGGAAATGATGGGCTTGCCGTAGTAGAGGGCCTCGCTCATGAGCGTGTGCCCGCCGCCGCAGATCACGTATGCGGCGGAGGCCATGTCCTTGAGCAGGCCGTCTTCGCTGAAGGTCTTGAAGGTCAGGGGGCCGTCCACCTCGTCGCGGTGGTAGCCGTAGACGATCACGGGGCGGCCCAGGGTCTTGAGCAGGGGCACGAAGCGGTCGCAGATGGAGCAGCTCTGGTAGACCAGCACGTGTTCGCCGATGCTCGGCGCGTGCTCGAAGACCTTCTCCCGGTGGATGGGCGGCGAGATGGCCCGGTGCGGCCCGGGCTTCAGCGGGGGCTGATAGAAGGAGATCACCAGGTGGTCCGTGGAGTTGGAGAAGAGGTTGTCCACGGAGAAGGACGTGGAGCGCAGGTCCCACCAGACGGAGCGGGGCAGGTGGTGCTGGCAGAGCGTGATGACGTGCTGGTGGTCGATGGAGAGGCAGCGGATGCCCGCGCGCTTGGCCGCGATGGGCACGAAGTATTCGTAGTCGGAGATGCAGGCGTCGGGCTTGAAGCTTTCGATCACGCGGCCCAGGCGTTTCAGCTCGCTTTCGCGCCGCGCCAGGGTCTTCACGCCGAGCTTCATGGTCTCCCAGAGGTCCAGGGAGTAGTTCTTGTAGCGGGTGCCGGGGTTGAGCGCGGTCTCCACGCGGTAGTCGCGCCGCAGGATGCCGGCGGCCTCCTCGCTGGTGACGAAGAGGAACTCGTGCTGGGGGAAGCGCCGGGCCAGGGTCAGGGCGCGGATGGCGTGCCCGTGCTGGGAGCCGTGAACGCCGTAGAGGATGCGTGCCATGTTCGGTCCGTTCCCTGGGCGCGGCCTAGCCGATGCTCGGGTTGTTGTGCTTGAGCCAGAGCTGGAGCACCAGCAGGGTCCACAGCTCCTTGCGGCGGTCGGCGCGGCCCGTGGCGTGCTCCTCCACCAGGGCGCGCACGGCCTTTGGCTCGAACAGGCCCTGGGCGCGCAGGTGCGCCTCGCCCAGCAGCTCGTCCACCAGGGGGCGGAGCCTGCCGCGCAGCCACTTGGCCACCGGGATCAGGAAGCCGCGCTTGTTGCGCGTGAGGATCTCCCTGGGGAGCACGTCCGCCAGGGCCTTCTTCAGGATGTATTTGCGCTTGAGCCCCCGTAGCTTGAAATCGAAGGGCAGCCTGCAGGCGAACTCGGCCACGCCGCGATCCAGGAAGGGGGCGCGGGCCTCCAGGGAATGCATCATGGTGCAGCGGTCCACCTTGACCAGGATGTAGTCCAGTAGGAACTGCCTGGCGTAGGTGTGCGCGGCCTTGTCCATGACGGAGCCGGGTGCGCGCTCGAAGATGCGCCTGGTGGAGTCGTAGAGGTTCTCGCCCTTGAGCGCGCCCATGCCCTGGTCCAGCCAGAGGGCGCGCTGCTGCGCGGGGTGCAGGGCCGTGAGCCAGGTCTGTATGCGCAGCCACTCGGGCTTCGTGGCCCCGGCCAAAAAGGTTGCCGCTCCCAGGCGCAGGTTCACGTAGCCCTCGGAGGCGGGCAGCACGGCGCACAGCGGCTCCACCACGCCCCGGCGCAGGAAGCCGGGCAGGGCGTTGTACCAGCGCGAGGCCTTGAGCCCGATGAAGTGCTCGTAGCCTGAGAAAAGTTCGTCCGCGCCGTCGCCGCCCAGGGCCACGGTGACCTTCTCCCGCGTGATCTTGGAGAGCAGGTAGGTGGGCGCGATGGAAGGGTCGGCCATGGGCTCGTCGAAACGGGTGACGATCTCGGGCAGCAGGTCGGCGCAGTCCTCGGCGGCCAGGATGCGCTCGTGGTGGTCCGTCTCCCAGCGTTTGGCCACCACGCGCGCATAGGAGGACTCGTCGTAGCTGGCCTCCTTGAAGCCGATGGAGAAGGTCTTGATGCGCGGGGCCAGCTGGGCCATGAGCCCGGCCACGATGGAGGAGTCGATGCCGCCGGAGAGGAACACGCCCAGGGGCACGTCCGAGACGAGCCTGCGCTTCACGGCCAGGGTCAGGCGCTCGCGCAGCTCTTCGCAGAGCTCCTCCTCGGTGGCGTGGGTGGGTTCGGGGCCGGGCAGGTGCCAGTAGGGCTCCACCACCACCTGCGCGTCGTGCAGCAGCAGGAAGTGCGAGGGCGGCAGCTTGCGCACCTCGCGGTAGATGCTCTCCGGCGTGGGCACGTATTCGTAGGCCAGGAAGCGGGCCAGGGTCTCGGAGGCCACGGTCAGCTTCAGGCCCGGGTACTGCGCCAGGGCGGTGAGCTCCGAGGCGAAGGCGAACACGCCGTTCTGCACGGTGTAGAAGAAGGGCTTCTTGCCGAAGCGGTCGCGGGCGCAGAACAGGGTGCGGGTGGAGTCGTCCCAGAGGGCGAAGGCGAACATGCCCTCGAAGCGGTCCAGGCAGTCGGGGCCCCACTCCAGCCAGCCCGCCAGGATGATCTCCGTGTCGGAGCTGGTGCGGAAGCCGTGGCCCCTGGATTCTAGCTCGGCCTTGATCTCGCGGTAGTTGTAGATCTCGCCGTTGAAGGTCACGGCGCAGCGGCCCGAGTGGTGCTCCATGGGCTGGCCGCCGCTGGAGAGGTCGATGATGGAGAGCCTGCGGTGGCCCAGGGCCGCCGGGCCGCGCAGCATGTGCCCCCAGCCGTCCGGGCCGCGGTGGGCCATGCGCGAGGTCATGCCCTCCAGCACCTGGGTGGCGTCCTGGGGCAGGGGCTCGCCGCCCGTGAGAACGAAACCGGCTATGCCGCACATGCGCTAGGGTTTCTCCGTGTCCTGGGGGGTGAGGTGCCGGGCGAAAAGCTCGAAGAGCGCTTTGGCGTTGGCCTGCGGGTCGAACATGGTCTTCACCAGTTCGCGCCCTTTCGCCGCCATCTCGACGGCGCGGCCCCTGTCGGAGGCCATCCGGCGCACGGCGGCGGCCAGGGCGGCCGGGTCGCGCTGGGGCACGATCAGGCCGGTCTCGCCGTCGCGGATCACCTCGGGGATGCCGCAGACGTCCGTGGCCACCACGGGCATGCGGTAGGCCAGGGCCTCCATGATGACGTTGGGGATGCCGTCGCGGTCTCCGCTGGAGTGCACGACGCTCGGCACCAGGAACACGTCGTGGGTCTTGAAAAGGTAGGCCAGCTGGTCGTGCGGCAGGAAGCCGGGCATGTCCACGCAGTCCTTGAGGCCCAGCAACAGGCGCAGGGCGCGCAGGATGGGGCCCTGGAAGCCCGCGCCCACCAGGGTCAGCTTGAAGCGCACCCCCTGCTTCTTGAGCAGGGCGCAGGCCTTGAGCAGCACGTCGAAGCCCTTGGTGCGGGCGAAGCGGCCCACGGCCAGCAGCTTGAGCGGCTCGGCCATGGCGGCGTCGCAGTCGCCGTTCTCGCGCAGGGTCAGGCTGTTGTAGACCAGGTTGACCTTGTGCTCCTGCCCGGGCGCGAAGGAGCCCAGGTAGCCCACGTTGGCCAGGTTGTTGGCGCGCACGAAGGCGCTGTCGCGGATCTTTTCGGCCAGGGCGCCGTCGGGGGGGTAGATGTCCCCCGCGCGGCCGGCCATGGAGAAAGGAATCCCGGTCAGGCGCGAGGCCACCCAGGCCGCCGTGGCCGGGCCGTTGGCCCAGGGGGAGTGGATGTGCCCCACCTGGTCGCGCTCCAGCAGGCGCGCCAGCCTGAACCCGGCGAGAAAGGCCCACCAGGCCTCGCCCTTGACCTCCAGGCAGCTCCACTTGCGGTTCAGCACCTCTTTGGCCAGGGCCTTGAAGCATCCGGGGATGCGCCTGTTCCAGTAGAGGATGTCGCGCACCATCAGCGGCAGGGCCTTGAGGCCCATGCGCCGCACCCCGTAGGAGGCGTCCAGCATCTCGGGAGAGAGGTTGGAGAGCTTCTTGCCGTACAGGCTGTAGACGAGCACGTGCAGACCCTGCTGACGCAGGGACTTGACTTCGCGGAAGATGAAGGTTTCCGATGAGAGAGGAAACCAGAGCAGTACGTATGCGGTAGTGGGCAGATTCAAAAGTGGTCCCCAATGGCGGATCGGTCCATGATCCCTTGCTGGGGTGTAATCCAGCACGGGCCGTGTGTAAAGTGTGCAGGTCCGGAAGAAAGGCTTGACAAGCGAAGGTTTGTAACACATCCGGTATGTGGCTTGAACTGAAGCGGTTTATGCCCGTGTGACTTCATTTCGCACCACATTTTCCAGGGCAGGACATGAGCCAGACCAACATCCTCCTCGAATCCGGCACCAACGAGCTTGAGATCGTCGAGTTCTATATCGACGAAACGGGCGAAGACGGCGCGACCTACCGCAGCCATTTCGGCGTGAACGTGGCCAAGGTGCTGGAGATCATCCGCAAGCCCAAGGTCACCAAGCTGCCGAGCACCCCCCACCCCTCCGTGGAGGGCACCTTCAACCTGCGCTCGCGCATCATACCGCTCATCGACCTGTCGGTCTGGCTGGGCAAGGTCATGGTGGAGACGGACAACGCCAAGGTCATCGTCTCGGAGTTCAACAACATCACCAACGCCTTCCTGGTCTCGGGCGTCACGCGCATCCACCGCCTGAGCTGGGAGCAGGTGGAGCCGCCCAGCGGCTACGTGGCCAGCTTTTCTTCCAACAGCTTCACCGGCGTCATCAAATTCGAGGACCGCATCGTGCTTCTGCTGGACATGGAAAAGATCATCTGGGACCTCAACCCCAGCCTGGCCATGCGCGAAGACCCCGATGCGGACGCCCGCGTGGAGGCGACGGAGGATTTCCATTACCGCGCCCTGGTGGTGGACGACTCCACCTCCATCCGCAAGCTCATCGCCGGCACCCTGGCGCGCGACGGCTACGAGGTGGAGCAGGACATCAACGGGCAGAAGGCCTGGGAGCGCCTGCTCGCCATCAAGCAGATGGCCTCCGAGCGCGGCGTGGACATCCTGGACGCGGTGAACCTGGTGGTCACCGACATCGAGATGCCGGCCATGGACGGACACAACCTCTGCAAGCGCATCAAGGACGACCCCGTGCTGCGCGACATCCCCGTGATCCTGTTCTCCTCGCTCATCAACGACAAGCTCTACCACAAGGGCCAGTCCGTGGGCGCGGACGACCAGGTGACCAAACCCGAGATCACCACCCTGACCGTGCGGGCCAAGAAGCTCATCGAGCAGAAGGGCAAGCGCCTGGGCATTTAGGCGCTTAAGCCCGGCCCGAGCCGGAGAGGACCCATGAGCATTCGGGTGTTGCTTGTCTGCGAGGAGGGGCCCGCCAGGCGGGCCTATCTGCTCGCCCTCGAAGGGCCGGACCTGCGGGTGGACGTGGCGGACTCGCCGCGCAGCGTGAAGGAGCGCATCCAGACCGTTGCCTACCAGGGCGTCGTGGTGGACATGCACACCCTGATGCGCGACCGGACCTACGACAAGCGCGAGCTCTTCCGCCTGGAGGAGCGGTTCCCCGTGGTCCGCGTGCGCCTTGACCCGGCCACCGGCGAGATCGCGGGGGTCTCCTGCGGGGAGGCCATACGCGGCAAGGCGGGCCTGCGGGAGTTCATCGTGAGCCAGTGCGGCTGCGCGAGGTCCGCGGCGGCCCATCTGGCGGAGGGTGTGCCCCTCAATCTGGCCGTGATGATCTGCCCCGCAAGATCAAGCCTGGAAGAGAAGTGCGGCAAGTCCGTTACGCTGCGCATGGCCTTGGCCGGGTGCTCGGTGTTCGCGCCCGCGCCGCCCGAGGAAGGCGCGCTGCTCTGGCTCATATTCCCCGACCTCAGCGACCGCACGCCCATACCGTCCCGGGTGGTCTGGCGGGTGCCCTGGGGCGGCAAGCGCGCCGCGCCGGGCATGGGGCTCACCTTCACCTCGCTCACGCAGGCGCAGTTGCGCGAGTTCCTGGATATGGGGCTCACCGGCCCGCAGCCTCCCCTTGCCCCGGACCTCCAGGACGTGTAGACACTTGGCCCACGGCGCGGAGGGATGGCCGAGCGGTTTAAGGCGGTGGTCTTGAAAACCATTGAGGGGGAGACCCCTCCGGGGGTTCGAATCCCTCTCCCTCCGCCATATCGGCGCCTATCGAGCCTTCTCCCGTTTTTTGCCGCTCCCGCGGTGTCTTCTTCTTCCGACGATTTCCTCATTCTTACGTTGCCTTCCCGAACGCCGTATTTCGTGAACAAGGCCGCCATCGGCTGAGTCGCGCTGGCGACCATGCTCCTCAGTCCGGCGGTCAGGCGGTTCAACCGGGCCAAAGGAGGTGCGGGAGAATCCTTTTCGGGTGACGCTGGGGCAAACCAGCAGAGTTCACATCCCAACGGCATCGAATCCCAAGAGAAGCAGCACCCTACTCGGAGCCCTCTTCCCCTGGCGCGTCCTCCCGCCCCGCACGGGCCCGGCTCTCCTCCATCGTGTTGGCGATGAGTTCCTTGAGGGCCGCGATGTCCATCGGCTTTGAGATGTAGCCGTTCATGCCGACCGCCAGAAAGGATTCCCTGTCGCCGTTCATGGCGTAGGCGGTCAGGGCGATGATGGGAATTTCCCTGACCGCCTCGAAGCGTTCCTGGAAGCGGATGGCGCGGGTGGCTTCGATCCCGTCCATTTCCGGCATCTGGATGTCCATGAGGATCAGGTCGAACGGCTCCCGCTCGAGCAGTTGCAACGCCTCCAGCCCGTTCTGGGCCACGCTCACCCTGTGCCCGGCATTTTCGAGGAGCTTCTTGGTGGAAAGCCTCGTGACGGTGTCATCCTCGGCGAAGAGGATGTTCAGCACAGTCTCGTCACCTGCGCGGGTTTTCGGGCGGGGGAGCGCGGCGGTCATGGTGGGCATTCTGAGCGGAAGCGAGATGCAGAAGGCTGACCCTTCCCCGAGGGTGCTTTCCACCGCGAGGTTGCCCCCGAGCAGCTTCACCAGCTTGGCGACGATCGTCAGGCCCAGGCCGGCTCCCTGGAAGCGCCTGGCGTATTTGGTCTCACCCTGGACGAAGGGCTGGAATATGGCCTCCACCTGCTCGTCGGAGATGCCCTCGCCCGTGTCGCTTACCGTGATGAGCACCCGGTATGGAATGCTGTCCCAGGAGGAGGACAGCGGCGAAATGTCCACCCGGATATCCCCCCGGGTTGTGAACTTGACCGCGTTGCCCACCAGGTTGAAGAGTATCTGCCTGAGCCTGACCTCGTCGCCCACGACCACCCCCGGAAGGCGTTCGTCCAGGTCGAATTGAAGCCGCAACTCCTTCTGCCCCACCGTGAAGGCGAACAGGTCCAGCACGGCCTCCTTGAGGTTCGCCAGTTCGAAGCGCTCCTCATGCAGGATCAGCTTGTCCGCCTCCACGCGGGCCAGGTCGAGAATGTCGGTGAGCAGCGTGGCGAGCCGCTTGGATGAGCGCAGGGCCGTGTGCACGAAGTCGTGCTGCTCCTCGTCGAGAGTTGTCGTCTGCAGCAGCTGGAGCATGCCCTGGATGCCGTTGAGCGGGGTGCGGATCTCATGGCTCATGTTGGCCAAAAAGCCGGACTTGGCCCTGTTGGCGGTCTCGGCCTTTTCCCTGGCCGCGGTCAGCTCGATCTCGGCTCTCTTGCGCTCGTCTATGTCCTGGATCGTGCCGATGAGTGAGGTCTGGCCTTCTTCGTCCATGCGGCTCACGGCGCGCAGGTGCGCCCACTTCCTCCTGCCGGTTCCGGTGAGGATCTCGCATTCGAGTCCTGCGGACGCATTCTCCCGCATGGCCGTGAGCAGCAGTTCCTTGACCTTCGGCAAATACTCGGGGGCGTAGAACTGCATCCCCTCACGGAGGGA
The DNA here is from genome assembly GCF_022808715.1 of Fundidesulfovibrio agrisoli. Classification (GTDB taxonomy): domain Bacteria; phylum Desulfobacterota; class Desulfovibrionia; order Desulfovibrionales; family Desulfovibrionaceae; genus Fundidesulfovibrio; species Fundidesulfovibrio agrisoli. The sequence goes on from NZ_JAKZKX010000010.1 coordinate 84,322, forward strand.
GGGCTTGTATGATGTCGGAATCTCGAAGATGCGGTTCACCTCGTCCGTCAAGTAGAGGGAATCGGTGTCGAGGTTGGCCTTCCAGCTGCCGATCTGGCCGATGCGCTGCGTTTCGATGAGGAACACCTCCCTTTCCCGGAGCTCCTGCTCGATCAGCTTGCGCTCGGTTATGTCGCGGTTGCAGCCACGCCTGCCGAGGAACTCCCCCCCGGCGCCGAATATGGGTTTGCACGTGTGAGCGATCCAGACCACCCTGCCGGATTTGGTGACGATTCTGAATTCGAGCGTCCGGTGTTCGGGTTCGGCCAGGTTGATCTCCCGGATGTGTTCCGCCCAGATGGCCCGGTCGTCCGGGTGGATGAGCTCCATGAACTTCTCGTCGCCCCCGCCCATGAACTCCTCCGAAGCAAGGCCGGAGGTCAGCCGGCAGGAAGGGGAGACCCAGAGCATCCTGCCGTCGGGGCCGCGCCAGTATTCCCAGTCGTAGGTGTTGTCCGCGATGATGCGCAGGTGCTCCCTCTGGGCCTCCAGGGCCTTTTCCGCGGCGTGGCGCTCGCTCACGTCCCTGGCCACCCCGAGGACGCGGCGTTCGCCGTCCTGCTCGAAGATGACGCCCATTATCTCCACGGGGTAGCAGCTGTTGTCGGCCCTGCGGTGCTTGGATTCAAAGCTTATCCTGGTGTTCACAGGCAGGGATTCGATCTTCTCCCAGCTCTGCGGGGATTCGTTGCAGTCGACGTCGAACACGCTCATCCGCAGCAGCTCCTCACGGGAGCGGCCCGTCTGGCGTTCGGCCTCCTGGTTGACCTCCAGGAGCTTGCCGCTGCCGTCGGCCAGGTAGATGGCGTCGCCCGCGTTCTGGAACAGCCTGCCGAGCTGGTCCGCATGCTGCTGTTCCAGGCGCTGCAACCGCTCGAAGAACATGATGACGATGCCGATGGCCACGGTGAGGGCGAGTATCGCCCCGGCGAGGAATCCCCAGGGGGCGATCCAGGTCACATGGCGCAGGAAGGGGTAATCAAGCTGGTGCACCCCCCAGACGATGAGCGAGAAACCGGCCAACCTGCTGCCAAGCCCGCTCCGGCCCGACTTGTGCCGCCAGAGGGTGAGTCCGGCCAGGATGAACATGCCCCCGAGCAGGGCGTATGTGGGGGTGTAGAGCATGGGCCGGGGCACATCCAGGGCGATGGCGGCCGGTATCCAGCAATAGGCCGCGAGCAAGGCGGCGACCAGCATGCGGGGGAACCGGCCCTTGGTGAACCAGGTGGCGCCCAGAACCAGCAGCGTGGCCGTGGAGAGCACGCAGAACTGCTCGGCCCCGAGCAGGAGCCGGCTCGCTCCGCCCATGCTCGTGGAGGCCAGCAGGAATATGTTGCGCAACACGTGGAAGCCGAAGGCGCCGCCCCAGGCCAGCAGGTAGGCGTGGCGGTAGGTCGAATAGAGATAGCAAAAGGCCAGGGAGAGAATGCCCGATGTGGCAAGGACGGATATGAGTGCGACAGGCAGCCAGGTGTCCATGTGTTCCTTGCGTAGACGGCCAGGGATTATGGAAGTTTTCTATAAATAATTCTGTCTTCCGGGGGATTGTTTGTCAATGAGGCCTCGCAGCCCAAAGCCGCGAACGGCAGGAGGCGTGATGAAGCCTGCGCGGCCCCGGCTCCGGCCGAGCCCATCCTCAGGAAAGCCCCTCCAGCGGCTCGCTCTCCCCGCCTTGCCCCTCGTACCCGTCTGACAACAATCCATCCGCCAGCAGTTGTTCGGGCGGCATGGGCCTTGCGAAATAGTATCCCTGCCCGATGCGGCAGCCCAGCGCCTTGAGGGTGCTGAACTGCTCGATGGTCTCGATGCCTTCGGCCACGACCGACAGCCCCAGCGACTCCGACATGGCGATGATGGCCTGGGTGATGGCGCGGTCGTCCGGGCTGCGGTCCACCTCCATGATGAACGAGCGGTCGATCTTGAGCTGGTTGATGGGGTAGTGGCGTAGCGACGACAGGGAGGAGAAGCCCGTGCCGAAGTCGTCGATGGCGACCTCCAGCCCCATGTCCCGGAAGGCGGTCAGGGCCTGCTGCACCTCCTGGCGGTCGGACATCAGGGCCGTCTCGGTCAGTTCGATGGCCAGCAGCCGGGGCGGGATCCCGTGGCGCTTGAGGATGCGCTCGATCATGGGCTGGACGTCACCTCGCCGGAACTGGCTGGGCGAGAGATTGATGGCCACCTGCGGCGGAGCGAGCCCCGCCTTCAGCCAGGCTGCTATCTGGGCGGCGGCCGTATCCGCGACCCACTCCCCCAGGAGGTCGATCAGCCTGCTCTTCTCGGCCTGAGGGATGAAGCGGCCGGGGAGAATGCACCCCTCCACGGGGTGCTGCCAGCGCACCAGGGCCTCCAGTCCGACGACCTTGAGCGAATCCATGTCGAACTTCGGCTGGTAATGCAGCAGGAGTTCGCCATGTTCGATGGCGCGGGGCAGCCCGGTCTCGATGTTCAGTTGCTCGTTCACCACCTGCTGGAGCTGGTCCGTGAAGAACCTGTAGGTGTTCTTGCCCTGGTCCTTGGCGAGGTACATGGCGGTGTCGGCGTTCTTGAGCAGGCTCAGCGCGTCGGCCCCGTGCTCTGGGTAGAGCGAGATGCCGATGCTGGCCCCGGCGTATATCTCCTGGCCGCCCACCCTGATCGGGCGGGTCAGGGCTTCGCTGATGCGCCGCGCGGTCTTGTCGGCGATGGCCCGGTCCGCGTTGTGGAGCAGCATGGCGAACTCGTCGCCGCCGAAGCGGGCGATGATGTCCGTGGCGCGCAGCAGCTCCCGCAGGCGTTTGGCCAGCTCCCTGAGCAGCTCGTCGCCGGTGGAGTGCCCCAGGGAGTCGTTGACGATCTTGAAGTTGTCGATGTCGATGAAGGCCACGGCGAAGCGCCCGCCAGTCGCGGCGCAGCCCTCGATGGCCTGCTGGATGCGGTCGTTGAACAGGGTCCGGTTGGGCAGCAGGGTCAGCTCGTCGTGGGTGGCCAGGAACTCGATGCGCCGTTGGGTGCCCGCGATCTTCTTGATGTCCGAGAACACGCCGATATAGTTGAGCGGCTCGCCCCGGCTGTTGTGAATGACGTTGATGCTCAACCATTCAAGGTAGATAGTGCCGTCCTTCTTGCGGTTCCAGATTTCTCCCTGCCACCAGCCCCTTGTGTTGATGCTGTCCCACATCTCCTTGTAGAATTTCTGGTCATGCCGCCCGGAGGCCAACTTGCGGGGCGTTTCGCCCACGATTTCATTGTGGGTGTAGCCGGTGATGCGGCAGAAGGCGTCGTTGACGGTGAGGATGGTGGTGTCCACGTCCGTGATGCAGATGGCCTCCCCGGAGCGGTCGAAGACGTTGGCCGCGAGCTGCAACTGGCGCTTGGCCCGCTCCCGGTGGCGCAGATTGTCGATGATGAGCGCCGCGAGGATCAGCAGGATCACGGAAACCGACGCCACCACGAGGATGACGGTGTTGCGGACCTGCTCGAAGGGCGAGAACACGGACTCCACCGAGCGCCCGCTGACGAAGGTCAGCCCGTACAGGGGGAGCCTGTAGAACCCGAAGACCCGCTCGATGCCGTCGATCTGGGAGGCCCGCCGGAAGTTGCCGCTCATGGGCGGGGCCGGCACCAGGTAGGGCGTGTCGGTGATGGTCCCGCCGAAGATGTTGTCCGTGGTGGAGGCGCGCGCCAGCAGCACGCCGTCGTCGCGGACGATGTCCACCACGTCCTTCTCGTCCAGGCCCAGGCTCCAGAAGAAGTGGGCGAAATAGTCGGGGTCCACCGAGAGCACGATCACTCCCGCCAGCTTGCCGTCGCGCACGATGCGCCCCGAGAACTGGATGGACCACTTGCCGGAGACGCGCCCAAGCACGGGCTTGCCGATGAAGATCGGCTTGCGCGGGCCGGAGAGGTGGGCCTTGAAGTGCTCCCGGTCGGCGATGCTCACCGGTGCGGCGCCCAACTGCGTGGAGGAGTAGGAGACCAGGCCGTCCGGCTCCGCCAGGGATATCTGGAAGGCCAGGTCGTCGATTTCGGTGCGCAGCCGCTGGGATTCGTCGATGAACCGGGCGTGGTCCGGAGTCCAGGCGCGGTCCAGCACCTTGAGGACCATTTCGATGCGCTTCACCGTGGAGAGCATGTGCTCGGCCAGGATCCTGGCGAGGTTCTTCGTCATGGTCTCGGCGGCGGCCCGGGCGTCCTGCTCGGCCCGGGACAGCTCCCAGAGGGTCGCCCCCCACAGCGCGGCCAGCAGGCAGATGAAGAAGACGGCGACAGTGGCCCGCGAATGCCACCTGCGGGGCTGGCCTGCGCCCGTGGCCTGCCTGCCGCCTGTCTGCGCGTCTCTCGTGGGATATTCTTGGGTGTTGGTCATCTATGGGAACCGTAAAGGTGCTGGTAAACGGTACAAAGCAATTATACGCCTCACGATGCGGTCTTGTAAATGATTCTTGCCCCTTTGGAAAAGCGGCGCTGTCGAATCATCCCCGACTGTAAAACAGGAGTGGAATTGTCTTGATTGAAGCAGGCGAAAAAGATGCGGCAGGCATTTCCCCAGCCTAAGTTGGCCGGGCCGCGCACTCCGGGGCGTATCCCGGCGGGGGGGGGGGAAGGCCCAGCCGGGTGGGACGCCGCGAGAGTCATCCGGGTGTGGAAGCACGTGGGATGGGGCTCCAGCCTTGTGTCCCCAACGGGGTTGGCGCGCAGCCCCCGTGCGAAGTGCCTTGGGCGTCAGGAGCGGCGCGCCCCTTCGACTGCTGACGGCACAAGGCCAGAGTGCGGGGCGTCATCCCCGGCGTAGCCCGGCGCGGCCCTTCATGGTAGTCTTGAGTCTAGGCGGGAGGCCGGTGCGGCCAATTGTTCGACCCGCGGGAGGCAGCCGATGGACGACGCCGATATCGTGGAGCTTCAGGCCCGCAGCGTGGCCTATTATTCGCCCGGGGATGAGGAGGCCTTCTTCGAGTGGCTGGACAGGATCGAGTGCGTGGAGGGCGGCTCCGGGAGCGGCGACACGCTCTACATCTCGGTGGACAGGGCCGAGCTGGACGAGGAGTGCCTCACCGAATTGCTGGCGCTGTTCAGGCGCTACGGGGTGGATCTGAAACAGTTGCGCGTCTTCGACAGCGAGGAGTTCGCGTCCTGGTTCCGCAACCCCGAAGCCTTTTGGTACGCCGAAGTGTTCGGCTAGAGGCCAGGCTGGCCCGGGGCGCGCGAGCGCGTTCCCCGGGCCTGCATGGCAAGGTTTTCGCCTGCCGGAGCGGCGTCCTCAGCCGGAGTGCTTCCCGCCAGGGAGCCCGCGGCGTGCCTGCGGGCGGGACGCGCCCTCGTCCTTGAGCTTGAAGAAGCTCACCGTGGAGAGCAGCTGTTCGGCCTGGCTGGAGAGCTCCTCCGCGGTGGAGGCCATCTCCTCCGAGGCGGAGGCGTTCTGCTGGACGACCTGGTCCAGCTGCTGCACGGCCTTGTTGATCTGGCCCGCGCCGTTGTTCTGTTCGCGGGAGGCGGCGGATATCTCCTGGATGAGGGCGGCGGTCCTGCGGATATCGGGCACGATCTCCCTGAGCATCTCCCCGGCCTTGTCCGCCACGGCCACGGATTCCGCCGAGAGGGCCGATATCTCGGTCGCGGCCCGGCCCGAGCGCTCGGCGAGCTTGCGCACCTCGGCCGCCACCACCGCGAAGCCCTTGCCGTGCTCGCCCGCGCGGGCGGCCTCGATGGCGGCGTTGAGCGCCAGCAGGTTGGTCTGCCGCGAAATCTCCTCGATGATGGAGATCTTCTCCGCGATCTGCTTCATGGCCCCCACGGTCATGGTCACGGCCTGGCCCCCGGCCTCGGCGTCCTGCGCGGCCTTCAGGGCCAGGGCCTCGGTCTGGGTGGCGTTTTCCGCGTTGTGCTGGATGTTGGAGGCCATCACGTCCATGGAGGAGGAGACCTCCTCCACGCTGGCGGCCTGCTGCGAGGCCCCCTGTGAGAGCGTCTCCGAGGTGGCCGAGAGCTCCTGCGCGCCCGAGGCCACGTTGCCAGCTCCCTCGATCACCTCGCTCATGACTTCGCCCAGGCGTTGGGTCATCTCGCGCAAGGCGGCGGCGAGCATGCCGATCTCGTCCTTCTGGTCCACGTCCAGGTCCTGGCTCATGTCGCCCGCGGCCATGCGTTCGGCGAACGCCACGCCTTTGCGCACAGGGACCACGATGCCCCGGGCCAGCAGCACGGCGAGCGCGATGGCCAGCGGCAGGGCCACGGCCGTGGCCGCGATGATGGTCGAGCGGGTGTTGGCGGCGGCCTCCAGCATGGCCTCGTCGGTCATGATGTGGGCGCTTATGGCGTCCTTGGTCTTGTCCAGAAGCTCCTGGACCTTCACCAGGTTGGGGATGGTTTCCGTGGAGTAGGCCTTCTTGGCCTCCTCGGCCGTGAGCATCCTGGCGTTGTGCCAGCCCACCACGCCGGTGATGGAGGCCAGGGCCAGGCCCGCCTCCTTCTCGGTGACGTCGCGGAAATACTGCTTGGCATCGTTGTTGCGGCCTTCGCCCAGCAGGGCGTTGATGCGGACCACGCTCTCGTGCAGGCGCTCGTGCGGGCCGAAGACCGCGGTGATCTGCTTGTCGAACTCGGGGTCGGCCTGGCGCAGCGCCGCCATTTCATCGGAGTAGAGCCACTTGCCGAGCCCGCATTTGTGCGGGTCGGACTCCACCTCCACCTTGCGGCTGGCCTCGTCGGCCAGGGCCTTGAGCACGGCGTTGCTCCACTTCAGGTGGTCGGCCAGCTTGTCGCGCAGGAACCCGCCCAGCTCCGGGTTCACCGGGACGAACTTCTCCTTGATGGTGGCGGCGGAACGATGCAGCCCCTCGTGGTAGCGCTCGATCTCGGCCAGCAGCGGCGCGATGGCCGGCACAAGCTTTTCGGCCTCCTTGCGGCCCTCGCCGTAGTACCATTTGCCGAAGGCGCACAGGCGCGGGTTGAGCTGCACCTCCAGCGTGGAGGCCTTGGAGCTGTTCAGGAACTCGCTGAGCTTGCTGGCCCAGTTCAGGTGGTCGACGATCCTCTGCGTGAACTCCCCCCTCAGTTTGTTGCCCACGATGACGATCTTGGCGTCGTCAACGATCGAATTGACTCCGGTGATCGAGATCACGCTCGCGGTGAGCATGAAGAATATCACCGCGCCGAAGCCGATGGCGAACTTCCATTGGATCCTAACATCCTTCCAACGCATCAGTTTCCCCCCCCTGAGATACGAAAGGCGTGATGTTGCACAAGGCCATATGGATCAACGGCGCGGGATGAAGAAACACGAAGTCATCAGGCACCGATAGTGGAATCGGAAGCTGCTGTTGCAACTTTAGAACGCAAGGCCGCCCGGCTTGCGGCAACGCACAAGGGCGCAAGAAGGGATGCGGCGGCCCGCGTTCCCGTATGCCGGGCATCGTCGGGAAGAGGGAAGCCGCAAGGGCAGGCCGGGAGCCGGGCTCCGGCGGAGCGCCGCCGGGGTGGAGCATCAAGGGCCGCGCTGACGGCCATGCCGCCAATCCCGCCGGGCGGGAGCGGCCCAGGCCGCGCTCCGGCTCAGGCCGATAGCGCCGAAGAGCCGGCGGCAGTTGGTAACCGCCACGATTTGCACCACATTTTTCCGAATTTGTCCAGGGGCTCCGGGTGGCCCCGCCGGACGGCGCCCGCCCGGGGCGGTCCGGCAGGGCCTCGCGCCCTATTCGGCCGGGATGGCCTCCCGCAGGGCGATGGGCATGATCATGAAGGGGATGCCCACCTTGTAGATCTGGCGTTGCAGACTGAAGACCACGTAGTTGTGCAGCATGCGGGTCAGCAGGGTCTCCTTCTCGAACACCAGCTGCCCGCCGAAGAACACGCAGCGGGGGAAGCGCTCCTTGATGACCGGGGCCAGCTCGAGGATTTCGTGCACCACGTCCGTGCCCACTGCCCAGTGGGCCTCGGCGTGGAACCCGCGCGAGAGCGTCAGGGCGATGTATTTGTCCATGCTGGAGCGGATGGTCTGCTTGAGGCGGTCCAGCTCGGCGTGGTCGCGCATCACCTGCACGTCCACCACGCCCACCTGCAGGAACACGTAGTTCTTGAACTCCTCCCCGTGCAGGCGCAGCACGTTGGTGAGGGTGTGCAGCCCAAGCCCGTTGTATCCGTTCACCAGGATCACGGCCGTCTTGGCATCCGTATCCTCGGCGGGGGCGGCGGCCGGATCGGGGGTGGGGCTGCCGACGGACTCCACCAGGGTGTCCAGGGCGCGTATCTGCTCCCAGGTCTCGTCGTAGTGGCGCTTGATCTTCAGCGCCAGGGCGGCCAGGGCGGCGGTGATGAGGATGGTCAGCCAGCCGCCCTCGAAGAACTTGACCACCACCACCGAGGCCAGGATGAAGGCCGTGAGCCCCAGGCCAAGGCCGTTGAGCATAAGCCCCTTGAACCACCTGCCCCCGCCGTGGCGCTCCTGCCACCAGTGGCGCACCATCCCCATCTGGGAGAGCACGAAGGTGATGAACACGTTGATGGAGTAGAGCACGATCAGGAAGTCCACCGAGCCCCGCGAGATCAGCATCAGCGCCAGGGCCGAGCCGCCCATGAGCAGGATGCCGTTCTGGCTGACCAGGCGGTCCGAGAGCATGGAGAAGCGGGTGGGGAACCAGCGGTCCAGCGACATGTTGGCCAGCACGCGCGGCCCGTCCAGGAAGCCCGCCTGCGCGGCCACGAAGAGCAGCAGCGCCTCGGAGGCCAGGGTCACCCAGACGAAGCCCGTGCCCAGGGGCGCGGGCCACGAGACGGTAAGCGCCTCGAACAGGACGGCGTTGAGGGTCTTGCCCTCCTGGTGGCGCACGTCGAACAGCAGGTAGGCCAGCATCAGGCCCGTGACGGTCACCGCCAGGGAGACGGCCATGTAGGCCATGGTGCGTTTGCCCGTGCGCACCTTGGGCTCGCGCAGGATGGGCAGGCCGTTGCTCACTGCCTCGATGCCCGTGTAGGTGCCCGCGCCCATGGTGTAGGCCCGCAGGATCAGCAGGAACATGCCCATATAGCCCAGTTGGGTGTGCGCGGCGGAGGCGTCCTGGGCGATGTGGGCCACCAGCTCGGGGCCTTGGGCAGCGTGGGTTCCCAGGGCGTAGCCCAGGGCGATGACGTGGGTGACCACGAAGGTCATGAAGATCGGCACCAGCACCGTCACCGATTCCTTCACCCCGCGCAGGTTGAGCAGCGTGAGCAGCAGCACGCCCGCCACGGCCGTTTCCAGCTTGTAGGGCGCGAAGGTTGCCGGCAGCGAGCTGAACACCGCGTCCGCGCCGGAGGCGATGGAGATGGTGATGGTCAGCACGTAGTCGATGAGCAGGGCGCAGCCCGACACCATGCCCACCCTGGGGGAGAGCAGCCGGGAGGCCACAAGGTAGCCGCCGCCGCCCGAAGGGAAGAGCTCGATGATCTGCGAATAGCTGGCGGAGATGATGAGGATGGTCACGGCCGTGCCCAGGGCCACGAAAACCGCCAGGAAGGTGTGTTCGCCCAGGGCCAGGAAGGCCTCCTCCGGGCCGTAGCAGGATGAGGACAGGCCGTCCGCGCCCAGGCCCACCCAGGCGAAGAAGGCCATGAGCGACAGGTGGTGGAAGATGGAGGTGTCGCCCAGGTTGAGGCTTTCGCCTATGAGGGCGTTCTTGACGCGCTTGCCGACGGACGCACGCTGATCCATGACCAGGCTCCTTGCCGATCCTTGCGGGATCGGGCCGAGAGCGGATGTCAGCCAACGGGCGCGCGTCGAGAATCAGACCGGGATGTCGTGGGGCGCCCATCGGCAAACACAACAGGCGCGCGGCGCGGCGGTTCGCTCGGCCACAGAACGCGGGCAGAGCCTCGCCACCGGAATGGAAAGGTTCTCCCCCTCGACGCCTGCGAGGTTAGCTGACGGGCTCGGGCCGAGGAAGTTGCCCTACGCCTTGCGGCGATACGCCCCGGGATTTTGGGTCCCCCGCTTCCGCTTTTGCGGAACTCGGCGATTGATTCGCGCCAGATACGCCCGGCATGCCCCCCTGGCAAGGGGGGGACGATTACAGTTTTGGAAACGTTTCCGGGCGGCTACCCCCTGGGCAGCCCCCGGCCCTTCCAGAGCGCGAAGATGGCCGGATACAGGAGCAGCTCCAGGATGGTTGAGGTCACCACGCCGCCGATCATGGGCGCGGCGATGCGCTTCATCACGTCCGAGCCCGCGCCCGTGGAGAACATCACCGGCAGCAGGCCCGCCAGGATCACGGCCACGGTCATGATCTTGGGGCGGATGCGCTTCACCGCGCCGTGCTCCACGGCCTCGCGCAGGTCCGCCTGGGTCTTGAGGCGGCCCTCGTCCCGCCACTGCTTGTAGGCCAGCTGCAGGTAGAGGAGCATGACCACGCCCGTCTCAGCGTCCAGGCCCGCCAGGGCGATGATGCCCACCCACACCGCGATGCTCAGGTTGTAGCCCAGCAGGTAGAGCAGCCAGAATGAACCCACCAGGGAGAAGGGCACGGCCAGCAGCACGATGCAGGTGGAGGCCAGGGACTTGGTGTTGATGTAGAGCAGCATGAAGATGATGAAGATGGTCAGCGGGATGACCATCTCCAGCCGCTCCTGGGTGCTGACCAGGTTCTCGTACTCGCCGCTCCAGACAAGGCGGTACCCGGCAGGCAGCTGCGGCAGCACGGCCTCCGCCACGGCCTTTTTCAGGCCGTTGACGTAGCCGCCCACGTCGGAGCCGGTGAAGTCGATGTAGACGTAGGCCGTGGGCATGCCGCCCTCGCTCTTTATCATGGAGGGGCCGTTGGTCACCTTCACGTTGGCCAGCTCGCCGAGCGGCACCTGCAGCATCCTGCGCGGCGCGGGCGGAACGCCCATCCTTGGCCTGGCCTCCTCGCCGCCGGGGCCTGCGCCCTGCACCGGAACGAGCATGGCCTTGATGGTCTCCACGTCCTGGCGCAGCTCGCGCGGGTAGCGCACGTTCACGGGGTAGCGCTCCCGGCCCAGGATCACGGTGGTCAGGTTGCGCCCGCCCACGGCGGACTCGATGATGTCCTGCACGTCGGCCACGGTGAGCCCGTAGCGCGCGGCGGCCTGACGCTTCACGCTGATGTCCAGGTAGTAGCCGGTGTTGACCTTGTCCGCGAACACGGAGCGGGTGCGCGGGTCGCGCTTGACCACCTCCTCCAGTTTGGTGCCGATCATCTCGATCTCGGCCAGGTCCGGCCCCAGGATCTTGATGCCCACCGGGGTGCGGATGCCCGTGGAGAGCATGTCGATGCGGGCCTTGATGGGCATGGTGAAGGCGTTGACCACCCCCGGTATCTGCAGGCGGGCGTCCAGCTCGGCCTTGAGCTTCTCCACGTTCATGCCCGGGCGCCACTGGGCCTCGGGCTTGAGGTTGATGACCGTCTCGAACATCTCCATGGGCGCGGGGTCCGTAGCGGTCCCGGCGCGCCCGGCCTTGCCGAACACCTGGGCCACCTCGGGCACCGAGGCCAGGATGGAGTCCTGCAGCTTGAGGAGCTTCCCGGCTTCGGCGATGGAGATGCCGGGCATGGTCACGGGCATGTAGAAGAGCGTGCCCTCGTAGAGCGGGGGCATGAACTCCGAGCCCAGGCGCGTCACGGGCCAGACCGTGGCCGCCATGACCAGCACGGCCAGCAGGATCATGGTCTTCTTGAAGCGCAAGGCCAGCAGCACGAAGGGGTGGTAGATCAGGCGCAGCACGTGGCTGAGTGGGTTCTTGTCCTCCGGGCGCACTGTGCCCCGGATGAAGAGCGTCATGAGCATGGGCGTGAGCGTCACGGCCAGGAAGGCCGAGAAGAGCATGGCGAAGGTCTTGGTGTAGGCCAGGGGCTTGAACAGCCGCCCGGCCTGCCCCTGGAGCGTGAACACGGGCAGGAAGCCCACGGTTATCACCAGCAGGGAGAAGAACAGCGAGGGCCCCACCTCCTGCGCGGCCTCCAGGATGACCTCCACGCGGGAGCCGGGCCTGCCCGCGTGCTCCCACTCCTCCAGCTTCTTGTGGGCGTTCTCCACCATGATGATGGCCGCGTCCACCATGGCGCCGATGGCGATGGCGATGCCGGAGAGGCTCATGATGTTGGAGGTCACGCCCAGGGCGTTCATGCAGATGAAGGAGATGACGATGGCCAGCGGCAGGGTCAGGATGATGACCAGGGCGCTTGGCAGGTGGAACAGGAAGACCACGCACACCGCGCTCACGGCCACGGTGAGTTTGACGATCTCCTCCGTGAGGGTGGAGATGGCCCTGTGGATCAGGTCGGAGCGGTCGTAGGTGACCTCGAACCTTACGCCCGGCGGCAGCGATGGCGCGACCTCGGCTATCTTGGCCTTCACCCTGTCGATCACGGAGAGCACGTTCTCCCCGAAGCGCACCACCACGATGCCCCCCGCCACCTCGCCCCGGCCGTCAAGGTCGGCAAGGCCCCGGCGCATCTCCGGCCCGAGGCTCACCTGGGCCACGTCCTTGAGGAAGACGGGCGTGCCCCGGTTGTCCGTGCCCACGGAGACGCTCTCCAGGTCCGCCAGGCTCTTCACGTAGCCGCGCCCGCGCACCATGTACTCCGTGCCGGACATCTCCACCACGCGGCCTTCCACGTCGTTGTTGGAGAGGCGCACGGCCTCCAGCACCTTCTGCAGGGGCAGGCCGTAGCCGAACAGCCGCCCCGGGTCCACGGTGATCTGGTACTGGCGCACGAAGCCGCCCAGCGAGGCCACCTCGGAGACGCCGGGCACGCTCTCCAGGGCCAGCTTGACGTTCCAGTCCTGCAGGGAGCGCAGCTGGGAGAGGTCGAGCCGCCCGGACGTGTCGACCAGCGCGTAGGAGAAGCCCCAGCCCAGGCTGGTGGCGTCCGGGCCGAGCACGGGGTTCACGTCGGCCGGTATCTTGGCGCGCACCGACTGCAGGTATTCCAGAACCCGCGAGCGCGCCCAGTAGATGTCCGTGCCTTCCTTGAAGATCACGTAGATGAAGGACGAACCCAGGAAGGAGAAGCCGCGCACCGCCTGCACGCCCGGCGCGGCCAGCAGCGAGGTGACGATGGGGTAGGTGACCTGGTCCTCCACCAGGTCGGGGCTGCGGCCCTGCCACTCGGTGTAGACGATGACCTGCGGGTCCGAGAGGTCCGGGATGGCGTCCAGGGGCGCGCTGCGCATGGCCCACACGCCCCACAGCCCCAGCGTGGCGCACATGATGGTCACGATGAGCCTGTTGCGGCCCGAGAACCCGATGATGCTCTGGATAATCATGGCTGCCCCGGGCTAATGGTGGTGATGCTCGCCGCCGCTGCCGCTCTTGAGGCGCGTTTCGGCGTCCAGGAGGAAGTTGGCGGAGGAGGCCACCTTGGTGCCGGGGGCCAGGCCGGAGAGAATCTCCACGAAGCCGCCGGAGCGGATGCCGGTGGTCACGTCCTGGGGCTCGAAGTTGTTGGGGCTGGACTCGTAGTAGACCACCTTGCGCAGGCCCGTGTCTATGATGGCCGACTCGGGCACGGCCAGGCGCTGGCCCAGGTCGGTGCCCATCTGGATCTCGGCGTACATCTCGGGGCGCAGCAGGCCCTTGGGGTTGGGCAGCACGAAGCGCACCTTGGCCGTGCGGGTGTCGGCGGCGATCACGGGGTAGATCTGGGCCACCTTGGCCGTGAGCGGCGGGCCGGAGACGCCCGTGAGGGTGATGAGCGCGGCCTGGCCCTCCTTGAAGAAGGGCAGGTTCTCCTCGTAGACGTCGGCCAGCACCCATACGGTGCTGAGGTCGGCCAGGTCGTAGAGCTTCTCGCCCGGGGCCACCTGCATGCCCAAGGTGGCCTGGCGGGAGATCACGTAGCCGTCCACCGGGCTTGTGAGCACGTAGTCGCGCGAGGGCTTGCCGGTCTTCTCAAGCTGGGCTGCCAGGCCGCCCGCGTCCAGCAGGGCCAGGCGCTGCCTGGCGGCGGCGAGCAGGGCCTGGCTGTCGTTTGCGAGCATGGCCGCGTATTCGCCCCCGCCTTCCGTCGAGGCTTTGGGCTGGGCGCTCCTCCAGCGCAGCAGGTTCAGGTACTCCAGCTGCGTGGCGTAGACCTCGGGGCTGTAGATGGCCAGCAGGGGCTGGCCCTTTTTGACCATCTGGCCGGTGTGGTCCACCATGAGGCGCTCCACGTAGCCTTCGGCCTTGGTGGTCACGGTGGCCAGGCGGGTTTCGTCCGGCGCCACGCGCCCCGTGGCCCGGATGATGGTCTTGAAGGGGCGCATGGCCGCCTGGGTGACGGTGACGCCGATGAGCTTGGCCTGTTCGGGGGTGAGCATGGCCATGGGGGGCATCGTTCCGGAGGCCGGAGGCGCTCCGTGGCCCTCGTGCCCTGAAGACGCCGGCGCGGCAGGCGCGCCGTGCCCGGCGTGGCCCTCGTGCCCGGCGGACGCGGCCGGTGTGGCGGGAGCCGCCGGTGCGCCATGGCTGGAATGATCCATGCCAGAGGTTGGGGCCGGGGCGGGCTGCTGCACGCTCTGGCTTCCGGAGGACATGTCCATGCCGGGCATGGAGTGCCCGGCGTGCCCCTGCTGCGGCGCTTGTGGCGGAGCCTGCGGCCCGGCCGGGGCCGGGGCGCCGTGCCCGGAGTGGTCCATCCCGGCCATGGAGCCCGTCCCGCCCGGTTGGGCCGGGGCCTGGGCCAAAACTCCGCCCGGCAACGCCAGCGCGGCGGCCAGGCAGGCCGCCAGCAACACGTCCTTCAACGTCGGTCCCGCCGTGGATGGCAACGCCCGCATGTCTCTCCCCCGCGCCTTGTGGTTCCGGCTGCTATTGCTGGCCCTGGTTCATCTTCATCATCTCCTCGGGCGACATCTCCTTCATCTGGCCGGGCTGGCCAGGCTGGCCAGTCTGGGATGGCTGGGCCTGCCCGTGCGCCCCGTGCTGGGCGTGGCTGGCGGGCATGGCCTGCATCTGCTCGGGCGACATCGCCTTCATCTGCTCAGGCGTCATCTGCTCCATCTGCTGGGGAGTCATAGCCTTCATCTGCTCGGGGGTCATGTGGCGCATGAGCTCCGGCGGCATGTTGTGGATCTCCTCCGGGGTCATCTGGCGGACCTCCTGCGGGGTCATGGCCTTCATCTGCTCGGGGGTCATCATATGGCCGGAGCCGCCGTGCCCGCCGTGCTGCATCTGGGCCTGGGCCACGCCGCCCAGGGCGATCAGGGAGGCCGCGGCAAGAGAGAGGATCAATTGCTTCGATTTCATGTTCCACCTCATTTCAATTTGGCCGGGGCGTTGCGGGCGCCCGTCGCTGCGTCCCCGGTGGGAGGCTGCGCGGCGTCCCCGCCCTCGTCCAGTGGTTTAGGGATGTTCAGCCCGTCGGAGAAGCCCGCCAGGCTCTCCAGCCTCGCGATGGCCTTCTGCTTCTCGGACAACTGGATCCAGTACTGCACTTCGTAGTCCAGCACGGCCTTGAGCCGGGCGACCACGGCGTAGATGTCGCCCTTGCCTCCGGCGTAGTTCGCGGCCGCGAGCTGGAAATCCTGCCGGGTCTTGGGCAGGGTTCCGCCGGCGAACAGCTCGCTCAGCTTCTCGGCGGACTGGAGCATGGAATAGTTCTCACGGATGGAGGAGGCCACGAGGTTCTTGCCCGCCTCAAGGTCGTAGCGGGACTCGGCCAGGTCCGCCCGGGACTCCTTGAGGCCCTCGGCCTGTTTGACGAAGAAGTACAGCGGCACCGTCACGGAGACGCCCGCGCTCCACATGTCCTGCCATTTCTGCTTGATGCCGGCCGGGCCGAGCAGCTCCGAACCGTCCGGGCCGGTGACCGACTGGGGTTCCTGCGCGATCCTCCAGCCCTTCTGGGAGTATCCGGCCGAGAGGGTCACGTCCGGCACGAACTCGGCCTTGGCCTGGGAGACCTTGGCTTCGGCCCGCTCCACCTTCTTCATCCGGGCCTTGGTGTCCGGGGAGTCGAAGGATGCCTTGACCAACAGGTCCTCCAGGCTGCGCTTGTAGGGGGCCTTGGAGGGCTCGGAGGGCTTGGCCAGGGGGGAGTTGACCTCCCTCCCAAGCATGGAGTTGAGCATGCCTTCCAGGGTGGAGAGGCGCTGGCGGACCATCTGCTCCTTCTCCTTGAGCATGTACTTCTCGGTCTGGGCCATCACGGCGTCGCGCTGGTCGCCCAGGCCGGAGGCGTAGCGGGCCAGCGCGGCCTTCTCCACCTGATCCAGAAGTTTGGCCTTGTCGTCGAGTATCTCGAGGGTGCGGTGCGCGGTGAACAGGTCGTAGTAGAGCTCCTTGACCCGGGCCACGGTGGAGAGGCGCAGGGCGTGCAACTGCAGGCCCAGGGTCTCCATCTCCTTCTCGGCAACGCGGCCCTTCTGCACGAGCTTGCCCGGGAAGGGCACGGTCTGGGAGACGCCGAAGGCCCACACCGAGTCGTAGGAGTTGCCGAAGGTGTACTGGCTCAGGCCCGTGTTGGTGTACCCGGCGGAGACCGAGGGGTCGGGCAGGGCCTTGGCCTGGGGGATGCGGTGCCGGGCGGAGGTGACGCGCTGCTGCCCGGCGCTCAGCTCGGGGTTGTTCTTCAGGGCTTCGCCCACCAGGGCGTTCAGGTCGAGCGTCTCGGCGGCCTGCGCCGGGGGGATGAGCAGGAGGGCGCAGAGGGCCGCGCAGCAGGCCAGCTGCAGGGCGGTCGGGCGAAGCGGGGCGGGCGTCTTGGTCATGGCGTAATCCGCGTTGGGGTGAAGCCGGGGAATAGAAAAGATAGTTAGGGCATCCACGGGATTATTGCAATGACAAGCGGGAGAATACCGCATGTTGATCGATGCATCGAACCTCGGCAGGGCGTGCGCCCCGGGGGGCGGCGGAGCGCCTGGCCGAGCCGCCGGCGGGCATACCGCCCGCAACGAAAAAGGCCCCGGACCGTGCGGTCCGGGGCCTCGTCAATGCGGGGACGGGGCGTTGTCTAGTACATGCCGCCCATGCCGCCCATGCCGCCGGGCATGGGGGGGGTGTCCTTCTTGGCTTCGGGCTTCTCGGCGATGGCGCACTCGGTGGTGAGCAGCAGGCCGGAGACGGAAGCGGCGTTCTGCAGGGCGATGCGGGTGACCTTCTTGGGGTCGATGACGCCGGCCTTGATCAGGTCTTCGTACTCGCCGGTGGCGGCGTTGAAGCCGTAGCCTTCCTTGCCGTCGCGCACCTTGGCCACGACGATGGAGCCTTCGAACCCGGCGTTGCCGGAGATCTGGCGCAAGGGGGCTTCGCAGGCGCGGCGGACGATCTCGATACCAGCGGTCTCGTCGTCGTCGGCGGCCTTGACCTTCTCGAGGGCGGTCAGGCAGCGCACCAGGGCGACGCCGCCGCCGGGGACGATGCCCTCTTCGACGGCCGCGCGGGTGGCGTTCAGGGCGTCCTCGACGCGGGCCTTCTTCTCCTTCATCTCGGTCTCGGTGGCCGCACCGACGTTGATCACGGCGACGCCGCCGACGATCTTGGCCAGGCGCTCCTGGAGCTTCTCGCGGTCGTAGGAGGAGGTGGTCTCTTCGATCTGGGCGCGGATCTGCTTCACACGAGCCTTGATGGTCTCGTTGTCGCCGGCGCCGTCGATGATGGTGGTGTTGTCCTTGTCGATGATGACGCGCTTGGCGCGGCCCAGGTCGGTCAGGGTCAGGCTTTCCAGCTTGATGCCCAGATCCTCGGAGACGGCCTGGCCGCCGGTGAGGATGGCGATGTCCTGCAGCATGGCCTTGCGGCGCTCGCCGAAGCCGGGGGCCTTCACGGCGCAGACCTGCAGGGTGCCGCGCAGCTTGTTGACCACCAGGGTGGCCAGGGCTTCGCCCTCGACGTCCTCGGCGACGATCAGCAGGGGCTTGGCCATCTTGGCGACCTGCTCGAGCACGGGCAGAAGGTCCTTCATGGAGGAGACCTTCTTCTCGTTGATGAGGATGAAGGGGTCGTCCAGCTCGACGACCATCTTCTCGGGGTCGGTCACGAAGTAGGGGGAGAGGTAGCCGCGGTCGAACTGCATGCCCTCGACGACGTCCAGGGTGGTTTCCAGGCCCTTGGCTTCCTCGACGGTGATGACGCCTTCCTTGCCGACCTTGTTCATGGCCTCGGCAATGATGTTGCCGATGGTGGCGTCGGAGTTGGCGGAGATGGTGCCGACCTGGGCGATCTCCTTCTGGTCGCGGGTGGGCTTGGCGAGCACGCCCAGCTCTTCCACCAGGGCCTCCACGGCCTTGTCGATGCCGCGCTTGATGGCCATGGGGTTGCGGCCGGCGGCCACGAGCTTCACGCCCTCGTTGAACACGGCCTGGGCCAGGATGGTGGCGGTGGTGGTGCCGTCGCCCGCGACGTCGGAGGTCTTGGAGGCGACTTCCTTCACCATCTGGGCGCCCATGTTCTCGAACTTGTCCTCAAGTTCGACTTCCTTGGCCACGGTGACGCCGTCCTTGGTGATGATCGGGGAGCCGAAGCTCTTCTCGATCACGACGTTGCGGCCCTTGGGGCCCAGGGTCACCTTCACGGCGTTGGCGAGCTTGTCAACGCCCCTTTTCAGCTTCTCGCGGGCCTTGGCGTCGTAAAGAATCTCTTTAGCGGACATATGTGTCTCCTTCTTGAGGATGAATGGTTCGGATGAAGCGGAAACTTAGTCGATGACGGCCAGGATGTCGTCCTCGCGCATCATCAGGAACTCTTCGCCGTCGATCTTCAGCTCGGTGCCGGCGTACTTGTTGAAGAGCACCTTGTCGCCGTTCTCGACGGACATCTTGGCGCGCTTGCCGTCGTCGCCGATCTTGCCGGGGCCAACGGCGATGACTTCGCCGCGCATGGGCTTTTCCTTGGCGGAATCGGGGATGATGATGCCGCCCTTGGTCACCAGTTCTTCTTCGAGGCGCTTCACGAGAACGCGGTCGTTGAGGGGTTTGAGCTTCATAGCGGATAAACCTCCGGTGGAATGTGCGTTTTTGCGTCGTTGCTAGCACTCTGCGTTGGCGAGTGCTAACGACGGCAGCGTAATAGGGCAATTCAGGGGAAATGCCAATACCCTTGGACGCAAAAAATCGACACGTCCGGCCGTTTGTCAAGGAAGAGGGCGAAAAAAAACCGACATTTCCCGCGCAAACAAGGAACCATGCGGCCTGCGGGGCGGGTCCCGCTGGAGGCCCTGTCGCTCGTGCCGCTTGACTTCGCGACCTCTTCGGGGGAATTTGCTGCGGCCGCAGGTGCCCCTCCCGGTCCGGAAGGTGGCCGCCGTCTGGGGCGGGCAAGCCGTATCTGCCCTGAATCATAAGATCATCCGCCTGGAGGGCCGGGCACCATATGAACGCCATCATAGGCATTGTCGTTGTCCTGGGCAGCGTCATCGGCGGCTACGTGCTCTCGCACGGGCAGCTGATCGTGCTGGTCCAGCCTTACGAGTTCCTGACCATCGGCGGGGCGGCCTTCGGCGCGTTCTTCATCTCCGCGCCCATGAGCACGGCCATCGACGTGCTCAAGCACATCCCCCAGATATTTACCGCCAAGGAAGACTCCAAGGCCTTCTACCTCGAGCTGCTCTCCCTGATGTACGAGCTGTTCCAGCTGGCCCGCCGCTCCGGCGCGGTGGCCCTGGACGCCCACGTCAACCGCCCGTCGGATTCCGACGTGTTCCGCCGCTACGCCTCGGTCTCCAAGAACAAGACCGTGCTCAACTTCATCTGCGACAACCTGAAGATCGTCATCGCGGGCAACATCGAGCAGCACCACTACGAAGCCATCATGGATACCGACATATCCACCCGCAAACACCACGACAACATGCCCGCCGCCTCCGTGAGCAAGATCGCGGACTCCCTGCCGGGCCTGGGCATCGTGGCCGCGGTGCTGGGCATTGTCATCACCATGGGCGACATCAACCAGCCCCCCGAGGTGCTCGGCCACCACATCGCGGCAGCGCTCGTCGGCACCTTCCTGGGCGTGCTGCTCTGCTACGGCTTCGTGGGCCCCATGGGCTCCCTGCTGGAGCACCAAGCCGCGGCCAAGCAGGCCCGGCTGAAGGTGGTCAAGTCCGCGCTGATGGGCTACTCCATCGGGCTGGCCCCCATCCTGGCCGTGGAGTACGCACGGCGGGCCATCCCCTCCAACGTGCAGCCCTCCATGGAGGAGCTCGAGGAAGGCATGAAGAAGGGCGGCTGATCGCGCTTCACGCCCCGCGCATCAAACGACAACGCCCCCTTCGGCCAGGCCGAAGGGGGCGTTTTGCATTCTGGGCGGGGCGGATCAGGCCTTGCGCTGGGCGGCCTTGGCCTCCTTGGCCAGGCGGGCGGCGCGGATGATCTCCAGCTCGCGCATCAGGCGCTCAAGGCGCAGCCCGCTTGGGGGGCGGTGGTGCTGGCCCAGGGCCTTGCGGTTCATGTCGTCGCACCACTTGGTCAGGTCGGCGATGCCGTACTTGGTGGCGTCCGCGAAGGAGACTGCCTTCTCGTTCTGGTCGGGTACGCCGTCCCAGTGGAGCCTGAGGCCCAGGTAGTCGCGCGCGCCGTGGTGCTGGGAGAACTGCACATCGTACCCGGTGAAAAAGCTCAGAGGCTCGCCCATGACGTCCATGGGGTCCACCAGCTTGAAATAGACCAGCACGGCCACCCCGAGGAACTTCTCCGTGGGCACGGGCTGCTCCGAGCGGAAGGAGAGGCACATGCCGTTGGACGAGATGTCGTCGATGCGCGGCAGTGGAGGCCTGCCCTGGATCATCTTGGGATCGCCCAGGTCGCTCAGGTGCAGGTGCCCCATGGCGGAACTCCTGCGCAGCCAAACCGCCAGTTCAAGGACGTAGCTCTCGTCCACCTCGACCCTGAACGTAGACCTGTAATCGTCCATCACGCCTCTCTCCTGGGAGCCCAACGCCAAAAGGAAACATTATCCATGTGTTCGAGCTGTCTGGTAACGTTTTTTTGCGCACAAGCAAAGAACCTGGAGCACTTCCCGAGAACTTCTGCCCTGTGTCATTCTGACACGGGAAATTCGTCCGCCGTTTACCGAGAGATTTCTGCCGTTCACCGGCCGATTGCGACCGCTTATGCCGGGCCGGAAAAACAATCCGCCAGCGGAGCGCGAGAAACAGGCGTGCGGCCTGGAAATCCGGCCCGGCTTGACCGGAATGTTCCAATTCCTTAAGACTTACGCCCAATATCAAAATCCAGAATCGGCAGTTGGCGGTCGGCCGGGGGGCCGGCGGTGTATCATAACGCACATCGGGGGAGGGAAAGGAAAAGGCGCAGAGATTTCGAGGCGAGGAGACTGACTCGACACAACCTAACGTGAGGTGAATATGGACATCTTGGTTTTCGCGACCGTGGTGCTCCCGTTCCTGGCGGCAATCGCTCTCTTGCTGCTTCGGGACAAGGGCTCCAGAGGCCTGATCGTGGTCGGAACTGCGGTGGTCCTGGCCGCGGCTTCCCTGGCCCTGGTCGGGCAGGGCGCGTTCGAGTACGGACCTAAAAGCATCCTTGGCATCAGCCTGGACGGTTTGATCACGCTGCTCGATTTTGCCCTGTTGTTCGTCATCCTGGTCATCGCCATGACCAAGCTCAAGAACCCTCTGGTCGCAGCTCTCACCGCGATCCAGATCGTCGGGCTCATCTATCTTGAATTCTTCATGATGGACCACGGCGCGGCCAAGGCCGCCCCCGCCATGTTCGCCGACAGCCTGTCGATGATCATGGTGCTGGTCATCTCCATTGTGGGCTCGCTCATCTGCGTGTACGCGCTGGGCTACATGCCCGCCCACGAGGATCACCTCCACCTCGCGCGCTCGAAGCAGCCCCGCTTCTTCTTCTACCTCGTCGCCTTCCTCGGCGCCATGAACGGCCTGGTTCTGGCCAACAGCCTGCTGTGGCTCTACTTCTTCTGGGAAGTGACCACCTTCTGCTCCTTCATGCTCATCTCCCACGACGGGGACGAGACCTCCGTGAAGAACGCCACCCGCGCCCTGTGGATGAACATGACCGGCGGCGTGGCCTTCGTCTTCGCGCTGATCTTCCTGCAGAAGACCGGCACCGGCCTCTACCTGAGCGAGCTGCTCAAGCCCGGGTTCTCCGCCGCGGGCGCGGCCGCGCTGATCCCGCTGTTCATGCTCTGCTACGCGGGCATCACCAAGTCGGCCCAGGTGCCCTTCCAGAGCTGGCTCACGGGCGCCATGGTGGCCCCCACGCCGGTCTCCGCGCTGCTGCACTCCTCCACCATGGTCAAGGCGGGCGTGTACCTGGTGCTGCGCCTGGCCCCGGCCTACGCGGGCACCATGCTCTCGGGCACGCTGGCCATGTTCGGCGCGTTCACCTTCCTGACCACCTCGGCCCTGGCCGTGGGGCAGTCCAACGCCAAAAAGGTGCTGGCCTACTCCACCATCGCCAACCTGGGCCTGATCATCGCCTGCGCGGGCATCAACACCCCGGCGGCCATCACCGCGGCCATCGTCATCATCATCTTCCACGCGGTGTCCAAGGCGCTCATGTTCCTGTGCGTGGGCACCATCGAGCAGAAGATCCACTCCCGCGACCTCGAGGACATGCGCGGGCTCTACATGGTCATGCCCAAGACCACCATCGTGGCCCTGGTCGGCGTGGTGACCATGCTGCTGCCCCCCTTCGGCGTGCTGATGGGCAAGTGGATGGCCATCGAAAGCGCGGCCGCCATGAAGTACATGCCCGTGACCGTGATGCTCGCCCTGGGCTCCGGCCTGACCGTGATGTTCTGGGCGCGCTGGGCCGGCATCCTGCTCTCCACCCCGTACCCCAAGGGCGTCCCTGCCGAGCCCCAGGCCGGAACCGTGCGCGGTCCCCTGGTGCTCTTGGCCGCCGGCGCGGTGCTGCTCTCGCTGTTCGTGCCCTTCATCTACGGCGGGCTGATCGAACCCGCGGTGCGCAGCTCCCACAAGGCGGCGGGCTTCGTGCTCGACGGCTTCAACTTCGTGAACCAGCAGGGCGTGTTCTACGTCTACCCCCTGTTCCTGGTGCTGGGCGTGGGCTTCTACTTCGCCTGGAAGCAGGCCCGCAAGGTTGAAGCCGCCGATTGCGTGGGCCCCTACCTCTGCGGCGCGCAGTCCCCCGGCGACGACAAGGCCTTCCTGAGCACCGCCGGCGCGCCCGTGGGCTACCAGGCATCCAACTTCTACCTGACCTGGCTCTTCGGCGAGGAACGCCTCACCGGGCCGATCAACATGGTCTCCGGCGTGCTGCTCGCGGTCATGCTGGGCCTTCTGCTGGGAGGGGTGATCTAATGGGTAAGCTCCTGCTCGCCACCTTGGCGGTGTTCCTGGCCCCGATCGTGGGCGGCCTGATCGCCGGTATCGACCGCAAGATCACCGCCCGTCTGCAGTCGCGCTTCGGTCCCCCGATCCTGCAGCCCTTCTACGACGTGTTCAAACTGCTGGGCAAGGCGCCCATGATCATGAACCCCTGGCAGGTGCTCACCGTGTGGGTCTACCTGCTGAGCTCCATGCTCACGGTGTTCCTGTTCTTCATGGGCTCCGACCTGCTGCTCATCTTCTTCGTGATGACCATCGGCGCGGTCTTCTTCGTCATGGGCGCGCTCTCCACCCAGTCGCCCTACGCCCAGGTGGGCGCCCAGCGCGAGCTCATCACCATGCTCACCTACGAGCCGCTGATCATCCTGGTGTTCGTGTCCATCGCCATGGTCACGGGCAGCTTCAAGGTCAGCGAGGTGTTCGCCTACGGCAAGCCCCTGCTGTACCAGCTGCCGCTGATGTTCATCGTGCTCGGCTACGCGCTGACGATCAAGCTGCGCAAGTCGCCCTTCGACATCTCCGCCTGCCACCACGCCCACCAGGAGCTGGTTCGCGGCGTCCTGACGGAGTATTCCGGACCCCAGCTGGCCATCATCGAGATCGCCCACTGGTACGACGTGGTGTTCGTGCTCGGCCTGTGCGCCCTGTTCTGGGCCACCAGCGCGCCCGGCATGATCATCCTGCTCGTGGTCACGTACTTCGCCGAGCTGGTCATCGACAACGTCACGGCCCGCATGACCTGGAAGTGGATGCTCCAGAGCGTGTGGTGCTGGGGGCTCGCCCTGTCGGTGCTGAACCTTCTCTGGCTGTACGCCGGCTAATCCTTCGTCACCGGGAGAAAATCCATGAGCATGCTCAAAGACTGGATCAACAAGGGCCGGCTGAAGTCGCCGTGGGTCGTTCATTTCGACTGCGGCTCCTGCAACGGCTGCGACATCGAGGTGCTGGCCTGCCTCACCCCCGTCTACGACGTGGAGCGGTTCGGCATCCTCAACATTGGCGACCCCAAGCACGCCGACGTTCTGCTGGTCACCGGCACGGTGAACCACCGCAACAAGCACGTGCTCAAAAACATCTACGACCAGATGCCCGAGCCCAAGGCCGTCATCGCCATGGGCGCCTGCGGGCTGACCGGCGGCGTTTTCCGCGAGGCCTACAACGTGGTCGGCGGCGTGGACAAGGTCATCCCCGTGGACGTGTACGTCCGCGGCTGCCCCCCCAAGCCCGAGGCCATCATCGACGGCGTGGTCCTTGCCCTGGAGAAGGTCAAGGCCAAGCTGGAAGCCGCCGGCTAACCACAGCCCAGAGAGGTATCGAACATGCTTGCCAACGAACAGGCCGTCACGGTGGACACCCTGATCCCCGAGTGCCAGACCCGCTTCGACGCGGGGCTGCGCCTCGTGGGCATCTCCGCGGTGGAAATCAAGACCGACTCCACCTTCGACGTGCTGTATCACTTCGACAAGGATCTCCAGGTCTCGCACCTGCGCCTCAACGTGCCCAAGGCCGACGCCGTGCCCTCCATCTCCGGGGTGTACTTCGCGGCCCTGCTGGCGGAAAACGAGATCAAGGACCAGTTCGGCGTCAACTTCCAGAATATCGTCATCGACTTCGGCTGCACGCTCTACCTCGAGCCCGAAGTGGTGAAGAGCCCGTTCTGCACCTTCACTTTCGCCAAGAAAGACAAGGTCAAGGAGGAGGCCTAGCCCATGCGTACTATACTTCCCTTCGGTCCCCAGCATCCGGTGCTGCCCGAGCCCATCCACCTGAAACTGGTGGTGGAAGAGGAAAAGGTGGTCGAGGCTCTCCCCAACCTGGGCTACGTGCACCGCGGCCTGGAGAAGCTCACCGACATCCGCGACTACAACCAGATGGTCAACATCGTTGAGCGGGTGTGCGGCATCTGCTCCTGCATCCACGCGCTGAACTTCTGCGAGGCCGTGGAGGAGATGATGAAGATCGAGGTGCCCCAGCGCGCGCACTTCCTGCGCGTGATGTGGTCCGAGATCCACCGCATCCACTCCCACCTGCTGTGGCTGGGCCTCTTCGCCGACGGTTTCGGCTTCGAGTCCCTGTTCATGCAGCTGTGGCGCATCCGCGAACGCTCCATGGACCTGATGGAAGCCACTGCGGGCAACCGCGTGGTCATCTCCACCAACATCGTGGGCGGCGTCCGTAAGGACATCACCGAGGAGCAGAAGACCTGGATTCTCGCCGAGATCGACAAGATCGAGGCCGAAGTGCGCCAGGTGGAGAAGACGCTCCTCTCCGACTACACCGTGAAGAGCCGCTGCTGCGGCAAAGGCGTGCTCACCAAGGAGCAGGCCCACCAGCTCGGCGCCGTGGGCCCCTGCCTGCGCGGCTCCGGCTGGGCGCAGGACGCCCGCATGACCGGCTACGCCGCCTACGGCCAGCTCGATTTCGAGCCCGTGGTCGAGCACGACGGCGACTCCTACGCCCGCTGCGTGGTGCGCTTCCGCGAGGTCTACACCTCGTGCGACCTGGTGCGCCAGGCCCTGGCCAAGCTGCCCGGCGGCGAGCTGGCCGCCAAGTTCAAGGCCAAGCCCGAGGGCGAGGTGTGGCGCAGGGTGGAGCAGCCCCGCGGCGAGCTCTTCTACTACATCAAGGGCAACGGTTCGAAGTTCCTGGAGCGGGTCAGGATCCGCACTCCGACATTCGCCAACATCCCGCCGCTCCTGGCCATGCTGCCGGGCTGCGACCTGGCCGACGTGCCGGTCATCGTGCTGTCCATCGACCCGTGCATCTCCTGCACCGAGCGCTAAGAAGGAGCCCGAGCCATGTTCGAAATGACGCGAAACGTGCTGAAGAACCTCATGGGGAAATACTCCACGAGGCTCTACCCCTTCGACACCCGTGAGCCCTTCGAGCGCTTCCGGGGCACCCTGGACATCAACGTGGAGGAGTGCATCTTCTGCTCCACCTGCGCCAAGAAGTGCCCCAGCCAGTGCATCACGGTGGACGTGAAGAACCGCACCTGGACCTGCGACTCCTTCGCCTGCGTGTATTGCGCGGTCTGCGTTGAGAGCTGCCCGACCCAGTGCATGAGCATGTACCCCGTGACCAAGCCCGCCGCCGGCGAGAAGAGCCTGATCTTCTACCAGGGCGCGGCCAAGATCAAAAAGCCCAAGGCCGAGAAGCCGGCCTAAAGGGCGTAACACCCTGCAAACGAAAGCCGCTCCGGGAGACCGGGGCGGCTTTTTTGCGTTGCGGACTGTATGGAAGGGAAAGGGGCGGCGGGAGAGGGCCAGGAGGGCGGTTACTTGCCCTTGCCGCCCTTGCCGGCCAGCTCGGCCAATCCTTCCCGGGCCTGCGGGTCCTGCGGGTCATAGCCCAGCACGCCGCGCCAGAGGCGCTCGGCCTCCTCGCGCTTTCCTTCCGCAAGGGCCTTGCGGGCCTGATTCCCCAACACGGTGACCACGGCCAGCCGCGCGGCCCCGCTCTGGGGTTCGAAGGCCAGGGCCTGACGCCAGGCGTTGAGCGCCAGGTTGTCCATGCCCTGGCGCAGATAGGCCCGGCCCGCCAGCACAAGGCCCGGGGTGTTGCGCGGGTCCAGGTCCAGGGCGCGCTCCAGCTCCAGGCGGGCGTTCACGGGCAGGCCCATTGCCAGAAAGGTTTCGCCCAGGGCGAAGTGCAGGGTGGCGTCGTCTCCGGCGGTCTCCTGGGCCTTGGCCAGAAGCGGGGCGGCCTGCCGCTCGCGCCCCTGGGCCAGCAGGCAGGAGGCCGAGCCGAGCTGGGCCCAGCCGTTCTGCGGGTCCAGGGTGGCGGCGCGGGAATAGGCGGTGTACGCAGTGGCCGGGTAGCCCTGGGCCAGGTGCACGTGGCCCAGCCAGATCAGGGCCAGCACGTTGTCCGGGTCGCCCTCCAGCACGGCCTTCAGGCCGTCCGCCGCCTCGTCCAGCTTGCCCTGGAGGGCGTCCAGCTGCGCCAGGCGCACCAGGGCGAAGCTATCCCGCGGGGCCAGGCGCAGGGCCGACTCCACGCTGCGCCGGGCCTCGCCCAAGTTGCCGCGCGCCTGCCACTCCTGCGACATGAACAGCTCGTCCAGCGCGGTCTGCGCCCCGGCGGGAGCAGCCCCGGCCAGCAGCAGCGCGGGCAGGGCCAGGGCGGCCAACAGTGCGCTCAGGGCCTTTTGAAGGGACACATGGCCTCCAGGTGTTGGATGTGCTCTTGGGCGATGGCGTTGAGCTGCGGGATGTGGCGGGTGAACACCTTCGCGAGCACGGGGTCAATGTAGCGGTGCATGCTGCGCGTGGTCAGGGAGCGGAAACCACGGCGCGGCTTGTGCTCGCCGCCCATGCCGGGGTCGTAGCGAGGGATGCTGCGGCGGATGGCCCATTCCATGGGCGCGTAATAGCACAGCTCGAAATGCAGGAAAGGTATTTCGCGGGCCGCGCCCCAGTAGCGGCCGTAGAGGGCGCCTTCGTCGTGGATTAGCAGGGCCAGCCCCACCGGGTCGTCGCGACCGTTCTCGAAGGCCGCGCTGAAGGCCAGGCGCTCGCGGAAGCAGTCCGCCAGCCCCAGGAAGAATTCGCGGGTCAGGTACTTGCAGCCCCACTCGCCGAACTTGTCGTTGGTGTCCTCGTAGTAGTGGTGCATGAGCCCGAACCACTCCTCCGGGGCCTGCGTCCCCTCCACCACCTCCACCTTCACGCCGGATTCAGCGAGGCGTTTGCGCTCCTTGCGGATGGTGGTGCGCGCGCCGCTGCGCATGGTGGCCAGAAAGTCCTCGAAGTCCGCGTATCCCGGGTTCTCCCAGATGAATCCCTGATGCTCCCAGGCGGTCATGCCCCACTGTTCGAGCTGGTCCCCGAAGTCGTCCTGGATGAAGAGCGCGTGCAGCCCGCTGAAGTTGTTGGACTGGGCAAGTTGGAGCATCCCCGAGAGCATGGAGTGGTGCAGGGCGGCCCGGCGCGGGAAGGAGGGCCGGGAGAGGAATCTGTAGCCCCGCACGGGGGTGAAGGGCGAGGCGGCCACCAGCTTGGGGTAGTATTCGATGTTGAGCTGCCGGGCCAGGTCCGCCCAGAGGCGGTCGTACACGAACTCGCCCTCGCCGTGGCCCTTGGCGTAGAGCGGGGCAGCGCCCACAAGGCCGGCCTCGTCGCGCACGGCGCAGTGCAGGGGCAGCCAGCCGGTCTCCGGGCGCACGCTGCCCGAGCGCTCCAGGAGGTCAAGCCATTCCCAGCGCATGAAGGGCGTCGTCCCCGCGGCCAGGGTGTTCCACTCCAGCGGGTCGAAGCCCTGCATGGAGCGCTCCCAGGAGATGGTCACGGTGTCGTCGGGATGGCTCATGGCGGGGGGAGGAAAGGCCGGGGCCCGAAGGCCCCGGCGGGCGGGCGGAAGTTATTTTATGTTGGCCCAGGCCTGGTCGCCCTTGAGGAAGAGCTCGATCTCCACGGCCTTGCAGATGTCCACGTCCTTGATGGTGTAGCCGAGCTTGTCCACCACGGTGTAGCGCAGGTCCCACATGCAGTTTCCGCGATCATGCGGGACGGCGATGTTGGTCTTGGTGCCGGGCTTGAGCTTGTACTTCTTCAGCAGGTTCTGACCATACTGCTTGGTGCCGGTGGGGGCCAGGAAGATGCCCTTGATCTCCACGTCGGCGGAGTTGATGAAGACGATGCGTTTTTCCGCCGCGAAGGCCTGAACGGACGCCAACATGGCGACGAGCAGCACGGACAGGACGAGGAACTTTCGCATGGTTTTCTCCGGTTCGGGTTCTGGGGCGGCGTCCGCGCCCCGGTGGCTGCGCCTCACATCGGTTGGCCCCGCGCATCCGCAGGGAGAAACCGTATCCGACACCTAGCGTTTCTTGCGCCCCGTGTCCAATGCCTCGCGCCTCAGCGGGAGCCGTCCTTGCGCAGGACGCGGCGGTGGAACTCCGAGATGGAGAGCCTGCGGCTGGATGGCCCGGCGCGCACGTAGAACTCTTCTTCCTTGGCGCCCTTGAGGAACACCGGCTCCTCCGAGGGGGAGCACTCGATCAGCAGCACCTGGGCCTCCCCCACGCTGCGCAGGGCGAAGCGCGCCAGGCGCATGAACTCGGTGCCGATGTGCTGGGCGAAAAGGGAGCAGAAGTGGCGCAGCAGGTGGTCGTCGTTCTCGAAGCCGTCGGCCTCCAGGCCCAGCACCTGGCCCTGGTCGTCCACGCCCACGGCCAGGATGCCGCCGTCGGTGTTCATGTAGGCCGCCAGCGTCTTCATGCTGGCCAGCTCGATCTCCTTGCCGAACTTGCCCGAGGCCAGGTTGAGGCGCAGGGTGGATTTGAACTCAAGGCGTTCGCTCTCGCCGCGCGCCAGAAGCTTGAGCACGTCGGCCTCGGTCTCGAAGAAGGGGCCGGGCGAAGCGCGCCCGCGTTTTCGCAACTGCACGCCCAGCACCACCAGCAGCCCGAGCACCAGGATCACCCCGCCGCCCAGCAGCAGGGGGGTGCGGTTGTCCGTCAGGATGAGGGAGAGCAGGGCCTCCTGCGAGACGGCCAGCCCGGCCGAGGCCGGGTACGCCGCGTCGGACACGGGTTGCAGGGCGGCCCACCAGGCCGCGCCCCCGGCCTGGAAGCTGAAGGCCTCGCCCACGGGCTTGTCCTGGGCCAGCCAGGCGTTCATGGCGCCCGCGCGGGCCTTGTCCTCCACCTGCTGCCGGGGCACGAACAGGGGGCCGGGGCCGGGGGCCTGGCCCGCGCGGTCCAGGTCGAGCAGGAGGCCGGAGGGGGTGAAGAGCAGGGGGCGCACGTCCTGCAGGTGCTGCTCGCCGCTTAAGGCGTCGCGCAGCCGCTCCACGGTGAAGCTGAAGCAGAACTCCTGGGCGGCGTTTCCGTCAGGCCCGGCGGGCGCGGCCACGCTCACGGCGGAGCGGCCGGAGCCGGGCAGGGGGTGCACGCCGGTCCAGGCGGGCCAGGAGCGGGGCTCACGGCCGGAGGCCCGCATTATCTCGGCGGCCAGGGCGGCCAGGTTGTCGTCGGAAATGTCGGCCTGCCCGGCGGGGTGCATGTTCCTGTCCAGGAGCAGGCGCTTGCCCTGCGGCTCCTCGCCGCCCGGGCGCACGTAGAGGGCGAAGCCCTCGGGCAGGCGCGCGGCCAGGGCCACCACGCCCCGCTGGTCCAGCAGGGTGGCCGCGTCCACGGAGGCCTCGTTGGTCAGGGTGGAGAGCACCAGCATCTCCGGGCTGTCCGGGGCCAGGCCCCTCGTCTGGGACTGGCCCAGCAGCCTGCTGGTCAGGCTGAGGGAGGTGAGCGCGGGCACCAGGTGCGCGCTCAGGCGGTCGCGCACGCCCCGGCTCTCGGACTCCACGATCTGTGCGTAGAACATCCGCGAGACCCGGGCGAACTCCAGGGAAGCCAGGGAGGCAACCACTGCCACCAGCAGGATGATGATCGCAAGCGTCGCGCGCGGGCTCTTCACGGGGCGTCCTTGATCTGGGAATGCGCGGGCGGAGCCAGGCCCGCCCGGGAGATGGGTACAGGGCGGCGTGGCGAAACACAACAGCAAAACGCCCGGTTGGGGCGAAGGAAAAGAGCGGGGATGCGGGGGGCTTGCGCTCAGGGCAGCAGAGGGAATAGGAAGCGTTCGTAGGCGCGGCACACTTTCTTGGCGACCGGCCCGGGCAGCCCGAAATCCTTCAGGCGGCAGTAGACGTGCAGCGGATTGAAAACGTGCTGGATTGCGTTGCGGATACGAGCCACTCCTCGGGTCCCCCTGACAAAAATGAAAACTCATAACCTGCTGCAATTATTGAGCAAGGTCGAGTCAATCAAAGACATGCTTTTGTAACAAGCAGCCCCAGGCATGACAAGCGAAAACATTCCTTCCTCCGAGGTTCCCTCCCGCGTGCTGGCCGCCACGAGCTGGCTCTGGCCCACCACCCTGGCCGACAACCTGGCGCGCATCGCCGCCTGGGACCTGCCCGTGCGCCAGGCCGCGCTGCTCTTCTACCAGAGCGCGCCCTCCCTGGCCTACACCCCGGAAGACATCCCGGCCATCCCCGGCCTGGAATCCCACGCGCACCTGCCCGTGGATCTGCCCTGGGAGCGCGGGGCCGAGGCCGTGTACGCCGTGATCTCCCGGCTGATGGAGCTGGCCGGGAACCTCTCGCCCTGGGGCGGGGTGCTGCATCCGCCCGCCGACCCCGGGCAGCTCGAGGGCGTGGCCGCGCTCTGGCGCGAGGCCGCCCCGGGCTGGCGGCTGCTGGTGGAGAACGTGCCCGGCCAGGGCCTGCGGCGGCACTGGCCGGTGATCCAGGCCCTGGATCTGCCCGTGTGCCTGGACGTGGGGCACATGATGGCCTTCGGGCAAGCCTGGCTGCCGGGCCTGCCCGGCCTGTGGGAGCGGGTGGAGCTTTTGCACTGCTACGCCCCCGGCACCGAGGCGGGCAGGCACAGCCACCTGGCCCTGGACAGGCTCACCCCGGCGCAGGCGGAAGAACTGCGCGCCGTGTTCGAGGCCTTGCCCGCGAAAACGCCGGTGCTTTTTGAAGTTTTTTCCGAAGAGGACTTGCGGGCCAGCCTGGAAACATTCTACGGTCTGCACCACGAGTGGGGAACTGCCCCATGATCCGGCTGGTGCTTGGCGGCGAGAAATCGGGCAAGTCCGACATGGCCTACGGCCTGTTTCAGGAGGCGCCCGGGCCGGGCGTGATCCTGGCCATGGGCCGGGCCCGCGACGAGGGCTTCCGCCGGCAGATCCTGGCGCACCGCCAGGCCCGCGACCCCGCGCTGCCCGTGCTCGAACCCGGGCTGGAGCTGGGCGCGGCCCTGCAGGAGGCCTCGGCCAAGGGCCTCAAGGTGCTGGTGGACAGCCTGGACTTCTGGGTGTTCGCCTGCCTGGAGGACGGGCGGGACCGCTCTGAGGAGCTGGCCCGCGCCCTGGAGGCCTTTCGCGGGGCGGACGCCCCGCACTGCCTGCTGGTGAGTTGCGAGGTGGGCCTCGGCCCGGTGGCGGCCACCTCCCTGGTGCGCCGGTTCGCCAGGGCGCAGGGCGCGCTCAACCAGCGGCTGGCGGCCCTGGCCGACGAAGTTCGCCTGAGCGTGGCCGGGCTGCCGCTCAGGCTCAAGTGAGAGGGACATGGCGATCTTCAGAGTGCTCACCGAAAAGCTGGCCGGGCTCACGGGCCTGATGCGCCCCCAGCAGCGCTGGCTGATCGTCATCAACGCCGATCCCGACGCCATCGGCAGCGCCATGGCCCTGCGCCAGATCATCCGCAGCCGCGGAGCCCAGGCCGACATCGCCCACGTCAACGAGATCTCCCGCCCGGACAACCTGACCATGATCCACAGCCTGCGCATCCCCCTGGCCAGGCTGACCCCGGGCATGACCGGCCTCTACCAGCATTTCGCCATGGTGGACTCCCAGCCGCACCACTGCACCGAGTTCCCGCCCCTGGACTACGACGTGATCCTGGACCACCACCCGCTGGACCCCAGGCACCCCGTGCAGGCCAAATACGTCGAGATACACCCGGAGTACGGCTCCTGCAGCGCGTTGCTCACGGAGTACCTCTACAACCTGGGCATCGTCCCGGGGAAGCTCCTGGCCACGGCCCTGCTCTACGCCATCAAGACCGACACCATGACCTTCGAGCGCCACTTCTGCGACACGGACGTGAAGGCCTTCAGCTACCTCTCCAAGTACGCGGACAAGATGCTGCTGCGGCGCATCGTGCACTCGGATTTCCACCGCCGCTGGCTGAAGTTCTTCTCCCGGGCCTTCGCCCGAGCGCGCTACATCGGGCGGGAGGGCTTCCTGGCCTACGTGGGCAAGGTGGAAAACCCCGACGTGCTGGTGGTGCTGGCCGACTTCTTCCTGCGGGTGCACGGCCTCTCCTGGGATTGCATCGCGGGCCAGTACGGCGACAAGCTGGTGGCCGTGATGCGCTCCGACGGCCTGCGGCGCGACATGGGCAAGAAGGCCCATGCCTGGTTCGGGGACTACGGCAGCGCGGGCGGGCACATGATGGCGGGCCGGGCCGAGATGGACATCGCCCGGCTGGACGGGCGCGACCCGGAGCAGTTCCTGCTGGCGCGCCTCACCGGGCGGGCCAACCCGTCAGGCGCGGGCCACCGGGCCGCGAAGGAGCACCCGGTCCAGGCGCAGAGCGAGGGGAGACAGGCCCCATGAACCCTGTGCACAAGCCCGGCGCGAAGCCCTCCCTGATCTCGCAGCGCGGGGAGGACTACTTCCCCATCCAGCCCAACACCATCCTGCCCGGCACGGAGGGCATGTTCGACCTCTACCTCCAGCGCGCCGGGGGATTCGTGCTCTACGCCCGCAAGGGCGAGATCTTCAGCGTGGAGCCCAAGCTCAAGCAGGCCCTGGATCTCACGGCCTTCTACATCCGCGTGGACCAGCGCTTCGACTACGAGTCCTACCTGGCCAGGAACCTGGGCGCGGTGCTGCTCAACCCCGACATCCCCGTGGAGGAGCGCTCCCGCCTGTTCTACCAGATCTCCTCGGGCATCATGAAGCAGAGCTTCACCGGCAAGCTGCCGCGCGGCCTGGACGAGAAGACCTACCAGGAGCTGCAGACCCTGGTGAAGCGCGGCCTGGCCTTCCTCTCAAAGCCGGGCACGCTGACCAGCCTGTCGGAGTTCCTCTCTCACAAGTACCACACCTACACGCACTCCCTGAACGCCATGGTGCTGACCATCGCCATGCTGCAGTCCCTGCCGGACGTGGACCGCTCCATCCTGTTCGACGCGGGCCTGGGCGCCGCCCTGCACGACATCGGAAAGACCGAGATACCCGACGCCGTGCTCAACAAGGCCGGGCCGCTCACCCAGGCGGAGTGGGAGATCGTGCGCACGCACCCCGTGCGGGCTCTGGGCATCTGCGCCACCATGCCGCTCAACCACGTGACCACCAACACCATCCTCTTCCACCACGAGCGCTGGGACGGCAAAGGCTACCCCGGGGGCATGTCCGGCGAGGCCATCCCGCTCACGGCGCGGGTGCTGGCGCTGTGCGACGCCTACGACGCCCTGACCTCGGAGCGGCCCTACGCCAAGGCGCTCAACCCCTACAAGGCCCTGGCCGTCATGCGCGAGGAGATGCAGGGGGCCTTCGACCCGCAGCTCTACAAACGCCTGGTCTTCGTGCTGGGCAACGCGCGCATCGTCTGACGTTCGCCTAGTTCCCCATTCCCCTGATGAGCTCCTCCAGGCTGGCGGCCTGGTTGTCCACGTCGGCCAGCGCGCGGGAGGCCTCCTCCATGCCTTGCGCCGTGCGGGAGGACACGTCCTCGATCTCGGCCACGGCCTGGCTGGCCTGCATGCTGGCGCGGGCCTGGTCCCCGGCGGCGTGGGCGATGGCCTTGGCCTGCTCCGACGCGCCTTCCACGATGGAGACGATGCGGCCCAGGTAGTCGCCGGAGGACTGGGCCAGCTCCGTGGTCTCCACGATCTCCTTGGCGGCCTTCTCCGTGGCGGAGAGGGTGCCGGCCGCGCCGGAGCGGATGGCGTCCAGGGTGGCGCCCACCTCGTGGGTGGCCTGCATGGTCTTCTCGGCCAATTTTCGCACCTCGTCGGCCACGACCGCGAAGCCGCGCCCGGCATCGCCCGCGCGGGCCGCCTCGATGGCGGCGTTGAGGGCCAGCAGGTTGGTCTGATCCGCGATGTCGCCGATCACCTGGAGCACCTTGCCCACGTTCTCGGCCTGCGCGCCCAGCTCGCGCATGCGCTGCTGCAGCTCGAGCACCTGGCCCTGCACCGAGGCGATGGACTTCACGGCCGTGCGCACCATGGCCTCGCCCTCCTGGGCGGTGCCGCGGGCGGTCTCGGCGCTCTGGGCGGCCTCCCCGGCCAGGTCGGCCACCTGCTGGGCCGAGCCGTTCATGGCGGCCACGGCGGAGACCGTCTCGGAGGCGCGCTCGTTCTGGAGGCTGGCGCCCTCGGCGGCCTGGGCGATGCAGCCGGAGAGCCTGCGCATGGCCTCGCCCAGGCCCACGGCGATGTCCTGGGAGGTGCTGGCCGCCAGGGCCAGGGCGTTGTTGCGCTTCTCCAGCTCGCTCTCGTGGCGCTTGATGTCGGTGATGTTGGTGAGCACGCCGCAGACGCCGATGACGTTGCCGTCCAGGTCGTGCAGCAGCTCTGAGTCCACCAGGGCGTGGTGGATGTTGCCCCGGCGTGTGGTGAAGTCGATCTCGGCCTTGTAGGCGCAGCGCTTGTTGTCCAGGCAGTCGGACATGATGGTGGGCTTGGTGGCGTCGTTGCGTACCAGTTCGGCCACGGTGAGCCCGGTCCAGGCCTCGGGCTTGCCCTCCACCTCGATGAAGTCCAGCAGCTCCTGGTTGGTGTAGGTCACCTTGCACTCGGCGTCGGCCACCAGCAGGGGCACCTTGAAGGCCCGCAGCAGGCCCTGGTTGAAGCCCAGGCGCTTGCGCAGCTCGCGCACCATGTCCTGGATGTCCCCCGAAAGTTCGGCGAATTCGGCACGGCAGTCGCGGGGGAGGGGCGCCTCGAGCTGGCCGTGGGAGACCTTCTCGGCGTAGCCGCGCAGGCTGCGCAACTGGATAACGATGCTGCGGCCGATGAGGGCCACCATGGCGCAGGCCGCCAGCACGGCCAGCAGGCTCAGGCCCAGGGCCAGGATGGCGTTGCGCTTGTAGTGGGCCACGCGCTTGGCCAGCAGGGTGTCGAGCTCCTTGGAGCAGGTGTCCCAGAGGGCCATGTCCGCAACGATGGCCTTGTCGCCCAACGCGGCCAGCTCGTCGCGCATGACCCTGCCGCCCCGGTTCATCTTCTCCATGGCCGAGATGAGATCCTTGTTGGCCTTCTCGTAGGCCTGCATGGCGGGAGGCACGTTGCTCTGGAGCGTGGGGGAGACGCCGTAGAAGTTCTCGTCCTCCTTGATGGCGGTGCCCAGGTCCGCCAGGACGCGCTCCAGGTCGGATTCGCGCAGCATGGCGGTGTACACGGCCAGGGCGCTGCGTTCGGACAGGCTCAGGTCGCTGCCGCCGGTCATGGGCAGGGCGTCGCGCAGGGCCTTGGCCGTGCGGTCCAGCGTCTGGGGCACGGCCAGCAGCACCACGTCCATGAGGTAGTAGCTGTCCAGGTCGGGGTCCAGGATCAGGTTGGAGGCGTCGCCCGCGTGGGAGATCATGCCGCGCACGTCCGCCACGATGGCGTCCAGGGCCATGGGGGTGGCCTTGGGGCCGGCGCTCTTCCAGCCCTGGGCCACCTTGTCCGGGTGGTAGGCTTCGCGCCCGCGCTTGGCCAGCTCCGCCGGGGTGAACTGGAGGTCCGCCCCGAGCCGCGCCTGGAGTTTGCCCAGCGCTGTGAAGTCCTGGTCCACCTTGGCGGAGGATTTCTCCGCGTCGGGCAGATGGGCCAGCAGAGAGACCAGCGGGCGCAGGTAGGCGTTGCCCGAGATTTCCAATTCCGCGAAATCGATATCCTTGTTCAGGCCCTGCAGGGTGAAGTAGGTCAGAACGGCGATGGGCAGCGCGAAAGCGAGGCAGCTCCCGGTCAGCTTGAGCGGGATGCGGGCGTTGGACAAAAACGACATGTTACGGCTCCATCCAGAACAGATTTACAAAAACGTCATGGACGGGTGCAATACGACATACGGTTTTTGACAGCAAGCACTTCACGGGGGCATAATCGGGGCGTGACGAAATCAGAACGAATCACCCCGGAGTACAGGCTCAGGGTTTCGGGCAGGGCCCGCAACGTGCGGCTGGTGGTGGCTCCGGGAACGGGGCTGACAGTTGTGGTGCCCAAGGGCTTCGACCCGGCGGAGGTGCCCACCATCGTGGCCCGCCGGGCGGACTGGGTGCTCGGCCACCTGGAGCGGCTGCGCGGGCTGGGGCTGGACGCCCCCAGGCAGGAGCCGCCCCCGGCCTCCATCGAGCTGCGCGCCCTGGGCGAGAGCCTGCCCGTACGCTACCGCACCGGGCCGGGCAAAACGGTGCGCGTGGCCGGGGACGGGCCCGGCGGCGTGAGCGTGGCCGGGGCCATCGCCGAGCGGGAGCTGGTGGCGCGCGGCCTGAGGACGTGGCTCAAGCGCAAGGCCGCCCAGGCCCTGCCAGCCTGGCTGGGTGATGAGTCCTCGCGGCTCGGGCTGCCCTGCGGCCCGGTGAGCGTGCGCCTGCAGCGCTCGCGCTGGGGCAGCTGCACGGCCAAGGGCGGCATTTCCCTCAACGCGCGGCTGCTGTTCCTGCCGCGTGAGCTGGCGGGTTACGTGCTGGTGCACGAGCTGGCCCACACCGTGCACCTCAACCACTCTCAGGAGTACTGGCGCTTCCTGGAGGGGCTGCTGCCGGGGGCGGCGGTTCTGGACCGGGCCCTGCGCTCGGCCCGGCGCTACGTGCCCGCCTGGGCCCAGGACTAAAGCCCGCTGATTGATGACAAACCCCGTCTTCGGGGTTTCGAGAGCCGCTGACGGGCGGCGAAGCCGCCCTGCTCCGGGCTCCGCTGCGCGGAGGGCTGCCGGCAACGCGGCAGCGCGAGGGCTAAAGCCCTCTTTCCCTGGCCGGTCAATTGGCCTATCCTGCGCAAAGATACCCAGACGCATCCAGGAGACGGAATGGCCGCAAACGTTACCCACGGCGTGAGCCTGCTCACCGACCACGACATCTACCTTTTCAAGGAAGGCAGCCACTTCAGGCTCTACGACAAGCTGGGCTCGCACCCGCTCTGCGTGGACGGGCAGGAGGGCACGCTCTTCGCCGTGTGGGCTCCCAACGCCCGCAAGGTCTCCGTCATGGGGGACTTCAACGGCTGGAACACGCGCAGCCATCCGCTCAGCCCCCGCCTGGACAGCTCCGGCATCTGGGAGGGCTTCGTGCCCGGTGTGGGGCAGGGCGCGGTCTACAAATACCACATCACCTCGAACAACGGGGGCCAGAAGCTGGAGAAGGGCGACCCCTTCGCCCTGGCCTGGGAGGTGGCCCCCAAGTCCGCCTCGGTGGTCTGGAAGCTGGACGACTACCGCTGGAAAGACGCCGCCTGGATGGCCAACAGGGAGGAGCGCAACGGCTTTTCCGCGCCCATGAGCGTCTACGAGATGCACATCGGCTCCTGGAAGCGCCACCCGGACACCTGGCACTCCTACTCCTACCGGGAGCTGGCGGCGGACCTGCCCGGCTACCTCACGGAGATGGGCTTCACCCACGTGGAGTTCCTGCCCGTGATGGAGCACCCCTATTTCGGCTCCTGGGGCTACCAGACCCTGGGCTATTTCGCCCCCTCCAGCCGCTACGGCACCCCGCAGGACTTCATGCACCTGGTGGACGCCCTGCACGCCGCCGGGATCGGCGTTCTGCTGGACTGGGTTCCTTCGCACTTCCCCACGGACGGCCACGGCCTCTCCCGCTTCGACGGCACCTCCCTCTACGAGCACGAGGACCCCAAGCAGGGCTACCACCCGGATTGGAAGAGCTCCATCTTCAACTACGGGCGCAACGAGGTGCGGGCCTTCCTGCTCTCCTCGGGCCTGTTCTGGCTGGACCGCTACCACGCCGACGGCCTGCGCGTGGACGCCGTGGCCTCCATGCTCTACCTGGACTACTCCCGCCAGGAGGGCGAGTGGGTGCCCAACGTCTTCGGCGGCAAGGAGAACCTGGAGGCCATCGCCTTCATGCGCTCCCTGAACGAGGCGGCCTACACCAGCTACCCCGGCATACAGACCGTGGCCGAGGAGTCCACGGACTGGCCCATGGTCTCGCGCCCGCCCTACCTGGGCGGCCTGGGCTTCGGCATGAAGTGGAACATGGGCTGGATGCACGACACCCTGGACTACTTCGCCAAGGACCCGGTGTTCCGCAAATACCACCAGGGCCAGCTCTCCTTCTCCATATGGTACGCCTTCAACGAGAATTTCGTGCTGCCCCTCTCCCACGACGAGGTGGTGCACGGCAAAGGGTCGCTCCTGAACAAGATGCCGGGCGACCACTGGCAGAAGCTGGCGGGCCTGCGCCTGCTGCTGGGCTACATGTGGGCGCACCCGGGCAAGAAGCTGCTCTTCCAGGGCGCGGACGTGGCCCAGTGGGCCGAGTGGAGCCACGACGGCGAGGTGGACTGGGGCCTGCTCCAGCACCCCGGCCACGAAGGCGTGCGCCGCTGGATCAAGGACCTCAACGCCCTGTATAAGGCCGAACCCGCCCTGCACGAGCTGGACTTCGAGCACAAGGGCTTCCAGTGGGTGGATTTCCACGACGCCGAGGCCAGCGTGCTCACCTTCCTGCGCCTGGCGCGCGACCCCTCGGACGTGGTGCTGGTATGCCTGAACCTCACCCCGGTGCCGCGCGAGGGCTACATCGTGGGCGTGCCTTCGGGCGGGCTCTGGCGCGAGATGCTCAACTCCGACGCGGACTGGTACCACGGCTCGGGCATGGGCAACGCCGGGGCCGTGGAGGCCCATGCCTTCAAGGCGCACGGTAGGCCCTTCAGCCTGGAGCTGACCCTGCCGCCGCTGTCGATCATGTTCTTCAAGCCCGCGCCCTAAGGCCGGGCCCGGAACGCCGGAGTGCGGCCAGGGCCGCCTCCACTGTCCGAAACGGCCTGAAGTGACGTGGGATTCCAAAGGGCGAAGCGGGACTTCGTCCTTTGGCCGCCGGAGGGCTTCCCCGGCCCGTCCCCGCAACCAGACAGTATACATTTCAGATTCAAGGATTCACCGACCCCATGAACGAACTGCATTTCGGCTGCACCCGCTGCTCCACCTGCTGCCGCTCCAGCATCCCGCTGGGCATCGCCGAGGCCCTGGACTACGACGACAGCTTCCTGCTGGCCCTGGTCTTCTCCGTGGAGACCTGGAACCTGGACGACTTCTCCAAGAACCGCCCGGCCACGCCCCTGAGCCACGAGGAGCTGCTCACGGCCCTGGCCTTCCGCAAGGACAAGCTCGCCCAGGATCCCAGCCGGGACATGGTCTTCCGCGTGGGCAAGCTCAAGGCCACGGGGGAGCGTGTGGCCACCTTCATCACCGTGGGGGCCTGCGCCCTGGGCGAGCGCGAGGCCGGTGCCGCGCGCTGCGCCGCGCTGGACCCGCGGGGCGAGTGCTCCCTCTACGAGCGCCGCCCCCTGGCCTGCCGCGTCTACCCGCTGGACCCGCTCTTCCCGGAGATGCTCCAGAACGTGCCGCTGCGCGCCCTGGGCCAGCGCACGGGCTGCGACACCTCCGATGACGCGCCCATCCTCTGGCGCGACGGCAAAATCGTCGACCCCGACGCGGCGGCCGCCCTGGCCGCCCGGCAGGAGACCATCCGGGACGACTCGCTCTTCCTGCCCTTCTGGGGCCTGGCTTCGGGCAACTTCCCGCCGCTGCCCGGGCTTTCGGAACTGCTGGGCTCGGTGAAGGGCAACGGCAAGGTGGACCTGCCCTTCGCCCCGGCCCTGGTCTACCTGGCGGCCGCCGGCAAAATCACGCCCCGGCGCGCAGAAGAGTGCCTTGAGCGCCAGATGGCCCTGGCCGATCGGGCGGTGGCGGAGGCCATGGCCCGCAAGGACAAGTCCGAGCGGGCGCGCACGACGGTGCTGCGCAACTGCGTCACGCTCATGGCCGGGCTCAAGGGCCGCGTGGCCGACGCGGCGGCCGGGCTGGCCGCCATCACGGACTGAGGGGAGGGGAGTCATGCACAAGCGCGGCGCGGGAATCCTTCTGCACATCACCAGCCTGCCTTCGCCCTACGGCGTTGGCGACATGGGGCCGGGGGCCTACGCCTTCGCCGACTTCCTGGAGCGCGCCGGGCAGTGCTGCTGGCAGATACTGCCGCTGACGCCCACCTCCAGCTTCATCGGGGATTCGCCCTATTCCAGCGACTCGGCCTTCGCGGGCAACCCGCTGCTCATAAGCCCCGAGATCCTGGCCGAGGAGGGGCGCATCGGCTGGGCCGACATCGGGGAGATGCCCGAGCACTGCCCGGACTTCGCCGTGTACCCCGCTGCCCAGGCCTTCAAGCAGCGCCTGCTGGACCTGGCCTTCCAGAACGCAGCCCCCGGCCTGGAGTCCGACAAGGATTTCCTGCGCTTCAAGGCCCGCCACGCCCACTGGCTGGAGGACTACTGCCTGTTCAAGGCGGTGAAGGCATCCCTGGGCGGCATCTCCTGGACGCGCTGGCCCGCGCCTCTGCGCGGCCGCGACCCCGAAGCCCTGCTCGAGCGGCGCGAGGCCCTGGCCCCGCAGATCCTGCGCGAGGCCCACGCCCAGTTCCTGTTCTACGGCCAGTGGGAGCGGCTGCGGGCGCACCTGGCCAGGCGCGGCATCCTGCTCATCGGGGACGCGCCCATCTACGTCACGCAGGACAGCGCGGACGTCTGGGCCAACCAGAAGCTCTTCAAGCTCGGGCCGGACCGCGAGCCCCTGTTCGTGGCGGGCGTGCCCCCGGACTACTTCAGCGAGACCGGCCAGCGCTGGGGCAACCCCGTCTACGACTGGGACGCCCACCAGAAGGAGAACTTCGCCTGGTGGATCAGGCGGCTGGCCCACAACTTCGCCCTGTACGATTTCGTGCGCCTGGACCACTTCCGGGGCTTCGCCGGCTACTGGGAGATCCCCGCCGCGGAGAAGACCGCCGTGAACGGGGCCTGGGTGCCCGCCCCCGGCATGGAGTTCTTCAAGGCCCTGCTGGGGCACTTCCCCACGCTGCCCATCCTCGCGGAGGATCTGGGCGTCATCACCCCGGACGTGCGCGAGCTGCGGGACGGCTTCGGCTTCCCGGGCATGAAGGTGCTCCAGTTCGCCTTCGGGCCGGGCATCGGGGAGAACTGCGACGCGCCCCACAACCACGTGGAGAACGCCGTGGCCTACACCGGCACCCACGACAACAACACCACCCTGGGCTGGTACCGCCAGGACGCCGGGCCGGAGGGCCGCGCCAGCCTGCAGAGCTACCTGGGGCGCGAGGTCGGCGAGTGGGACGTGGCCTGGGCCATGCTGCGCGCGGCCTACATGAGCGTGGCCCGGCTGGCCGTGGCCCCCATGCAGGACGTGCTGACCCTGGACGAGGGCGCGCGCATGAACACCCCCTCGCTGGCCAAGGGCAACTGGTGCTGGCGTTGCAGGCGCGAGGCCTTCACGGACGACCTGGCCGCCCGGCTCGCGGCCATGGCCAAGCTCTACGGGCGCTCGCGCTGAACGCCCTGCCGCCACGCCGTATTGACAGCAATGTCAGATAATTAAATGGGATTCCAAAGGGAGGAACTCCCTTTGGCCGCCGGAGGCATCTCTTGGTCCGGGGCCTCCGGCGGGCAGAAAGGGCTCCGCCCTCGCTGCACTCTCCCGCCAAAGGGCCTTCGGCCCTCTGGACACCCATCCGGCTTCGCGTCCCGGGCGTGAGGCCGTCCAACCAACGCGACCAGGAGACCGCCATGATAACCAGCGACAGCCAGGCCAACGACTTCCAGATGCGCTTCAGCGACGGCGAGCGCGAGGCCCTCTCCGACGCCGGTCAGCAGTACGGCGGGGCCGGCGACGGCTTCAGCCCGCACTCCCTGCTGGAGGCCGCGCTGGGCAACTGCGTCGGCATCACCGTGCGCATGTACGCCAAGAAGCACGACATTCCCCTGGAGTCCGTGCGCGTGACCGTGCGCCTGGACCGCGAGGACCAGGCCGTGGCGGATTTCCGCTACGCCATCGAACTCAAGGGGAACCTGGACCAGGCCCAGCGCGACCGCCTGCTGCGCGCCGCCAGGGCCTGCAGCGTGCACCGCACCCTCATGCGCAAGCTGACCTTCAGCCAGGTGGACGAGGTCTAGCGCCAGGCGGGGCTCACGTTCCCATTGTCCTCGCGCCTCCGGGGCGCTATGCTGACAGGATGACCCAGTCCCTTCTGCAGTCCTGCGCGGTGGCCCTGCTCATCGTGTTGAACGGCTTCTTCGTGGCCGCCGAGATGGCGGTCGTCACCTCGCGCCGGGCGCTGCTCATCCGCCGCGCCGACCGTGGCGACAAGGGGGCGCGCGCCGCCCTGGACCTGGCCGACAACCCCGAAGGCTTCCTGGCCACCCTCCAGATCGCCATCACCCTGCTGACCATTCTCTCCGGAGCTTATGGCGAAGCCTCCCTGGCCCACCACGCCACCGAGGCCCTCGAAACCGTGCCCATGCTCGCGCCCTACGCCAAGACTCTGGGCTTCGGGCTGGTGGTGGCGGGCATCACCGTCCTGACCCTGGTGCTGGGGGAGCTTGTGCCCAAGCGCCTGGCCATCGCCCACCCCGAGGCCGTGGCCTGCGCCCTGGCCCGGCCCATGCGGGTGCTGCTGCGCATCGCCCGCCCCGCGGCGGCGGCGCTCTCGGCGGCCACGCGCCTGGTGCTGCGCCTGATGGGGGCCAAGGTGGGGCAGGGCAGCCAGGTCAGCGAGGAGGAGATCAAGCTCCTGGTGCGCCAGGCCGCCGTGGCCGGCGTGCTGGAGGAGGTGGAGCGCGACATGCTGGAGCGCGTGATGCGCCTGGGCGACAGGCCCGTGGGCACGCTCATGACGCACCGCTCCAGGATAGCCCAGCTCGACCTGGACGACCCCGAGGCCATCCCCGGGACCATCGCCCGCACCCCTTTCAACCGCTTCCCAGTGACGCGCGGCGGCCTGGAGAACCTGCTGGGCGTGGCCGAAGCCAAGGACCTGCTGGCAACCGGCGCGCTCTCCAAACCCGAATCCATCGCGGGGCTTTTGGTCTCGCCGCCGCACGTGCCCGAGAACTCCACCACCTTCAACCTGCTGGAGCAGTTGCGCCAGGCCGGGCAGAACATGGCCGTGGTCGTGGACGAGTTCGGCGACATCCAGGGCCTCGTCACCTTCACGGACGTGCTGGGGGCCGTGGTGGGCGAGGGGTCGCTCGGCAGGCAGGGGGACGAGCCGCGCATCGTGCAGCGGCAGGACGGCTCCTGGCTGGTGGACGCCATGACCCCGGCGGTGGAGGTCTACGACCTGCTGGGCCTGGACAGGCCCGAACATCCGCCCCACACCCTGGCCGGGCTGGTGCTCAGGGAACTGGGGGCCATTCCCTCCGAGACGGACTGGTTCGTGTACAAAGGCTATCGTTTCGAGGTGGTGGACATGGACGGCAGGCGGGTGGACAAGGTGCTTGTGCAAAAAATCCCGGATTCGGAGGGAGACGAGGAATAAGCCCCGAAAGAGCGGTTGTCAGCCCTGGACTTTTCGGGTAGGGGGTTTAATCCTTTTGCGAGGGAATATCCTGTTGGAGGTCAACCAGGTCATGGACAACACCGAACATTCGAAAACTTCTACCCCACA
This sequence comes from Fundidesulfovibrio agrisoli, assembly GCF_022808715.1. GTDB lineage: Bacteria > Desulfobacterota > Desulfovibrionia > Desulfovibrionales > Desulfovibrionaceae > Fundidesulfovibrio > Fundidesulfovibrio agrisoli. Next base: position 128,775 of record NZ_JAKZKX010000010.1, read on the forward strand.
AGACATGGAAATGAATTTCGAGTCCGCGCTCGAAGATTACCTGAATGAAGATTTCGGGGATCTCGAGGAAGGCATCATCACCAAAGGCGTGGTGGTCCGCGTGGGCAAGGAACACATCCTCGTCGACGTCAACTTCAAGTCCGAAGGCCAGATCCCAGTGGCCGAGTTCACCGATGCCGAAGGCAACGTCACCGTTGGCGTCGGCGAAGAGATCGACGTCTACGTCGTGGGCAAGAACGAGTCCGAAGGCACGATCCACCTTTCGCGCGACCGCGCCAAGCGGATGCAGCTCTTCGACAAGCTGGAAGACCTCCAAGACAAGGACGACATCATCTCCGGGCGCATCCAGCGCCGCATCAAGGGCGGCTACACCGTCGACCTGGGCGGCGTGGAAGCCTTCCTGCCCGGTTCCCACGTCGACCTGCGCCCCGTGCCCGACATGGACGCCCTGGTCGGCAAGGAGTTCGAGTTCCGCGTCCTCAAGATCAACCGCCGCCGCTCCAACGTCATCGTCTCCCGCAGGGTTCTGCTGGAGGAGCGCCGCGAGTCCCTTCGCCGCGACCTGCTCACCACCCTGGAAGAGGGTCAGGTGGTCAAGGGCCGCGTGAAGAACATCACCGAGTACGGCGTCTTCGTCGACCTCGGCGGCCTCGACGGCCTGATGCACATCACCGACATGTCCTGGAAGCGCGTGAAGCATCCCAAGGAGATGGTCGGCCTGGGCGACGAGCTTGAACTGAAGGTTCTCTCCTTCGACAAGGACAAGCAGAAAGTCTCCCTGGGCATGAAGCAGCTCACCCCGGACCCCTGGCAGAACATCGCCGACAAGTACCCGGTGGACCTGCGCCTCTCCGGCAAGGTCACCAACCTGGTGGACTACGGCGCGTTCGTCGAGCTGGAGCCCGGCGTCGAGGGCCTGGTGCACATCTCCGAGATGAGCTGGACCCGCAAGCTGCGTCACCCCTCCCAGATGGTGCACCTGGGCGACGAGGTCGAGGTTGTCGTCCTCGGCGTCGACCCGGACAAGAAGCGCATCAGCCTGGGCATGAAGCAGGTTAAGCCCAACCCGTGGGATCTGGTGGCCGAGCGCTACCCCGAGGGCGCCGTGCTGGAAGGCACCGTCAAGAACATCACGGAGTTCGGCATCTTCATCGGCATCGAGGACGGCATCGACGGCCTCATCCACGTCTCCGACATCTCCTGGACCAAGAAGGTCCGCCACCCCGGCGAGATGTACAAAGTGGGCGACGTGGTGCGCGCCAAGGTGCTCACCGTGGACAAGCAGAACGAGAAGTTCACCCTGGGCATCAAGCAGCTCGCCGACGACCCCTGGCACGACGTGCCCGCGCGTTACCCGGTGGGCGCCCTGGTGAAGGGCACCGTGACCAACATCACGGACTTCGGCCTGTTCGTCGAGGTCGAGGAAGGCATCGAGGGCCTGGTGCACGTCTCCGAAATCAGCCGCAAGAAGGTCAAGACCCCTGCCGAGCTGTACAAGGAAGGCGACGTCATCGAAGCCCGCGTGATCCACGTCAGCGCCGACGAGCGCCGCCTGGGCCTGTCCATCAAGTCCCTCAAGGAGGACGAGGACAAGCGCAAGGCCAAGGAATACCGCTCCTCCGGCCCCGAGGTCGGCGTCGGCCTGGGCGACCTGATCCGCCAGAAGCAGGAAGAGGACGCTCAGCAGTAAGCTTATGAATGAAACCCCCGGATTCAGGCGGCGCCACCCGGTTCTGTTCGTTTTCGGGGTTCTTTTCGCAGCCATGGCCCTCACCGCGGGGGCCATGGCTCTTTTTTCTGCCTACTCCCAGAATGAAGAGGGGGAGGGCGGCGCCCTGTTCTCCGGTTCCTCCGAGAAGCTGGGCGTGGCCAACCTGGAAGGCACCATCGACGACTCGACGCGCCTGGTGCGCTTCCTGCGCAAGCTGCGCGAGGATTCGTCCGTGCGCGGGGTGCTCCTGCGGGTGAACTCCGGCGGCGGCGCCTACGGCCCCTCCCAGGAGCTGTACTACGCCGTGAAGAAGCTGGCGGCGAAGAAGCCCGTGGTGGTCTCCATCGGCTCGGTGGCGGCCAGCGGCGGGTACTACGCGGCCTGCCCGGCCAAGGTCATCTACGCGCTGCCTGGCTCCATCACCGGCTCCATCGGCGTGCTCAGCCGCTTCCCCAACCTGCAGGGCGTGTCGGAGAAGCTGGGCTTCACCTATCAGAGCTTCACCTCCGGCAAGCTCAAGGACGCCGGCTCACCCTTCCGCGCCCTCACCGATGAGGACCGCGCTTACCTCCAGGGCCTCGTGAGCGACCTGCACGACATCTTCGTGGGGGACGTGGCCCAGGCCCGCCAGCTGACCCCGGACGCGCTCAACGCGCTCCAGGGCAAGGCCGTCACCGGCGCGGCCGGGCTCTCGCTCGGGCTGGTGGACAAGCTGGGCACCCAGGAGGACGCCTTCGAGGAGCTCAAGAAGCTCGCCTCCATCACGGACAAACACCCCGCCGTCATCCGCGGCCCCAAAAAAGAGCAATCCCGTCTGGAGGAGTTCTTCGGCCGACTTGGAACCGCTTTTTTCAAGAAATTCGATACAGCAACGCCTGATTTGGAACTGCGCGCGCAATAATTCCCTTCCGCGGCCTCGGTCATGCCCAAGTCCTGTTGACAGGGCTATGCTCCTCTATAGTATGTAACTAGAATTATGTTGTCGGCCACGGCGGGGCGGTCCCGGCGTGCGCGGCGCGGAGCAGACGGGTGTCATGAGCCAGCAGCCCTCAACCCAGCTGAGCGTCCTTGTGGTGGAAGACGAGTCCTCGTGCAGGACGGGGCTTTGCATGGCCCTTGAACCGTGCTGCTCCAAGGTCATCCAGGCCGATTGCGGCGAGGCCGGGCTCGAGGCCTTCCGGGCGCACAACCCGGATGTGGTCATCACCGACGTGCGCATGCCCCGCATGAGCGGCCTGGAGATGATCCGCACCCTGCGCGGCGAGGGCCGCGACCCCTTCATCATCGTGGCCTCCGGCTTCGGCGCGGAGGAGTGCTACCTGGACGCCATCGAGCTGGGCGTCAACCTCTTCGTCAAGAAGCCCTACCGGCTGGAGCAGATCCACCAGGCCCTCGGCCGGGCCTCGACGGACATCGAGAAGCGTAGGAACGACGCCTACCGCAGGGCGCTTTCCGACGGCCTGCTGGCCAACGTTCCCAACTGCCACCTGCTCACCGACGGCGCGCGGGTGCTCTATTTCAACGATCCCCAGCAGATTCTGCCCCGGCCCTGCTCCGAAGGGGAGGACGTGGGCTTCTACATGCGCTCCAACTTCACCCAGGTGCTGCGCCACGGCGCGGGGCTGACCTCGCTGCCCCAGAGCTTCGACACATGGCTCAAGCGCCATCCGGGGCGCGAGTTCGTGCTGGCGGCCAACGGCCAGGCGGACAAGACCCTGCCCAAGCGCCTGCTGCTGCGCCTGGACCCGGTACGCATGGACACCTCGGACAGCCACCTGCTGACCTTCACGGACATTTCGCGGATCGAATCCGAGCGGGAGCGCTTCTTCCATCTTGCCGGGCGGGATTTCCTCACCGGTGTGGGCAACCGCCAGGCCTTCGAGGCCGAGCTGGGCAGGGAGACGGAGCGGGTGTTCCGCTACGGCGGGGAGCTGTGCCTGGTGATGCTCGACATCGACGACTTCAAGAGCGTCAACGACACCTACGGCCATCAGGCCGGGGACAGGGTGCTGGTGGAGCTGGCCCGCAAGGTGGGCTCCTGGTTGCGGGTGACGGACGTGCTCTGCCGCTACGGCGGGGAGGAGTTCATGATCGTCATGCCCCAGACCGACCTGGAGGGCGCGCTCTCCTGCTCGCGCAAGCTCAGCCAGGCCGTGGCCACGCACGACTTCGGCATCGGCCGCAAGCTGACCGTGAGCATGGGCGTGGCCCAGCACATCCCCGGGGAGACCAGCCAGGAGCTGATCCGCCGGGTGGACATGGCCCTCTACGACGCCAAGTATTCCGGGAAGAACACCGTCTGCGTGGGCGGCGAGGCGAGCCCCCAGGCCTGATCGTTCTCCTGTTGGAGTGGTGGTGCGCGACTGCCCTGGCTTCGGCCTGGGCGGCTTTTGCTTGGTGAAGAGAGTGGGGCGCTGCCCCACGCCCCGCCAGGGGGATGATCCCCCTGGACCCCGCAAATGGTATGCGCGGGCCTGAAACTATTTTGGCTTGCGCTGATTTCAAACGCTTGGTGAACGGAC
>NZ_JAKZKX010000011.1:0-39715 GCF_022808715.1 Fundidesulfovibrio agrisoli
CCCCCCCCCCCCCCCCCCCCCCCCCCCCCCCCCCCCCCCCCCCCCCCCCCCCCCCCCCCCCCCCCCCCCCGGATCGGCGTGATAAAAGGCCCGTCCGGCAGAACACCGGACGGGCCTTCTTCTTTTCGTCCGTACCTCGCGCGTGTTCTAAAGCGCGGAGGTGATCTCCATATCCGGCATGGCCTGGCGGGCCTGCTCCAGGTTCTCCCTGGAGCCCAGCACCACCACGGGCGCTCCGGCGATGCCCGCGGCGATGGCTTTCCCGGCCTGGCGCAGCTGCGTAAGCGTGGTGCCCATCACCTCCTCGCGCAGGGCCTGCCTTGCCTCCTCGGTGTCGCGGCTCCAGTGGCGCACCAGGGCCACGTGCCCCTGGGCGTCGGGGAGCATGTAGGCGTCCAGGTCGCCCACGGTGCCGATCACGGCGCGTTCAAGCTCCTCGGCGGGGATGTCCAGGCTGCCCAGGAAGTCCCCGGCTTCGGCGAAGGCCTCCAGGGTCTTGGCGATGTTGGGGTCGCGGTAGGAGAGCATGGTCAGCAGGTTGGCGTGGCGGTCGAAGGTGCAGAACGCGCCGTAGGCTCCGCCGCGCACGCGCACGCGCTCCCAGAGGTAGGCGTTGCGCAGGTAGCGGCAGGCCACCAGCATGGAGCCGTGGGGCGCGTAGCCGACCTCGGCAAGGTTGCGGGCCTGGGCCACGTAGTTCACCTGCACGGGCGCGGCCAGGCCCTCGCGGGCGGGCAGGGCGGGGGCGTCCCAGGCGGCGGGCGAGGCGGGCGCGCCCTGGGGCAGGCTGCCGATCATGTCGCGCAGCGCGGGCTCGAACCCGCCGAAGTGGCTGGCGTCCAGGGTGACGTTGGCTTGCAGGCCCGAGGAGCAGAGCACCAGGCGGCGCAGCTCGTGCAGACCCTCGCGCAGCTTGGGCCAATGGGTGTCGAAGTCGGCGGCCCAGGCGCGCAGGCTCTCGATGCCCGTGAGGCCGGAGAGCAGCTCGTCCGCCAGGGAGGCCCTGCCGAAGCGGGAGCGCAACCGCCGCGCCGCGTAGGCGTGGCCGGAGGTGACCAGCCCGCGTTCGGCACGGGCCTTGGCCTCCAGGAGCATCTCCTTGAAGCGGGGCTCGTTGTCGAAGTTGGCGCGGGTCAGGGCGTCGCGCATGAGCTCCAGGAACTCGGGGGCGCGGTCCGGGGTGGCCTTGCCACCCAGCACCATGCGGGATGACGCCACGCCTGGCCCGGCCCCGCGCACGGAGGTCATGGAGACGGAGGCCCCGATGCCGCCGGTCTTGCGGGCTACCCGGTTCAGGAACTGGGCGAAGTCCTCGCGGTCGGTGCCGCACTCCACCAGGGCGCGCCCGAACAGCGGGACCAGGGGCAGCAGCTCGCGCGGCGTTCCGGCCATGTCGAAGGCCAGCTCCAGGTAGACCACGCCGTTGGTGGGCAGGTCGTGGAAGAAGAGGTCCGGGGCGCGCCAATCGGCCGGGATGGCCCGGTTGCGGGCGGGCAGGTCGGCCAGGTGCAGGTTGGGGATGGTGGCCAGGGCCTCGGGGGAGTCCGGGGTGTCCTGGAAGAGCTGGATGCGCCGGGCCAGATCCAGGGCGTGGGCGCGGGCCTCGGGGGTGAGCGCGGCTTGGGCCGCCTCCACGCGCTGTTTTTCCTCGTCCACCAGGCGCTGGGCCATGGCGGGGTCGGGCAGCAGGGCCACGTGGGCGCGGTGGGTGTTTTCGATGAGGTGCTCGGCCAGCAGCTTCTCGATGACCTTCTCGCCGGAGGCGATGCGGGCCTTGAGGGATTCCAGCGGGGCCTGGAAGCGGATGGGGGCCAGGGGGTCGCCGCCGTGCAGCCAGGTGGTCAGGGCGCGCAGCATGAGCGAGAGCCCGCGCGGGAAGGAGCCGGTGTTGTTCTCGCGCAGCCGGAACTCGATGGTGTTCAGGGCCGCCTCCACGTCCTCGGGGGCCACGCCCCGCTCCTGGATGGAGCGCAGGGTGTCGAGCACCAGGGCCTCGGCCTTGGGCAGGTCCTCGGGCATGACTCCCTTGAGGCCGATGGAGAAGACCATCTGGCGCAGCTCTGCCTCGAGGCCGCCGCCGGAGAGGTCCTCGCCCAGGCCGGAGGAGATGAGCGCCCGGCGCAGGGGCGAGCCGGGCAGGCCGATGAGCGTGTGCTCCAGCACGGCCAGGGCCAGGCCCAGCTCCATGTCGCGCACCTCGGGCAGCAGCCAGTTCACCGTGAAGTAGGCTTTGGGGGGAGGCGAGTCCTCGCGGGGGGCGGCGCAGGCGTAGGTGGCCTCCAGGCGGCGCGGCTCGCTGAAGCGGGGTTGCAGCGCGATGGCGGAATCCACCTGGATGCGGGTGTAGTCGCGCAGGTATGCGTCCAGGATCTCCAGGCGGCGCTGCGGGTCGTCGTCGCCATAGAAGAAGAAGCGCGCGTTGGAGGGGTGGTAGTAACGGCTGTGGAAATCCTTGAACTGGGCGTAGGTCAGGTCGGGGATGTGGGCCGGGTCGCCGCCGGAGTCCACCCCGTATGCTTGATCCGGGAATACGCTGCGCTGGGAGAGTTCGCCCAGCAGGCTTTCGGGGGAGGAGTAGACGCCCTTCATCTCGTTGTAGACCACGCCCTTGAACACGAGGCCGCCGTCCTCGGGGTGGAGGTGCCAGCCCTCCTGGCCGAAGATCTCCTCGGGGATGCGCGGGTGGAAAACCGCGTCCAGGTAGACGTCCACCAGGTTGTAGAAGTCGGCCAGGTTGGCGCTGGCCACGGGGTAGCAGGTCTTGTCGGGGTAGGTGAAGGCGTTGAGGAAGGTCTGCAGCGAGCTCTTGAGGAGCTCCACGAAGGGCTCCTTCACGGGGTAGCGCCGGGAGCCGCAGAGTACGGAGTGCTCCAGGATGTGGGGCACGCCGGTGGAATCGGCGGGCGGCGTGCGGAAGCTGACGCCGAAGACCTTGTTGTCGTCCGCGCAGGAGAGGGAAAGCAGCTCCGCCCCGGTGGGCTCGTGCCGGTAGAGCCTGGCCTGCATGTCGTATTCATCGATGCGCTGTTCGGTGACCAGCGTGAAACCGTATGTTTCGGGCATTGTCGCTCCCTTTTATGAAGTTCGGATAAGATAACGCAGCGGGGCCGCAGAGGCAAAGGCCTGCGAATGCGCCGCGAAGAAATGCCGCAACCGCTGGATAGCGTTGCGGTTCCTTGGGTTGCGAGCCGCGTGCGGCCAAGGCGGATAAAAGCACGAAGCTTCGAAGTCAAATTCTTGCCAAATTTTAATGAATGCTCTAGAAAGGGAGCCGACAGGGAAAACCACTTGCCCCGCAGGTGAGTTTTTCTGTATGGTTATCGCGAGGAAACGCGCCGCCTCTGCCGTCCGGGCGCGTCCGGAACCCCCAGGCGGGCCCCGGGGTCGAAGGGCGGCGCGTGTTAACGGCTCTGAGGGTGGCTCAGTTTTTGAGACAATTCACTTTGATTTGGAAGGAGGACTTAGGCATGAAGAAAATGCGCATCATCGTGGCCATGCTGATCATGGCCCTGGTCGGCACGGCTCTTCCGGCCGCTGCCAAGAAGATGGTTCCCAAGGTCGACAACTTCATCCTGTTCGTGGACCACTCGAGCTCCATGGCGTTTTCCTACAAGGGACAGCGCTATGTTCAGTTCGGCGGCGTCTCCAAGATCATGATGGCCAAGTCCACCGTGGTCGAGCTCAACAAGCTCATCCCCGCCCTGCCCTACAAGGCCGGCCTGTACACCTTCGCCCCCTACAAGCAGTATGCGGGCATGGCTCCTTACGACAAGGCCGCCATGGACAAGGCCATCGCTCCCCTGTCCACCAACTATGAGGCCTATGGCCGCATGACCCCCATGGGCGTCGGCCTGAATGACCTCGACAAGGTCATCGGCGGCCTGTCTGGCAAGACCGCCGTCATCATCCTGTCCGACGGCGACTCCAACCTGGGCGTCGATCCCGTGGGCGTGGCCAAGCAGATGCAGGCCAAGTACGGCGACAAGATCTGCTTCAGCGTCATCAGCTTCGCCGACAACAAGCACGGCGAGCAGGTCCTGAAGGAAATCGCCGCTCTGTCCAAGTGCTCCTGCTTCGCCCTGGGCGAAGAGGTGCTGCGCAACCAGACCGCTCGCGAGAACTTCCTGAAGTGCGCCCTGTACGACTTCATCGACGACGAAGTGGTGATCTTCCGCTCCATCTACTTCGACTTCGACAAGTACAACATCAAGAAGGAATTCATCCCCGTTCTTGACGAAGGCGTCGCCATCATCAAGTCCAAGCCCAACCTGGCCGTGATCCTCGAAGGCCACACCGACTCCGTGGGCACCGAGAAGTACAACATGGCTCTGTCCCTGCGCCGCGCCAACTCCGTGAAGGCCTACTTCGTGAAGAAGGGCGTGGACGCTGGCCGCATCACCGCCGTCGGCTTCGGCAAGGCCAACCCCCGCTACGACAACAAGACCGCCGAAGGCCGCAAGATGAACCGCCGCGTGGAGATCAAGTTCAAGTCGAACTAACCTCCATCTAGCCTCGTGACAAAACCAGGCGGAGCCGTTAGGTTCCGCCTGGTTCTTTTTTTTTTGGAGGGAGCGTCATGAACAAGATTATCGTCCCTGCCCTGGCATTCTGCCTGGCGTTGTCCGGCTGCTCGATGTTTGGGGAGAAACCCCAGCCAGCCCCCGTGGTGGAGGTCAAGCCCGAACCCGCGCCCCCGCCGCCGCCTCCGCCGCCGCCCCCGCCGCTGACCCACACGGTCAAGAAGGGCGACACCGTGGCCGCCATCGCCAAGAAGTACGGCGTTCCCGCCTCCATCGTGCTCGCGGGCAACAACCTCAAGAGCGCGAAGGAAGTGAAGGCCGGGATGGTGCTGACCATCCCCGGCAAGACCGCCTCCCCGGCGGCGCCCACCCCCCTGTCCGCGGCCAAGGAGCCAACGGTCAAGGAACCCGCCGAACCCAAGGTGGGCAAGGGCAAGGGCTCCAAGTCCGATCCGTACGGCATCGAGTCCGCCACGGCCCCGGAGAAGGGCAAGAAGAAGTCCGGCAAGGTGGACGACGAGGCGACATTCGAGAAGATCAAGGCGGAGTTCCACGACTACGCCACCAAGTGGCTGCAGAAGTCCACCGCGCTTTCCCAGTCCAACAAGGACCGCAAGGAAGTGAAGCAGGAGGACGGGCGCTACGTGGCCAGCTATGGTGTGATCCTCATCAACACCATGCAGACCGAGGTCAAGCGCGTCGACTATGACGACACCCCCTACGTGGGCCACATCACCTACCAGCTGGAGATGCACCGCACCTACGGCAACACCGCCCAGGCGGCCCTGGCTTCCACCCAGGAAGAGGTGAAGCAGGAATCCATGCGCGAGATCTTCAGCTACTCCGGCAAGAAGCGGGCCTGGCGCTAGGCACAGGCAAATCCGCAGGCGATTGGTTCATAAGGCCCCCCGGTTCCCTCCGGCGGGGCCTTTTTCTTGCGATTTACCTGGGCGAGTTGGGTATTTCCCCTGGTTCCAGCCTCAAACCCGAGGATTGACCGCCTGGATCAAGGAAAATCACGCCGTGATGAAATAATCGGCTTTCGGGGGATGTAATTTCTGGGGAAATGTGTATGATCGAAGCCAGTAAGAACTATTCTTATTAAGATAAACATACACAGGAGGCTCCCATGAGCTGCGAAACCACCACCCACTCCCACGAACATAGCCATGGCGGCTGCGAACACGCCCACGTGGGCAAGCCGGTGACCGATTTCACCGCCGATGTATTCGACCCGGAAGAGGGCTTCTTCGGCGAAATCAGCCTGGAGAAGCTCCGGACGGAGAAGAAATGGACCGTGCTGTTCTTCTACCCGGCGGACTTCACCTTCGTCTGCCCCACGGAACTGGCCGACCTGGCCGTGAAACACCCTGGGCTCAAAGAGGCTGGCGTCGAGGTGCTCTCCGTCTCCACGGACACCAAGTTCACCCACATGGCCTGGAAGGGCAGCGAGCGCCTGTTGGAAGGCGTCCGCTACAAGATGGTGGCCGACCCCACGGGCAAGCTCTCCCGCTACTTCGGCGTCTATGACCCGGATACCGGGCTGGCCTTGCGCGGCACCTTCATCATCAACCCGGACGGGGTGCTGGTCTCCTCCGAGGTGAACTTCTACAACGTCGGGCGCAACGCCGACGAACTCCAGCGCAAGATCGAGGCCAACCTCTACCTAATCGACCACCCGGCCGAGGCCTGCCCCGCCAAGTGGACCCCGGGCGGCAAGACCCTGACCCCCTCCGAGAAGATGGTCGGCAAGGTCTATGAGGCGCTCAACGGGTAACGCTGTTTCATCCCCGAGGATTGCGTAATCAAGCGGGCTCCGGCGCAAGCCGGAGCCCGCTTCGGTTTTTAAGAGGAAAATTGTTTACGCGACTAGACGACCGGTCTATTTAATTCAACATGAAGCGCGACACCCGCCAGGAAATCATCGAAGCCGCCGCGCGGCTGATCCACATGCAGGGCTACACCGCCACCGGGATCAAGGAGATCGTGGAAGCGGCCAAGGTGCCCAAGGGCTCCTTCTACTTCTATTTCCCCTCCAAGGAGGCCCTGGGCCTGGCCCTTGTGGAGCATTATTGCGAGATCGTGCGCTCGGGGTGGGAGCCGGTGCTCGCCGACGCTTCGACACCGCCGCTGGAGCGGTTGCGGAGGCTGTTCCTGGCGCGGATTCAATCGCGGGAGGAGGCGGGCTACGCCCTGGGGTGCCCCATCGGCGGGCTCGCGCAGGAGATGAGCGCTCTCTCCGGCCCCCTCCGTGAGCGGCTGCGCCAGGCCCTGGACGGTCTCACCGCCATGGTGCGCTCCCTGCTGGAGGAGGCCGCCCAGTCCGGGCTCCTGCCCCAGGGCATGGACCCGGCCACGGCCGCTGCCTTCATCGTGGACGCCTGGGAAGGGGCGCTGCTGCGCATGAAGGCGGACGCAGGCCCCGAGGCCTTGGATCGCTTCATGTCCGTTGTTTTCGACAGGCTGCTCGTGTAGCGTTTGTTTTTGGAGAACCAACTAACCGACCGGTCTAATACTAGGAGGTATCCCATGTTCCTGCTCGAAACCGTTGCCCCGGAAGCCGCCAAAGGCTTGATCGCCGACCTGTACGCCAAGTTCCCGCCGGAGATCGGCGTACCCAAGACCCTCCAGCTCATGAGCGCCAGCCCGGGCCTCATGGAGCGGCACCTGCAGGTGATAGACTATTTCCGCAACCACAAGCGCCTGTCGCCCGAGTTTTTCACCGCCTTGCGCTACAGCGTGGCGGCCAAGGTGGGGCATGCGGCCTGCGAGGTGTTCAACAGGGGCATTCTCAGCCGCATGGGCCTGGAGGACGAGCGCATCCGCAGGCTGGAGTGCGACCCCACGGCCGCCGGGCTGGACAAGGAGGAGGAGCAGCTGCTGCACTTCGTCCACAAGGTTGTGGACGAGCCCGCCTCGGTCACCGAAAAGGAGGTGAAGGCTCTTCGCAGCCTGGGCTTCAGCGACGCGGACATCCTGGACGCCTGTTCCGCCGCTGCCAACATGGTGGCCTCCTCCGTGCTGTTCAAGGCATTTATCCGCTAACCTTCGCGCCGGAAAACAAAAGAGCCGTGGCCCTGGGGCCACGGCTCTTTGTTTTGGTGAGATATGCCGGGTAAGCGCCGCTTAGGCGCGGGCGTGTATCGGTCAGACTCCTCCTAAAGACGCGGAGGCTGACCGGTTTCCACTTGGCGGAGTGTTTAGCGCTCGGGGTGCTGGTCGCGGATGTCGCGCAGCAGCTTGAACGAGCGCATGCCGTGCACCATCTCCTGCAGCTTGTTTCCGCCCCCGCCCAGGAAGCCGCGCACGGGCAGCAGCGCTCCGTTGCGCACGAAGAAGTAGAGCAGCCGCCGCAGATGCTTCGACCAGGCCAGCTCCGTGAACACGGTACGCTTGAGCGCCCGCACGTAGTGCTCGCCAGCCGCTGCGCCGTTGCCTTGCGCAGCCAGCGCGGCCTTGGCCGCCAGCTCACCGGTGTGCAGGGCGTAGTGGATGCCCTCGCCGAAGAAGGGCTCCACCATGCCGCCAGCGTCCCCGGCCAGGAGCACGCGCCCTGAATAGGGCTTCTCCAGCCAGTTGCCGTAGGGCAGGGGGTGGCCTTTCACGGGCAGGCCATGTCCTTCGGGGATGCCCAGGAAGTCCAGGAAGTCGGCCAGGGCGTGGCGGAACTCGCCCGCGCGGTTGGCGCGGTACAGGCCGCCGATGCCCAGGATCACACGGTCGGAGTGGGGGAAGACCCAGCCGTACCCGGCGTGCACGAAGCCGGAGTAGATGGTGGGGAAGTCGGCCAGGATGTCCTCGTGCAGGCCGGGCTGATTCGCGATCCAGCCCCGCTCCAGGTAGATCTCCAGGCCCATGCCTTGTTCGGCGCGCCACAACTCGGGCTCGATGCCGCAGAAGGTGCGCACGGTGCTCAAAGCCCCGTCCGCGCCGATGATGTGCCCGGCGGTCAGCTCCCGCCCGGCGCTGGTGCGCACAAGCCCGCGCGCCGGGTCCACAAACTCCACGCCCTCGCCCTGCACAACCTCGGCCCCGGCTGCAACGGCCTGCTCCAGGCACCAGGCGTCGAACACGCGGCGGTCCACGAAGTGGAAGGGGTAGACCAGTTTTCCGCCGGAGAGGATCATCTCCCGGTGGCGGATGCGGAATTCGTGGCTGACGTGGTTGATGACGCCCTTCGCCACCAGTTCCTGCGCTGTGGCGCCGAACACGCGGCCCAGGGTGCGCACGGTCTTCCAGGTGAAGAGCCCGGCGCAAAGCTTGTCGCGCGGGAAGGCCTTGCGGTCGAGCACCAGCACGGAAGCGCCAGCGCGGGCGAGCACGGCGGCGGCGGCCGTCCCGGCGGGACCGGCCCCGGCGATGAGAACGTCGTAGTGTGTCATCTTGCCCCCAGGAGGGCCTCCTGATACCCGGTTGCGCTGCGGGAGGCAACGATGGAGAAGGTGACGCGCCTGCGCGCGGTGGTGTTCGATTTCGACGGCACGCTGGCCCGGCCCGCGCTCGATTTCGCGCTCATGAAGCGGCGCATCGGCGAGCTTGGGGCCGGTTACCCCTGCGGCAGGGCCGAACCCGGCCCCTTGCCCGCCTTGGAGTGGATCGAGCGATTGGCCGGGAGCATGGATGAAGGCCCCGCGGCAAGCTTCAGGCGGGCTGCCCACGCCATCATCGAGGAGATGGAGGCCGAGGCCGCCCTGCGCACCAGCCTGTTCGGTTTCACACGGCCCATCCTGGCGGGGCTCAGGCGGGTGGGCGTGGCCCCGGCGGTCATCACGCGCAACACGCGGGCCTCGGTGGCGACGGTATTCCCGGACGCCGGGGAGTATCTCTCCGTGCTGCTCACCCGTGAGGACGTTGACGCCGTGAAGCCGGACCCGGCGCACCTGCTGGCCGCGCTGGGCGGGCTCGGTGTGGGGCCGGAGGCGTCCCTGATGGTGGGGGACCACCCCCTGGACGTGCTCACCGCGCGTAGGGCAGGGGCCTTCGCGGCGGCGGTCGCCAGCGGTGAGACCGACGCCAGGACCCTTGCCGGCACAGGGCCGGACTTCCTGGCCGCCCACGCAGGGGAGTTGGTGGAGAGATTGGCCGCCGAAGGCTGGATTTGAGGGCTACGCCCTTTGGGATCCCGAAAGAAGTACACAGCGGCAGGTTTGTTGTTGGAGTCTCCCCGGTGAGACCGCGCAGGGCGGCGCACGCCGATAAATTGGAAGAATATCGTCATGCGCCGCCCTGCGCGGCCTCACCGGGGAGACAATACGGTTCACGGCGATGGCCCAATGCGGCGATCCGGGGCAAGGCCAGCTTGCCGGACGCGAAGCTAAAGGGGAGTCGAGAGGGATGAAATCCCTCTCGCGGGGTCCAGGGGGAGCGCCCCTGGCCGCCGGAGGCTCTTCCCGGCCTTACGCCAACGCCACCAGATCGTAGGTCTTGGCTTCCTCGATCAGGGCCTTGACCATGGCCCCGGGCTTGACTCCCGGGCCTGATACGTAGGTCACGCCGTCGATCTCCGGGGCCTGGAACCAGGTGCGCCCCACGTGCAGCCCCGGCCACTCGGGGTGGGGGGCGTCCACCAGCACGTCCAGACTCTTGTTCTCGAACCCGGAGAGCCACTCCTCCGAAATCTCGGCCTGCGCGGCCATGATCGCATCCTTGCGGCCCTGGCTGGTCTTGGCGCCCACCTGTCCGGCCATGGCGGCCGCGGGCGTGCCCTCCTCGCGCTGGTAGGCGAACACGCCCAGGTGCTGGAAGCGCACCTCCCGCACGAAATTGAGCAGGAAGTTGAAATGCGTGCGCGTCTCGCCCGGATAGCCCACGATCAGGCTGGTGCGGATGGCCGCCTCGGGGAAGCGGGAGCGCACCAGGTCGATCACGCGCCTGGGGTCCTTGGCGAAGGGGCGGCCCATGGAGCGCAGGATGTCAGGGTGGGCGTGCTGCAGCGGGATGTCGAAGTAGGGCACGAAGGGCGGCCCGGCGTCCTTGAGGAAGTCCAGCAGTTCGGGGGTGAGCCCGGCGGGGTAGAGGTAGAGCAGGCGTAGCCGCTCCAGGCCGGAGAGGGGCAGCAGGGCTTCCAGCAGGGCGCGAAGGTCCTGCTTGGGGTCAAGGTCGTGCCCGAAGGCGGTGAGGTCCTGGGCCACCAGGATGAGCTCCTTGCGGCCGGTGGAGAGGATGTTTTCGGCCTCGCGCGTAAGTTCGGCCACGGGCGTGCTCTTGAGCGTGCCCCGGATGGAGGGGATGGTGCAGAAGCGGCACTTGTGGCGGCAGCCCTCGCTGACCTTGAGGTAGGCGTACCCGGGCGGGCTGGAGTGCATGCGCGCGGGCTTCCCGGCGGCGGCCCGGCCCATGGCCAGGGCGATCTTGGCGGGCCAGTCCGGCAGCTCGTGGGTGGTGAGCCAGAGGTCCACCTCGGGCATGGACTGGGCCAGCTCCGCGCCGTAGCGGCTCACCAGGCAGCCCGCCACGGCCAGCAGGGGCTTGGGCGTGAGGTTTGCGATGGCCTCGGCCGCGTCGAGGATTTCGGAGACGGACTCCTCCACGGCGGGGCGAATGAAGCCGCAGGTGTTCACCAGCACCAGGGCTGCGTCCTCGGGGCTGTCCACCGGGCGGGCGCGCCCGGGCAGGCCCCCCAGCAGGAATTCGGTGTCCACCAGATTCTTGGGGCAGCCAAGGGAAATCGTGTATACGGGGATTGTGTCGGCCATGCGGGGCTTCTAGCAGCGAGCGGGCCAAAAAGCGAGGCGCGAGGCATGAGGGGGCCGGCGCGGGCGGCCCACGTTGATATCGCGCCCGGAACCCGCTAAATAAGAATGAGAGGCGCAGGGAAAAAAGCCCCGCGCCCGGCTTTGGAGATTCCTACATGTCCATGACTTTCTTCCGTCGACGCCTCCTGATAACCGCCCTGTTCGCGCTGCTCGCCGCGGCGCAGCTTTGCAGCACCAGCTCCGCCCATGCCGAGGAGGCAGAGAACTGGAAGCTCATGCTCCAGCGAAACTACGAGGAGCTGCAATACCAGATCGAATACGTGGACGGCGTCTCCCAGACGCTGCCGGGCATGGTCAAGCAGACCCGGCAGGACCTGGCCTCCCTGCGCAAGAAGCTCGACGAGCTCATGGTGCTCGGGCGCGTGTCCGGCGGCAACCCCATGGAGCTGCGCGCCGTGCTGGCCGGGCTGGACATCCTCCAGGCCCGCGTCGAGGCCGTGACCCAGCCCTTCCAGAAGGCCGACTCCGACCTCAAGCGCTTCCAGGAGCGCCTGGGGGAGTTGGACGCCGAGTTCTCTCAGCAGGCCGCCGAGGGGCCGTCGCCTGAGCTCAACAAGTCCCTTGGCGACTTCCTGGGCGACCTGCGCAAGCTCAAGAACAAGCTGGGCCGCGTGAAGACCGTGCTGGACCAGGGGCTCAACCCCACGCGCGACCTCACCGCGGGCATCGGGCGCTCAGTCCAGACCGTCAAGGAGCGCATCCCCAGGGCCTGGAAGGACTACTACTTCGCCTCCGGCAAGAGCCTGCTCTCCCTGGGGGCCTGGCAGGAGGCCATCCAGCACATGGGCAACCTGCCGCGCTACGTGGCCACCTTCGCCAACCTCTTCGACGCGGGCGACGGCCGCACCAAGGACCTGCTCACCCGGCTCCTGGGCCTGATGCTGGTGCTCGTGGGCGGCGCGGCGGTGGTGCTCAAGCGGCTGGAGAAGCGCTTCGGCGGGTTCAGGGCGGGCAGGCCGCTGGGCTCCCTGGCCTGGATCGGCGCGGGCGTGGGCGTGCTCTGGGCCACGGCGGGCGCGGGCTACGTGCTGGTGCGCGCCGAGACCGGGGCCCTGGCCGAGGTGCTGATCTCCCGGGGCGTGCTGGGGCTCGCCTGGTTCCTGCATCTGCTGCGCTGCGGCGGCCTTGCCGGCCCCGCCGCCAAGCCCGAAACGGAACTGGTGGCAGACGCGCAAGCGGAGCAGGGCGGTTATGCGGACCAGGACGAGGCGGAAGCGTTCGCCGAGCAGCCCGACGCGGCCTGCGAGGGCGTGACGCCTCCGGCCGGGGCCGACGCTCCGGTGGAAACCGCGCCCGAAGCCTCCGCCGAAGCACAGCCGGTCGCCGAGGCCAAGCCCGCCAAGGCCCGCAGGCCGAAGAATCCCGTGGGCCTGGCCTGGGGAATGTTCACCCTGGCCGTGCTGCTGCAGATGCCCTGGCTGCCGGACGCCTTCCGGGGCGGGGCCTGGGTGCTGGCCCTGTTCGCGGCCGGGTGGCTGGTGCGCAGGGGCGCGCCCAGGCGCGGGGCCGACGCGGTGTCGCGCCTGGCCGGGGCCGGCGGCTGGCTTTACCCGCTGCTGTGCCTGCCCGCGCTCTTCGGCTGGGTGAACCTGACCATGCTGGCGGCCGAAGGCTGGTTCATGGCACTGGTGCTGCTGCAGGCCGGTCTGGCGCTCTACGGGCTGGTGGGCAGGCTGGCGGCCCGCCCCTCGGCGGACTTCACGGGCGAGGTGCTCCGGTCCTTGGCGGGTGGGCTGGCCCTGCCGCTGACGGTCATCGCCATGGCGGGCTGTTTCCTGTTCTGGCTGTCCCTGGCCATGGGCGGCAGCAGCGTGTTCCTCTCCGCGGTGAGCTCCGACGTGGGGGGCGAAGGCTTCAGCCTGGACCTCTGGCGACTGGCCGTGATCTTCATCGGGTTCTACCTGGCCCGCGCGGCCACCCGCGTGGCGGACAGGCTCATCGCGGAGCTGCCCGTGCGCCGGCCGGACCTGGAGCGCGGGGTGCTGAACCTGCTGGAGACCATCTCAACCTATGTGGTCTGGGGCCTGTACGTGCTCATCGCCCTGCGCCTGGCCGGGGCCAACTTCACCAGCCTGGCGGTGGTCGCGGGCGGCCTCTCCGTGGGTATCGGCTTCGGCCTGCAGAACATCATCAACAATTTCATCTCCGGCCTGATCCTGCTCTTCGGGCGTAGCGTCCAGGCGGGCGACATGCTCCAGATCGGCGAAACCTGGGGCAAGGTGCAGCGGGTGAACATCCGCAACACCGTGGTGCAGACCCTCGACAACGCCACGCTGTTCGTGCCCAACTCCGACCTGATCGCCCAGAAGATCATCAACTGGTCCCACAAGGACCGCCGCGTGCGCCGCCTGCTGGAAGTGGGCGTGGCCTACGGCTCGGACACGGCCCTGGTGCAGCGGCTGCTGCTGGAGGCCGCGAGCTCCCACCCCAACGTGCTGGCGGAGCCCAAGCCCATAGTCTACTTCATCGCCTTCGCGGATTCATCGCTCAACTTCCGGCTGGGCTTCTGGGTCAACGACCTGGACAACGCCGCCAGGACCAGCTCGGACATCCACCTCGCCGTGGACCGCGCCTTCCGGGAGAACGGGGTGGAGATACCCTTCCCGCAACGGGACGTGAACGTTAAGATGGCCAGCGGGAGCGAGGCGTCCCCGCCCTTCAGCCCCGACAAAGACGGAGGCCGGACATGACCGACGACCCCATCCGCCCGGTAGCGGACGTGTGCGCCGAAGCCCTGCTCAGCGAACCCAGCCTGCTGACCTCGGTCATCGACCAGATACCCGACGACATCGTGGTGCTGGACGCGGGCGGCTGCGTGGTGGAGGTCAACCGCGCCGTGCTGGAACGCCTGGGCGGCGACCGGCGGAACTTCCTGGGCAAGGCCTGCCGCGAGGCCCTGAGCGGCTTCCAGGGCGTATGCGAGGCCAAGGAGGACCCCGCCCTGTGGGAGAGCGTGCGCACCGGCGGCAAGAGCGAGCAGGTGCAGACCGTGGTGGACGCCGAGGGCCGCATGCACACCTTCCGCGTCTACACCTACCCGGTCATGGACAGCGGGGGGAAGCTCTCCCACGTGGTGCTGCTGCGCCGCGACATCACCCAGCGCACCTACATGGAGCGCCGCCTGCAGCAGTCCGAGAAGCTGGCCGCCGTGGGCGAGCTCTCCACCTACGTGGCCCATGAGATCAGGAATCCACTCTTC
Source organism: Fundidesulfovibrio agrisoli (assembly GCF_022808715.1). Taxonomy (GTDB): domain Bacteria; phylum Desulfobacterota; class Desulfovibrionia; order Desulfovibrionales; family Desulfovibrionaceae; genus Fundidesulfovibrio; species Fundidesulfovibrio agrisoli. The sequence goes on from NZ_JAKZKX010000011.1 coordinate 14,475, forward strand.
GCCATCGCGGGGTTCGCCAACTCGTTGCTGCGCTCCGGCAACCTGGACGAGCGCGCCCGGGGCAAGGTCTCCATCATCCTGGAGGAGTCCAACCGGCTGGACAAGATCCTCAAAAGCCTCTTGAATTTCGCCCGGCCCACCCAGGGCGCTGACGGGCAGATCGACGTGGCGGCCACGGCCGAGCAGACCATGGGTCTCATGGCCCTGGGCTGCCAGAAGCAGGACATCGCCGTGCGCGTGGAGGTGGACTCCGGCCTGCCCCTGGTCAAGGGCGACCCGGACCTCATCAAGCAGTGCCTCATCAACATGGTCAAGAACTCCATGGAGGCCATGCCCGAGGGCGGGGAGCTCACCCTGCGCTGCTACCTGCGCCGGGGGCAGGTGGTCATGGAACTGGCGGACACGGGCAAGGGCATCCTGCCCGAGCATCTGGACCAGGTGTTCAACCCCTTCTTCTCCACCAAGGACAAGGGCTCCGGCCTGGGCCTGGCCATGACCCGCAAGATACTCGACGAGCTGGGCGGCGCGGTGGAGCTGGAGAGCGAGGTGGGCCGGGGCACGGTGGTGCGCCTGGTGATGCCGCCGGTGGACGCCGCGGTGGAAGAGAATCTGGAATCCTACGCCGCCCCGCGCCATGACGGCATCTGGCGCGGAGGCTCGGAAAACGGGGGAGGGAACGCATGACGCAGGTGGTGCTGGCCACGCGCAACCAGGGCAAGGTGCGCGAGCTGCAGGCCATGATGGCCGGAATGGATGTCGAGGTTCTGGGCCTGGACCGCTTCCCCCAGATCGGCGAGATCGAGGAAACGGGCGATACTTTCGAAGCCAACGCCCGCATCAAGGCCCAGGCCGTGAGCCAAGCCACCGGGCTCATCGCCCTGGCGGACGACTCGGGCCTGGTGGTGGACGCCCTGGGAGGCGAGCCCGGGGTGCGCTCGGCGCGCTACTCCGGCGAGGGCGCCACGGACGCCTCCAACAACGAGAAGCTGCTGGCCGCCCTGGCGGACGTGCCCGAGGGCCAAAGGGCCTGCCGCTTCATCTCCGCCATCGTGGCCAGCCGCCCGGACGGGCGCGAGCTCACCACGCTCGGCGCCTGGGAGGGCCGCGTGGGCTTCGCGCCCAAAGGCTCCGGCGGCTTCGGCTACGACCCGCTGTTCATCGACGCGGAGCTGGGCCTCAGCGCCGCCGAGATGAGCGCGGAGCAGAAGAACGCCCGCAGCCACCGGGGCCGCGCCCTGCGCGCCCTGCTCAAGGACTGGGCCGGGTTCGCCCGCTCTTGACAGTTCCGTCGAATACTGGAACTGGCGGGTAGTTTTTCCACCCCACCACAGAAGGATCATCCATGTGCGGCATCATCGGTTATAGCGGGCACCGCCCCGCGGTCCCCGTGATCATAGAGGGTCTCAAGCGTCTCGAATACCGCGGCTACGACTCCGCCGGAGTGGCCTACGTCCAGCACGGCGAGCTCACGGTGGTGCGCGCCGAGGGCAAGCTCTGCAACCTGGAGAACAAGCTGGCCACCATGCCCACGCACACGGCCACCTCGGGCATGGGCCACACCCGCTGGGCCACCCACGGGCTGCCCGTGGAGCGCAACGCCCACCCGCACCGCGACCAGTCCGGCCGCGTGGCCCTGGTGCACAACGGCATCATCGAGAACTACCAGGATCTGCGCGAGGAGCTCAAGGCCAAGGGCGTCGTCTTCGCCTCCGAGACGGATACCGAGGTCCTGGCGCACCTGGTTGGCCTGCACCTGGCCGAGCACGGCGACTTCGAGAAGGCCGTGTCCTACGCGCTGGGCCGCGTGGACGGGTCCTACGCGATATGTGTGGTCAGCCAGGAGAACCCGGGCGTGCTCTACGCGGCGCGCAAGTCCTCCCCGCTGGTCATGGGCGTGGGCGTGGGCGAGAACTTCGTGGCCTCGGACATCCCGGCCTTCCTGCCCTACACCCGCGAGGTGGTCTTCCTGGAGGACGGCGAGATGGTGCGCATCGACGCCAACTCCTGGAAGGTGATGGACGCCGCCACCCTGGCCCCCATCGAGAAGACGCCCCAGCACATCGCCTGGGACGTGCAGGCCGCCCAGAAGGGCGGATACAAGCATTTCATGCTCAAGGAGATCTTCGAGCAGCCCCGCGTCATCGCGGACTGCATGGCCGGGCGCGCCGACCACTCGGCCTGCCGCGCGCTGTTGCCCGACCTGGAGGGCATGCCCGTGCCCGAGCGGTTGACCATCGTGGCCTGCGGCACCAGCTACCACGCGGGCCTGTGGGGCATGTACCTGCTGGAGACCTGGGCCAAGGTGCCCACCCGGGTGGAGATCGCCTCCGAGTTCCGCTACCGCGACCCCATCCTGGGCCCCGGCGACACGGTGCTGGCCATCTCCCAGTCGGGCGAAACGGCCGACACCCTGGCCACCATGCGCCTGGCCAAGGAGCGCGGGGCCACCGTGGTGGGCCTGTGCAACGTGGTGGGCTCCACCGTCTCGCGGGAGGCCGACCGGGTAATCTACACCCAGGCCGGGCCGGAGATATCCGTGGCCTCCACCAAGGCCATGTGTTCCCAGTTGACGCTTTTGACCCTGCTGGCCATGCACTGGGGCCAACAGAAGGGCGTGCTGCCCGAGGACGTGCGCGTCAACTGCCTGCGCACCATGACCGCCCTGCCCGACGTGCTGGAGGCCGAGCTGCCGCGCATGCGCTCCCGCGCGGCCGAGCTGGCCAGAGCCTACTCCGAGGCCCGCAGCTTCCTGTACCTGGGGCGCGGCACCTCCTTCCCGCTGGCCCTGGAGGGCGCGCTCAAGCTGAAGGAGATCAGCTACATCCACGCCGAGGGCTATGCGTCCGGCGAGATGAAGCACGGCCCCATCGCCCTCATCGACCCCAAGTTCCCAACCTTCGCCCTGGCTCCGGCGGACGAGCTCTACCCCAAGGTGAAGTCCAACCTGGAGGAAGTGCAGGCGCGCGGCGGCAAGATCGTGGCCCTGAGCCGCGCCGGCACGGACCTGCGCGTGGACGACCTCTGGGAGGTGCCCAACGTCTGGGGGCCCATGAACACGTTCCTGATGCTGCCCGCGCTGCAGCTCTTCGCCTACGAGATGGCCGACTATCTCGGCAAGGACGTGGACCAGCCCCGCAACCTGGCCAAGTCCGTCACCGTGGAGTAGGGGCGGCGGGGTGCGGGTGATCCGTCCTGCGGCTCTGGCCGCGCGCCCGTTGCTGCTGGCGCTTTTCTTGGCCGCTCTGGGCCTGTGCCTGTGCGCGGGCCTCGGCTCCGGTTCCGCCTTGGCCGCCTCCGCCCCGGATGCGGCCAAGGCGTCCGGCCAGGCCAAATCCGCCAAGTCCGCCAAGGCGGACACTTCCACGACATCCGCCAAGACCCCAAAGGATGGCCAAGTCGGCAAGGCCGGCAAAGAGGCCAAGCCCGCGAAGCTCACCCCCGTCACGGACGTGCAGATCTGGTCCGGCAAGGACTATTCGCGCATCGCGGTGGTGCTCGCGGGCGAAGTGCAGCACCACTGGCAGCTCCTGCCGCCCGAGGCCTCCAAGGACGGGCTGCGCCGCCTCTACGTCGACCTGGACGACACCCGCATCAAGCCCGGCGTGCCCGGCCGCTTCGACGTGCGGGGCGACGTGGCCCGCAAGGTGCGCCTGGCCCCCTACAAGCCCGGCGTGACCCGGCTGGTGGTTGAGGTGGAGAACCTCAAGAACCAGCAGGTCTTCGTGCTGGAGAACCCCTACCGCATCATCGTGGACGTGCAGGGTCAGTCCGCCAAGGCCCGCGCCGCCGAAGACAAGGCCGACAAGGACAAGGCCGCATCGGGCAAATCCGCCGAACCCCAGGCGCAGCCGAAGGGCAAGGGCAAAACGCAGGCAGCGCCCGAAGCAGCCGCTCAGGAGGCCGCACCCGCCGAGACCGCGCCCCTGTTGGCCACGCCGGGGCGCAAGAAGATGGCCCGCCAGCTGGTGGAGCAGCTGGGGCTCACGGTGCGCCGCGTCATGGTGGACGCCGGCCACGGCGGCAAGGACCCCGGCGCCCACGGCGCGGGCGGCCTGGTGGAGAAGGACGTGAACCTGCGCATCGCCAGGCTGCTGGGCGAGAAGCTCGAGAAAATGGGCTTCGAGGTGCTCTACACCCGCACGCAGGACAAGTTCGTCTCCCTGGAGGGGCGCACCGCCATGGCCAACGCCCGCAAGGCCGACCTGTTCGTCTCCGTGCACTGCAACGCGCACGGCGATCCCGGCTCCTCAGGGCTTGAGACCTACTCGCTGAACCTGGCCTCCACGCCCGACGAGGTGCGGGTGGCCGCTCGGGAGAACTCCGTGGACCCCAGGCGCATCTCGGACATGCAGAAGATCCTGGACGAGCTCATGCACGCCTCCAAGCTGACCGAATCGCGCGATTTCGCCCGCGCGGCGCACGCCTCGGCCCTGAACCAGGCCAAGCGGGGCGGCTCCGCCCGGGACAGGGGAGTGCACGAGGCCCCGTTCTACGTGCTGCTGGGGGCCAAGATGCCCGCCATTCTGGTGGAGGTGGGCTACATCACCAACCCGGCCGAGGCCGCCCACCTGCGCAACGAGAAGTACCTCGACGGCCTGGCCCAGGGCCTCGCCGAGGGCGTGCGGGCCTACAAGCAGAAGATCGAACGCTTCGGCGGTTGAGCCGCCCTTTCCCCCTGAAACATGTTCGCAACCTGAAGGGCGCGAACGGTCACACAAGCACCACACCCCCGAAACAGACCCGCGCTAGCACTGCCTATCGGTACTTCACCTACCGGAGGCAGCCATGCATCCACGATCCGACCAGACCCGCCGCGACATCTTCCGTCTCGAAAACAACGTCCGCCATCCCCTCGCGCGCACCGTGCTGCGCCTGGCGGGCAAACCCATCGCCAAGGCCCTGGGCCTCGACCAGCTCTCCCGCAGCTACAGCCGCATACCCGACCAGGCCACCGGCATGGACTTCTTGCACGGCCTGGTGGACGCCTTCGGCTTCAAGTGCAACGTTTCAAGCGAGGACCTGGCGCGCATCCCCGCCACCGGCCCCGTGGTGGTGGTGGCCAACCATCCCTTCGGGGGCCTGGAGGGCATCTTCCTGGCCGAGATGCTTCACCGCGTGCGCCCCGACGCCAAGATCATGGCCAACCACCTGCTGGGCCGCATCCAGGAGCTGCGGGAGCTGTTCATCCTGGTGGACCCCTTCGGCACGGGGCGCGCCCTGGGGCGCAATATCGCCCCCCTGCGCGAGAGCATCGCCTGGCTGCGCGACGGCGCGGCCCTGGGCGTGTTCCCCGCGGGTGAAGTGGCCCACTTCAACGTGCGCGAGGGCAGGGTGGCCGAACCCAGCTGGAGCCCCTCCATCGCCAGGATCATCAAGGCCTGCGGGGCCACGGTGGTGCCGGTGCACTTCGCCGGGGCCAACGGAGCCATGTTCCACCTGGCCGGGCTGGTGCACCCCAGGCTGCGCACCATGCTGCTGCCCCGCGAATTCGTGAACAAGGCCCGCACCACCGTGGAGGTGCGCGTGGGCCAGCCCATAGCGTCCGCGCGCCTGGAGGAGCTCTCGGACAAGCAGGCCGCCGACTACCTGCGCCTGCACACCGAGATGCTCGGCGGCGGCAAGGCCCGCAAGAGCCCCTTCAGGAGCTTCCCCGTGCGCTCCATCAACCGCCAGGAAGCCCTCATCGCTCCGCTGGACCCCTCGCTCATGGAGGCCGAGGTGGCCCGCCTGCCCGAGGCGGCCCTGCTTTTGGAGAGCGGCGCCTTCAGGGTCTACGAGGCCCGCGCCAAGGACATCCCCCTGGTGCTCAGGGAGATCGGGCGGCTGCGCGAGGCCACCTTCCGCAAGGTGGGCGAGGGCACCGGCTCCTCCTGCGACCTGGACTCCTTCGACACGTTCTATTCCCACGTGTTCATCTGGAACGCCAAGGAGCGCGAGGTGGTGGGCGCGTACCGCCTGGGCCGCACGGACGAGATCCTGGCGGAGCGCGGACCAGCAGGGCTCTACGTGGGCACGCTCTTCCGGCTCAAGCCGCGCTTCCTGCACGAGCTCGGCCCCGCTTTGGAGATGGGCCGCTCCTTCGTTAGGGCCGAATACCAGAAGAGCTACAACGCCCTGCTGCTGCTCTGGAAGGGCATCGGCACGGTTGTGGCCCGGGAGCCCCGCTACCGTCGCCTGTTCGGCCCGGTAAGCATCACCAACGAGTACCAGACTGCCTCCCGCCAGCTCATCGCCGGGTATTTCGACTCCTGCGGGGAGAAGCCGGACCTCTCCCGCTTCGTGAAGCCCCGCAAGCCGCTCAGGGCGCCGGGCTGGCTGAAGCGCGCCGCCAAAACCCTGGTGGACGACGTGGAGCGCCTCTCCGAGCTGGTCAGCGCGGCCGAGCGCGACAGCAAGGGCATCCCGGTGCTCATGCGCCAGTACCTCAAGCTGGGCGGCAAGATCCTGGCCTTCAACGTGGACCCCGGCTTCAGCGACGCCCTGGACGGGCTCATCGTGGTGGACCTGCTCCACACCGAGCGCAAGCAACTGGAGCGCTACCTGGGCAAGGAGGGCCTGGCGGGCTTTCTGGCCTTCCATGACGACGGCGGATTCAAACGCAGTGCCTGATTAACGTTTTCGTAAAAAAATAATCAGGAGTCCGCCTGCGTAAGTTGTCGGACTCACTTGTTAATTTGCCTGGTCTTGAGGCTGGGGTGACTATGACGCATTTGGGGGATTGCAAGTATACATTTTTGTAGTTAGTACGGGGAAACGGGCATGGCCGCGCGGGGCGGCCGCCGACTCCATATTCGCTTGGAATTGCAATGAACAGCGTCAGCCAGCTGGAACTGAAAGTTCTTTACGAAATATCGCAGATCATCGGTCAGGCCCTGGACCTGGACCAGACCCTGAGCGACATACTGCGCATCCTCTCCGAAACCCTGGAGATGAAGCGCGCCACCATCACCCTGCTCGACGAAGAGACCAACACCCTGGCCATCAGCGCCTCCCACGGCCTCACCCCGGAGGAGAAGCGGCGCGGCGTCTACCGCCTGGACGAGGGCGTCACCGGGCGCATCTTCCAGACGGGCAAGCCCTTCGTGGTGCCAGACATCACCAAGGAGCCCCTCTTCCTGGACAAGACCCAATCGCGCGGGATGGAGCGCGGGCGCATCGCCTTCCTGGGCGTGCCCGTGACCATCAAGGGCCAGCCCGGCGGCGTGCTCACCGCCGACCGCCTCTTCAGCGACGACGTCTCCTACGACGAGGACGTGCGCTTCCTCTCCATCGTGGCCGCGCTCATCGGGCAGTTCGTGCAGCTAGGCAAGCAGGTGCGCGCCCGCGAGGAGAACCTGCGGCGCGAGAACCTCTCGCTTCGCTTCAAGCTCTCCAAGACTTACCACCGCTTCTTCATCGTGGGCCAGAGCCAGCCCATGACCCGCGTGCACCAGATGATCGAGAAGGTGGCCCCCACCAGGGCCACGGTGCTGCTGCTGGGCGAATCCGGCACGGGCAAGACCCTCACCGCGCGCATGATCCACGAGCTCTCCGACCGGGCCAAGTATCCCTTCATCAAGGTCAACTGCGCGGCCATCCCGGAGAACCTGCTAGAGTCGGAGCTCTTCGGCTACGAGAAGGGCGCCTTCACCGGCGCGGCCGCGCCCAAGCCCGGCCGCTTCGAGGAGGCGGACAAGGGCACCATCTTCCTGGACGAGATCGGCGAGCTCTCGGCGGGCATCCAGTCCAAGTTGCTGCGCTTCCTGCAGGAGCGCGAGTTCGAGCGCCTGGGCGGCATCAAGACCCGCAAGGTGGACGTGCGCATCATCGCGGCCACCAACCGCGACCTGGCCGACGCCGTGAGCCACGGCGAGTTCCGGGAGGACCTCTACTACCGCCTCAACGTGTTCCCCGTGCTGGTGCCCTCGCTGCGCGAGCGCCGGGAGGACATCCCCGCGCTGCTCAACCACTTCCTGGACAAGCTCTCCCGCGAATACGGGCGCAGGCTCTCCTTCACGCCCAGGGCCCTGGACGCCCTGGTGAAGTACGACTGGCCCGGCAACGTGCGCGAGATGGAGAACCTGGTGGAGCGCCTCTCCATCATGGTGGAGGACGAGCGCATCGACCTGGCCGACGTGCCGCCCTACTTCTTCACGGCGGGCAAGCCCGCGCCCCAGGCCAGCCTGGACGGCCAGGCCAGCTTGAAGGACATGGAGAAGCGCGAGGTCATGGCCGCCCTGGAGCGCCACAACTGGGTGCAGTCGCGCGCGGCCAGGGAGCTCGGCCTGACGCTGCGCCAGATGGGCTACCGCATCCGCAAGTTCGGCCTGGAGCGCATGGTCAACGAGCGCCGGGGCCGCGACCAGGACCTGGACCTCAGCTAAGGCGTGGGCCGCAAGAGGCAGGAAAGGCCGCAGGCGGATGACGCGGGGCTCCGCCCCGCACCCCGCAAGGGGGCGTGGCCCCCTTGACCCGCAAATGGGGCGGGAAGGTGGATATTTGAACTTTCGCCATGCCTCGGGCCGTGAGGCGGGGCAGCGGGATCAGGCCAGACAAAGAGTGCGCGCGGGCATTGGCCCGCACTTCGGAAATACGGAAGGGGGCCTCGCGGCCCCCTCTTTCATTCGCGGCAGGTCTCGGCGGGCTACAGCTCCACAGGCTTGACCCCGGCGGCCTCTTCGGTCTGGGGGGCATCCTCGGGCTTCTTCCCATGCTTCTTGTCGTGCATTTTCTCTTTCTTCTTCTCGGCCTTTTTGCCGTTCTTGCGCTGCTTCACCGGCTCGGGCTCCCCGGCGGGAGCGGCGGCCTGGACGGCCTCGCCCGGTGCGCAGGGTTCCTCCGCGGCGGCCTCGTGCGCGGCGGGCTCCGTGGCGCTTATGGTGAAATCGCCCGCGGGTACCTGCTCCGGGATCTCCTCCCACTTCACCTCCAGGCTGAACTTCTGCCTGCCCTTCTTGATGGCGGCCTCGATCTCGAAATCCATTCGGGTGGCGGGCTTGAGGGTGACGTATTCCGCGCCCTTGCGCAGGCAGATGGTGCCCGCCCGCAGGCTTCCGGCGAGGTCCGAGAGGATCTGCGCCAGGGCCTGGGGGTCCGTGACGCCGGAGATGGCGATGCTGGCTTTGCTCATGTATGGCTCCTGTGCTGTCGGCCGGTTCAGTCGGCCGTGTCTGGGGTGGCGTCCTGGCCGGAATCCGGGGACGGGGTTGCGGCGCGGCAGGGCCTGTCCTTGTTGGCGCGCTGCATTTCTTCGAGCTTCTTCTCGGCCTTGTGCAGGAACTTTTCGAGGGCCTTGTTGATGCACGTATCCACGTCGAGGCGTTTTTCGAACGAGCGGGAGAGCTCCCGCGCCTTGTCCAGGCGTTCGGCTGTGTCGACATAAACATTGAAAATCATGCGTTTTGTTTCGCGGTCGTTCTTGAATATGGACATGGCTCCCTCTCAAAATCCGTACAGAATTTGTACGGATCATACACAAACCGCAAAGCCCTGCAACCACCACCGGCCTTGACGCGGCAAGGCCCGGGGAACATGGAACCCGCAATGGAGGATACGCCGATGGACGGTAAACTGGATATGATCTTCAAGGCGGCCGCGCTGGTGCTGCTGGCCATGCTGCTGCTGATCTACGCCGAGGGGCGCGATGTGGGGCGCTACGCCTACTTCCGGGACGGGGAGCTGGAGTTCGTGCTGGATACGAAGACGGGGGTGGTCTACCAGGGCGGCTACGCCATGAACCACCTCACCGGCAAGGAAGGGCCCGCGGCCAAGCCCTGAGGGGGGATATTCCGGAGAGAGCGGGCCGGACAGGGCGTCCGGCCCGCTGGAAAGGCTGGATGGCGGGGGGGCTACTGGTTGTTCATGATGCGCCAGGTGCCGTCGGGCTGGCGGCAGGCAGTGCCCCGTCCGGTCTCCTTCCTGCCGTCGATGTAGATGGACTGGGTGAACTCGCGGCAGGGCGTTCCGTTGGGCTCGTAATAGGTGCGCTCGGGCGTGATGGTCGCCTGGCGGTTGGTGTTGGGGTTCTGCCACTGGGTCTGGCGGCGGTCGGGGCTGTTTTCCAGGGCGTAGGCCGCCTGCTTGCGGTCGTAGTCGTCCCAGAGGCTGCCCAGGTAGCCGCCCACGGCCGCGCCGATGATGACGCCCGCGATGGTGCCCATCACCCGCCCGGCGGGGTCGTTGCCGCCGATGGCTCCGCCTGCAACGCCGCCGGCGGCGCCGCCCGCGACCATGCCCACGTCGCGCTTGGTGATCTGGCCGTCGGGGGCGCAGGCGGCCAGCAGTTGCAGGGCGAGGGTGAACAGAACCAGCCTGGTAACGTACTTCATTACAATCCTCCTGTGAGAAACTCTCAGCTTCTAACGCCAGTTCGGGCGGCTGGCTACTGAAACCGCGTTCATGTTGGCGCCGCTGAATACTCTCGCCGTGGGCGCGAAGCGCAAAAGGATTCCAAAGGAACGAAGTTCCTTTGGCCGCCGGAGGCCTCAGCCTCTCTGCTGTCCCGCCTATGCCGGATTCACGGTCACGGTGAACTTCTTCAGGAACGTCACAGGATTATAACTCATCTTGGCCTTGCGCAGGCCTTCGTCGCCCAGGTCCTGCTCGCGGTTCACGTAGGCGTATTCGCGGTCCAGGTTGTCCAGGAACATCTGGTTCACGGCCTGGTACACGCCCTTGAACGCGGTGTGCCCCTTCTCGAAGTGGATCACCAGCATGGAGTCGTCCAGGGCCTCGGCCACGGTGTAGGCGATCATGCGGCCCTCCACCCGGATGGCCCCGCCCAGCAGGTTGGGCAGGCGGTCCCAGTCCTTGACGACGCGGGCGATGGCCCGGTTTTCGGCCTCCAGGGTGGCGTCGCACTCGGCCTCGCGCCACTGGCACCACTCGAGCTGCATCTGGAGCACCTCCTCGATGCAGTCTGCGGAGAGGGGGCGGTAGTCGTAGTCGTAGGCCTTCATGAACTGCGAGAGCAGGTTCTTCTTCTTGTGGAAGCGGTTGCCGGAGAGGGCCACCAGCTCGGGCACGGAGTACACGTAGTCCCAGTGCTCGCGGGCCTCCTCGGCGTGGACGCGCCCGGGCATCGCCCCGGCCCAGATCTCGGCCAGGGCCTCGGGCACGCGGGTGAAGGTGCCGCCCTGGGCCAGGGTGGGGCAGCGGCTCCAGTCAACGTCGCGCCAGGGGCCGATGGGCGCCCAGTAGATGGTTTCGGGGCGGGTCTGGCGCAGCCACACGTGGGAGTCGCCGAAGGACCACTCCAGGCCGTACTCCTCGCACCAGCCCCAGAGGTTGGCGAAGGAGTAGTCCGAGGTGCGCTGCGGGCAGCCCGCAAGGCGGGCGAGGTAGTCCTCCCGCCTGTCGAGCGAGAGGGAGACGTAAGGCCTATTCACGAAAACTCCTGGGTTTTGTCATGGCGAACCGGGCCCAGTTCTTCACCCGGTAGACGACGAGCAGGGCCGAAGCCTGGAACGCCTGGGAAACAAGCATGGAAAGCCACACGCCGTCGGCGGTGCCCCAGGCCCGCCAGCCCAGCCACCAGGCCACGGGCAGGCGCACGCACCAGATGGAGACGGCGAACACGACGAGGTTGTACACCGTGGCCCCGGCCCCGGTCAAAGCTCCGGCAAGAATCATGCTGGTGCAGCTGAAGGGCGCGGCCACAAGGTTGTAGCGCAGGTAGGAGACGGTTTCGGCCGCCACCACGGGGTCCGGGGCCATGGCGGCGGAAAGTTCCGGCAGGAAGGGCCACAGGGCGAGCGCCAGCAGGCTCATGAGCCCCGTGCCCAGCAGCCAGATGCGATAGCCCATTCGTTTGGCCTCGGCCGGATCGCCCGCGCCCAGGGAGTGCCCCACCATGATCGAGGCCGTGAGGTTGAAGGCGAAGGCTGGCAGGAACACCCCCGATTCGATGCGCGCCCCGGCCGCGAAACCCGCCAGGGCCTCCACCCCGCCCGAGGGCAGCCCGCCGATGACGGCCAGCAGCACCATGTACCCCGAATGCCAGACCACCTGCATCAGCCCCGAAGGCAGGGCCACCTTGGCCATGTAGTACCAGGCCCGGCGCACCCAGCGCAGCGGCGGAAACATGGATGCCTGCAGCAGGCCCGCCCGGCGCATGAGCCAGAAGTTGAGCGCCAGCCCGCCGGAGACCGAGGCGAAGGTGCTCCAGGCCACGCCGATGTAGCCCATCTCCGGCAGGCCGAAGCGGCCCAGCCCGAGGCCCAGGTCCAGCCAGGCGTTCACCAGGCAGACCAGGCCCATGGAGTAGAGCGGGGCCATGACCAGCTTGTGCGCGCGCAGCACCGCGCTGGTGATGATGAACAGGTAGTTGATGGGCAGGAGCCAGAGGAACACGGTGAGTATTTCCCTGGTTGGGCCGAGCATGGGCGCGGGCACGTTGAGCAGGCCGAGGAAGCCGTCGCGCCAGGCCAGGCCTCCGGCCTGGGCCAGCGCGCCCAGGGCCGCGCCGGAGAGCAGGCACAGCCCGCCGTAGCGCGCCGCGCGCCTGAGCTTGCCCGCCCCCAGCGACTGGGAGAGCGCCGCCACCGACCCGTTGGACACCGCGATGGCCACCGTGAGGAAGATGAACAGGGCCTGGGCCACCAGGCCCATGGCCGCCTGGGCCTCCCGGCCGATGCGTCCGCACACGGCCACGTCCGCGACCCCGATGAGGAAGTTGAAGACCATCATCAGGATCTGCGGCCAGGTGAGCTGCCAGATGGAGCGGTAGGGGCGTGAGGTGTCTATGTTCACGGGGTTCAAGGCCTACGTAAGCGCGGGCGTGCGGTCAATGGGGGATCGCCCTCTGGGGCCGGGTGGGTCGACCGTGCTTCAGCCGGTGGCAGGCTTGTGCCGAGGTTTTAGTTATGTTAGCCCTAGCATATATGTTTTTTTAGGGAAAGGTGACCAATGGACGCACCCTACGCCGTGCTGCGCCTGCACACCTGGCTCGAAGTCCCGGAAGGGATGCTTTTGGGCCTGGGGCGGGCGGAGCTGCTGATGCGCATCGAGGAGACAGGCTCCCTCAACAAGGCCGCCCAGGTGATGGGCATGTCCTACCGGGCGGCCTGGGGCAGGCTCAAGGCCAGCGAGGCCATCGTGGGCGAGCCCCTGGTGGAGAAGACCCCGGGCAACAAGGGTTTCGTGCTCACCGCCCTGGGCAAGCGCCTGACCGTCGACTTCAAGTCCTGGCACGACGACGTGGAACGCTACGCCCTGGCCCGCGCCAGGGAGACGTTCCCATGGCCGGTGGAATCTTTCCAGACAAAGGAGAAGGAGCGCAATGCTCAAGGATAGGCTTGTCTGCGGCCTCAGCCGGGCGGAATACGTGGAGCGGATCACCTGGTTCCACAACTATGCAGCTCCCGGCCTGCTGGTGGGCGGGTTCATGGTGGACGCCGCGCGGCGCAGGCTGCCCGAGGGCACGCTCTTCGAGGCCGCCTGCGAGACGACCTCCTGCCTGCCGGACGCGGTGCAGCTCTTCACCCCCTGCACCGTGGGCAACGGCTGGCTGCGGGTTCTGGATCTGGGCCGCTACGCCCTGACCCTCTACGACAAGTACACCGGCCAGGGCTTCCGCGTTCACATGGACCCGGCCCTGCTCGGCCCCTACCCGGAGATCGCGGGCTGGTTCCTCAAGCGCACCCCCAAGGCCGAGCAGGACACCGAAGCCCTGGCGGACGAAATCTTCGAAGCCGGGGAGTCCATCCTCACGGTGCGCCGGGTGCAGGTTTCGGCCGCATACCTGGGCAAGAACCACAAGGGCTCCATCGCCGTCTGCCCGGCCTGCGGCGAGGCCTACCCGGCCAAGCACGGCGGGCTGTGCAAGGGCTGCCTGGGCGGCTCCCCGGTGCTGCGGGCCGAGGCCGCGCCCAGGCCCCGCGCGGTGCCCGTGGCTCAGGCCGTGGGCAGGCGCGCCCTGCACGACATGACCGAGGTGCAGCCCGGCGTCTCCAAGGAGGCCAGTTTCCAGCGTGGCCAGACCATCACCGCGGGCGACCTCTGCCGCCTGCAGCGCATGGGCCGCATGGAGGTGTTCGTGGAGGACGAGGGCGGCCCCGAGGCCGGGTTCGTCCACGAGGACGACGCCGCCACGGCCCTGGCCGGGGCGCTCTGCCAGGGCGGCGCGCTGGAGGCCGCGGGGCCACCGCGCGAAGGCAAGATCACCCTGTTGGCCGCCCGCGACGGCCTGTTCACCGTGGACGTGGAGCGCCTGCAGGCCCTGAACGCGCTCACCGACGTGGCCCTCTCCGTGCGCCACCACGGCAGCCTGGTCAAGGCCGGGGAGGCCGTGGGCGGGGTGCGGGCCATCCCCCTGCACCTGGACCGCGCCGTGCTGGACAAGGCCCTGGCCCTGTGCTCCGGGTCGCTCTTGCTGGATGTGGCCCCCCTGCGCCGTCTGCGCGCCGGGGCGCTCATCACCGGCTCCGAGGTGTTCACCGGACTCATCGAGGACAAGTTCGCCCCCGTGCTGGCCGCCAAGCTCCAGGCCCTGGGCTCGGAACTGGCCGAGGTGCGCTTCGCCCCGGACGACGCAGAGGCCATAGCCGCTGGCGCGCGCGAACTGCTCCGGAGCGGCTGCGAGCTGATTCTGACCACGGCGGGCATGAGCGTGGACCCCGGCGACGTGACCCGCAAGGGTTTGCAGGACGCGGGCGTGAGCGGTGAGCTGTTCGGCATGCCCGTGCTGCCCGGCAACATGCTGCTGCTGGCCCGGGCCGGGACAGTGCCCGTGATCGGGGTGCCCGCCTGCGCGCTGTTCCACCAGGTCACCAGCCTGGACATCCTGCTGCCGCGCGTGCTGGCCGGGCAGGAGATCACCCGGGCGGACCTGGCCGCTCTTGGCCACGGCGGCTTCTGCATGAACTGCGTGCGCTGCTCCTTCCCGCATTGCCCGTTCGGCAAGTAGACGGTATGGGAGCGGCATGCTCCTGAGCTTGAAAATCGCCCTGCAGGCCCTGGCCACGCACAAGCTGCGCACGGCCCTGGCCATGCTGGGCGTTTTTCTTGGTGCCCTGGCCCTTACCGGTGTGCGCCACGTTTCCAAGGCCATGCTGCGCCAGGCCGAGATAGAGGTCGAAAAGCTCGGCCCCAACCTCTTCGCCGTGCTGGCCGGGCAGGTGCGCTTCACCCGCGGCGGCGCGGCCCGCACCCCCGGCGGGGCCAACACCTTCGCCCTGGAGGACGCCCAGGCCCTGATCCGCTCCCTGCCGGGGGTGGTCAAGGCCGTGCCCCTGGTGCTGCGCACCGTGCCCATCCGCAAGGGCAACACCACGGTGCAGGCCCAGCTTGTGGCCGCCTGGCCGGACTACCCGGCCGTGCGCTCCTTCCAGCCCGAGCTCGGGCGCTTCTACACCTGGCAGGAGGAGAACGAACGCGCCAAGGTGGTGGTGCTGGGCCTCAAGATCGCCCAGCGCCTCTTCGGCGACCCGCAGAAGGCCGTGGGCGAGGTGGTCTACATCTTCAAGGCCGGGCTCGTGGTGGTAGGCGTCATGGAGGAGAAGGGCGCGGACATCTCCGGCACCGACCAGGACGAGCAGATCTTCGTCCCGCTCTCAACCTACATGCGGCGCATGGCCAACCAGACCTGGGTCACCGGCGTGTTCATGCAGATGGCCGACGGCACGGACTTCGCCCGCACCAAGTCGGCCGCCACGGAGATCATGCGCCTGCGCCACAACATCACCGGCGGCAAGAAGGAGGACTTCTCCGTGCTCACCGCCGAGGACACCATGCAGCTCAAGCAGCAGGCCCTGGACCTGGTGGAGGTGCTTGGCATCATCAGCTCCACGCTCTCCTTCGCGGTGGGGGGGCTGGGCATCCTCTCCATCATGATCCTGCTGGTGAGGGCCAGGCGCCTGGAGATCGGCGTGCGCCGCGCCATGGGGGCGCGCAGGACAGACATCATGCGCCAGTTCCTGCTGGAATCGGGCATGATGAGCGCCGCCGGAGGCGCGGCCGGGGTTCTGGCCGCCCTGGGGCTGTTGACGGTGGTCTATTCCCTGGGCGGCTTCCCCTACGTCTACGACGGCTGGCTCATCGCGCAGGCCCTGGCCGGGTCGGCGCTGCTGGGCTTCGCCGCCGGGGCCTACCCGGCCTGGCAGGCCGCCAACGTGGAGGTGCTCCAGGTGCTGCGCGGGAAGGAGTAGGAGAGATTTCGGAAATGCGGGGCTACGTCCCGCGTCTCCCAGAGAGCAGGAGTGTTTTCTTGATGCGGGGCGCTGCCCCGCGCCCCGCCAGGGGGATGATCCCCCTGGACCCCGCAATAATCGGCCCGGGAGGCAAAGCCTCCCGGGCCGATCATGTTCCGTGAGAACGCGATGCGCGCAGGCCGGAACGCGAAGCTACTTGGGGGTGCAGGGGCATCATGCCCCTGCCGGAGGGGTTCGGGGAGGCAGCGCCTCCCCGAGAAAATATCATCCCGGCCGCCTCAATCGCAGCCGATGACCCGCCTGAGCATCTGAGCGAACTCGTCCATATCCAGCGGTTTGGAGATGTAGTCGTCCATGCCCGCGGCCAGGAAGCGCTCCCTGTCGCCCTGCAGGGCGAAGGCGGTCAGGGCGATGATGGGCACGTTCGGGTTGCCCGCCTGGCCGGAGCGGATCAGCTGCGTGGCCTCCTCGCCGCTCATCTCGGGCATGAGCGCGTCCATGAGCACCAGGTCGTAGCTGGCGGCCCGAAGCCGTTCGATGGCCTGTCTGCCGTCCTCCACCACGTCCACGCTGTGCCCCCAGTCTTCCAGGAGGCGGCAGGCGAAAAGGCTGCTCACGGGATTGTCCTCGGCCAGGAGGATGCGCAGGGCGGGCGAGGGCTCCGGGAGCCGGCAGGCGTCCGCCGGGGGGGCCTCCTCCTCGTGCACGCGCTCCAACTCCACCGTGAAGGAGAAGGTGCTGCCCCTGCCGGGCTCGCTGGTGACCCAGATGGCCCCGTTCATCATCTCCACCAGCCGCTTGGCGATGGCCAGCCCCAGCCCGGAACCGCCGTACTTGATGTGCGCGGAGGAGTGCAGCTGCTCGAAGCTGTCGAAGATGGCCTCCAGCCTGTCGGGGGGGATGCCGATGCCCTCGTCCGCCACCACGAACTGCAGGCGCGTCCTGAGCGTGTCCGTGGTGTTGGCCAGGCCCAGGGTCACGGTCACGCTGCCCCGGGGGGTGAACTTTATGGCGTTGCCCACGATGTTGTTGAGCACCTGCCGCAGCCGTCCGCTGTCGCCCTGGACCTTGGCCGGGATGTCCGGGCTGTGGGAGAAGCTGAAGCGCAGCCCTTTCACCCGAGCGGTGATCTCCGCGGGCTTGAGGGTGGATTCAATGGTCTCCAGCAGGTCGAAGGGCTGGTTGTTCAGCACGACCTTCCCGGCCTCGATCTTGGAGAGGTCCAGGATGTCGTTGATGATGTCCAGCAGGGAGTTGCCCGACTGCTGCACCAACTGGAGGTATTCCCGAACGTCGGGGGGGAGTTCGCGCTTGAGGGCCAAGAGCGTCATGCCCAGGATGCCGTTCATGGGGGTGCGGATCTCGTGGCTCATGTTGGCCAGGAACTCGCTCTTGGCCCTGCTGGCGGCCTCGGCCGCCTCCTTGGCACTGCGCAGGTCGGCCGCCATGGTCTTGAGCTCGGTGACGTCGCGGGCGATCTCCAGCACGGAGGAGATCTCCCCGCTCATGGAGAATTCGGGAGTGAACCTGGCCTGGTAGAACTTCGCTCCCGCCTGTGTTTCGTAGATCCATTCCGAAATGTGCTCCTTGCCGGAGCCGAACACCAGCTCGATGGCCTGCTCCAGGCACTGGCGCTGCTGCATGTTCATGCGGCAACCCACCCTTTTGCCTATGAGATCCTTGGGCTCAAGGCCCTTGAGCCGGCTTATGGCGGGGTTCACATAGAGGTAGCGGTGCTCCCTGTCGTAGCGGGCGATGATGTCGGGGGCGTTTTCGGCCAGGGCCCGGAATTCCTGCTCGCGCTGGTGAATCTCCTCGGCCTTTCTCCGGGCTGCCTCCGCCGCTTCGATCAGCCTGACCTCCATGAGCTTGCGCTCGGTGATGTCCATGTGCGTGCCGATCATGCGTAGCGGGGCGCCCGACTCGTCCATCAGGAGCTCGGAGCGCGTGTAGATGGTGCGGTAGGAGCCGTCGCGGTGCCGGAGCCGGAATTCCAGCTCGTAGCCGGGATAGGGCCGCCTCAGGTAGTCGTTGACGTGCGTAAGCACCCGCTGGCGCTCGTCGGGGTGCAGGCGGTCCTCGAACTCCTGGAAGCGGTTGGGCACCTCGTCGTCGGCGTAGCCCAGTTGTTTCTTCCAGAGCGGGGAGAGGTAGGTGTCGCCGGTGCGGATGTTCCAATCGAAATAACCGAGGTTCGCCGTGTCCGTGGCCAGGCGCAGGCGCTCCTCGTTGAAGCGCAGGCGCTCCTCGGCCTGTTCCCTCCGGCGCTCGGCGGTGATCAGGTCCTCCAGCACGTCGGACATCATCTTGCCGATGCGCTGGGCATCCTGTCTCGCGGCCAGGATGGCGAAGAGGAAATAGGCCGCGCCCAGATACTGCGCGCACCGGGATATCCAGTTAAGTGGGCTCCCCAGGGACGTCTGGAAAAAGATTCCGAATATGCCGATCATGAAAAGCAGGATTCCCAGGCCGAACCAGTAGGGGAAGGCGTACCCGGTCCTCAGGTGGCTGAGCAGGGACATGGAGCTGGTGAAGGCCAGGAGGACGATCGTGCACAGCAGGATGACTTCGCGCAGCGGGGTCGGCCCCGCCCCTTGGACGAAGAAGGGGGGAAGCGCTCCCTGGTTGGCGCCGTAGGCGATGAGCAGGGTCAGCAGGGCCAGCCCCAGGTAGGTGAAGGCCAGGCTGGCCCACCTGCGGGGTCGAGCATCCACTACGGGAACGTCGGCCTTGATCGTGAGAATGACGCTCGCCGCGCACGCAAGCGATGTGAGGAATATGGTGGTGTTGTGTATCGTTACGCTGATGTTCGGCTCATGCTGAAAGGCGTGCAGAAAGTCGAACAGTATGAGCGTGCAGCCCAACCCGTAGACCAGGAACCCTCCGCCGAAGATCAGAAAAACGGGAATGCCCGTGCGGATGTACGTGACAGATGCGAAAGCAGCCGTCGCGACGGGCAGTATGCTTTGGAATACCAGCGTGAGGGTGCTGCTCAGCAGGGGCAGGGAATAAATCCGGGGCGGACTTGCGATGGAAAGAACCAGCGTGGCGCAGGCCATGAGGATGACCGGCCACAGTGCGAGTTTTTTTAGGTGCCGGTATTCTGGCGGGGAATGATGCATTCCTGGGTTCCTGGAACAAGTTGAAAAAGGCTGGTCAGGCTTTGCATATCATGTCCCGAAACATTTGGAAATGGTAGCCGGACGATCCGGCCCCGTGGCCCCTGTGCGCTCGGCGGTGTCGGCCGTTCGGAAAGAGGGCCTGCGGAAGCGCGGAGGGCTCATCCCTTCTTGATGGGGTCGATATGCCAGCGTTCGAAACCCTTGTCGTGCACGAGGCTCGTGTGGTGGGTGCCGAAAACGGCCATGAGCGAGCGCACCAGCCCGTGCATGCCGAACAGGGTGGGCTTGCGGGGGTCCGTGCGGACGAAGCTCTCGACGATCTGGCCCAGCTTGCCGGGGGCCTCCACCTCCAGCCCGCGCCAGTAGCGGAAGGAGGCCATGGCCAGGCCCGTATCCACCACGAACTCCAGGCTGGGCAGGGCGCCTCCCTGGCGCAGGATGGAGGCCGACTGCTTGAAGCGGGCGTCGATGTCGTCCCCCTGGGCCTTGGGGGCGATCTCCATGAGCACGGCCTGGACGTACCAGTCCAGGGCGGCGTCGAAGAGCGGGCGGTAGGCGTTGCGCAGGGAAGGGTCCGTACCGGGGGCGAAGTTCGGGCGCCCGAACTGGGGGTGGACCTGCTCGGCCAGCAGGGCGTGAACCATCTGGTGCAGGTAGCGCCCGAAGCTCGGGGTCTGGCCGGAGGACTCGCGCGGCCAGTACACCACGTGCTTGCGCCGCGCCGGGTCAGAGACGACCTCGAACATCTCGCGCATGAACTCCTCTTCGATTGGCCAGGTGAAGCGGGAGGTCAAGTTCGCGACGATGGTATTGCGCTCTTCGGCGGAGGGGCCGTGCTTGGCCATGCCGTATGCTCCTTCAGTGATTGGCCGCGCCTGGCTAAAGCAGATGGCGGGCGCTTATGCCGTGGGGCCTCGGGTCGACGATGCCCACGATGTTCACGGGCGTGGCCGGGGCGGGTCCGTCCTTGCCGGAGAGGTCCATGCTCACGGGGTGGACGGGGGACATGTCCTGGTCGAAGACGATGGTGATCTTGGGGCGCAGGGGCGTATCCGGGTTGGACTGGCAGACCACGGCGTGCTCCCCGGTGCTCAGGCGCACCAGGCTGCCCGCGGGGTAGATTCCCAGGCACTTGATGAAGCGGTCCAGCAGGGCCTGGCCGAAATCCTTCTCGCGCATGGAGTACATTACGGAGAGCGCCTTGTCCGGCAGGAGCCTCTCCTTGTAGGGGCGGACCTGGGTCAGGGCGTCGAACACGTCGGCCACGGCCAGCAGCCTGCCGTGGAAGCATTGCTCAGCGCCCTTGAGCCCCTGGGGGTAGCCGGAGCCGTCGTGGCGCTCGTGGTGCTCGGCGATGCCGCGCAACACGTGCTCGGGCAGGGTCATGCAGCCGGAGATCACGGAGCAGCTCTCCACGGGGTGGCGCTTGAGCCTGGCGTACTCCTCGTCGGTGAGCCTGCCCGGCTTGTCCAGCAGGTCGCCCGGGGACAGGGCCTTGCCCACGTCGTGCAGCAGCCCTGCCACGGTCAGGTCGGTGACCTGGTTGCGCGAAAGGCCCAGGGAGTCGCCGAAGGCGGCGGCCGCCACGGCCACGCCCACGCCGTGGCGCACGGAGTAGCTGCCCGCGTCGTGGTGCTTGGTCAGGCAGATCAGGGCGTCGCGGTTGCGGGTGACCGAGGCGGCGATGTCGCGCGCGGACTCCAGGCATGGTCCCGGATCGATGGTGCCGCCGGAGGCCACGGCCTCCATGGCCCGGCCAAGGGCGGCCAGGGCCTTGCCCTGCACGGCCAGGGCCACCGGAAGCTCGTCCGCCAGGGCGGAGCTCTTGTTGCTGCGGAAGGTCCCCGCGCCGTCGCGCAGGGCCTCGTTGACGGCTTTCTCGATTGCGGCCCTGTCGTAGATGCGGGCCGAGGCCTCGTTGTGCAGGTTCCTGTCGGTTTCTATGAAAGCTTCGGCAAAACCCCCGGCGCGCACCTCGCGGATATGCTCTTCGGACCTGATGGGGCCTTCCTCGGCGTAGAGATAGGGATGGTCGAGCCAGGAGAGCCCTGTATCGACGATATACATGCCGACCTGGAGGTCGAAGATGCGCACCTTTTTAAGCATCGCGGCACAGTCTTGAAATTACGAATGTAAAGCACACTAGGCATGGGCGCAGTCGCACGTCAAGGGTCGCGCAGGGTCGGCCATCCCGCGAGGGCGGGCCTGCAACCCGGAGAGCGTCGCAATGATGCGTTTGGGGAACGAAGAATCGGCCATCCCGCAGGGGGCGGCCCGGGGCAGGGGCTCTATTCCCAGGAGATGGTCAGCTCGCGCTTGCCCCACTGCAGGGCGCCGGCGTGGTCGCTGCCGAAGTATATGTCGATGGTCCTGGTGTGCCTGGGGCTCATGACGTCCATGACCACGAACTCGCCGAGGCCCTTGAGGCGGATCTTCTGGTCCAGGCGCAGGCCGTGGCTCTCCAGCAGGTCGGGCGAGACGGCGATGGCGTTGACCTGGTCGGTCAGCAGCGCGCCGTTGGCCGCCCGGGGCTTGGCCCGGGAGGAGCCCGCAACGCTCTTGGCGGAATAGGCCATGGCCGTTACGTCGAGGGTGTTGGTTTTCTCGGGGAGGGCGAAAAGCCTGGTGGGGGAGCAAGACAGGGTGGCAGGGTCTTGCTCCACCAGGCAGGCTGTCTTCTTGGCGCATCCCGGAAGGAGGAGGAGGCCAAGAACAAGGGCTTTTGCGGCCCACGCAAACGACAAGGAGGATGGCTTCATACAGGCGGCGGCGGAGGAAACGCCGCGGCCTTCATCATTTGTCATGGTCAATCGTCTAGCAGGCCCCGGGAAACGGAGCAAGGCGCGCGGCGGTTTATGAACATCTTTTCATCCACGGGCGCCCAGGGCGCGCTCAGGCGCTGCCGAACCTGCCCGGCACCGTGGCCCCGCAGGCCTTGCAGCGGCCGTTCTCCAGCGTGCCCGCCACCACCGAGAAACCCCGGCGCTCCAGAAGCGTCTTCCCGCAGGAGTGACAGACCGTGTTGTTGTGGGAGCCGGCGGGCATGTTGCCGATGTAGACGTACTCCAGCCCGGCCTCCTTGCCCAGGTCCCAGGCGGCCTCCATGGTGGAGGGCGGCGTGGGCGGGGTGCTCGGCATCATGAAGTCCGGGTGGAAGCGGGAGATGTGCCAGGGGGTCTGCGGCCCGAGCTCCCCCGCGATGAAGCGGGCCAGGTTGCCGAGCTCCTCCGGGGTGTCGTTGAGCCCGGGTATGACCAGGGTGGTGACCTCCAGCCACCAGCCCAGCTTGCGCATGCGGATGAGGTTCTTCTTCACGGGCTCCAGCTTGCCGCCGCAGACCGTGTCGTAGAAGGCGGGGGTGAAGGCCTTGAGGTCTATGTTGGCGGCGTCCACCAGCGGGCCGAACTCGTCCAGGCAGGCCGGGCTCATGAACCCGTTGGAGACCAGGATGTTCGCCAGGCCGAGCTTCTTGGCCTCCACGGCGGTGTCGCGCGCGAACTCGAAAAATATGGTGGGCTCGGAATACGTGTAGGAGACGGACCGGCATCCCGAATCGAGCGCCGTTTCCGCCAGGGCCCCGGGTTCGGCGGGTTGCCCCTTGATCGCCGCGCCGTGGCGCGGCGGCTGCGACAGGGTGTGGTTCTGGCAGAAGCTGCAACGCAGGTTGCAGCCCGGCGTGCCGAAGGAGAGCGTGGTCGTGCCGGGGAGGAAGTGGTAGAGGGGCTTCTTCTCCACCGGGTCGATGTTGAGCGCCGCCACCAGGCCGTAGACCAGCGTCAGCAGTTCCCCGTCCTTGTTGGTGCGCACCCCGCACAGCCCCCGCTCGCCCGGGGCGATGATGCAGAAGTGGCAGCACAGGTTGCAATGCACACGGCCGTCGTCCATGGGTTTCCAGAGAGAGGCGGGGTGGGTGGCGTTCATTGTGGCCTTCCTCTTGGCGCCGGGTTGGGGGTGGGGCGGGGCTGCTGCTGCCCTGGAGGCAGATAGCCGTAGGGCTGCGTGTTCACTTGGGGATAGACGTAGATGGGGCCCACCTGGGGGGTCTGATCCTGGGCGGGGGCCTTGCGCGGGATGCTCATCACGCTGTCGCCCTGGTCGTCCTGGCCGATGCGCATCTGGTCCGAGGTGGAAAAGGTGGAGGCAGGGCGGTCCCCGGCGTCGTCTCCCTGCGCGAAGGCGGGGGGAAGGCCCAAAAGTGGCGGCAGGGCGCAGAGCGCCAGCCAGAGGGTGATGGTCCGGGCCGCGAGCCCGGGGCGAAGGGCTGTCTCAGGCAACATGCAACGCCTCCTTGAATTTCGATGGCGGAAGGCTTAGGGTGAGCCAATCACGAGCAAAGGAGCTTTCCAGACATGAGCGACCGCGCCGAGGCCTACCGCCGCGCCGGGGTTGATATCGTCGCCGCCTCGAATCTGGTGGACCGCATCAAACCCCTGGCCCAAGCCACGTTCAACAAGGGTGTCATCACCGATATAGGCGGTTTCGGCGGCCTTTTCAAACTCGATCTTCAGAATCTGGAGGAGCCGGTCCTGGTTTCCTCCACCGACGGCGTGGGCACCAAGCTGCTGCTGTCCTTCGAGTTCGACGGCCACTCCACGGTTGGCATCGACCTTGTGGCCATGAGCGTCAACGACATTCTGGTCCAGGGCGCCAAGCCCCTCTTCTTCCTCGACTACTTCGCCACCGGCAAACTCGACGTGGCCGTTGCCGAGCGCGTCATCAAGGGCGTTGCCCACGGCTGCACCGAGGCCGGATGCGCCCTGCTTGGCGGCGAGACCGCCGAAATGCCCGATTTCTACCCCCCCGGCCACTACGACCTGGCGGGATTCTGCGTGGGCATCGTGGACAACGCCAAGATCGTGGACGGCTCCTCCATCGGCATAGGGGACTCCGTCATCGGCATCACCTCCTCCGGCCCGCACTCCAACGGCTATTCGCTGATCCGCAAGGTGCTGGCCGAGAGTGGGCTCTCCGGCTCGGACCTGCTGCCCGGAGCCTCCCAGACCGTGGCCGAGGCCCTGCTGGCACCCACGCGCATCTACGTGAAATCCGTGCTGAACATCCTGCGGGATTTCCCGGTCAAGGGAATGTGCCACATCACGGGCGGCGGCTTCTACGAGAACATCCCCCGCATCCTGCCGCGCGGCGTGGCCGCCCACCTGAACATGGCCCACTGGCATGTGGCCCCCGTGTTCAACTGGCTCAAGGAGGCGGGCAACCTGAGCTGGGGCGAGATGCTCCAGACCTTCAACTGCGGCGTGGGCTACGTCATGGTTGTGGACAAGACCCTGGAGGAGGACGTGCTCAACCGGCTCAAGGCCCTGCACGAGCAGGCCTGGAAGATCGGCGAGATCGTCAAGCTGGCCGGGCCCGAGTCCGAGCGCGTGGTGGTGGACGTCCCCGGCGAGGGCGGCGCCTGCTGAACGCCCTGATTCATGCCTCATGGAATGATGAAGCCCCCGGCCCCTTACGGAGCCGGGGGCTTTTTGCCGCCGTATGGTCCTGGCGCGACCTGCCGCGCTGCATGAGGTGAGAACGTGGATTGGGCCGTGTATCTGCTGAAATGTTCCGACGGAACGCTCTATTGCGGCATCACCCGCGATGTGGAGCGCAGGCTGGCAGAGCACAACGGCCTAAGCGCTGGCGGGGCGAAGTACACCGCGTCGCGCAGGCCCGTGGAGCTGGTGGCCGCCGTCCCCGCGCGGGACAGGGCCGAGGCCCTGCGCCTGGAGCTGCGCATCAAGCGGATGCGCCGGGCCGCCAAGCTCGCCTTCTTCATCCAGGCCGATATTGCTGCGGCGTCCCAGCCCGAGGGCTAGTGTCCCTTGGATTTCCAGCAGCCTCCGGTTTGGGGACCAGTCCTCCGGTGTCCGGAAATCAATTTCCCCGTATTGCCGCGCTGAGACGCGCCGTCTCCCTGTGGAAACGCTGCGGGGGGGGGGGGGGGGGGGGGGGGGGGCGCAGTGAGGCCCGCGGGCCCCCCCCCCCCCCCCCC
>NZ_JAKZKX010000011.1:39725-132545 GCF_022808715.1 Fundidesulfovibrio agrisoli
GAAACGCTGCGGGGGCTGGCCGGAGGACATTCTTCACATATGTCCCGCCGGCCAGCCCCCGCAGCGCTTCCACAGGGAGACTACAACCCAAGTTCTCAGTTCCGTGCCCCTTATTCGGCTGTTGGCAACGCCCCCGGCATCTTCCCTTCCACCAGATAGGGGTTGAAGTACCCGTACTTGAGCCAGGGGCAGCGCTTGCGCAGCCGCTTCATGAAGTTCGCCAGGCCCATGCTCGCGCCGTAGCCCGCGCCGCTGGCCGTCACCACGCCCTTGTACACGTCCGGGTCCAGGTTCAGGTTGCGCAGCTGCACGTAGTCCACGCGGCTGCCCTCGATGAGCGAACCCAGGGCCTCCAGCTCTTCCTCGGTGTCGCTGACACCGGGATGGTACAGAAAGTTCAGGCTCACCCACAGCCCGGACTGCTTGGCGCGGGCCACGGTCTCGGCCACCTGCTCGAAGCCGTAGCCCTGGGGGCGGGTGTAGGCCTCGTACAGGGGTTTGCGCGCGCTGACCATGCTCACGCGCATGGAGTCGAACCCGGCGGCCTTGAGCTCCTCCACCACTTCGGGGCGGCTGCCGTTGGTGTTCACGTTCACCGTGCCCTTGCCGCCCCCGGCCCGGTACAGGCGCGCGGCCTCGGCCAGCAGGGGGGCCTCGGTCAGGGGTTCGCCCTCGCAGCCCTGGCCGAAGCTCAGGATGGGGCGCGGCTCCCGCTCGGAGTGCACGGCCATCACTTCGGCCACCTCCTGCGGGGTGGGGCGGAAGGTGATGCGGTTCTGGGTGGAGGGGAAGCCGCTGCTCTCGTCCTGCAGGCTCAGACAACCCACGCAGCGGGCGTTGCATGCCTGGGAGGTGGGCAGCGGGGCCTCGAAGCGGCCCAGGGCGAGATTGCGCGCCGCCGGGCAGCAGTAGTTCAGGGCGCAGTTGGAGAGGTGGCCCAGCAGCCGGTTCTTGGGGAAGCGGGACATGAGCATCCGCGCGCCCTTGGTGATCCTGTCCTTCTTTACGCTGGTGAACACCTGGCGCTGATCCTGGTCCACGCGCTTGGCGCAGACGTAGAAGCGTCCGGCCGCAAAACCCACGGCGGCGTAAGCGAAGAGCGGCAGCACCGGCGCGCCGGGGCGGGCCTTGTAGGCCGTGACGCCCGAGACCGTGTGCCCGGGGGAGACGAAGGCGGCCACGGCCAGCTCCTCCAGTTCCTCCACTTCGCCGGATTCCGGGTCGAAACCCAGGGCCGAGCGCCCGGGCAGCAGGAACAGCTCGCTCTCCGAAGGCAGGGGGGTCAGTTCGTCGGGGCGGGGCAGACCGAACTGGTCGCCGCGCCTGACGAGCATGTCCAGCTCGGGGTGGTCGTAGATGTTGCCCGCCTTGTCCGCGAAAACGAGCTTGGGGGTGGGTTTGTCGGATGCCATGGGCCCTCCTGGCCGGAAGGTTGTAGCGTGATGCGGGGAGGAAGAGAAGCGCGGGCGCTGTGGAAACAGCAGCACAAAAAGGGCTGCTCCGGGAGGAGCAGCCCTTGATGATCCGATGGACCCCGGCGATTAACGCTTGGAGTACTGGAACCTGGCGCGGGCGCCGCGCTGGCCGTACTTCTTACGTTCCTTGGCGCGGGCGTCGCGGGTGAGCAGGCCGGCCTTTTTCAGCACGGGGCGCAGCTCGGCGTCGACCTGCAGCAGGGCGCGGGAGATGCCGTGACGCAGGGCCTCGGCCTGGCCCGACATGCCGCCGCCGTCCAGGGTGGCGTTCACGTCGAACTTGCCCAGGGTCTTGGTCAGGGCGAAGGGCTGACGGATGATGCCCTGCAGCACGCTGCGGGGGAAGTACTCATCGATGGCGCGGCCGTTGACGGTGATCTGGCCGTTGCCGGGGACGAGGCGGGTGCGGGCGACGGCGGTTTTCCGGCGGCCGGTTCCGTAGAAGAAGTCGGTGCTCATGTTCTGCTCCGTGAATTAGGCCAGGGGCTTGGGCTGCTGGGCGGTGTGGGGATGCTCGCTGCCGGAGTAGACCTTCAGCTTCTTGAGCATGGCGCGGCCCAGGCGGTTCTTGGGAAGCATGCCCTTGACGGCCTTGATCAGCACCTGGTCGGGCTTGGTGGCCAGCATGTCCTTCAGGACGGTCTCTTTCAGGCCCCCGATCCAGCCGCTGTGGCGGTAGTACATCTTCTGGTCGAGCTTGCGGCCGGTCACCTGCACCTTCTCGCAGTTGACCACGACAACGAAGTCGCCCGCGTCCATGTGGGGGGCGAATTCGGGCTTGTGCTTGCCGCGCAGACGACCCGCGATCATGCTGGCCAGACGGCCAAGCACCTGTTCGGATGCGTCCACGATCACCCAATCACGGGTGATTTCTTTGCTGCTCGGGCTATATGTCTTCATGACCAAATGTCCTCCATGCGACTGGGAAGACGAGTCCTTTACGGAGTTGCGCCTTCCGTGTCAACACCCAATTCGGCTTTTCTGCGATTTTCCCGCCTTGAGCTTTCCGCGGGGGAAGGATACCTACATCCTATGTCAAACGTGCGCAAGTCCCTCCTGCAGCTTATCTTCACCGGCTCCTCCATGCAGCGCTGGAACGACAAGCTCCGGCCGACCGAGCTCATGGAGGTGGACAAACAGGCCCACAAGATGATGGTGGCCTGGGTGCTCTTCCTGCTCAACACGCGCGACATGCCCGCCGAGGAGCGGGTGGAGCTGGGCGCGCGCATTGTGGAGGGCGGCATCTTCGACTACCTCTACCGCCTCATCATCACCGACATCAAGCCGCCCATCTTCTACCGCATCAAGGCCAACCCCGCCCATTACCGCCAGCTCACGGACTGGGTCTTCGCCGAGCTGGAGCCGCGCGTGCGCAGCCTTGGCGAACCCTTCTGGGACAGGCTCCAGACCTACCTGCGCTCCACCGAGGAGGACACGCTGGACAGGCGCATCCTGAGCGCCGCCCACCTCTACGCCAGCGGCTGGGAGTACAACCTCATCAAGTCCATGAACCGGCAGGACGTCGAACTCATGGACATCGAGGAATCCTTCCGCAACGGCCTGAAGAAGAACGTGGACCTCATCGGCGTCCCCGACCTGCTGGAGGGCCTCTTCGGCCAGGGCCGCACCCCGGTGGGGCACTTCGCCCAGGTCTGCGGGCAGCTGCGCTTCCAGAAGCGCTGGTCGCAGACGCCGCGCATCCCCGAGACCTCGGTGCTGGGGCACATGTTCATCGTGGCCTGCTACGCCTATTTCTTCTCGCTCTCCATCGGGGCCTGTTCGGCCAGGGCTCAGAACAACTTCTTCGGCGGCCTCTTCCACGACCTGCCCGAGCTGCTCACGCGCGACATCATCTCCCCTGTGAAGCAGTCCGTGGAGACCATCGGCGACCTCATCAAGGAATACGAGGAGCTGGAGCTGGAGCGCGTGATCCTTGAGCCGCTGCGTCGGGGCGGCTTCCCCGACCTGGTGGACAGGCTCTCCTTCTTTCTGGGGCTCTCGGTCGGCTCGGAGTTCCAGGCCTGCGCCACCCTGGACGGCGAGGTGCGGCGGGTGAGCCCGACCGAGCTGCAGGCCTTCTACAACGCCGACGAGTACGACCCCAAGGACGGCGAGCTGCTCAAGGTCTGCGACTCCCTGGCCGCCTTCCTGGAGGCCTATACCGCCCTGCGCAACGGCATCGCCTCGGACCAGCTGCAGCAGGGCCTGTGGCGCATCCGCAGCAAGTACTCCTCCTGGGTGCTGTTCGGGCAGGTGCACGTGGGCGCGCTGCTGGCCGACTTCGACTAGCTTCCGGTCTCTCCGGGGGGATCATTCAGAGAATAGCCTCCGGCGGCCAAAGGGCTGCGCCCTTTGGAATCCCTTCCCGGCCGCCGCGGGCGTCAAACGTGCGGGTCAAGGGGGCCACGCCCCCTTGCGGGGTGCGGGGCGGCGCCCCGCCGTCATGATGTTCTTGAGCCATGCCCAACGAAAAACGGCCAGCCCGAAGGCTGGCCGCTCCCTGCCGCGAGCCTCGCGGCGAACGTCATTCCTTGACTTCGATCACCCCGGACATCTCGTCGTGCCCATCCCCGCAGAACACGTCGCAGACGAAGGGGAAGCTCCCCGCCTTGTCCGGCGTCAGGGGCACGCGCGTCACCTTGTTCGGGGCCACGTCCACCCGGATGCCCAGGCCCGGGCACCTGAACCCGTGCACCCGGTCCAGGCTGATGAGCTCCAGCACCACGGGTTTGCCCTTGGTCAGCACGATCTTTTCCGGTTTGAATTCGAACTTCTCGGCCGTCACCCGGATCACCTGAACCCCGGCCTCCTCCCCGCCCGCCTGGGCCTGGGCCGGCACGGGCAGGGCGGAAACCGAGAGCAGCCAGACAGCCAGCGCGGCAAGAAGCGTCAGCCGAGGCAGCGCAGCCGCGCATCCCGATACGGTTGGCCGCCGCACGGCTACATCCCCGCCAGGGGTTTCTCGGTGAACTCCGGGGTGGGCTTGGCCACGTCGTCCTGCACGATCCTCAGTCCCATGCCCTTGTAGGGCGCGGCGGCGTCCCAGGGCACGGGGGCCTTCTTGGGCACGGAGCCGGGGGCGGGCAGCAGGTAGGCCGTGCTCATGCCCGCGTGCTGGCCGATGTGCCCGCTCTGGTGGTGGTGCTCCTGGTGGATGTGCCCGTAGAGCACGGTCACGTTGGTGTGGGGCTCCAGCAGGGCCAGCACCTTGTCGGCGTCCTTGGTGGCCCAGTCCCATTCGGGGTAGAGGTCGAAGAGCGGCCTGTGGGTCAGCACCACCAGCGGGTCGGCCTTGGGGATGCGGGCGAGCTCCGCCGCGATCCAGGCCAATTGCGCTTCGCCCACGCTGGCCGCCGGGTCGGAGACGTTGTCGATGACCAGGAAGTGCACGCCCTTGTGCTGGAACATGTAGTGGGTCTTGCCCAGGATCTCCTTGTAGGCCTCGCCCCAGTCCAGCCCGGCGTCGTGCTCGCCCGGCAGGAAGTACACCGCTTTGGGCTTGAGCCCGCCGGCGATGCGTTTGAACTCGGTCAGGCGGCGCCTGCGCTCCTGCGGGTCGTCCGTGGTGTGGGTCAGGTCTCCGGTGAAGACCACGAAATCCGGCTGGGGGGTCATGGCGTTCACCCAGTCCACGCCTTTCTGCAGGCTCGCCGAGGCGTCGGGGTTGACCGGCGGGTTGGCGTAGCCCACGTGGGTGTCGGCGAACTGCACGAAGCTGAAGCCCTTGCCCGCGCCCGCCGCGGCAGCCAGGGCCCCGCTCCCCGGGTAGGTGAGCAGCAGCGCGCCGCCCACGCCCGCGACCTTGAGGAATCCGCGCCTGTCCATGGTGTTCATCCGCTCCTCCGTGTTTCCCTGGAATCCGGTCCGGTGAGTAACCGCTTTGCCGGGGCGGTCCTGCCCGTAAGGCCAGGTCTGATTTGATCCATCATCTAGAGAAACCGGGCAGAATTGGCAACATCCTCCTGCGGGGTTCCGGTCAGGGGCCGCACCAGTCCGGGGGGGCCTGCCGCAAACCCGGGATAAGTTGACAAGCCGGTTCAGCTCAGGAATATGTTTGAATAGGATCATAGTTCAAGAAGCCGCAATGATGCCCTTCAACGTACAACGTCATGGAGGTGCCCCGTGAAGACAGTGATGTCGATCCTTGCCGTCATCTTTCTGCTGGCGCTGGCGACTGCCGCGTTCGCGTCCCCGGACAACCCAAAGATCCCCTTGAAGGTGGGCGACATGGTGTATGTCTGCGGTTGCGGCGAGTCGTGCCCGTGCAAGTCGATGTCGATGAAACCGGCGAAATGCACGTGCAACAAAAAGATGGTGAAGACGAAGGTGCTGAGGATCGAAGGAGACAACGCCGTGGTCAAGGTCAAGGGGGCCGAGGAGACATTCCCCATGACCGGCAAGTACGTCTGCGGCTGCGGTGCTGGCTGCGATTGCAACTTCGTCAGCCAGAGCCCGGGCAAGTGCGCCTGCGGCAAGGATCTGGTCCCCGCGAAATAGACGCGATTCCCGCGCGGCGGGGGGCCGGCCCTCCGCCGCATTGACGGCGCGGCATCCACCGCGCCGTGTTTTGCTTACGGCCAGGAGGCGGATCATGGCTTTTTCCGACACCAACCCAGGCGAGCTGCTCCAGGTTTCGGGCGGCTATTGGCAAGCCTGCGCCCTGCACGCCGGGGCCATGCTCGACGTGTTCAGCCCCCTGGCGGACGGCCCCATGGAGGCCGGGCCGCTTGCCGCGCGCCTGGGCTGCGAGGCGAGGGCCCTGGGCATGCTCCTGGACGCGCTGTGCGCCATGGGCCTGCTGGGCAAAAGCGGCGGGGCCTACGCCCTGCAAGGCGCGGCGGCGCGGTATCTGGTGAAGTCGTCGCCGGGCTACATCGGTTTCATCATCCGCCACCACCACAGGCTGATGGCCTCCTGGGCCAGGCTGCCCGAGGCGGTGCGCACGGGCGAACCGGTGCGCCGTTCCGACGCCGCCAAGGATGAGGGGCGGGAAGATTTCCTGATGGGCATGTACAACCTGGCCTCGGCCATCGCCCCGGGCCTGGTCAAAAGCCTGGACCTGGGCGGCGCGGCCGCGCTGCTGGACCTGGGCGGCGGCCCCGGCACCTACGCGGTGCACTTCTGCCTGGCCAACCCCGGGCTCAGGGCCACGGTGTTCGACCTGCCCACCTCCGAGGCCTTCGCGCGGGATGTGGCCGCGCGCCACGGCGTGGGCGACAGGGTGGATTTCGTCGCGGGGAATTACTTGGAGGATGAGCTCCCAGGCGGCTTCGACGTGGCCTGGCTCTCGCAGATTCTGCACGCCCAGAGCCCCGAGGAGTGCGGGACGATCATCGCCAAGGCGGCGAGGGCGCTCAAGCCTGGCGGGCTGCTGTTCATCCACGAGTTCCTGCTGGACGACGCCATGGACGGCCCGCTCTTCCCGGCGCTGTTCTCGCTGAACATGCTGCTGGGCACGCAGAGCGGGCAGTCCTACAGCGGGGGCCAGTTGCGCGCCATGCTGGCGGCGGCCGGATTCAAGGACGTGACCCGGCTCGACTTCAAGGGGCCCAACGACTCGGGCATCCTGCGGGCCGTGGCCGGTTAGGGACGATCAGGCTCAGGCGCCCGTTCTGGAGAGGATGACCTCGATCTCGGCAAGGGTGGTGACCATCTGCGCCATGGAGTCGATCAAGGCGTCCTGGGTGAGTTTCAGGCGGTCGAAGCAGTCCTGGCAGACGGTGGAGCGCATGCCCTCCAGCCCCTGGCCGATCCCGGACATGGTGGCCATGACGTGCCCCACGTGGATCAGGTCCAGGGCTTCGTCGCGCTCCTCGTCCTGGGCCGCGTCCGGGTCCATGTACCAGCGCACGCAGTTGACTATGGGGGAGGGCAGTTCCCAGCGTTTGAGCAGCAAGGCCCCCAGCTCGGCGTGGTCTATGCCCAGGATCCTGCGCTCGGCCACCTCGAAGGGGATATCCTCTTTGGAGGACAGGGTCAGCAGCTGGTCGGCGTCCACTTCGAGGAACTGGCCCAGCACGATCTTGCCGATGGTGCAGAGCAGCCCGGCGGTGAAGGTGTGGTCGGGCGCGCGCAGGCCCAGCTCCCGCGCGAGCACCTCGGCGCCGGTGCCCAGGGCGACGCTGTGGCGCAGCAGCTCGCCTTCGGCCAGCCTGTAGCCCGCCACCGGGGGCTGGGTGCGGGGGGCCACGCCCGAGGCGATCACCAGCTGGACCACCCTGCGGGTGCCCAGGCGGAAGAGGGCGTCGCGCACGGTGGTGATGCCGCCCGCGCCGCCGAAGAAACTGGAGTTGGCCATGCGCAGCACGTTCACGGTGAGCCCGGGGTCGTATTCGATGGCCGAGGCCAGCTCGGCCAGGTCCGCGTCGGGCTTGGAGAGGTAGGCCATGATCCGCATCACCGGTGCCGGCATTTGGGGCAACTGCTCTGCGCGGGCGATGATCTGGTCACGTAACGTCATATTTCCCACTCCTGTCCCTGCGAGGTGATGGTCACTTTGCCTGTTTCCACATCGAGCGTGAGCGTGCGGGGGATCGTGCCTCCCACATCCTGTGCGGCCAGGACGACGCCGTTCTTGGTGAAGAGCGATTCGAGCATGGCCATGTTCTGGGCGCCTGTGTCGAACTGGTTCTGGATGAGGTTCATCCGGCCGCAGCCCGCGGCCTTGAAGATCAGGCTCTCCTTGGCGCAGCCCATGGCGGCCAGCTTGCGGATCATCAGCGGCACCCCGACGTTGACGTACATGTAGGGGTTCTGCACGTTGGGGCCGACAGCCCGGGGGAGCAGGCAATGGATGAGCCCCCCCACCTTCGAGGCCGGGTCGTACGCGGCAAGCCCCAGGCAGGAGCCCAGGGAATGCGTGACGAGCAGATCCCGCGGCCTACGCGAGATCTTCATGTCGGAGATGGTGACGACCAAACGGTTTTTCACGAGGGGATGGTCCTGGGGCTTTTCAATGCCTCGCCAACCAATTAAGATTACAAAAAGCAACGCCGTTGGTAAAGCGCGGCAAACCCACGAGGACCATCCATGCTGTTACGCGAACGCGCCTGGGACGTGATGCGCACCGACTTCATCACCATCCGCGAGAGCGACAGCCTGCGCGAAGGCGCGCTCAGGCTGCGCAAGGCCATGAAGGATCACCCCGAAAGGGCCTGCGCCGTGGTGCTCTCGGCCGACGGGGAGTTCAAGGGGGCGGTGACGGCCTGGTGGCTGCTGCTCTACACCGAGCAGTGCGCCCTGGACGACTCCCTGAAGCTGACCCAGGGGCAGGATTTCGAGACCAAGTTCCGCACGGTGTGCCGCAAGTGCTTCTCCCGCAGGGCCGGGGAGGTGGTGGAGCGCGACCTGCCCGTGGTCAAGCCGCAGGACCCGCTGGCCGTGGTGCTGGAGTCCATGCTGTCCACCCGCAGGCGCTGGGCCGTGGTGCTGGAAGGCGGCAAGGTCTTGGGCGTGATCGCCGCCGAGGACGTGTTCATGCAGCTCGACTGGGAAGAACCCCAGGAGGGCTGAGCCGCAAAGTGGTTTCAAGGCCGCCCCCAAGGCCGTGGGGGCGGCGGAAAAAGCCCGGGCCGGGGATGTTTCCACATCCCCGGCCCGGGCTTTTGATTCACAGGCAGGCTCGACAGCTGGCTACATCTGCTTCGTGTTGATCAGGTAGGTGGCCAGCTGCTTGGTGAAGCGAGGGTCGTATTTCGGGTCACCGCCCAGGGCGGCGGCGGCAGCCTTGGGGGTCATGGCCTTGGCGTAGGGCCTCTCGGTTATCATGGCGCAATAGGAATCCGCCACGGCGGTCAGCAGGCCCGGCACGGAGAGGTCCGCGCCGGAGAGCTTCTGCGGGTAGCCCGAGCCGCCCAGGCGTTCGTGGTGCTGCAGCACGCACTGCTCCACCTCGGGGAAGCGCAGGTCCAGCTTGGCCAGCATCTCCATGCCCAGCAACGGGTGCTTGAGGATCTTCTGACGCTCCTCCGAGGTGATGGTCTGGGTCTTTTCGCGCAGGAAGGCGGGGATCTTGCTCATGCCCGCGTCGTGCAGGAACAGGCCCAGGGCCAGCCGGTCCAGGGCCTGGCGGCCCTTGGGGTCATGCTTGATGTCGGGCGCGGACTGCAGGAAGAGCTGCAGGCCCACGAACCCGCAGTTCACCGAGTGGTTAGCCAGGGTGTGCTTGGGGTGCACCCGGCGCGAGATGGCCTTGCCCCGGTTGACGTCCTGCCAGAGATATTCGGTGAGCACCATGACGTCGGCCACGAGCTTGTCGGCCACGGCTTTCACGGGCTGCTCGATGAACTCCTCCATGCGCCGGGTGAGGGCGGCCTGGAAGATGTCGGCGGTTTCGCTCTCGGTGAGGTGCCGGTCCATGAGCACCAGGTCCAGCTGGTAGGAGATGTGCTTGACGTAGACGGCGTGGTCCGCCCGGGAGACGAAGATGAGCCCGAGCTGGACCAGGTTCTCCAGCTCCTCCCCCATCTCCTTGCTCAGGCGCTCCCCTACCTTATAGAAAGGTACGAGCCGGATGACGTCCTCCTTGAGCCTGAAGATGTTCAGGGGAGGGCGGAACTTGTTGAAGCTGAGCAGAATGTCCGGGCTGATCTGGTAGTATTCCTCTTCCAGATCCTCCATTTCTTTGTTCAGGGGCTTCTCGCTCATGTGGATAGGGTGGGTTGAGGGTCGCCGCGCAAAATCCATCGGCTTGGCGGTACACGTACCCTGCCCGGAGCGCTATTACAAGCATTACAACCGGTTTTGCGAAGGCAGGCGCCCCTCGAGCCTGGGCGGCTGCGGCCTGCGCCGCCCAGGCTCGAGTGGCGCCGCGGAGCCGCCATGGAATCCTGGCCGAGTCGTCAGGGCTGGGCACCGCGTTTCCCGCCGGGAGGCCCGGAAGGGTTCCGGAAGCGCCGGCCGCCCGGCGCAGGCCTGTCCGAAGGGGTCAGGTGGTAAAATCAGGCCAAAGTGGGAGACGGCCCCTCCGGGTGGGAACCGCCGAAGGCCCCGTGTGACGCCCTCCGGGGCGTTTTTTTTGGCCCGCTTACGGCCTCCTTTGGCGGCGAATCATTAAATATCGCGCGATGTTGAGGTGTTGCGATTGCTAGCAACACGAAGCAATGGTTTGAGAATTTTCCTTTTAACTTGACATAAAGGTGGGATTGTTTGAGAGGCAAGTGGAAGAGAGTGGTAAAAAGTGGTGAGTTGTGTGAGGGCCTGAATGTTCAGAGGACACTCCGAACGAAATCTCGACCCCAAGGGGCGACTGATGCTGCCTCCCGATTACCGGGAGGAGGTCTTCAGGCATTCCCCCGAGGGCAGGCTCATGCTCACCAACTTCGACGGCTGCGTGGTCGGCTACACCCTCCCGCAGTGGGCCTCCATCGAGGAGGGCTTCAAGCGCGTCAACGTGCTCAACACCACTCTGCGCAAAATCCAGCGTTTCATCATCGCCGGCGCGGTGGAGGTCGAGCTGGACAAGCAGGGCCGCATCCTCGTGCCGCCCTACTTACGCAGCTATGCCAAGCTCGACAAGGACTGCATCCTGGCGGGCATGGTCGATAAATTCGAAATCTGGGACAAAGCCACCTTCGAGTCCATGCGCAAGGAGACCGAAGACAACCTCGACGCCGACCTGACGACCCTCGCGGAAGCCGGGTTCGAGCTGCATCTCTGATACCGGGGGGCCATCGTGGAACACGACCCCCGGCACGCCCCCGTCCTCGTGCGGGAGGTGTGCGATCTCCTGAACCTCCGTCCCGGGATGCGCGTCCTGGACGCCACCCTGGGGCTGGGCGGCCATTCCCTGGCCATGCTGGCCAGGACCGGAGGCGACGTGGAGATTCTGGGGCTGGACCGCGACGAATCCGCCATCAGGCG
This sequence comes from Fundidesulfovibrio agrisoli, assembly GCF_022808715.1. GTDB lineage: Bacteria > Desulfobacterota > Desulfovibrionia > Desulfovibrionales > Desulfovibrionaceae > Fundidesulfovibrio > Fundidesulfovibrio agrisoli. The sequence goes on from NZ_JAKZKX010000011.1 coordinate 51,062, forward strand.
CGCCAGCGAGAACCTGTCGGGCTACCCCGGCAAGGTCACGGCGCGGCAGATGCGCTTTTCGCAGTTCCCCCAGGCCCTGGATGAGCTCGGCTGGGACGGCGTGGACGCCGCCCTGGCCGACGTCGGCGTTTCGTCCCCCCAGTTGGACGAGGCCGAGCGCGGCTTCAGCTTCGTGGCGGACGGCCCGCTGGACATGCGCATGAGCGTGGCCGACGGCTCCGAGCCCGCCGCGAACATCGTGAACAAGTGGAATTTCGAGCGCCTGCGCGACCTCATCCGCGAATACGGCGAGGAGCCCCAGGCCGGGCGCATCGCCAGGGCCATCGAGGCCGAGCGCGCCAAGAAGCCCATCGAGACCACCCTGGAGCTGGCCAAGCTGGTGGAGCGGGCCTACCCCCCCAAGTGGCGGGCCAACGCGCGCAACCACCCGGCAACGCGCACCTTCCAGGCCCTGCGCATGGCCGTGAACCATGAACTCGACGAATTGAAGGATTTTCTGGACAGGATCGTGGACTCCCTGCATCCCGGCGGCCGTGTGGCCGTCATCTCCTTCCACTCCCTGGAAGACCGCCTGGTGAAACAGGCCTTCCGGCGCGAAGCCTCGAGCTGTTTGTGCCCGCCCCGCCAGCCGCTGTGCACCTGCGGCCACGCCCCACGTCTGCGCATCCTGACCAAGAAGCCCCTCATGGCCTCCCCCGAGGAGGCCGCCGCCAACCCCAGGGCCCGTAGCGCCAAGCTGCGAGTGGCGGAAAAGCTGCCCGCCCCGGAGGCCAGGTGAAGACCGGCGTCACCAAGGAATGGGCCATCACCATGGCCTTTTCGGTGCTCGTCTTCCTGGGGCTGGGGCTTGGCTTGACCTGGGTGAACATCGAGCGCGTGGACATGGCCTACGAGCTCAAGCGCCTCCAGACCGAGATCGTGGCCCAGGAGTCGCTCATCTCCAAGCTGGAGGTGGAGCGCAACACCATGCTCACCCCGGAGCGGCTGCGCGTGCTGGCCACACAGTACGGCCTGACCCAGGCCCGCCCCGGACAGATCAGGCGCCTGGGCGCCGCCGGCGAGGAGATCGCCTCCCCGGTCATCAAGGCCGCGCCCCCGGCCCCGGAGAAGCCCGCCAAGAAGAAGCCCGAGGACTGCCCGCCCAACAAGGTGATGAAGAAGTCCCCCCGCAGCAAGGTGGCCGGACCCGCCGACGCCGGGCAGGACGCCAAGAGGAAGAAGAGCACGTGAGCCGCGCACAGAAACAGATACGCGACTTCAGCCGCATGCGACTCATGGTCGTGGGCGGTGTGTTCTTTTTGTTCTGGGCCAGCCTCTGGGTCCGGGCGGGCTTCCTGCAGATCGTGCAGGGGCCCCAACTGGCCGAGCAGGCCCTGCGCCAGCACATGGCCTCCGAGTACGACCGGGGCAAGCGCGGCGTCATCCTGGACCGCAACGGCCAGCTGCTGGCCAAGTCCGTGGAGTTCATGGCCGTCTCCGCCGTGCCCAAGGAGGTCAAGAACCCCGAGGAGGCGTCCAGCGCCCTGTCCAAGGTGTTCGGCGTCCCCCAGAAGGACATCCAGCGCAAGCTCACCAGCCACTCCAACTTCGTGTACCTGGCCCGCCGCGTGAACGACCGCGCCGCCGCCCAGGTCAAGGCCTTGAACATCCCCGGCGTGACCCTGGCCACGGAGTACGGGCGCTCCTACCCCAACAAGCAGATGGCCGGGCAGTTGCTGGGCTTCGTGGGCTACGACGACCAGGGCCTTGAAGGCCTGGAGAAATATTTCGAACCCATGCTGGCCGGGAAGAAGGCCAAGTACGTGGTGCAGCGCGACGCCTCGGGCCGCAGGCTCTACCTGGACGCCCAGGGCCGCGAGATGGCCAACGCCGACGGCTCGGACGTGCGCCTGACCATCGACGCCCAGATCCAGTTCTTCGCCGAGGAAGCCCTGGCCAAGGCCGTGGTGGACAACAAGGCCAAGGCGGGCACCTGCATCGTGGTGCACGTCAAGAGCGCCGAGATCCTGGCCTGGGCCAACTACCCCTTCTTCAACCCCAACGGCGGGTCCGACTCCGACCCCAAGGCCGCGCGCAACCGCCTGGCCCTGGACGTGCTGGAGCCCGGCTCCACCATGAAGCCCATCCTGATCGCGGCCGCATTGCAGGAGAAGGTGGTTCGCCCCGACACCACCTACAACTGCGAAAAAGGGCAGTGGAACTTCCAGAACATCGCCACCATCCGCGACACCCACCCCTACGACGTGCTGCCGGTGAACAAGATCCTGCGCTGGTCCTCCAACATCGGCGCGGCCAAGATCGGCATGGACTTGGGCGCTCCCAAGCTGCACGCCTACTTCGAGAAGGTGGGCTTCGGCCAGCCCACGGGCCTGCCCCTGCCCGGCGAGGCCAAGGGCCTGCTGCGCCCCCTCTCGGCCTGGAGCAAGCTGGACCTGGCCACCAACTCCTTCGGCCAGGGCATCGGCGTCACCCCGGTGCAGCTGGCCCAGGCCTTCCACATCATCGCCAACAACGGGGTGCGCAAGCCCCTGCGCCTGGTGCTCGACCCCGTGCAGGACAGCGCCTACTGGCCCGAAACCCGCGTGTTCGACCCCCAGGTCGCCAGGACCGTGCAGCAGATGATGCGCGAGGTCGTGGAGGAGGAGAAGGGCACCGGCGTCAAGGCCCACATCGACGGCCTGGAGCTCGGCGGCAAGACCGGCACCGCCCAGAAGGCCAAGGCCACCGGCGGTTACGGCGACAAGTACCTGGCGGACTTCGTGGGCTTCATCCCCGCCGTGGACCCCGAGTACATGATCCTCGTCATGGTGGACGAACCCGAGCCCAACCATTATGGCGGCGTGGTCGCCGCGCCCGCCGTGCGGGAGGTGGCCATCAAGAGCCTCTCCTACCTGGGGCGCATGCCCGAATCCGTGAAGCTGGCCCAGGAGCAGCGCCCCGCAGCCCCGGCTCACGCCCAGGGACCCACCGGCACGGCCCCCGACGTGGCCGAGGTGCTGGGAGTGGCCTTCCCGCCCATGAACCTTTCGGTCAACGGCGCGGAGGTGCCCAACCTGGTGGGCCTGCCGCTGCGCAAGGCCTCCGAGATCCTGGCATCCAAGGGCGTTGTGCCCTCGCTCAAGGGCAGCGGCCTGGTGGTGGGCAAGCAGAACCCCGCGGCCGGGACACCCTGGAACGCGGTCGAAAAAGAACCTTTCACCCTCTGGCTGGCCAAGGCATCCTGACAATGAGCTTCACAGACAAGCCCGAAACCGCCGCCTGGGCGGACCTCCTGAACCGCGTGGCCGCGGGGCTGCCCATCCGCACGGACTCGCGCCTTGTCGAGCCCGGCGACGTGTTCGTGGCCGTGCCCGGCGCGGCGCAGGACGGCGCCCAGTTCGTGCCCATGGCCGTGGAGAAGGGCGCGGGCTACGTGGTGGCCGCTTCAAGCGATAGTTTCCCTGCTGACGCGCGGGCCGAGCTGGTGCTCACCGACGACCCCCGCCGGGCCCTGGGCCAGCTCGCGGCCGCCTCCAACGGCACCGCCACGCTGCCCTTCCCCCTGGTGGGCGTCACCGGCACCAACGGCAAGACCACCATCGCCTACCTGGTGGAGCACGTGATGGCCTCGGCGGGCGGCAAGCCCGGCGTGCTCTCCACCGTGGAATACCGCTGGCCGGGCGAGTCCGTGCCCGCCAACCTGACCACCCCCGGCTGCCTGGCCATCCACTCCATGCTTGGCCGCATGGTCCGCGCGGGCGTCACCGGCGCGGTGATGGAGGCCTCCAGCCACGCCCTGGACCAGGGCCGCCTGGAAGGCCTGACCTTCGACGCCGCCGCCCTGACCAACGTGACCCAGGACCACCTGGACTACCACCGGAACATGGAGACCTATTACAGGGCCAAGCGCAGGCTCTTCGAGGCCTACCTCAAGAATTCCACCGGGGCGGTGCTCAACGGCGACGACCCCTACGGCCGCAGGATGCTGGAGAGCATGCCCGACGCCCTGGGCTACGGCCTGGGCGAGCAGGGCGCCGCGAAGCGCTGGCTGCAGGGCGTCATCCTCTCCAACACGGCCCAGGGCATGGAGCTGGAGATGCGCTACGACGGCGGCTCCTGGCGCTTCGCCACCCCCCTGGCCGGGGCGCACAACGCCGCCAACCTGCTGGCCGCCCAGGGCGCGTGCCTGGCCATCGGCTTCACCCCGGAGCAGCTCCTGAGCCTGGCTACCTGCCAGGGCGCGCCGGGCAGGCTGGAGCGGGTGCCCAACTGCCGGGGCCTCAACGTCTACGTGGACTACGCCCACACCCCCGACGCCCTGGTCAACGTGCTTAAGGCCCTGCGCAAGCTCGACTTCGGCAAGATCGTCACCGTGTTCGGCTGCGGCGGCGACCGCGACCGCACCAAGCGCCCGCTCATGGCCAAGGCCGTGGCGGACTGGTCGGACGTGGCCGTGCTCACCTCGGACAACCCGCGCCACGAAGACCCCCAGGCCATCATGGACGACGCCATGCCCGGCCTGGCCGGGGCCAGGCAGGTCATCGCCCACCCGGACCGCCGCCAGGCCATCGCCATGGCCCTGGAGCTGCTCACCCCGGCGGACGCCCTGCTCATCGCGGGCAAGGGCCACGAGACCTACCAGCAGATCGGCGACGTGAAGCACCCCTTCAACGACGTGGAAGTGGTCAAGGAGCTTCTGGCATGAAGCTCGCCCTGGGCGAAATCATGGCCGCCGTGCAGGCCGAGGCCGACATCCGCCCCTTCGCGGGCGCCGTGTGCGACCTCGTGACCAGCGACAGCCGCCAGGCGCGCCCCGGCGCGCTGTTCTGCTGCCTCAAGGGCGAACGCGCTGACGGCCACGACTTCGCGGCCCAGGCCGTGGAGCGGGGCGCTGGCGCGCTGCTGGCCTCCCGCCCGCTGCCCGAGGTCGAGGGCAGGGCGACCGTGCTCCAGGTGCCCGACGTGCTGGTGGCCATGGGCCTGCTGGCCCGGCACTGGCGCAGGCGCACCCGCGCCGTGGTGGCCGCGCTCTCGGGCTCGGCGGGCAAGACCACCGCCAAGGAGATGCTGGCCTCCATCGCCGCGCGCATGGCCGCCTCCATCAAGAATCCAGGCAATTTCAACAACCAGCTGGGCCTGCCGCTCTCCATGCTGGCCGCCGAAGAGGAGCACCGCCTCTGGGTGCTGGAGCTGGGCATCAGCCGCCCCGGCGACATGGAGGAGCTCGGGGCCATCTGCGAGCCCGACGTGGCCGTGGTGCACAACATCGGCCCCGCCCACCTGGAAGGCCTGGGCAGCATCGAGGGCGTGGGCCGGGCCAAGGCCGCGCTGTTCCACTTCCTGCGCCCCGGCGGGGTGGCCCTGGCCAACCGCGACTACCCCGAGCTGTGGGCCGCCGCCAGGGAGATCCGCCCGGACGTGCAGGCCATGTCCACCAGGGACCGCGAGGCCCCCTACTATTGTTCCTTCACCGGCTGCGGCCCGGACGGGCGCGGCCTGTACCGCCTGAACCTGCAGGGCCTCAAGCTTGAAGTGGCGCTCTCCTGCCACGGCGGCCACCTGGCCGAGAACGTGCTGGCCGCCGCGGCAGCCGCCAGCGTGCTGGGCGCGGACGCCCGGCAGATCGCCGAGGGGCTGGCCGCGGCAGAGCTGCCCGGCCGCCGCTTCGACGTGAGCCGCATGGGCGGGCTTGCCGTCATCGACGACACCTACAACGCCAACCCCCTGTCCATGGCGGCGGCCATCGAGTCCGCCAGGGCCCTGGCCGGGGGCGGCCCGCTGGTGCTGGTGCTCGGCGAGATGGGCGAGCTGGGCCCCGAGGCCGACCAGGCCCACCAGGCCCTGGGCGAGTGCATCGCCAGGGGCGGCTGCGACCTGCTGGTGTTCAAGGGCGGCGCAGCCGGGCACGTGGAGCGCGGCCTGCGCTCGGCCGGCTACACCGGGCGCTTCGTGCCGGTGGAGACTGCGGAAGAATTCGAGGGCGTAGCCCGCGACATGGATATCGACGAGGGAGCCGTGCTCTTCAAGGGCTCGCGCTCCCAGCGCATGGAGGAGTTCTTGGAGCGTTTTCTTGCAACACGCGCGGGAGAGAGCAAGTGATTTTCTGGCTGCTGGTCCCCTTCGCCGCTCAGATGACCGTGCTGAACGTGTTCCGCTACATCACGTTCCGCGCCATCTACGCTTTCGCCACTGCGCTCATCATCTCCATCGTGTTCGGCCCGCGGATGATCCGCTGGCTGACCAAGATCAAGTGCGGCCAGTACATCCACGAGGACGTCAAGGCCCACCAGTGCAAGGCCGGAACCCCCACCATGGGCGGGCTGCTCATGGGGGCCTCCATCCTGGGTTCGGTGCTGCTCTGGGCGGACCTGGCCAACGCCAACGTCTGGATGGCCATCATGGTCTTCGTGGGCTTCGGGCTCATCGGCCTGGGCGACGACTACCTGAAGGTGGTCAAGAAGAACAACAAGGGCCTCTCCGCCAGGGGCAAGCTCATCGGGCAGCTCATCATCGCGGGCGTGGCCGTGGGCGCGCTGCTCCTGGACCCGGACTTCTCCACCAAGCTCCAGGTGCCCTTCTTCAAGAACTTCTCGCCGGACCTGGGCTGGTGGTACCTGCCCTTCGCCGTGCTGGTGATCGTGGGGGCCTCCAACGGCGTGAACCTCACCGACGGGCTCGACGGCCTGGCCATCGGCCCCACGGTGGTGGCGGCGGGCATGTTCGCCCTGTTCGTCTACGTGGCGGGCCACGCTCAGATCGCGCGCTACCTGCAGGTGCTGCCGGTATCCGGCGTGGGCGAGGTGGCGGTGTTCTGCGCGGCAATGGCCGGGGCGGGGCTCGGGTTCCTCTGGTTCAACGCCTACCCGGCCCAGGTGTTCATGGGCGACGTGGGCTCCCTGGCTCTGGGCGGGGCGCTGGGCTTCGTGGCCGTGGTCTGCAAGCAGGAGTTCATCCTGATGATCGTGGGCGGCGTCTTCGTGCTGGAGACCCTCTCCGTGATCCTGCAGGTGGGCTACTACAAGTTCTCCGGGGGCAAGCGCATCTTCCGCATGGCCCCCTTGCACCACCATTTCGAGCTCAAGGGCATACCGGAATCCAAGATCATCATCCGGTTCTGGATCCTCTCCATCCTCCTGGCCTTCGTGGCCTTGAGCACGCTGAAGCTGAGGTAGCGGGATGCAGGCGCTGATCCACAAATCGCAGTTGGCGGGGCACAAGGCCGTGGTGGTGGGAGCCGCCGTGTCCGGCGTGGCCGCCGCCCGCCTGCTGGCTGCCCTGGGCGCCTCCGTCCGCCTGCTGGACCGCAACCCCGAGGCCCTGGACGCCGAAGCCCGCTCCATGCTGGAGGGCCTGGGCGTGGAGCTCAGGCTCGGCCCCCACAAGCCCGAGGACTTCGCGGGCGCGCAGATGGTGGTGCTCTCCCCCGGCGTGCCCGTGGCCAAGCTGGCCGCGCTCCTGGCGGCCTGCCCGGATGCCCAGGTGCTCGGCGAGCTGGAGCTTGCCTCCTGGTTCAACCAGGCCCCCATCGTGGCCGTCACCGGAACCAACGGCAAGACCACCACGACCACGCTCATCGGCGAGATCCTTCGCCACGCCGGGCGCAAGGTGTTCGTGGGCGGCAACATCGGCACGCCCCTCTCCGACCATCTGCTCTCGGGCGAGCCCTGCGACGTGGCCGTGCTGGAGGTCTCCAGCTTCCAGCTGCAGAACGTGAAGAGCTTCCGCCCCAAGGTGGGCGTGCTGCTCAACTTCTCGGCCAACCACCTGGATTTCCACGCCGACATCGAGGAATACCTTACGGCCAAGCTCAACCTCTTCGCGCGCATGACCGAGAACGACCTGGCCGTGCTGCCGCTTGAGATGAAGGACGAGTTGGAGGCCCGCACGTTCACCAAGGCCCGCCGCGTGTACTTCACCGGCACCTCCCGCTTCCCGGAGAACCACCTGCCCGGCGCGCACAACAGGGCCAACATGGAGGCCGCCTGGCTGGCCTGCCGGGCCATGGGCGTGACCGAGGAGCAGGCCCGCGAGGCCGTGGCCGCGTTCAAGCCCCTGGCCCACCGCCTGGAGAGCCTGGGCGAGAAGGCCGGGGTGCTCTTCGTGGACGACTCCAAGGCCACCACCGTGGACGCCATGCGCGCCGCCGTGCAGAGCTTCGACCGCCCGGTGCGGCTGCTGGCGGGCGGCGTGTTCAAAGGCGGCGACCTGGAGGCGGTGCTGCCGCTGTTCAAGGGCCGCGTGGTGGAGGTGGGGCTGTTCGGGGCCAACCGCGAGGTGTTCGAGGCCGCCTGGAGCGGGCAGCTCCCCCTGTTCTGGGAGCCCACGCTGGAGGCCGCCGTGACCAGGCTGTACCGCAACAGCGAGCCCGGCGACGTGATCCTGCTCTCCCCGGCCACGGCCAGCTTCGACCTGTACTCCGGCTACAAGGCCCGCGGCGAGGACTTCGCCCGGATCATGGCCGGTCTGCCCGATGAGACGGAGGCCAGGCAATGAGCGTGCACGCCCACTCCCAGGCGCACGTCGCCTCCCCCCCCATCGCGGCGCCCCGCTCCGGTTTCGACTGGTGGCTGGTGGCCTTCGCCGTGGCCCTGGCCGGGCTCGGCGTGGTCATGGTGCTCTCGGCATCGGGCATCATGGCGGAGCGCATGGTCCACGACAAATACTTCTTCTTCAAGAAGCAGGCGATCTTCCTGGGCATCGGGGTGTGCCTGATGTTCTTCGTGGCCTGGCTGCCCCGCAAGATCCTCTACGGGCCGGTGTACCTCTGGCTCTTCGTGGTGTTGGCGCTCCTGGCCATGACCATGATCCCGCCGTTCTCGGTCAAGGCGGGCGGCGCGCGGCGCTGGATGCACCTGGGGCCGCTGCTGCTGCAGCCCATGGAGCTGGCCAAGGTGGTGCTGGTGTTCTACCTGGCCTATTTCTATTCCAGCAAACAGGCCCTGGTGAAATCGTTCTCCGTGGGCTTCATCCCCCCTGTCATCGTCACGGGCATCCTGGGCGTGGTGCTGCTCATCCAGCCGGACTTCGGCGGCGCGGTGTTCCTGGGCATGCTCTTCTTCCTGATGAGCCTGGTGGGCGGCACGCGCATCATCTACCTGTTCGTCTCGGGCCTGTTCGGCGCGGCGGCCGCCGTGCTGCTGGTGGTGCACTCCCCCTACCGCTTCAAGCGCTGGTTCGCCTTCCTGGACCCCTTCCAGGACCCCCAGGGCACGGGCTACCAGCTGGTGCAGTCCTTCTTCGCCTTCGGCTCCGGCCAGGTCACGGGCGTGGGTTTCGGCGCGGGCAAGCAGAAGCTCTTCTACCTGCCCGAGGCCCACACGGACTTCATCATGGCCGTCACCGGGGAGGAGCTGGGCTTCATCGGCGTCTCCGTGATCTTGGCCATGATCGGGGTGCTCATGTGGCGCTCCTTCCGCATCGCCCTGGCCCAGGACGACCTGCGCGACCGCTTCACCGCCTACGGCATGGCCATGGTGCTGGGCATCGGCTTCCTGCTGAACCTGGCCGTGGTCATGGGCTGCGTGCCGCCCAAGGGCGTGGCCATGCCCTTCCTCTCCTACGGCGGCTCCAACCTTATTTCGGGCTTCCTGTGCGTGGGCATCCTCCTGAACCTCTCGAGGAGGAAACCCACATGAGGCGCGCCATCGTGACCACGGGCGGCACCGGAGGCCACATCTTCCCGGCCCTGGCGGTGGCGGCCGAACTCAAGGCCATGCACCCCGGCGTGGAGATCCTCTTCGTGGGCGGCGAAGGCCCCGAGGGCGAGCTGGCCCGCAAGGCCGGAGTGAGCTTCAGGGGCCTGGCCGTGCGCGGCGTGCTCGGCCGGGGCCTCAAGGCGATCCCCGCCATGTTGCGCATGGCCGGGAGCCTGGTCACGGCGCTGGCCATCGTCAGGGATTTCAAGCCGGAGGTGGTGGCCGGTTTCGGCGGCTACGCCGGGTTCTGCCCGGTGCTGGCCGCCTGGATGCTGCGAGTGCCCACCGCCGTGCACGAACAGAACAGCGTTCCCGGGGTGACCAACCGTTTCCTTGGCCGGGTGGTGGACAAGGTGATGGTGACTTACCCCGACGAAACCCGCGCTTTTCCGGCCGCCAAGGTGCTCGTCACGGGCAACCCGGTGCGCCCCGAGATCGCGGGATACGTCGAGGCGGAACCCTCGCGGGTGGTGCCAAAAAGGGTTCTTGTCTTGGGAGGCAGCCAGGGGGCCCGGGCCGTCAACCGGCTGATGGTGACGGCCTGGCCCCGTTTGGCTGCTGAAGGCGTGGAGCTCTGGCACCAGACCGGCTCCGCCGACTACGAATCATTGTCGCAGCACTATCGCGGGCAGGCTGGCGTCCGGGTGGAGCCCTTCATCACGGACATGGCCGCGGCCTACGCCTGGGCCGGGCTGGTGATCGGCCGCGCCGGGGCCTCCACCCTGGCCGAGCTGGCCTGCATGGGCAAACCCTCGCTGCTGGTGCCCTTCCCGCACGCCACGCACGACCACCAGCGCGTGAACGCCTCCTGGCTGGAGCGCGAGGGCGCGGCCGTGGTCATCGCCGAGAAGGACCTCACCGCCGACGTGCTGGCCGGCACGATCCTCGGGCTGCTTAACGATCAGGACAGACTTCTGGCCATGGGCCGCGCCGCGCGCGCCCAGGCCAAACCGGACGCCGCCGGGGTGATTGCGCGCGAGCTCACCCGGCTGGCGGCATGATGAAAGGAACCAACGTGGCTGACATCGATACGAGTCGCAACCCCGCGCGCGGCATGCGCACCCAGGTGAACCGCATCCACATGGTGGGCATCGGCGGGTCGGGCATGTCCGGCATCGCCGAGGTGCTCCTGAACCTGGGCTACCAGGTCACCGGCTCGGACATGGCCCTCTCGGACACGGTCAAGCGCCTGCAGCGCCTGGGCGCGGAGATCTCCATCGGCCACGGCCGCGAGAACCTGGGCCAGGCCGACGTTCTGGTCAAGTCCACGGCCATCACCGAGGCCAACCCCGAGGTGGAGGAGGCCCGCCGCAGGGGCATCCCCGTGATCCCCAGGGCCGAGATGCTCTCCGAGCTGATGCGCCTTCGCTCCGGCATCGCCGTGGCCGGAACCCACGGCAAGACCACGACCACCTCGCTTCTGGCCACCATCTTCTCCGAAGCCGGGCTCGACCCCACGGTCATCATCGGCGGCAGGCTCAACGCCATGGGCGCCAACGCCCGCCTGGGCGAGGGCCAGTACCTCATCGCCGAGGCCGACGAGTCCGACGGCTCCTTCCTGTGCCTCTCCCCGGTGATGACGGTGGTCACCAACGTGGACGCCGACCACCTGGACTTCTACTCCGGCCAGGACGAGATCGATTCGAGCTTCATCCGCTTCTGCAACGCCATCCCGTTCTACGGCATGAACGTGATCTGCCTGGACGATCCGGGCGTGCGCCGCATCCTGCCGCGCATCAACCGCCCGGTGCTGACCTACGGCGTGCAGGATGCCAAGGCCCGCCTGCGCGGCCGCATCCTGGATTCCGGGCCGCGCCCCCGTTTCGAGGTGCTTCTGGACGGCGAGCTCTGGGGCGAGGTGACCCTGAACCACCCGGGCCGCCACAACATCCAGAACGCCCTGGGCGCCATCGGTGTTGCCATCGAGGCCGGTCTGGAGAAGAAGGCCATCCTGGCCGCGCTGGCCAACTTCGCTGGCGTGGGCCGCCGCTTCGAGAAGAAGGGCGAGCGCGACGGCGTGCTGGTCATCGACGACTACGGGCACCATCCTGCCGAGATCTCGGCCACTCTGGCCACGGCCAAGGGCTGCTACCCGGACCGCAGGCTCGTGGTGCTCTTCCAGCCGCACCGCTTCACCCGCACCCAGGCCCTGTTCGGCGACTTCTGCAAGAGCTTCGAGGAAGTGGACGAACTGGTGCTCACCGAAATCTACCCGGCTTCGGAGAAGCCCATCCCCGGCGTCTCCGGACAGAGCCTGGCCCAGGGCATCCGCCAGGTCTCCAAGACCAAGGTGACCTACGTGCCGGACTTCGACGCGGCCCTGCACACCCTGCAGGCCATGCTGCGCCCCGGCGACGTGCTCATCACCCTGGGCGCGGGCAGCGTCTGGAAGGTGGGCGTGCAGTATCTGGAGGGGGCGCATGGCGCTTAAGATCCAGCCCGGTCCCCGCTTCGCGGAACGCACCACCCTGCGGGTGGGCGGCCGCGCGCAGGCCGAGATCCTCCTGGAATCCCCGGAGGACGCGGCCCTGCTGGGGGACGAGCTGGCCCGGCACGCGGGCAGGCCCTTCGTGCTGGGTTGGGGAAGCAATCTTCTGGCCCTGGACGGCGACCTGGACATCGCGGTCGTCAGCTTGGGCCAGGGTGGGGGCCCGGTGCGCGCCGGGCTTGCCTCCGGCCAGGGAGCGGGCGGTCGCGAGCTGGTGGTGGTCCCTGGCGGGTACATGCTGCCCAAGCTTCTCAACTGGGCCGCGCGGGAGGGCCTCTCCGGCATGGAGGGGTTGTCGGGAATCCCCGGCACCGTGGGCGGCGCGGTGGCCATGAACGCGGGCAGCTACGGCCGCGAGACCGCCGAGCTGCTGGACGCCGTGCGCGTGTGGGACATGTCCGGCGGGCTGCGCTGGATCGGGCCGGAGCAGTGGCTGGCGGCCTACCGCCGCTTCACCCCCCTGGGCCTGGACGAACCCTGGCTGGTGCTGGAGGCGCGTTACGCCCTGACCCCGGCGGCGCCAGTGGCGGTGCGCGCGGCCATGGACGACGTGCTGGCCCGCAAAAAGGCCACCCAGCCCGTTAGCGCGGCCACCTGCGGCTGCGTGTTCAAGAATCCTCCGGGCGTAAGCGCGGGCAAGATGCTCGACGAGCTGGGCTTCAAGGGCAAGGCCCTGGGCGGCATGCGCTTCTCGAACATGCACGCGAATTTTCTGGTGAACGACGGCAGGGGCACGGCCATGGCGGCGCTGGAGCTGATCGACCAGGCCAGCCAGGCGGTGCTGGAACGCTTCGGCGTGGAGCTGGAGCTTGAAGTGAAGGTGGTGCAGTGAGCGTGGCCGCAAGACCCACATCGCGCCTGGGCCTGGGCGCGGGCAGAAGCCGCAACGCCCACTCCTACGGGGGCGGCAAGGACTCGCGCGCCAAGATCACGGCCTCCCGCACAGCCAACCGCGAAGGCCGCCTGACCCTGGCCAAGGCCAAGGGCAACAAGGCGCGCGGCAGATCCGGTGCGGGGTTCAAGGCCATGCTCCTGGGCGGCATGTTCGCCAAGCTGTGCACCCTGGTGCTGGGCTGCGTGCTGATGGTGGCCGTCTCGGTGGGCCTGCTGGCCGGTTACCGCTGGCTGACCACCATCGACTACTTCACCATCCGCGACCTGCAGGTCACGGGCATCAACCGCATGTCCCGCGACGACGTGATCACCCAGGCCGAGCTGAGCCAGGGCCAGAACCTGCTAGCCGTGAACATGGAGAACGTGGAGTCCCAGCTGATGCGCAACCCCTGGATCGAATCGGCCCAGGTCACGCGCGTGCTGCCGGACACCCTGCGCATCGCGGTCACGGAGCGCGAGCCCAGCTACCTGGTGCAGTACGAGGAGAGCCTCTGCTACGCCGACGGCGAGGGCCGCATCATCGACAAGGTGCAGGCGGACAAGTTCGTCTCCCTGCCACAGGTCGAGGTGGAGTCCGGCATGGAGCGCCACCTGGCCCTTCTGGAGCAGCTGCGCCAGGCCCTGGCCGACAAGAAAGGCCCCTTCGGCCTGGACCAGGTGGCCTGGATACGGCTTTCATGGAGATACGGCCTGGAGATCAGGCTGATGGATAGGAACGTCCTGCTCTGCGTGGGCGTGGACGACTGGAAGAACAACCTCACCCACCTTGGGCTGGTCTGGAGCAACCTGCAGAAGCGCGGCGAGCTTGACCAGGCCGCGATCATCTCGGCCCAGAACCACAAGGTGTGGGTGGAAAAGCACGGTTAAGACCACGCGAGCAAGGAGCGAGGGGGACCCGCAATGGCCAAGTCTTCGGAACTCATAGTCGGATTGGATATCGGCACCACCAAGATCTGCGCGGTGGTGGGCGAGCTGTCCGCGGAAGGCGTGGATGTCGTCGGCATCGGAACCGCGCCCTCCACGGGCCTGCGCAAAGGCGTGGTGGTCAACATCGAGCAGACCGTGGCCTCCATCAAGAAGGCCCTGGAAGAGGCGGAGCTCATGGCCGGGTGCGAGATCCGCACGGTCTACGCGGGCATCGCCGGGAGCCACATCAAGGGCTTCAACTCCCACGGGGTCATCGCCGTCAAGGGCGGCGAAGTCACCCAGAAGGACGTGGAGCGCGTGCTGGACGCGGCCAAGGCCGTGGCCATCCCGCTGGACCGCGAGGTCATCCACATCCTGCCGCAGGAGTTCATCGTGGACGACCAGCGCGGCATCGCCGACCCGCTGGGCATGGCCGGCGTGCGCCTGGAAGTGAAGGTGCACATCGTCACCGGCGCGGTGACCTCGGCGCAGAACATCGTGCGCAGCTGCCATCGCGCCGGGCTGGATGTGGCGGACATCGTGCTGGAGGCCCTGGCCTCCTCCAAGGCGGTTCTCACCGAGGAGGAGCGCGAGATCGGGGTGGCCCTGGTGGACCTGGGCGGTGGAACCACGGATCTGGCCGTGTTCTCCAACGACTCCATCAAGCACACCTCGGTGCTGGCCCTGGGTGGCAACAACCTGACCAACGACATCGCCTTCGGCCTGCGCACGCCGATGGCAAGCGCGGAGAAGATCAAGATCAAGTACGGCTGCGCCCTTTCCGACCTGGTGAGAAAGGACGAGGTGATCGAGGTCATCAGCGTGGGCGGCCGCGAGCCCCGCAGGCTCTCCCGCCAGGTGCTGGCCGAGATCTGCGAGCCGCGCATCGAGGAGATGCTGGCCCTGGTGGACCAGGAGCTGGTCAAGTCCGGACTGAAGAACGCCATCGCCGCGGGCGTCGTGCTCACGGGTGGAACCGCGCTCATCGAGGGCATCCAGGAGCTCGGCGAGCAGATCTTCAACCTGCCGACGAGAGTGGGCTTCCCCCTGCGCGTGGGAGGCCTCAAGGACGTGGTGAACAGCCCCATGTACGCCACGGCGGTCGGCCTGCTGATGTACGGCGCGGAGAAGGAAGGCGTGGAGAAGCGCTTCCGCATCCGCTCGGACGAAAAAGTGTTCAATCGCATCCTCGGCCGCATGCGGAAATGGTTCGTGGATGTGAAGTAGAAACGAGGGACAGGGTTATGAACATTCAGGGGGATCTTTTGCAATCGCAAGGAGAGGGGAACATGGACATTTACGACATCGATTTCGAATCCAACGCACGCATCAAAGTGGTCGGGGTAGGCGGTGGCGGCGGCAACGCCGTGAACAACATGATCTGTTCGGCCCTGCGCGGCGTGACGTTCATCACCGCCAACACGGACATCCAGGCGCTGAACAAGTCCAAGGCCGAGTTCAAGATCCAGCTTGGCGACAAGCTGACCAAGGGCCTGGGCGCGGGCGCCAACCCGGACTGCGGCCGCGACGCGGCGCTTGAATCCATCGACCAGATCCGCAAGACCATCTGCGACGCGGACATGGTCTTCGTCACCGCGGGCATGGGCGGCGGCACCGGCACCGGCGCGGCCCCGGTCATCGCGCAGGCCGCCAAGGAAGCGGGCGCCCTCACCGTGGGCGTGGTCACCAAGCCCTTCTTCTTCGAGGGCAAGAAGCGCATGGCAGCCGCCGAGCGCGGCATCGCGCTCTTGCGCGAGCAGGTGGACTCCATCATCACCATCCCCAACGACCGCCTGCTGACCATGGCCTCCAAGAAGGCCGCCTTCATCGAGATGCTCAAGAAGGCCGACGAGATCCTCTACTACGCGGTGAAGGGCATCTCGGACCTCATCATGGTCCCCGGCCTCATCAACCTGGACTTCGCCGACGTGAAGGCCGTGATGAGCGAGATGGGCCTGGCCATGATGGGCTTCGGCGTGGCCCGCGGCGAGAACCGCGCCAAGGAGGCCGCCCTGAAGGCCATCACCAGCCCCCTGCTGGAGGATGTGACCATCGACGGCGCCAAGGGCGTGCTCATGAACATCACCTGCTCGCCCGACCTGACCATCGAGGAAGTGGACGAGGCCGCCTCCGCCATCACCGAGGCCGTGCACGAGGACGCCAAGGTCTTCTTCGGCACCGTGTTCGACGAGAACGCCGGTGACGAGATCCGCATCACCGTGATCGCCACGGGCATCGAGAGCGCCGCCGAGATGAGCCGCAACCAGGCCTCCAAGGTGAGCGTGCACCCGGCCGTGGCCGGGGCCGTCAACCAGCATGTGGAGCCCGCGCCCCAGCCCAGGGCCGTTCAGCAGCCCGTGCAGCAGCACCAGCCGGTGCAGCAGCCTGTCCACCAGGCGGCGCACAATTCCGGCCACCAGCCCTACGCCGGGCACGACGAGCTGCGCCCCCGCCGCGACCTGCCGCCGCAGCAGCAGCCCGCCAACCGCGCCGAGCGCGCCTTGGCCGCCCACAGCGACCTGACCATCCCGGCGTATCTGCGCAAGGGCCGCAAGGGCCCCGATTCGGCGGGCATCGCCCAGTACAGGAACCACTCGCCCGGTTCGGAGGACTTCGTGTTCGACGAGGACGAGTTCGAGGTGCCGGCCTTCATCCGCATGCAGGCGGACTAGGCCGCAAGCCGGACAGGGCCGCCCTCCGGAATGGGGGGCGGGATGCGGTGCGAACCGCAGCCAGCGATGCAGGGCGCATCCGGCGGCAGCCGGTGCGGCCCGCGCTGCCCGGCATGGAACGGATCATGAGAACGATGAGGCATTCAGGCAGCCCCGCTGTCCGCTTGGCCCGGGGGACGATCCCCCCCGCCGGGCACGGATAGAGGCGTGTCGAAGGAGGGCGCGGCGAACCGCACCGTCTATTTCAGAGGCCAGGAGCCCTCGCTGCCGGACCCCGGCGGCAGGCTGCCGGTGGCCCTCGCCTACCCTGGCGCCGTGCGCGCGGCGTTGTCCGCACTGGGTTGGCAGGCCGTATACCGCCTGGCCGAACAGAGCCCGTGGCTGGTCACGGAGCGTTTCTTCCTCTCCGCAGGGAAGGGCGTTCCAAGGTCGCAGGATACGTCCTCCCCTCTGGACGCCTTCCCGCTGGCCGCCTTCTCGCTGGCTTTCGAACTGGACGGTGCGGTTCTCGCCCTGGCCCTGGAAGCCTCCGGCATCCCCCCGCTTGCGAGCCAGCGGTCCGGCTACCCCCTTCTCCTGGGTGGCGGGCCGCTGGCCTTTTTGAATCCCGCGCCGCTTTCCCCAATCCTGGACGCCTGGTTCGTGGGCGAGGCCGAGGCCGGGCTGATCCCGGTTCTGGAGCGCGCCGCCACGATGATCCTCGGCGGCGCTGGCAAGGCCGAAGTCCTGCGCGAGATCGCGGGGATGCCCGGCATGTACGTGCCAGGGCTCTCGCCCACGCCGGTGCGCCGGGTGGTGCCGCCGGGCGGGCGCGTGCTGGCCGACCCGGCCTGCTCCAGCTTCGTGAGCAACGAAGCCGAATTCAAGGACACCCTGCTCCTGGAGGTCAACCGGGGCTGCCCCCACGCCTGCCGCTTCTGCGCGGCCGGGTACGTGTACCGCCCGCCCCGGCAGGCCCGAGTGGAGGACCTGCGGGAGATCGTGGCCCAGGTGCGCCCCAAGAAGGTGGGCCTGGTGGGCACCGCCCTCACGGACTGGCCCGAGCTGCCCGGCTTCCTGCGCTGGCTGGCGGCTGAGAAGGTCAAGTACACGCTGTCCTCCGTGCGCGCCGACGGCGTGAACGAGGAATTGTTGGATATTTTGCGCAACGCGGGCCTGCGCACCCTCACGCTGGCGCTGGAGGGGCCGAGCGAGCGCATCCGGCGCATGGCCAACAAGAACCTGGAGCCGGACGTTTTCCTGCGTGCCGTGGAACTGGCGGCCAAACGCGGGGTGAACCACCTCAAGGTCTACCTCATCATGGGCTGGCCCCTGGAGTCAGACGAGGATTACGCCGAGCTGGAGCGCTTCCTGGCCGAGGTCTGCCGTGCGGGCAAGGTGGGGTCGGGCAAGAAGGGCATCGGGCACATGACCCTCGGGGTCAACCCGCTGGTGCCCAAGCCCTGGACCCCCATGCAGTGGGCGCCCATGGCCTCGGAGGAGGCATTGGAGGCCCGCCAGGCCTGGATGGCGTCCGTGGTCAAGCCTCTGCGCGGGGTGCGGCTGGAGGGCGAGAAGCCGTTCTGGGCGCGCGTGCAGGGCCTGC
This sequence comes from Fundidesulfovibrio agrisoli, assembly GCF_022808715.1. Classification (GTDB taxonomy): domain Bacteria; phylum Desulfobacterota; class Desulfovibrionia; order Desulfovibrionales; family Desulfovibrionaceae; genus Fundidesulfovibrio; species Fundidesulfovibrio agrisoli. Next base: position 69,281 of record NZ_JAKZKX010000011.1, read on the forward strand.
TGGCCAGGGGAGGGGAGGAGCTGGCCCCCATGACCCTGCTGGCGGCCCGGGAAGGCTGGCGCGCGGCCATGAAGGAATACGCGGCCCACGCCGCAAACGTGCTGGACCGCGAGCGCGGCCGTGACGAGGCGTTCCCCTGGGAATGCGTGGACGTGGGCGTGAGCCGCGAGGCGCTTTGGGACGAGTGGGAGCGCTACAAGCAGGGCCGCCGCAGCCCCAAATGTCCGGACGAACCCTGCGGGCGCTGCGAGGCTTGCTCCTGGGGCGTGTGAGGCCGTGGCGGTTGTTAAAAAATTGCTTGCTCTGTTCGCGATTCGCGAATAGCGAATGACTCATGTATCTCAAGCCCCAAGACATAGTGATTCTGCTCAAGTTGAGCCTGACCTCCCTATCCGGCAGGTCGCGGGAGTCGAGCCTGCCCTCCTTGCATGACTGGTCGTACAACCAGCTAGCGTATGAGTTGCACATGAGTCCTTCCGAAATCCACAAGGGGATCAAACGTGCCGTTCAAGCCCGGCTGTTTGATTTGGAAATCAGACGCCCCAACCGGAAATCCTTGGTCGAATTCCTGATTCACGGGGTCAAATACGCATACGCCCCCGAGATCGGAGGCATGACGAGGGGTGTGCCGACCGCATTTGCTGCGCCCGGACTGCGTGAACACTTTCAAATGGGCGACGAGTCGTTTGTTTGGCCGGACCCGCAAGGGGAACACCGGGGATTGTCATTTTCTCCCATGTACAAAACTGTTCCCCTGGCAGTTCGGGAGGATGAAGGACTGTACAGGGCTCTCAGTGCTCTCGATGCGATCAGGGCGGGACGAATCCGGGAGCGCAAAATGGGCGAGAATATCTTAACGGATATGCTGGAGCATCATGACTAGGCACGGCGTGCGGAATCTCGAATTGGTGGTCAGCGCCATCTCGGCCCTGGGGGATTTGGCGCATGAAGTTGTTCTTGTCGGTGGAGCCGCAACGGCCCTGCTCATTACCGACCCTGCTGCCCCGGATGTTCGCCCGACACTGGACGTCGACGTTATCGTCGAGGTTTTATCTAGGCGTGAGCATTATGAATTTTGCGAGCGCCTGCGCGACAAGGGATTCGTGGAGTCCGGCGAGGAAGGAGTCATTTGCAGGTGGAAGAAAGGCGGGGTGATTCTGGACGTCATGCCGACAAATGAAGACATCCTCGGGTTCGCGAACCGATGGTATCCTGACACCGTTCGCAACGCTCAAAGGGTGGAAGTGGACGGTAAGCCGTTCTGGGCGGTTACGGGGCCGTATTTTCTGGGGACGAAGTGGGAGGCGTTTCAAGTTCGAGGCGCAGGAGAGTATGATTCCAGCCATGACATGGAGGATATCATCGCCGTGCTCGACGGTCGCGCAGGGATTGTCGACGAAATCAAAGCGTCGGAAGCGGCGCTCCAGGAATACTTAGCCGAATGCGCGCGACTGCTTCTGGAGAAGGATGCGACAGAGCCTGTGATAACTTGCCATCTGCCGGGAGACCAGGCGAGCCAGCAACGTGCCCGCTTCGTGCGCGAGAGGCTCAGGTCGATTGCGGCTGTCGGCGTTACCCCACGCTGACCCTGTCCCCACCCGACCCCTTGGCGGCGTACAGGGCCGCATCGGCCCTAGCCACCACCGTTTCAAAAGCGGCCCCGCCTGGCTCACTGGCGGACCGAACCGAGGTCAGCCCCAGCGAAAGCGTCGAGCCCCGTCCGTTCACGTCCCTGAAGCGCATGCGGATGCGCTCGGCCACGTCCCGGGCCTGGAGCTCCCGGCAGCACAGCAGCGCGGCGAATTCGTCCCCTCCCAGGCGGAAGGCCTGGTCCACCCCTTCACGGACGCTGTCCTGCAGTATCCCGGCCAGAACCAGCAGCACCTCGTCCCCGGCTTGATGCCCGTGGGCGTCGTTGACCTGCTTGAACTTGTCGCAGTCGATGAGCAGCAGGTGCCTTTCGGGGAAGGCCTCGGAGCCGGTGCGGGCCAGGGCGTCCTCGAAGGCGCGGCGGTTGCCCAGGCCGGTCAGGGGGTCGCGGCGGCTCAGGTCCTCCATGTCGCGGCGCATCTTGTCGGTCTCCTCCAGCCTCCAGAGCAGGCGCTTCTCGCGGTCCTCCAGCAGGTGCAGCATCCAGTTGAGGTTGCGCTTGAGGCGGATGAGCATGTGCTCGTCCTCGGCCTCGACGGGCAGCGCAAAGGGCTCGGGCAGGCCGCCGCGCCGCAGCCTTGCGGAGAAGACGCTCAGCTCCTCCAGTTCGCGGTAGACGACGAAGCGCAGGATGGCCTTGGCGAGGAAGGGCAGCAGCGCCAGGCCCAACGCGGCGTGCAGGGCCAGCAGGGCAAGGGCGGAGGAGGCCTTGCCCGCCTCCAGCAGGGACATGGCCGCCAGCGACGGGGTGACCATGATCGCAGCCAGGATGCAGGCCAGTTTCAGATGGGGGCTCACCAATACCTCCGGGCAGGGAATGCGGATATGATTTTGAAAATCATTTTCAAGTGACCCCTACAGAGCAAGCGTTGGGCTGTCAACGCCTGCGGGTGCGTCGGTTTCACGCCGCTCAGGTGCGCAGATTTCGTCATTGATGGGCAAAATTCGTAACCGCCTCAAAGTGTGTTGAAGAAATAAACAATGATATTGAAGTGGTAATCTCTGGCACGGGATATGATAGGGCAGGGGCGGAGGTACTTGTCATGAAAAGCCTGCTGCTCGCCGCCGTACTCGTCTGCCTCGTTTCTTCCCAGGCGTTCGCGTATGGTTCGTTGTCCGTTAGCCCTTGGGGCGTTTCCGTGTCGGTGGGCAATCCCGCGCCGCCGGCTCCCGTCTACGTGGCGCCAGCCCCGGTCTATGTCGCGCCCCCGCCCCCGCCGCCCCCGGTGTACGTGGCTCCCGGCTACTACTACGCTCCTCCTCCGGGCTACGTGTACCGCCACAAGCCCCATCCGCACCGCTATTACGGCTGGTAGATATCACAAAAAAACCGGGGGGCTCTCGCCCCCCGGCCGTTTATTGCCCTCCCGGCTTGCGGTCTATTCCGGTCACCACGAACACCCTCCCCGGCCCGTCCTTGGGCGCGGGCGCGTCCTCGGCGGTCTGCCGGGCGATGTCCTTGATCTCCTTGGCCGCAGCCAGTTGCACCTTGTCGTCTTCGGCTTCAAGCAGGCGCTCCAGCACGTCCAGCACCTTCTCCGAGAGAAGTGCGGCTGCACGCTGGCACACCGGCTTGCGCCTGGCCGATGTTCTGCGCGCTCCGGGCATGCGTCACTTCACCGCCTGCCGCACCAGCCGTTCCCACGCGGCCAGCCCGAGCCAGGCCAGCCCGCCGCCCACCAGCGAGGTGACGACGGCGTTGAACAGCTGGGTGCGCAGGGAGAAGGCCCCGCGCAGCATCTGGTGATGCCGGGCGTGTTCGCCCGGCGCCAGATCGCACCCGGCGCAGCAGTCCTGGCGCAGGGCGCCGTCTTCCAATGCCTCCTTGATGGCCTCCCTGACGAGGGGTTTGAGGTTGTCGTTCACGGGGGCCCTACGCGACCGGCTCCGCGGTGAAGAGCCGCAGGGCCGTGTTGGTCACGGCCAGCAGGGCGGCCTGCAGGGCGGGGTCCATCACGCTGGTTCCCACGGCGGCCTGCACGCCGACGGCGGTCAGGGCTGCGAGGTTGGTCCATATCGTCTTGGAAGCGTACCACTTCTTGGCGTTCACTTGTTTCTCCTGTGGTGTTTGCGCCACTGCCAGGGCGGCACGGGCGCGGGGTCGGCCCAGAGGCCCAGCCCGCGAAGCCTGGCCGCCGTTTCGGCCAGGCGCAGCCCATAGCAGGGGCGGCAGTAGTTGCGGTACACCCAGGCGTGCCCGGCCCGCACCATCTCGGAGTTGAGTTCCGATCCGTCCGGTAGCAGGACAACGGCCACGGTGCGCCCGTAGGCGTCAATGTCCTTTTCCCGGACGTCCACGCGTTTGCCCAGGGCCAGGTGGCTCAGGTAATCCCTGGCTTCACGGCCGTCGAGCTGGGCGAGTTCGGGGGCGTCGATGCCGAAGAGGCGCACGTGCACGCCCTCCACGGTGATGGTGTCGCCGTCGGCCACACGCTGGACCGTTCCTTCGAAGGCCCACGCGGCGCTAGCGGCGAGGATCAGGCCCAGGGCCATGAGGCCGGGCAGGGCTCGTCTGGCTATGTTCTTCATTGGGGCCACTTCCCGCCGAGGGCGCGGGCGATTTTGTCCACATAGGACTGGTTCACGAACGAGCCGTCGGCGGCGAAGCGCGCCGAACCGGCGTTGTAGGCGGCGGCCACTCCGGGCCAGCCGTGTTTGCCGCACAGGCGGTCGCGCAGCCGTGCCAGCAGCCTGCAACCGTATTCAAGCCCGGTGGCCGGGTCCGTCAGGGCTGAGAGGAACGGCCCCTGGTAACCCAGGCCCCTGGCCGTCGCGCCCATGACCTGCATCAGCCCCCAGGAGGTGGCCAGGGCCTGGCGCTCGGAGTCCAGGCTGCAGGGGGCCTTGGGGCGCACGGAGGCGTCGTTGGCCACGTGGCGCGCGTAGTACGCGGGTTCAAACCGGAAGGCCCACGCGTTGCCTCCCGACTCCACTCCAACCACCGCCGCCACGAGTTCCGGGGGCAGGCCCCAGGCCTTGGCGGCGTTCTCGATGAGCATCTCCTGCTCGGTCATCGTGTTTTCTCCTTGCGATGTTCCCAAGCGCGAACGGCGCGCCCTGGCCGGGCATCCTGTGAGCGGTCCCGCCCGGCGCGCCGTGTCGTGGGGTGCATCATAGGCAAGGCGCGTTTGGTGTAAACGGTACATGGGGGCATGCGGCCATTTACATTCTGGCCCATGTGCAGCGGGGGGGAAACCCTGGCAAAGCAGGGGCGCGCATGGTAGAAAAAGACAAACCGGAAGAAGGAGCTGCCATGGGCAAGCTGCGTGAAATACGGAAGATCGTGCTGGAGGTGCTGGCCGGGGACGACTGGCCCCAGGGCCTGGCGGCGCTGGAATCCATCCCTGCAAAGCAACTGCTGGGGCCGCTGTTCGCCTGCCTGCTGGAGCCCGACCAACTGGTGCGTTGGCGTGCGGTGACCGCATTCGGGGCCGTGGTGGCGCGCCTGTACCAGGCCAAGCCCGAGGACGCCCGCCAACTGGTGCGCCAGTTGATGTGGCGCCTCAACGAGGAGTCCGGCAACATCGCCTGGGGCATCCCGGAGGCATTCGGGGAAATCCTGGCCAAGCAGCCCGACCTGGCCAAGGAGTTCCACAAGGTGCTGGCCTCCTACATCAACGAGCGCGACTGCAAGACCGGGGACAACTACCTCGAGCTCTGCCCGCTGCGTTGCGGGGCCTACTGGGGGCTCGCGCGCCTGGCCCAGGACAGGCCCGAGCTGACCATGACCGCTTTCGACGACCTGGCCCTGGCCCTGGCCAGCGAGGATCCGGAGAGCCGGGCCCTGGCCGCCTGGGGGGTGGGCCCCATGCTCAAGTACGCCCACGCGCGCGTGAAGGCCGTGAGCGGCGTGCTGGAGGCGCTTTCGGGCGACGAATCACCGGTGGAGCTTTACCGTGACGGAAGCCTCGCCCGCACCAGCGTGGCGGCGCTGGCCAGGGAGGCCCTGAAGAAAATTCCTTGACGCTGTGGCAGGAATGATTATTAAGAAATTTATCATCCTGTTTATTCAAACGGCAAGGAGACAGCCATGGATGAACTCAGAAGCTTCGAGGAACATGACGTTGACTGGGAAATGACCCCGGAAGCCGCCGTGACCCTCTATCTCGAATGGGGCAACAACTGCTGGCTGGGCGAGTTCAAGCCGGTACGACACCGTAGCGACTCGACCACCTATTTCGTGGTCAGCACGTGGGAGCCTGAGCCCAAGCTGATGCTCATCCATCGCACCTGCGACGAGGCCAAGGAACTGGCTGTGCTTCCTCTGCCCGCGCACCTGCGGGAGCACTTCATGCAGGATGTGGGCTTCAACAAGGGCATCTATCCGCCGACCCCCGAGATCAAGGATTGGCTGCGCACGCAAATGCATAATTGATTACCTAACAAGTATTTCATGGAAAAAGGCCGGGTCCCCGGCCTTTTTTTATTGCGGGATGAGGGCTCACGACGATAATGAAAGCTCGGCCGTACCCGAAATAACGATGGAGGCGGTAATGAAACCCGCGTCGATCATGGTTGTGGAAGACGAGCGCATCATCGCCCTTGATCTGTGCTTCAAGCTCAAGCGGCTCGGCCACACGGTCTGCGGAGTGGCCCACAACGGCGAGGAGGCCGTCCGCCTCGCAAGTGAGCTGCATCCCGACGTGATCCTTCTCGACATTATCCTGGAAGGCGGCATGGACGGCATCGACGCGCTGGAAGTCATCCGGCGCAGCCACCCCGTGCCCGCATTGTTCGTCTCGGCCTGCGCCGACGAGGCCACCCGCTCGCGTGCGCGGGCAGCGGGCTGCTCCGGCTTCGTGCACAAACCGGTGGACCTGGACCAACTGGCCGACCGCGTCCGTTGCGTGCTGGAGCTGGCCGCGCGCCAATGATCGTCCTTTCGGACATCCACGCCAATCTCGAAGCCCTGGAGGCCGTCCTGGCCGACATCCGCGTCACGGGCGCGCAGGGCCCCCTGATATTCCTGGGAGACATGGTGGGCTACGGGGCCGACCCCGAGGCCGTGGTAACGCGCGTGCGGTCCCTTGGCGCGCTGGCCGTACAGGGCAACCACGAGGCAGGAGTGTGCGACGAGGGCAGGGCGAAGCGCTTCAACCCCGTGGCCTGGGACGTGGTGCGCTGGACGCGCGAACACCTCGGCGCCGAGAGCCTGGAGTGGCTGGCCGGATTGCCGCGGTTCCTGAGCCTCGACGGCTGCCGTCTGGTCCACGGGATGCCGCCGCAGAGCGTCGACAAATATCTGTTCCAGACTGACGAGCCGGAAGTTCGCGCCATCATGGAGAATCTGAAGGAGCCCGTGAGCTTCGTGGGGCACACCCACCTGCTGCGGCTGGTGAGCCTCGGGCCGGACGGGGGGTATTCGAGCAAGCGTCTGGTTTGCGGCGAGCGCGTGCTGGATTCGGGAGCGCGCCACCTGGTGAACTGCGGCGCGGTGGGCCAGCCCCGCGACGGGGACTGCCACGCCAAGTATGTTGTCTACAACCCGGCAACCAGGGAGCTGGACGTCCGCTTTGTGGCCTACGACGCCCAATGCGCCGCTCGAAAGATCGTCGCCGCGGGCCTGCCCGCCACCTACGCCGAGCGGCTCACGGACGAACCGCTGTGAGGCGCATCGGCCGCTACGAGGTGCTCGGGCTGCTGGGTCGCGGCGGCATGGGCGCGGTGTACAAGGTGCGCGTGCCCGCGCTGGGCAAAATCCTGGCGCTGAAGCTGCTGGCTCCCACGCCCTTCCTGCGCACCCTGGTGGGAATGGACGAACTGCGCCGCCAGTTCGAGGCCGAGGCCGTGACCCTGGCCGGGCTCAACCACCCCCACATCGCCGCCGTGTGGGACTACGGCCACGTCGGGCGCAGGCCCTTCTTCCTCATGGAGTACTTCTGCCGCGACCTGGGGCAGGTGCTGGGCGAGCGCCCCGAGGTGGAGCTCCCAAGCCGCCGCCTGCCCCTGCCGCGCGCCGCCAGCTACGCACTGCAGACCCTGGACGGCCTGGCCCGCCTGCACCACGCGGGCATCGTGCACCGCGACATCAAGCCCTTCAACCTGCTCATCACCGATGAGGATCAGATCAAGATCACCGATTTCGGCCTCTCGCGGGTGCGCGGAGAATCCCTCTCCCGCGCGCCCGGCCTGAAGGTCGGTTCCCCCTATTACGCCGCGCCCGAGCAGGAGCGCGACCCGGCCTCGGTGAAGCCCTGCGCGGACCTCTATTCCGTGGCCGTGACCTTCTACCGGATGCTCACGGGCGTCCTCCCGGAGTGGCCGCTCAAGGGCGAGGGCCTGCCCAGCCGCGCCTCGCAGGACATGGACCCCGAGTGGGACGCCTTCTTCAAGCGCGCCCTGCACCCCGACCCGGAGCGCAGGCCCGGCAGCGCAAGGGGCATGGCCGAGGAGGTCGAGGCCCTGCTGGGTGAGTGGCGCTCCCGCCTGAAACAGGCCTGCCGCCTGGAGGAAGCCGGAAGCGTGACGCCGCTGTGCCCGAGGCCCGCCCCAGGGGAGAGGCTGCGCGCCGAGCCCTTGAAGGCTTTCGGGAAGGACACGGGCGGCCTGCTGGAGCTGGACGAGCTCTGGCGGCCGAAATGCTACGCGCCGGAAGGGCTCGCCCCCCTGGGCAACACTGTGCGGGACGCGGCGCATGGGCTCGTGTGGCAGCGCGGGGGCAGCCCCTATCCGCTGGATTGGGCGGGCGCGCACGAGTACGTGGCCGAGCTCAATTCCCGCCGCTTCGACGGGTCCGGCACCTGGCGGCTGCCCACCGTGGCGGAGCTGGCCTCCACCATGCGGCCCCCTGCCGAATTCACCTCCCACTGCGCCGACCCGGCGTTCGAGACGGCCATGCGGCTGCTCTGGAGCGCGGATAGGCGCGCCTATACGCAAGCCTGGTTCGCGGACATGGAACTTGGAGCGTTCGCCTGGGCCGAGCACACCTGCCGCAGATGGGTGCGGGCCGTGCGAACGGCCTGTTGAGCCGCCAGCGGGCTCTGTCACTCCTCTCGGCATCAGCGGCAGTCGAGTCCGTCCTTACCCCCCGGTGGCCAGGGTTATGTTGGCCGTATCGTCGCAGGCCCTGAACTCGGGCCGCTCCCGCAGCAGCCACTCCAGCTGGTCCTGGTCCATGTTCATGGCGTGGACGTTCTCCTTGAAGTCGCCGCGCGGCATGTAGAAGGGGATCACCGCCTCGATGCGGCAATCCTTGAAGAAGGCGCGCTGGTCCTCCGGGAGGCGGCGCAGAAATTTGGTCAGCATGAGGATGGGCAGGTTGTTCTGGGTGGCGCTGGCGTGCAGCTCCTCCTCGCCGACAGTGATGCGGTGCTCTATCATCGGGTATCCTTTAAGGGGGCGGGCCCCGTGGCCCGCCCTGGTTTGTCAGTCGGTTAGTCGGTCGCGCACTTCTTGCACTTGGAGGCGGACTTCTCGCCCAGCATCACGAAGGTGGCCTCCATGATGGACTGGCACTTCACGGAGTCGCCCGTGGCGGCCAGGTCAACGCACTTGAAGGGCCGCAGGAAGGCCATGGAGCAGCGGGGGGGGGTAGTAGACTGAGAGGCGGCGAATCGAGGTGGGTGGCTTTGGGCACGCCGCCCTGAGGGGGAAAATTGAGGATGTTTTGCTTGTCTCTTAAGGCATCCTATCTCTTGTAGCTGTTCAGGACGTCGTTGAACCAACTTGTGAACGATCGTAATGTGGGAAGTATGGCGTTGTGGAAGATAAAGATAAGCAATTTATTGTAATAATGTATGAGAATGCCAAGTAGTGCGCCGGTGACGGCGGCAGGTACTAATGCAGTGAGGCATCCCGTCAAATCTTCCTGAAACGATTCAAGCACTAACTTTGAAGCACGGTTTTCAAATATTCCGAAATGTTTGAGTACGAAGGGTGACCAAGACTCCAGAAGGACGAGTGGTGGTGCCAGGAGGCCTAATAACGCGCCAGAGGTGACGTTTTTTAACGCTACGTTATTTTTAGACAATATTTTTGCAGTGTCAAAAAATGTAATTGCAGGTGTAAGTATAAAGCATGTAACAAATTCATGCTTGTATAAAAACTGTGAGCTGATTTTCCACGTAGATGGTATGAAAACCAGCGCAAGGCACATTGATACGACATTGGCTATGACTAGCGTTGCTGTGTGTATATATTTATAAGGGAAATGATTTTGGCAAGACTCGCTTTGGGCTTGGTTCATAAGTTGCCATCCTTGGTTATTTATTCATAAATAGATTATGCACCTGGAAGGCGTCAAGGAGATGTTCGCCTTCCATGCGAACAAAGTTAGTTGGCTATTTGTATCTCCTTATGATTGGAGTTGCGCCTGGAAAAGATTCGCTGGCAGATCGGATGGTGTTCTCCTTTAAACCTTCGTGACCTGCATAAATAACCTTTCCGTCTCCAGTCGCGATGGCACTATGGTGGTTGCCATTGCCGTACCAGACAACAATATCTCCTGGCTTGGCCAGGTTGACGTCATCATGGTATTCAAGGGTGCTTGGTGCAAATTCAGGGTCGGCAAGGTTGTCCACCGTGGGCTTGAAATAATCCCGGCGGAAAGGATTGCCAGGGTTTCTGTCGCGTAGCACGGTCGGAAAACCAGCCCCGAGAGGGTCGCCCGCTAGATGCGCTTCGTAGGCGAATTCATTGCATTTCGGATAGGATTTGAAACTCCATCGGGGTCCTTCAGCCCATTTCTCCGGATTGCTTGCCAGTTCACTACGGGCGAAGTCGGCCCTTTGTTGCCCTCTATTCATCCGCTCAGCCTCGGATGCTTCTTCCGTGGGCATCGGGCGAGCATCGCCAGGGTTCTCCGAGCCCTCGACGTTGTCTTGAAAGGTGGGCGGTGTAGCTGAGGCGTCATGGAGACGCTTCTCGTCATCCAGCCAGCAATAGTCCGAGAAATTCGGGTCATCGATTCTTTCGCTCATCATGCTCCTCCTTTAGAACTTCTCGTTACAGGTTGAATCGTCTCCGGCCTGCGCACCGTCGTTGCCGCCGCTCAAGGCCGTACCGAACGACATAACCTTCCCCCCCCGGTTGCCAGGGTGTTGTTGGCCGTATCGTTGCAGGCCCTGAACTCGGGCCGCTCGCGAAACAGTACATCGGTCAAGGCGCGTCGATAGGATAATTACTTGACGGCGACAAAATTTTCCGAATATTAGCGTGTTGTCAGATAACACTTATTAAGTATCGGCGGTGGGGGGGTATGCTTAGGGAGTTTGCACTTGGACTCGCGAATATCGCAGTTAGTTGTGCACTCGGGTATGGATTGGTGTTGTTATATAAAAGATTGCTGGTGAGTTGAGATGGGTTCAAAAGAAAAAGCAGAGATGATTCGGAAGGAAGTCCGCGGTATATTTTTAGCGGAGTTTGGGTTTGTAGTCCTGTTCTTCTTGTACGAAAAATATTACAATGGCGGCTGCTCATGGTAGGTAGATCTTTCCTTTCCATGAAGGATGTTTACGATGTGCTGCTGTTTACAGCTCAGTTTGTGTTGTTTTACTTTGTGATTGAAAACATGTGCAGGAGATGACGTTTTCAGAACTGTGAATCGTGATTTAACTACAGTTTGTTGGGCAATTTTCCGATAAGCAAATCCCGAAAATCGCCAGGACAAGTTGCTGATTGGCCACCACTATAAAATGGTAATAGCTTTACGGGTGGGCTGAAGTGAAGATTCTTAAGCGCATATTGGAAAAAATCATTGAGCTTGAACTGTGGAGCACCGTGTTTTATGCTATTTTGCATTTGTTTAAGAAGTAATTTTTGTTGAGCCGTTCGACTGGATGGTGGCCAGAAATTTGCCATGCAGTATGTCTCGGGCGCAGCATTTTCTGCAATGCTGCGCCCAAGTAAAGTGATTACTTGTTCCCTGAAAATGAGTTATTGAAAATTCCTTTCAAGGAGGTGGAGCCGAAGGTCATCGCGCCTTTTGCAATGCTCGTCGCATATGGAGCTCCCCTGAGAACAGAGAGTCCGCTTGTTGCAATTGCTGCTGCTGTGGCATCAATCGGACTGTCTGCGCTTTGAAGCGGTGCGTCCATCTTGCGCCTGGCCATTTCATCTTCAACTTGCCTTGCTTCCGTAGAGTCCAACCTCCTGCCCACGTTTGGGATCACATTCTGTGATTTGTACAAAGCACCTCCGTACCGGAAATATTCATCTCCATCGAGTGCAAACCTTTTCTCACCAGCCACCTTTTCCTGAGCTGATGGAAAATCAGGGTGGGACCTGAAGTCGAGGAGCTGTTGTTCTTGTTGGCCAGAGTTCACTGTATGAGCCGGTACCATCTTGAACTCAGGGGGGCCGACATCGTCTTGCTGTTGCCCCTGCCCATCCATCTTCCGCAAATGCGCCACGGCCAGATCCCGGTAGGTGAGGGTCTTGGGCATCTGCTCCAATGCCTGCTCCACGCTGGTCGAGGGTTGCGGCGCGGGCGTTTCTGAGGCGTCATGTAGACGCTTCTCGTCATCCAGCCAGGAATAGTCCGAGAAATTCGGGTCATCGATTCTTTCGCTCATCATGCTCCTCCTTCAGAGCTTCTCGTTACAGGTTGAACCGTCTCCGGCCAGCGCGCCGTCGTTGCCTTCCGTCATGGCCGTCCCGCACGACACTACCTTCCCCCCGGTGGCCAGGGTTATGTTGGCCGTATCGTCGCAGGCCCTGAACTCGGGGCGCTCCCGCAGCAGCCAGTCCAATTGGTCCTGGTCCATGTTCATGGCGTGGACGTTCTCCTTGAAGTCGCCGCGCGGCATGTAGAAGGGGATCACCGCCTCGATGCGGCAATCCTTGAAGAAGGCGCGCTGGTCCTCCGGGAGGCTGCGCAGAAATTTGGTCAGCATGAGGATGGGCAGGTTGTTCTGGGTGGCGCTGGCTTGCAGCTCCTCCTCGCCGAGGGTGATGCGGTGTTCGATCATAGGCTGTCCTATGGGGCGGGCCTTGCGGCCCGCCCCTGGTTTGTCAGTCGGTTAGTCGGTCGCGCACTTCTTGCACTTGGAGGCGGACTTCTCGTTGTGCATCACGAAGGTGGCCTCCACGATGGACTGGCACTTCACGGAGTCGCCCGTGGCGGCCAGGTCAACGCACTTGAAGGGCCGCAGGAAGGCCATGGAGCAGCGGGACGGGTCGTAGACGTACACGCGGTCGTACTTGGTGCCGGTGTCGTCGTCCTTGGCCAGGTAGCGGTCGATGGTCACCTTCATGCGCCCGAAGGGGGTCTCCAGGACCATCACGGCCATGACCAGGGTCTGCTCCGAGGCGTTGGTGTTCACCGTGATGCGCCCGGCCTGGTTCCAGTTGGCGATCTTGCGCGCCTGCACAGGCCCCACCAGGATCACGGAAGGCTCGCCCCCGGCCTCGTAGCAGGCCTGCGACATCTCCATCAGCTTGGCCTCGGAGAAGTCGTTGGTGGCGTTGTAGCTGGCGTAGCTCTTGTCGTTGGTGGAGACGAAGCCCTCCAGGCCCTTCATCTGGCGCGCGGTGCCCGCGTCGCCCGCGCTGGCGGCGGCGTTGTTCAAGGCCGCGTATTCCAGCTCCGTGTTCAGGTAGCGGAAGCTCTTGTCCATCTCGTACTGCTTCACGCGCTGGCGGCCGAGCGGGGTCACGGCGTCCAGGGTGCCGGAGATCTTGAAGGTGTCCTCAAGGATCTGACAGTAGTTGGAGAGCCGCACCGGCGCGGTGCGGGCCGTGGCCACGGCGTCCGCGCCCTCGATGGCCTTGTTGGAGCCGGTGGGGGTCTTGAGTTCGTCCTCCAGCCATTCGTGGAGCACGTTCTTGGCCTTTCCGGTGCCGATGGAGGCGATGAAGGGGGTCTTGTGGGGCGTGACGGTCTGGATCACGTTCTCCACGTCCGAGAAGAGGGTGTCCTTCATTTCGCGCACACCGGCGCCGGAATTGGAGTAGTAGGAAGTCAGGGAATCAGCCATTGCGTATCTTTCTCCTTGTAGAGGTTACAGGTTAGCGGCCGGAGCCGGAATTCATGGAGAGTTCGAGGTAGCGCAGCAGGTCGCCCTCGCGGGCGCGGCCGGATTTGGCGCGGGCCTTGAGCTCGGCCAATTCGGTGGAGCGGGCGGCCCCGCCCAGGCGTTCTTCAAGGACGCCAGCGCTCTCCAGGGCGGGAGCGGCCATGCGACCGGCCACGGCGCGGCGGATGCGCGCGCGGGGATCGGTTTCGTCAGGCTGCCGATCCTGCGGCATCGCATTGTTCACCGGTTTGCTCAGGTCGTATTCGATGGCGGTACGCAGGTGGATGTAGAGATCCAGGAACGCACCCGGAGTGCGGTCCACCGCCTCCAAATAGACGCGCTGAATCTTTTCGGGTATCCTCTGAATGTAACTCGCAAGCCTGTTGTAGGTAGTCGCGAACAGCGGGTCGTTGGCCTTGAGCACCGCCAGCATGACCTGGTTGTTCAGGACCTTGCGCTGGGCGCGGCGGACCTGACGCTCCTGCCCACGGCGCTGGCGGTTGGCCATGGCGGCCTGCCACTGGGCGCGGGCCATGGGGTTCATGGGGGGCGGCCCCAGGGGGATGTCGGGCAGGCCGTCGCCGTCAATGTCGATGCCTTCCAGGTGTTCGATCATGCCGGGGCGCGCGGCCAGTTGGGCCAAGGCGGACCGCAGGGCGTCGGGCGCGGCGGCCACGGGCTGGGGAGGCAGGTTGCGGGGAGCGGCCTGGGCGGGCTGGACGGCATCCTGAGCCAGCGCGCGCCTGCGCTGGATCTCCTCGTCGGGAAGCTCTGATTCGCCGGGGGCGAAGCCTGCGAGCTGCTCCAGGTAGCGGCGGTAGGCCAGTTCGTTGCGGGCCTGACCGTCGGCGGACGATTGCTGCCCGGCGGGGCCGGACATGGTGGGATAGGGCATTCGGGGTTCCTCCTGTGAGGGTGGTTTGTTTCCTGGCATCCCGCGCCAAGATTCCCCGAATTGTATGCAGGCGGTTTTTTATTTCACCCCACATAGGGCTATGTGGGTAAAAAGTTGAAAAAACTTTGAGGCGGCCATCGAGCGCCCGGGCGTAGGCGGAGCCGAAAGGAGCAAATATGGTGTGGCGTGTCGTGCTTGGTTTGTTGTGTCTGGGATTGGTGGCGGTGTCACCGGTGAGCGCATCGGAACAGACTGACCTGCTCGGGGTAAGGCAACAGTGGATAGACTTCTTCAAACGCACAACTGCGGATATCGAGGCGATTCACACGACGATGGAAGGCGCGAAAGCCCTTGAATTGCCGGAAGGCGATAACAATAAAGACGCTTTTGCATTGAATGAAGTCACTTCAGAGATCTGGGGGCTGGTTGGATTCACTGAGTTGGCGCAGGATGTGCTCTTCGCGGCCAGGGTTGAGGCGGGTATCGCCTTGGATATGAAAACCAAACCCGTTGTGTACGCTGACGCTCTCAATAGGTTTCCGGGGCCTGTGCCTCAGATGGCTGAAAAGGCCATGGCGGGCATTGGAGCGGTATCAAACCAAAAGCTGAGACAGGTGGCAGAAAAGATGGTGCCGGCAATACAGGATTTGGTTTCGGCATACGGCGGATGGCCAGGTGATTTTCTCAGAATGCATCTGAAGGATGAGCCATATGGCAAAGGTGATCTGCCAAAGGATGTGGTTGATTTGGCTGGTGCCGTCGATCAGGTCAATGAAGCAGCAGCACGATACTTTGTTGAAGTGGCCGAAGCAGAAAAGGGCTTACCGCCTGCCTCATTGGACTATCTGAGCCTGTTCAGGCAATCACAGCGCAGCGTCACAAGCCTGACGATCTCAGTTGCCGATATTTATATGCTGGTTGTCGCCAAGGCTCGCTTGGATGCCGTTCAGCGCAAAACTGAATATGCAGAGGAAGACAATGAGATCGTCCGCGTGTTGCTGGAAGAAAGGTTCAGGAGTTATAGGTCGATGCTGACAAATTTTGAGAAGCAATGCTCTGTGGTCAATGCAAGGGATAAAGAGCTGTGCAGGCGGATGGAGATGCTCTTTAAAGCAGTGCAAGAGCGCATGGCGAAGTTTGTCATTTAGATATGATTTTTCAATTTGGTTGTAATGGTGCGTTTAGCATTTGTTGTGGCCTTGAATAGGCGATGTGCTGCGGCCGCTGACAATCAGTCCGGCCGCAGCAGTTGTTTGGCAGGGCTCCTTTTGCGGAGCACCTGCTCTTGGCGTGGGGGTAGGCTACGGCCTCATTACGGAGTCTAGCCCCTCGACGGCGTTCTTTGATTTATTGAGTACGTTGTACAAAGAACTGGCTGGCCCTGGAACGTACCTGGCACCCATGCTTAAGAGACCTTCGGCTTTGGCTTGCCGCTGTTCATCCGTGAGAGGGGTGCCGGATGCCTGAAGGACCGCCATCGTTAGCGCCTTCGGCGCATCCAGCCCCGGATGCAACGCCTTGGTCAGGCCGCTAACCCTCTCCTCAATGGGTGTGTCATAGCCCAGGCTCGGGTGGACCTCCAAGCCGACGCCACGAACGATCCCCTTTGCGAAACCTGAGAAGGCCTGGACAAAAGGGTTCTCCATATACTTGTTGTAGGGCATGCGGCTGTTCCATCCGCCTTCGCCTTCCTTGGGGGCGCGGATGATGGCGGCATCGGGGTCAAAGGGCTGAGTTGGGTCACCATTTCCCTGCGGGTTGTAGCCCGGAGCCGCCTGCGACGGGCCGGGATTGACCTCCAGGGGGCCGAGGGTGTGGTTCACGTCGTCTGTCCAGGAGTAATCCTGGAATCCGGGATCATCAGTTCTCTCGCTCATCTGTCTTTCCATCCTGTGGTTGAGGTTGACCAGGGTTCTCCAGCGATGGCGGCCCGTCACTTCCAGGCGGAACTGTGGCGCAAGATCCGGGGCGTCCAGGCCGCGCGGGACCGCCAGCGGCGGCGTTCGTCGTCGGCGCGAGCCTCGCGCTCGATGTGGACGGAGCTTCCCGAACCGGCGGCGGGCGTGCCTGGGCCTGCATCCGGGGCTTGCTCCGGGCGGTTGTCGGCCAAGGGGGTGGGAGGGATAGGCTGGCGCATCGGGGTGTCTCCTGTTGGATTCCGCATCTGCGAAGGCGGAGGATCCCCGGAGCCTAGTCAGGATGGATTATTTTGCACCCCACATAGGGATATGTGGGGAGAAAGTTGAAACAAGTTGGGGGCACTGGGCCGGGTGGGCAACGAGCGCGTGAAGCCTGGCGATGGGGTGAGTTTGAAAAGGGTTGCTTGCGAGAAGGTAAGTTCGTAAGTGATATCGCATATAGATCGTATTGTTGGTATGGATACGTCAACCGAAAGGCCGGAACGAGATAAGGGGCAGGGAAATGACGTGCTGGACACTCGAGTGTTTGCTGGAAACAGTGAGGAAAGATATCGTATTCTACTTTTTTGCGTTTTTCATTTTCTGGGTGGTGCTGTACATCCGAAAATCCAAGCGCGAGGATCAACTGTATGGTGTGTCAGTCCGGTTCGTTGTCTTTTGGTGTGTGGCGTTTTTTGTGAGAAGAACACTGATAAGCCATGTCGTTAGATAGTGTGGATTGTGCATGTGCAATTTTATAATTCATTGTTTAAGAATTGTTTGCATGCAATTCACTGATCTGCAAATTTGATTTGTTGTGAGGTGGTTGATGGAACATGCAGTAAAAGTAATAATGTAGACGCTGATTTGCTTTGTGCTCTTGTTTGCTTTTGATTACGTGGATAGGGTGAGAAGGCCGGACAGGAAATATTACCTCGGGTTTTTCAGTGGCGCGTTGTTATTGTCGTGCGCTATCGTTATTTTGGTTTGCGGATGATTTGAGGAATATGAAATTTTATATTTAAATGAGCATTATGTAGCGTTTAAGAGCTTTGTCTGTTAGTTTGGAGTGTGGAGGTGTACAATGTGTTGGAGTGTTGAGTGTCTGCTCGAAACAATCAGGAGCAGCGTGTTCTCTTACTTTGCCGTGCTGCTTTGGTTGGCTGTTTGGGGCTACGTGATAACAGCACGGGGGAACTACAGTGGCCAAAAAGTAACATGGTGGCGCGTTGTGATCGCCGCCGGTGTTTTATTTGCCTTAATGACGGTCACCAGCCACGTTGCAAGATGGTACTGGCATGAAAATTATGGATGGTGAAGCAGAGGCGGTACGTGGCTTTGCCATCTCTGTGAGTTAAAAATCCTCCTCTGTACCCGCACGCGCAGGACTACAAAAAAAAAGGCCGGTTTCCCGGCCTTGCGTCATCTTTCCATCCGCTCCAGCTACTTCTTGTATTTCCCCGTCAGCTTGGCCCGGGCCAGTATGTGCCCCTCCAGCGCCAGCAGGAACTCCTGGCGCGTGGCCGATTCCGGCAGGTCCAGGCTGACGTCCAGGGCGAAGAGCTCGATCATCACCTGGCGCGTGGCACCGGCAGGGGGGCAGGGGCCGGAGTAACCCGGTTTCCCCCCCGGGAGGCTGACCTGCACGCCCTCGGGCTTCATCTGCCGGGCGTGGGGCTGGTTCTCGGTTATGGCCTGCGTCGCGGGGGGGATGTTGCAGGCCATCCAGAGCGTGGCCCTGGCCTTGCCGCCGTCCATCTCGGAGGCCAGCAAGGCCAGCGTCTGCGTGCCTTCGGGCGCTCCCGCGACCTGCAGCGCGGGCGAGCGTTCGCCCCCGTCGCAACCGGCGCTGCGCGGCATCTTGTCCCCGTCCTTGAAGGCGGGGCTTAAAAGCGTGAGTGTCCGGGCCCCGGCGGCCCCGCCCCAGAGGAGCAGGGCCAGCGCGGCCAGAAGGATTTTCGCGGTCGTTCCCGCCATATGCTCCCGCCCTTTGTACTGCCCGGGCCGGCGCGTGGGGGCCGGGGCTTGGTTACGCGCCCTTGCGCATGGTGAACGCCTTCACCGTGTTGGAAATGAGCATGGCGATGGTCATGGGGCCGATGCCGCCGGGGGCCGGGGTGATGGCCGATGCGACTTCCTTCACGGCCTCGAAGTCCACGTCGCCGCAGAGGCCGGTGTCCGTGCGGTTCATGCCCACGTCGATGACCACGGCCCCGGGCTTGACCATCTCCCTGGTGACGAAGCGCGCCCTGCCGATGGCCGCCACCAGGATGTCCGCCTCGCGGCAGACTCCGGGCAGGTCCGGCGTGCGGGAGTGGCAGATGGTCACCGTGGCGTTGGCCAGGGGCGTGGAGCGGGCGAGCATCAGCGCCATGGGCTTGCCCACGATGTTGGAGCGCCCGATGACCACGGCCCGCTTGCCCGCGCAGGAGATGCCGTAGCGCTCCAGCAGCACCATGACGCCGGCCGGGGTGCAGGGCTCCAGGCAGGGCAGGCCGATGCAGAGCTTGCCCACGTTCATGGGGTGGAAGCCGTCCACGTCCTTTTCGGGGGCCACCAGGGCCTGCACGGCCAGGATGTCCAGGTGCTTGGGCAGGGGGGCCTGCACCAGGATGCCGTCCACGCCGTCGTCGGCGTTGAGGCCGGAGACGAGCGTCTCCAGCTCGGCCTGGGTGGTCTGCGCGGAGATGCGGTGGGTGCTGGAGCGGATGCCCGCGTCGGCGCAGGCCTTCTCCTTGTTGCGGACGTATACCTGGGAGGCGGGGTCCTCGCCTACGAGCACCACGGCCAGGTGCGGGGGGCGGCCGTGTTTGGCGGCCAGGCCCGCGACCTCCTGCGCCAGTTGCTGGCGGATGCTCAGTGCTGTGGCTTTCCCGTCGAGAAGCTGCATGCCGGTACCTTCCTGATATGGATTGCGGACGCCGGACGGGAGGAATCCAGGCGGACCCGGAAAACCCGGATAAGACAATTCGCGCGCCAATGCAAATCCGGCCAAGGGCACGAAAAAGGCCGGAGCGTTTGCCCCGGCCTTTACGATGATGCGTTGCCCGTTCAACCCATCTGGATGTCGATCTTGCGCGGCTGGGCCTTTTCGGCTTTGGGCAGGTGCAGCTCCAGCACGCCGTTCTTGAGCGTGGCCCTGATGCGGGACTTGTCCACGATGTGCGAGAGCGTGAACCCCCGGTAGTATTCGCCGTTGCCGAACTCCACGTGGATGAGCTTCTCGCCGTCGGGCGCGGGGTAGGCGCTGCGGCCGGAGACCTTGATCTCGTCCTCGTTGAGGTCGATCACCAGGGCCTCCTTGGAGACGCCGGGCATGTCCATGTAGATGTAGAAGCCGTCCTCGGCCTCCACGATGTCCGTGGCGGGCTTGACCCTGGGAAAGCCCTTCTCTTCGGTCTTGCGGATGTCGCTCATGGGTGTTCCTCCGGATCAGGCGATGTCGATGGAGATTTTCTTGGGCTTGGCGCCGTCGGACTTGGGGATCACGATCTCCAGGAGTCCGTCCTTCATCTTGGCGCTGACCTTGTCGCGGTCGATGGGGGACTGGATGTTCACCACGCGCTGGAACGCGCCGGTGGGCCGCTCCTGCCTGTAGTACTTGCCCTTGGCGGGCTGGCGCTCGCCCTTGATGACCAGCGAGGAGTCGGTGAGGCTCAGGTCGATCTCGGAGATGTCCATTCCCGGGATCTCGCAGTGCACCAGGATGCGGTCCTGGTCTTCCGAGATGTTCAGGGGCGGGTAGGCGTAGGGCCGCTGGGAAATGGGCAGCGTTGGGGACCAGATAGCCTCGAACACGCGCTCAAGGGGCGATTGTGCGCCGAAGAAGGGGCTGAAGTCGATGACCATGCGGATTCCTCCTCAAAACGGTGTTTCGATTGTGACGATAATCACCGATCAGGGGCCGTCAAGCATTCATTTTAGCGTAAAAAAGCGGGGCTTTGCGCCTTGACAGAGCCTTTGCGCTGTTTATTCTATTCTGTCGACGGAATCGGCCAGGAGAATCCCATGCCCATATACGAATACCAGTGCCGCGCCTGCTACTGCAGGTTCGAGGAAATCAGGCATGCGTCCGCCGCGGACAAGCCCGCCTGCCCCTCCTGCGCCTCGCAGGACGTGGTCAGGCTCATGAGCGCGCCAAGCCCGCACGGCCTCGACGGCCCCGGCCTCTCCGGCCCCTCTTCAGGCGGCCCGGGGGGCGGCCCGGGGGGCGGCCTGGGCGGCGGCTGCGGCTCGGGCGGCTTTTCCTGAGCGCCCTAGGCGCCCGGCCGGTCCGGCCGGAACGACACGAATCATCACAGAACATCCCCAAGGAGTCAGAGACAGCCATGTCCGACAATGCGATCAAGCGCGAGTTCAAGGCTGATATCGTCAAGCTGCTCGATATCATCACCCACTCGGTCTACACCAACAAGGAGATCTTCCTGCGCGAGCTGGTCTCCAACGCCTCGGACGCCCTGGAGAAGCTGCGCTTCCAGATGAGCCGGGGCGACCAGGTGGCCGCGCCCGACCTGCCCCTGGAGATCCGCATCGCCACCGACAAGGACAACGCCGTGCTGACCATCACGGACACCGGCGTGGGCATGAGCGAGCTGGAGCTGGTGGAGAACATCGGCTCCATCGCGCATTCCGGCTCGGAAGACTTCATCAACGCCCTGGGCGAGGACAAGTCCAAGGCCAGCTCCATCATCGGGCGCTTCGGCGTGGGCTTCTATTCGGTGTTCATGGTGGCCCGCAAGGTGGTGCTGACCACCAGCCCGGCCGCGCCCGGCGAGCAGGCCTGGGTCTGGATCTCCGACGGCCTGGGCGGCTACGAGCTGATCCCCGCCGAGGGCGAGGTGGAGCGCGGCACCTCCATCGAGATCCACCTCAAGGACGACGCCAAGGAGTTCGCCGAACCGGACGTACTCAAGGACGTCATCAACCGCCATTCGCACTTCATCTCCTTCCCGATCCTGGTGGACGGCGAGCGCGTGAACACCGTGCCCGCCATCTGGCGCGAGCCCAAGAGCAGCGTCACCGCCGAGCAGTACAAGGAGTTCTACACCTTCCTGACCCACGACGACGAGGCTCCGCTGGAGACCATCCACATGAACGTGGACGCCCCGGTGCAGTTCTCCTCCCTGGTGTTCGTGCCCGCCAAGGCCGAGGACTACATGGGCTTCCAGAAGCTGGAGCGCGGGCTGGACCTCTACGTGCGCCGGGTGCTCATCGCCAAGGACGCCACCGAGCTGCTGCCGGAATACCTGCGCTTCTGCCGCGGCGTGGTGGACACCGAGGACCTGCCCCTCAACATCTCCCGCGAGACCTTGCAGCAGAACGCCGTGCTGCGGCGCATCGCCCAGGCCGTCACCAAGGAGATCCTCTCCCGCCTGAAGAAGAAGGCCGCCTCCGACCCCGACGGCTACGCCGCGATCTGGAAGGAGCACTGCAAGATCTTCAAGCTGGGCTACTCCGACTACCTGAACCGCGATTCCGTGGCCGAGCTGCTGCGCTTCGACTCCTCCGCGCTGGACGGCCCGGGCAGGCTGACCTCCCTGGCGGACTACGTGAGCCGCGCCAAGGAGGGCCAGAAGACCGTGTACTACGTCTCCGGCCCCAGCCGCGAGGCCGTGGAGCTCAACCCCTACCTGGAGATGTTCACGCGCAAGGGCGTGGAGGTGCTCTACCTGTACGAGCCCATCGACGAGTTCATGCTGGAGTCGCTGCACACCTTCAAGGAGTTCAGCTTCAAGTCCGCCGAGCAGGCCCAGGCCTCCGACCTGGACCCCTTCGAGGACGTGGCCCCGGCCGCCAACGCCCCGGAACCGCTCACCACGGAGCAGTCCGGCGGGTTGGACGCCCTGCTTGCGGACATGAAGAAAATCCTGGGCGACAAGATCAAGGACGTGCGCCGTTCCACCAGGCTCAAGTCCAGCCCGTCGTGCCTGGTCTCGGCCGAGGGCGGCAGCTCCCAGATGCAGAAGATCATGCGCCTGATGAGCAAGGACGAGTCCATCCCGCCCAAGATCATGGAGGTCAACCCGGACCACCCGCTGACCCGCAACCTGCTGGAGATCCACACGGCGGACCCGGCCGACCCGTTCATCGAGCAGGCCACCACGCAGTTGTACGAATCCGCGCTGCTGCTGGAGGGGTATCTCTCCGACCCGCACAAGATGGTGGGGCGCATCAACTCCATCCTGGAACAGGCCAGCGGCTGGTACGCGGGGCTCAAGAAGAAAGGCTAGCACTGTCTCCCCCTGAAACAAAAAACCGGAGCGCCCGTGAGGGCGCTCCGGTTTTTTTGTTTGTTCGAGATAACGGCTGATGAGGGAGTTGTCGGGTTGGAGTCTTCCCCCCTGGCCCCGCGCCGGGCGGCCCCCCGGACATATTTGAAGAAGGGTCATGACTAGAACAGCTGGCCAAAAACCTGCTAGGTTCAAGTCATGGAGCGGGCTAACAAGTACGCAAATCGTTCGAAAATTTCAGAGGCGAAATTTCGCCAGCTCGTGAAGCTCTTTGCCATTGATTTGGATGCCTCACAGATCGCCCAAGTTGCTGGGTTGAACCGGAATACCGTGAATCGCTACCTCACGGCCATCCGGCAGCGGGTGGCCGAATTTTGTGAGCAGGAATCTCCGGTTTTCGGCGAAGTGGAGATTGACGAGAGCTACTTCGGACCTCGCAGAGTAAAGGGTCAACATGGGCGAGGAGCAGGCTGTAAAACCATAGTTTTCGGCATCTTCAAACGTCAAGGAAAGGTATATACTGAGATCGTACCGGATTGCAGCCGCAAGACCCTTCAGGCCATAATTCGTGGCCGAGTGGGCCTCGACAGCGTGATCCACACAAATGGCTGGCGAGGATACTGGGGGCTCGTTGACCTGGGATATCAAAAGCACTTTCGGGTGAATCACGCCGAAAACGAATTTGCAAACGGACGAAATCATATCAATGGGATAGAAAGCTTCTGGGGATATGCCAAAACGAGGTTGGCTCGATTCAGAGGCATGAAAAAGCACATGTTTCTATGGCACTTGAAGGAATGCGAATTTCGTTTCAACCACAGGGGGCAAGACCTCTACAAAGCCCTCCTGAAAATCGTCAGGGCTAGGCCGCTGTTCTAGTCATGACCCTTGAAGAATATCCGGGGGGCCGCCCGGCGCGGGGCCAGGGGGGAAGACGACACGGTTCACGGCGGAAGGAGCGGGGATGGGAAAGACGAACCCTGCGAACAGGACGCCACGGGGCGCAGGACTTGGGGAAAGCCTCGCCGTCCGCCCTGCGAAGCGGAAAGGGATTCCAAAGGGAGGAACTCCCTTTGGAAACCCATATGGGCTTTAAGTCTAGAATGTAAACGCGAACTACAGCAGCGTCGCCCCGGCCAGGAAGGCGGCGCCCAGCACGATGCCGGGGTGGTTGCGCATGAGCAGGGTGACGAACGCGCCCGCCGCCAGGGCGATGCGCAGGGTGTCCCAGCCGGGGGCCATCTGCAGCACGGAAATCAGCTGCGCACCCAGCCCCAGGCACAGGCCCGCCAGCACGGCCGAGACGCCGCCCAGGGCCTTGGGGGCCCACTTGCAGGCGGCCACGGCCCCGCGCACGGGCTGCACGGCCACGGCCATGACGAGCGTGGGCAGGAAGGCTCCGGCCGCGGCGGCCAGCAGGCCGCCGAGGCCCAGGGCGCGCGCGCCCAGCAGCAGCGCCCCCCCTCCGTAAGGGCCGGGAATCGCGTCCACCAGGGTCATGGCCTGTGCGAAATGCACAGGGTCGAGCCACTGGCGCAGGCGCACCAGGTCGGCGAAGAGCAGGGGGTAGAGCCCGAAACCGCCCAGCGAGAACAGACCCGCCTTGCCCGTCCAGAGCATGAGCCTGCCCAGGGAGGCGTCCAGGAGCGCGCACAGCCCGGCGGCTACGGCCAGGGGCAGGGCGGCGGCCAGGGCCGTGCCCCAGGGGTACGGCTTGGCCTCGCAGCAGCAGTCCGTTCCGGGGGCCGGGCCGGCCGGGTCGGGCGTCAGCAGCACGCCCAGCACCGCGCCGCCCATGAGCATGGAGAAGGGCTTGAGCCCGATGAAGAAGAGCAGGCCAGCCGCCGCGGCCAGCGCCCAGGCCAGGGGCTTGCGCCCGGTGGCGGTGAAGAGCATGTGCAACCCCGCGTAAAGGCAAATGGCGGGGGAGACGACGAGCACGCCGCGCAGCCCGGCCGCGAACCAGGGGGCGCCCCCCTGGATGTGCCAGAGCCCGGCCAGCAGGGCGGCGCAGACGAGGCCGGGGCCGATGTAGCCCGCGCTGGCCGCCAAGGCTCCGCCCAGGCCGCGCAGGTGAATGCCGGAGGCGCAGACCAGGGTGAGGCCGCGCAGGCCGGGGAGGTTGGCGCTCATGGCCGCGTGCTGGGCGAAGTCCGCGTCGGACATCCAGCCGAGCTGCTCCACCAGACAGTTGCGCAGCAGGGTTTCAAGGCGGCGGTGGCGGGAGCGCAGGCCCAGGAGCAGGGTGATTCTGAAGAGCAGGGGGAGCGTGCAAGGGGTCGTCATGTACACCTCAAATCAGAAAAGGAGCAGGCTCAAACCGGCGGCGGCGAGCACGATCCAACAGACATTGACCTTCTTGGTCAGGGCGGCCAGCGTGAGGACGAGCAGCAGGCCTGAGGCCCAGCCCCAGTCCACGGCCTTGGCCAGTGCGTAGCTGACCGCCACGATCATTCCGCCCAGGGTGGCCAGAACCCCGGCCAGGGCGCTCCTGGCTCGGGCCGAGCCCACGATGGCGTCGCGGTAGTGGGACGCGGCGAGCACCACCACGAACGAGGCCGCGAAGATGCCCACCGATGCCACAATGGCCCCGGGAATCCCGCGAACGATGTAGCCCATGAAGGCCGAGGCCAGCAGGCTCGGGCCGGGCGTCACCTGGGCCAGGGCCATGCCCTCGATGAAGGTGGCGCTGTCCACCCAGGCGCGGTGCTCCACCACCTCGGCGTACATCACGGGGAAAACGCCGAAGCCTCCGAACGAGAGCATATCCACCTTTATCATGGAAACCGCAAGATCGAAGAGCAGCGGGTCCACCGCAAGAAGAAAGCCCATGCCCAGGACCATGGCCAGGGCCATGTAGCCCGCCAGGCGCAAGGCACCGTTGGCGGATTGGCCCTCGCCCAGGTCGGGGGCGGGCCCGGGGGCCAGGGCGAACAGGCCCAGCAGGGCGGCCCCGAAGACGATGGGCACAACGCCCACCCCGGCCAGGAACAGGGCGGCGGCCGCCGCGGTGAAGGCCTGGTGGCGCTTTGTGGGCGCGAAGCGTTTGATGAAATCCAGGCAGGACATGAGGCAGATGGCCAGCACCACCACCTTGAGCCCGGCGCACACGGCCTGGGAGAAGTGCGAGCCCCGGGTCTGCGTATAGAACATGGAAAGCCCGAGCATCAGCAGGAACGCCGGGCAGGAGAAGCCGAGGTAACCGGCGATGGCCCCGGGCAGGCCGTCGAGCTTGAGCCCGATGTAGGCCGCGAGTTGCATGAGGGTGCCGCCGGGGATGGTCTGGCAGAGGCCCAGGCCCAGGCGGAAGTCCTCCCGGGTGACGAAGCCGCGCTTCTCCACCACTTCGTGGCGCATGGCCGGCATCATGGCCGGCCCCCCGTAGGCGGTTGCGCCGACCACGAAGAAGCCCTTGAATATGTCCCAAGCTTTCACGCGTGCGGCCATGATCGCTCCTTGTCTCTGAAAAGCCGTGATACGGGCATGTGGCGAAAAAGTGAACAGGCCGGACAGTATTTTATGCGCGACGGCCCGCCGGGGCGGAAGCGATAAGGCATTGACGAAGCGTGCCCAAGCGGCAACAACCTGCCCATGCGCACAATACTCTTCGACGCCGCCCCACCGGAGGACGACGCCTGCCGCCAGGGGCTGGACGCCCTGCGCCGCGCCCTCACGGACGAGGGCTGCTCCGTGCGCACCTTCGCGCTGGCCCGCACGGCCATATCCCCGTGCCGGGGCTGCTTCGCCTGCTGGGTGGGCACGCCTGGGCGCTGCCCCTTCGAGGACGCCTCCTGCGAGGCGGCGCGGGCCGTGGCCGGGGCGGAGCTGCTGGTGGTCTATTCCCCGGTGGCCTTCGGCTGCTGGAGCTCGGAAGCCAAGAAGGCGCTGGACCGCATGGTCTGCCTGGTGTCGCCGCATTTCGCCTTTTCCGGCCTGACGCGCCACAGGCCCAGGTACGAGTCGCTGCCCGCGCTGCTGGGCGTGGGCTGGCTGGCGGAGCCCGACCCCGAGGCCGAAAGCGTGTTCGCCCGGCTGGTGGAGCACAACGCCTACAACCTGCACGCTCCGGCCCAGCGGGCCGTGCTGCTGGAGCAGGACGAGTGGGCTCGCCAGCGCCAGGTGTGCCGCGGCGCCCTGCGGGAGATGTTCCAGTGAGGCGGGTGCTGCTGCTGGCTGGCAGCCCCAGGGCGGGGGGCGTCTCCCTGATGCTCGGGCGGGAGCTGCTGGAGCGCATGGCGGCGCTCGACTTCGCCACGGAGGTGCGGACCCTGCGCGTCAGCGGCCTGCTGGACGCCCAGGAGGGCAGGGCCAGGCTGCACGCGGCCTTCGCCTGGGCCGACACGGTGGTGTTGAGCGCGCCGGTGTACGTGGATTCGCCCCCGGCGCAGGTGCTCAAGGCCCTGGAGTTCCTGGCCGCCGAACCCTGGCGGGGGGATGAGCCCAAGCGCTTCTGCGCCCTGTTCTGCTGCGGCTTCCCCGAGGCCTCGCACACCGCCATCTGCCTGGACGTGAGCCGCATCTTCGCCCGCAAGGCCGGGCTGGAGTGGGCGGGCGGGCTCGGCTTCGGCGGCTCCGGGGCGCTTGGGGGGCAGTCCCTGGCCGCTCGCGGCAGGATGGCCGCCCCCGTGGCCCGCGCCCTGGACATGGCCGCCCAGGCCCTGACCGACGGGCGGCCCGTGCCGCCGGAGGCCAGGGAGCTTGCGGCCAAACCACTGATCCCCAAACCGCTCTATCTGTTCCTGGCCGAGTCGGGCTTCCTGTCCCTGGCCTGGAAGAGCCGGACAATCACGCGCCTGGGCGCGAAACCCTACGAGAAGCAATGAGCCAGCGCCCGGGATTCACTTTTCTGGTCTGCCCGGACCCGGAGATGGTCAAACGCAGGCTGGAGCAGCTCATGGCCGCCTCCGGCGGCGGCTTCGCCCGCCAGGTCTTCTGGGGCGACGCCGACGAGTTCGATTCAGCCTGGTGGCAGGCCCTCTCCACCGTGAGCCTTTTCGCACAGCCCAAGGCGGTCGTCCTGCGCCGGGCCGAGGGCCTCGGGGCCGACTTCTGGGAGAAGCTGGCCCGCCCGCTCTCCGGCTTCAACGAGCACGCCTGGCCCGTGATCTGCCTGGAAGGCCCGCACGACCCCAAGAAGGGGCCGACCCTGCCCAAGGGGCTGGCCGAGAGGCCCTACTGGAAGGTGGGGCAGCAGAAGGGCTGGGTCTGGATATCCCCCGGCCTCACGGAGGAGACCCTCGGCCCCCTGCTGCGCCAATGGGCCCAGAGCCGCAACCTGCGCTTCGGCAAGGGGGCGCTCTCCGAGCTGACGAGGCTTCTGCCGCGCAACATGGCCGCCGCCTCCGCGGAACTGGAGAAGCTGGAGCTGGCCGCCGTGGACGGCGAGATCGGGGCCGACCTGGCGGGCATGAACCCCGTGGAGGCCGAGCTGGACGTCTTCGGCTTCCTCAAGGCCCTTGAAGAGGGGCGCGACCCGGCCGGGGTCTGGCGCACGGTCTTCGGGCACCAGCTCTCCAGCGACGACGGCTTCCTGTTCCAGTTCCTGGCCATCCTGGCCCGCGAATACCGCCTGATGTGGCAGCTCCTGCACGAGGACCCGGAGTGCAAGGCCCACCCCTACGTGCGCAAGCTCAAGACGCCCATGGCCGGGCGGCTCGGCCCGGCAGGGCTGGCCAAGATGTGGGACCTGGCCATGGAGGCGGAGTGCTCGGTGAAGTCGGGGCGCAAATCCCCGGATCAGGCGCTCGAGCTGCTGGTGGCGGAGCTGCATATGCTGTTCGCCCGGGTCAGGGGCCGCAACTGAGCGCTCTTTTCAGGAAATAACCCGGACATTGGCGGCCCAAACGGGACAATCGCATCATCTTCGGCCGAAAAACGCGCGAGGGGCTTGCGCATGGGCACTTCTATGCTTAAACAAAAGAATCAACCCCACTACCTGGGCCACCGCGGCCGCCTGAAGCAGCGCCTTCAGGACAGCCCGCGCGCACTGGCCGACTACGAGATCCTTGAACTGCTGCTGGGCTACGCCAACCCCAGGCGCGACGCCAAGCCCCTGGCCAAGGCCCTGCTGGAGCGCTTCGGCTCCCTGCGGGGGGTGTACCAGGCCCGGCAGGCCGACCTGATGGAGGTCGAGGGCTTCGGGGAGGGGTTGAACGTGTTCTGGGGGCTCTGGAGGGAGTTCCTGGCCCGCCTGGGCGAGCAGGACGTGCGCGAGCGCGTGCTGGTGGACGACCCCAAGGTCGTGGCGGACCTGGCCAGGGAGCGCCTGGGCCACCTGACCGGCGAGGAGTTCTGGGTGCTGCTGGTGGACGCCTCCAACCGGGTTCTCGGCTGGGAGCGCGTGAGCCGGGGCACCGTGGACCAGACCCCGGTCTACCCCCGGGAGGTGCTGGCCCTGGCCCTGAACCGGCAGGCCGCCGGGCTGGTGATGGTGCACAACCACCCCAGCGGCGACCCCAAGCCCTCCAACGCCGACGTGGAGATAACCCGCCAGGTCAAGCTGGCGGCCCACGGGCTGGGGGTGAAGCTCCTCGACCACGTGATCGTTGCGGACAAGAAGTTTTACAGTTTCAGAAAGGCCTCATTGATGTAGCGCGATTTCGGCCCTCGACGGATCGGGAATCCATCCCGGACATTCGAAGCCACCAAGGAGTGATCCATGACCACCGAACATAACGACTTCCCGCAAGACGCCGCGCCGGAGGAGCCCTCGGAGCATCCCGTCTCCGAAGAGACCGTCGTGCCCGGCCCCGAACAGGCCAAGCTGGACATTCCCGCCCTGCTGCCGGTCCTGCCGGTGCGCGACATCGTCGTTTTCAACTATATGATCCTGCCCCTCTTCGTCGGCCGGGAGAAATCCGTGGCCGCCGTGGATGCCGCGCTCAATTCCAACCGCTATATCCTCATCCTCACCCAGAAGGACGAGAAGGTCGACGAGCCCAAGCCCGAGGACCTCTACGAAACCGGCACCGTGGGCATGATCATGCGCATGCTCAAGATGCCCGACGGCAGGCTCAAGGTGCTGGTGCAGGGCCTCACCCGGGCCAAGGTGCACCGCTTCGTGAAGACCGAGCCCCACCTCGAGGCCCTGGTCACCGTGCTGGAGGAGCCCGAACACCCCGAGGTGGGCGTGGGCGAGGAGGCGCTGATGCGCGCAGCCCGCGAGCAGAGCGAGAAGATACTCTCCCTGCGCGGCATCTCCGCCACGGACATCATGAGCGTGCTCAACTCGGTGAACGAGCCGGGCCGCCTGGCCGACCTCATCGCCTCCAACCTGCGCATGCGCGTGGAGGAGGCCCAGAAGATCCTGGAGACCCTGGAGCCCGTCCCCCGCCTGGAGCTGGTCAACTCCCAGCTCAACAAGGAGGTGGAGGTGGCCTCCGTGCAGGCCAAGATCCAGTCCATGGCCAAGGAAGGCATGGACAAGGCCCAGAAGGACTTCTTCCTGCGCGAGCAGATGAAGGCCATCCGCCGCGAGCTGGGCGAAGGCCAGGAGGAGGGCGAGGAGCTCGACGAGCTGCGCAAGGCCATCGCCAAGGCCGGGCTGCCCAAGGACGTCAAGGCCGAGGCCGAGAAACAGCTCAAGCGGCTCTCCACCATGCACCAGGACTCCTCCGAGGCCTCGGTGATCCGCACCTACCTGGACTGGATCACCGACCTGCCCTGGAAGCGCATGTCCAAGGACCGGCTGGACATCAAGGAGGCCAACCAGATCCTCCAGGACGACCACTACGGCCTGGAGAAGGTCAAGGAGCGCATCCTGGAGTACCTCTCCGTGCGCAAGCTGAACCCCAAGATGAAGGGGCCCATCCTCTGCTTCGTGGGGCCTCCGGGCGTGGGCAAGACCAGCCTGGGCCGCTCCATCGCGCGGGCCCTGGGCCGCAAGTTCGTGCGCATGTCCCTTGGCGGCATGCGCGACGAGGCCGAGATCCGGGGCCACAGGCGCACCTACATCGGGGCCATGCCGGGCCGCCTGATCCAGTCCATCAAGTCGGCGGGCACGCGCAACCCCGTGATCATGCTCGACGAGATCGACAAGGTGGGCTCCGACTACCGGGGCGACCCGACCTCGGCCCTGCTCGAGGTGCTGGACCCGGAACAGAACTTCTCCTTCCAGGACCATTATCTCGGCGTGCCTTACGACCTCTCCAAGGTGATGTTCATCTGCACGGCCAACATGCTCGACACCATCCCCGGCCCCCTGCTGGACCGCATGGAGGTGATCCGCATTCCGGGCTACACCGAGCAGGAGAAGGTCAAGATCGCCCGCAAGTACATCCTGGGCCGCCAGATCAAGGAGAACGGCCTCAAGCCCGATGACGTGGAGATGAACGACACTGTACTGGCCAAGGCCATCCGCGAGTACACGCGGGAGGCGGGCCTGCGCAACCTTGAGCGCGAGGTGGGCACCATCTGCCGCAAGCTGGCCCGGCGCAAGGCCGAGGGCGAGAAGCCGCCCTTCAAGGTCACGGCCAGGCTGCTGCCCAAGCTCCTTGGCATTCCGCGCTTCCTCGACGAGCAGACCGAGCGCGAGCTGCCCCCCGGCGTGGCCGTGGGCCTGGCCTGGACCCCGGTGGGCGGCGAGATCCTGCACATCGAGGTGACCACCATGCCCGGCAAGGGCGGGCTCATCATGACCGGCAAGCTGGGCGAGGTGATGAAGGAGTCGGCGCAGGCGGCCATGTCCTACGCGCGCTCCCGCTCGGACAAGCTGGGCATCGACCCGGCCTTCCTGGAGAAGCACGACGTCCACATCCACGTGCCCGCGGGCGCCACCCCCAAGGACGGCCCCTCGGCCGGCGTGACACTGGTCACGGCGCTCATCTCCGCGCTGACCAACACGCCCGTGTGCAACGACGTGGCCATGACCGGCGAGATAAGCCTGCGCGGGCGCGTGCTGCCCGTGGGCGGCATCAAGGAGAAGATCCTGGCGGCGGTGAGCGCGGGCATGAAGCGGGTGCTCATCCCGGCCCGCAACGAAAAGGACCTGCAGGACATCCCGGCCGAACTGCGCGGACGCATCAAGGTGCAGCTCATCGAGATGATCGACGAGGTCTGGCCCCTGGCCTGCGCCAAGAAGGATGAGGCCAAGGCCGAGAAGCCCGCGAAGAAGGATGAGGCGAAGGCTGAAAAGAAGGCCTAGCCCCCGAAGAATGAGAAACGGCGAACGGCCCGGAAGGAGCGCTCCTTCCGGGCCGTTTTTCTTTCCAGCGGTAACGCCACGGTGCCTGCTCGACATCGCCGCCCGAAGGCTGCAAATAAGGACCATGCCGGTCCCGCCCGGCCACAACCGCTCCCGCAGGAGGAAATCCATGCCCGCCCAGCCCCGCAAGCATTCGTGGAGAAACATCACGGCCCTGAGCCTGCTCTGCGCGGCCCTTGGGCTCGCCCAGTCGGCCATCGCCGGGCCGCCCGCGCAGGTCAAGACCCAGGCTCCCGGGTATTTCCGGATGATGCTCGGGGATTTCGAGGTCACCGCGCTGCTGGACGGCATGACCAAGATCCCCGTCGAATACCTCAAGGGCGTCAAGACCGAGGAGGCCCAGCGCACGCTGGAGCGGGTCTTCGCGCCCGCCGACGGCGGAATGCAGACCGCCATCAACGCCTACCTGGTGCACACGGGGGCCAACCTGGTGCTCATCGACGCGGGCGGCGGCTCCTTCATGGGCCCCAAGGCCGGGCATCTGCCGGAGGCCATGCGCGCCGCCGACTACGCCCCTGAGCAGGTGGACGCCGTGCTGCTGACCCACGGCCACCGCGACCACCTGGGCGGCCTGGTGGACGCCCAGGGCGCGGCCGCGTTCCCCAACGCCACGCTCTTCATCGCGGCCCCCGAAGCGGCCTACTGGGTCGAAACCGACCCCGCCACCCAGCCGCAGGACAAGCGCCCCCGCTTCGAGCTGGCCCGCAAGGTCACGGCCCCGTACAAGGCGGCCGGAAAATACAGAACCTTCGCCCCGGGCGACGAGATCCTCCCCGGCCTCACCGCGGTGGATCTGATCGGGCACACCCCGGGGCACTGCGGGGTCATGCTGCGCTCCAAGGGGCAGGCCATGCTGGTGTGGGGCGACGTTATCCACAGCCACGCCACCCAGTTCGCCAAACCGCGCATCGCCATCGAGTTCGACACGGACCAGGCCAAGGCCGTGGCCGCGCGCAAGCGCGTGCTGGCTGAGGCGGCCTCGGAAGGCTGCTGGGTGGCGGGATTGCACCTGCCTTTCCCGGGCATCGGGCACGTGCTCAAAACGGGCGGCGGCTACGCCTGGGTGCCGGTGGAATACGCGCCCATGCCCTGAGCGGGGGGCAGGATGTAAAAAAGCCCGGAGGGGGACCCTCCGGGCAGTGGGCGGACGAACCGACATGTCAGAAACTGTAAGACCCGGGTCAACTGGATGAACGCTCCCGGCGAGATGTGCGCGCAACCGCTGGAGCAAAGCCGTCCATTTGACCCGGGCCCGATGCCTGGGGGCGCGGAGAGTCTCCGCGGCCCGGTGAATATGCTGAGTGGGCAGGCGGCCCTCGAGGGGTCAAAGCCTATGGAATGACCGGATACGACCGCCGAAAAATGATATCGGTGAATGATGGATCTGTAAATACTCCGCATGGATTGATATCCAGGCTGTAATCTTCTCCTGCCCGCCGATTGCGCCTTGCGGCGTCCCCCCGCTCTGGGGTAGCGTGCCCGCCCATGAGCGGAAACACCTTCGGACGCCTTTTCAGGCTCACCACGTTCGGCGAATCCCACGGCCCTGCGCTCGGCGGCGTCATCGACGGCTGCCCCGCCGGCCTGCCCCTGACGGAAGAAATGATCCAGCAGGGCCTGGACAAACGCAGGCCCGGCCAAGGCACGCCAGGCTCCACGGCCCGCAAGGAGCCGGACGCCGTGCGCCTGCTCTCCGGCGTGTTCGAAGGCGTGACCACGGGAACTCCCATCGGTTTCGTCATCGAGAACAAGGACCAGCGCTCCAGGGACTACTCCGACATCAAGGACATCTTCCGCCCCGGCCACGCCGACTTCACCTACCAGGCGAAGTACGGCGTCCGCGACTATCGCGGCGGAGGACGGGCTTCCGCCAGGGAGACCGCCGCGCGCGTGGTGGGCGGCGAGGTGGCCCGCCAGCTTCTGGCCCGCCACGGAGTGCTGGTTTCCTCCTACACGAAGGAGCTGGGCGACATCCCGGCCCAGTGCATGGACATCCCCGGCGCGCCTTCGCGGCCGTTCTACGCCCCGGACGACTACGTGGTGGACATCTGGGAAGACCGCGTGCGCCTGGTGCACGCCGAAGGGGACTCGGTGGGCGGCATCGTCTGCGTGAACGCTTTCGGCGTCCCCGCGGGGCTGGGGGAGCCCGTGTTCGACAAGCTGGACGCCCGCCTGGCCTACGCGCTCATGGGCGTGGGCGCGGTGAAGGCCGTGGAGATCGGCGAGGGCATCCAGGCCGCGCGCAACTACGGCTCCAAGAACAACGACGCCATGACCCCGGAGGGCTTCGCCTCCAACCGGGCCGGGGGCATCCTGGGCGGCATCAGCTCCGGGCAGATGATCGTGGCCCGCTGCGCCGTGAAGCCCATCCCCTCGGTGGGCAAGGAACAGCAGACCGTGAACACCTCCGGCGAGGCCGTCACCGTGCGCATACCGGGACGCCACGACGTCTGCGCCATCCCGCGCATCAACCCCGTGCTGGAGGCCATGACGCTCCTGACCCTGGCCGACTTCTGGCTGCTCTCGGGGCGCGGCGTCTAGCGGCCTGTAGAAAATTCCCTCGAAAAAAGCCGAACCCGCTGCGCAGGATGCCTACGCAGCGGGTTCGTTCTTTTGTCCTGGCTTGCGGTTTTTTCGGGCAGGCCGGAAGGATGGCCTCCCTTGGCGGTTTGCCGAGGGGTTAGTCCCCCCCGGGGGCGTGCTTCTTGGCCAGGAAATAGACCACCATGGAGGCCAGGGCGGTGCTCAGCAGCTCCGGCCACAAGGTGATTTCGTCGCGCGCGCTGAACTCGGCCGCGCACTGCAGGAAGTAGGTCACTCCGCCGAAGGCCCAGGCCATGCGTTCGGGGGCCACTCCTATGGTCATGCGCAGCAGGGCCGCGCCGTAGAGCACGGGGAACAACAGCCACCCCGACAGGATCAGCCAGGCCCCCTGGCTGGTGGGCGGGGAGGGCAGGCGGGTGAAGGCCCCCTCCGGGAAGGGGAACAGGGTCCAGCCCAGCCAGGCTGCCGCGTAGGCGACAGCCATGGAGCCGAAAAGGATCACCGCCCCGATGCCGGGCTCCACAGGGCGCTTGGGCATCTCGTTGCGCTCGTTCGCTTCGCTCACGTCCTCTCCCTTTTTCTCTCGTTCCGATTTGTCCGGGCATCCGTCCGGATGCCCGCATACCAGTGCGTAATCATATGGGATTCCAAAGGGAGGAACTCCCTTTGGCCGCCGGAGGCATCCTGCTTGTCTCGGCTTCGGCCCTGGAGAGACCACTGCCGAAGCCGCTATAGCTCACCGCGACCAAAATATGGCGACCGTGCAGGCGTTCATCCTGAATGGGAGGGCCGGAACGGAGGAGGGAGCCTCCGGCGGCCAAAGGGCCTTCGACCCTCCGGACTCCCTTTCCGCTTCGCGTGCCGTGAGCAGGGGCGGCCTGCTACAGGTTCAGCTGGGCCAGCAGGTCGTCCACCTCGGACTGCGACACCTTGGCCTTGGCGTCCTTCTTGAGCTGCTCCAGGGGCTGGTCCGGCTCCTTCTCCTTGGCCTTCACCAGGATGCCCGCCGAAAGATAGAGGTCCGCCACCATGTCGCGCACCTTGCCCAGCATGTCGATGACGCGCTTGATGCGCTGGCCCGTCAGGTCCTGGAAGGAGAGGCAGGTCATGATCGCCACCATGTCGTTGGAGAGCTTGGCGCACAGGGCCTCGGCCTTGTCCTTGCTGGCCGGGTCGCACTGGCTCTGGCGCAGGATGGAGATCAGCTCGTCCGGGACGTGCATGTTGCGCTCAACCAGTTCGATGATCTCGAAGGTGGCCTTCTCCGTGGCCTGGATGACCTGGTCGAGACGGTGGGAAGCTTCGGCCATGAGCTCGCCAGCCTGGGCCACGTGCTCGTGGTTGCCGTTGGCCGGAGAGGGCGGGCTCTGGAAGCTGGAGATTTCACGGTAGATGTCGCCCAGGCGGCCCATGATCTCCTGGTTGAGGCGCTGGAAGAAGTCCTCCCCGGTCATCTCGGGCTGCTGGCGCTTGGCCAGCTCATCGCGCACGGCATCGCGGGCGGCGTCCCGGATGGCCGGTTTCAGCGCCAGGGCCAGGCGTGCGGCGAGAGCGTCCAGTTCAGGGCCATCCAACATGTAAGCCTCACTCGAAGTAGCTGGACTCGTTGGCGAAACAATACCCGTTCTTTCCGGATTTCTTGGCCACGTACATGGCCTCGTCGGCCTGGTTCAACAACTCCTCCGGGACGATGCTGTCCGTGGGGGCCACGGCGATGCCCAGGCTCGCGCTCACGAACACGCTGCCGCCGCGCCAGGGGATGGCCTGGGTGACGGACTTGATGATCCGGTTGGCGGTGAGCCCGGCGTGCAGGCCGTTGCGCAGCTCGCCCAGCACCATGACGAACTCGTCCCCGCCGATGCGCGCCGCCGTGTCCGCGCCGCGCACGACCTCCTGCAGGCGGGCGGCCACGGTGCGCAGCACGTGGTCGCCGCAGTCGTGGCCGTAGGTGTCGTTCACGGGCTTGAACCCGTCGAGGTCGATGAAGATCACGGCCGCGAAATCGTTGTGGCGGGCCACCCTGGCCATGGTCTGGCGCATGCGGTCCAGCAGGAGGACCCTGTTGGGCAGGCCGGTGAGGGCGTCATGCAGGGCCATGTGCTCGGCGTCGCCCGTCTCGGCGAAGCCGATCCTGGGGCGCAGGAAGATGGCGGCCTCACCGCTCCGCAGGCGCATGCCCCGGGCTTCGAGGACCACCGGCTCGCCGCCCGCGGCGTTGACCACCAGCCGTTTGAGCACCCGGGGGCCGGAGCCCGCGCCGCCCAGCAGTTGGTCGGCCCCGGCCTGCCCCAGAACGTCCGCGAGGGACCGGCCCTCCGCCTGGGAGGCGCCGCAACCGAACAGATCGCCGAAGGCGTCGTTCACGTGCAGCAGGCGGCCGGCCGAATCGGTCAGGCAGGCGGGGTCGAAGCTCAGGTCGAGAACGTCCCTGGTGGACATGACAGCTCCAGCCGGAGACATCCGGCGAAACGATGATGGCTTATTTTCCCCGTGGTCGCAATCAGGGATTGGTTATTTGCTGCAACGTGGCGAAATCGTCATGAATTTTGCTCAGGCATCGCTTTCGGCCTCCCTGGCTTCCAGGATGCGCCGGACGCGCCTCGCCTTGAGGTCGAGGTCGGCCAGGAGGGCCGCCGCCGTTGCCGCCACCACGCTGCCCAGGCGCTCGGGCGGATGCTTGGCCGCCAGCTTGAGCATGTTGCCCTCTCCGTTGGCCGTGGCCACTGCGTCGCGGTGGGCCAGGGAGCCCGAGAGCCGGGCGTGGCGCACGCGCAGGTGGGCCTGGCAGGCCGCCAGGGAGCCGGACCGGGCCCGGCGCAGGTCGTGGTCCAGGTCGTCGTATTGGGTGGGGGAGAAGCGGATGTCGAAGTCTCCCGCTTCGAGCAGGCGTTCGGTGCGGAACAGGTGGAAGCAGCCCGTCACCGAGAGGCAGGGGCGCAGGGCGTCGAACTGGCCGAAATCCAGCTCCTGGGCGCACAGGGCCGCGAACTCGGGCCGCGTGCCCTGGCCGGGGGGGAGCAGGTTCACGTCCGCGTGCTGCACCCGGCAGGGCGCGGCCAGGTCCACCACCTTGCAGCCCCAGACCCCGGCCTGGGGGTAGGCGCGCACCGCGTCCGCGAAGCTGGCCTGCCAGTCGGGCGGCACCAGGGCGTCGTCGTCGAGGTAGGCCGTGAAGGCGAGGCCCGACTCCCCGGCGAGGCGCTTGAGCCAGTTGCGCGCGGCCGGAGCCCCGATGTTCACGGGCAGCTCCACCAACTCCAGGCGGCCGGAGGAGCGGTCACGCCAGCTTCTGAGCACCCCGGCGGTGTCGGCGGGGCTGGCGTTGTCCAGGGCCAGCACCCGCGCCCCCTCCAGGGAGGACTCGAAGAGCGCGGCCAGGGTGGCGTCCACCTCGGCGGCGCGGCCGCAGGTGTAGAGGCACACGCAGACCCCGCCGGGGAGGGCGTCCCGGCCGGGGCGGTCCAGCCCCGTGAGGCAGTCGTGGAGCCTGAGAAGAATGCTCGCGTTCCAGGGGGCGCGCTCCAGGGCCTTGCGCCACTGATCCTGAGCCTGGCGGTCCTCCCCTAGGAGGAAGTGGCAGGTTCCCAGCCGGAACCGGGCCGGCCGGAGCTGCGTGACGCCCTGGTAGAGCTTCGCCGCCACGCCGGGTTCGCCTGTCTGGAAGTGCATGTCCGCCCGGACGAGGGTGCGGGCGGGCTCCAGGGGCTCGGGCCAGCGGGCGTGGAGCATGCGGGCCACCCAGTCCCAGTCGGCCAGCAAATAGGCCAGGTCCAGGGCGTGCTGCCGCCAGAACAGGTTGGCGGGTTCGGCGGCCATGCGCCGCTCCAGCAGGGCGCGCAGGGCGTCGTGGTCGCGGCGCTGGGCCAGGGCCGCCAGGGCGGAGACGTCCGCCGGGGGATGCCAGCCCGAGGCCGCCGCGCGCACGGCCTGGCGCACCCCGCGCTCCAGGAAGGGCATGCGGGCGTCCATGTCCTGGAGGAGGCGGGCCATGGCCCCGTCCAGGGGCGCGGCCTCCCAGGCGGCCAGGGCGAGGTCCAGGCCCAGGCGCGCGGTCTCCGGCCGGGCCAGGGCGGCCCGGGCCATGTCCGTGAGGTGCCTGCGGCCTGCGCCGCCCAGGGCCAGCCCGTAGCGCAGCGGCTCGGGCAGGGTGTCGAGGTCGAGGATGTCGTGCATGCGCTCCCCGCGCGGGTGCGGTGTGGCGGGCCGGGCCAGGTCAGGTCAGGCCAGGCGGGCCGCCCGGGCCACGATAACCGGCTTGCGCCCGCCGCGCCAGCCTCCTGCGCCCTCCGCTGGCAAGAAGCCGCGCGAGGTGCTATGACCGCCCCTAAACAAGGAGCAGCCCATGGAACCCTTCCGCTTCACGCTGAGCACCGTGGAAAAGAACGCCCTGAAGCACCTCGTGCGGGACGCCATCGCCGCCCGGCTGGAGGGGCAGACGGGCTGGTGCCCCCCGCCGCCGCCCACGGAGCGCCTGAAGGAGCCCTACGGAGCCTTCGTGACCCTGAACATCGCCGGGGGGTTGCGGGGCTGCATCGGGCACATCATGGCGGACAAGCCCCTGTGGGAGACCATCGGCAACATGGCGGTCTCCGCCGCCTTCGAGGATCCGCGCTTCCCGCCCCTGACCAGGCGAGAGTTCGAGGAGGTGGAGGTGGAGATCTCCATCCTGGGGCCGGTGACCCCCTGCCCCGACCCCGAACTGGTGGAGGTGGGCCGCCACGGGCTCATCATGGTGCAAGGGCACAGGCAGGGGCTCTTGCTGCCCCAGGTGCCCGTGGACTGGAACTGGGACAAGTACACCTTCCTGGCCCAGACCTGCCGCAAGGCCGGGCTGGACCCCGAAGCCTGGCGTTCGCCCAGGACGCACATCTACTGGTTCGAGGCTGAAGTGTTCTAGGCGGCCGCGGCCGGGCATGCAGCCCAGGCGGGCAGCCCAGGCGGGCGGTCCAAGCCATCGGGCCAGGCCAAGATGGCCGGGAACACTCCGGACGGAGCGTGTGGGTGAGGCATGCGGCGCGGGATCGTCCGGGCGGGAATGGCCGGGAAATAAGCGAATGGCCTGCAAGGGGCGTAAAACAATACTGGCCGCTCTCGGGCGGCCTGTGCCGTGCATGACGGGCGTTTGGCTGGCTGAAGGGACGGCGAGGCCTCAGGCGGCCCAGGTGGCGGCCTTGCCGCGCAGGGGCGAACACCAGGAGAGGGCCATCTCGTAGGCCTGGTTCACGGCCTTCATCATTTCTTCGTCGCCGCCCAGATCCGGGTGGTGGCGGCGGGCCTGTTTGCGGTAGGCGGCCTTCACCTCGTCGGCGGAACAGGGGTAGGTCAGGCAGAGCAGGGCGCAGGCCTGGGTCAGGGTCATCCTGCCGTTACCCAGGGGCGACTTGTGGCTGCGCTGCCGGTAGTCCTGGTAGCTGGAGCCCCCGCCCGGCCCCGTGGTGCGGTGGCGGCTCTCCTGCTCGGTGCGGGCCTGCTGGGCGCGCTGCTGGCCGCTCTGGGCTGAACCGCGGGCCTGCGACGAGGCCCCCTGGCGGCCCGCGCCGAAACTCGCTCCGCCGGAAGAGTGCCCGCCGGCGGCCTGCCCGGCCGATGCGGCACGCTCCTTGCCGCGCGTGCTCCAGGAGAACCCTGAACCGGCCTGCCTGTCCTGCCCGGTGGAGTAGTAGCGTGCTCCGGCCGCGTTCGCCCCGGGGTCGCCCGCGAAGCTGGCCCCGGCCTTGCCGGTGAAGGCCGAGCCTGCCTGGCCCGTCCGGGCGGACTGGCCCGAGGCGCCCGTATGGCCCGTCTGGTCGGATTGGCTGTTCTGGCCTGCCTGGCCGTTCTGGAAGATCCTGGAAGATTGGAACGGGCCGGAAGCGTCCGCCTTGGCGGAGAAGCGCGCCCCCGCGCCGCTGGTGGCTGCGCCGGGCTTGCCCCCCGTCGCGCTCTTGGCGGAGGAGTAGGCGGTCTGGCCGGTGGCCTGCTGGCTGGTCTGCTGGCTGGTTTGGGCGGAGC
Organism: Fundidesulfovibrio agrisoli; assembly: GCF_022808715.1. Taxonomy (GTDB): domain Bacteria; phylum Desulfobacterota; class Desulfovibrionia; order Desulfovibrionales; family Desulfovibrionaceae; genus Fundidesulfovibrio; species Fundidesulfovibrio agrisoli. The sequence continues at coordinate 109,645 of NZ_JAKZKX010000011.1, forward strand.
GGAAAGTCGTCTGGCGGGTGGTGGAGCCCTGGGCGGATTGCGCGCGGGAGCCGGCGGCTCCTGTGGTTTTGCGGGCACCGGCGGCGGAGCCGCTGGACCGATGCCCGGGCCGTCCACCGGACTGGGCGGACCGCCAGGCGCGTCCGGCGCTCTGGTAGTGTTCCCCGGCGGAGCGGAGGCTGTCCAGCACCTTGCGCAGGTGGTGCAGGATGTCGCGCAGCATGTCCCGGGTGTCGGTGAGGCGTTTCTCCAGCACACCCCAATCTGCGTCGGAATACCCGGTGGCCCGGTTCCTGGCGGATGAGGTATGTTGGCTGGTCTGCTGCATGCTGTTCGCGGTGAGCGCCGGTATGCACCGGCCTGCTTGGGGTGTTGGGGCGGCGGTATCGCACGCCGCACCGCCGCTTTAAGTTTCGCTACACCACCCGGGGCCGAATGGCAAGGATGGCGGCCAACACCAAGGCCGCGCCGGGCCTGGGAGGGTGCTCAAAAATGGCTTGAACCGGCCACGTTCAGAGGATAACATTCAAAAGCTGCGGGGGGGCGTTCCGGCCAGTCTTTTCAGCCGGGGGCTCGCATTACCCCGCCCCGATGCACCCCAGAGCCAAGGACCGCGCATGAGCACCCCCGACGCAGAAATCGCCAAGCCGTTCGTGCAGGCAACAAAGCACGTCCTCTCCACCATGGCCATGCTCGACCCGGCCCCGGGCAAGCCCTACGTGAAGAAAAACAACACCGCCGCTGGCGACGTCTCCGCGGTGGTCGGCCTCACCGGGGACAAGCACGGCAGCATTTCCATCTCCTTCAGCAAGAAGTGCGCGGTGGCAATCGTCAAGAACATGCTCGGCGACGACGTGCAGGACATCATCCAGGACGCCAAGGACGCCGTGGGCGAGATCACCAACATGATCTCGGGCCAGGCGCGCGCCGGGCTCTCCCAGATGGGGCTGACCATGCAGGCCTCCACACCCACGGTGATCTTCGGGGACAACCACACCATCACCCACGTGACCACCGGCCCCGTGATCGCCATACCCTTCAGCACACCGTACGGCGAATTCACCGTGGAGTTCTGCTTCGAGTAACGACAGCACCATGCAGCTTTCCATCCTGGCTACAACGCTCGGCACTGCGGCTTTCGCCTGCGCGGTCTCGCACACCTTCCTGGCCGGGCGGTGCATGGAGAAGGCCAAGTGCGGCGGCCCTCACCACGGGCTGTGGCATCTCCTGGGCGAAGTGGAGGCCGTCTTCGGGTTCTGGGCGGCAGTGTTCCTTGTGCTGCTGGCGGTGTTTTCCGGGCCGTCCGGCGCCGTGAGCTACATTGAATCCATTTCCTTCACCGAACCGGGCTTCGTGTTCGCCATCATGCTGGCGGCCTCGGCCAAACCGGTGGTGACCATCTCCTCCAGGGCCATCTTCGCCCTGGCGGGGCGCCTTCCCCTCCCCAGGGGGCAGGCGGTGTGCCTCACCGCGTTGACCGTGGGGCCGCTCATGGGCTCGTTCATCACCGAACCCGCCGCCATGACGGTCACGGCCCTGATCCTCTACCTGGCCTATTTCCGCCACCCTCTGCCGGACCCGCTCAAATACGCCATGCTGGGCACGCTCTTCGTGAACGTCTCCATCGGCGGCGTGCTCACTCACTTCGCGGCCCCCCCCGTCATCATGTGCGCCCCCACCTGGGGCTGGGGCACCGGGCACATGCTCGCCAACTTCGGCTGGAAGGCCGCCCTGGCCGTGGCGGCCAACGCCGCGCTGGTGACCCTGCTCTTCGCCAAGCGTCTGCGCAAGGTGGAGATCCAGTTCTCCACAGCCAAAGGCGAGGAGATCCCGGGGTGGGTCACCGCCGTGCATGTGCTGGTGCTGGTGCTGCTGGTGGCCCTGCTGCACCACCCCACGGCCTTCATGGCCGTGCTGGTGCTGTTCCTGGGGTTCATGGCCGCCTACGCCGAGCACCAGAACGAGCTGATGCTGCGCCCCGCATTCCTGGTGGGTGTCTTTCTGGCGGGGCTGGTGATCCTGGGCCCGCCGCAGCAGTGGTGGGTGCAGTCCCTGATCGAACGCATGGACGCCTCCGCTCTCTACGTCGGTTCGGCCCTGCTCACTGCCGTCACGGACAACGCCGCGCTTACCTACCTCGGCACCCTGGTGCCGGACATCTCCGACGCCAACAAACACGCCCTGCTGGCAGGCGCGGTCACCGGCGGCGGGCTGACCGTCATCGCCAACGCCCCCAACCCGGCGGGCTACTCCATCCTCAAGGCCGGCTTCAAGGGCGGGGTCATCAGCCCGCTGTGGCTGTTCGCCGGGGCCCTCGTGCCCACGTGCGTGGCGGCAGCCGCCTTCATGATCCTTCCTTAAGGCCCGGCCGTCACGTTCCAGCCTTTCTTGCCCTCCGGCGGACAGGCCTTTGCCTTGCGGGCGAGGCTGGCGTATGTGTTCGGTCAACTGGAGCCCATCATGTTCAAGATACTCGCGATACTGCTCCTGGCGCTGATTCCAGCCCAGCTTTCGGCCCTGGCGCTTGGCGCCCAGACGCCAGCCCCGGCTTCGGCGCCGGCTTCAGCCCCGACCTCTGGGCTGGCCCAGCCCGACAGCCAGCCTTCCCCCATGACCTTGAGCTGGGAGCTGGCCGCCGTGCCCGGGCGCGGCAAAGTGGCCGTGCTCTGGCTGACCCCCGCGTCCGGCTACAAGACCTACGGCAACGACCCCGGCGAGACCGGCCTGCCCACCCGGGTGCAGGCCATGCTCACCCCCCAGGGCGTGCCGCTGCCCGTGCTCTATCCGCCCGGCAAGCCAGCGCGCGACATCTTCGAGGCCGACAAGACAGTCAACGTCTACGCCGGGCCGACCCCGGTGTTCATCCTGCTGCCCGACCCGCTGCCCGAGGGCTTCGGAGTGGACGTCCGCGTGACCCTGCTGGCCTGCTCCGACGCCAGCTGCTGGCCCCTCTCCCTGGAGAACAGCTTCTCCTCCCGCGAGGTCCCCGACCCGCCCCGCGCGGACTCCCGCCCCTGGTGGCCCCTGCTGGAGAGCCTGGTGAACAGCGGCGGCGGCGTGGTGCAGGCCACCACCGGCGAACCCGAACCCGCGCCCGGGGAGGCACCAACCCAGTGGAGCTTCACCCCGCGCTCGCCGCATCCGGCCCTTGAGGTGGACAGCGTCCTCAAGGCAATCCCCCTGGCCCTGCTTGCCGGGTTCCTGCTGAACCTGATGCCCTGCGTGCTGCCCGTGGCCTGCCTCAAACTCTCCGGCCTTCTGGCCACCTGCCGCGAAGGGGAAAACTGCGACCGTTACGCCGTCATCCGCGAGCACAACATCTATTTCGCCCTGGGCGTGGTGCTCTATTTCACGGCGCTGGCGCTCATCCTGGGGCTGGCGGGCCTGGCCTGGGGCCAGCTGTTCCAGCAGCCCGGGCTGATACTGGGAGCGGCGGTGGTGCTGTTTTCCATGGGGCTCTCCCTGTTCGGGGTGTTCCACCTGCCCGTGGTGGATCTCAAGTTCGCCTCCCATCACGGGCGCAGCCCCAAGGCCCAGGCCCTGGTGACGGGCCTGCTTGCCACGCTTCTTGCCACGCCGTGCTCCGGCCCGTTCCTGGGCGGGGTGCTGGCCTGGACGCTCATGCAGCCGGTTCCCGTCGTGATGGCGGTGTTCGTGGGCATCGGCGTGGGCATGGCCTCGCCCTACCTGGCCCTGGCCCTGCGGCCCGAGCTGGTGCGCTTCGTGCCCCGGCCGGGCGATTGGATGACCCGGCTGGAGAAGATCGCCGGGTTCGTCATCATGGCCACGGTGCTCTATTTCCTCTCCATCCTGCCCACCGGGCTGCTGCTGCCCGCCCTGGCGGCCCTGCTGGCCACCGCGGTGGCTTGCCACGTCTGGGGAGCCTGGACCAGCCTGAACCAGACCACGCTCACCCGCTGGAGCATCCGCGCGGCTGCCCTGGCCCTCACGGTGGCCGCCTGCCTCTGGGCCCTGTCGCCCGCCGCCCCCAAGGACGCGGGCTGGGCCGCCTTCAGCCCCGCCGCCTTCGACAAGGCCCTGGGCAAGGAGTACCTGCTGCTCGACTTCACGGCGGACTGGTGCCCCACCTGCAAGGCCCTGGAGAAGACCGTGCTGACCCCGGACAAGCTCGCCTCCCTGCGGGAGCGCTACGGCTTCACGGCCATGCGCGTGGACCTGACCCGCGAGGACCCGGCCGCCATGGCCCTGCTGCGCGCGCTGGGCTCGGCCTCCATTCCCGTTGCCGCGCTGTTCCCCAAAGGGGATGACGCGCAGAGCCCCGTGGTGCTGCGCGACATCTTCACCGCTTCGCAGCTGGAGCGAGCCATGGGCGAGGCGTTCGGAGAGAACAAGAAGAAGTGATGCGGCGTGGCGGGAATCGACCCCGCCCCGATCAGTACAGCTTGCGGAAAATGTTGACGATGGAGGCGGGCAGGGTGATGACGCCCTTGAACATCTTCATGATGGTCTCCCCAAGTATGCGGGACTTGTCCACGTTCACCTTGGGGTCGTAAAGCGGCCCGCTGATGCGCACGGGCAGCTCGCCCACGTCGCGCACCACGGCGATCAGGTTCAGGTCGATGCGTTCGTCCGGCAGGCTTACCCAGCCGTCGCCCTTGGCCGTGATGTCCGGGCCGAGCATGGCCAGGTCGCGGCTGATGGCCAGGCCCTCGCGGGCCGTGAAGTGCGCGCCCAGGCTGTCGAAGGGCAGGCTCTCGGCGTCGGTTGGCGGCGGGAGCTGCCTGCTGGCGGCTCCGGGTTCGCGCAGCACCAGCCTGCCTCCTTTCACCTCGAAGCGGGCGGTCCCGGCGGCGTGGCTTCGCAGGGCCTTTTCCGTGGCGCCCCAGGTCTCCACGTTCACGTGGAATTCGCCGTTGCCCCTGGTCACCGTTTCTGCTCCAGCCACGGCGCGCAGCAGGGGCGAGGCCTCGAAGCCCACCAAAGCCAGGTCGAACTGGGCCTTGAGATCCTGCCCGCGCGCGTCGCCGCGCACGTCCATCATGTACGAGCCCCCGTAGAACTGCTGGGAGGAGTGCATGATGCGGAAGCGCCCCCCCTGGGCCGTGAGCGTGAGCAGGGAGCTGTCCCACACCAGCTTGTCCCGCACCAGCCTGCCCAGGCGCACCTTGGCGTCCATGTTCAGGGCGCGCAGCTCCTGCATGGGCAGGGGCGAATCCGGGCGCTTGGCGGGGTCATCGTCCTTGACGATGGGGAAGAGGCGGTCCAGGTCCAGGTTGCCGACGGCGAGGTCGGCGTGGGTGGTCTGGCCCGTGAGCGTGGCCGCGCCCGTGATGGTGGTGTCGTCCAGCGCGCCCTGGATGCGGGTCAGGCGGACGTCCTTGAGGTTCCCGCCGATGTCCGTTGAGAACCGGGCCTTGCGCCACAGTTCGGGCGCGGCCTTGGCGGGCAGGGCTATGCCCGTGCGCTGGGCCGCATCGCGCGGGGAGAATTCGGGGATATCCACCGAGCCGGAGAGCTGCATGCCGCCGGGGCCGGGCTGCCCGGTGAGGGATGCCTTGCCCGTGACGCCCTCCATGTTCAGGTCCACGCCGGTGATGCCGTAGGAACCCTTCTCGAAGTCCGCATCAAGCTTGCCGGCCCAGGTGGCCCGCAGGGGCTTGCCCGGGCGCAGGGGCACGTCCACGGCCAGGCTGCCCTCCAGCCTGGGCTGGCGGAACCAGAGGGGCTTGCCGTTTGCACCCAGCCCGGCCTGGCCCTTGAGGTCGGTCTGCAGGGAGCGCAACTGGCCGGGGGATTCCATGCGCAGGGAGCCGGTCACCTCGGCGAGGGCCGCTTCGCGGGGCTTCTCCGCTCCGTTGGCGGGCCTGGAGGCGAACTTGAGGTTGAGCGCCGTGCGGGTCAGCGGCCAGGCCTGGTTGGGGCCCTGGTCCTGGCTGAAGGCCACGGTGCCGATGCCCATTTGCAGGTCGGCCTGGCCGTGCATGGCGCGCCAGAGGGGCTCCCCGGAGCGGGCCGAGGCCTCCAGGCTGATGCGGCCTTCCAGCGGCCCGGTCAGGCGGGGGGCCTGCGGAGCCAGGGCCGAGAGCTGCGCCCCATGCACGCCGCTGGCGGCCAGGGTCAGGCTGCCGCCGTGCCTGCCGCCGGAATGCTGGTAGTCCAACGAGCCGGTAATCCTGCCGCCAAGGCCCGAGGCCGTGAGGGTGCCCAGGTGCAGGGCCTCCGGGCCGGACTGCCCCGCGAGCTGCACGTCGTCGAACTCGCCCAGGGGCGTGGACAGGCGTTTCACGGCGACGCGGCCGTCCAGGGCCAGGGGGGGCAGGGGGTTGTCGCCGCCGGGCCCGAACAGGGCGGCGGCCTGCTGCAACCGTTCGGTGTCCAGCCGGTCGGCGGCGAGGTCGAGGCTTACGCGCCCGGGGGCGTATCCGGCCCGGCCCGTGATGCGGGAGCCGCCCGCGCGCAGGTCCAGGTCGGCCAGCTCGGCCAGGCGGTCTTCCCCGCCGGGCAGGCGCAGGCTGGCGGAGACGCTCCCCCCGCCCAGCGCGCGCCAGGCCGCCGCGAGATTTTCAGTCAGCCAGGGGGGGGACCAGCCGGGAGGCAAGTCGCCCAGGGTGAAGCGCACGCTGCCGCCCAGGCCGGAATCCTTTGCCGCGCCCTCCAGGGAAAGTTCGGCGGCCTTGGCCGGAGCGTTGTGCCCGGGGGCCAGGGCCTGGAGCGCCGCCTGGCAGGAGAACCCGGGCGAGCCGGGGTCCAGGGCGGCGCGCAGGTCCGCCGTGAGCAGGGTCTGGGGGGTGCGCGCCGTGAAGGGATAGAGGCGCAGCGCGCCGTTTTCGGCCTTGGCGCTCAGCTCCACCTCGGAGACGTCCACCTCGCCCAGGCGAAGATGCCTGCCCTTGAAGCGGCCGTGCAGGGCCTCCAGGCCCCGGCTCCCGGCGCCGCTGGCGAGGGCTCCGCGCAGGGAATCGGCCAGGGCGGGCAGTCGCGCCGGGGCCCAGCGGTTCAGGTCCACCCCGTCGGCGCGCACGTCGAAATCGAGCTGGCCCCCGATGTTGCCTGCCCAGCCGGTGACGCGGCCCTGCTCGTGGCGCAGGCTGAAGGACTCGGCCTTCCAGCCCGCAGGGCCGTAGTTGAGCACCAGGGCGGCCTCCACGTCGGCTTCGTCCGGGGCGCGGCGCAGGGTGGGGGTCTCGCGGCCATTGGGGGCGCGCAGGGCCGGGGCGTCGGCCGGGTCCACGCCCAGCAGGGCCGCCCAGGCCCCGTGGCGGCTGGCCGTGGCGGCCAGATTCAGGGCCATGTAGGGGGTGTTCTCGTAGATGCCGGCGGCGTTGATCTGGCCGGTCACGCGCGCGCCCAGGCCCTCCAGCACCAGTTGGGAAATCTCGAAGGCCCCGGCCTCGCCGTGGAAGCCCAGCCGGCCGGAGAACTGCATCCGCCCGCCGGGCCTGCCGTCGGCCTCGGGCAGGTCCAGCCAGCCCGCCGCCTGGGAGCTGCGCACGAACACGTGCCCGCCCGTGGGGCCGTAGCTGCCCTGGCCCTGGGCGTGCACTTCGCCCTTGATGCCGAGCGGCAGCACGGTCAACTCGCAGGAGACGGAGAAATCGAAGGGGCTGGCCGGGGTGGTGTTCAGGTTCAGGCGGCGCACGTCGATGTTGGAGCCGGTGAGCTGGTCCGTGAAGTGCACGCTGGCGTTCCACAGGCGCAGGCCCGTGGGGAGGCGCTGGGCCTCCCAGCCGCTGGGGGCCGGGGGCAGCGGGAGCGAGGAGACGTCCACCGGCTGGGGCGTGCGCCAGTTCTCCTGGCCTTGGGCGTCGCGCTCAAGGTTGAGCGTGGCGCTGGAGAGCGAGACCGAATCCACCACGATGCGCTTGCGCACCAGGGCCAGCAGGTTGAGCTCGATGGTGGAGGATTCCACGCTGACCAGGGGCTGCGGGCCGAAGCCGGGGCTGTTGGCCACGGTGACCGGGCCGGTGCGCAGCCCGAACCAGGGGATGAGCGTCAGGCGCACCTCGCCCTTGATGTCCACCGGGCGGTAGAGCGCGCCCTGGAGGGCGGCCTGGGCCTGGGCGCGGAGCATGTCCTGCCCGACGAGGCGGGTCAGGGCCAGGGGCGTCAGGTAGGCGATCAACCCCGCCAGAAAGGTCACGGCCAGCGTCAGGCGCAGGGAGGAGAGTATCCGCCGGGATTTTTGCGGCGCCGCCGCCGGGGTGTCCGGCCCATTGGCCTGGCCGTTGGTTGGAGTGGTGTCGTTTCTCATGGCGCGGGGGTCGAGCGGGGCTCGAACAGTAAGTGAGCATAGACCCTTACCGCGTCCGGTTCAAGTGGCGCGGCATGAACGGAAGGTTACAGTCCCAGCAGGGCGTAGACGGCCTCCATGTCCAGGTTCTTGCGCACCACGGCGGCCAGGCGGTCCAGGGCCGCGTCCACGGCCGCGTCCTCCCCTTGGCCGGACACGGCGCGCTCCATCGGCGCGAGGCCCTTGCGGGCGCGCAGGGCGTCCAGCCACCAGCCCCTGAAGCCGTCCGCGTCGAAGAGCCCGTGCAGATAGGTGCCCCATACGCCGCCCATGCGGCCCCAACCCAGGGGGCGGCCGTCCTGCCTGGCGAACAGCCCGGGGGCGTCGTCCCGGGTGGCCACGGTCTCGCCGTGGTGGATCTCGTAGCCGCGCAGCGTGTGGCCCGAGGCGGCGTGCAGGGCCTCGGCGCGCGTAAGCGTCTTCTCCGGCATGAGCTCCGTCACCAGGGGCAAGAGGCCCAGGCCCGCCTCCTCGCCCCGGTCCGACTCCAGGCCCAGCGGGTCCAGGATGCGCGCGCCAAGCATCTGCAATCCGGCGCACACGCCCACGACCTCAACGCCGTCCAGCCGCGCCACGGCCTCGGCCAGGCCCGCCGCGCGCAGGTGCGCCAGGTCCGCCAGGGTGTTCTTGCTTCCGGGCAGGAGCACCGCGTCCGGGCGGCCCAGCTCTTCGGGGGAGCGCACCACCCTCAGGCTCACGTCCGGCTCGCGGGCCAGGGCGTCGAAATCGGTGAAATTGGAGATGTGGGGCAGGTCCAGCACGGCGATGTCCAGAACTCCGGCGCCCGGCTCGCGCGGGCCGGTGGAGCCGAAGCCGCCCTGCTTGAAGCTGACCGAGTCCTCTTCGGGCAGGCCCAGGGGCTCGATGTTGGGCACCACGCCAAGCACGCGCTTGCCCGTGGTTGCGCGCATGAACTCAAGGGCCGGGTCCAAAAGGCTCGGGTCGCCCCGGAAGCGGTTGAGCACGTAGCCGCCCACCATGGCCCGTTCGGACTCGGAGAGCAGCTCCATGGTGCCGCACAGGGCCGCGAACACGCCGCCCCGGTCGATGTCGCCCGCCAGGAGCACCCTGGCCCCGGCGTGGGCGGCCATGGCCATGTTCACCATGTCGTGATGCTTGAGGTTCACTTCCGCCGGGCTGCCCGCGCCCTCCAGGATGACGGCCTCGAACTCCCCGGCCAGGGAGTCGTAGGCCTGTTTCGCGGCCGCGAAGGCCGTGGGCTTGTAGGCCACGTACTCGCGCACGCGCATGTTGCCCACGGGCTTGCCCATGACGATCACCTGGGAGCCGGTGTCGGAGCAGGGCTTGAGCAGCACCGGGTTCATGCGCGCCTGGGGGGCCAGGCCGCAGGCCTGGGCCTGGAGCACCTGGGCGCGGCCCATTTCCTCGCCCCAGGGGGTCACGCAGGAGTTGAGCGACATGTTCTGCGACTTGAACGGGGCCACGCGCACGCCGTCCTGCCTGAGAATGCGGCACAGCGCCGCCGCCAGCACGGACTTGCCCGCGTTGGATGTGGTGCCCTGGATCATGAGCGCGGGCGTGCGCCGCTTCCTTATGACGCGCTGCCGCGCCGGGGCCAGCTCGGCCTCCAGGGCCTCCAGCAGGCGCTCGTTGTCGTCCCGGGCGCGCACGGCCACCCGGAAGAAGCGGGCGTCCAGGCCCTCGAAGTTGGAGCAGTCCCGGATGGCGATGCGCCGGGTGAGCAACCGGGCGCGCAGGGCGGGGACGTCCGGTTTCTCCAGGCGGCAGAGCAGGTAGTTGGCCGCCCCTGGAAACACCTCGATGCCAGGCAGCGCGGCCAGCCCGGCCGCCAGTTCCCGGCGCAGGGCTGCGGCGTTCTCCCGCGAGCGGGCCTCGAACTCCCGGTCGGCCATGGCGCGCAGCCCCACGGCCTGGGCCAGGGTGTTGACCGACCAGGGGGAGAGCTGCGCCCGCACAAGCCCAGCTAAGTCGTCACCGGCACAGAGCAGGCCCAGCCTGAGGCCCGGAATGGCGAACATTTTGGTGAGCGAGAGGAGCACCGCCACATTGGCCGGGCGGTCCCGCACGAGGCTCTCGAAGCCCTCCACGAAGCTGCCGAAGGCCTCGTCGGCCACGAACAGGCAGTCCGGCCGGGCCGCGGCCAGGCGGCGCACCGTGTCCGCAGGGACGTCGCGGCCGGTGGGGTTGCCCGGCCTGCCCAGGAACGCGGCGCTCCCCGGGCGCAGCGTGTCGAGCAGCGCGGCCTCGTCCAGCCTGAAGCCGTCCGCGTGGTTCAGGATCAGGCTCTCGGCCGCCAGGCCCGCGCGCTCGCAGGCGGTGCGGTAGTCCACGTAGGCGGGCGCGGGGATCACGGCGTGCGTCGCGCCCTTGCCTTTCATGGCCCGGGCCAGGGCGAAGAGCAGGTCGCTGGTGCCGTTGCCCGCCACGAGCTGCGCCTCCGGAACCCCGTAGCGGGCCGACGCGGCGGCCAGCAGCTCGCGGCAGTGCGGGTCCGGGTAGTGCACCAGGGAGGACACCGCCGAGGAGATCGCGGGGCGCAGCCACTCAGGCGGTCCAAGCGGGTTGATGCTGGCGGAGAAGTCCAGGATGTCCTCTGGCGCGCATCCGGCGGCTCTGGCCAACTGCGCCACGTCGCCGCCGTGGTGGGACTGGGTCATGCGCGCCAGGCCTCGCCGTCCAGGCCCCAGGCGCTGGCGGCCGCGCCCATGGCGGCCTGCACGGCCGGTTCGGCCATGCGCCGGGTCAGGGCCACCAGGCTGAGGGGGATGCCCAGCGCCCCGCCGGGCCACACCGCCAGCTCCTGCCCCAGCATGGGGGAGCGGATCATGTCGTCGCGCAGCAGGGAGAGCCCCTTGCCCGAGGCCACCATGGCCCGGATGGTGTGCTCGTCGTTTATCACGGCGGCGGTCCTGGGCTCGCAGTCGGCCTCCTTGAGCAGGCCCTTGGCCATGGCCACGAAGGGGCAGCGCTCATGGAACCAGACCCAGGGCAGGGCGGCCAGGTCGGCCACGGTGGCCTCGCGCAGACGTTCCTCCCAAGAGGGCGGGCCGACCACGCGCACGCAGGCCATGCCCAGGGCCAGGGCGGTGAGCTGCGGGTCGCCGGAGAAGTCGCCGTAGGCGAAACCGGCGTGCATGTGCCCGGCCTTGAGTCCCTGGGCCACATCGTAGGAGTCGCAGCAGTTCACGTGCAGCAGCGCCTCCGGGTGGTTGGCCGCGATGTGGGCCAGCACGCCGGGCAGGCGCAGGAAATCGGGGTCGGTGTTGCGGGTGATGACCACGTCGCCCACAACCTCGCCGCGCAGGGCCCTGGCCTGCTCCACCAGGTCCTGGGTGCGGGCCAGGGCCTCGTGGGCCGTGGCGCACAGCCGCCTGCCGGAGTCGGTCACGTCCATGCCGCGCGCGGAGCGCGAGAACAGGTGCACGCCCAGCTCCTCCTCCAGGGCCTTCACATGGGCGCTGACCGCGGGTTGGGAGAGGTGCAGCCGCTCGGCCGCGCGGGAGAGGTTGCCCTCCTCGGCCACGGCCACGAAGGTGCGCAGGTGGTAGAGTTCCATATCCTTCACCGATCCTAAAGGGTGCCTTCAGGCATTGCGATTGGCAATGCGCCGCGAGGCCGGTCTATACGTTCGGCCATGAACTCAGGCGATCATCTCGCGGGCCAGGGAGCCCAGCAGGGCCACGGCCGCCTCCAGGCGGGGGGCGTCGGGGATGCAGTAGCTGATGCGCAGGCAGTCCCCGAAGCGGTCCTGGGAGGAGAAGATGGCCCCCGGCGCCACGGTGATTCCGTGCTCCAGGGCCCTGTTCATGAAGGCCACGGTGTCCACCTGGCCGGGCAGCTCCAGCCACATCACCGAGCCGCCCTGCGGCCGGGTGGCGCGGGTGCCCTGGGGGAAGTGGCGGCCCACCAGGGCGTACATGGCCTCCATATGGGCCTTCACCGCCGGACGCAAGCGCTTGAGATGGCGGTGGTAGTGCCCGGAGCGCAGATATTCGGCCACGGCCATCTGGGTGGGCGTGGCGGTGGAGACGTTGATGGTGGCCTTGATCTCCAGGGCCTTGTCCATGAAGCGCCCGGGCAGGAGCCAGCCCACGCGGTAGCCCGGCGAGATGGTCTTGGAGAAGGAGGAGCAGTGCAGCACCAACCCTTCGCGGTCGAAGGCCTTGCAGCACTTGGGGCGCTCGGGGCCGAAGTGCATGTCTCCGTAGACGTCGTCCTCGATGAGCGGCACGCCCCGCGCCGCCAGCAGGGAGACAACCTCGGCCTTGGCCTCCTCGGGCATGAGCGCGCCGTCGGGGTTGTTGAAATTGGGCGTGAGCACGCAGGCGGCCACCCGGAAGCGGTCCACGGCCTGGGCGATGTCGGCGGGCCGCACGCCCCCGTCCGGGCGGGAGGGCACCTCCACAACGCGCAGGCCCATGTTCTCCAGCATGTGCAGGAAGCAGTAGTAGCTGGGGGTGGCGATGACCACCGTGTCCCCGGCGCGGGCCACGCAGCGCAGCGCGATGTGCAGGGCCTCCATGGCCCCGGCCGTGACCAGGGTGTCGGCCACGCCGCATTCGGCCCCGGCCTCCATCATGCGCAGGGCGATCTGGCGGCGCAGGGGCTCGTGCCCCTCCACCGGGCCGTAGAAGCCCACGCGCTCGCCCTCGTCGCGCAGCACCTGGCCCAGGATGCGGTTGAGCTGGTGCAGGGGCAGCAGGTTCTCGGCGGTGCGGGCCACGCCCAGGGGCAACGTGTCCCGGCGGGACATGTTGGCTAGCACTTTTCGGATGAGCTCCGCGCGGTTGAGCGGCGCGGGCGGCGCGGAGGGGTCGGGGCCGGGGCTCGCGCCCGTATCCGGGATGGGCAGGCAGGCCTTGGCGCCCCGGATGAAGAAGCCGGACTTGGGCCTGGCCTCGAGCACCCCTTCGCTCTCCAGCCGGGCGTAGGCCTGGGAGGCGGTGGAGAGGCTCACGCGCATGGCCGTGGCCAGGCGGCGCAGGGACGGGGCCTTGTCACCGGGGCCGAGCGCCCCGGAGGCGATCATCTCCAGCAGGCTTAAGCGCACGGTCTCATAGAGGTAGGCGTCGGAGTTCATGGCCTCGTCCCTGGCGAACTGTATTGGTTGAAATCGATGTGTTCTGTGTCTGTACTGGTAACAGATTGTATGGCGTAAGCAAAGCGTCAAAAGCGAAGGAGGACACCATGGCCAAGGACACCACACCCATGCAATGGCCTATGGAGCAGTCGGGCCTGCTCGACGACCTCTGGGCGGCCCTGGCCGGGACCGCGCCCGTGAGGAAGATTCTCGGGCACATGAGGGGCGGCGGGGGGGCCGCCCGCCCCGCCGGGGGCATGCGCGTGGCCCTGGCGGGAGGGCAGAGCGCCGTGCTCACCGGAGGGGCGAGGCTCCGGGTTGACTGCCTGCAGGGCCGGGCCCTGGTGGCCTGCCCCGCCCGGAGCTCCGGCGAGGTGCTCGGGCCGGGGGAATCGCTGTGCATGGAGGCGGGCGTGAGCGTGAGCGTCACGGCCCTGGATTCGCCCTCGGAATTGAGCTTCGGCTGGCGCTGACGGCGGGGGAAGAATCGGCAAACCCCTTGGCAACCGGGGGAAAACTCGGCTAGTAGTATTCCATGCAGTCCAAGAGTTTCAATGGGGCCAAAACCCGCAAGCCCTGCTTCGAGGGCACCTGCGAGGCCATGGACAAGCTCGGCATCCCGCGCGACTCCAAATGGCGGGCCCTGATCCTGTTCATGCGCTCAATCCGCGATTACGACATCTATTCCGACGACCAGAAGCGCAAGATGCAGGAGCTGGTGGTGGACATCCTCAAGAAGGGCGACCTCACCGAAGAACGCTTCATGACCGCCTCCCAGCGCTGCGAGGAGATCCTCGCGGCCAAATGGCGGGAGAAGCTGGAGCGCTCCCTGGCGGACATGGCCTCCGCCATCGCCCACTCCAAGGAGATGATCCTCAAGCGCAAGGGCGACCTGCAACTGCTGGAGGTATCCACCCTCACCCAGGTGAGCAGCGGCAACAACCTCGACGAGATGCTCGAATCCATCCGGGGCGGCTTCCAGGACGTCATCCGCTACATGGAGCAGGACGCCAAGGACCTGGAGCGCCTGAGCCGCACCGACGCGCTCACCGGCCTCGCCAACCGCCGCGCCTTCGAGGAGGAGCTGTCCCAGGCCGTGGAGCGGGCCAAAAAAGGCGGCGCCACCCTGTGCGTGCTCATGGCCGACGTGGACCACTTCAAGAAGTTCAACGACGAGTACGGCCACATCATCGGCGACCAGGCCCTCTCCGCCGTGGCCTCGGTGATCCGGGAATGCCAGCGCCAACTGGAGGAGGAGGGCACCACGGTATTCGCCTCCCGCTTCGGGGGCGAGGAGTTCACCGTGATCTGCGAAACCAAGGATTCCAACGGGGATGAGTCGGTGCTCCTGGCGGAGATGATCCGCAAGCGCGTGGAGGCCTACAACTTCGTCATCCGCAACCTCGACGGCGGCATCATGCACACCGGCGTGAAGCTGACCATCAGCCTGGGCGTGGCCTGCCTCGACCCCGCCTGGAAGGATTCCCTGCCCCTGCGCCTGCTCAACGCGGCCGACGAGGCCCTCTACCAGGCCAAGCAGACCGGCCGGAACAAGGTGGTGGCCCGGTAGGGGCATTGCCTGAAAGACCGCCAGCGGGTACACCCACGCAAACACCGTGGGGGGATTTCATGCCCGCATCCAGAGTTCTCTGTGCTTCCGGCGACACACCACTGCTGAGTTGGCGGGAGGCCCGCGAGGGCCAGACCTGGCAGGATTCGCTCCTGCCCTCCGCCTGGACCCTGGACCCCGACGACGCCCTGCTGCGGCTGCGCGCCTCCGGCCTGCGCGACTCCAGACAGCCCTGCCTCCCGGTCTACCTGGCCTGGGCCGCCCAGACCGCAGGCTCCGGCCTGCTGATGGTGGACGCCTCCGAAGCCTTCGCGGGCGACCAGCTCCCCCTGCACCTGCTCCAGAATTTCTCTTTCGCCCTGGTCGAGGGTCTGGTCACCGCAAGCGCCCTGCTCGGGCGGACCAAGGCGGTGCTGCTGGTGTCCCCCGGCCGTGAGGCTATGGGCCTGGCCCTCGAGGAGTGGCTGGCCAACGCCAGAGGCATGGACGCGGCCGTGCCCGCCATCTCGGTGGAGGTGCGCCCCCACACCCGCGAGCCCGAGCGGCCCCCCCTGGCCGTGAACCCCGGCGAGCTACGCCTGTCCCTGGAGACATGGTGCCGCCTGCCCCTGGCCTTCGAGGCCGCGGAGGATTTCAGGCAGGCCCGCTGCCTGTTCGCCGGTGGAGCCTTCAAGGAGCTGCCCCTGGGAGCCGACCTGCGCGAACTGCTGGGCGGCAAGCCCGGCTCCGAGGGGGCGCTGATTCTTGACGGCGGCCTGGGCGGATTTGCCGCCGCGGGCCAGCCCCTGCGCATGGACCCCGAGCTGCTGCGCGCCCAGGGGCTCGATCCGGGCCTGGGCAGCGTCGACGTGTTCGCACCCGGGCAGTGCCCGGTGGACATCACCCGCCAGGCCCTCTACGCCCACTGGCGCCTGGCCGCCGTGCGCGACGGCCACCCCCGGCGGGGCCTGCTGGCCCGCGCCGCCCGCTTGGCCACGGAGCTGGCCCTGGGCCGCGGCGACAGGGAGCAGCTCACCGACCTGAACCTCTCGGCCAGCCTCCTGGAAGAGGCCGGGCTGGCCGCCGCAGGCACGCTTGCCACCTCGCTCAAGGCCTTCGCCAATGAGTGGCTGGAGCATACCGGGGGTGAGTGCCCCACCGGGGCCTGCCGCCGCCGCAGGGTGGCCCCCTGCCAGGAGCGCTGCCCCGCGGGCATCGACATCCCCAATTTCCTCTCCCTCACCGGGCGCGGGGAGCACGGCGCGGCCGTCTCCATCATGGTGCAGGACAACCCCCTCCCCTACGCCTGCGGCCTGGTCTGCCCGGCCCCCTGCGAGAAGGTCTGCCTGCGCGGCAAGGTGGACAAGCCCATCCACATCAGGGCCATGAAAGCCGTGTCCGCCAAGGCGGCCATGGCCCAGTCCGGCGGCTATCCCCCTGTGTGCAGCCCGCGCCCGGCCTCGGGCAGGAAGGTCGCCGTGATCGGCGGCGGCCCGGCGGGCCTGGCCTGCGCCTCCTTCCTGGCGCGCCTTGGCCACGGGGCGGCCATCTTCGAGGCCATGCCCGCCCTGGGCGGCATGATGCGCTACGGCATCCCCGAATACCGGCTGCCCAAGGCCATTCTGGACAGCGAGATCGCCACCGTGACCGGCCTCGGGGTGGAGGTGACCACCGGCAAGGCCCTCGGGCGGGACTTCACCCTGGACGACCTGGCCGCCCAGGGCTTCGATGCGGCCTTCCTGGGCCTGGGGGCCTGGTCCAGCCGGGCGCTGGGGCTGGAGGGCGAGGCCCTGCTGACGGGCGTGGTCTCGGGCACGCAGTTCCTGGTGGAGTTGGGTCTTGGCCGTAAGCCTTCCGTGGGCGAGCGGGTGATCGTGGTGGGCGGCGGCAACACCGCCATGGACTGCGCGCGCACGGCCGTGCGCCTGGGCGCGAAGGAAGTCCGCGTGGTGTACCGGCGCTCCCGCACGGAGATGCCCGCCGCCGCCGAGGAGGTGGAGGAGGCCGAACACGAGGGCGTGCACTTCACCTTCCTGGCCGCGCCCACCCGCCTGGTGGGCGAGGGCGGCAAGCTCACCGGCATGGAGGTGGTGACCATGGCCCTGGGCGAACCCGACGCCTCCGGTCGGCGCAGGCCCGAGCCCAAGCCCGGCTCGGAGCGGGTCATCGCCTGCGACATGATCATTTCCGCCATCGGCCAGTTCTGCGACGAGTCATTCACCAAGGGCGCGGACGGCACCCTGGGCGAGGTCTGCCTGACCAAGTGGCGCACCATCCAGATCAACACGGCCACCATGGCCACGGACCGCTCCGGCGTGTTCGCGGGCGGCGACGCGGCCCAGGGCCCGGCCACCGTGGTGGAGGCCATCCGCGACGGCAAGCGCGCGGCCTACGCCATCGACGCCCACCTGCGCGGCGCGGCCTTCGATCCCGCCCAGGTGGAGCCGCGCCCCCGCTGGGAGCGCGAGCTGCTCTGCTCGCCCCACGGCTGCGGCTGGAGCGAGCACGCCCGCCCCGAGATCCCCATGGTTCCCGTGGCCGGGCGCAGCCTGAACTTCGATCAGGTGGAGCTCGGCCTGGACCAGGCCATGGCCGAGAACGAGGCCCGGCGTTGCCTGCGCTGCGACGTGTGCATCGGCTGCGGCCTGTGCCAGCTGGTCTGCTCCGAGGCGGGGGGCGACGCCCTGCGCTTCAAGGAGGTCGAAGGCCGCCTGGTGTTCGAGGATTTCGACCGCCCCACCGACAAGTGCGTGGGCTGCGGCGCGTGCACGCGCATCTGTCCCACCGGGGCCATGCGCCTGGTGCTGGAGAAGGGCGAGACGTCCATCAGCTTCACGGGGCACGCCATCAGCGAGCTGCCCACGCCCACCTGCCCCGAGTGCGGCAAGCCGCTGCCCGCCGAGCAGTACCTGGAGCAGTTGCGCCAGCGCATGGGCGACAAGCTGGCCTCCTCCGCTGGCCTGGAGCAGCAGCTCTGCCCCGAGTGCTCCCACAAGCGCAGGGGCATGAGCTTCGTGCAGAACATGCTGCGGTGAGGCCGGAAAGGAGGCACATGGCGCTCCAGACCACGGAAGGCACGCCGCGCCCGGGCGCGGCCAGGCTCCTCTGGGCGCTGGCCTGCGCCATGCTGGCGGCCGCGCTGCCCGGTTGTTCCAGGCGGCAGGCTGCCCGGCCCGAGGTCATGCCCTCAGGTGGGCCCCCGGCCGTGCTCCTGCCTGCCGCCCTGGCCGGAATCACGGACGGCCGCGCCCGCTTCCGCGAGATCTTCACGGCCGTGCTGGCCGCGCGGGGCGGTGCGGCTCCGGGCTCCGAACCCTTGTGGCGCCTGGCCGGGGAGGGCGGCCCCACTGGCCAGCCCGTGAACCTGGAGCCCTCGCGCGCCGGGCTCACGGTGGTCATGGTGCCGGGCCTGTTGGCCGAGTGCGTGGCCGACGTGGCCCCTCTGTTCGGCGACGCCCTGGCCAACCTGGAAGCCCAGGGCTACCGTACAGCCACCATCCGCACCGAGGGCCGCTCCGGCTGCGAGCGCAACGCCGCGATCGTCCGGGAGGCGCTCCTGGCCCTGCCCGAGGGCACGCGGGCCATCCTGCTGGCCCACTCCAAGGGGGTCCCCGACAGCCTGACCGCCCTGGCTGCGAACCCCGAACTGGCAGGGCGCGTGGCGGCGCTGGTCGCCGTCTCGGGCGCGGTGAACGGCTCTCCCCTGGCCGACACCATGCCGGGTCTGCTGGTTCGCCTGGCGGAGAGGCTGCACTTTTCGGGCTGCGCGCCCGGCCCGCACGGCGAGGCCCTGAACAGCCTGAGCCCGGGCGTGCGGCTGTCCTGGCTGGCGGAGCACCCCCTGCCCGCCGGGGTGCGCTATTACAGCCTGCCCGCGTTCGCCTCTCGGGAGAACACCTCCGCCGGGCTGCGGCCCTTCTTCGACGAGCTCGCGGCCACCGCCCCCTTGAACGACGGCCTCATGGCCTGCCGGGACGCCGTCATCCCCGGCTCCACCCTGCTGGGCTACCCCGACGCCGACCACCTGGCCGTGGCCATGTCCTTCGACACGGCCCGCAATCCGTTGTGGCGCCTGTCCTTCAACCGCAACGCCTACCCCCGGGCGGCCCTGGCCGAAGCCGTGGCCCGCTTCGTGGAGGAGGACCTCGCCCGCAACGCGCCTTGACCACGCCGCCCGCCACGCGTATCTGATCGACTAGCCTGGAAATTTTACGAGCGGGCGGTCAGCCATGGAAAAAAAGCACCACTTCACGATCTGGTACGTCATCGCGGCCTTCTGGGCCCTCGTCATCGTGCAGGACTACTACGTCCGGGCCTATGGCCCCAAGACCATGGACTATTCCGAGTTCCTCAAGGAGCTCAAGAACGGCAACATCATCGAGGTGGCCATCGGCCAGGGCTCCCTCCAGGGCAAGATGAAGGTCGTGACCGACGGCCAGCCCGGCGAGCAGCGCTTCGTGGCCCTGCGCGTGGACCCCGAGCTCTCCGACGAGCTCTCCAAGTACAACGTGACCTTCCGGGGCCAGGTCGAGTCCACCTTCCTGCGCGACATCTTGAGCTGGGTGCTGCCCGCCGCGATCTTCTTCGGCATCTGGATGTTCGTGATGCGCCGCTTCAACCCCAACGAGCAGCTGCTGGGCATGGGGCGCAGCAAGGCCAAGATCGTGGCCGAGTCCGACCTGACCACCACCTTCGCCGACGTGGCCGGGTGCGACGAGGCCAAGGAGGAGCTCAAGGAGATCGTTGACTTCCTCACCGAGCCGGGCCGCTTCCAGAACCTGGGCGGGCGCATGCCCAAGGGCGTGCTCCTGGTGGGGCCGCCGGGCACGGGCAAGACCCTGCTGGCCCGGGCCGTGGCGGGCGAGGCCCACGTGCCGTTCTTCTCCATTTCCGGCTCCGAGTTCGTGGAGCTGTTCGTGGGCATGGGCGCGTCGCGCGTGCGCGAGCTGTTCACCCAGGCCAGGGAGAAGGCCCCCTGCATCATCTTCATCGACGAGCTGGACGCCATCGGCAAGGCGCGCGGCGTGGGCGGCTTCGGCGGGCACGACGAGCGCGAGCAGACCCTCAACCAGCTCCTGGTGGAGATGGACGGCTTCGACCCCCGCGTGGGCGTGGTCATCATGTCCGCCACCAACCGCCCCGAAACCCTGGACCCGGCCCTGCTGCGCGCCGGGCGCTTCGACCGCCAGGTGCTGGTGGACAAGCCCGACCTCAAGGGCCGCCTGGAGATCCTGGAGGTCCACGCCCGCAACGTGAAGCTGGCCCCCTCGGTGGACCTCAAGGTGCTGGCCCAGAAGACTCCCGGCTTCTCCGGGGCGGATCTGGCCAACATCATCAACGAGGGCGCGCTGCTTGCCGCCCGGCGCCGCAAGGACGCCGTGGACATGGAGGACCTCTCCGAGGCCGTGGACCGCGTGATCGCCGGGCTGGAGAAGAAGAACCGGGTCATCAACCCCAAGGAAAAGAAGATCGTGGCCTACCACGAGACCGGGCACGCCCTGGTGGCCGCCTTCACCCCCGGCACGGACCCGGTGAGCAAGATATCCATCATCCCGCGCGGCCTGGGAGCCCTGGGCTACACCCAGCAGCTCCCCACCGAGGACCGCTACCTCATGACCCGGCAGGAGCTGCTGGGCCGCATCGACGTGCTGCTGGGCGGGCGCGTGGCCGAGGAGAAGACCTTCGACGAGATCTCCACCGGCGCCCACAACGATCTGCAACGCGCCACCGACATCGCCCGGGCCATGGTGGCCGAGTACGGCATGGGCAAGACCCTGGGCCTCTCCACCTACCCCCGGGGGGCGCGGCCCATGTTCCTGAGCCCTGAACAGGCCCCGCTCCTGGGCAAGGAGTACAGCGAGGCCACGGCCGCCAGCCTGGACGAGGAGGTCAAGGCCCTGCTCGACGAGGCCAAGGGTCGCGTGCGCTCCCTGCTGGACGCCCACGGCAAGGACCTGGAGACCGTGGCCCAGGAGCTTCTGAAGGTGGAGGTCATCGACGCGGAGCGCTTCGGCGAGCTCATCGGCGTGCCTTTGCCCGCGCCGAAGCCCGCTGCCGGGGATGAGGCGACCGACTCCGAACCCCGGCGGGAGGACTCCGGCGAGTGAGCCCGGCCGACGCCTGGGAAACGCTCATGCACCTGGACGGGCACCTGCTGGCCCTCTCCCGCGAATACGGGGCCTGGGCCTACGGGCTCATGTTCCTGGTGCTCTTCGCGGAGACGGGGCTGGTGGTGGCCACGGCCCTGCCCTCCGATACGGTGCTCTTCGCCGTGGGGGCGCTGGCGGCCCGGGGCGCGGCCTTCAACGTGTGGTGGACCCTCGCGCTCATGGGGCTGGCCGCCTTCCTGGGGGACAGCCTCAACTTCGCCATCGGGCGCTTCCTGGGCAGGCGCTACCTCGACGGCCACCGCATCCCCTTCGTCTCGGACGAGGCCCTGGCCCAGGCCCACGACTACTACGAGCGCCACGGCGGCGTGACCGTCGTGGCCGCGCGCTTCGTGCCGGTGCTGCGTTCGCTGGCGCCCCTGGCCGGGGGCATGGTGGGAATGGGCTGGCGGGAGTTCCTGTACTACAACGCCGTGGGCAAGCTCATCTGGACCCCGCTCTACTTGTTCGGGGGCTACTTCTTCGGCCAGATCCCCTGGGTGCGGGAGAACTTCTCCGTGGCCATCTTCTTCGCCTTGGGCGCGCCGCTCATGGGCGTGGTGGCCCGGATGCTCTACGTGAGCGTCAAGAAAGGTCTTTGACCGGCCCCGCCTTGCAGGCGGCGCGCCCCACCGCCCGGCCCGGCCCAAGCGCCCCGGCCAGGCAGCAGACTCCCAGGATCCCCACCGTCACGGGCGCGCCCAGCCACTGGGCCATCCCGCCCGCCAGCAGCGCCCCGAAGGGGGCCGTGCCCATGTAGAGCATGGTGTAGAGCGACATCACCCGGCCGCGCATGTCGTCCGGGGCGCAGAGCTGGAGCATGGTGTTGCAGCTGGCCATGAGCGCCATGAACCCGAAGCCCGTGGGCACGATGCACACGGCGGCCAGCCAGATCGAGGGCGCGTTGGCGAAGAGCACCAGGGCCGCGCCCATCAGCAGCCCGCCCCGGAAGGCCAGCCGCTCGAACCCGGCGGCCTTGCCCCGCCCGGCCATGAACAGCGCGCCCAGCAGGCTGCCCACGCCGGAGCCCGCCGTGAGCAGGCCCAGGCCCTCGGGGCCGCGCCCGAATACATCCCCCGCGAAGACAGGCAGCAGGATCAGGTTCGAGGACCCCACCAGGCTCACGATGCTGATGAGCGCCAGGATGGCGCGGATCAGGGGCGTTTTCCAGGCGAAGGCCAGCCCCTGGGCCAGGTGCTCGCGCACGCCTGCCGGGGCCGGTTTCGGGGGCGAATGCTCCAGGCGCATGGCCGCCAGCCCGGCGATCACCGCCAGGAAGCTGGCCGCGTTGATGGCGAAGCAGGCTCCTTCGCCCACCCAGCCCAGCACCACGCCCGCGGCCAGCGGCCCCAGCACGCGAGCCAGGTGGAAAATGGAGGAATTGAGCGCGATGGCGTTGTGCAGGTCCTCCTTGCCGACCATCTCCACCACGAAGGAGTGGCGCGTGGGCAGCTCCACGGCGTTGACCACGCCCAGGCAGGCCGCGAAGGCCACCACCTGCCAGACCTGCACCTGCTCGGAGTAGGTGAGCCAACTGAGCGCCGCGGCCTGGAGCATTGCCAGGGCCTGGGCAGCGATGAGCAGGTTGCGCTTGGGGAGCCTGTCGGCCAGCACCCCGCCGAACAGCCCGAGAACCAGCACCGGGATCAGGGAGGCGAAGCCCACCATGCCCAGCGCCATGCTGGAGCCCGTCAGGCGGTAGACCAGCCAGCCCTGGGCGGTGCTCTGCATCCAGGTGCCCGTGAGGGAGACCAGCTGACCGCTGAAATAGAGGCGGTAGTTGCGGTGGCGGAAGGATCGGAACAGGTCTGAACGGCTCACGGGGGAAAGGTAGGCCCGGCGGGCGGGGGCGTCAAGGCGGGTGGAGGGGGAGGGGGAGGAGAAGAATGAAGA
>NZ_JAKZKX010000012.1:0-86806 GCF_022808715.1 Fundidesulfovibrio agrisoli
CCCCGGTGGCCGGCGGGGGGCCGGCGCACCCCGATATATTTGAAGAACATCGTCCTGCGCCGTCCCCCCGCAGGCCACCTTGGAGACACCGCGGATCACGGCGGCGACCCCGGGAATCGGAGACTGAGTACTGCGCGAAGCGGGATGGGATTCCAAAGGGAGGAACTCCCTTTGGCCGCCGGAGGCATCCCCACCCCCAGTTTGTCGAGATCATGTAAAAAAGGCGCGGCCCGGGCTTCCCCGGACCGCGCCTTTTGTCGGCGTTCAAGCCCTTTGCGGGGCTATTCCTTGATGGTGGTCTTGCCGGGCACCGAGTCCTTGCCGAGGAACTGCACCAGTTCCGGGTCGCTCATCATCATGGAGAGCGACTCGGAGAGCACATCGTTGACCAGGCGGGCGTTGGCGTTCTCGTCCGGGGCCATCATCAGCTCGCGCTCCTGGCTCACGGGGAAGTTGCCCTCCCAGGTGCCGGGGCCGTTGGTGGCGCGCACGGCCAGCACGCACTTGGTGGTCACCTTGCGGGTCACGGTCAGGGCCTGGGCGTTGTAGCCCAGCTCGCGGATGGTCACGGTCAGGCTGCGGGCCGCGCCGTCCTTGTAGGGGGCGGGCTCGAAGCCCAGGGAGGAGAGCATCCTGCCCAGGGGCTGGCCCACGGACTGGGCCAGGTCGCCTTCCACGGTGATGGGCGCGCCGTGGGAGCCGTCGGTGTTTCGATAGCCGATCACCCTGTCGGCGCGGGCGTCCACCACGCGCAGGGCCACTGCCTTGCCCTTGCCCACGTTGCCGCTGGGGGCCTTGATCTCGGGCTTCAAGTTCACGCTCTGGGCGGGAACGCCCGAACAGGAGGCCAAAAGCCCGGCGCAGAGGAGCGCGAGCAGAAAAATCGCGTAACGCTTCATTGTTCTTCCTCCTTCTTCAGGGCGGCGCTCAACCGCCACATTTCTTCAACAAGTTCTTCGAGCCCGGCCCCCTCCTTGGCGGAGATGAAGCGCACCTCGAGCCCCCTGTCGCGGGCGGCCTGGCGCAGCTTCTTCAGCCGTTCGGGGTCGAGCAGGTCCACCTTGTTCACGGCGCGCAACTGCGGACGCTTGGCCAGCTCCAGGTCGAAACGGACCAGCTCGTCGTCCACCAGGGAGAACCCGGCGAAGGGGTCGTCGCCCCCGGTCTCCTCGGCGGAGAGCAGGTGCACCAGCAGCCTCGTGCGCGAGACGTGCTTGAGGAAGTCGTGCCCCAGGCCCTGCCCCTCGTGCGCGCCCTCGATGAGCCCGGGGATGTCCGCCGCCACGAGTTGCATGCCGTCCTCGCCCTGGATCACGCCCAGATTGGGGGTCAGGGTGGTGAACGGGTAGTTGGCGATCTTGGGCTTGGCCGCCGAGACCGCCGAAATCAGCGTGGACTTGCCCGCGTTGGGCAGCCCGATGATGCCCACCTCGGCCAGCAGGCGCAGCTCCAGGCGCAGGCGCTTCTCCTCCCCGGGTTCGCCGGGCTGTGCGAAGCGCGGGGCGCGGTTGGTGGAGGTCTTGAAGTGCATGTTGCCCTTGCCGCCCCGGCCGCCCTTGGCTGCCACCCACTCCTGCCCGATGTCGGTCAGGTCGGCGGCCAGGTGCTCGCCTTCCTCGGTGAGCTCGAAGATCAGGGTGCCCTGGGGCACCTCCACCACCTGGTCCTCGGCGTTCTTGCCGTTGCACTGGCTGCCCAGGCCCATCTGGCCGTTGCGGGCCTCGTAGCGGCGCTTGAGGCGCAGGTCGTACAGGGTGAGCAGGCTGGGGGAGACGCGGAAGATCACGTCGCCGCCCTTGCCTCCGTCGCCCCCGTTGGGGCCGCCGAAGGCAATGAATTTCTCGCGCCGGAAGGCCACGCAGCCGCGGCCGCCGTTGCCTGATTTGACGGTGATGACCGCCTCGTCAACAAATCGCATGTTCTTGTCACCTCGCTGGGGCTGCGGGCCATACGGCCTGCGGCGTCCCGGCGTCAAGCATTTGTGGGCGTCTGGCCCTTCGAGGTTACACGCCCCGGCGCGAAAACGGCGCGGGCGGGCGCGAACCCATGCCCCCTCTAAGCCTCGCGGGGCCGCAAGTCAAACAGGACGCCCGGAAATGCGCCGGAGCGTGGACGCGGGGCCGCGCCTTGGGTATATGCCTTGCCGGTCCGCTCGCCGGGCCGGAGCATGACTGGAGACGCAAAATGAAGAGACGCCTCGATTTCATCAAGGACATCTGGCGCATCGCCCGCCCCTACTGGTTCTCGGAGGACCGCTGGGCCGGGCGCGGCCTGCTGGCCGTCATCGTGGCCATGAGCTTGACCCTGGTGTTCATCACCGTGCTGCTCAACAAGTGGAACAACGCCTTCTACGACACCCTCCAGAACCGCGACCTGGACGGCTTCTACCACCAGCTCGGCATCTTCGCCGCCCTGGCGGCCGCCTACATCGTGGTGGCGGTGTACCAGCTCTACCTGAACCAGATGCTCCAGATCCGCTGGCGGCGCTGGCTCACCGACGCCTTCCTGGCGCGCTGGCTGGAGGACAAGGTCTACTACACCGTGCAGATGCGCGGCGGCGCCACCGACAACCCGGACCAGCGCATCGCCGACGACATCCACAGCTTCGTGACCCAGACCCTGGCGCTCAGCCTGGGCCTACTGGAATCGGTGGTCACGCTGGTCAGCTTCGTGGGCATCCTCTGGGGGCTCTCCGGGGACTTCAGCCTGAACGTGGCCGGAAGCGACTGGGTGATCCCGGGCTACATGGTCTGGGTGGCCCTGGGCTACGCCATCCTGGGCACCTGGCTCACCAAGCGCGTGGGCAAGCCGCTCATCGCGCTCAACTACAACCAGCAGCGCTACGAGGCGGACTTCCGCTTCAGCCTGGTGCGCCTGCGCGAGAACGTGGAGGGCGTGGCCCTGTACCGGGGCGAACAGGGCGAGGCCGCCATCTTCCGCAGCCGCTTCGGGCGCGTGGTGGAGAACTGGTGGGCCATCATGAAGCGGCGCAAGATGCTCAGCTGGCTGACCAACGGCTACGCCCAGGTGGCGGTGATATTCCCGTTCATGGCCGCCGCGCCGCGCTATTTCTCCGGGGCGATCCAACTGGGCGGGCTCATGCAGACGGCCTCCGCCTTCGGCCGGGTGCAGGGGGCGCTGAGCTGGTTCGTGGACGCCTACACCGAGCTGGCCTCCTGGAAGGCCACCGTGGACCGCCTGA
Organism: Fundidesulfovibrio agrisoli; assembly: GCF_022808715.1. Taxonomy (GTDB): domain Bacteria; phylum Desulfobacterota; class Desulfovibrionia; order Desulfovibrionales; family Desulfovibrionaceae; genus Fundidesulfovibrio; species Fundidesulfovibrio agrisoli. The sequence continues at coordinate 3,203 of NZ_JAKZKX010000012.1, forward strand.
CCACCTTCGGCCAGGCCATGGAGCAGGCCCGGGCGGACATGGCTGCCCCCGAGGCGCTCAAGCCCGCGCAAGGCAGCGAGGAGCTTCTGCGGGTGCGCGGCCTGGAGCTGGACCTGCCCGATGCGCAGCCTCTGCTCACGGGTATCGACCTGACGCTCTCCCCGGGTCAGACCCTGCTGGTCAGCGGCCCCAGCGGTTGCGGCAAGAGCACCTTGCTGCGGGCCATGGCCGGGCTGTGGCCCTTCGGGCGCGGCGACATCGAGCTGCCCGCCTCGGGCCGCGCGGCCTTCCTGCCCCAGAAGCCCTACCTGCCCATGGGCACGCTGCGCGCCGTGGCCAGCTACCCGGCCACGGAGGGCCTGGGCGACGAGGCCATCCGGGAGGCCCTGACCGCCTGCGGCCTGCCGCACCTGGCCGGGCGCCTGGACGAGGAGACCTACTGGGCGCAGGAGCTCTCCCCCGGCGAGCAGCAGCGCCTGGCCTTCGCCCGGCTGCTGCTCCAGGCCCCGGAGTGGATCTTCCTGGACGAGGCCACCTCGGCCATGGACGAACCCGGGGAACGCGCCCTCTACGCCCTGCTGCGCCAGCGCCTGCCGGGGGCGGCCGTGGTCAGCGTGGGGCACCGCAGCACACTCGAGGCCTTCCACGGCCTTCGCCTGGCCATGAGCGCGGGCAGGCCCGGAGCCGCCACGCTCGCGCCCATCGCGCCCGCGGGGTGATATCTGTTGCGTGGATCGCACGGATCAAGGAAAATGCCGCCTGGCCACTCGGGGGTTTGCGCTCGCCGCATGCCCTGCCGTCGGGCCCAAAAACCGCACACAGAGTGTAAGCCATGTCCAAGAAGGTCGTTTTCATTCACGGAAGCCCGCGCAAGAAGGGCAACACCCTGGCCCTGGCCGGGGTGGCCCGCGAGGCCCTGGCCGAGTCCGGCGTCGCCTCGGACGTCATCGACGCGGCCCGCCTGGAGTTCAAACACCCGGGCTGCATCGCCTGCTACAAATGCCAGCAGAGCCAGGAGTTCGGCTGCCACGTCGACGACGAACTGGCCCGGGCCGTGAAGACCCTGCCGGAATACGACGCGGTGGTCCTGGCCACGCCCATCTACTGGTTCAGCTACCCCGCCCAGGTGAAGATGCTCGTGGACCGCATCTTCAGCCTGGTGAAGTTCGGGCAGAACCACGAGTTCTTCAGCCCCCTCTCCGGCAAGCCCTGGGCGCTGCTGGCCACGGGCGGCGGCCAGCTTGAGAACAACCTGCTGGAGCTTGAGAAGCAGTGGCGCATCCCGGCGGGGCTGCTGGGCTGCGAGTTCGTGTCCGTGCTCTTCCCCACCTGCCATTACGAGCCCGGCAAGATCGTGGAGGACCCGGCCCCCGTGGCCAGGGCCCGCGCCTTCGGCCTGCGCTTGGCCGAGATGCTCTAGCAGACCGTTGAAAAATCCGCGCTGGCTGCGTTGCAGCGGAAAAGTCAGACCCTCGCGTATGCTCAATATGCTTCGGCCCTGACTTTTCCTTGCGCCTTGCCCCCGCGTATTTTGAACGGGCTGCAAGAAACGGCTTGCGCGACAGGCCGCCAGCCCCGCCCCCGTTCGCTGACATCAGGCCCGGCCCGGAGACGATCCGGGCCGGGCATTTTTCCAGCGCCCTTGACTTCGCGCCCGCATTCGCCCAATACGCTGGAGCATAACACCTTCCGGCGCATACAGTCCGCCGGGGCGCCGCCTGTAACCGGGGGCGGGCCTGCGGACGACCGGAGAATCTGGAGGTACACATGAACCACAGCACCAGAACCATCACCTTGCGTCCCCTGGCTGCAGCGCTGCCCCTGGTGGCCGCCCTCCTGCTCTGCCTCGCGCCCGCGGCCCGCGCCCAGGACCAGGCCCCTTCCGCACCCCAGACTCAGCCCCAGGCCAAATCCCAGGCCAAGCCCAAGGGCCAAAGAGGCGGCTACAACAACCCCGAGGCCGTGGAGGAGCGCATCGCCGAACTGCGGGCCAAGCTGGCCATCACCCCTGCCCAGGAGGCCGCCTGGGACGACCTGGCCAAGGTCATGCGCGACAACGGGGCCAAGATGCGCGCCAGCATCGACAAATGGCGGGAGCAGCGCGCATCCCTGAACGCCGTGGAGAACCTCAAGCTCCACGCCGGGATGGCCGAGGAGCACGCCCAGGCCATGCGCGGGCTGATCCCCGTGTTCGAGAAGCTCTACAACATGCTCTCCCCGGAGCAGAAGAAGGTCGCGGACGAGTCCTTCTCCCAGCGGATGGGCAGGGGCAAGAAGAAGGGGAGCTGACGGCGAGACCGACGCCGGCAGTGGTTCCCCACAATAGCCGCCCCAAGGAGGCCCCCATGACCAAGCACACCTTCCGCCGGATATTCACGGCTGCAGCCGTAGTGGCGGTGGCGCTCTGCGCGGCCCTGGCCGCCGCTCCGGCGCACGCCGACCGCTACTATTACCGGGGCTACGGCCCGCACTATGCGCCGCCGCCCCGTGGCTACTACTACCCCAGGCCCAGGCCCTACTACTACGCTCCGCCGCCGGTTTACTATTACGCTCCGCCACCGGCCTACTACGCCCCGCCGCCGGCCTACTACTATGCCCCGCCGCCGGTGCCGGTGCCCGGCTTCAGCATCACCATCCCTCTGCGCTGAAGGGTGATCCAAACACAAAACCCCGGGCGCACCGCAGTGCGTCCGGGGTTTCGCTTCTTTTTGCCGGCACCGGGCTCAAAAGCCGGTCGATACATTTGGATTTCACAGCCCGTTCAAAAAACTCGCCGGCAAGGCGCAAGAAAAAGTCAAGGCCGAAGCGTATTCGGCATACGCGAGGGTTTGACTGTTTCGCAGCAACGCAGCCTGCGAGGATTTTTCAACGGGCAGTCAGGCTCCGCGCTTGCGCCGCACGGTGATGGTCTCCCCGCCGATGCCCCAGTTGTCCGTGGGCACCTCCTCGATGACCACCACGGTGGTCTGCGGGTTCTTTCCCAGCACGTCGCGCAGAAGGTTGGTCACGCCCTCGATGAGCTTGGCCTTGGCCTCGGGCGAGGCCCCTTCCTGGGTGATCTTGATGTTCACGTAGGGCATTGCGCCTCCTCCTGTTGGGGTTGATTTCTCGCGGCCAGCCAGGCCCCCGCGCTGACGCAGGCCAGGACGGCGGCCAGGGCCGGGGTCATGGCCTCGCCCAGCAGCAGCGCGGCCAGGCCGCCCGACAAGGCGGGCACCAGGGCCATCAGCGCTCCCAGCCGGGCCGGGCCGAGCCGGTCCTGGGCTCGCAGGTACAGCCACATCACAACCACGGTGGTCACCGCCCCGTGGTACAAACCCTGCCCCGCAAGCCACAGCGGCGAGGCCGCGCCCAGGTTCTTGGGCAGAAACAGGGCGTACACAGGCAGATACAGCAGCGCGGGCGCAAGCGCCAGGAACCGTGTGAGCAGCCAGGGCTCCAGGCCCCAGCGTTTGGCCAGCACGGCGTAAAGCGCCCAACTGAGAGAGCAGCCGAGCAGCAGCGCGTCCCCCGCGAGGTGCTCCCCGCCCGCCAAGGCCTCCCTGCCCATGAGCCCCACCCCCAGGGCGATGAGCCCGTAACCGCCCCATTGCGCCCCGTCGGGCCTTTTGCCCAGCAGCCACCAGCCCAGCAGGGCCGTCTCGAAGGGCAGGACGCCCGGGAACAGCACCGCCCCGTGGGTGGCCGGAGCGAGCCTGAAGCCGCCGTACACCAGCAGGCCGTAGGCCAGCCCGCCGATGAGCGCCAGCGCCCACAGCCTCAAGGAGGTCCACTCGGCCCGGCCAAGGCCCCGGCTGAACGGCGCCAGCACAAGCGAGGCCGTGGCCAGACGCAGGGCCAGCATGTCGTAGACCGTCACCGGCGACTCGCCCGTGAGGCCCAGCCTGCTCACCAGCATGAACGCCGACCAGAACCCGACCACCGCCAGGCCGTACCCTATGCCGCCGGTGCATCTGCCTTCCACCGTCTCTCTCCTTGCCTTTGTTCCGGGGAAGGATTACCCGGACCAAGCATCATGTAAAACGATTTGATATGATTAAACCATTCGCAAAGAGTGAACGATGGAACTGAGCGACCTTCAGGCCTTCCAGGCCGTGGCCCAATGCGGGGGCGTGACCCAGGCGGCGCAACGGTTGAACAAGGTGCAGTCCGGCGTGTCGGCGCGCATCAAGAACCTGGAGCGCGAACTGGGGGTCGAGTTGTTCGCCCGCCAGGGGCGCGGCATGCTGCTGACCGCCAACGGGCGCTCCCTGCTGGACTACGCCGACAGGATTCTGCTGCTGGCGCGGGAAGCGGTGGACAGCGTGGCCGGGCAGGCTCCGTCCGGCCGGTTCCGGCTGGGCGCCATGGAGAGCACCTCGGCCTCGCGGCTGCCGCAACTGTTGGGGGCCTTCCACGCCCGCTACCCCGAGGTCGCGCTGGAGCTCGTCACGGGCACCTCGGCCGATCTGGCGCGCGCCGTGCGGGAGTACGCGCTGGACGCGGCCTTCGTCAGCGAACCCGTCCACGGCGAAGGGCTGGAGAAGCGCCCAGCATTCCGTGAGGAACTGGTGCTGGTGGCCGCCAAGACCCAGCCGACGCTGACCTCGCCCGGCCAGTTGGGCTCGCTTGCGCTGTTGGTGTTCAGCCACGGCTGCGCCTACCGCAAGCGGCTGGAGGATTGGGCCGCCAGCGGCGGCGGGGAGGCTCCGCGCACGGTGGAGCTCGGCTCCTACCAGACCATGCTCGGCTGCGCGGCCTCCGGCATGGGCGTGGCCATCATGCCCCGCTCCGTGACGGGGCTGCTGGCGGGCACGGCGGGCGTGAGCGTGCACGAGCTGCCGCCGGAGATTTCACAGGTGCGGACCTCGCTGGTGTGGCGCAAGGGCGACCGGACCGGCGCGGTGAAGGCTCTGGCGGCCATGCTGGAGGAGCAGCCGGAAGAGCAGGCGGAGGAGGGTCCGGGCGCCTCAATTCCAGTTTCCTCCATTGACTAAACGCCCGTAGTGTGAGCTAGGTTCAAGGTGCCAGGCACTCCTTCCAGGCGATTCCATCCGTTTTGAGATTCCAGGTCGTCAGGCTCACAGTCGTACTGTAGAAACACTGCGGCAAGGAGCACACACCATGTTGCGCAACTCGTTTCCCTGTGCGGTTGTTCTCTTGTTCGTCCTCGCGGCTTCTCCTGCATTCTCCCAGGCCAATTTCTACGTGGCCACGGCCATCCCGCCGGGTATCGGGACCAAAATCAAGAGCCTGCCCTACACCATCAGCAGCCCGGGCCTGTACTACCTGGGGGGCAACCTTTCCTACTCGGCAGCCGGAAACGCCATCACGATATCATCCAACGATGTCGTGCTGGACCTGATGGGCTTCGAGCTGCTGGGCAACCCGGCCAGCCACGGCATCCGAGTGAACTCCAACTCCGTGGAGATCAGGAACGGCACCGTGCGCAGCTTCGACACCGGCATCAGCTCCACCACGAACGTATACGGCCTGCACCTCAATAACCTCAGGGCCTACGCGGGCAGGAACGGCTTCGACCTGAGCGTCAACAACTCCGCCAGCGTCGTGGGCTGCGACTGCTCCGGCAACTCCGAGATCGGTGTGGCGCTCAAGGCGGGCCTAGTTTCCGGCTGCATGGCCAACGCCAACGGCACGGGTTATTATATCTCCGGCGCGGCCAACGTGCTGGGCAACAGCGCCACCAACAACAGCTACCGGGGCTTCGACATCGTCACCAGCGCCTATGTGCTCATGGACAGAAACATGGCCAACGGCAACACAAACGCGAACTACGCGAACAGCGCGCCGAGCGCGATAACCTGGGGCGTCAACGCCGGGCGTTGAGGCCGCTCCAGCTTCCCGGCCGTCAGAACCACAAAAGGCCCCGGATCGCTCCGGGGCCTTCGTCATTTCAGTCCGGCCGTTCTCCCTACTCCTCTTTCGCCCTCTTGGCCTTGTACTCGGCCACCACCTTCTCGGTCACGGGGGGCGGGGCGTCCTCGTAGTGGTCGAAGCCCATGGTGAAGGCCCCCTGGCCGCCGGTCATGGAGCCCAGGGCCTTGGCGTACTCCTGCATCTCGCTCATGGGCACGTGGGCCTGCACCTCGGTGACGCCCGCGGTGGAGTCGGAGCCGAGCACCTTGCCCCGGCGGCTGGAGAGGTCGCCGATGACGTCGCCCATGAACTCGTCCGGTATGGACACGCTCACCAGGGCGATGGGCTCCAGCAGCACCATCTTCATCTTCTCGCAGGCGGCCTTGAAGGCCAGGGAGCCCGCGATCTTGAAGGCCATTTCGGAGGAGTCCACCGTGTGGAAGGATCCGTCGAACAGCTCCACCTTGAAGTCCACCACGGGGAAGCCCGCCAGCACGCCGCGGTGCGCGGCCTCCTGCACGCCCTTGTCCACCGCGGGGATGTACTGCCGGGGTATGGAGCCGCCCACGATGGCGTCCACGAACTCGTAGCCAGCTCCGCGCGTGCCGCCCTCCATCCTGATCCAGCAGTCGCCGAACTGGCCGCGCCCGCCGGTCTGCTTCTTGTGGCGGCCCTGCACCTCGGCCTTGCCCCTGAGGGTCTCGCGGTAGGGGATGGTGGGGGCCTTGAGCACCGGGTTGGCCTTGTAGCGGCGCTTGGCGCGCTCCACGGCGTTCTCCACGTGGGACTGGCCCATGCCCGAGAGCAGCATGTCGCCCGTCTCCTCATTGCGGGAGAGGCGCAGCGTGACGTCTTCGTCCAAGAGCTTGGACATGGCCTGGTAGACCTTGTCCTCGTCACCCTTCTCCGCCGGGGCCAGCGCGTAGGAGATCATGGGCTCGGGCAGCTTGGGCTTGAGCATCGCGAAGGCGTGCTTCTCCTCGCAGAGGGTGTCGCCGGTCTTGGTCTCCTTGAGCTTGGCCACGGCGATGATGCCGCCCGGGCCGACGGGCTCCTTGCAGGGCTGGGTGTCCTTGCCGACCATGAAGAGCATGGAGCTGAAGCGCTCCTTGGCGGAGGAGCGGACGTTCAGCAGGTTGGCCTCCGGGGTGACGGTGCCGGTGAGCACGCGCATGATGGAGAGCTGGCCCGCGAACTGGTCGAACAGGGTCTTGAACACGAAACAGGCCGGAGGCGCATCCGGCGAGACGGGGTGCAGCGAGCCGTCCTCGGCCTCCACCATCTTCTGGCCCACGGGAACGTCCAGGGGGGAGGGGAAGAACAACTGCGCGGCCTGCAGGATGCGCTGGCCGCCCATGCACTTGAGGCCCGAGGCCACCATCACGGGGTAGAGCTCGGCGCAGACCACTGCCTTGCGCGTGGCGGCCACCAGGTCGTCCAGGGATACGCTGGCCGGGTCCTCCAGGTAGCGCTCCATGAGGGTCTCGTCGCAAACGGCGATCTCTTCCATCATGGATTCACGCAGCCCGTCCACTTCGTCCTGCATGTCATCGGGGACGGCGATCTCGCTCATCTTGCCGGTGGTGTCGAAGGCGTAGGCCTTGTTCTCCACGATGTTGACCACGCCGGAGAAGCTGTCGGCCTTGCCGATGGGGATGTTCTGGAGGAAGGGCTTCACGCCGAGCTGGTTGCGGATGCCGTTTAAGGCCATGTCGTAATCGGCGCGGTCGCGGTCCATCTTGGTGATGAGAAATATGGTGGGCAGGCGGAATTTGGAGACTTCCTGCCAGAGCTTCTTGGTCAGCGGCTTCACGCCGTCCACGGCGTCCACCACGAAGATGACGGCGTCCACGCTGGCCAGGATGTAGCCCAGGTCGCCGTTGAAAGAGAGGTCGCCCGGGGTGTCGACGAGGAAGTGCCGGTTCTTGTTCCACTGGAACGTGGCGAAGCCGGGCTGGACGGAGCCGCGCCGTTTGATTTCCTCGGGCTCGGTGTCGAGCACGGTGGTGCCGTCCTCGATCTTGCCCAGCTTCGGCGTCGCCCCCGCGACGTACAGAAGCATTTCGGCCACGGAGGTTTTGCCGCAACCCCCGTGGCCGACCAAAGCGTAGGTCCGCTGGTTTTTCAGAACGTCAAGCATGCCAGTCTCCCGTGGTTTCCTTAGAGGTTGCGCCTCGGAGCCTTCGTCTGCCTTCCGCTTCCGCCAAGGGCCTGTGCGGCCCGGACGGTTGGTTTCCAACTCTTTGCTTCTCTTGTAACGATATCGCAACCTTCGCGCAACCGCCCCTTGAGGGAAAATGCGTCGGCCAGCCATTTTCCCCGCCTGCCGGCAAGGCCCGCCCGTGGTTTGCTTCACGGAGCGGATGCTGTATGCTCCGAAGGTCGTCCGCAACCCAAACGCGAGGTCACTATGCGCACGCTCCTCATCCTGGCCGCCAGCCTCCTGCTCTCGGCCTGCTCCATGCTCGGCATGGGCGAACCCGCGAAGCAGCTCGAAATCGTCGAGGCGGGCATCTTCAAGAACGGCGCCCTGCTGCGCTCCACCAACGCCGTCCCCGTCGAGATGGGCACCACCTTCGGCTATCGCTTCCGCATCGCCGACCCCAAAGCCCAGGCCATGAAGGCCAAGATAGTCACCCTGACCCCCGGCCTGCTGGACCCCTCCAAGCCCAAGGCGCAGTTGGAGTACGTCACCGAGGCCGCGCTTCAGCCGGGCCAGAGCTACGACGTGTTCTTCACCTTCTCCCAACCGTGGGAAATGGCCCCAGGGCACTGGGAGCTGCGCGTGGAGACCGAGAAAGGCGAGGTTCTCACCCAGACGTTCGAAGTCTACAAACCTGCGATGTAAGATATGAACAGCAGCCCTGAAATCGTGGTGCTCGACGGCGCCACCCTCAACCCCGGCGACAACCCCTGGGACGCGGTGGCCGCGCTCGGCCCCCTCACCGTGCACGACCGCACCCCCGCCGGGCTGACCGTGGAGCGCGCCCAGGGCGCGCCCGTGGTGCTCACCAACAAGACCCGCCTGGGCGCGGACGTGATCGCCGCCCTGCCGGAGCTGCGCTACATCGGCGTGCTGGCCACCGGCTACGACGTGGTGGACCTGGCCGCGGCCGGGGCCAGGGGCATCCCCGTGTGCAACGTGCCCGGCTACGGCACCGAGTCCGTGGCGCAGTTCGTGGTGGCCCAGATGTTGGCCATGACCCGCCGCGTGGAGCTGCACGACAGCCAGGTGCGAGGCGGCGAGTGGAACCGCTGCGGCGAATTCACCTTCTGGAGCACCCCCCAGGTGGAGCTGGCCGGGCTGACGCTCGGCGTGGTGGGCTTCGGCGGCATCGGGCGGCGCGTGGCGGAGCTGGGCCTGGCTCTTGGCATGCGCGTGCTGGCCCACGCCCCCAGGCCCAAGGCCCCCATCGAGTCGGCGCTCTTCGGCTTCACCGGGCTGGAGGAGCTGTTCGAATATTCCGACGTGGTCACCCTGCATTGCCCGCTCACCGCCGAGAACGACGCCTTCGTCAACGCCGCGCTGCTCGGGCGCATGCGCCCCGGGAGCTATCTGGTGAACACCGCTCGCGGCCGCCTGGTGAACGAGACGGACCTGGCCCAGGCCCTGCACTCCGGCCGCCTGGCCGGAGCCGCGCTGGACGTGCTGGCCGTGGAGCCGCCCGACCCGGCCAACCCGCTGCTGGCCGCGCCCAACTGCCTCATCACCCCGCACATGGCCTGGGCCTCGCTCACGGCGCGCAAGCGCCTGATGGCCATCGCGGCGGACAACGTGAGGATGTTCCTGGGTGGCGCGGCCCAGAACGTGGTGAACAAGAAATTCCTGTAATATTCTCGACTGATGAAACAAAGAGGCCGCCCCCTTGGGGGCGGCCCTTTCTGTTTTGTATGGGGCAGCCTGTGAGTGTGTCCCCGGACAGCGTCTCCCCCTTTTCCCGCACTGCCGTCAAACCGGTTGCCCACTTCAACATTTTTCAACTTCCTCCCTACATAGCCCTATGTGGGTGGCGCTCAATGCTTTTGCCGCTAGAATGCCTGCTCATCGTACCCTGCGGGAAAGTTGCACGGTAACGCCGCCGGAAAGCGGCGATCCGTCAAAAGGCGATGAACCAGAAACCGCTTTCGTCTGGAAAGCGAGAACACGCCGCGAACAGCGGCAAGGAGAAGCAACCCCATGCTCTGGACCCTCGACTCTCTTTTCGGGCCTCTGGCCCGGGCTTCGTACAGATCAGCAGGCGCAGGAGAAGAACTTTATGTGGATCATCTGGCCGAGAGCTACCTCCGGGCTCACCCTGATCCTGATGAATTCAATGGAGGCGTAATACTGGTCAGCAATCATGAGGACACCGGGCCGGGAGGACTGAACCTGGACGGCAATCACGACAGCTGGCCTCAGGATGGCATGCGGCTTCTGGCTTCATCAGGCGAAGCCCCTGAACGAGGCTCAACGTCCGATTCGGGGCAGCCACAGCCCTCACAGCCTGCTGAAAATTCCGCTTCCGGCGACGCTGGCCCGGCCAAGGGCATCGTCCCCTTGCCGCCGCACCTGCAATGGGTCAACGACCCCGGGATGCTTTCAACCCACCTGGAAGGGTTCATGAAGCGCAATCCATTGAATCCGTCCAGCGCACCGAAAGAGGTCCGGGACATCTACGGCAACATGCAAGCCCCCGGCTCCAACTACGGTCCCCCCACGGGAACCGCCCAAGAGGACGTCAAGTACTGGAGCAATTACTTCGGATATCCCGACCAGTACGGGTACAACAAGGTGTCGGTGGAATCGAAAGGGAAGCCTGATGCCTACGCCAAGAGCACTCACGCGGCAGGTCTGGAGCAAGTGACTCCACAAACGGCAGAAGAAGTCGGATTCAACTTCTTCAACAATCAAGGGACAGAGGATTCCAAAGATCCCAAGCGAGGGACACTTGATGCGGATGCCTGGAAAACTGCCATGGCGGATCCCAACTTCTCAAGCATGGTCGGCTCAATGGTGGCGCGCAGGTATTTCAACCTTGCCGGCGGCGATCCCTTCAGGGCCGAGGCTGGGTACAGATACGGATTCGGTGCGCTACAGAAAGCGAAACGTGCTGGGAATCCCTGGCCGCACCCCGGATACATCCGGGAAATGTTCCCCGGGCAGTGGCAAGGAAGGTAAAACAGGATCGGCTAACGGATGTGCCACAACTCCCACGCCTTATTCACAACGGGGGTGAGATTCCTCTTGTAAAAATCGTCGTTGTACAGATCCAGTGCGTGCAGCGCCTCCCGGGCGAGGCGCTGCTCCACCGGGTAGAGGGGAGGAAAACTTTCGACCCTTGTCCGAAAAGGGTCACGGACGAGCTTGTCCGCATCGTCGTCTATCCTGAACAGGTCCGACACCAAGCGCAATCCGTCAGTGGACGTGCTTTCGGAGATGTCCGCAATCCAGGCCATGGACCAAAGATCGGCCCTGTAACGTACATCGTCCAGAAGATAGGCCAGTTTACCCGGCCAATTGTCCGTAATGCGGGCACCGTATTTCCTTGCCGCCTTCTCCGCTTCCATGCGGACGTGTTCGATCCGCCTCTTGAATGCCCTGAACTCCGGTGTGCTCGCGCATTGGGCATCAGCCCGAGTGCAGTTCGGCGAACCGTGTGCCCCGCATTCCGATTTCAAAAACTCGACCGCGCAAAGTACGGCATCCCGCTGCATCTCCCAGCTCTTTCCGGCCAGGGCCATGAACCTGGCATATTCGGGCATCTCCTCAAGGCCGCGAAGGGTCACAGCCACAGAGGTTTTCCTATCGTCTACCGAGTGCGCAGCCTGTTCGTAGCGCCGGGCGATGTCGCACAAGAGCAGCCGGGAAGCCTTGTCCCCTCTGCCGAGCAGCCCAAGTTCTTTCGCCGAGGTCAGCAGATTGAGGAGTTTCCCGGGATCACCAGCCGTCATTGATTTCGACCACCCGAAGCTGGCCCAGCCAGGCCCGGGAGGATCCTCGGCCAACCGCGCCCGTAGCGCCTCCGTTTCCCCGCGCCACAGATGCAAATGCTCCTGCTGGAGCTTTTCGGCAGCTATCAAGGCCGCCACAGCCTGCGCGTACTCGGTGCAGGCCGCATGTGCTTGAACAACGGGACAAACCGCCGCCAATGCGAGCCAGATCATTATCATTTTCAACATGTGCAACTCCGCATGATTGTATACTCAAATGTATCGCACCCCGGCAATGTACGCAGGGCGGAAAGGGAAGGCACTCCACTTCCGGGCCGATGCCACATCAAACGAATGTTCCGAAACCAGTACGGTGAAAACCGCGCTAGCCGTTCACTCATCCTTGTGCAGCCACCCCGCGACCTGCCTCCCTCGCACGTAAGGCCAGAAAATGCACCGGACGAATTTTTCATGCGCAAAACCTATACGCGACATGCCCGCACTCCGCAATCGGCCAGAAAAAAAAGCGCCGGTACGGGCAAACCCCGCACCGGCGCTTCCTATTCCGCAATCAGGCGGCGGCGCTAGACTTTCTTGTTGAACATGTCGCCCTTGAGGGCGAAGCCGCCCTCCAGAACCTTGGTCTGGAAGTCGTAGTCGGCGTTCTTCCTGGAAGAATCGAACGGATCGGTGTTCATGATGTCCAGGGTCTTCTTGACCACCTGGGCCCCGAACAGCTGCTTGGACGCCGCGATGCTCAGGCCCGAAGTCCCGGACACGCCGCCGCTGCCCATATCATCCGCCATGCGCCTCACCCCCTCAACACGGACGAACCGTGCCGTGTCGCCATCCTTATCGGCAATCACACGGCCCGACTTGAGCCCCGTGCCGAAAAAACCGCCGGAAGCGCCAAGCGGCGCAACCGGCGGTGTGATCGCGGCGACGGAAACCGGCGGGGACAACGACCGCCGGGTCGGCGGGGATGCTATTTCACGGCGTCCAGGGGGTACTTCGCGCCCTTCCAGGCGTAGATGCCGCCGGGGAAGCGCACCACGTTGGTATAGCCCAGCTTCTTGGCCCACAGGGCGCCGTTGTGGCTGCGGGAGCATTTGACGAAGCCGCAGTAGAACACGATGAGCCTGTTCTTGTCGGGGCCGAGCAGAGCCTCGAAATCCTTCTCGGACTTGCCGCCGGTCTTGGAGGCGTCCCACTGGGGCATGGGCTCGATGGGGAACTCGAAGGAAACGGCCTGGGGCACGTGCTCCTTCTTGTAGCTGGCCTCGTAGGGCATGGTGTCCACCACCAGCATGGGCTTGCCCTCGTCCATGGCCTTCTTGAGCTCCTCGCCGCTCATGACGGGGTACCCGCCAGCCACGACCTCGCGCACGAGCTTCACGCTCACGGCGTCCTTGTCCACTTCCTCCTCGAACATGTCCTTTGCGAAAGCCGACAGGGCTCCGCCCAGGATCAGGCCGCACACGGCCAGCACGGCGACGGTGTTGCGAAAGCTCATCATTTCCTCCCGATCAGGTTGTTGTCCGGTTCAGGGGCCTCGCGCCCATGCGCCCGCTCCAGAACAGGAAGGCCACGCCCGCGAGCATGGCGGCGTCGCGCCAGAGGGCGCGCCTGATGGAGCCGAAGGCCTTGTACTGCACGTCCGAGGGGCCGTAGCAGCCGCAGTCCACGTCCAGGCCCATGTGCAGGGCGTAGAGCAGCACGGCCACGAAGCAGCACAGCAAGAGCGCGGTGAGTTCGAGCCCGCCCCGCCGGCCCAGGGCAAGCAGCACGGCGGCCACGATCTCCAGCGCGGGCAGCGCCACGGAGAGCACGCTCACCAGCTGGTCCGGCAGGAGCCCGAAAGCCCCCACCGTCACCGCGAACACCGCAGGATTGAGCAGCTTGACCACTCCGGCGGCGAAAAACGCCGCCGCCAGGGCCAGCCGGACCAGCACCCGCAAGACCATGCCCACGCTCCCGAACGTGTTTGTTCAATAAGAGCAATGGGTACCCGTAAAATCGGGTGCGAGGCCAATCGTTTATCGGGATGTTTTTCTATGGATTGTATAGACTAAGTCGATGCGCATTCTCAAGAATGGTCACCGGTCAGGACTGCAACATGACGAAGCAGCCCTCCAGCATCAGCAGGCAGACAACTGTGGAATAGCCCACAAGGCAGCCCTTGACCACTGCCGCGCTGGCGAGCGGCAAAGCCACCCTGACTACTGGGGCGGAAAACATGCACTGAACAACCATGATGCAACAGACGCTGAGAAACATGTAGACCATCGCTGCGCTCCGTAATCGCAAATCAACCATCGTTGCCTGTGTGACGCGGCGGAGGAGCCTCAGGTTACGCGACGACCAACATCCGACCCCGCGCGGGTGTCATGCAAATGGCATAATCGTCCCGCACTTCCCCTGATATTGCCAGAATTCCCGCGTGCTGATAGCCTTCCGAACAGAAATAACCTGAGGTTCTCATGCCCCCGAAAACGAAAGGACGTACCTCCTGGCTCGGTGCCAGCACCGCCCAGGCCCGCGACACGGGCATGGCCCTGGTGCTGGTCTGCCTGCTCATCGCCTGGCTGGGCGACAAGAAGCCCTTCCTGGCCGCCGGCGTTCTGCTGCTCGTGCTGAACATGACCTGGCCCGCGGCCTACAAACCAGCGGCGAAGGTCTGGTTCGGCCTCTCGCACCTGCTGGGCACGGTGATGAGCAAGCTCCTGCTCGGCGCCGTGTTCTTCCTGGTGCTCACCCCCATGGGGCTGCTGCGCCGCCTCCTCGGCAAGGACCCCATGCAGGCCCGCAAATGGAAGCAGGACGCAACCAGCGTTTTCAGGGTGCGCGACCATCTGTTCACCAGCAAGGACATCGAAACTCCCTACTAGGCGGATAATCATGAGCTTTATTGGCGATCTTTGGGGCTTCCTGAGAGTCAGGAAGAAGTTTTGGCTGCTGCCCGTGATCCTGGTGCTGCTGCTCTTCGGCGTGCTCATCGTGCTCACCAGCGGCTCGGCCATAGCGCCCTTCATCTACACGCTGTTCTAGGTCGCGCCGCGCCGCGTGCGCGCGCCAGCCGTCAACCCGCGCCGGGCGGATCAGTCCCCGCCGCCCGGCGCACTGCATACCTTCAGGACCTGACATGCCAGAGGCCATCCTCGGGATTTCCGCCTACTACCACGACTCCGCCGCCGCCCTCATCATGGACGGGGCCATCGTGGCCGCAGCCCATGAAGAGCGCTTCACCCGCAAGAAGCACGACGCATCCTTCCCCACCAACGCCGCGGCCTACTGCCTGGCCGAGGCGGGGCTCTCCCTGCGGGACCTGGAGGCCGTGGCCTTCTACGACAAGCCCTTCCTCAAGTTCGAGCGCCTCCTGGAGACCTACCACGGCTACGCGCCCTCGGGCATGGTCAGCTTCCTTTCCGCCATGCCGGTGTGGATCAAGGAGAAGCTGTTCATGAGCCGGATGCTCTTCCAGGAGTTCGCCAAGCTGGGGCCCGGCAAGCCCAGGGTGCTCTTCCCGGAGCATCACCTCTCCCACGCGGCCAGCGCCTTCTTCCCCTCCCCCTTCGAGGAGGCCGCCATCCTGACCATCGACGGCGTGGGCGAGTGGACCACCACGGCCATCGGCCACGGCAAGGGCAAGGACATCACCTTCCTGCGCGAGCTGGACTTCCCCCACTCCCTGGGCCTGCTCTACTCGGCCTTCACATACTTCTGCGGCTTCAAGGTGAACTCCGGGGAATACAAGCTCATGGGCCTGGCGCCCTACGGCAACCCCGACGGCGAGCGCGTGCGCGAGTACGTCAGCATCATCCTGGACAACCTGGTGGATCTGCGCCCCGACGGCTCCCTGCTGTTGAACATGGAGCACTTCGGCTTCGCCACGGGCCTGCGCATGTGCAACGAGGCCTCCTGGGAGCGCCTGTTCGGCCTGCCCAAGCGCGCCTCGGAATCCGAGCTGACCCAGGACTACATGGACCTGGCCCTGGCCATCCAGCAGGTCACTGAGGAGGGCGTGCTGCGCCTGGCCCGCACCGCCAGGGAGCTCACGGGCTCGCGCAACCTGGTCATGGCGGGGGGCGTATCGCTCAACTGCGTGGCCAACGGCAAGCTTTTGCGCGAGGGAATTTTCGACGGCGTCTGGATACAGCCCGCCTCGGGCGACGCGGGCGGCGCGCTCGGCGCGGCCCTCACCGCCTGGCACGTCTGGAAGGGCGCGGAACGCACCCCCGCCGGCCGCGACGCCATGGCCGGCTCCTACCTGGGGCCGGAGTTCTCCTTCCCGGACGTGCGCCGCGTGGCCGCGCGCCATCACGCGCCCTACACCCACTTCGCCGACTACGACGCCCTCTGCGAGAAGGTCTGCGGCCTGCTGGCGGGCGGCGACGTGGTGGGCTGGTTCCAGGGCCGCATGGAATACGGCCCGCGCGCTTTGGGCAACCGCACCATCCTGGGCGACCCGCGCAACCCCGAGATGCAGAAGAAGCTGAACCTCAAGATCAAATATCGCGAGGGCTTCCGGCCCTTCGCCCCCTCCGTCATGGAGGAGGCCATCGGCGACTACTTCGAGATCGACCGCCCATCGCCCTACATGCTCCTGGTGGCCCCGGTGCGCGAGGAGCACCGCAAGCCCCTGCCCGAGGGCTACAACGAGCTCGGCATGTGGGACAGGCTCTACGTGCCGCGCTCCGAGGTGCCCGCCATCACCCACGTGGACTTCTCCGCGCGCATCCAGAGCGTGAACAAGGATGTGAACCCGCGCTACTGGCGGCTGCTGGACACCTTCCGCCGCACCCAGGGCTGCCCCGTGCTGGTGAACACCAGCTTCAACGTGCGCGGCGAGCCCATCGTCTGCACGCCGGAGGACGCCTACCGCTGCTTCATGCGCACGGAGATGGACCACCTCGTCATCGGCGACTGCCTGTTCAGCAAGGCCGGCCAGCCCCCGCTGCCCGACGACGCGGACTGGATGACCGAATACGAGCTGGATTGACGGGCATGTTTCGTGCATGGCTGACGGCATGAAACACGCCCTCGCCACCCTGCTGCTGCTGCTGGCCGTTCTGCTGCCCGTGCCCAAAGCCATCGCCATGGATCAGGAGATGGTCCTGCGGTGCGTGCTGGGCGAAGCTTTGGCCGCCCTGACCTGCAAGCATGTCAACGAGTTCCGCTTCGTGGGCAGGCGCGACGACGTGTACGTGTTCAACGCCCACTACGCGGCAAAATTCACCGAGTTCTACTGTCAGGTCTTCGACAAGGACGTGGTCATCACCAGCAAGGCCTGGCATGGCAACATGGCCTCCCTGCGCCTGAATTTCGACGCACAGCCCGGCTGCATCATCGCCAGCGTGGACGCCCCCTGGGGCGAGTGCCGCGCGCCCAAGAGCGTGCAGTGTTGCGGGACACAGTAAGAAAAGAGGCTGGAAGAGGCTTCAGGATGCCTCCGGCGGCCAATGGGCCTTCGGCCCTCTGGACTCCCTTATAGCTTCGCGTAATAACCTGATCCCACTCAATCCTTCCAGCCGATGCCTCTCAGCCAGGCGAAGGCCGCCCCCAGGCCCGCCAAGGGAAACACCGGCCAGGCCAGGCGCGCCTCCAGCAGCGCATACCCGACGCCGGCCACCACCAAGGCCACGGCCCAGGCCTCCAGGCAGCGCCGCCGCCTGCGCCGCGCGGCGGGGCTTGGCCCCTTGAGCGGGGCCAGCAGCTCCAGCCGCCCGGAGCCCTCATCGGGCTCATGGCGCTGGTGCCCCCCGGACTGGAGCTTGTGCCCGCAGCCCCGGCAGGTGAGGGCGTCGTCCGGGTTGTTCCCGCCGCATCGGTTGCAGATCATGGTGCCTGGCGCGTTGACAAATTTGCCCCGCATCCTACATGTTTCCGGGGCGATGCCCTTCCCTACCGCCGCGGACCCCGGCGGGCAACAAGCAAAGCGAGCAGCCATGAGCGACGACCAGACTCTCAAGCCCGTGTACCTGAACCTCGTGCCCTGCCACGGCTGCGGGGCCTGCGCCGAAGTGGCCCCCGAGGTCTTCGAGATGGACCCCCTCACCGACCGCCCCGTCCAACTGGCCGAGGAGGCCCCGGCGGAGACCATCCGCAAGGCCATCGCCTACTGCCCCAACGAGTGCATCTCCACCGACGAGGAGTAGCCCCGCCTTTCCGGCGACGGGGCGGTGTGCCCCGCGCCCGAGCATTTCTGCCGATGCTGTCAATTCGTCCCAAGCCCTGACGCACCCGCCCTGAACATCCCCCCGTCCGGGAAGCGCGCCGCCGGGCCGCTTCCCGCCCGCTTACCCGATTTCAGGCCGCCCTCCGGCAAGTCGCCGCCCCCCATGCGCCGCCCTTCCTCCGGCGGCGTCCCTCCCCCCTCTCGAGGCCGGGCTCGGCCCATACCGGTTCCATCCCGCCAGGATCGCTTCAAAAGTGCACAGCGCCGGCCACATCCTGGGAGATATGTTCATTTTTGAAGATTTTTGCCGCACCCCCGCTTGTGCCCATAGTACAACTTTGTTAATAACCCTTTCTGCCTGTGGCGAACTAACAAATTTGTAACGCCACATCACGCCGAAAACTCAGACAATTTGGCTCAAGAGCCCTTCCGTTCGACCCCGACAGGCCGCCCGGAAACAGAGAGCCGCCAGAAGGCGCGATCGGCGCGTTTTTTTGGCGCATCACCCGCTCGCGCGCCAACTGTCCAACAGGAGGACCCCCATGATCCAGGCGGGCGACACCGCATTCGTATTGATCAGCGCGGCTCTGGTGCTGCTGATGACCCCGGGCCTGGCCCTGTTCTACGGCGGCATGGTCCGGCGCAAGAACGTACTGGGCACCATCATGCAGAGCTTCGTGATGATCTCGCTCGTGAGCATCGAGTGGGTCTACCTGGGATACTCCATGAGCTTCGGGCCGGATGCGGGCGGCGGCTACATCGGCACGCTGGCCTGGGCGGGCCTGGCCGGGGTGGGCGCGGCCCCCAACCCGGACTACGCCCCCACCATCCCCCACGCCGTGTTCATGATCTACCAGTGCATGTTCGCGGTCATCACCCCGGCGCTTATCACCGGCGCTTTCGCCGAGCGCGTGCGCTTCAGCTCCTTCGTGGTGTTCAGCCTGCTGTGGACTGTGCTGGTCTACAACCCGGTGTGCCACTGGGTCTGGGGCAACGGCGGCTGGCTCAAGGAGATGGGCGTGATGGACTTCGCGGGCGGCCTGGTTGTCCACCTCACCTGCGGCGCGGCGGCCCTGGCCTCGGTGATGATCATCGGCTCCCGGCGCGACCACGGCAAACGCCAGTTCTTCCCGCACAACCTGCCCATGACCCTGCTGGGCACCGGCCTGCTCTGGTTCGGCTGGTTCGGCTTCAACGCGGGCAGCGCCCTGGCCGCCGACGCCGTTGCGGGTTCGGCCTTCGTGGCCACGCACCTGGGCGGCATGGCGGGCATGGCCATGTGGACCGTGATGGAGTGGCTCTACCAGGGCAAGCCCACCACCCTGGGCGCGGCCTCCGGCGCGGTGGCGGGCCTGGCCACCATCACCCCGGCCGCCGGGTTCGTGGGCCCCAACGCGGCCGTCATCATCGGCCTGGCCGCCGGGCTCTGCTGCTTCTGGGCCGTGGTGCTCAAGAGCAAGCTGCACTTCGACGACAGCCTGGACGTTGTGGGCATCCACGGACTGGGCGGCCTGCTGGGCACGCTCATGGCGGGCCTCTTCGCCAGCAAGCAGGTCAACCCCGCCGGAGCGGACGGACTTTTCTTCGGCAATCCCGCGCAATTGGGCATCCAGGCCCTTGGCATAGCCATCGTGGGCGCGTATGCTTTCATCGTCAGCTACGTCATCCTCAAGGCCGTCAACGCGGCCATGGGTCTGCGCCTCTCCCCGGATCAGGAAGGTGTCGGCCTGGACGTGGCGGAGCACAACGAAGCGGCATACGGCGAATAGCCACCCACTACCGAGCAGGGCAAGGAGCAGGCCATGAAGAAAATTGAAATCATCACGCGCCCCTATAAGACCGAAGACGTGAAGCAGGCCCTCACCGCCGTCGGCGTGAAGGGCATGACCGCAGGTGAGGTGAAGGGCTTCGGACGCCAGCGCGGCCACAAGGAAATCTACCGCGGCGCCGAATACCAGGTGGATTTCGTGCCCAAAGTGAAGATCGAGGTGGTCGTCTCCGACGAGCTGGCCCCCAAGGTCGTCCAGGCCGCCCGCGAGGCCGCCCTGACCGGCGAGGTCGGCGACGGCAAGATCTTCATCTCGCCCGTGGACGAGGTGGTGCGCATCCGCACCGGCGAGACCGGGGACGACGCCATCTAATCTCCGCCCTGCGCATAGTTGCGAAAGCCCGCTCCGGCCTGTCCGGGGCGGGCTTTTTCGTGCGCAAAGGCAGCCAAGCCGATTGACGCCCAGTCAGGCCGCCCGGCGAGGGTCGCCCGGCTAGGGCCTGTACGCCACGCTCATGGACGCCCCGGGGCGGATCCAGCCGTCGGTAAGGGTGTTCAGGAAGGCCACGATGCCCCTGACCTGCATGCGGCACATCCCAAGGCGGCCCATATCCGTGCGGTTCACGTTCTCGGCCACTTCCGGGGCGCGCCAGCAGGGGCGCGCCGAGGCCGCGCCGCCCTCGGGGCAGGGGGGGAGCATGTCGCGTGTGTTGTAGAACCAGACTATTTCCTCCAGGGTGCGGAACACGCCGTTGTGACCGTAGGGGGCAGTCCTGGCCACGTTGCGCAGGGTGGGCACCTTGAACCTGCCGCGCTGCAGCCCTTCGGGGTCGGCGGCCCTGACGGCCTCCACGCCGCCCAGGCCCAGGTCCGCCTTGGCGGACGCGCCGCCGGGCAAGGCCAAATTTTTCGGCAGCCCCAGGTTGTGATAGCTGAAATCGGTGAACACCGGCGGCGACAAGCTGCCATCGGGCGCGCGCCCCGGCTGCGCGGTATGGCAGTTGGCGCACCCGGCCCCCAGGAAGAAGCGGTAGCCCATGAGCTCCATGCGGTTCAGGCTGGCCTGCCCGGCCAGCCAGGCGTCGAACTTGGAGGTGAAGGCGCAGACCTCCGCCGAGCGCTCGTAGGCCGCGATGGCCTGGGCCATCCTGTCGAACACCTCCTGGGGGGATGCCTTGGCGGGGTCCATGCCATAGACGCTCTTGAAGGCCTGGACGTACTCCGGCCTGGAGGCCAGCCTTTCCCCGACCACATCCTTGCCGGGCATGGCCATCTCCACGGGGTTCATGGGCGGGCCGCCCGCCTGCTCCTCCAGGGTCTTGGCCCTGCCGTCCCAGAATTGGCCGCCCACGTAGCGGCGCGCGGCCTGGTCCCAGGTGAAGCCGGGGCTGTAGGCGGCATAGGCGGCGCTGGGGGCGTTGCGGCCGCCGAACATGCCGGGGTTCGTGCCCTCGGATACGGGGAGCCGGAAAGGATCGGCGGCGTTCTTGGGGTCGGCGAAGCCCGCGTCCGGGTGATGGCAGCTCTGGCAGGACTGGTTGCGGTTGAGCGAGAGGTCCTTCTCGCTGTAGAGCATCCTGCCGAGCGCCTGCTCCGGCGTGAGCCCGTTCGCGGCCTCCGTGCTGAAGGCCGAAGACGCCTGTCCGCACAGCAGACAGGCGACAATGAATGCAGAGAGCGTTGTTCGCCGCATGGCCGCGACCTCCCAGGACAGCTTCCGTCCGTTGAGCGGGCCTGCAAGCGTCGCAGCCCGCCAGACGCACGGTCCGGTCCCCATGTGGAATGCGCTGTTGCGCGCGGCGGCGCGCCTGACTGGTTGACCCGCCACGCGGGGAGGCTGCCGCCACCCTTCCCCTATGCCACATTCTTCCGCGAAGTCCAGGGAATGGCGCGAATATGAGCCGCAGTGGGCGGCGCGGCGGGAAGGCGGCCTAGACCCTGGGTTTGGGCCTGCAGGCCCCGGTGCAGCAGCCGCCGGAGAGCATCTCGGAGTAGGCGAAGAGGATGCGCCGCTCGCGCTCGGCCCGGGCTTCCTCAAGGGGAGCGGCCGGATGGGCCGCGGCCAGGGCGGCCAGGTCGGCGTGATAGGGGATGGCCCGCAGGCCCTCGCCCAGCACGGCGCCGGTGCCGGATGCCGCCAGCACGGCGGTCTTGGTGTCGGTGGTCAGCACCAGGGGCGCGGGGGGCACGTGCAGGCGGGCGGCGGCCAGGGCTTCGCGGAGGTAGCTGCCCGGCTCGCCCGAGCAGAAGATCACCAGCATCAGGGGCGCTCCGTCCGGACCGAGGACGGCCAGATCCACCATGCGGGTGTAGTCCTGCCCGTCGACGGGGAAGCAGACGCCTATCTTTGGGGAGAGGGAATCGCGGGGGTAGCCGCGCTCCTCCACCAGCATGCGCGCCAGGCCCTGGCGGTAGATCTCGTAGGAGGTCTCCTCCAACTCCTCGCCGGTGAGGTAGTCGCGGATGACGGTGCCCAGGGATTCTTCGTGCATGGCGGGTTCCTCGCTCGAAACATGGAAAAAGGCCGCCCGGTTGGGCGGCCTTGGAGGATAGCGTGTTGCCCATGTATGGGCAAGGAGGGGTCAGAGTGTGGCAGCCTTGGCGGCCAGTTGAAGGATCAGGTTCACCGCTTTGGCGACCTTTTCGATGAGGCCCGCCACTTCTTTGTACTGCCCGTTGCGCTTCTTGATTTCCTCGCAGGTTCTGTTCAGTTCGCTGGTGCTGGTTTCAAGCACCCCAGTCGAGGCATTGAACTGCTCCGCCACGAGCTTTTCCTCTGCATGCAGGAACAAGGTGGCAATGGTAAGAAAGCGTCTCCTTTCCGCAAATGTGTAAGAACCATTCCGGGCCATTTCGTTGGCCTTCGCAACCAGCTCACTCAATTCGTTTATTGCGTCGTCCACTTTCGACATATGACTTCCCTCCCCGGGGATTTCTATTTCGTGGGCGCGGCCTTGAGGGCTGCGATCTGGGCCGAGAACTGCTCGATGAACGCCGCCTGGGTTGTGATGGTCTCAACCATCTGCGCCCAGGTTTTGATGTTCTTGTAATCCTTCGCGTAGGCCACCAAGGCATCGAAGGATTTCCGCACACTCCCTATGACCAACTCCGGCCTGTTGAGCCTGGCCGAAACGAGCCGTTGCGCTGCGAGATTGATCTCATCCAGGTATTTCTGGCGGGTGGTACGGCTCATCTTCGTCCTGCGAACCTCCTCGTAGACCATAACGACCTGCGTAAGTTCAGTATCGCAGCGGTCCACGTATGCCTTGCCCAGACCGGCGAGGTCCGACTCAAGGAAGTTCAGGATTGAGGTCACTGAAGGTTCAGACTTGATGATGAAATCGGCCACATCCTTGTCGCGCGCGAGTTCAAGCCCCTTCTGAGCCAGTTGTGCAATGAGAGAGACCGGCCCTGCGTATTTCCCAACTGTAGGGTCGCTGGGAGCCGCCGCATTAATCGTAGCGACGAGTCTGTCCATGTTGGCGCCCAAGGCGTTGATCCCGGCGGCCGTCCGTGCCGGTGCGTCGCTCCCCGCCAGATCGGACAGGCGTTGCGCAAGCAGCCCCAGGGCGTTCAGGGCATCAAGCCGAGCCTGGATGCCGGCGGGTGAGAATACCGCATGGACAAGCGGGGTATACTGTTCGTCCTTGCCCTCGCCCACCTTTTCAACGACGCTGAGCGTAGGATCGTTAAGACGTTCATTCAGATAGGCGTCGCGCGCATGCTGATTGAGGTTGCGGTAATACGCCTCCAGCACCGCCGTCGATTTGGCCACGCTTTGCTGGTAGTTCGCCAGCGGTTCCTTGAATTTGGCCGGGGCGCAGCCCCCGGCGAGAAGGCCGAAGGCCAGACAAAACACAAACCCAGCAGCAAGACGGTTCATATACGACCCTCCTCCTGACCTTGGTCTGTTCAAAATGGTACATCGCCTGGGATCGAGCGCGGGGTATCCGCAAAAGAAAGTTTTCCGTCACATGTATTGTAAATTATCGCGAGACGGTCAACGAATCGCACACAATATACAACAAACTGATACAAATTAGCACTACAGCTCACCTGTGCCGCGCGCATGAACATGTTGAATTACGCGCGCATCAGCGCACCACAGCGCATACTTTGCACAACGGTACTCCCTAATAACTATCCGCACCAAGGGCACTACATTTGATCGACTCTCCAAATCCGTACCGCAATCGCCCGTTTACGGCTTCATTTCGCGATTCTGGTCTAATCCCGCTTGCGCAAACCATCGGATTATGGATTATGAAAGCTGGTGTTCCCGCGCTTCGAAAGACCGGCCCGGCTCGAAACGCCCCAAGCGGCCGCCATGCGGCTGTCGACTTGGCTCCGCATTGCTGATAGTGCGCACCGGTTCCCTGGTTCGGCCAGGGAGCAAGCCCGGCTCAGGGACGCGGACGCCATGCAGTAGCACGCACCGCCGTCAGACTGTTCATGACTCACCCTCCTTGCGGCCGGATTTTCTGGAAGTTGGACGTCGCCTCGGATTCAGGCGTGGACGTATCCCGGCGGTACGGATTTCCCGGACCAAATGCGGACCGGGCCGTCCGGCAATTCTTCAAGTGTGCGTAATACGAGTTTTCTTACATACAGGCGGTCAACACCATGCCGAACCCACGTTGCGAAGCCATCTCATCCTTTCTGGTCATGGACATCCTGGAACGCGCCTGCGCCTTGGAGCGCGAGGGCAACGACATCATCCACCTGCAGATCGGCGAGCCTGACTTCGACACCCCGGAACCGGTCAAGGAGGCCGCGGCCAAGGCCGTGCGCGACGGGCACACCCACTACACGCATTCCCTTGGCCTGCCCGCGCTGCGGGAGTCCATCTGCGCCTATTACGAGCGCACCTACGGGGTGAACGTCCACCCGGACCAGGTCCTGCTGACGCCAGGCACCTCCCCGGCCATGCTGCTCACCTTCTCGGCCCTGATCCACCCCGGCGACGAGGTGCTCCTGGCCAACCCGCACTATGCCTGCTACCCAAACTTCATCACCTTCGCCGGGGGCAGGGTGCGCCGCGCCGACACCCGCGCCGAGGACGGCTTCCAGTTCACCCCCGCCAGCCTGGCCCCCTGCCTGGCGGACTCGCCCCGCGCGGTGGTCATCAACTCGCCTGCGAACCCGGCGGGCACCGTGATCCCCGACGCGGACCTCAAGGCCATCTGCGAGAGCGGCGCGCTGCTGGTATCGGACGAGATCTACCACGGCCTGACCTACGAAGGCCGGGCCGCCAGCGCCCTGGAGTTCACGGACAACTGCTTCGTGCTCAACGGGTTCTCGAAGCTCTGGGCCATGACCGGCTGGCGGCTGGGCTGGGTCATCGCGCCCAAAAAGTACATGCCCGCCCTGCAGCGGCTGCAACAGAACTTCTTCATCAGCGCGTCTTCCGTGGCGCAGTGGGCGGGCATCGCGGCCCTTGAGGAGTGCGGGCAGCATGTGGCGGCCATGGTGGCCGAGTACGGCAAGCGGCGCAGGGTGATGCTCGACGGGCTGGCCAAACTGGGGCTCAAGGCCCCGGTGGAGCCGACGGGCGCGTTCTACGTGCTGGCCGACGCCAGGCACATCGGGCAGGACAGCCTGGCCCTGGCCCGCGACATCCTGGAGAAGGCCCACGTGGGCGTGACCCCGGGCATCGACTTCGGCCCCGGCGCGGAGGGATACCTGCGTTTCAGCTACGCCAATTCGGTGGAGAACATCGAGGAAGGCCTGGCGCGCCTGGGGCGCTACCTCAACAACCGCTAGGCGCGGCTTCCGCAAGCTGGCGGGCCAGCGACGCCGCGCCCCAGAGGCCCACGTTCTGGTCCCGCACGAGGCGCACGCCCACCCCGGCCATGAGCTCCGGGTGGGTGTGGCTGGCGCGGAATTCCCTCTCGAAGGCCCAGTGGGTCAGAAACAGCGGATTTTTGGCCGCCACGCCGCCAGACACGTACACCCCGCCCCGGGCCACCACTTCCAGCACGTAGTCCCTACAGGCCCGGCCCAGGAAGCGGGCGAACCACTCGGTGGTGGCGTCCGCCGCGCTCAAGGAGGCGGCCACCTGGGCCGGGGCGAGATTTTCGCCCGTAAGGTAGCGGTGAAGCAGCGCCAAGCCCGACCCGGAGACGACCGTCTCCCAGCGGACGTAAGGCTCGCCCGTGAGCCTGAGCACGAAATCCTGGAACAGCCGTTCCTCCCCGGCGTTGAACGGGAAGGCCGCGTGGCCGCCCTCCGAGCCCCCCACCACGAAACCGCCCCGCCCGTCCGGGATCAAGGTCGCCTTGCCCAGGCCGGTGCCTGGGCCGATCACGGCCTGCGTCTCGGCGGTGTCCACGGCCCCTGGCAGCACCGGGTCGGACTGCTCCACGCCCAGGTGTCGGCAGCCGTGGGCCTGGGCGGTGAAGTCGTTCACCAATTGGCTCGCCTGGGGCAGCAGCTCCGGGGAGAGCTGGTCGAGGTCCAGGAGGTAGGGGATGTTGGGCGGCACGCAGGAGCGCCCCTGCCGCACCGGCCCCGCAACGGCCAGCACCGCCGCCGCGGGCGCGGGGAGGTCCCGCCCCAGGGGGGCGAGGCCGTCCAGCGCGGAGCGGATCAGGGCCTCGAACCCGCCTGCCGCGGCGCTGGGCAGCTCCACGCGGGCGGCCATGGCCAGGGATTCCCCGCCGATGGTGAAAAGGGCGAACCGGCCGCTGGTGCCGCCGATGTCCGCCGCCAGGACCGTGGCCCGGCAATGGGATGCGCTGGCAGTAACCATACCCCCTCCTAGGCCAAAACACCCGCGCGGCGCAACCGTGAACCACCGCGCCGACTGCGCGGCGCCCGGCGCGGCGTGTGCGCTGTTGTCAAAACGGCCGGTATCTGGGAAACACGTCCAACACCGAAGCCCCGGAGGCAACCATGCGCATGCGCGCCCTTTCCGTCACGCTCTTCTGCTTCACGATCCTGGCCGCTTCAGCGGTTCAGGCCGAGCCAGTCCACTACAAGCAGCTCATCTCCATGCTCACGGTCAGCCTGCCCGGCTGGACCCCCGGCGAACCCACCGGCCAGACCGTGCGCTCGCCGCTGGAGGCCAGCGAGGCCACCCAGGAGTTCACCAAGGGCGAGAGCCGCATCGAGGTGGCCGTGTTCGACGGCGGCCCGGCCATGGGCGCGGCCATGGGCGCGGTGAGCCAGGTCGAGATGGAAAGCCCCGAGCAGACCGTGAAGCCCCTGACCCTGAAGGGCTTCAAGGGCGCGGTGTACACCTACCCCAAGGAGAACGAGGCCGACCTGGTGCTCATGGTGCCGCCGCGCTTCGCGGTGACCGTGCACTCCTCCGGGACCACGGACGTGGATCTGCTCAAGAAGGTCGCCGAGCAACTGGACCTGTCCAAGCTGGCCGCCGCCGGGAAGTAGCGATGGGCAACGTCGACGAGATCCTCAACTATGTCGAGGTGGACGCCCTGCTCTCCTGCGCGGGGCAGCCCCGCGCGGAGGATTTCGCCGCCCTGGGGGCCGGCGGCTTCAAGGAAGTGATCAACCTGGCCACGGCGGCCTCCACCGGGCACCTGCCCGACGAGGCGGAGCTGTGCGCCGGGGCCGGGATGGGCTTCACCTGGCTGCCCGTGGCCTGGGACGCCCCCACCCTCCAGGATTTCGAGGCCTTCCGGGCCTGGCTGGCCCCCCGCAGGCAAACCAAAACACTGGTGCACTGCGCCAAGAACTGGCGCGCATCCCTGTTCGTGGCGCTCTACCGCGTGCTGGAGGAAGGCCTCTCCCCGGACGCCGCCTGGGAAGAGGTGCTCTCCGTCTGGGAGCCGGACGGCGCATGGACGGGCCTGGCCAGGGCAGTTCTCAGCCGCGCGGGATCGCCATTGCCTGAGGGCCTGAAAAAGTAGGCAGCGGCCCGTCCATCCGCACCCGGCACCTCCCTGGAACCCGGCATTTCCCGCTCGCCCCGCGAAGCAATAAGGGATTCCAAAGGGATGAAATCCCTTTGGCCGCCGGAGGCCTCCCCTCCACCTTCTCCCTCCGTCATCTGCCTTTGGACGACAGACGCCCCTTACCCCAGCTTCACCGCCAGGGTCATGCCGTCGCCGATGGCGGTGAGGCAGGCGTCCACGCGCCTGTCGTTGCGCATGCGCTCGTTGAAGGCGCGGATGGCCAGGGTTTCCGGGTCGTTGTTGTCCGGGTCCACCACGCGGCCGTACCAGAGGGTGTTGTCCACCGCGACCACGCCGCCGGGGCGCACCAGGGCCAGGCACTTGTCGAAATAGTTCTGGTAGTTGCCCTTGTCCGCGTCGATGAAGGCCATGTCGTAGGTTCCGGCCAGCCCGGCGTCCAGCAGGCTCTCCAGGGTGTCCAGCGCCGGGGCGATGCGCAGGTCGACCTTCTGCTCCACACCGGCCTCGCGCCAGTAGCGACGGGCCACGTCGGTCCAGGGCACGGAGACGTCGCAGGCGGTGATGCGCCCATCGGGCGGCAGGGCCAGGGCCACGCACAGGGCGGAATAGCCGGTGTAGACCCCGATCTCCAGGGTGCGCCTGGCCTGGGTCAGCCGGGCCAGCAGCATCAGGAAGCGGCCCTGCTCCCAGCCGAGGCGCATGTGGGCCTTGACGTCCTTCGAGGTCTCCTCGGCCAGGCGGGCCAGGATTTCGGGTTCCTTGGTCTGCATGGCCCGCACATAGGCCACCAGCTCCTCCGTCATGTCGAGCGGCTTCGTGGTCATGGATGCTCCCGTTCTTGAC
The DNA here is from genome assembly GCF_022808715.1 of Fundidesulfovibrio agrisoli. Taxonomy (GTDB): domain Bacteria; phylum Desulfobacterota; class Desulfovibrionia; order Desulfovibrionales; family Desulfovibrionaceae; genus Fundidesulfovibrio; species Fundidesulfovibrio agrisoli. The sequence continues at coordinate 31,635 of NZ_JAKZKX010000012.1, forward strand.
AAGGACTTCTTCCTGGGTTCTCTAGCACCTCCGCTTTCTGGAGGAAACAGCCTTGAACGACGCCGCCTCATTCCTGCTCACGGGCCTGACGCTGGGACTGGCCGCCGGACTGACCCCGGGGCCGCTCCAGATGCTCATCTGCGCCCAAACCATCACCCACGGCCCGCGCGAGGGAGCCAAGGTCGCCCTGGCCCCCCTGTTCACGGACCTGCCCGTGATGGCCTTGTGCATCCTGGTGCTGGAGGCATTCTCCGGCCAGAAATGGCTCATGGGGCTGGTTTCGCTGGCGGGCGGCGTGGTGGTGCTGCGCTTCGGCTGGTATTGCCTGCGCTCGGGGCCGCTCAACCTGGCCCCGCCGGGCGGGGGCGCGGGCTCCTGGCGCAAGGGGCTGGCCACCAACATATTGAACCCCAAAATGATCGTGTTCTGGGGCACCGTGGGCGCGCCCACCATCCTGATGGCCTACGCGGCCTCGGCAGGGGCTGCCGCCGCCTTCCTGCTGGGGTTCTACGCCCTGCTCATCGGAGTGAACCTGGCCCTGGCCTGGCTCACGGCGCGCTTCGCCGCCTTCCTTGCTGGCAGCGGATACGTCTGGACCATGCGCGTGCTCGGCCTGCTGCTCTGGCTGGCGGCGGCGCAGCTGGTGTGGGACGGCCTGGGCCGCCTCGGCCTTGCCTAGCCCCGCCCCACAGGCTACAAGATCGGTCTCCATCATCGAAATCCGAGGAACTCCCATGCCCCATCACAAGCCCTACACCGTGGCCCTGGTCCAGATGGCCCCGGCCGACACGCCCGGGCGCTCCATAGAGAAAGCCGCGCAGCTCTGCTCCGAAGCAGCCGCCAAAGGCGCGAAGATGATCTGCCTGCCGGAGCTCTTCGCCACGCCCTATTTCTGCCAGAGCGAGGACCACGCCTTCTTCTCCTTGGCGGAGCCCATCCCCGGGCCCACCACCATTGCCCTCGGCAAGGCCGCCAAGGCCGCCGGGTGCACCATCGTGGCCCCGCTGTTCGAGCGCCGCGCCGCCGGGCTCTACCACAACTCCCTGGCCGTCATCGGCCCGGACGGCGAGATCAACGGCGTCTACCGCAAGATGCACATCCCCGACGACCCGCTCTTCTACGAGAAGTTCTACTTCGCCCCCGGGGATCTGGGCTTCAAGCGCTTCGACACCCCCGTGGGCCCCATCGGCACCCTCATCTGCTGGGACCAGTGGTACCCCGAGGCCGCCCGCCTGACCGCCCTGCGCGGCTCGCACATCCTGTTCTACCCCACGGCCATCGGCTGGCACCCCTCCGAAAAGGCCCAGTACGGCGTGGAGCAGCGCGACGCCTGGATCACCATCCAGCGCGCCCACGCCATCGCCAACGGCTGCTACGTGGCCGCCGTGAACCGCGTTGGGCACGAGGTGCCCGAGTGCGGCGGCGACGGACTGGAGTTCTGGGGATCGAGCTTCCTCTGCGGCCCCATGGGCACCATCCTGGCCCAGGCCTCCATGAACAAGGAAGAGACCGTGCTGGCCGAGGTGGACCCCAAGCTCGTGGACACCACCCGCACCCACTGGCCCTTCCTGCGCGACCGCAGGATCGACGCCTACGGGCCGCTGGAGAAACGATTCATCGACGAGTAAGACAAGAACGGGGGGAAACCTTTTGTGAACAAAAGGTTCTCCCCCCGGACCCCCCTTCCAAAAAACTTTAGTCCGCTTCGCGACGGTCGAGCGAGGCCCATGCAAAGCGGAACGGGAGTCCAGAGGGACGAAGTCCCTTTGGCCGCCGGAGGCCCTCTTCCATGACCGCAGCACCGTCCGCCCCCCTCGCCTTCCGCCTGCCCGCCGAGTGGGAGCCCCACGCCGCCACCTGGCTGGCCTGGCCCAAGAACCGGGAGGACTGGCCCGGCAAGTTCCACCCCATCGGCTGGGTCTACGGCGAAATCACGCGCAAGCTGGCCCGCTACGAGACCGTGCGCGTCATCGTGGACGACGCCGCGCAGGAGGCCAAGGCCCGCCGCATGCTGGAGAAGGTGGACGCCAACCTGAGGAACGTGCGCTTCCACCACATCCCCACGGACCGGGGCTGGACCCGCGACATGCTCCCGGCCTTCACCGTGGACGCGGCGCGCGCCAAGGCCAGGGCGGTATGCTTCGGCTTCACGGGCTGGGCCAAGTACCCCAACCACCTGCGGGACGCCCAGGTGGCCCGGGCCGTGGCCCGCGAGCTGGGCCTTGAGAGCTCTGCGCCCGAGCTGGGCGGCAGGCGCGTGGTGCTGGAGGGCGGCGGCATCGACTGCAACGGCCAGGGGGCCATGCTCACCACCGAGGAGTGTTTCCTGGACCCCATCACCCAGACCCGCAACCCGGGCATGAACGCGGCACAATACGAGGCCGTGTTCCGCGAGCACCTGGGCGTGACGCAGACGATCTGGCTGGACCGGGGCATCGCGGGCGACGACACCCACGGCCACGTGGACGACCTCTGCCGCTTCGTGGCGCGGGACAAGGTCCTGCTGTGCAGGGAGAACGACCCGGCCGACGCCAACTACCGCATCCTGGAGGAAAACAGGGAGCGCCTGGAGGGCGTGCGCCTGGAGGACGGCTCCAGGCTGGAGGTCGTGCCCCTGCCCATGCCAGAGCCGCTCTCTTTCGACGGCGTGCGCGTGCCCGCCAGCTACGCCAACTTCTACATCGCCAACGGCACCGTGCTGGTGCCCACCTTCAACGACCCGCAGGACCGCACCGCCCTGGGCATCATCGCGGAGTGCTTCCCGGACCGCGCGGTCACGGGCATCCACGCCGTGGACCTGGTCTGGGGCTTCGGCACCCTGCACTGCCTCACGCACGAGCAACCGGCGGCCGGCAAGCACAAATAGAAAAGGGGGGCCAAGGCCCCCCTTTTTCGTGTGCGGATTCGCTGGGGATCATTTCTCGCCCAGCAGGGCCGCGCGTCCGGCCATGCTGGTCAGTTCCACGGCCACCTCGCGCATATTGTAGTAATAGCTGAAGAACCGCATCACCACCTCCAGGGTGTAGCCGGGCAGCACCCGCTCCATGCGCAGGCGGGAGAGGGCGTCCTCGGCCTCGCCGATGGCCCGCACCACATCCTCCACGGGGCCGGGGTGCCTGTCCGCCCCGATGGCCAGGGCCAGGCGGGTCATGGCCGTAATGGTGGTCTGGGCCAGCAGGTCCATATCCCTGGCCACGAAATCGTGCAGTTCCTCCAGTTCGTCGTGGTGCACGGCGTGCTCCATGGAGAGCAGGTGCTCGGCGATGCGCTCCGTGAAGTTGAAGAGCGACACCGTGATCTGCTCGCGCACGGCCAGCCCGGCGGGCTCGCGCTTGGCCTCCTCCAGCAGGAGGTGGTTGCGCTCTCGCGTCTTCTCCAACTGGGCGATGGCGGCGGCTTCCTCGCCGGGGTCGCAGTCCTGCCCGCGACGGCAGGAGAGCAGGATGGAGTACAGCGCGGCCTCGTCGTGCAGGGCCCGCACCACGCCCGCCCTGAGCTGCCGCCCGGCGCGGGACGGCCAGACGAAGGCCGTGAAGAACAGCGCCACGCACACGCCCACCGTGATCTCGAAGAAGCGCGCGAAGGCCACCCAGGCGATGGAGTGCCCCTGGTTGCCCATGAGGATGACGATGGCGGCGGTCATCCCGGCCATCCGGAAGGACTCGTGCAGGTGGATGAAATAGGCGCAGACCAGGATGCACAGGCCCATCTCCAGCCCCAGGGCCAGGGGGTGGGTTCCCATGAGGCCCAGGGCCAGCGCGCCCATGGCCGCGCCCAGGGCGGTGCCTATGATGCGGTTCACCCCGGCGCGCAGGGAGCCGCCCAGGTTGGTCTGCATGACCACGATGACGCTGACCACGGCCCAGTAGCCCTGTGGCAGGTTCAGCAGTTCGGTGACGGCGTAGGCGGCCACGGCCGCGCCCGCCGTCTTGAGGCCGTGGCGGAAATGTGACTGATTCGGTGTGGGGAATTTCATACAAAGTCCGTGCAATCGGTGAAACACCGGCGTTTCCGGCGCTGGGTGCAGTATGGTGCTTCCCGCCCGGCAGTCAATGGAGTTGAGGCCCGAAACACCCTCACCCGGCTGAAATCGGCGCTGAAATCCGCATAGCGGCCCCACAATTCATACCGATTCAGTACACAATCGCCGAAATTGATACAATTTAGGCTGAAATTCACGAAAACCAAGCCCCGCCGCCTTGACCGGCACGGAATCTGTCGGTAGCCTAACGGTTGCAAAAATGACGCTTTGGTCATTTTTTCCTGCCGTTCCACCCAGTAACGCTTCTAAGGAGCTGGTTCTATGGCTTGGCGTGCATTCACGGCCTTGTGTCTGGTCCTGTGTTCCCTACTTCCGGCGTGGGCTTCCGACACCCTCAAGATCGGCGCGGTGCTCTCCGCGAGCGGCCCCGCCTCCTTCCTGGGCGAACCCGAGAAGAACACCCTGGTCATGCTGCAGGAGCGCATCAACGCCAAGGGCGGCATCGGCGGCAAGAAGATCGAAGTCGTCATCTACGACGACGAGTCCGACGTGAACAAGGCCGTGCTGGCCGCCGAAAAGCTCATCAAGAAGGACCAGGTCTCCGCCATCGTTGGCCCCTCCATCTCCGGCAACACCCTGGCCATCATGAACAAGGCCGCCGAGGCCAAGATTCCCCTGCTCTCCATGTCCGCCGCGGAGAAGATCGTGAATCCGGTCACCCCGTGGGTGTTCAAGACCCCCCAGTCCGACCGTCTGGCCGTGCAGGGCATCCTGGCCCACGCCAAGGCCGCGGGCGTCGCCAAGATGGCCATCGTCACCGTGTCCGACGGCTACGGCCAGAGCGGACGCGAGGTGCTCAAGGAGCTCATCCCCGCCGCGGGCATGGAGCTCGTGGCCGACGAGGTCTACGGCCCCAAAGACACCGACATGACCGCCCAGCTCACCAAGATCGGCGGCGCGGGCGCCCAGGCCGTGATCTGCTGGGGCACCAACCCCGGCCCGGCCGTGGTGGCCCGCAACCGCGCCCAGCTCGGCATGAAGACCCCCCTGTACATGAGCCACGGCGTGGCCTCGCAGAAGTTCATCGAACTGGCCGGGGAGGCCGCCGAGGGCCTGGTGCTGCCCGCGAGCTGGCTCATCGTGGCGGACCAGATGCCCGACGGCCCGTACAAAACGCTTCTCACCGGATACATAACCGACTATACTTCGAAGTTCGGCGTTGCCCCGTCGGCTTTCGGGGGCTATGCCTGGGACGCGCTCACGCTGCTGGCCGAGGCCGCCCGCATCTCCGGGGACACCACCCCCCAGGCCTTGCGCGACGGCCTGGAGAAGGTCTCCGGCTTCGTGAGCGCCACGGGCACCTTCACCTTCTCGCCCACGGACCACAACGGGCTCGACGCCTCGAGCTTCGCCATGGTCGAGATCAAGGGCGGGAAGTTCGTCCTGCTCCGCTAAAGGCGGGATGCGGGGCCGACAGGACGACACCGGCGCCGCCTCTCCCCTTGGGCGGGGGCGAGCGCCCGAGCGACGGTCCTTCGGCTGACGGCGACGCGCCGACAACTCATCATCGTTACGGCTGAAGCGCCGCGCGGGCAGCCCGCGCGGCCAGGCAAGGGGAGACGCATGATGCTTCGTATTCTGGGTCTTGTGGCGGCGGCCGTGCTCTGGGCCGCGCAGGGTTTCGCGGCTGATCCCATCAAGATCGGCGCGGTGGTCTCGGTCTCCGGCCCGGCCTCCTTCCTGGGCGAACCCGAGAAGAACACGCTGGAGATGGTCAAGGAAGAGATCAACGCCAAGGGCGGCCTCCTGGGCAGGCCCGTGGAGCTGGTGCTCTACGACGACGAGTCCGACGTGAACAAGGCCGTGCTGGCCGCCGAGAAGCTCCTGAAGAAGGACGGCGTCTGCGCCGTTGTCGGGGCCACCACCTCCGGCTCCACCCTGGCCATCATGAACAAGTTCCCGGCGGCCAAGGTGCCGCTGGTCTCCATGTCCGCTGCCGAGAAGATCGTCACCCCGGTGAACCCCTTCGTGTTCAAGGTGGCCCCCTCGGACCGCCACGCCGCCGGGCGCATCCTCAAGCACGTCAAGGCCCAGGGCTACAAGAACATCGCCATCCTGAGCGTGTCCGACGGCTTCGGCCAGGCCGGGCGCGAGGTGCTCAAGGAGCTGGTGCCCGCCCAGGGCTTCACCCTGGTGGCCGACGAGGTCTTCGGCCCCAAGGACACCGACATGACCGCCCAGCTGACCAAGATCGCGGACGCCAAGCCCGACGCCATCATCTGCTGGGGCACCAACCCCGGCCCCGCCGTGGTGGCCCGCAACCGCGCCCAGCTCGGCATGAAGACCCCCCTGTACATGAGCCACGGCGTGGCCTCCAAGAAGTTCATCGAGCTGGCGGGCGAATCCGCCGAGGGGCTGATGCTCCCGGCCGGGCACCTGATCGTGGCCTCCCAGCTGCCCGACTCCCAGCCTCAGAAGGCCCTGCTCATGGCCTACACCGCCGGATACCAGGAGCGCTTCAAGTCCCCGGTGTCCACCTTCGGCGGCCACGGGTGGGATTCGCTCAAGCTGCTGGCCAAGGCCATCGAGACCGCCAAGTCCGACAAGCCCGAGGACATCCGCGACGCCCTGGAGAAGGTCGCCGCCTTCCCCGGCATCGGCGGCGTGTTCACCTTCACCCCCACGGACCACAACGGCCTGGACGAGAACGCCTTCGAGATGGTCGTCATCCAGGGCGGAGACTGGAAGATACTGCAATAACGGACGGCCGGGGGCGACCCCGGCCGCCTTCCCCACCGCACACATGCTTTTCGGCGCGCCGCAATACCTCGTCTCCGGTCTGACCGTGGGAGCCACCTACGGGCTTACCGCCCTTGGCTTCACCATGATCTACAACACCACCGGGATCATCAACTTCGCCCAGGGCGAGTTCGTGATGCTCGGCGGCATGCTCTCCGTGGTGCTGCTCAAGGCCGGGCTGCCCCTGCCCCTGGCCATCCTGGCGGCGGTGCTCTGCTCGGCCCTGGCGGGCTGCCTCATGGAGCGCGCCGTGATACGCCCCGTGGGCCGCGCCGCGCCGGTGAACCTGGTCATCATCACCATCGGCGTGTCCATCCTGGTGCGCGGCGTCGTCATGCTCATCTGGGGCAAGGACACCTTCGCCCTGCCCGCCTTCTCCGGGGCCAAGCCCCTGCGCTTCCTGGAGGCCTCGGTGCAGCCGCAGAGCCTTTGGGTGCTGGCCATCACCCTGCTGGTGCTGGGGGCGCTCAAGTTGTTCTTCTCGCGCACGATCCACGGCAAGGCCATGCTGGCCTGCGCCTGCGAGCGCAAGGCCGCCGCGCTCATGGGCATCTCGGTCGAGCGCATGGCCATGTTCTCCTTCGGCATGTCCGGCTTTCTGGGCGCGGTGGGCGGGGCCATCCTGACCCCCATCACCCTGACCTCCTACGACGTGGGCGTGATGCTCGGGCTCAAGGGCTTCGCGGCCTGCATCCTGGGCGGGCTGGGCAACCCCTTCGGCGCGGCCGCGGGCGGGCTGATCCTGGGCGTGCTGGAATCCTTCGGGGCGGGGTTCATCTCCTCGGCCTACAAGGACGCCTTCGCCTTCATCGTGCTGCTCCTGCTGCTCTTCGTCAAACCCACGGGCCTCTTCGGCGGCCCCAAGTCGGACAGGGTGTAGCCCGTGGCCGTATCCGCCCGCTCCCTGCAACTGGCCGTCTTCGCGGGCCTGCTGGCCGCCGCCCCGCTGGCCCTGCCCAACGACTACTACATCAACATCCTCATCCTGTGCTGCTTCAACGCCCTGATCGTCATGGGGCTGAACCTGCTCATGGGCTACGCCGGGCAGGTGTCGCTGGGGCACGCGGCCTTCTTCGGCCTGGCGGCCTACACCACGGCGTTCGTCACGGCCACGGCGGGGCTGCCCGTCTGGGCGGGGGTGCCGGCCGGCATCGCCGTGTCCGCGCTGGTGGCCTGGCTCATCGCGGTGCCCACGCTCAAGCTGCAGGGCAACTACCTGGCCATGGCCACCCTGGGCTTCGGGATCATCGTCTCCATCGTGTTCAACGAGGCCGTGAACATCACCGGCGGCCCCTCCGGCTTCGTGGGCATCCCCCGGCTGAAGCTCCTGGGCTACGCCTTCACCTCGGACACGGCCTACTACTACCTGGCCGCCGGGGTGCTCTGGCTGGCCACGCTCGTCTCCCGCAGGATCATCGACTCGCGCACGGGCCGCGCCCTGCGGGCCATCCACGTCAGCGAGCAGGCCGCCCAGGCCATGGGCGTGGACATCGCCCGGCACAAGCGTTTCGTGTTCGTGCTCTCGGCCGTGTACGCGGGCGTGGCGGGCACGCTCTACGCCCACCACCTGACTTTCGTGGCGCCCTCCTCCTTCGGGTTCAACTTCTCGGTGCAGCTCATCACCATGGTGGTGCTGGGCGGCATGGCCAGCCTCTGGGGCGCGGTGGCCGGGGCCTTCTTCCTGACCTCGCTGCCCGAGTTCCTGCGCGTCTTCGAGGAGATGGACATCCTGATCTACGGGGCCATGCTGGTGGCCTGCATGATGTTCATGCCCTCCGGCCTGGTGGGGGGCCTGGGCAAGCTGGCCGCATGGCTCAAGCGCAAACTGACGGCCAACCCCACGCCCGGGCAAAAGCCTGGACAGAAACCCGGACTCAAGGCGGACTCCCGTGGCTGAGTTGCTCCCCGAGCTCCTGGCGGTCCGGGGCGTCTCGGTGCGCTTCGGCGGCGTGCAGGCCCTCACCGAGGTGGACCTCACCGCCCGCGCGGGGGACATCACCTCCGTCATCGGCCCCAACGGCGCGGGCAAGACCACCCTGCTGGGCGTCATCAACGGCGCCGTCACACCCCTTGGCGGCAGCGTGCGCCTGGACGGGGCCGACCTCTCGGGCCGCCCCATCTTCGAGCGCGCGGCAGCGGGCGTGGTGCGCACCTTCCAGAACCTGGAAATTTTCTCCAACATGACGGTGCTGGAAAACGTGATGACCGGCGGGCACCTGCACGCTGGCTACACTCTGCTGGACAGCCTGCTGCGCACCCCCCGCTTCCGGCGGGAGGAGAAGCGCCTTGCCGCCCTCTGCCGGGAGAAGCTCGACTTCGTGGGCCTGGCCCACAAGGCGCACCTCCCGGCGGCGGACCTGCCCTACGGCGAGCAGCGCCTGCTGGAGATCGCCCGGGCCATCGCCGTGGAGCCCAAACTGCTCCTGCTGGACGAGCCCGCCGCGGGCATGAACAACAAGGAGACCCAGCAGCTCGGGGCCATCATCCGGCGCATCCGCGGCGAGCTTTCCATCGGCGTGGTGCTGGTGGAGCACGACATGGAGCTGGTGATGGACGTCTCCGACCGCATAACGGTGCTCAATTTCGGGCGCATCCTGGCCGAGGGGACCCCCCGCGAGATACAGGACAACCCCGAGGTGGTGGCCGCCTACCTGGGCGAGGACTGATGCTCACCCTGACCAACCTGGACATCTCCTACGGCCGCATCCGCGCCGTGCGCCGCGTCTCCATGCATGTGGACGCCGGCGAGATCGTGGCCCTGATCGGGGCCAACGGCGCCGGCAAGACCACCCTGCTCTCCGCCATTTCGGGCCTGCTGCGCCCCGAGGCCGGGCAGGTGGTCTTCGACGGCAGGGACGTGACCCGCTTCGCCCCCGACAAGATCGTGCGCCTGGGCCTCTCCCACGTGCCGGAACGCCGCCTGGTGTTCAAGCCCCTCTCCGTGGCCGACAACCTGCTCCTGGGCTCCTACACGCGCCACGGCAAGACGCCGCGCTCCGTGCTGGACCAGGACCTGGACTCGGTGTACGCCATGTTCCCGGTGCTGCGGGAACGCGCCCGCCAGCCCGCCGGAACGCTCTCCGGCGGGGAGCAGCAGATGCTGGCCATCGGGCGCGCGCTCATGGCCGGGCCGAAGATGCTCTTGCTGGACGAGCCGGGCATGGGCCTGGCCCCCACCGTCTGCCGCGACATCTTCAAGCGCGTGCTGCAACTGCGCGAGGAGCGCGGGCTCACCGTGCTGCTGGTGGAGCAGAACGCCAAGAGCGCGCTGGCCGTGGCGGACAGGGGCTACGTGCTGGAGACCGGCAGGGTCATCCTGCAGGGCCAGTCCGCCGAGCTGCTTGCCAACCGGGACGTGCAGCGCGCATACCTCGGCAGAGACAAATCACGGGAGGAGTGATCCCAGATGAAACGTATCGCCCTGTTTGCCCTCATGATGCTCCTGGCGGCCTCCACGGCCCTGGCCCAGGGCAAGTTCGTCACCGATTTCAAAGGTATCCCCTTCGGCAAGGACCTCTCCGAGGTCGAGCGCATGGCCCCCACCGAGAACCGCGGCGAGGTCAAGCTCTACAAGCGCTACGCCGACGACCGCACCTTCCAGGGCCTGCCCCTCAAAGAGCTGCACTACGGCTTCTTCCAGAACAAGTTCTGCCTGGCCATGTTCTCCACCCAGGGGCCAAGCGCCTACAATACGCTCAAGGCCTATTTCGACTCCAACTACGGCCCGGCGCGCCAGCACACGGTGAACGTGAAGCGTTTCGACTACACCGCCGGTGAAGTGGGCATCCAGCTGGCCTACAACGACAACACCAAGATCGCAGAGGTCAGCTACCTCTACCTGCCCATCACGCGCCAGTTCATGCCCAAGCAGTAGCCTTTACCCCCGTCCAGCCCCGGGGCGGGCCGCCCGCCCCGGACGCCAACCCCTTGCAGCGAGGCCGTCCATGATCTGGGAACCAAAGTACGAAACCATGGAGCGGGACCAGCTGCGCCAGCTCCAGCTGGAGCGTCTCCAGTCCACGCTGACCCGCGTGGCCCGCAACGTGCCCTACTACCGCAAGGCCTTCGCCGAGGCGGGCATCGACCCGGACGACTTCCGCAGCATCTCCGACCTTGCGCGCATCCCCTTCACCACCAAGGCCGTGCTGCGCGACGCCTACCCCTATGGGTTCTTCGCCGTGCCCCTGCGCGAGGTGGTGCGCCTGCACGCCTCCTCCGGCACCACGGGCAAGGCAACCGTGGTGGGCTACACCGCGGGGGACATGAAGAAGTGGGCCTCCCTGGTGGCGCGCGTGCTGGTGGCGGGCGGCGTCACCCGCGAGGACGTGGTGCAGATCGCCTTCCATTTCGGCCTGTTCACCGGCGGCTTCGGCTTCCAGCAGGGCGCCGAAGCCCTGGGCGCGGCCCTTGTTCCGGCCTCCAGCGGCAACACCCGCCGCCAGATCGCCATCATGCAGGATTTCAAGACCTCCGTGCTGGTCTGCACGCCCGGCTACGCCCTGCATCTGGCCCGCGTCATGGAGGAGATGGGCGTCAACGCCAACGCGCTCAACCTGCGCCACGGCCTGTTCGGCGCGGAGAGCTGGTCCGAGGCGGCCAGGGCCCAGATCGAGGACAGGCTCAAGTTGACCGCCACGGACAACTACGGCGTGAGCGAGGTCATGGGGCCGGGCGTGGCTGGCGAATGCCTGGAACGAAACGGCCTGCACATAAGCGAGGACCACTTCCTGGTGGAGGTGGTGGACCCGGCAACCGGCGAACCCGTGGCCGAGGGCGAGGAAGGCGAGCTGGTCATCACCACCCTGTCCAAGGAGGCCTTTCCCCTGATCCGCTTCCGCACCGGGGACCGCACCCGCCTGCTGCCCGGGGCCTGCCCCTGCGGCAGGACGCTGGCGCGCATGGCCAGGGTCAGCGGCCGCGTGGACGACATGCTCATCCTGCGGGGCGTGAACGTGTTCCCGGGGCAGATCGAGTCCATCCTGCTGGAGATCGAGGGCACCACGCCCCAGTGGCGCGTGGTGCTGGAAAGCGAGGGCGGCCTGGACCGCGCCACCGTGGAACTGGAAGTGGACGAGAACTTCGTGTTCGACCGCATGGCCGACCAGCAGCGCTTTCTGGATACGGTGAAGAAGCGCCTGACCTCGGGGCTCGGGGTCGGGTTCGAGGTGCGCATGACCGAGCACGGCTCCCTGAACCAGGAGGAAGGCGGCAAGAGCCGCCGCGTGCTGGACCGGCGCGGCGCGTAGCGGGGCGGTGACGGACGGCGCGTCAGCGGATCAGACCGTCACGTCCAAGCCCTGGGCTTCGGCCTGGGCCGATGTTGCCGGGGCCTGTTTCGGCAGGCTCTGGTACTGCCTGATCTGCCTGTTCACGGCGCTCTGGGCGTCCGTGATCTTCGCGTACTCGGCGCGGGTCATCACGCCGTCCTTCATGGCGTCGGTCAGCAGCGAGCGCCCCTTGGCCGCCAGGGCATCCAGGTTCTTGAGCTGGTCGGCCGTCATGCTCCCGTAGGACTTCACCGACTTGAGCACGCCTTCCACCATGGCCTGTCCGCTCTGCATGGCGGAGACGGTACGGCCCTGGTTCGCCACAGCCTTGTCCTGGCTTTTGGTCTTGGCGGGCTTTGAGTTGGCGGCCGGAATCATCTTCTCCAGCGCGGCCTTCTCGCTCTGCGTGCTCTGGAGCACCCGCTTGTACTCGGCGCTGCTCAGCCTGCCGTCGGCCGTGTAGCGCTCAAGCAGGGCGTCCGTGGCCTTGGACATCTTGACCAGCGCGGCGCGCTCCGCATCGGAGAGCTCCCCCGACTTGCCGGCGGCCTCGATGCTCTCTTCCAGCTTCTTTCGCTGGTCCGCGATGTCCGCCAGATAGGCGGCGCTCTGCTTCGAGGCGGAAGAAGAATTCGTAACGGACTGCATGGCTGCCCTTTGGCCGGCTCGCGCCCGGCCATCTCTCACATATTGCCACCTTGGGGACCAACCGGGCGCAGCCCCCTGCGCCCCCCCGAACGCCGCGCACGCCAGGCGCGCGGCCCGCTACACGCTCACGCTCACCGGCTTGTACGCGGCGCTGGCGGCATTGGTCGTGGCGGCGGCCGCCGCCGCGGCAGGCTGTGCGCCCCCCTGGTTGAAGCTGCGCAGCGTGCGGCTGAAGGCGTTCTGGGCCTGCATGGTCTGCAGGAACTCCATGGCGGTGATGGTGCCGTCAGAGCTGGCCCCGGTCACGGACTGGGAGGCCTGGGTCTGGAGCTGCTGCAGCTGGGCCAACTGGTCGGCGCTGTACTTGCCCGAGGTCTGGCCGGCCTGCAGGCGGGCGTCCAGCCTGGATTCCCGCGAGGTCATGATGTTCTGGGCCAGGGTCTGCAGGTTCTTGTAGAACTGATCCGCCACGGAGGCAGCGTCCTGGGCGGCCTGGGCCGAGGGGTCCGTGGCCTGCGCGGCGGACTGCGTAGCGGACTGCGTGGAGGTCTGGCCGGTGGCGGTCGAACCGGTCTGGGCGCATCCCTGGCAGTCGTTCTGGGCCTGGTCGGGGTGGATCGTCTGGTAGATCTGGCGGCCGTTGGACTTGTAGGAGTCCATGATGGACTTGAACTCCTCGTTGCTGATCTGGCCGTCGGCAAGGGCCTGCTGGGTCATCTGGTCGGTCTGGTCCTCCAGGCTCTCCAACTGGCTGGCCTGGTCGGTGGTCAGCTTGCCGGAGGCCAGGCCCTTGGCGATGCGCTCTTCCTGCTTGTGCTTGCGCTTCTGGATCATGCTCTGAAAAATAGAGCTCATATCGCTGGACGTGGACGATGTGACGGCATCCATGGCTCACTCCCCGCCGGGGCGCACCCCGGCAATATTTTCCGATCCTGGCGGATCGCGGGGATGTTTGCCAAACCCGTGCCGGAAGAGCCGCTTCCCTGCGGGGCGGCTCTTTGCTAGGCTGGGGCATCGACAACGCCAAGGAGTGTCTCATGTGCACCGTCTCCGCCCTGGGCAAGGGCGTCGCTTTCCATAAGATGCAGGGCTGCGGCAACGACTTCGTAATCATCGACAACAGGGAGCTGCGCCTCCCCGTGGAGCACATGCGCGAGTGGGCCATCAAGGTCTGCCGCAAGTGCTTCGGCGTGGGCGCGGACGGCCTGATCTTCCTGGAGCAGGCCCCGGCCGGGTCCGGCGCCGACGTGCTCTGGCACTTCTACAACGCCGACGGCTCCCGCGCGGAGATGTGCGGCAACGGCGCGCGCTGCGCCAGCAAGCTGGCGAGCCTGTTGGGCCTGGCGGGGAAGAGCTTCGTGCTGAGCACCGACGCCGGGCCGGTGGCCTGCGAGGTGCTGGACAACGGCCAGGTGAAGGTGCGCCTGACCCCCGCCACGGACCTGCGCCCCGGCCAGGATCTGGAAGCGGCGGGCCAGAAGCTCACCGTGCATTTCGTGAACACCGGCGTGCCCCACGCGGTGGTCTTCCAGCAGGACGTCTCCCTGACGGACGTGAAGCGCCTGGGCAACGCCGTGCGCTTCCACGAGGCCTTCGCCCCCAAGGGCACCAACGCCAACTTCGTCCAGGTGAAGGATTCCGGCCACCTGCTGCTGCGCACTTACGAGCGCGGCGTGGAGGACGAGACCTACGCCTGCGGCACCGGGGCCTGCGCCTCGGCCGTGATCGCCCACAGCCTGGGCCTCACCGGCCCCGAGGTGGAGGTCACCACCACCGGCGGCGAGGTGCTGGGCGTGAGCTTGGCCGGGGGCGACGTGTACCTGCGCGGAGCGGCCGAGGTCTGCTTCAGCGGCCAGCTCTACCCCGCCGCCCTGGGGCTGTCCGGCCTGTAGCGCCGACGGCCGCAGGCCAGCGGAGCCATCCGGAAACAACGCTCTGAAATTATCGCCGCGCCCCCGCGGGACATGCCCATGCCTCGCGGGGCGCGACGCCAGGACCGTCATGCCGCGCTATACCGGGATCAACCACCTCGCCCTGGCCACCGGGGACATGGAAGCCACCATCCGCTTCTGGCGCGACCTGCTGGGCATGCGCCTGGTGGCCGGCCTGGGCCGTGAGGGCTACCGCCAGTACTTCCTGGAGATCTCCGAGCGCGACATGGTGGCCTTTTTCGAGTGGCCCCAGGTGGAGCCCCTGCCCGGCAAGGACCACGGGGTGCCCGTCAAAGGCCCCTTCGGCTTCGACCACGTGAGCATCGCCGTGGCGGAAAAAGACGACCTCTTCGAACTCAAGGCGAAACTGGAGGCGGCCGGGTTCTGGGCCTCCGAGGTGCTCGACCACGGGTTCATCCTCTCGCTCTACAGCTTCGACCCCAACAACGTGGCCATCGAGTTCAGCTGGCCCGTGCCCGGGGTGGATCTGCGCGCGCGGCCGCGCATGGCTGATTCGCACCGCCCGCCCTGCGGCCTGGAGGGCAGCGAGCCCCGGCCCGGGTTCTGGCCTCAGGCCGACCCCATCCCCGAAGATGACCGGCGCGTCTACCCGGGCGAAGGGCGGGAGCTGATCGAGGACGATTGATCCCCCTTCGGATTCACCTTGCCGCCGTGTGCGCCTGACGGGCGGGACTCGGCCGTCCGAATCCCCGCGGGCCAAGCCGGGGAGTATCTCTCCCGGAAATTTTTTCTTCGTGTCCCGCATCTCTATCGCTCCTCAACGCTGGACGCGGCTATGACAATAGTGGATAATGAGAAGTATTCACGCCCGCCCCGTCCATGGAGATTCCATGCCCAGGTTGAAGCCGCTCGGAATAATCTCCGTCTACGCCATCGCTAGCGCGTTGTGGATATTCTTTTCCGACAAGGCCGCCGCGACGCTCTTTACGGACTCGCCCGACGTTCTCCGCTGGGTGAGCACGCTCAAGGGCTGGTTCTACGTCGTCGTCATCGCCGGCATGCTCTGGCTGCTGCTGAGACGCTTCGAAAAGCAGCACTCCGTCCAGGCCGCGGCCCTGGCCGAGAGCGAATCGCGCTATCGCTCCGTGATCGAGAACATCCCCGACGTCTACTACCGCACCGACGCCGCCGGGAACCTGATAATGCTCAGCCCCTCCGTGCTGCCGCTGCTCCGCTACGACTCGCTGGATCAACTGCTCGGGAGGTCCAACGCGGGTTTCTGGGAACACCCCGAACAGCGCGAGGCCTTCATGGAGCTCATCAACCGGCAGGGCGAAGTACGCGATTACGAGGTCAGCCTCCTGCGCAGCGACGGCATCCCGGTCGTGGTCTCGACCAGCAGCAAGCTCTTCCGCGACTGCACCGGGGCCGTGGCCGGCATCGAGGGCATCTTCAGGGACATCTCCACGCGCAAGCAGGCCGAAAGATCCCTCAACGACAGCGCCGCCAGGCTGCGCCGGGCCGAACTGGTGGCCGGGACCGGCAACTGGGAGATCGACCTCACCACCCGCATCGTGACGTCTTCCGAGGGCGCGCGGAAAATCTACGGCATGACGACAGGCGAAATGACCCTGGAGGCCGTGCAGAGCCTGCCCTTGCCCGAATACCGCACCATGCTCGACAACGCGATGCTCGCCCTTGTCTCCAACGGCGAACCGTACAATGTCGAGTTCAAGATCCAGCGCCCCGAGGACGGCGCCATCCTGGATATCCATTCCATGGCCAACTACGACCCGGCCAGCCGCATGGTGTTCGGCATCATCCAGGACATAACGGCCCGCAAGCACATCGAGGACTCCCTCCGGGAGGCCCTGGCCTTCAACGAGAGCATCTTCACCTACTCTCCGGTGGCAATCGGCGTGTTCGACGGCTACACCGGGCGTTGCGTCCGGGCCAACCCCGTGCTGGCGGGAATCACCAGCCTCGACATCGAGGCCCTGGGCAAACGGGGCTTTCGCGATGTCGAATCATGGTTGACCAGCGGCCTGGAGGACCTGGCCGAGCGGGTTCTGGCCGATGGCATCTCCCGCCGGTCCGAGGTGAACCTGAAGGGCGATGGCAGGGAGCTCCGGCTGGACTGCACGCTGGCCCGCATGGAGGCCAAGGAGGCGGGGTTCCTGCTGCTCATCGCTGCGGACATCACCGAGCGCCGCCGCATGCAGGAGATGATGGTCCAGACCGAGAAGATGATCTCCGTGGCCGGACTCGCCGCGGGGATGGCCCACGAGATCAACAACCCCCTGAGCGGCATCCTGCAGAACGTGCAGGTCATGCGCCGGAGGCTTACGCAGGAATCCGAGGTCAACGCCGAAGCCGCCAGGGAGGCCGGGTGCTCCTTCGAGAGCATCGCCCGCTTCATGGAGTTGCGCGGCATCCTGGACAGCCTGGACAACGTGCGGGACGCCGGGTTCCGCGCCGCCCACGTGGTCACCGGCATGCTCGACTTCAGCAGGCGCAGCGAGTCGGACAATGCCCCCGCCGACCTGGCCGCCCTGCTGGACAAGACCGTGGCCCTGTGCTCCACCGACTACGACCTGAAGAAGAAATTCGACTTCCGCAACATCCGCATCATCCGCGAATACGAACCGGACCTGCCGGAGGTGCCCTGCTCCAAGACGCAGATCCAGCAGGTGGTCATGAACCTGCTGACCAACGCCGCGCATTCGCTCATGGGCAGATCCCTCCCCACGATCACTCTGCGCACTGCGCACGAGGGCGAGGTGGCCCGCATAGACATCGAGGACAACGGCGCGGGCATGGACGAGGCCACGAGGCGCAAGGTCTTCGAGCCCTTCTTCACCACCAAGCCCGTGGGAGAAGGCACCGGGCTCGGCCTCTCGGTCTCCTATTTCAT
This sequence comes from Fundidesulfovibrio agrisoli, assembly GCF_022808715.1. Lineage (GTDB taxonomy): Bacteria > Desulfobacterota > Desulfovibrionia > Desulfovibrionales > Desulfovibrionaceae > Fundidesulfovibrio > Fundidesulfovibrio agrisoli. The sequence continues at coordinate 49,137 of NZ_JAKZKX010000012.1, forward strand.
CATCACCAGCAACCACGGCGGCAGCCTGGACGTAGCATCCACCCCCGGCAAAGGGTCCTGTTTCACCATTCGGCTGCCCTACCGCGCGGGCTCCGTGTCCGCCGCCAGACGCAACGCCAGGCTTCACGCCTGAGTTCCGCCGGCGTCCACAGCCTCCTGCCTCCTGAACCGTCCTCCCCTCTCTCCCCAGGTATCGTGGCGGAGCGACCGCTCGCAGCAACCTCCTCGGCGCGGGACATATCCTTGTCGTCCTGAGCGATTTCAAGGGCCATCAGCCCGCCATGCCGTCCTCCTTCGCCCCCCAGCCACGCCGGGCGCGCCTTGGCCGGGCCAACCGATTTGACGCCGCAGCCCCAGGTCGGAACATGCCGGACGGCCGCATCGCGGCGGCCTGATGCCCAGGCTTCGCGGGCGCCCGCAACCATAGAAAAAGGGGCCGTCCTTGCGGACGGCCCCTGCGAATGCGGTGGAACCTGCTGAGGGAAGGCCTACAGGCTGCCTTCCACCTCGGCCCGGACTTCCAGGGCGATCTTCCAGAGGATGGTCAGCACGAAGCCGCCCAGGGCGTACACCATGAGGGCGATCATGATCTCCGGCCCGGTGGGCAGGTACTCGGTGACCCTCTCGAAGGGGTTGGGGGTGAAACCGGCGGCGATGAGGCCCATGCCCTTGTCGATCCAGGTGCCGATGACCAGCATGATCAGGGCGGGCACCAGGATGTCGGGGTTGTAGCGCCACTTGTAGGGGATCAGCAGCACCAGCGAACCAATGGCCAGGAAGGAGGCCGTCCACATGAACGGGGTCATGTAGGTGTGGCCCTCGAAGCCCGAGAACAGGAACAGGATCGGGTCCATGTGGCCGGGCATGTTGGAGTAGAACGCCGTGAACACTTCCAGGAAGAAGAAGAACACGTTCACGCACATGGCGTAGGTGATGGTGGTGGAGAGGGACTTCACGGCCTCCTTGCCGGGGTCGAACCCGGTGAGGCGCTTGGCCAGCAGCGTCAGCAGCAGCAGAATGGCCGGGCCGGAGCAGAACGCCGAGGACAGGAAGCGGGCGGCCAGGATGGCGGTGAGCCAGAAGTGGCGGCCCGGAAGGCCCGCGTACAGGAAGGCCGTGACCGTGTGGATGGAGAAGGCCCACACCACGGAGGTGTACACCAGGGGCTTCACCCACGTGGGCGGAGACATGCGTTTCCAGTAGGCCATCAGGCTGGTCCAGCCGATGACGGCGTTCAGGATCAGGTAGCCGTTGAGCACCACCATGTCCCAGAAGAGCACGGAACGCGGGGTGGAGTTCAGCAGCACGTTGAGCATGCGCTGCGGCTGACCAATGTCGATGACGATGAAGCCCAGGCACATGATGACCGCGGCGATGGCGAGGAACTCGCCCATGATGATCATCTTGGAGTAGGCTTTGTAGTGGTGGAAGTAATACGGCAGCACCAGCATGACCGCGGAGGCGGCGACGCCGACCATGTAGGTGAACTGGGCGATGTAGAATCCCCAGGACACGTCGCGGGAGAGGCCGGTGACCATCAGGCCGTTGTTGAGCTGTATGAGGTAGAACCCGCCGCCGATGCCCATGACGGCCAGGAACACCATCAGCGCACCGAAGTAGCGGGGGCTTCCTTTGAGGGCTTTTTCAATCATGGCCGCACTCCTAGAGAATGTAGAAGACGCTGGGATCGGTGCCGGCGTCGGGTTTGCGCCGGATGGCGTACTTCTCTTTCAACACCTTCCTGACCTCGGACTTGGGGTCCTCAAGGTCGCCGAAGACCATGGCTCCGCCGGAGGCCTCGACGCACAGGGGCAACTTGCCCTGGGCCAGCTTCTCCACGCAGAAGGTGCACTTCTCCACCACGCCTCGGGTGCGGTGGGGGTACTGCAGGTTCAGCTTGTCCTTGGCGATGAACTCGCCGGGGTCGCGGAAGTTGAAGCTGCGGGCGCCGTAGGGGCAGCCGGCCATGCAGTAGCGGCAGCCGATGCAGCGGTGGTAGTCCATGATGACCAGGCCTTCATCGTTCTTGAAGGTGGCCTTGGTGGGGCACACGCGGGTGCAGGCCGGGTTCGCGCAGTGGTTGCACAGCAGCAGGTACTTGCGGTGCTCCTGGGCTTCGGCCAGGAAGGCCGGGCGCTCCGTGGGGAAGGAACCCTCGAAGTCCTCGGTCCAGATCCACTTGATCTCCTGCTTGCCTTCGATCTTGGGGACGTTGTGGTTGTCGTGGCAAGCGTCGATGCATTTCTTGAACAGGGCGTCGTCGAACTTGGCGGTGTCGATGACCATGCCCCACTGTTTGGCCTTGGCGGGCTTGGCGAAGTCCGCGGCGGAGGGGAGGGCGTCGGCTGCCTGGGCTCCCTCGCCGAGGAATCCCAGAGTTCCGGCCGAAAGCCCCAGGGCCGAAACGCCGGCCAGCTTCAGGAAGTCGCGTCTGGAGCGCTGCATGTTATTTCTCCCCCTCTTTCTTCAGCGGCGAGGTGTTGTGGCAGTTCCAGCAGTAGGGGTTCACGCCCACCTCGACGTGGCACTTGTCGCAGAACTTGTCCTTGTTCTCGTGGCAGCCCATGCAAGTGTTGGTGAGGCTCATGTTGAACTGCTTGCCGGACTCGTTGGTGTAGACCCTCTTGCCGTTGCGGATCACGTCGTCGCGCCATTCGTTCAGCAGAACCATGTGCACGTCGCGCATCTTCTCGGTCTTGAGGACGCACTCTTTGGAGTTCTTGGGCTTCTCGGTCTCCACCTTGAGGGGGCCGAGCCCGGCGCCCTTGATGAAGGGGAAAAGCACCAGGGCCAGGAAGATAATCAGGCCCGGGATGATGTATTTACCGTTGTACATTATTCATCCTCCTCGGAACCTTCGACACCGGGCAGGTCTTCCTGGCGCAGGTTCATGGTACGCTCCTCCTCGCCTTCGAAGACGAGGGCGTTGCCAACCAGCTCGTGCAGGCCGGTGACCTTGACGCCGGGAGCCCAGTAATCGGCCAGGCCGGGCAGCGTGGCGCGGTCGATGGCGCAGATGCAGCTCATGGTGTTCACGCCGAACTTCTCCTGCACGTAGCGCAGGGCGTTGCCGCGGGGCAGGCCGCCGCGCAGGCGCATTTCGGTGAACTCGCCGTTGTTCAGGCCAGCGCCGCCGCCGCAGCAGAAGGTCTGCTCGCGGATGGTCTGGGCGGGCATGTCCACGAACTTCTCCACCACGTTCTCGAGCACGTAGCGGGGCTCGTCGAAGAAGCCCATGCCGCGCGAGGTGTTACAGGAGTCGTGCCAGGTGGCGGTGATGCCTGCGTTGCGGCTCTTGTCCAGCTTGAGCTTGCCGTTCTTGATGAGGTCGGCGGTGAACTCCACCAGGTGGATCATCTTGGTGGACTTGGCGTTGTTGAACACCGTGCCGGTGATGGGGCTCTTGGGCACTTCCAGGAAGTCGGCGGGGCCGTTCATGGTGTCCATGAACTGGTTGAGCACGCGCCACATGTGGCCGCACTCGCCGCCGATGATGTACTTGACGCCCAGGCGCTTGGCCTCGTGGTACATCTTGGCGTTCAACTTCTTCATCCACTTGTCGTTGGTGAAGGAGCCGAAGTTGCCGCCCTCCGAGGCATACGTGGACCAGGTCACGTCCAGGTCCAGGTAGTCGAAGAGCAGCAGGTAGCCCATGAAGGTGTAGATGCCGGGCTCGGCGAAGATGTCGCCGGAGGGCGTGATGAACAGGATCTCGGCGCCCTTGCGGTGGAAGGTGGGCTCGACGCGGCGACCGGTGATGGTCTCGATGTCGTCCACCAGGAAGTCCATCATGTCCTTGAAGGCGTGGGGCTGGATGCCCAGGTGGTTGCCGGTGCGGTTGCAGTTGGCCACCGGTTCGAGGATCCAGTTGATGTTCACGCCGATGCGGTTCATCAGGTCGCGCGCCAGGAAGGTGATCTCGGCGGTGTCGATGCCGTAGGGGCAGTACAGCGAGCAGCGGCGGCACTGGGTGCACTGGTAGAAGTACATGAACCATTCTTTGATCACGTCTTCTTCCAGCTTGCGCGAACCGGAGAGCTTGCCCAGGATCTTGGCGGCCACGGTGAACTCGCCGCGGTAGATGGAGCGCAGCAGTTCGGCGCGCAGCACCGGCATGTTCTTGGGGTCGCCGGAGCCGATGTAGAAGTGGCACTTGTCGGCGCAGGCGCCGCAGCGCACGCACACGTCCATGAACACCTTGAGCGAGCGGTACTTCTTCAGAAGCTCGCGGAAGCCGTCCCGGACGATTTCACGCCAGTCGGGCGGAAGCTTCCAATCCTCTTCGACGGGGTTCCATTCCCTGGGGTTGGGAAGGCCCAGATATTTGAGCACATCCGGCTTGCCGGGGTAAGAGTAGTTTCCGAGCTTGAACTCAGGCTTGACGTCCATCCACGACTCGGCCGGCGTGGAATAGTCGACTTTCATTACTTCTTCAGGCGGCGCCATCTTCGACATACGATCTCCCTTGTGGAAATACGCCCAGCCCCGGGCGGTTTAGGCTTCCTTGTCCACCGGCAGGCCGGCCTCGATCATCTTCTCGCGGAAGTCGTCCTCGTAGTCCGCGTAGCTGTGCGGCTTGATGGAGGGATCGTTCCAGGGGTTGATGTAGCGGACCATGCGGGTGTTGTTGGGCAGGTTCCGGGTGGGGCTCAGGAAGACGCCGCCCAGGTGCATGAGCTTGGAGAAGGGGAAGTAGGCCCACAGCACGCACACCAGGAAGAAGTGCATGTAGAACGACCAATCGATGTTCGGCGGAATCACCGGCTTGAAGCTCACCAGCCCGATGGCCAGCTGCTTGATGGCGATCACGTCCACCTTGGCGAAGTAGCGCATGTAGATGCCGGACAGGGCGATGGCCAGGATGAGGAACAGGGGGAAGTAGTCGGAAACCAGGGAGATGTAGCTGACCTTGGGGTCCCAGATGCGCCTGGCCAGCAGGAAGGAGACGCCCACCACGAAGAACACGTCGGTCAGATAGAGGGTGGGGGCCGCGATCTGCAGGATGGAGTCGACGAACTCCACGCCGGTGACCACCATGGGCACGGGCTCCAGGAAGAAGCGCATGTGCCTGAAGAGCACGATCAGGAAGCTGTAGTGGAACATCAGCGAGAACAGCCACAGGGACTTGTCCGAGCCGTAGCCCACCCGGCCTTCGGAGGCGCGGTTGTCCAGCTTGGTGTTGCGGAAGAGGCTCCTGAAGCAGAGCACTTCCAGGGCCATGCGCACGACCGTCTGGAACGGGGTGGAGGGGTTGTCGAACTTCGACTGTTTGATCCAGGGCAGCGATTGCTGCTGGCCGCCAGTGGTGGCGATGGAGAAGGGCTGGGGCGTGGAAGCCCAGCCGATCACCTTTTTAATGAATCCCGCCACGAAAATCGCGACGGCCACATACGGGACGGCGATCCCAAACACGTTCGCCATGCCCGCCCCGGCCCCAAGGGCCGCCACCGCAGCCAACGCCACGACGGCCAGAAATGCGGTTACGAGTCCAGCCATGTACCCTCCACCTCGCGTTGAACCTTTTTGCCCAGCCGGCCTAATCGGCCGACTCGCCCTCGCCGATGCCCACGATCAGTTGGGCGCGTTTAAGGAGTTGAACCTGCGACCGCTCAAGATCCTTGTATTTGATTTCATGGAGCTTTTCGCGGCATTTCGCGTAGAGATCAAGGCTGGCGAGCGCCAGCCCGTCGATGCGGGTTTCCATGGCCAGCAGCTGGTCCCAGGCGTTCGCCTCGCTGAAGTCCTGCCAGAAGCCCTCCCGCAGGATCTTCTTGAGAAGGAACAGGAACCCAGCCGCCTGTGAAGGCGCGAAGTTCTGCACGGCGCGCACGCGCACCAGCTCGTCCAGGCGGTCGAGCACGGGCTCGAGCGCGGCCTTGTCGCCGCCGGAGGCCAGATAGTCCACCACGGCCTCGGCCGTCTCACGGATCCGAGCGCCCACAGGATTGTGATACGGGTCCGAGCTCTTTTTCCAGAGCTTGGCCGTCTCCGGCGGATATGTGTCCAGAATCAGGTGCTGCCACCGCTGGACAATTGACTCCCGGTTCGCAGCCAGGAGTGTCTCGACTGTGTTCATTGTTGCCCTGGTATGCGGCAAGAGGTGATAATGCTTGTTCGCCCCGTCACAAACGCCACCACCCATACCCCGCGCGCCATGTCCTGTAAAGATTGAAAAAGGGAGAAAGCGGCTCCCCCCGGTGAAAACCTGCGGGCAAATCCGCCGCATGTGGTTTACAGGCTTTCCGAACGTCACTATATTGTCAGATCGACGGGGCCGCCCAATACGCCGCACGCCGCGAAACCATAGGACGCACCATGCTGCTCACGCAACAGCACTCGACCATCCTCAAGGCCGTTGAACAGTTCCAGCAAATCGAGAAATATCAGGGGGTCATGCCCCGCAAGCACGCCTGCCTCTTCCGCGACGAGGACGTGAGCGCCCTGGTGGACCAGGGTCTGCTGGACTGGGCCAAGTTCACCTTCGACTGCGGCAAGGAGCTCAAAGGGCTGCGCCTCACCGTCAAGGGGCAGCGCCTGTTGGACCAGCAGGTGCGCAACGCCGAGATGCCCGCCCAGATCACCGGGACCGAGCTGGCCTACGAGCACCTGCTCATCCTGGAGGATCTGCACCACTTCTGCCGCATGCCGCGCTACCGGCGCATGATGCCGGAGAAAAAGGCCCGCCACTACAACCCCACCGACTTCGAAGACCTGCTGCACAGGGGCTACATCCTCAAGGTGCGCCTCAAGGCAGACGGCGAGCAGACCTTCAAGGGCTTCGTGATCTCCTCCAAGGGCGAGCACGCCCTGGCCGAGGCCAGGCAGGCCATCCAATAGGGAACAGCCCCCGGAGGGGCTGTCCCGGCGAATGCTGCGCGTGAAGGCTCCTAGGCTTCGGAGCCGCCCACCTTCAGGCTGACGTCCTCGGCGCGGGTCCACTCGATTTCCAGCGAGAGTTTTTCCTTGTCCTTCTTCTGGGCCACCTTGAGACTGAACTCCATGACGCCGCGAGGCTTGATGGTCATGCAGTCCTGGCCCACGGACATGCACACGGACCCGGCGCGCATCCCGGCCGTCAGATCCTCCAGGTAGGCCACGACTTCGGCCACGGCCATGGCCCCTTCCACTTTGATCTTGTCCTTGCCCATTTTGTTCTCCTTTTCACAAGCCCGGCAAAGCGATCAGCCCATGCGCCGCCCCGGACATCCGGCGCAGGACGGCTATGACGCGCATAGTGCCAAGCGTGGGCACATACCTAGCGCGTATCGGTGACGATCCTGTTTCAATCCATGCGGGAGCTGAACCCGGCGATGGCCGCCAGGGCGCTCTGGCGCTTGATGTCTATCCGGTCGCCGTCGAAAAGGAACTGTTCGGCGTCGCGCGTGTCGGGCGTGACCCAGGCCACCCAGACGGTGCCCACCGGCTTCTCCTCCGTGCCGCCAGTGGGCCCGGCGATGCCGGAGACCGCCACGGCGCACTGGGCTCCCAGGCGCGAGGCGGCGCCCTCGGCCATGGCCAGCACGGTCGCCCGGCTCACGGCCCCGTGTTCCTGCAGAACGGGCCCGGGAACGCCCAGCAGATCCTGCTTCAATGCGTTGGAATAGGCGATGACGCCACCCAGGTACCACTCGGAGCTGCCCGACATGTTGGTCAGCTCGCTGCCGATGAGCCCGCCCGTGCAGGACTCCGCCGTCACAAGGCTCCAGCCACGGGCCAGCAGCTGCCCGGCCAGCCATTCGATCAACTCTGTTCTCACTTCCCACTGCATCGCGGCCTCTCCCTGCTTGACCGAAGCGTTTTGCCCAAAGTAAGACCCGCCGACAATACACAACCATCCCGGAGGCCGCCAATGCTTGATGTGCGCTTCGTGCGCAAAAATATCGACACCGTCCGCCAGGCCCTGGCCAACCGCCAGATGCAGCTGGACATGGGCGAGTTCGTCCGCCTGGACGAACACCGCCGCGCCGTGCTCGCCGAGGTGGAGACCCTGAAGAACGAGCGCAACGCCGCCTCGGCCGAGGTGGCCAAACGCAAACGTTCCGGCCAGGACGCCTCCGACCTGCTGGAAGGGCTCTCGGCCCTGTCCGAACGCATCAAGGGGCTGGACGAGCAGGCCCGCAAGGCCGACGAGGATTCCGAGGCCTTCCTCTACTCCATCCCCAACATCCCCCATTCCAGCACGCCGGTGGGCAAGTCCGAGGCGGACAACCCCGTGGTGCGTGTGGTGGGCGAGGTGCCCTCCTTCGACTTTACGCCCAAGGAGCACTGGGAGCTGGGCCAGAACCTGGGCGGCATCGACTTCGACCGCGCCGCCAAGATCACCGGCACGCGCTTCGCCGTGCTGAAGGGCTGGGCCGCGCGCATGGAGCGCGCCCTGGTGGCCTTCATGATCGACCTGCACACCCGCGAGCACGGCTACACCGAGGTGGCCACGCCCTACATCGTCAACTCGGACAGCCTGCGCGGCACGGGCCAGCTCCCCAAGTTCGAGCAGGACCTCTTCCGCCTGGACTTCAAGGACTATTACCTCATCCCCACGGCCGAGGTCCCGGTGACCAACCTGCACCGCGACGAGACCCTGGACGAGGCCGACCTGCCCATGGGCTACACGGCCTACACGCCCTGCTTCCGCTCCGAGGCCGGGTCCTACGGCAAGGACACCAAGGGCCTCATCCGACAGCACCAGTTCGACAAGGTGGAGATGGTGCGCTTCTGCAAGCCCGAGGAGTCCTACGAGCAGCTGGAGCTCTTGACCTCGCAGGCCGAAGAGGTGCTCAAGCGCCTGAAGCTGCCCTACCGGGTCATCACGCTCTGCACCGGGGACGTGGGCTTCTCCTCAGCCAAGACCTACGACATCGAGGTCTGGCTGCCGGGCCAGAACGCCTACCGGGAGATCTCCTCCTGCTCCAACTTCGAGGACTTCCAGGCCAGGCGCGCGGGCATCCGCTTCAAGCCCAAGTGCGGCAAGGCCCAACTGGTGCACACCCTGAACGGCTCCGGCCTGGCCGTGGGCCGGACCATGGTGGCCATCCTGGAGAACTACCAGCGCGCCGACGGCTCCGTGGCCATCCCCAAGGCCCTGGTGCCCTACATGGGCGGGCTCACCGAACTGCGCCCGTGATGGGACTCGCCCCTTACATCCGCGCTACAGCAGCCGCCGCCGGGGTCTTCGCCCTGGCGGCGCTGTTCTACCTCTCGCTGTCCCAGGCCCTGCTGCTTTCGGGGTTGGCCGGTGCGGCCATGCTCGGGCTGGAATCGGCCGGACGGGGGAAGAGCTGGTAGCTTGCCCGCGTTGAGCCCGTGGAGCCCCACGACGAGTTGACATTCAATCGCCAAATGATACGGCTCTCCCTATGAATACGACTCCGAACGCCGTTTCCATGCTCCGCAGGACCATCGCATACGCGATCACGTTCGCATCGTTCTACTTCATGGGCACAATGGACAACATGCGCCTATGGGCTAAATTCGGGTTGTTTTTCAGCGGGCTTATAGCGGCGACCATCCTGAGCTTCTTCTTTTTCCTGTTCATCGGCGCGTTCATCCCGCCGAAAGCTGGCAAGGGTACGCAGATCGTCATTTTTGCCACGGAAGTAATAGCATCCTTTATCGTGCTGAAGCTCGTTATTCCGATCATCCCCATGAATTGACACCCAGCTCTCCAATGTCATGGATAGCTGCGACAACGAAACATCAGCTGCATCTCTGGAGGCAATTGGTGCCTGTAGGATCCCTGCCCTGATGTTTCCTTGGAAGGCCCCGGTTCAAGCCGGGGCCTTCTTGTTTGCGCCCTCCAAAACGACGAAAAGCCCCGGTCAACCCGAGGCTTGCAGTAGCGGCACTTTCCTGGCGTGTACCAAATTCCGAGCACCCACCTCCGCCCACCGCAGGCGGCCGCGCGAGGGGACGAGGGCGGAACGTCGTGGCGATCTCGCGCTGGCGCTTGCGCCAGAGGGGCGCAGCCCCGGCAGCTTGATCGCCTCGACGGTGCGCCCGACTCCCCGAGCGGCGGACGCCCAGTCAGCCCCCTAACCGCCCTCCGCATCACCCTCCGCCCACCGCAGGCGGACGCGCGAGGGGACGAGGGCGGAACGTCGTGGCGATCTCGCGCTGGCGCTTGCGCCAGAGGGGCGCAGCCCCGGCAGCTTGATCGCCACGGCGGTGCGCCTGAATCCCCGAGCGGCGGACGCCGAAAACACTATCTCCCTATTTCCAGCCCGTAACCTCGAACCCGCCGTTGCGCAGGTCCTCCTTGTTATAGAGGAACTCCCCTCCCCCCATGGCCTGGAACCCGCCGCCCGCGCCCAGCACGATGGCGTGCCCGGCGGCGGTGTCCCACTCCCAGGTGGGGTTGAAGCGCGGGTACAGGTTGGCGCTGCCCTCGGCCACCAGCCCGAACTTCAGCGCCGACCCGGCGCTCACCTCGCGCCTGTTGGGGTAGCGCTCCAGGTACGCGGCCAAACGCTCGTCCGGGTGGGAGCGGCTGGCGACCACCACGACCTCCCCCCCCACGGGGACCGGCCCGGAGACCCGCAACGGCTCCCGCTTGCCCCCGGCCAGCTTGAACGAACCCATGCCCGGCCCGCCGTAATAGAGCACGTCCTTCACGGGCACGTAGATCACCCCGAACACGGGGCTGCGCCCCTCCACCAGGGCGATGTTCACCGTGAACTCCCCGTTGCGCTTGATGAACTCCTTGGTGCCGTCCATGGGGTCCACCAGCCAGAAGCGTTTCCAGCCCTTGCGCTGCGCGTATTCCGCCTGGGAGGACTCCTCCGAAAGGATGGGCACGTCCGGGTGCAGGGCCGTGAGCGAACGGGAGATGACCTCGTTGGAGGCGCGGTCCGCCTGGGTCAGGGGGGACTTGTCCTCCTTGATCTCCACCGTGAATTCGGTGCCGTAGACCTCCAGGATGGCCTGGCCCGCCAGCCGGGCCACGGCGCAAATCGCATCCCAATCGAAGCTGGGCATCTGGGCTCCCCTTTGTTGTCGGATCGTCCGAAATGTCAGGATTCGTAGGCGGCCAGGGCTTCGCCCACAGGGCCGGCGGACACGGCCCGCCCGCCTTCCAACACCAGGGCGTGGGTGACGCAGGCCGGAATCTCCAGCGGGTTGTGCGTGACCATCACCAGTTGCCTGCCCTGTGCGGCCAGGTCGTCCAGCAGGGCGAGCACCTCGGCCCGAGCCTGCGGGTCCAGCCCGCCCAGTGGCTCGTCCAGCAGGAGCACCTGCGGATCGAAGGCCAGAGCGCGCCCGATCATGGCCTTGCGCGCCTGCCCCTGCGACAGGGAGGACATGGGCCTGTCCGCCAGCTCGGTGAGCCCGAGCCGCTCCAGCCAGCCCGCGGCGCGGGCCAGCATGGCCGCGTCCGGGGCGTCGTAGAGCCCGAAGCTGCCGAAGAAGCCGGAGACCAGCACCTCGCGCACGGTGGTGTCGCGCGGGTGCTCGGCCTGGGCGTCCCAGGCCACCACGCCCAGGCGGGCCCGCAGGTCCCACAGGCTTACGGGCTCCGGCAGGCCGAAGCGGTTCACCCGGCCCTCCGAGGGGTGCAGGTCGCCCGAGAGCAGCTTCACCAGGCTGGACTTGCCCGCCCCGTTGCGGCCCACCACAACCCAGTTCTCGCCCGGGCGCAGCTGCCAGTCGAGCCCGCTCACAACGTCCACGCCGCCCAGGGTCACGGTCGCGCCGTGCAGGGACAGCAGCGGTTCCCCGGAGGCGGCGGGTTTGGCGGCATCCCTGAGCTCGGCCCGGCGGATGGCCGGGGCCAGCGACTTGGCCACGGCAGCCAGCGGGCCGCGCTTCGTGGTGCGGCCACGGGTCATGGAGACGGCCTCGAAGCCCAGGTCCGGCAGGCTTGCGGGGTGGTGCGTGGCTGCGGCCAGGCCCACGCCGGAGGCCGCCAGGGTCTCCAGCACGCCGTGCAGCACCCGGCGCGAGGGCGCGTCCAGGCCGTCGGCTGCCTCGTCCAGAAAGAGCCACTCCGGCCCGCGCACCACGGCCCGGGCCAGCAGCACGGCCATGGCCTGGCCCTGGGAAAGCTCCAGAAAAGGCCTGTAGGCCAGCTCCGCGATTCCCAGGCGCTCAAGCGCGCCCAGGGCGGCCCGGCGCTCGGGCTCGCCCACGGCCCCGGAGGCCAGGGGGGAGTCGGTCAGCCCGGAGACCACGATCAGCCAGCCGGACACGTTCCAGCCGCGCCTGCGGTAGAGGTCGCGCAGGTCGGCCCCGGCGGTGCCGATGCGCGGCCGGGCCTCGATGGGGCTCGCGGTGGGCTTGCCGTCCACCACGTAGAGGCGCTGCCCGGCGTAGCCACCGCCAGGGAGCTGGTCCGGCCAGATCTCGCCGCGCGCCACGCGCAACAGGGTGGACTTGCCCGCGCCGTTGCCGCCAACCAGGGCCACGCGCCCGCCCGGGGGCAGGTGCAGGCCGGCGCCGTCCAGCAGGAGGTTTTCGCCGCGGCTGACGCGGATGTTTTCTATGATGATCTCAAGGCTCATGGGGCTGATTGACTACGCCCTCCCGGCGCAAAAGGCCAGCCGCCGCGAACGGCTTGCATTTCCAGCCGGGAACCGTCATTGTCGAGGCTCCAACGCCTTTGGAGGATCCGACCGTGAGTACATGCCGCCTGCTGCTAGTGGACGACGAGGCCGAATTCATCGAAACCCTGGGCAAACGCCTGGCCAGGCGCGGCCTGACCGTGCACCTGGCCAACTCCGGGCAGCAGGCCCTGGACATCATCGCGGGCAACGAGCTCGACGTGGTGGTGCTGGACGTGAAGATGCCCGGCATGGACGGCATCGAGGCCCTGCAGAAGATCAAGGCCCTCAAGCCGGATCTGGAGGTGCTCATGCTCACGGCCCACGCCAACGTGGAGGTCGCCATGCGCGGCATGGAGCTGGGGGCCTTCGACTACCTGATGAAGCCTGTGGAGCTGGACGAGCTGCTGTACAAGATCCAGGACGCCAACAAGAAAAAGTGCCTCACCGGCTAAGCCACACGTGTTCACCCGCCTGAAGGCCCTTTTCTCCGACATCTTCGGCCAGGAGTCGCACCAGCGGCTCGGGGACGAGGAGATTCTGGCCGAGTTCAAGAAGCGCTATCACAATTTCCGCCTGCTGCTCACGGCGAACAAGAAGACCCTGGCCATCATGTCCGAGATGGAGCAGGCCATGCGCGGCCAGTTCGTGTTCGGCATGGCCTTCGTGCGCTCCCAGGCCACGGCGGCCTCGGTGAACGTGTTCCGCATCGTCAAGCACCTCTCCGAGATCGCCCCGGGCAAGTACGACGCCCTGTTCGAACGCCTGAAGGACCTCCAGGCCCAGATAACCGCCATCCTGGCCCGCCAGCCCCAGACCGTGGCCACCGAACTGCTGCTCCCGCTGGAGAAGGTGGGCCGCGAGATGTCCGACCAGGTGGGCTCCAAGATGGCCAACCTGGGCGACATCATGACCCGGCTCGATCTGCCCGTGCCTGCCGGGTTCGCCATCACCTCCCTGGCCTACACCCGCTTCATGGAGGACACCGGCCTCCAGGACGAGATCAACCGCCTGATCCAGGCCGTGGGCGCAGACGATCACAGCACGCTCCTGCCGCTGTGCTCCCAGATCCAGCAGATGATCGTCACGGCCGAGCTGCCCGTGGACGTGGCCGAGGCCATCCTCGTGGGCTACAGCGAGCTCGAGGGCAAGACCCACCCCGGGGTGCGCGTGTCCCTGCGTTCCAGCGCCCTGGGCGAGGACGCCCTGGGCCAGTCCTTCGCGGGGCAGTTCCGCAGCGTGCTCAACGTGGCCCCGGAGGACCTGCTCATCACCTACAAGGAGATCGTGGCCAGCAAGTACAGCCCCCAGGCCGTGACCTACCGCCTGGCCAAGGGCATCCCCGACCAGGACGTGGCCATGTGCGTGGGCTGCATGGCCATGGTCCACGCGCGCAGCGGGGGCGTGGCCTATTCGCGCAACCCCCTGGCCATCCGCGACGACGAGGTCTTCATCCACTCGGCCTGGGGCCTGGCCAAGACCGTGGTCGACGGGGCCGTCTCCTCCGACCTGTTCGTGGCCAGGCGCGGCAACCCGCCCAAGCTGGTCACCAGCCAGATCTCCCACAAGGACCGCATCTTCTTCTGCGACCCCCTCGCCGGCGTCTGCCGCCAGGAGGAAGGCGGCGCCCTGGCCGAGGAGCCCAGCCTCACCGACGAGGAGGCCATGCGCCTGGCCAGCATCGCCATCCGCCTGGACGAGACATACGGCGAGCCCCTGGACATCGAATGGGCCATGGACGAGGCCCGCGAAATCTTCCTGTTGCAGTGCAGGCCGCTGCGCCAGATGGAATCCAGCGGGGTGGTGCGCCCCGAGGGCCAGTTCGGCAAGCCGCTGCTCGCGGGGGGCGTCACCGGCAGCCCGGGCGTGGCCGCCGGGCCCATCCACCGCGTCAGCCGCGACCTGGACATGCTCACCTTCCCGCCCGGAGGCGTGCTGCTCTCCGCCGAGGCGGCCCCGCGCTGGGCCACGCTCCTTGGCAAGGCCTCGGCCGTCATCACCGAGCGCGGCAGCTCCGCCGGGCACCTGGCCAACGTGGCGCGCGAGTTCGGCGTGCCCGCGCTCATGGGCCTGGAGGGGGCTGTGGCCGCGCTCTCGGGCAAGGGGGAGGTCACCGTGGACGCCGACGGCCTGGCCGTCTACCCCGGCCGTGTGGAGGGGCTGCTGGCCCTGGCCAGGCCCGTGGAGCAGGACGCTGCGGCTCATTCGCCCATGCACGCCATCCTGCGCGACGTGCTGGACGTGATCGCCCCGCTCAACCTGCTGGACCCCAGCGCCCCGGAATTCGCCCCGGAGCACTGCCGCACCCTGCACGACATCACCCGCTTCTGCCACGAGAAGTCCGTCACGGAGATGTTCCGCTTCGGGCAGGATTTCCACTTCTCCAAGCGGGCCTCCAAGCAGCTCAAGTACCGCGTGCCCATGAAGTGGTTCTTCGTGAACCTGGACGACGGCTTCGTGCACGACATCAAGGGCAAGTACGTCACCATGGAGGAGATCGCCTGCGAGCCCGTGCACTCCCTGTGGGACGGCTTCATCGCCATCCCCTGGCAGGGCCCGCCGCCGGTGGACGGCAAGGGCCTCTTGCACATCGTGGCGCACTCCACCGTGAACACCAACGTGGCCCAGGTGGGCGACGAGTACGCCCAGGGCAACTATTTCATGATCTCGAAGCATTACATGTGCTTGAGCTCGCGCTTCGGCTACCACTTCTGCACCGTGGAGGCTCTGGTGGACGACCGCGAGAACGAGAACTACGTGAGCTTCCAGTTCAAGGGCGGCGCGGCCGAGACCCAGCGCCGCACCCGGCGGGCGCGCTTCATCGGCGACCTGCTGGAGGAGTACAGCTTCCGCGTGGAGCTGCAAGGCGACGAGATGCGGGCCATCTACGCCAAAGGCCCGAAGGACTTGATGCTCGATAGGCTGCGCCTTATCGGCTACCTGCTGATGCACACCCGCCAGATGGACATGGTGATGACCAACGAGACGCTGGTGGCCCAGTACCGGCGCAAGTTCACGGAAGATATCGACGGTCTGCTGCGCGAGGCCGGCGAGAAGCACATGCGCGAGGTGATGCGGGAGGAGGCGTAAGCCGGCTCCCTCCTATTCCTCCTCCAACTCCCCGCTGACCTGGAAACGCTTCATGAAGGCCCGGTCGATCCTGTCCTTGAGCCAGAAGGCCGTCTGGCCCTCGTAGGTCAAAAAGCCCTTGTGCAGGATGCCCCTGCCGCCGCCGCAGTTGAGAATCAACAAGTACCCGCCCTCCGTGTTGGTGAAGGGCTCGAGCACATCCTCGTTGAGCGTGGCCAGCAGGTTGTGGTGCAGCACCGGGTTCTGGCGCACCGGGTAGACCCCCACCTTCGCAAGCTCCCCGGGCGCGAAGCTGATGCAGTCGCCCCCGCCCAGAATGTTGGGGTGGCTCACGCTGCGCAGGTACTGGTTCACCAGGATGCCGCCCTTGGGGCCGGTGGCCACGCCGAAGCGGGAGAGGTCCGGCTGGGGCGAGACACCGTAAGCCAGGAAGGCCACGTCCCAGGGCACGTGCAGATCCCCGCTGAGGTAGGCCACGCCGTCGCCCAGGCGGGAGGCGGTGTGCCCGTCGAAGATCTTGATGCCCCGGCGCGCCAGGGAGCGGTAGGCCAGGCTGCGCACCTTCTCCGGGAAGCGCGGCAGCAGCCCCCGCCCCGGGACGACCGCCACGTCGGGGGCCACGTCCGGGTCGGCCT
The DNA here is from genome assembly GCF_022808715.1 of Fundidesulfovibrio agrisoli. Lineage (GTDB taxonomy): Bacteria > Desulfobacterota > Desulfovibrionia > Desulfovibrionales > Desulfovibrionaceae > Fundidesulfovibrio > Fundidesulfovibrio agrisoli. Next base: position 65,395 of record NZ_JAKZKX010000012.1, read on the forward strand.
CGGAATCCACCGAGCAGCCGCAGCGGATCAGCTCGCAGGCGTTGCCCGCCAGCTCCACCCCGGCCGGGCCGCCCCCGATCACCAGCACCTTGGGGGAGCGCCCCGTGGCCAGAACCTCCTCCAGCCTGAGCTTGGCCCGCAGCAGGTTCTCGATGGGCTTCACCGCGAACACGCCGGGGTGCCCGCCGATGCCCGCCATCTTGGGCGGCGGCAGGGAGCCGGTGTTGAAGGAGCAGACGTCGTAGCCCACGGCCATGCCGTTATCCAGGTGGACCACGCCCTCGCGCGGGTCGATGGAGGTCATCCTGCCGCGGATGAAGGTGCCCCCGCCGCGCTCGGCCATGGCCCGCACGTTGAAACGGCACTCGGAGGGCTTGTAGAAGCCGGAGAGCATCCCCGGGCCCATGCCGGAATAGTAGTGGTAGTCGGCGGGAGTCACCAGCGTGACGTGGTGCCCGGCCTCCTGGTAGGCGCGCAGGTTGGCCAGCACGGTCAGGTGGGCGTGCCCGCCGCCCACGAGGAGGAGATTTTTGCCCATGCTCCCTACATGCTGCAAAGCAAGCCCGAAGGCAAGCGCGGGCGTGGCCCGGCCCCCTCAGTGAGGCATGGGCGGGGGCAAAACGGAAGCCCCCGGCCGGTCAAGGTCGGGGGCTCGAAAAAGGGAGGCGGCCGGCGGAGCGGTTACGGCTCAGTCGCTGATGAGGCCCAGGCGGCGCAGCTCCGCCAGGAGGGCTTTCTCCTCGATGGGCTTTTGCAGGAAGGCGGTGGCGTCGCCCAGGAACATGGCGTTGTGCGTATCCTCGGCGTCCTCCAGGACGGAGGTGATGATGATGCGCGCCCTGCGGGCGTCGTCCACGCCGAAGTCGCGCTCCATGCCGCGGATCTCGCGCATGGCCGTGGCCCCGTCGATCTCGGGCATGCGCAGGTCCATGCAGACGAGCTCGTAGGGCTTCTTCTCCTTGAGGGCGCGCTGGAAGGCCATCACCGCCTCCTCCCCGTTTTCGGCCACGTCGCAGGCGGCATAGGGGTGGAGGATGTATTCCAGGAAGCTCCTGCTGTAGAAATCGTCATCGACGATGAGTACGCGCATCAGCGTCTCCAGTTTTGACGGTGTGCAATTTCAAGCGGATGCGTCTCGTTTATAGTCGGCGCGCGGTCCATGTCAAGGCTGGCGGAACTCGGCCATGCCGGAGCTTGTTTGCGGGCTGGCGCTTGAATCCAACAATACTGAGGGCATGCACGCCGCCGATCCCGCCCGGATTCTTCAGGGCAGGCCTGCCCGGATCATGGCAGCAGGCGCGTCAGGAGCAGTTTCTCGGCGTCCTCGCCGGGGAGGGGTTTGGAAAACAGGAAGCCCTGGCCGTACTGGCAGCTCAGGCCGTGCAGGTCGTCGAGCTGGCCGTGCTGCTCGACGCCTTCGGCCACCACCTCCAGCCCCAGGTTGTGGGCCAGGTGCACGATGGCTGCAACGATCTCCAGGTTCTCGCTCCCGTCGCCCATCTTGCCCACGAAGCTGCGGTCGATCTTGAGGCTGTCCAGGGGGAAGCGGTGCAGGTAGGCCAGTGAGGAGTAGCCCGTGCCGAAATCGTCGATGCTGATCTTGACCCCGAGGCCCTTGAGCAGGGTGAGCATGCGCACGGTGAACTCGGCGTTCTCCATGGCCCTGCTCTCGGTGATCTCGAGGCGCAGGGACTCGGGGGGGATGCCCGTATCCTCCAGGACGCTGCGGATCTCGCCCACGAGCTCCAGGTTCAGGAACTGCTTGGCCGAGATGTTCACGCTCATGGAAAGGGGGGGCTGCATGCGCTTGAGGTTCTGCCACTTGGCCAGTTGCACGCAGGCGGTGCGCAGCACCCAACTGCCGATGGGCACGATGAGCCCCGTCTCCTCGGCCACGGGGATGAAGTCCGCCGGGGGGATCAGCCCCCGGGTGGGGTGCTGCCAGCGCACCAGGGCCTCGAAGCCCTGCACGTCGCCGTCGGGGATGCCCACGATGGGCTGGTAGTGCAGGCGAAGCTCGTCGCGCTCCACGGCGGCGCGCAGGTCCGTCTCCAGTTGGAGCAGCGATGTGGCGGCCTGGTGCATGGTGGCGTCGAAAATTTCGTAGCGGGCCTTGCCCAGGGCCTTGGCCCGGTACATGGCGATGTCCGCGTCGCGCACGACGTGCTCGGGCTTGTCGTAGGTCCAGGTCTTGAGCACCACGCCGATGCTGGCGGAGGTGAACACCTTGCGCCCCTGCACGTAGATGGGTTTGGAGAGCTCGAACTGCAGGCGGGAGAGGATGTGCGTGGCGTCCAGGGTGCCGGAGATGTCGTCCACCAGGATGGCGAACTCGTCGCCGCCGAAGCGGGCCACGGTGTCCATGGGTCTGAGCGCGGCCTTGATCCTGCAGGCCACCTCCACGAGGAGCTGATCCCCGGCCTGGTGGCCCAGGCTGTCGTTGATGACCTTGAAGCGGTCCAGGTCCAGGAAGAACACGGCGAAGCGATAGCTGTACTTGCGGCGCGTGCGGTGGATGGCCCACTCCAGGCGGTCCATGAACAGGACCCGGTTGGGCAGGCCGGTCAGGGCGTCGTGGAAGGCCTGGTGGCGCAGTTGGGATTCGGCGCTCTTGCGCGCGGTGACGTCCTGGACGAGGCCCTCATAGCAGGCCACGGCCCCCCTTTCCCCCGGGACGCTCCAGGTGCTCTCCGAGAGCCAGACCTCCGCCCCGTCCTTGCGGCGGACCTGTCTTTCGAAGCTGGTCACCTGGCCTTCGGAGGACAGGCGGCGCACGAACTCCACGCGCTGGGCCGGGTTGACGAAGAAGCTGTCCTTGAGGTGGGGCTGCTCCGCGAGCAGATCCTCGGGGCTGTCATAGCCCAGAATGCGCGACAGGGCCGGGTTGCAGGCCAGCAGCATGCCATCGGCCGCCGCCTGGTAGATGCCCTCCACCGAGTTCTCGAAGATGGAGCGGTACTTGGATTCGGCCCGGCGCAGCCTTTCCTCGGCCTGTTTGCGCTCGGTGATGTCCACCACCGTGCCTTCGTAAAGCCGCACCCTGCCGGACTCGTCGCGCACGGCCCGGGCCTGCTCGCTGATCCAGATCACGCGCCCGTCCCGGGTGAAGGCCCTGGATTCGAAACTCCGCACCCGGCCGTCCTCGGCCAAGGCGTCCTGGAATTCCCCTCCCCTGCCCTTCACCACGTAAAGCGCGCCCTCGTGCAGGCTGTTCATGAGCTCCTGCGGCGAGGGGTAACCGAATATCTTGGCCAGGGCCGGGTTGGCGGCCACGAAGCGCCCGTCCGTGCTGCGCTGGAAGATGCCCTCCTGCGCGTTCTCGAATATGGCCCGGTACTTCTCCTCGGCCTGGCGCAGACGCTCCTCGGCCGATTTCCGGGCTGTCACGTTCTCCACCGTACCCTCCACCAGCATTTCGCCCTCGTCCTGGCCGGCCACCAGGCGGGCGCTCACCGCCACCCAGATCAGCCTGCCGTCTCGCCGGTGGGAACGCATGACGAACCCCGGCACATGGCCCCAGCGGGCCAGCATCTCCACGAGTTGCGCGCAGCCGTCGCAGTCGGTCAACACTCCGGAGTACGGCCCCCGGTCGACCAGGAGCTCATTCGGCGAGTCGAACCCGAAGATGCCCGCCATGGCCTGGTTGGCCATGGTCAAACGCAGGTCCGGCGTCGCCCGGAATATCCCCATGACCGCGTTCTCGAATATGCCCCGGTAACGCCGCTCGGCGAGCACCAGCGCGTCCTCGGCCTGCTTGCGGTCCGTGATGTCGTTGTAGACCCAGAACATCCCGGCGCTGCACCCCCCGGCCACTATGGGGAAGGCCAGCACCTGCATGTGCAGCCGGGCACCGTCGCTGCGCACCCGCTGGGATTCGCAATGCGCCACGCCCAGCAGGTGGGCCTTGCGCAGCATGTCGCGCGACTGGCCCTTGAACTCGGGGGGCACCACCACATCGAGGAGCGGCCGCCCTTGCAGCCCGGCCTGGGTGTGGCCGAAAAGCCGCTCGAAGCCCCTGTTGACCTCCAGCACCACGCCGGCGTTGTCGGTGACGGCGATTCCCCGGGGCGAGTTCGCCGAAAGCTGCTCGAACCAGCTTCGGTCTTCACGCAGAAGCTTCCGGCCCTGCTGCGTGGAGCAGCGCGGGGGAACGCCCTCCAGCCGGCGGCGTAACGCGGCCACCAGGTGTGCGCGGTCAGTGACAAGCACGCCCGCCGGCGAAGCCAGGGCTTCCAGTTGAAGGCTCAGGGATTTGCGCCGGTCATCCAGGACGGCGACCAGAAGGGTATAAGGGCACTGCCTGACCAGACGCCTGGCGCACTCGATCATGTCGAGCCCGGGAAGGTCGCCATTGCAGACGGCCACGTCAGCCCCGAAATGCTCTACCGCCCGGTCCAGCGCGGCGAGGCTTTCGATCAGCAGGGATTCGACGGGCAGGCCACAGCCTTCCAGCTCGCCCAACAAGGACCGGGCCGCCCCGCCGTCGCCGTCGATCATCAGGAAACGATGCGCACCTTCCACCAGCCCCCCAAACAACCCCGCGCCACAGGAGCGGACCGCGTTCGCCCAGGAACCATACACAACTTGCCCCTGGCGCGCCACTGCCCGCGGGGTGCCCTGAGTATCGGCCGATGGACTATGCCATGTTGGTGAATTTGCGGACTCAGGCCGTTCTGGAGAGCTCGTCTGCGGTCTCTCCCGCCGCTTTCAGGAATGCGGCCAGCTCGGCCTCGAAATCGACCAGCAGGCTCTCGGCCCCCGGACAGGCCGCGCCGTCAAACGCCCCGGCCAGCGCCTCCTCCAGCCCGCGCGAGCTGGCGTGCAGCCTCTCGCCGCCCAGGTTCGCGGAGAGGCCCTTGATGGAGTGCACCAGGGCGCGGGCCTCCTCCAGCCTGCCCCGTTCCATCATTCCGGCCAGATCGGCCCCGGTATGGGAGTACTCCCGCGCGAAACCGCCCAGAAGCCTGGCATAGAGCCCGGTGTTGCCCATGAGCATGGTCAGGGCCTTCTCCCTGTTCAGCACCGCCGCCCCGGCCTGAAGCCCCTCTCCCGCAAGCAGCGGGCGCAGCGCGGCGTAGAGCGCGGCCGCGCTCACCGGCTTGCAGAGGTAACCGGCCATGCCCGCCTCCATGCAGCGCCGCCTGTCCTGCGGACTGGCCATGCCGGTGAGCGCCACAACGGGGATGGCCCGCCCCCCGGCCGTCTCCCGCTGCTTGAGTGCGCGCAGCACCTCGAAGCCGTCCATGCCCGGCATCACGATATCCAGAAGCACCGCGTCGAAATCCCGCTGCGCGGCGACGTTCAGGGCTTCCTGCCCGCTCTCCGCCTCCACCGCGGTCAGCCCCCCGAGGCGCAGCATCTCGGCCACGGCGTGGCGGCTGAGCTCCTTGTCCTCGACCACCAGCACCGTGGCGCCCTCCATGCCTCGGGCCAGGCCCTTGATGTCCTGGAGCTCCGCCCCTTTGCCCGCGCCCGGCGGGTGGTCCGCCCCCCCGGCGGCCGAGCCGGCCACGGGGAGCGTGAAACGCACCATCACGGTCGTGCCCGCGCCCGGTTCGGTCCGCATCGAGAGCGCGCCGCCCATGCGGGAGGCCAGGCGCCCGGCGATGGCCAGGCCCAGGCCGGTCCCGTCGTAGCGCCTGGTCAGCCCGGTGTCGGCTTGGGTGAAGGGCTCCATGAGCTGCCCGGCCATGGCCGGGTCCATGCCGATGCCCGTATCCCGCACGGTGCAGGTCAGAACCGCGTGGCCATCCTCGGGAGCTTCGAGCTCCATGCGCAGTTCGACCTCGCCCCGCTCCGTGAACTTCAGGGCGTTGTCCGTCAGGCAGGCAAGCAGCTTTCGCAAGTGCAGGGCGTCGCCCACCAGGGAGAGCTCCGCGCCCGGGCCGGTGATGTCCGCCCTGAATCCGAGGCCTTTGGACACGGCCTCCTCCTCGTAGGCCTCCCGCAGCTCGCGCAGCACCGAGGCGGGCTCGAAGGGGTCGCTGGCCAGGTTCAGCGCGCCGGACTCCATGCCGGAGTAATCCAGAATGTCGCTGATGACCGAGAGCAGCACCTTGCCCGCCTCCAGGGACTTCTCCAGGTTGGAGCGCTGGACCGGAGCCAGGGGGGTGCGCAGGGTCAGCTCGGTCAGGCCCATCACGGCGTTGAGCGGGGAGCGCAGTTCGTGGCTGACGCCCGCCAGAAAGCGGCCTTTGGCCTCGCTGGCCTCCTGGGCCTGCCGCACGGCCGTGAGCAACGGCGTCACATCGGTCAAGGCGGCGACCACGCTGCCGACGCCGCCGTCGGGGTCGTGCAGGGCGCTGGCGCATATGTTGCCCCAGAACATGGTGCCGTCTCCGCGGATGAAGCGCTGCTGCACGCAGACCCGCTCGGATTTGCCGCCAAGCAGGTCGTCATGCAGGGCGCGCAGGGCGGGCCTGTCCTCGGGGAGGATGATGTCGTAGCAGGTGATGCTGCGCAGCTCCGCCGGAGTCATGCCGAGCAGTTCGGCGCAGGCCTTGTTGGAGAGAATGAACCGGCCGCCGGCGTCCACCTCCACCAGGCCGCAGTCCACGGTGTTGAACACGGAGTCAATGCGGGCCCTGCTCCTGCGCAGCTCGCGCAGGGCGGCCTCCCGGCGTGAGACGTCGAGCACGATGGACTGCAGCAGCGTCACGCCCCCGCGCTGCAAGGGGCCGGCGTAGATGTCCACGTCACGGATCTCGCCGGAGGCCAGGACGTGCCTGGCCTGGTGGTTCCGGCTCTCCCGGGCCACCTCGGAGCGCATGCGGCGGGCGATCTCCTCCGTGGGGGTCATGCTGAAATCGGAGACGGTTTTGCCCAGAAACGCGGCCTTGTCGAAGCCGTAGAAGGCCAGCGCGGCGGGGTTGACGTCGACGACGCGCAGCGTGGCCGGGTCGATGAGCATTTTCACGGCCGGGTTGTTCTCGAACATTCCCCGGGAGAACTCCGCCTCCTCCTGCAAGGCCGCCAGGGCCTTCCTGCCCGCGCGCACCTCCGCGGACAGGCTGCGCGAGACCCGCAGCAGCACCTGCCTGCGCTTTTCCGCCAGGGCGCGCATGCGCAGGGGCTGGAGCATGAGCAGATAGAGGAGCAGCCCGCTCCCGAAGGCCACGGCCAGCCCGGCCAGGGCGAAGCCCGCGTGGGCTTCCAGGCCCGGCAGGGGCCGTGCGTCGCGCATGTTCAGTCGCAGATGCAGCCCCGGGGCGGATATGTCCATCGAGACCGTCAGGGCCGCGGCCCCGGGCTCGAAAGGGAGAGGCTCCCCTGCCAGCGGCGGGGCCGCCTCCGGTCCGGACAGGGCCTGCTCCAGGCGGTAGGAGAGCCCATCCTCCAGGGAATCGAGGCCTGACTGGGCCAGAAGGTTCGGCAGGGTCTGCGCCGACATCGCAAGCCCCCGGACCGTCTTGCCGGCGTCGTCCTCCACCGGGGCCAGGCCCAGCATGCGCGGCGCCCCGCCGCAGAGACTGAAAGGCCCGGCCACGCGTCCGTGCCCTTCTCGAACGGCCTGTTGCGCGGCGGGCCCCAGGCGCTGGTCCATCAGGAGATCCATCCCGAGAAGGCACTCCAGGCCGTGGGGAGGCTGCACCAGGGCCAGCACGCCGCCAGGCGCGAGCCCCACCGCCCCGGCGGCGGGGAACACCCCCGACAGGTGGGAGCCAAGCTCCGCCAGGTGCCGCTCGACGGGCATGTTCAGGCTGGTGATGTCGGCCAGCCCCTGGGAAGCCTGGGCCAGCTGCGTCAGGGCCTTCTCGAGGGATTGGGCGCGAACGGCGCAAACCCCCTGCAAAGAGGATAAGGCCATCTCGCGGTCGTTTCGCAGTTGGGCGCGCAGTTGCAGGACGATACCGGCACCTATGGCGCAAAATAGCAGGAGAGGGGGCAGAAGGGACGTGAACTTCTTCATGCTCGCCTTTGACCAGCCGGAGCAACTGAAGCCTCCGGCCCGGTATGGCATGCTAACAGCATGTACCTCGGCCTGTAAATCACCCAAGGCAAAAACAATTCCAAGGAGATGAGGATCCCGCGCACCCCTTCGCCGCATGCCGCGGCCCGGCGTTCAGGCGAAACAAAAGCCCCGGGGCCGCGTTGGCCCCGGGGCGTGGGATGCTCCCCGGGGCTGCGACGCCCCGGGGAAATCACGGTCTTGAGCTGCTAGAACAGGCCCAGCAGGGAGAGGCCCAGCAGCGCCAGGCCCACCACCGCGATGCGCTTGACCCACAGGGGGCTGACGCGCTTGGCGATCTGCGGGGCGATGAAGCCGGCCAGAATGGCCGCCGGGAACATGATGAGGAAGAAGGTGAGGTCGAAGTTGCCGAACTGGTAGTGGCGCATCGAGCTCATGAGGGTGTTGAACAGGATGGCCAGCAGCGAGCTGCCCACCACCAGGTACATGGGCAGGCCCAGCACCACGGTCATCAGGGGCACCATGAAGGGGCCGCCGCCGAAGCCGAACATGGAGGCCACGATGGCCAGGATGAAGGCGCCGATGCAGCCGATGACGATGTTGACCTTGAACTCCTGGCCCCAGAATTCGACGATGATATGCATGGAAATGCTCCTTGATCCTAGGTTGGGCTAGGCTTTCTTGCCGGCGGCGGATTCTTCCGCCCGGCGCTTGAATTCCTTGAGGATGGCCTGTTCCTTCTTGTTCTTGGCCAGGTACCCGGGGGTGGTCTGCCAGAACATCAGGGCGCCCAGGATCAGCAGGATGATGCCGAACACGAACTTGAACTGGTCGAGCGTGATGAGCTCCGTCATCTTGGGGCCGATGAAGCCGCCCGCTGCCATGGCCAGGCCCATGATGGTGCCCAGCTTCCAACTGATGAACTTGATCTTGGAGTAGTTGTAGATGCCCGAAGCCTGGGAGAAGAGCACGGTGGGCGTCACGGTGCCGGCCACGATGGTGTGGGGCAGCGCGGGCCAGACGGAGAGCAGGATCGGGTTGAGCAGGAAGCCGCCGCCCGCGCCCATGAGCACGCCGAACACGCCGATGCCCAGGGTGAGCAGGAAGGGCCAGAACACGTTGAGGCTGGTGCCCGCACCGGCCATGTACATGACCGGGAAGCTGATGTTGTTCTCGACGGTGACCGGCTTGGACTTGAGGCTCTTGTCCGAATAGGCGGTGATCACGTACTTGCCGGGGGCGCTGCCGTCGGCGATCTTGACCTTGCAGGTGTAGGAGCCGTCAGGCTGCACCTGAACCGTGGGGGAGAGCAGCTTGCCGGGGCTGCGGAAGCGGGCCTTCATCAGCTGCATGGAGCGGCGGCGGTTCTCCTGGGGGTCCAGGGAGGGGAGCTTGTCGCCGCGCGAACCGATGATGGAGGCGGTCAGGCTGGTCTGGTAGGCGTCGATGGCCACGCCTGCGGGAGCGTTGTAGGCGATGTCCGCGCCGAGTTCCTTGATGGCGTCGGAGTAGGCGAACTTGCCGCCCTGGGCCTTGAACTTGTCGAAGACCTCCTTGGTGGAGGCCGGGGTGTAGATCTGGTAGAAAGCGGGAATATGCTCGGAGAGGTAGAGCTTGTAGGGGCGGACGCCGTCCTTGTTCGGCTTGTCGTCGAAGAACACGGCGCGCACGTCGGCGTCGTTCTCCACCTCGAGGTACACGGGCTTGCCGGGCTGGGTCTTGCCGCTCACGGTGATCTCGCCGCCATTGGAGAGGGCGGTCTTGTCCACCGCGATGGTCAGCTCACCCGCGGCGCCAGCCGGGGCCGCAGCAGGGGCCGCAGCCGGCGCAGCCGCCGGAGCCTGGGCCGCAGGCTGGCTGGGGGTGTCCTGCGCCTGGCCAAAGGGCACATAGTACGATGCCAGCACAAGGCAGAGCATCACGGCCGAGATGATTCCACGTTTTCTCGACATGGCAATAAACTCCTTCGATCCGTCGTGTTGTCCTAACCGTCCGGCGAAAATCCGCCCCCACCACAGGGCCGGCTACAGACCGGGTTCTTCCAATTGATGCTTGAGCAGTTTCATGCCCCAGGAGGCGCGGATGTCGCGCGAGGCCTCGTTGGGGCGCACGAACTCGAGGGCGTGCGCGGTGCAGGCGGTGACGCAGGCCGGGTTCTTGCCCTGGTCGATCCGGTCGCGGCAGAAGTCGCACTTGATGGCCTTGCCCGTGGCTTCGTCCCACTGCGGTACGTTCCAGGGGCAGGCGATGATGCAGGCCTTGCAGCCCACGCACAGGGTGGACTGCACGTAGACGATGCCGTCCTTGTCGCGACGGGTCATGGCGCCTGTGGGGCATGCGGAGACGCACCAGGGCTCCTCGCAATGGAAGCAGGGCATGAACAGGCTCATGATCTTGGGCTTGCCGCCCTTCTTCACCGGGCCCACGCTCACCAGCTGCCCCAGCCGCGCGCCGATGGGCACCCGGTTCTTGGCCTTGCAGTGCACCTCGCAGGCCTTGCAGCTGATGCAGCGTTTGGCGTTGGTTTTGATGTAGTACAGACTCATGATTTTCCCTCCGTGGCCCGGGCGGCCGTCAGGCGGAACGTGCCCGATCAATCAGGGGCATACATTCCGCAAACATCCATTGCAATTTTCAATAAATGATCGTCTCCACACTTCCCATAAAAAAGATGCGCCTCACAGCGCTTCGCCATCTGGCAAATCTGTAGCATCGGCTTAGTAGCCCGTTCTGGCGGGCGTTACAGACGTTTCTCACGAATGCGCGGGTGCCGCAACCACGTCAAGGAACCAGCCAGGTATGCTTGCCCGGTGCACATCGCCTTGCAACTCCCATAGGGAATTTCCTTATTCGGGGCAACCTACGTTAATTTTATCTCAATCTCCATGCTGTCTTGTCATGCATTTTCGGAACTGCTACGGATCGCCCAAAGTAGATGCCAGGGAACACCGCCCGTTTTGGGCGGCCAGTGGAGTGTCCAGGGCGAATCAGTCAGGAGGGGTCCATGTCCAAGAAGGAAGTCTTCAGCGTCTGCGGCATGTGCACTGTGCGCTGCCCGATCATGGTGGACGTCGAAGACGGTGAAATCCGCTTCATTCAAGGCAATCCGCATTCACCTCTCAAAGGTGCGCTCTGCGCCAGGGGCGCCGCCGGCCCGGCCCTGGAGGCCGACGCCGAACGGCCCCAGCACCCCATGATCCGCCAGGGTGCGCGCGGTGAAGGCAAGTGGGCCAGGGTCAGCTGGGACGAAGCCTTCGACTACGTGGCTGAGAAGCTCAAGGGGCTCATGGAGCAGCACGGCCCCCGCACCGTGCTCTTCTCCGACCGGGGCGGCCCCTTCGTGGACCTGCACCAGGGCTTCATGCGCGCCATCGGCTCGCCCAACTACTGCAACCACGACGTCTCCTGCGCGCGCAACGTGCAGCACGCCAGCCGCTCCGTCACGGGCCTGCCCCGCACCGAGCTGGTGTACGACTACTCCAACGCCAAGCACATCGTGCTGCAGACCCGCAACATCTTCGAGGCCATCAACGTGGCCGAGGTCAACTCCGTGCTCGACGGCATCGACAAGGGCTGCGAGCTGACCTGCATCGACATCCGCGCCACGGTCACCGCCAGCAAGGCGGACAACTTCTTCATGATCCGCCCCGGCACGGACTACGCCTTCAACCTGGCCGTCATCCACGAACTGCTGCACAAGGGCCTCTACGACAAGCACTACGCCGAGCTCTGGATCAAGGACCTCGACCGCCTGCGCACCTTCGTGGAGCCCTACTCCCCGGCCTGGGCCGCCAGGGAGTGCGGCGTGGAGGAGCGGGCCATCACCGCCCTGGTGAAGGATCTGGCCAAGGCCGCCCCGGCCGTGATCTGGCACCCGGGCTGGATGACCGCCCGCTTCAAGGACTCCTTCTACGTCAGCCGCACGGCCTACATCATCAACGCCCTGCTGGGCTCCATCGGCGCCAAGGGCGGCCTGCCCCTGGCCAGCACCCCCAAGGACGTGGGCCGCAAGGGCATCAAGAAGCTCGTGGACCTCTTCCCCAAGCCGGAGGAGAAGCGCGCCGACGGCGTGGGTTGGCGCCTGCCCGCGCACGACGCCGGGCCGGGCCTGCTGCACAAGGCCTTCGAGGCCATCGACAGCGGCGACCCCTACCCCGTCACGGCCTACATCGCCATGCGCCACGACCCGCTCATGGCCATGCCCGACCCCGACGCCATCCGCCGCATCTGGGACAAGCTGGACCTGCTGGTGAGCGTCACCTTCACCTGGTCCGACACGGCCTGGTATTCCGACGTGGTGCTGCCGCTCTCCCCCTACCTCTCGCGCGAGTCCATCATCGCGCAGAAGGGCGGGCTCAAGCCGCAGTTCTTCTACCGCCAGAGGGCCGTGCAGCCCCGCTTCGAGACCAAGGCCGACTGGGAGATCCTCTGCGGGCTGGCCCAGCGCCTGGGCGCCGAGGGCTTCGCCTTCAAGTCCATCGAGGACATCTGGGCCTACCAGCTGCAGGACACGGGCGTGAGCGTGGAGGACCTCTCCAAGAAGGGCTTCGTGGGCCTGGCCTCCGAGCCGCGCTACCTGGCCGTTGAGGACCTCAAGTTCACCACCCCCTCCGGCAAGATCGAAATGCGCAGCGAGAAGTGGGAGAACGCCGGGTACGATTCGCTCAAGCCCTACGAATCCCCCGCGGCCCCCGCCGGGGAGGACCAGTTCCGCATCGCCTTCGGCCGCGTGGGCACCCACACCCAGGGCCACACCGTGAACAACCCGCTGCTCAATGAGCAGTTCCCCGAGAACGTGCTCTGGATCAACACCGCGCGGGCCAAGGCCCTCGGCATCAAGGACGGCGACACCGTGAGCATCACCTCCGCGGGCCGGGGCGGCAATATCAAGGCCTTCGTCACCGAGTTCATCCACCCCGAGGCGGCCTTCATGGTGCACGGCTTCGGGCACGACCTGCCCGTGGAGTCCCGGGCGCGCGGGCGCGGCGTGAGCGACAACGCCCTCATGCCCGGCGGTCTCGAAGTGGAGTCCGCCCCCGGCGGCGGCCTGGCCATGCAGGAGTTCTTCGTCACGGTGCGCAAGGCCTAGCCAGGCGCGCCCGGCCGGAACCGGAGGGGGAACTCCCCCATGCAGTCATGGAGCCCCTCCCGGCCTGGCCGGGAGGGGCTCTTTTATTCAGCGCGGGGCGCACGCCCCGGAAGGAGATCCGTATGGAAGCCAAATGCGACGAGAAGATGTGCTGCACCTTCATCTGCTCCAAGGGCACCCTGGACGGCGTCTACCCGTCGCTGGTGCTGGGGCTCAACGCCAGGCGGCTGGGGCACGAGGTGAGCCTGTTCTACACCTTCATGGGCATCAACGTGGTGCGCAAGGGCTTCATGGCCAAGCTGAAGTTCTATCCGCACGGGTTCCTGGGCGCTATCCCGGGCATGCCGGACCTGGCCACCAGCATGATGGAGAAGCAGATCGCCGAGGCCAACATCCCGAGCGTGGAGGAGATCTTCGAAATGGCCCAGCTGGAGGGCGTGAAGACCTACGCCTGCCGCATGACCCTGGACATGATGAAGATTCCCGAAAGCGACCTGCTGGAGGGCGTGGAGATCATGAACGCGGAGCAGTATTTGAAACTGGCGGGGAAGTGCGGGATCAACATGTTCACGTAAGACGGCAGAGGCCGGGGCGGCCCCCCGTTGGGACCGGCCCCGGCCGTTTTCGGTTCATGGGGCGAAAGCCTTACTTCTTCATGTAGGCCGAGCCGATGCTGAAACCGGCCCCCAGGCGCTCGCCCAGGCCCCAGTAGTCCCGCGAGCCGGTGGCGTAGAGCACGGTGCCCATGTTGGTGATGTCGATCTTGCCTTCCACGTCGAGCACGTCCTTGTCGGCCTTCACGTCCACGATCTCGCCCACGAACTGGGTGTGCAGCCCCAGCTCCACCACGTGGGCCAGCCTGCACTCCAGCACCACGGGGTATTCCGCGATGTAGGGGGCGCCCACCAGGTCGCTCTTCACGGGGGTGAGCCCGGCGGCGGCGAACTTGTCCGTGTCGCGGCCCGTGGCCATGCCGAAGTAGTCGGTCTGCACCGCCTGGGTCTGGCGGGGGATGTTCACGCAGAAGGCCTTGGCGGCCATGACGCAGCCGTGGGTGTAGGTGGCGGCGCGCAACGAGATGGCCACGCAGGGCGGCTTGGAGCAGCAGATGCCGCCCCAGGCGATGGTGGCGCCGGTGGGCTTGCCAGCGGCGTCGTAGGCGGAGACGATCCAGGCCGGAGTGGGGATGGCCAGGGTTTTGGCCCCCAGGGAAGTTTTCATGCGATTACCTCTTTTTGGTACATGTCAGCACACTTTGGCGGAGCTTTGGAGATACGGGATTCCAAAGGGGCGCGCCCCTTTGGCCGCCGGAGGCCTCCCCCGGCAGCCTCTGCCGCCGATCCAGGCGAGCGCCTCCGGCGGCCAAAGGGACTTCGTCCCTCTGGACTCCCGTGACGCTGCGCGCTCCCGAGCGGCCGCTAGGCCATCCCCTCCAATACCTGGATCACGGCCGAGAAGTCCAGTTCGTCCAGCCCCTTGGCCTGCCCCTGGTTGAAGAGCTGCAGGTTGGCGTAGGCGCTGGGGGCAGGGCAGCGCAGGCCGAAGGCCGTGTCCGTGACGAACTTCAAGTCCTTGGCCATGTGCTTGAGCGGGAATTGCGCCAGGTAGGCCTTTTGCTTGAGAAGCGGCTCCTTGATGCGGAACAGGTCGCAGGCCATGGGGCCGCCCAGCACCACGTTCAGCATGGTGTCCGTCTCCAGCCCGCCCGCGCGCCCGAAGGTGAGCATTTCGGCCAGCCCGCACATCATGTTTGCCAGCAGCAGGTTGACCGCCATCTTCATCATGGTGCCCTGGGGGGCGGGGCCGCAGTAGACCACCTTCTTGCCCATGCACAGCAGCAGGGGCTCGAGCTTCTCCACCACCTCCCGCTCGCCCCCGGCCAGGATCACCAGCGTGCCCTGCTGGGCCGGAAGCTTGGAGCCGGAGACCGGGGCGTCCACGAAGGCGGCCCCGCAGGCCGCGATCCGTGCGGCCATCTCCTGGGTGTAGGCGGGCGGTACGGTGCTCATGTTCACCACGGTCTTGCCCGGGCCGAGCGCCGGAGCCATGCCGCCCTCGCCCCAGAGCAAGGCGTCCAGGGCCTGCGGCCCGGTGACCATCAGCAACAGCACGTCGTTCTTGCGGGCCAGTTGCTCGGCGCTTTCGGCGATCTCCAGGCCCGGCACGCTCTCGGGCGCGGGCCTGGTGCGGTTGTAGACGGCCACGTCGTGCCCGGCCTTGGCTATGTTCAAGGCCATGGGCTTGCCCATGATGCCCATACCGGCGAATCCTACGCGCAGTTTCATTTGTGCCTGCCTTGGGGTAGAGGGTTGAAGCAAGGGGACGCCTCGTCCCCTGGCATACCAATCGGCCCCGGATGTCAAGGGAAATGGATTCCGCAAAGCGCATCCTCCATGTGGACATGGACGCCTTCTTCGCCTCGGTGGAGCAGCTGGATGACCCGTCCCTGCGCGGCAAGCCCGTCATCGTGGGCAAGGGCGACCGGGGCGTGGTCTCGGCGGCCTCCTACGAGGCGCGGGTCTACGGCGTGCGCTCGGCCATGCCCGTGGTCCAGGCCCGCAAGCTCTGCCCGCAAGGCATCTTCGTGGGCGGGCGCATGAGCCGCTACGCCGAGGTGTCGCGCCAGGTGATGGCCGTGCTGGGCGAGTTCTCCCCCCTGGTGGAGCAGGCCTCCGTGGATGAGGCCTATGTTGACATCACCGGCACCCGCACCCTGTTCGGCCCGCCGCGCAAGCTGGCCGAGGCCCTGCAGGCCCGCGTGCGCGAGGCCACGGGCCTCTCCTGCTCGGTGGGCGTTGCGCCTGTGAAGTTCCTGGCCAAGATCGCCTCGGACTTCCGCAAGCCCAGCGGCGTGACCATCATCGAGCCGGAGGACGTGGCCGCCTTCCTCCAGGACCTCCCCGTGGGCAAGATCCCCGGCGTGGGCGGCAAAACCCTGCCCCGGCTGGCGCAGCTCGGGGTGCGCACCTGCGGCGAGGTGCTTCGCTACTCCCGCCAGTTCTGGGAGGAGCACCTGGGCGAGTGGGGGCGCGTGCTGCACCAGCGCGCCCAGGGTCTGGGCTCGGCGGAGCTGACGCCACACTCGGAGATGAAGTCCTCCAGCGCGGAGAACACCTTCGCCAAGGACGTAAGCGACGAGGAGGAGCTGAAGCGCTGGCTGCTCAGGCAGTCCGAACGCGTCGGGCGGGATCTGCGCAAGCACGGGCTGCAAGGGCGCACCGTGACGCTCAAGCTCAAGTTCGAGGATTTCAAGCATATCACCCGCAGCCGCACCCTGGCCGAGCCCATCGACACCGACCTGGAGATCTTCCGCACCGCCTGCGACCTGCTGGACCAGACAGAACGCCGCAAAAGAATCCGGCTCATCGGGGTGGGCGTCTCCAACTTCGGGGGCGGCTCGGCCCAGCTGAGCCTCATGCCGGACGAAAACCGCGAGCGCCTCAAGCGCCTGGACAAGGCCGTGGACTCCATCCGCGACCGGCACGGGCGCTCGCTCATCAAGCGGGGCAAGCTGTTCGAGGGCGATCAGTAGAGCAGGCGGTACATGGCCTGGTTGCCCAGGATGCGCTTCACGTAGTCGCGCGTCTCGGTGTAGGGGATGAACTCCGTGAACAGCTCCCGGTCCAGCCCGCCCAGGAACTCCCGCCAGACCCCCACCTTCACCCGCCCGGCGTTGTAGCTGGAGAGCGTGAGCGGCAGGTTGCCGCCGTATTCGTTGTAGCGCTCCAGGAAGTAGCGCACGCCGAAGCGGATGTTCACGGCCGGGTCCTTGAGGCTCTCCGCGCCGGGGGTGCGCTCGCCGTTCTTGGCCGCAAGGCTGGCGGCCGTGGAGGGCAGCACCTGCATGAGCCCCACCGCCCCCGCGCCGGACACGGCATCCGGCTCGAAGAAGCTCTCCTGGCGGATCAGGCCCCGGATGATCGCCGGGTCAACGCCGGTTCCGGCCAGTTGGGCGTCCACGATCCCGGCGTAGCGGCTGGGATAGAAGATGTCGCGCAGGGGGCGCAGCTCCTCGGGCGTGCCCCTGGCCAGGCAGGGGCCGAGTGCGCGGCCCAGGGCGCGCACCGCGTTGCCGTGGTTGCCCTGCTCCGAGGCCAGGCGGGCGTAGCGCAGGGCCAGGGCGGCGTCCTGAGGGCTTGCGGCGTTGAGCGCCCCAAGCTCGCGCTCGGCCAGTTCCGGCAGTTGCGCGGCCAGCAGAGCCTCGGCCCGAGCGAGGCCTTGAACCGCTCCCGAATCCTGCAGCCCGAAGTCCGGCGCGCACAGGCCCATACCCGCTTTCGCCTCTGGCTGATCGCTCGCGGCGCCGGGCGCTGCCTCGGCCTGGCTCCCCTGCTCCGTATCGGGCCGCGCCGCCCCGCTCGTCCCGGCCAGCCGTTCCCTGGCCAGCATGCCGTAATAGCCGTTGGGCCAGCGCTCGAGCACGCGCGCCAGGCCCTGCCGGGCAGTTTCGGCGTTCCCCGCGGCCTGGGCGGCGCGCGCCCGCCAGTAGGCGGCGGCCGGGGCGAAATCGGAATCGGGGTATTCGGCCGCGAAGGCCTCCAGGCCTTTAGCCGCACCTTGATAGTCGGCCAGGGCGAAGCGGATCAGCCCGGCGAGCCAGACGGCCTGCTCCCTGGCCTGGGTGCGGGCCTGGGACGAGCCCGCCGGGGCCTGGGCCTCCAGTTGCAGGGCGGCCTCCAGGGCCTCGGGGAAGCGGCCGCGCTCCAGGCGGAGCAGCAGAAGCAGCCGCCGGGAGGTCTCCAGCAGTTCGCCGGAACCGGGCAATTTGGCCCCGCGCACCAGCACGTCCTGCAGCAAATCCTCCATGCGCGCGGCGTCGTCCGGCCCCGAGAAACGCCACATGGCCCTGGCCTGGTGGTACTGGGCCCAGAGCGCGAGCAGCGGGTCCGTGGCGGCTCGGGCAGCATCCTCGTAGAGCTGCACGGCGGCAGCGGTGTCGCGCCGGATGTAGGCGGACTTGGCTTCCAGGTAGAGCGCCCGCCCCGGCTGGACCGCGGGCAAAGCCGACAGGGCGCTGATGAGAGGACGGGCCTTGGCCGCCATGCTCCTGTTCAGCAGCAGGTCGGCCCGGTGGTACATCTCGGAGGGGTCGTCGGGGTCGAAGGCGATGAGCCCCTTGGCGCGCAACTCGCGGGCCAGCGGTTCGCCCTTCTCCGCCGAGGCGGTCCAGGGCAGGGTGCGCAGCAGTTCGGCCAGGGCGGCCTCGGCGGCGGCGTTGTCCCCGGCCTGAGCCGCCAGCGCGCCCAGGCGCAGCAGGGCCGCGGCGCGCAGGGGGTTGTCACCGGCGTCCAGGAAGCGGCGGTAACGCCCGGCGGCCTGGGGGTCGTTCAGCGCCTCCAGGCAGTAGCCCTGGAGCAGCAGGGCCTCCTGGCCCAGGGCGGGATCGGCGGGGTCGATGGTGTCGAAGTCGGCCAGGGCGGCGCGGAAGTCGCCCAGCCGGTAGCGGGCGAAGCCGCGATAGAAGCGCGCCCAGGCCGTGAGCGGCGATTGCCGCTCCGCCACGGGGGCAAGGCTCAGGGCCGCCTCGGCCCACTGGCGCCCGGCGGCCTGGAGCACGCCCGCCGCGAAGACCGTCTCCGGGGTGTGGGGCGCGGCGGCCAGCGCGGCCAGCCTCTCCCTGGCCCTGGGCAGGCCCTGGGAGAGCGGGCGCGGCATGGGGAAATCCTGCGCCGGGGATGGCGCGGCCTGGTTCTTCTGAACGGCGGGCTTGGGGGCCTGGGGCTTCTGGGCCAGCGCGGGGCCGCCTAAGACCGACAGGAGCGCGGCCAGAAGGGCCGCGAGCATGGCGTGCGTCATGATCCCGTTCTAGCCGCCTTCGCCCCGGCGGGCAAAGCAAAACCCGGACGGATCAGCAGCAGGTGGAGCCGCCGTCCCCGCCGCAGTCGCAGGATGGCGGCCCGCCGGTGATCCAGCCGTGGATGATGGCCCGGGCGCAGCCCACGCCCTGCTCCACCTCGATGGCCCCGGAGGAGCAGTTGAGCGCGCAGGCCCCGCACTCCATGCAGGCGTCGCGGTCCGCGATGCGCGCGGTTCCCCCTTCCACCACGAAGACTCCGTGCGGGCAGACCTGGGCGCACATGCCGCAGCCGCCGCAGCGGTGCGGGTCCATGCGCAGGGTCACCACTCCGGGAATGTATCTGCAACATCCGCTCATGAGACTCCTCCCACGCCGAGCCGCCACAACACCAGCGCCACGGCCAGGGCGGCGGCCTGCACGGGTATGGCGGCGCGCATCTCCTTCTCCACGCCCGTGGGCGAGGTGTAGGTGCTCGATCCGGTGAAATTCATGCCGTACCAGGAGGCCGCGGCCACCGCCCCCAGCCAGAGCCCCACGCCGGCCAGGGGATTGGGGGCGAAGGCCCACGCGCCCGCTCCGGCCGCCAGCCCGGCCACGGCCCCCTTGAGCGCGAAGGAGCGCCCCGGCAGCCAGGGCAGGGCCAGGGGGCAGAGCACGTTGCCCCCCACGAAGCCCAGCATGTAGGCCGCGAAGCCCGTCCAGAGCCCGAGCCAGGCACGCTTGAGCGAGAACACCCCCTCCCCGGCACCGGCCAGCGCAAACAGCGCCAGGGCCACCCAGAGCATGGTGCGCCGCTCGTTGGCGAACTCCACCAGGCCCACGGCCACACGGTCCAGGGCGGGGAACTCCACCCGGCGCATGGCCGGGGTGGCCTTCATCCCGGCTTGCAGGAAGGCGGGGATGTCCGCCGCGCGCACCGGGCCGAACACAACCCGGAAGCCGCACAGCCGCTTGACCTCGTGGGCGGCCACGCCGGGCGCGCCCAACTGGGGCACCACCAGCCTGCGGTGGGTGACCACCTCCGTGAGCCCGCAGGCGGCCACGCGCCGGGCCAGCTCCATGGTGCCGAAGGTCTTCTTGCCCGCCGCGCACCAGACGTTCACCCCTGCCGTGTCCAGCACCAGGATCCAGGCGTTCAGGCCAGCAAGCTCCTTGCGCAGGGAGTCGAAGCTCAATTTGTAGTTGGCGGTGACCAGCACCGGGCTCTCCGGGCCGGGCGCGCCCACGGCGTAGAGCCCGGGGGCCACGCGGTAGCGCCCGCGCCCCACGCCCAGGCGCACCAGGGCCGCGCCGATGCGGTCGGGGCGCTCCAGGCTGGTCTTGACCACGGGGACAGGGCCGATGGGGGTCTCCAGGAAGCCGGAGACGAAGTGCCAGCGCCTGTAGCCAGGCAGCTCGCCCTGCCCCGCCCCCTCCGTCGAGGCCGCCCCGGAACCGCAGGTCTCAGGGCCGCACGAGCGCACATCGCTCAGGGGCGGCGCGGAACATTCCGGGCCAATGCTTGAGCAGGGTATGGGTTCCGGCTGGACCGCCGGATTCTTGGGCGGTCAGCAGGCGGATTTATTTTTCTGGAACGGATCGATCATAACCGGACGCTTGCCTCCAGGGGCTTGATTCTGCACAGTGGGCGCATGTCTGATTCCAGCAACACGCAGTCCTCGCTGGACCTCGTCACCATCGCTCCCGCAGGGTACGCGGCTTACTGGCTCTCCGTCAAACGCCTGGCCGACACCAAGCGCGGCCCGCAGGCCCTCTCCGACGAGTTGCAGTACGCGGCCGAGCCCTACACGCGCCTGCTGCTGGGCGCGGCCACCTCCAACATGGACGAGGCCCTGATGGAGCGCATGGCCCGCAACAAGTCGCAGGTGCTGTTGCGCGACTTCCGCCGCAAATTCAGGGCCATGCGCCAGGCCGCCTGCGCCATCGCCTCGGGCGAGAATCCGCGCAAGACCCTGATAACGCTCTCCGGGGGGTTCGGGCTGCCCGTCTCGCAGGAGACGCAGCTCATGGAGCAGGCCCAGAACCTCATCGAGACCATGCGGGCGGGCAAGCTGGACATGGCCGTGTTCCCCGACGTCTCCCACACCACCCGCCCCGAGGAGCTGGTGCTCAAGCTGCTGGTGTTCACGCTCTGGGCCCGGCGCGACGCCAGGACTGGCCTGCAGGTCTTTCTGCCGGGCATGCCCTTCCCCTTCATGGCGGACGCCCTGCGCCTGTGCATCGACGGCCTGGAGGAACCCTACATCCGCCGCAGGCTGGAGGCCCAGGCCCGGGACATCCTGCTGGACACCGCCCACAAGATGCGCCTGGGGCTGGACCTGGCCCTGGCCCTCAAGGCCCGCCGCAGCTACGACGAGGTGCTGGCCCTGGCCCGCTCCCACCTGCTGGAGATGTAGCCCTCCGGTGCGGCTCCGCCCGGAAGCTGCGCCCCCTCAAACGTGCTGGATCCATGCAGGCCCAGGCGCTGACCTCTGCCGCGCTGGGTCCGTCCCTGGCCCCTGGGCGCCGCGGACCGTCTGATGTTCTTCAAATACAGCGGACGGTCCGCGGCGCCCAGGGGGCAGGACCGGAGCCTGAACGATCTCTATACCCCCCACAGTGCTGCCCGGCGGCCTCG
>NZ_JAKZKX010000012.1:86816-109304 GCF_022808715.1 Fundidesulfovibrio agrisoli
GGGGGGGCGGCGCGCCGGC
This sequence comes from Fundidesulfovibrio agrisoli, assembly GCF_022808715.1. Classification (GTDB taxonomy): domain Bacteria; phylum Desulfobacterota; class Desulfovibrionia; order Desulfovibrionales; family Desulfovibrionaceae; genus Fundidesulfovibrio; species Fundidesulfovibrio agrisoli. Next base: position 86,836 of record NZ_JAKZKX010000012.1, read on the forward strand.
GGGGGCGCCCCCCCCCCCCCCCCCCACAGCCCCCCCCCCCCCCCCCCCCCCCCCCCCCGCCCAGGGGGCAGGACCGGAGCCTGAACGATCTCTATACCCCGCTCAGTGCTGCCCGGCGGCCTCGCCAGCCGAGCCGCCTTCCTTGCGCCCGCCCCTGGCCAGCCAGGCCTGGAAGCGGTCCAGGTAGATGTAATAGACCGGCGTGAAGAAGAGCGTGAGCAGCTGCGAGACCATGAGCCCGCCCACCACGGCCAGGCCCAGGGGCCTGCGGGCCTCCGCGCCCGCGCCGAAGCCCAGGGCGATGGGCAGCGTGCCCATGAGCGCGGCCATGGTGGTCATCATGATGGGCCTGAAGCGCACCAGGCAGCCCTGGTAGATGGCCTGGGCCGGGCTCAGGTTCTGGTCGCGCTGGGCCTCCAGGGCGAAGTCGATCATCATGATGGCGTTCTTCTTCACGATGCCTATGAGCATGATGATGCCCACGAATCCGTAGATGTCCAGGTTCATGCCGAAGGCCATCAGCGTGGCCAGCGCGCCCACGCCCGCCGAAGGCAGGCCCGAGAGGATGGTCAGCGGGTGGATGAAGGATTCGTAGAGGATGCCCAGCACGATGTAGATGACCACGATGGAGAGGATCACCAGCACCGAAAGCCCCGTCATGGAGGACTGGAAGGCCTGGGCCGTGCCCTCGAACTTGGTGGTGAAGGACGCGGGCAGCACCTGGCGCGAGACCTTGCCCACCTCCTCCACGGCCTGCGAGAGCGAGACCCCCGGGGCCAGGTTGAAGGAGATGGTCACCGAGGGCAGCTGGCCGGAGTGGTTCACCGAGAGCGGGCCCACGCCCAGCTTGCGCTTGACCAGCACGTCCAGCGGCACGAGCTTCATGGTCACGGGGGAGCGCACATACAGCCGGGACATGAGCGAGGGGTCGCTCTGGAACCCGGGCAGCACCTCCATGATGACCTGGTAGGAGTTGTTGGGCGCATAGATGGTGGAGACCTGCCGCGTGCCGTAGGAGGTGTAGAGCGCGTCCTCGATCTGCTGCACGCTGATGCCCAGGGCCGAGGTCTTGTCGCGGTCGATCTCCAGGTTGATCTGGGGGTTCTTGAGCTGCAGGTCGGAGTTGACGTCCTGGAGCATGCTCACTTCCTTGAGCTTCTCCTCCAGTTCGGCGGCGTACTTGAAGAGGTCCTGGGTGTCGGGGTTCTGCAGGGTGTACTGGTAGAGGCCCTTGGTGAAGTTGCCGCCCAGGCGGATGGAGGGCGGGTTCTGCAGGAAGGCCATGATCCCGGGCACCTTGGAAAGCTGGGGCCTGAGCTTCTGGATGAGCTGGTCCGCCGAGAGCGGGCGCTCGTGCCGGGGCTTCAGCTTGATGAACATGCGCCCGGAGTTGAGCGTGGCCACCGGGCCGCCCGCGCCCACCACGGACATGAAGCCCTCGATGTTCTCGTCCCTGCCCACGATGTCCATGAGCCGCTTCTGCTTCTCAAGCATGGCCGTGAAGCTGATGCCCTGCTCGGCCTCGGTCATCATCATGACCTGGCCGATGTCCTCGCTGGGCAGGAAGCCCTTGGGGATGGCCGAGAACAGCCAGCCCGTGACCAGCAGCAGGGAGAGCGAGAAGGCCATGGTCAGCCTGCGGTGCGCGATGACCCAGGTCAGGCTGCGGTCGTAGAGGCGCAGCAGGGCCTCGAACCCGGCCTCGATGGCGGCGGAGAAACGGCCGGGCTTCTTGTCGTGGTGCGGCCTGAGCCATTTGGAGCAGAGCATGGGCGTCAGCGACAGGGAGACGAAGCCCGAGAACAGGATGGCCACGCAGATGGTGACCGCGAACTCCTTGAAGAGCCTGCCCACCACGCCGCCCATGAACAGCACGGGGATGAACACCGCCGTGAGCGAGATAGTCATGGAGAGAATGGTGAAGCTGACCTCCTTGGCGCCCTCGTAGGCGGCCTGCAGGGGCGGCTTGCCCATCTCCATGTGGCGCACCACGTTCTCCAGCATGACGATGGCGTCGTCCACCACGAAGCCCACCGAGAGGGTGAGCGCCATGAGCGAGATGTTGTTCAGGCTGAACCCGAACTGGTACATGAGCGCGAACGTTCCCATGAGCGAAAGCGGCAGGGCCAGCGAGGGGATCAGCGTGGCCGAGACGTTGCGCAGGAACAGGAAGATCACCGCCACCACCAGGCCCACGGTGAGCAGCAGGGTGAATTTGACGTCCTCCACCGAGTCCTTGATGGAGACGGAGCGGTCGATCATGATCTCCATGTTCACGGCTTCGGGCAGCTGCACCTTGAAGCCGGGCAGCAGCTTCTTCACGGCGTCCACCACGGCCACGGTGTTGGTGCCGGGCTGGCGCATGACGGCCAGCACGAAGCCGGGCTCGCCGTTGTAGAAGTTGCGGCGGCGGTCGTTCTCCACCGAGTCCATGGCGCGCCCGATTTCGTTCAGGCGCACGGGGGAGCCGTTGCGGTAGGCCACGATGATGGGGCCGTAGAACTCCGCGCGCAGCAGCTGGCCTGTGGCCTGCACCGTGAACTCCCTGCTGGGGCCGGAGATGGTGCCGGTGGGCAGGTTCACGTTGGCCCGGCGCACGGCCTCGGCCACCTCGTCCACGCCGATCTCGCGGCTGGCCAGGGCGTCGGGGTCCAACTGGACGCGCACCGCGTACTTCTGGGAGCCGTACACCACCACCTGGGAGACGCCCGACACCATGGAGATGCGCTGGGCCAGGAGCGTCTCGGCGTACTCGTTGAGGTCCGAGAGGCGCATGGTGGGCGAGGTGATGGCCAGGTAGAGCACGGGCTGGTCCGCCGGGTTCACCTTGCGGTAGGTGGGCGGGGTGGTCATCTCGGCCGGGGTGTCCTTGACGGCCAGGGCTATGGCGGAGTTGACGTCCTGCGCGGCGGCGTCGATGTTGCGGTTGAGGTCGAACTGCAGGGTGATCTTGGTGATGCCCAGGGTGGAGCTGGAGCTCATGGAGTCGAGCCCGGCGATGGTGGAGAACTGCTTCTCCAGCGGGGTGGCCACCGAGGCGGCCATGGTCTCGGGGGAGGCCCCGGGGAAGGTCGCCGTGACCTGGATGGTGGGGAAGTCCACGTTGGGCAGGTCGGAGACGGGCAGGTTCAGGTAGCCCATGACCCCGAAAATGAGCATGGCGGCCATGACCAGCGTGGTCATGACCGGGCGGCGGATGAAACCGGTGGAGAGGCTCATTGGGCCTTTCCTTCGGCACCCGGGGCTCCACCCTGGGCTCCACTCTGGGCGCCGGCCTCGGCCTTGGCGTCAGGGGCCTTGGCGTTCGCCGACGGGTTCTTGACCTCCACCGTGGAGCCCGGCGCCAGGCGCACATGTCCATCGGTGACCACGGTCTCCCCGCCGGAGAGGCCCTTGCTGACGATGGTGCGGCCCTCGATGCTCCCGCCGGTCTCCACCAGGCGGAACTCGGCCTTGTTCTGCGGCGTCACCACGTAGACGTAACTGCCCTGCAGGCCCTGCTGCACCGCCGGAGAAGGCACGCTGACCACCCCTTCGCGGTTGGCCAGGTTCAGCGCCACCTTGGCGAACTGGCCGGGCCAGAGGCGTTTGGAATCGTTCTGGAACAGGCCCTTGAGCCGGATGGTGCCCGTGGTGCGGTCCACGGAGTTGTCAACCGAGGCCAGCACGCCGCGCTCGGGGTTGGCGTCGTCCCCGGCCAGAAAGGCGGTCACTTCGAGGGGGGTCTTGCCCAGGCGGGAGGCCACCTCGGGCAGGTGCTGCTCGGGCACGGAGAAACTCACGTAGATGGGCTGGATCTGCACCAGGGTGAGCAGGCTGCGGTCGTCGTTGGCCTTGATGACGTTGCCCACGTTGACCTGCACCGTGCCCACCCTTCCGGCGAACGGCGCCTTGATGACCGAATACTCCAACTGGAGCTTGGCCTGCTCGATCTCGGCCTCGGAGAGCTTGATGGAGCCGCGCAGGCTCTTGGCGTCGGACTGGGCCTGGTCGAACTGCTGCTGGCTGACTACGTCCTTCTGCTTGAGGCCGGTGTAGCGGGCCAGGTCGTCCTCGGCGCGCTTGAGCAGGGCCTGGTCGCGCTCCAGCTTGCCCTGGGCCTGGAGCAGCGCGGCCTTGAAGGGCCTGCCGTCCAGCACGAAGAGCACCTCCCCGGCGGCGACCTCCTGGCCGTCGCGCACGCGCTGCTCCACGATCTGGCCGCCCACCTGGGTGCGCACGGCCACGCTGCGCACCGGCTCCACGTTGCCCACGGCCGCGATGCGCACGGGCACCGTGCCCGACGCCGCCACCGCCACGGAGACGGGCGCGGGAGGCCGCGCCTGGCTTCGTTTCTTGTCATCGTCGGAGCAGCCCGCGAGCACCAGGGAGAATACGATCACCAGCCACAACGCCCGCAGGCCGGAACGACTCTTCATTGTATCCTTTCCCGCAGGCTGGAGCCTGCGGCTTCTTAGCTGAGTTGTCGCGATTTTTATCGCCATTGCAAGGGGCTGTCAAAAGGAGTAGTGCACCCGGGTCAAAACGGTTACGCCATGTCTCATAATCCCGAAAAAAATATTTTCGCCGCCCGCCCCTGGGCCTGTCTCGCGGTTTCGGCCACGGGCACCTTCATGGCCACCCTGGACGGCGGCATCGTCAACGTGGGCCTGCCCACCATCGCGCACGGCTTCGGCGCGGAGCTCCCCTTCGCCCAGTGGGTCATCACCGTCTATCTGCTGGTCATCGCCTGCCTGCTGCCCGCCTTCGGCCGCCTGGGGGACATGCGCGGCAGGCGCTCGCTCTACGGCGCGGGCTTCTTCCTGTTCACGCTGGCCTCCGCCGTGTGCGGCCTGGCCCCGGGCATCTGGTGGCTCATCGGCGGGCGGGCGCTGCAGGGCGTGGGCGCGGCCATGCTCATGGCCAACGGCCCGGCCATCGTGGTGCAGAGCTTCCCCGGCCCGGAGCGCGGGCGCGCCCTGGGCATGATCGGCATGGTGGTCTCCCTGGGCTCGCTGGCCGGGCCGTCGCTGGGCGGGCTGCTGGTGGGCGCGTTCGGCTGGCCCTCCATCTTCTACGTCACCGTGCCCGTGGGCATCCTGGGCATGGTCCTCTCCTCCAGGGTGCTGCCGGACGACAGGCGCCCGGCGGCCCAAAGCTTCGATTACGCCGGGGCCGTGTTCTATGCCGTCGGCATCGTCTTCCTGCTGGTGGCCATCACCCACGGCGGGCGCTGGGGCTGGATGTCTCCCGGGACGCTGGCCTGCGCCGGGACCGCCGCGCTGGGCATCTGGCTGTTCCTGCGCCGCCAGGCCCGCGTGGAGCACCCCCTGGTCGATCTCGCGCTGTTCCGCATCCGGGCGTTGCTGGTGGGCAACATCGCCTCCTTGCTGGCCTTCATGGCCATGCTGACCAACGCCGTGATGCTGCCCTTCTTCCTGGTGCGCGTGTGCGGCTTCAGCTCCCAGAAGGCGGGGCTCATCATGGCGGCCATGCCCCTGGCCATGACCTTCGTGGCCCCGGTGAGCGGGCTGCTCTCCGAGAAGACGAGCCACGCCCTGCTCACGGGCCTGGGCATGGCCCTCACCGCCGCCGGGCTCTGGTCGCACACCCTGCTGGTTCCGGGCTCCGGCCTGCTGCGCTGTGTGGCGGGCCAGGCCGTGCTGGGCGTGGGCATGGGGCTGTTCCTCTCGCCCAACAACAACGCGGTGCTGGGCAGCGCGCCCCGGGAGAAGAGCGGCGTGGCCGGGTCCGTCATGGCCCTGGTGCGCAACCTGGGCATGGTCAGCGGCATCGCCCTGGCCACCGCCGTGTACGAGGCCTTCCACACCCGGGCCCTGACCGCCGGGCAGACCGAGACCGCCGCCTTCATCGCGGGTTTCGACGCCTCCCTGGCCTGCGCCGCCGCCCTGGCCCTGGCCGCAGCCCTGCTCGGGGCCACGCGTCCGGCGAGCCAAGGCCGCAAGCCCACAGGTTAGTCTTTTTTTCCCCGCCATTTTCCTTTATTATTCGCAGCGTCCTTGCCACATCGGAGAGAACGCCATGAGCATCGCCGCACTCGCCACCCGCCTGGATAGCTGCCTGGCCACCCTGCGCCGCCTGAAAGAAATATCCTCCCGGCGCGAGGCGGTGGAGCGCGAGGTGCTGCTGGCCGTTCTCCTGGCCAACCGCGAACGCCTGAGCGAATTCCCCGCCCTGGAAGGCGACCAGAACAACCTGGTGAGCGCCATCACCACCCGTTGCGAGCCACTCCCCGCCCACGCCGTCTACCGCGAGTGGATGGGCCAGTTCCTGACCACGCTCAACCAGTACGAGGTGGCCTCCCGCGTCAACGCCAAGGACCAGGTGGACGCCCTGCTGCACCAGCTGGCCAACCTGGAGACCTTGCTGCTCAAGTGCATGCAGGGCTACATCCTGCTTTCGGGCGCGGTGCGCGACGACTTCAACGACGTCATCCTGGAGCGCTTCGGGGAGTCGGCCCTGGCCGACATCGAGGAGCTGACCCACGCGGGCTTCTCCGACGACCGCTACTGGAAGGCCCTGCTGGAGCGCTTCGTCACCGGGTTCGTCAACAAAACCTACGAGGATCTGCTGCAGAAAGACGCTTTCCGCATCGCCAGGGAGGGCGGCTTCATCGCGGTGCGCTATCCGCTGGACGCCTTCCTGGACGAGATGCCCGGCACCGACAAGCAGATCGACAAGACGCGCCTGCAGCAATCCTTCGAGAACGCCCGGCAGGACGCCCAGGCCCAGCGCGCGGCCCAGGCCCTGGCAGCGTTCTTCGCCGGGTCGGCCGAGCCGCTCTTGCCCGGCAAGCCCGCCCGGCAGGATTTCGAGCTGCTTGGCCTGGTGGCCTCCGTGGACCCCGTGGCCCAGCGCTACATGGACGTGCTCGTGGACAACAAGCCCTACGAAGCCGCCGAGGACGAGGAGCCCGAGCCGCAGGACGACGAGCCCGAGACCCCCACGCGCAAGGCCCAGAAGCTGGCGGCGCGCAAGGCCTTCCTGCGCGACCAGGCCACGGCCCTGGCCGTGGGCGCGGCCTTCTCCCTGGGCATCTCCCGGGAGGACCTGCACAAGGCCCTGAGCGAATTCACCCCCCGGGAGCGCGAGGCCATCCTGCATGTGGCCGGCACCTTCGCCCCCGCTTCCCTGGCGGCGGCCTTCATCCTGATGATCGAGCACGCGCTGTGCGCCCAGCTGACCGCCAGGGTCGCCGAGGATTCGGGCAAGGTCCAGGTGCGGTGCCTGCGCCAGCGCCGCGCCCCGCGCCAGGGGGTCGAGGCGCTCGCCGATCAGGGCTTCAACCGCATCCGCCAGAAGCTCTTCTTCGAGGACGACCCGGCCAGCCAGAAATGGCTGCTGTTCAAGGCCAAGACCGGGCAGGAGCTGGCCGAGGCCATCCGCCTCTCCAACGTTGAGGCCGAACTGGCCCAGGCCCTCACCGCGCTCTGGACGGCCATGCATTTCAAGGCCGAGGTTGTGGCCCTGGTGAACCTGGCCCTGGTGGCCAAGGCCACCCAGAACGTGCAGGGCAAGGTGGGCGAGATTCTGGGCAGGCTGGGCGTGGTGAAGTCGGCCTAGCCCGCCCCCGGGGATTCAGCGAACAGAAAGGGCTCCGGGACGTGCGTCCCGGAGCCCTTTTTCTCACTGTCTTCCTTGAGGCGGCAAGCCGCTAATAGGTCTTGATCTTGAGCAGTTTGCGGCCGTCGCGCAGGTAGGGCAGCAGGTCGATGCCGGTGTCGTCGGGCTGCTTGATGGGCGCGCCCAGGTTCGGGCCCTTGATGGGCAGGTAGTCGTCCGGCAGGAGCTTGGCCAGTTCGCTGCCGGAGGGCTCGGCCTCGCTCTTGGCGGCGTTGATCCTGGCGGCGGTCGGGTTGTAGAAGGAGAGCTTCATGGTGCCCCCCTGGTCCGGGGAGAGCTTGATCCGCACGGGCCCGACCCGCCAGCGCACGGATTTGCCCGAAACCTTGCCCTTGCCGTAAATGTCCTCCAGCTCGAGCCGCAGGGCGTCGTACCCGGAGCCGTCGGTGAGGCGCAGGTGCACCGCGTAGAGTCTGCCGCCGGACTGGGCGTAGAACACCGTGGGCCTGCCGAATCCCGTGGCCCGGGTCTGCTCGCGCAGGAAAATGTAGTAGTCCACGCCCTCGTCGGTGCGCAGCTTCATGAAGCCCTGCTTCTTGGAGATGTCCTCCCCCCAGTTCACGGAGCCGAAGCCCTTGCTGAGCGGCTTCTGCGGCGTAGCGGCCAGGCAGGGCATCGCCACCAGCAGGGCCAGGGCCGCGACCATCACACGAATCATTGAAACCACGCAGTCCTCCCTATCGACCTGTATGGCTCCAGATAGCCACAGCCGCCCGTTTCTGGCAAGCGCCCCCTTGTATGGAGGCGGCGACGGGATGCCCTAGGCCCGGGCCGTTCAGCCCAGCTTGGCCCCGCCCAGCATGGAGAGGGCCGTCTGCTTCTCGTCGGCGAGGCGCGTGGACACGGCCACGCGCAGCTTGCCCCGCCCCGCGAACTGGATCATGCGCTGGGCGTAGACCTCCTCGATGAGGGCCTTGTCGTTTCCCAGTTGCTTGTTCGCCTCCAGCTTGTCCAAGGCCTGGGAGAAGATTTCCGACGCCCCGTTGGGCCCGTGCTGCACCGCGGTGCTCCAGAGCACCTCGCGCACGGCCTGGGAGCGGGTGGACATGTCCTGCCCGGTGGACATGGTGATGGACTTGAGCGCGGGCGTGTAGTGCGTGTCGCGGATGAACTCGTGCTGCAGGGCCTCGAAGCGCTTGGGCTGCTCGGTGGCGATGCGCTTCCACTCCCCGGTCATGCCGCCCTGCCTGCCGCCGGTGTTGGCCGGGCCGGAGGAATCCAGGCGCGAGGCCAGATCCGGGGCCTTTGTCTCAAGATAGTTGAGGAAGCGGTCCATGGTGCCGACGCCCGAGGCGATCTGGTACTTGCCGTAGGAGGTGCCGCCCCGGCCGTCGTAGCCGATGGCGTCGATGGCCCCGCGCGACTCGTACATGGCCGAGAGGATGCCCATCTTGTCCGTCTGGCCATTTCCGTCGTCGCCTTTGGCGCTGGAGGCCCGGCGCTTGGCCGCCAGAAATTTGGATTCAGCGGCGGCCGCGGCCTGGAGCAGGTCCTCCTCCTCGCGGGTGAAGCCCTTGGGCAGCGGGCCCTTGCCGCCGGGACCGGGCAGGTGCCCCACGTCGTCCGGGTGGCGGGCGTTGGGGTTGATGACGCTGCGAACCTCCTGGCGTTCGATGGCCACCTTGACCTCTTTGGCCTGGGCCTGGGGCTGGGGCGTGGTCTTGGCGGCAGCCTGGGCCTGGCCCTGGGCCTGGGCCTGGGCCTGGGGCGGCTGCTTGACGCCCTGCCCGTTTGCTGTTCTGTGCATGGGCGGAGCCGTCGGGGCGGCCAGGGGCGGCGAACCGGCCCCCTTGGCCGCCGAGGCCGCCATCTGGCTGGAGAGCATGCTGGCGAAGGAGTTCTTGTCTTCAGCCATGGGGCCCATGGGGTCCTTGAGCTTGTCGCCCAGAATGGACTTGCTGGCCCCGAACTGGCTGGTGAGCATGGTCTTGAAGGCCCCCTTGCCGTCGGTGAGCCGGGAGGTAGGCCCGCGAAGGTTCTCCGGGCGGGCCGCCACGGCGGCGGCTATGTTTTGCGGCGTCAAGGCCATGACGTTAACCCCTTGAATGAGAGTCTGCGCCATGAGCAAGCAACCGGCGTGCCAAGCCTCCCACGCCTTCTTCAGCAACAAGGACTGCGCCTACTTCCCCTGCCACAAGGGGGCGGACCCGGCGTGTTTCAACTGCCTGTTCTGCTTCTGCCCGCTCTACTTCCTGGAGGACTGCGGCGGGGACTGGAGCATGGCCAAGGGCGTCAAGGACTGCTCCGGCTGCACGAAGCCGCACGAGCCGGGAGGCTACGAGCGCACCATCGCCCGCCTCAAGGAGGAGTTCGCCCGGCGCAGGGCACAGGCTCAGGAGGAAGGGGGAGGCTAGCTGCCCGCTGGAAAGGTCGATTCTTGCAGCCTGTTCAAAAAACCAGCCGGCAAGGCGCATGAAAAAGTCACGGCCGATGCGTATTGGGCATACGCGAGTGTTTGACCTTTTCGAGGCAACGCAGCCAGCGGGAATTTTTTAAAAGGCCGCTAGCCTTTGGCGGCTTCCTGGCTCCCGGGGAGCTCGCAAGCCCTGCCCTTGAGCCCGAAGATGACCTTGAGCAGCTTGGGGGCCACGCCCTCGAACACCTTGGGCGCGAGATACTCCCCGGCGGCGCGCCGGTTGATCTCCCCCAGGGTGGGATAGGGGTGCACCGACTGGGCCAGCTTGGAGAGGCGCACCCCGCCCGAGAGCACCGTGACCCACTCGCCGATCAGGTCGCCCGCGCGCGGCCCCAGGATGCGAACACCGAGCACCTGGCCCTGCGAATCCACCACCATCTTGATGACGCCGTCCGGGGTGTTCTCGGCCAGGGCGCGGTCGTTCTCGGCGAAGGGCTGCACGTGTGTGGTCACGTCCAGGTCGGCGGCGCGCGCCTGGCGGTAGGTCATACCCACGCCCGCCAGCTCCGGGTCGCAGTAGGTGGCCACGGGCATGAACTGGTAGTTGGCCTTGCGCGGCAGGCGCGCCACCGCGTTGGTCAGGGCCACGCCCGCCTCGTAGCCCGCCGCGTGGGTGAACTGCCATTTGCCCAGCACGTCGCCTGCGGCGTAAATGTCGGTTGAGCTGGTGCGCAGCCGCCTGTCGGTGGGCACGCCCTTCTCGGTGTAGGCCACTCCGGCGTTGTGCAGGCCCAGGCCCGTGACGTTGGGCGCGCGGCCCATGGCCACCAGCAGGGCCTTGGCGCGCACCAGGCGCTGCATGCCCGTGTCGTCCGCGAACCAGACCTCCTTCTGCCCGAAAGCCTCGCCCACGGTGGTCACATGGGCGTTGAGGCGCACTGAGACGCCCTCCTGGCGCAGCTTGGCCGCCACCATGCCCGCAATGTCGGCGTCCTCGTTGGAAAGCAGTTGGCGGGAGCGCTGCAGGATGGTCACGCTGGAGCCGAGGCGCTGGAAGGCCTGGGCCATCTCCACGGCCACGGCCCCGCCGCCAAGGATGATGAGGGACTCGGGCAGCTCGTCCAGGGACCACAGGTCGCGGTTGGTGAGGTAGAATGTATCCTTGAGGCCGGGGATGTTGGGCACCGCGGGGGAGGAGCCGGTGGCCACCAGCCATTTCTCGGCGGAAAAGGTCTCACCGTTCACTCGCAGGCTGTGCTCGTCGATGAACTCCGGCGCGCCGAACACGACCTTGGCCCCCAGCTGGCAGAAGCGCTGCGGGGAGTCGTGGCGCTGGATGCGCGCAATGACGCCCCGGATGCGCTCGGCCACGCGCGTGAAGTCCACCGGGCCGGGGTCCACGGCGGGAAGGCCCCACTGCTGGGCGTTGCGCATGGTGTGGTAGACCTTGGCCGTAGCGATGAGCGTCTTGGACGGCACGCAGCCGAAGTGCAGGCAGTCCCCGCCCAGGTGCGGCTCGCGCTCGATGAGCAGGGTTTTTGCGCCCAGGCGCGCGCCTCCGGCAGCGGCGGTCAGCCCCGCGGCCCCGCCTCCTATGATCCCCAGGTCGAAGTCGTAAACAGCCATCCCCCCTCCTTCGCCGGAAATTGGCTTTCCTTAAGCACGCTTGCAATGTGCTGTCCACCCCTGATTTGTTTTCTGATCGAATTCAGGCCGGGACGGTAGGCTTTGCCGATGTGCCAATTTCAGGGATTTGCCACTTTCTCCCCACATAGCCCTATGTGGGGAGACAGCGGCGCGTTCTTGAATATGATGTGTCCCCATTCCCGGCGCACCGGGAAACAACAAACAAGGACACAAAATCATGAGAAGCGAGAAGGAACTACGCGAAAACCTCGCCGCCTATTGGCGCAGGCTCAACGCCGCCTGTGGCCTGCAAGGCAGCACTCGCTTTGCCAGCCAGGATGACACTGAACGGCCTGCGCTTTTCAAACCGACAAATACAAAAGGCCGCCCGTTGCCGGGCGGCCTTCGCAATCACAGGCTCGCGCCTGATATTCTACCAGTCGGACTTGGTGAAGGAGTCTTCCACACCGAAGTCCACGACCGGCTCGGGCTCGGCAGCGGCGCCGCCAGCGGCCGGAGCGCCACCGGCGCCGCCGGCGGCAACGGTCACCACGCCGTGCTTCTTCACGTCTTCGATCATCTTCAGCAGCTCGTCCACCTTGCCGATGTACTCGTTGACCTTGGCCAGGGGGGCCACGATCAGCTTCTCGCTCTCCTGCTTGGAGGACTCCTCGAAGCGCTTCACGGAGGCCTCGGCCACCTTCAGCTTGGCTTCGACATCGGTGAGCATGGCGGACTTGGCGGCCAGGTCGGCCTTCACGGCGGCCAGCTCTTCGGCCTGGGCCACGGCGGTGGTCTTGTATTCAGCCAGCTTGGCGAACAGGGCGTTGATCTCGCCCATGGTCTCGGCGGGCAGCTTGGGCACGGACACGTTCTTGCCCGAGGAGGCCAGCTGGTTGGCGCTCATGGAGATCACTTCGGGGTGCTGCTCGTAGATCCAGGCCTTGGCGATGGCCTTGGCGAAAGGAGCCAACTCCTCGTCGATGACGGTGTCGGCCATGTAGCCCACCATCTCCACAACGCTCTTCTTCTGGCCTTCCTTGTCCATGCCCTTCAGGTAAGAAATGAAGGTGTTCATCGGGAAAACTTTCGTCTCAGCCATGGGAGTTCCTCCTCTTAGATCTCGAAAATTTTGTCTTCAACGCGGGTGAGGGGCTTGCGGCCGCTCATGCGGGCATACACCAGAGCCGTCGTGCGATACACCAGGTGCCCCAGCTTGGACCAGGGCAGGTACGCGATCATCATGAAGACCGCGACCAGGTGCAGGTAGTACATGGGGTAGGCCAAGCCGGCCACGCCCGCCAGACGCAGAACCATGGAACCAAGGCCGGTGACGAACACCGCCCAGATGACGCCGAGCAGATACCAGTCGTAGAACGAGGAGCCCTGCTTCTGGGCGTCCAGGTTCAGGCGGCGGCGGGTGAGCATGGTCAGCCCGTAGAAGCCGAGCACGGTGCCCACGATGGCCAGCAGCTTCACCGGGCTGTAGAGCACCATGGGCGTGTCGCCCAGGGCGTGCAGCCAGTGGAAGCCGGGGACCTTGGAGCCCCAGTGGGACACCGCCACCACGGAGGTGACGATGGCCAGGGCCACGAAGGCGGCCAGCAGGGCCCAGTGGCCCTTGGAGCGCTCGGTGTTGTCCGCGCCGCACTCATTGAACTGGCGGTGGGTGTAGAGGTCGTCGCGCAGGACATCGATGATGGCCTGCACCAGGGTGGGCTTCTCGCAGTGCGCGCCCACCTCGAAGGTGGTCGGCAGCGACGCGAAGCTCTTCCACATGTTGGTCACGCCCTTGTAGAAGCTCCAGGCCACGAACACCGCCACCGCGCCGAAGAGCGGGTCGATGGTGAAGTCGCCGGGGAACACCTTGGAGAACTTGATCTCGCCGGCGGGGATGGACAGGCCGGTGGTCAAGAGCCAGATGAACAGCCAGAGCACCGCCGGAATGCCGGCCAGGTAGGGCAGCCCCTTGGAGGAGCTCATCCACTCGCCGATCTTCGCGGGGCCCACCAGCTTGCGGTAGGTCATGTTGCGGATGGCCGCCAGGGTGTCGGCGGGTTTGGCGCCACGCGGGCACAGGTCGGAGCAGGTGCCGCAGTTGTGGCACAGCCACACGTCGATGTCGTTCATGAGCTTGTCTTTGAGGCCCCACTGAGCCCAGACCATCTCCTTGCGGGGATAGGGGTTCTCAGCCGGGGACAGCGGACAGGCCACGGAGCAGGTGGCGCACTGGTAGCATTTCTTGACGCTCTCGCCACCAGCTGCCTGAAGCTCCCTGACGAAGCTCGGGTCGGGTTGGATCCGGACCGGAGAAGACATAAGCAGGGCCTCCTAATAGCCTTTGAACGGGTTGGGACCCATTTTGACGATCATGTCCATGAACTTGTCGATCATGGAGGGCACGACGTCGTACTCGTCGATGGCCACCTGGAACTGGTCGACGCGCTCGGGCTCAACGCCGAGGCGCTTGAGCGACTCGGAGATGTTTTCCTTGCGGCGGTTGCACAGCTCGGAGCCCTTGACGAAGTGGCACTGGTAGTCGTCGCCGTACTTGCAGCCCAGCAGCAACACGCCGTCGATGCCCTTGGACATGGCGTCGGCCACCCAGATGGCGTTGACCGAGCCGAGGCAGCGCACCGGGATGACGCGCACGTAGGGGCTCCAGGGCTTGCCGCGCATGGCCGCCATGTCGAGCGCCGGGTAGGCGTCGTTCTCGCAGGCCAGGATCAGCACGCGGGGGCCGCCCTGTTCGATCTTGGCCGGCACCTGCATCTCGCGGATCATGGTGCCGATCATGTCGATGTTGTAGTTGTCGAAGCTGATGACGCGCTCGGGACAGGCGCCCATGCACGTGCCGCAGCGGCGGCAGCGCGACGGGTTGGGCATCGGGGTGCCCTTCGGGTCGTCATCAAGGGCGCCGAAGGGGCATTCCTCGGTGCAGCGCTTGCACTGGGTGCAGCGCACGAAGTTGAACACCGGGAAGCTGCGGTCGCCCGAGCGGGGATGCACGGCCACGCCGCGGTTGGCGCTGGACACGCACTGGATGGCCTTGAGCGCGGCGCCCATGGCGTCCTCGGAGGCCAGGGCCAGGCCCATGGGCTGGCGCACCGCGCCGGCGGCGTAGATGCCGGTGCGGCGGGTTTCGTAGGGGAAGCAGATGTAGTTGGAGTCCGCGTAGCCCTCGAAGAGGCCCAGGTCCGGGAAGGCCAGGCCCTGGCGGTACTCCAGGTTGACGACCGGGCTGTGCGCGGTGGTGGGCACCAGGGAGGTGGGCAGCACAACGAGGTCGGCCACGATTTCGATGGCCTCGCCCAGCAGGGTGTCGGTCATGGAGACCACCACCGAGCCGTTGGCTCCGGCCTTGACGGACTTGATCTGCGCCTTGGAGAGCATGACGCCCGGGTTGTCCTGGGCGGCCTTGTAGTAGCGCTCGTTGATGCCGGGCACCATCATGTGGTCGTAGAAGATGTAGGCCGCGGCCTCGGGGTCCTTCTCGACGACATAGTTGGCCTGCTTGAGCGCCACCAGGGAGGACAGCTCGGAGGACAGGGCCAGGTGCCTCTGCGACTCAAGGTCGCAGAAGGGAGCCTCGGCCGGGGCCTCTTCGCCCTCGGCGGGCGGGTTCACGGGAGCCTGCTCTTCCTTCTCGCACTCCAGAGCCACGTCGGCCGGGCAGGAGTCGACGCTGCACAGCGCCGTGTTGATGAGGAAGGCCACGCTCTTGGGAGCCTTGCCGTCGGACGGACGCACGATGGGGCCGTCCTTGGCCATCTTCTCGAGCTCGGCGGTGGTGATCACGTTCTTGATCTCGCCGTAGCCCATGGGAGCCAGGTACTTGGTGTCGCCGGGGACCCAGCCGGTGGCCAGGACGACGGCGCCGATGTCAAGGTTCTGGCCGCCGGAGAGCTCGGCCTTGTAGAGGCCGGGCGCGCCGGAGAGCTTCTCCAGCGTGGTGCCGGTCAGCACGGAGACCTTGCTGTTGGTGGTGACCTGCGTGATGAGCTTGTCCAGGCCGGTTTCGTGGGCCTCGGTGTAGGGGTAGCTCAGGGGGAAGGTCTTGTAGAAGTTGGCGACCTTGCCGCCCAGGGCCGCGGCCTGCTCCACCAGCACCACGTCGTAGCCCAGGGAGGCCGCGGCGTTGGCGGCGTTGAGGCCGGTCCAGCCGCCGCCCAGGACCATGATGGTCTTGCAGGTCTCGGGCACTTCGGGGTTGGGGATGTTGGACTTGATCATCTTGACCACGCCCATCATCGCGTATTCGTTGCAGATGAGCTGCAGGTCGTCGATACCCTTGGCCTTCTCCAGCGCACCGAGCTCCTTGTTGAAGCTCCACACGCCCTGCTCGCGCAGGTTGACGCGCTCGACCTGGATCTTGTCGCCGAAGGTGAACACGTCCCACTTGGCGCGGGGGGAACACGCGCAGAGGCACACTGCGTCGAGCCCGGCCTCGGCGATGTCCGCGTCGATGGCGGCCTTGCCCTCGGAGGAGCACAGCACGGGGACGGCTTTAATGACCGGACACTGCGGCTGGTATTTGTTCTTCACCGCAGTGCACACTGCGTCCAGATCGACGGCTTCGCCCAGGCCGCAGCCGCCGCAGACGTAAACGCCTATTTTCTCGGCCATGAATCGTTACCTCCCCGCAACCGTTTGAATGGCCTTGAGCGCCGCGCCGGTGGCAGACTGGGCCGAGCGCATGACGTCCAAGGGCACCTTGGCGCAGCCCGTGGCGATGACGCCGGAGTCGGGCGAGCCGATAAAGAACCCTTCCTCGTCCCGGGGGGCGTTGACGGCCACGGCCTCACCCGCGACGGAAGGCTGCATCCCGGTGGCCAGGACCACCAGGTCGAACTCTTCAACGTTCTTGATGCCGGTCTCCACGTTCTCGACCGTGGCCAGCACCTTGCCGGAGCCCTCCTGGGTCAGCTCGGCGACCTTGCCCTTCACCAGGGAGAGCTTGGGATCGGCGGAGACCTTCTCGAGGAACTTCTGGTAGCGGCCAGGGGTGCGCAGGTCGATGTAGAAGACGGTCACTTCGGCGCCGGGCACGCGCTCGCGCACGTAGGTGACCTGCTTCAGGCTGGCCATGCAGCAGATGTAGGAGCAGAAGTTCAGGTGGTTCTCATCGCGGGAGCCGGCGCACTGGACAAAGGCCACGCGCTTGGGCGCGGTCTTGTCGGAGGGGCGAAGCAGCAGGCCGCCGGTGGGGCCGTTGGGGGCGCAGAGGCGCTCCATCTGCATGTTGGTGATGACGTTGGTGAGCTTGCCCGCGCCCAGGTTCTCCAGCTTGGAGACGTCGTAGGGCTTCCAGCCGGTGGCCTGGACCACGGCCCCGACCTTGAAGGTCTGGGTGCGTTCCTGGTCGGCCAGGTTGATCGCGCCGTACTTGCAGCTCGCCTCGATCTTCTTGGCCTCGGCCTCGGAGCACTTGGCCTTGTCGAAGGCGTAGCGCTGCGGGAAGGCGAAGATGTTGGGCCGGTAGGCCACCTTGCGCATGCCCATGCCGAAATCGAATTCGCAGGGAACCGTGGTCTCAGCGGCTTCGGTGCAGGCGTTGCAGCACGTGCACTTCTCGTTGACGTAGCGGGGCTTGATGGACACGGTCACGTCGAAGTTGCCAGCCTGGCCGGAAACCTTGGTGACCTGCGCCATGGTCAGCACCTTCACGTTGGGGTTGTTGCGGATGCGCTGGAACTGGATTTCCAGTCCGCACGAAGGGGGGCAAAGCTTGGGGAAATATTGGTTGAGCTGCGCCACCCGGCCCCCAAGATAGGGATTTTTCTCGACGAGGATGACCTCGTAACCCATTTCGGCGGCCTCCAGGGCAGCGGTGATGCCGCTGAATCCCCCGCCGACCACCAGAATCGCGTTGCCAGACATTGACACCTCCCTGCTCGGATTTGACCTTTGACGGTCAAACGGCCTGATCCGGGACGCCTCGCCCCGGCGCGCCCCGGATCAGACCGTTTGGAACAAACGGCCGGCTTCCGGCGTGAAAAACGGCCGCGGGCATAAGCCCGCGGCCGCGTTTGGTCCGACTTAGGCGTCGGGGATGATCTTGAAGTAAGGACGCTTGAAGACCTTGGTCTCCTTGGTGGTGGGGTCGTACTTCGAGTTGACAAAGCACTTCCACTTGCTGTCGTCCAGGCCGGGGAAGTCGCCGCGGTAGTAGAAGCCGGGGTAGCGGGACTCCTCACGGAAGGCGATGTGCTGCATGTGCATGCGAACGGTCCACAGGCGGTGGAACTGCTCCCAGCAGCGCATCAGTTCGTGCAGGTCGCGGGCGGCCAGCTTCTTGGAGTCCTCTTCCAGCATGGCCAGCAGCTTGAAGCCGGTGCCCAGCAGGGAAGCGGAGGTGGTGTACAGGGTGCCGACACCGCCGCCGTACTCGTCGGAGCACTTCACCAGGCGCATCATGAAGTTCTTCGGGGAGATGAACTTGGGGTTGACCACGGGGTCCGTGGAGATGCCCTTGTTCTCTTCGAAGGTGTACCAGGGCTGGTAGATTTCCTTCTTCAGGTCTTCGGCCTTCTCAGCGATGGTGGGCTTGAAGTCCTTGTGGTCAACGCACCAACGGACCATCTGCTTGCCGACGATGCGGCCTTCAGCGTGGGAGCCGGAGGAGAACTTGTGACCGGAGGCGCCAACGCCGTCAGCGCAGGTCCAGAGGCCGTTCACGGTGGTCATACGGTTGTAGACCTTGCCGTTGTCGGCGCGGACCTTGTACTCCTCGGGAACCCAGGGCTCGTCGGGACCGGAAGCCCAGATGCCGCAGCAGCCGGAGTGGGAGCCGAGCAGGTAAGGCTCGGTGGGCATGATCTCGGAGCCGGACTTCTCAGGCTCGATGTTCATGGCGGCCCACAGGTTGGCCTGGCCGACGCACATGTCGAGGAAGTCTTCCCAGGCTTCGCTCTCGAGGTGCTTCTGCTGCTCGGGGGTCAGGGTGGCGAAGGTGGCCTGCAGGGCGCCCGCGGTGTCCATGTAGATGGGGCCGCGGCCGGCGCGCATTTCGGCCAGCATCATGTGGTTGCGCAGGCAGGTCGGGATGATGTGACCCTTGGCGTAACCGCGATCCTCGTAGGGCTTCAGCATGCCACGGTTGGTGGCGCAGTAGTCTTCACCCTTGGAGTTGGTGGCTTTGGCCTTGAAGAGCAGGAACCAAGCGCCGACCGGTCCGTAACCGTCCTTGAAGCGGGCGGGGACGAAGCGGTTTTCCATCATGGTCATTTCGGCGCCGGCCTGAGCGCACATGGTGTAGGTGGAACCAGCGTTCCAAACCGGGTACCAGGCGCGGCCCATGCCCTCACCAGTGGAGCGGGGCTTGTACACGTTCACCGCGCCGCCGCAAGCGACGACCATGGCGTTGCAGGTGAAGATGTAGACCTTGTTCTCGCGGGTGGAGAAGCCAACGGCGCCGGCGATGCGGTTGGGCTCTTTGGCGTCGTTGAGCAGCTTCACGATGAAGACGCGCTCCATGTAGCGATCCTGGCCCAGGGCGTTCTTGGCAGCCTCGGCCACGATGCACTTGTAGGACTCGCCGTTGATCATGATCTGCCAGCGGCCGGAGCGGACGGGGTCGGCGCCGGTGCGCAGGGACTTGCCGGCGGCCTTGGACTGGGCGCCGTCAAGGTTGTGGCCGTGCTCGTCCTTGGTCCAGCAGGGCAGGCCCCACTCTTCGAACAGGTGGACGGAGTCGTCGACGTGGCGGCCCAGGTCGAAGATCAGGTCTTCGCGGACGATGCCCATCAGGTCGGTGCGGACCATGCGGACGTAGTCGTCGGCGTTGTTCTTGCCAAGGTAGGTGTTGATGGCGGAGAGGCCCTGGGCCACGGCGCCGGAGCGCTCGAGGGAGGCCTTGTCCAGCAGCATCAGGGAGAGGCCGCCGCCAACCTTGTCAATCCAGCGGCAGGCCTCGTAGGCGGTGCCGCAGGTGCCCATGCCGCCGCCGACCAGCAGCATGTCGACGTACTTTTCGATGATTTCCGGCTCGGCCAGAGCGACGCCTTTCGCGTCCTCTTTCATGGGAATACGGGGCATTGATGTGCTCCTTATATTCTTAGGGGTTGCGCGTCAGGTTCCGCTTATTTGCAGAAGCCGTCCAGCCAGCACTGGGACGAGTCGGCCTCAGTGATGGGGGCCTTCTCGGCGAGAGCCACCTGAGGCTTGGCCAGTTCCCAAGTCTCGGTGAACAGCTTCTCGTCGTCCAGGCTGCCGGGTTCGGGCTTGCCCTCGTAAGGCTTGATCGAGCCTTCGGGGGTGGTGCGGATGGGGAACTTGAAGCGCTTGGCGTTGCCGTTGCGGAACTTCACGGTCCACATGATGGAGTCGGCCGAACGCATGGGGATGCAGACGCCGCCCATGGGGGCGAAGTCAGCGTAGGGCCTGGCCTCGATGGCGCCCTGGGGGCAGATCTTGACACAGGAGTAGCACTCCCAGCAAGCTTCGGGCTCCTGGTTGTAAGCCCTCATTTCGGCCGGATCGAGGATCATCAGGTCGTTGGGGCAAATGTACATGCAGGCGGTCTTCTCGCCGCCCTTGCACCCGTCACATTTGCTCGGATCGACAAAGGTAGGCATACCACGTCCTCCACGCTGGTTGATGGTTAAATCTCTGTTCAGCCAATTCCAAAATACGCTTTACGTCTGCCCGGCTTTTACAGGTGTAAAAACCGCCCGGTAGCGGTGAAACCGCCTTGCGGGCGACGGCGCCGGACTCGACGGGGACGGCGGCCTGGGATCGCCTCGCGTTGCCTTGCGCCCTCCCTGAGCAGGGGGAGGGAGCCTCCGCGAGAGCTTCTTCGATCCGCCGTAAACCTCCGGTCTCTTTCCGCCAGATTGGCGGCTTGTGAGGTTTGTAACGAGACGCCGCAGGCGCGTCAAGCCGAAAGTGAAATTTGTTACAAACGCCGTAACTAAATGATATTATGATGAATCAGACGAAGCGCATCGCCACTTCTCTGGCCGGATGTATCGCCCGCCTGACTTACCACGACACCACCACCAAATCAAGGGGGTTCTTGATACCGCACCCCTTGCTTCTTGCCATCCCCCGGGTTTCTGGACATATTCACCTTGTGAACGCATCCAACAGCTGCTCCCCCGCAGACGCCTCCCGCTACCAGGTGATCCTCGACGCCGCAGTTGACGCCGTGATCATCATCGGTTCGGACAGGCTCATCAAGGCCTTCTCCCGCGCCGCGCAACTGCTCTTCGGCTACGACCCGGAGGAGGTCATCGGGCGCAACGTGAACATGCTCATGCCCGAGCCCTACGCGGCCCGGCACGACGGCTATGTGGGCCGCTACCTGGCCACCCGCGAGCCCCACATCATCGGCGTGGGCCGCGAAGTCCGCGCGCGCCGTAAGGACGGCAGCATCTTCCCCGCCTACCTCTCCGTGGGTGAAGGCCTGGCCGAAGCCGAGACCTTCTTCGTCGGAATCCTGCACGACCTCACTCGCGAAAAGGAGACCTTCCGCCGCGTGCAGCAGCTGGCCTCCATCGTGGACTCCACCGGCGACGCCGTCACCGGGCACACCCTGGACGGCATCGTTACGTATTGGAACAAGGGCGCGGAGGAGCTTTACGGCTACACGGCCGCCGAGGCGGTGGGCCGCAACCTGGGCGACCTCATCGTGCCCGCCGAGATGCTGGGCGAGCTGCTCGCGAACACCGAGCGCATCAGCCACGGGGACAGCTTCACCCGCATCGAGAGCATTCGCCAGAACAAGGCCGGGCAGCGCCTCATCATATCCCTGAGCACCTCGCCCATCCGAGACGCCGAAGGCAACGTCATCGGCGCGGCTTCCATCGCCCGCGACATCACGGCGCGGCGCCTGGCCGAGAAGGCCCAGGCCGAGGCCCGCCAGGCCGCCGAGGAAGCCAACCGCATCAAGAGCGACTTCCTGAGCATCGTCTCCCACGAGCTGCGCACGCCCCTGACCATCATCCTGGGCAACATCTCCCTGCTCACCGACCACCAGAACATGCCCGAGCCCGCCGAGGCCGCGCTCATCGCCCAGGACATCGAGGACAGCGCCAACCGCCTCCAGCACATGATAAACGACCTCCTGGACATCTCCGACATGGAGGCCGGGCAGGCCCACCTGCGGCTCACGCCCGTGCAGGCCGCCGACCTCATCGACGAGGTGGCCGACGCGGCCCGCCCCCGCGTGATCGAGAAGGGGCTCAGGCTCGAAACCTACACCGAAGAGGTGGAGGTGCTGGCCGACCCGCTGCGGCTCAAGCAGGCGCTGCTCAACGTGGTGGACAA
The DNA here is from genome assembly GCF_022808715.1 of Fundidesulfovibrio agrisoli. Taxonomy (GTDB): domain Bacteria; phylum Desulfobacterota; class Desulfovibrionia; order Desulfovibrionales; family Desulfovibrionaceae; genus Fundidesulfovibrio; species Fundidesulfovibrio agrisoli. Next base: position 108,710 of record NZ_JAKZKX010000012.1, read on the forward strand.
CGCCGTGAAGTTCTCCAGCGCGGGCGTCATCACCCTCGGGGTGAGCCGAACCGAGAACAAGGTGCTCTTCGAGGTCTCCGACCACGGCTCCGGCATGACCGAGCAGGAGCTGCCCCGCGTGTTCGACGCCTTCCACCAGGGCGACACCTCCAGCACCCGCGCCGCCCAAGGCACCGGCCTGGGGCTGACCATCGTCAAGCGCATCGTGCAACTTCACCAGGGCACCATCAGCGTGGAGAGCGAGCCCGGCGCCGGCACCACATTCTATATCGCCCTGCCCCTGCTCTCCGGCGAAGGCTCACACGAAGCCGCGCCGGACAACGAGTAGCCCCCTCCCCTGCCCCGGCGGGGAGAACAGGGGCTCCGTCCCCGGCCGCCCGCCAACTGCCGTGCATTCTTCATCCGGGCTGTCCGCCATCCGGCATGGGCACGAACGGAGGGTGTGAACAGGGGCTCCGCCCCTGACCCCGCCGGGGGGAGTGCCTCCCCCCGGACCCCGGCGATAGCTTCGCGTTTGTGATTGGCAGCATGGTTCATGGGAGACCCTTTAAAAGAACAAGACCCCTGCGGAGCGGCGTCAGCCGCTCCGCAGGGG
>NZ_JAKZKX010000013.1:0-42996 GCF_022808715.1 Fundidesulfovibrio agrisoli
GTTCGAGCCCGAGACTCGTTTTCTGAGCCAACGCGAAGCGGAATGGGAGTCCAGAGGGCCGAAGGCCCTTTGGCCGCCGGAGGCATATTGTGACGATCCAATGAAAAACGCCCGCTTGCGCGGGCGTTTCGTTATTCTGCTAATTCCCGGCCTCTTCGGCCTGGGCTCCGGTGAGCCCGTAGCGCCGCTGTCTGGCGGCGTAGGACTCCAGGGCCTTGTCCAGTTCGGCTGCGTCGAAGTCCGGCCAGGGCACGTCCGTGAAGTAGTACTCCGCGTAGGCGCTCTGCCAGAGCAGGTAGTTGCTGATGCGCACCTCTCCGCTGGTGCGGATCACCAGGTCGGGGTCGGGCTGGCCCGCGGTGTACAGCTCCGCGGAGAAGCTCTCCTCGGTGACGCCCTTGGGCCCCACGCCGCGCTCCATGAGCCTGCGGCAGGCCCGCAGGATCTCCTCCCGGCCGGAGTAGTTCAGGGCCAGGTTGAGCGACATGGAGGCGCACTTCTCGGTCTTCTTGATGACGTGCTTGAGCACCTGGCGCATGGTGAACGGAAACTGGTCCATCTCGCCGAACACGCGCAGCCTGATGTCCTGCTCCACAAGGGAGGAGAGCTCGTTGTTCAGGAAGCGCACGATGAGGTCGAACAGGAAGTTCACCTCGTCCTTGGGCCGCCCCCAGTTCTCTGTGGAGAACGTGTAGAGCGTCAGGTGGCCGATGCCCAGTTCCCGGCAGCGCGTCACCAGGGCCTTGGCGTTGCGGGTGCCCGCGTCGTGGCCCTCGCTGCGCGTGAGGCCCTGGCGCTGGGCCCAGCGGCCGTTGCCGTCCATGATGACGGCCAGGTGGCGCGGCAGCGCCGAAGCCGGGGCCGTCATTAGATCTCCATGATTTCCTTCTCCTTCTTGGCGAGCTGCTGGTCGAGCTTGGCCACGAAGGAGTCGGTGATCTTCTGGATTTCAGCCTCGCCCTTGCGCACGTCGTCCTCGGAGAGGGACTTGTCCTTGAGCTTCTTCTTCAGGGCGTCGTTGGCGTCGCGGCGGATGTTGCGCACGGCCACCTTGCCTTCCTCGGTGTACTTCTTGGCCACCTTGACCAGCTCCTTGCGGCGGTCCTCGGTGAGGGGAGGCATGCCGATGCGGATGATCTTGCCGTCGTTGACCGGGTTGAGGCCCAGGTCGGACTTCTGGATGGCCTTCTCGATCAGGCCGAAGGCGGCGCGGTCCCAGGGCTGGATGGTGATGGTGCGGCTGTCCGGCGTGGAGACGGAAGCCAACTGGTCGATGGGCGTGGGTGTGCCGTAGTAGTCCACCTTGATGCCGTCGAGCAGGGCAACGGAGGCCCGGCCGGTGCGCAGGTGGGAGAATTCCTTGTCCAGGGCCGCGGAGGCCTTTTCCATGCGGGTCTTGACGTCAGCGATCACGGCGTCCATGCGTCTCTCCTTATTCCACGATGGTGCCGGCCTTCTGGCCGGTGACCACCTTTTTCAGGTTGCCGGGCACGAACATGTTGAAGACCACGATGGGCATGCTGTTGTCCATGGCCAGGGTCACGGCGGTGGAGTCCATGACCTTGAGCTGCTTCTCCAGCACGTCCATGTAGGTGAGGCGGTCGAACATGACCGCGTCGGGGTTGGTCTTGGGGTCCTTGTCGTAGACGCCGTCCACCTTGGTGCCCTTGATGATGACCTGGGTCTTGAGCTCCATGGCGCGCAGGGCGGCGGCGGTGTCGGTGGTGAAGTAGGGGTTGCCGGTGCCGGCGGCGCAGATGACCACGCGGCCCTTCTCCAGGTGGTGGATGGCCCGGCGGCGGATGTAGGGCTCGCAGACCTCGCGCATGGTGATGGCGGAGAGCACCCTGGTGGAGAGCCCGAGCTTCTCCAGGGCGTCCTGCACGGCCACGGCGTTCATCACGGTGGCGAGCATGCCCATGTAGTCGGCGCTGGCGCGGTCCATGCCCGAAGCGGAGGCGGACATGCCCCTGAAGATGTTGCCGCCGCCGATGACCATGGACAGCTGCACGCCCATCTCGGCGGCTTCGACGATCTGGCCGCAGAAGGCGGAGACGGTTTCAGGGTCGATGCCGAAGCCCTTGGTTCCGGCGAGGGCTTCGCCGGAGAGCTTGAAGAGGACGCGCTTGAAACGAAGGTTTTCCATATGAATTCATCCTGGGGAGGGCGCGAAGGGCCGCCGGCCGCGGGCCAGGCCGCGCGGCGCGGGTGCGCGGCGCCCACCCCGAATCCCGGCTGGCCGGGGCAGGGGGGTGCTACAAAAATGACGCGATCGACGCGAAGCTACGTAATGGTTTTCTTGAAGAAGCGCGAGGGGAAACTTTCCTGAAAAAAGTTTCCGCCCCGCGCTTGAGATCAAAAAAAACGGGCCTTGCGGCCCGTTTTTTCGGCAGTTATTCGGCTGCGTCTTCGCCCAGCTGCATGCGGACGAAGCGGCCGATCTGGATGTTTTCACCCAGGGTGGCCACCAGGTCGTTCAGCAGGGTCTGAACGGTGAGCTTGTCGTCCTTGATGTAGGGCTGCTCGAGCAGGCAGACTTCCTTGTAGTACTTCTTGACGCGGCCATCGACGATCTTGTCGATGATGTTGTCGGGCTTGCCCTCGGCCTTGGTCTGGGCGACGTAGATGTCCCTCTCCTTGGCGAGCACATCGGCGGGCACCTGCTCGGAGGAGACGCAGATGGGGTTAGCCGCGGCGATCTGCATGGCCACGTTCCTGGCGAACTCCTGGAACTTCTCGCCGCGGGCGACGAAGTCGGTCTCGCACTTGACTTCCACCAGCACGGCGATCTTGCCGTTGGAGTGGATGTAGGAGCCGATGACGCCTTCGGAGGTGGAGCGGCCGGCCTTCTTGGCGGCCTTGGCCAGGCCCTTTTCACGCAGCCAGGCAATGGCCTTTTCAGGATCGCAGTTGCAGGCCTCCAGGGCCTTCTTGCAGTCCATCATGCCCGCGCTGGTACGGTCGCGCAGTTCCTTGACAACACTGGCGCTGATCTGAGCCATGGCTATTGCTCCTCCTGCTCCGCGGCGGCTTCGGCCACCGGAGCGGCTTCGGGTTTCACTTCATCCTTACCGGCGGCAACCTCTTCCTTGGAAGCGGCCTGGCCTTCGAGGCAGGCGTCGGCCACGCAGGTGACGAAGAGCTTGATGGCGCGGATGGCGTCGTCGTTGCCGGGGATGATGTAGTCGATCAGGTCGGGATCGCAGTTGGTGTCGACCACGGCCACGACGGGGATGCCCAGCTTGCGGCACTCCTGCACGGCGATCTCTTCACGCTTGGGGTCGATGATGAACGCGGCGGCGGGCAGGCCGTCCATGTCCTTGATGCCGCCCAGGGTGGCGTTGAGCTTGGTCACTTCGCGGCCGTACATGGAGATTTCTTTCTTGTGGTAGCGCTTGTGGATGGAGCCGTCCTCGAAGGCGGTCTCCAGCTTCTTCAGGCGGTCGATGGAGCCGCGGATGGTCTGGAAGTTGGTGAGCATGCCGCCCATCCAGCGGTGGGTCACGAAGTACTGGCCGGAGCGCTCGGCTTCCTTGCGGACGGCCTCCTGGGCCTGGCGCTTGGTGCCGACGAAGATGATGCGTCCGCCCTTGACCACGGTGTCGACCAGGAAGTCGTGGGCCTTCTGGAACAGCTTCACGGTCTGCTGGAGGTCGATGATATGGATGCCGTTGCGGGCGCCGAAGATGAAGGGGCGCATTTTGGGGTTCCAACGGCGGGTCTGGTGTCCGAAGTGGACGCCGGTCTCGAGCAACTGCTTCATGGTGACGTAAGCCATGAGTCTCTCCTTTGGGTTTTTCCTCCACGCCGGGCCCCGCTGCCAGCCCGGAAGGGCACCCGTGGCGGCGATGACGGCGTGTGTGATGTTGTGAAGCAGGGATAGCTACTACGCAATGCGCGTGTTGGCAAGGGGGTAGGGGCCGGAGCGTGCGATTTTCGGCTCCGTGCAGGGCTGTTGTGCAAGGCCTTGCACTGGCATGTGCAGGCATGTGCAAGGGCGGGTGCGCCGCATCGGCGATCTTTTTCATGAAAATCAGTCATTTCGAGCTGTTCTCCGTTGGCACGCTCAATGCTACCGGGTCGGTAGGCATTGAGCCCCAAAAGGAGTACAGAATATGTCCAAGACTTCCCGTTACCTGCAGGCCGTTGGCGGCATGTCCCTGGCTTTCCTCATCGGCCTGAGCGCCATGGCCGCCCAGGACGCCGCCACCGCACCCAAGGCCGCCCCGCAGGCCCAAGCCCAGGCTCAGACCTCCGCCGCGTCCGCGCCCGCGAAGCCCCAGACCTTCGCCCCGGGCATGCCCGGCTGGATGATGCACCTGCCCGCCGAGCAGCAGGAGACCGCCCGCAAGATCTGGCTCACGGAAGGCCGCACCGTCCTGGCCCTCAAGGAGATGCTCAAGGCCAAGCGTCATGAGCTCAACGCCATGATGGCCATGCCGAACGCGGACGACAAGGCCGTGGCCGCCCTGGTCAAGGAAGTCGCCTCCCAGGAGGAGAAGCTGCTCGGGGCCGAGGTCGCCCTGCGCCGCAAGCTGGAAAAGGAAGGCATTCCCACCTGGGGCCGCATGGACGGCATGATGGACGGCATGGGCGGCAAGGAAGGCTGCATGTCCGGCATGATGGACAAGATGGGCGGCATGATGATGGGCGGCAAGATGGATAAGATGGGCCAGATGGGCGGCATGATGGGCGGCATGGACCACTCCTCGGGCCATGACGCCGGTCAGGGCGGCATGGGCAAGCCCGCCGCTGCGGCCGCCACGCCGGCCGCCGGTCACGGCGCCCACAACGGATAACGGATTTCCCTCCATCCCTCGCATGGGCGGGCCACGGCGCGGCGTCGTGGCCCGTCTTACTTTTCGGCGCGCAGCCCCGATCCGGATGCCCCCGGAAATGTTAGACTTGGCCGGGCGGAGCATGTACCGTGCCTCGCGGCGGACCGGGCGTTGCCCGCCGCCGCGAACCACATCCAGTTGCGCAGCGGTACACGATGGGACATCACGAATCATCCGTCGCCACGCCGGGGAACATCCCGGCGCAAGCGCCATCCGCCTGGGCGCAGGCCGCCGTGCTGGCGCTGCCGCTGCTGTTCTACTGCGCCGCCTGCCTCTACCGCCTGGGTGACAAGTCCCTCTGGGTGGACGAGGTGCTGGTGCCGCTCACCGCGCGCTACCCCGTGGAGTACATCCTCCAGCGCAGCCTGGTCACCGATTTCCATCCCCCCGGCTACTACCTGATCGTCAAGTTCTGGTCCGCCCTCTCGGATGCGGACGCCTTCCTGCGCGGCTTCTCCGTGCTCTGCGGGGGGCTGGCCGTGCTCGTCTGCCAGCGGCTGGGGCGCGAGGCCCTGGGCGCCGGGGCGGGCCTGGCCGCGGCCTCGGCCCTGGCGGTGAGCCCCCTGTTCATCTCCCTGGCGCGGCAGGTGCGCCCCTACACCCTGATCGTGCTGCTGTGCGCCTTGCTGCTGCTGGGCCTGTGGCGGGAGGTGCGCCTGCGCCGCGACGGCGAGGGGCGGGGCGGGGCCTGGCCACTGGCCGTGGCGCTCTGCCTGGGGCCGCTGGTGCATTACACCTTCCTGTTCGTGATCCTGGCCGGGGGGATCTGCCTGCTCACGGAGCCCGCCGCCCTGGCGGGCATGCTGCGCCGCCGCAAGGCCCTGCTGGCCGCGGGCGCGGCGAGCCTGGGCTGCTCCGGGTATTTCCTGCTGCACCGCATGGGCGAGGCCGGGCAGCCCGGCACGGTGCTGGCCACGCTCAGCAACATCGGCTCCAACATGGTCTACCTGCTCTCCTACCAGTGGGGGATGAACACCCTGGCCGCCGCCATGGGCGCGGCCTGCCTGTTCGGGCTGTGGGCGGCCTTCGGGCGCTCCCGGCGGATGGGCCGGATGCTGGCCGTTTACGTGCTCTCGCCCTGGGTCGCGCTGGCCGCGCTGCGCTACGCCTCCTACTCCAACCCCTGGCACTACGCCTACACGCTGCCCGCCCTGGCCCTGTGCCTGGGGGCCGCTGCGGACAGGCTCTGCCGGGGGCGCATCCTGCCCCTGGCGCTTGTGGGCGCGTTGTTCTGCGCCGGTGCGGCCCTGCAGTTGGCCCCGCGCTGGGAGGCCCTGTACGCGGACGACTCCGAGAACTTCGCGGCGGTTGCCCAGGCCCTGGAGCGCGCGGGCACTGCCGGGCGGGCCTTCGTGGTGCCGGAGCGGCTGCACCAGAACGCGGTGGCGCGCTACCTCTCCCCCCAGGCCCGCAAGGACTTCCTGACCCAGCGCATCGGGCCGGAGTCCGGTGAACTGGAGCTGCTCTGCGTGGGGCCGGAGTGCGGCTCCGTGCTGGGCGACAGCTTCCCGGCTGGCTCCGGCGGGGTCTCCAGGCCCCTGAAGATCGCCAGATCCACCGCGCTGGACATCTCCGGCGAGCCGGAATCGATGGAGCTTTCCTTCAGGCCGGGCGCGTTCTACTCCCAGGTGTACGAGGCCGAGAACGTGCAGCTCGACACGGGCTTCGGGGGCAGGATCATGCCCACGGACAACAACGTCAGCGCCGGATTCGTATACCGCTTCGTGAACCGGGGGCCCAAGTTCCCCTACGCCTCGGCCATCGTGCTGCGCTACGCCAACCTGGGCCTGGGCAACGCGCTCAGGGTCTCCGTGAAGTTCGACGACGAGGCCCCCCAACTGCTCTTCGCCACCGGCGGCATCGACGCGCGCCGGGCCAAGGCCATCCCCGTATTCCGGGAGAAGCCCTTCGCCTCCATGCTGGTCATGGTGGAGATGCTCTGCGCCCCGCGCACCCCGGCCTTCCCGGGCGGCAACCAGCAAACCATCCGGGTGGAGGGGCTCTCCATGCTCTTCTCCTGCTACAAGAGCCATGAGTAGCATGCTGCGCGCCATTGTCCTCATTGGCCTCCTGCTGGGCCTGCTCCTGGCGGCCGGGTGCGGCCAGGGCGGAGACGCCTTCGTGGCCGACGCCGTGCTGGAGGCCCCCGGGGGCGTGGTGCGGCAGGTGTACGGCCTGGGCAAGCCGAGCCTGCTGGGCTGTTCGGGAATCTACGCGCGGCTGGGGCAGTTCCCGCTGACCAGCCTGGCCTTCCACTCGCCCAAGGCCCGCGACGGCCGCCTGGTGCTGAGTTTCGTGAACATGGTGCCGGGCCAGTACGTGGGGCTCTCCATGAACTACGCCCCACTCAAGGATTGGAAACTGCCGATGGAACTGGACCTTGAGCGCCGGGTGGAGCTGACCATGCCCGTGCGCATCGAGGCCGGGCTCAACGTGGTCACGCTCTCCTACCTGAACACGGACGCGACCCCCCAGGGCTACGGCTACGAGTTCGGCTCCCGGAGGGCCATGATCGTGGATATGCGGGTGGAGGCGGACTGAGGCTGGGGCCGCCGAACTATCGGCGGTCCGGTTTTCGCGGCAACGCAGCCCGCGAGGATTTGAGGCGGGCCGCTAGAGCGAGATGACCACCGGCACCACCACGGGGTCGCGCTCCAGCACCTTGCGGAAGAAGCGCCGCAGGGAGGAGCGGATGCGCTCCTTGAGCTTGTCCGTGTTGCCGGGGGGCACGTTGTCGATGGTGTCCAGGATGACGCACTTGGCGTCCTCCAGCACGTGTGAATACTGCTGCTCGAACACGAAGCCCTTGGAGATCAGGTTGGGGCCGATCATCACTTCGCCGGTCTTCTCGTCCATGACCAGCATCACCACCACCATGCCTTCGCCCGCCAGGAGCTGGCGCTCCTTGAGCACGCTCTGGCCCACGTCGCCCACGCCCTTGCCGTCCACGTAGACCTGCTCCACGAGGATGGGGTCCTCCAGGCGGATGCCGCCCTCACCCAGGAAGGTGATGGGCTGGCCGTCCTCGATGATGATGGCCCGCTCCGGGGCCACGCCGTGCTCCAAGGCCAGGCGGCGGTGCTTGACCAGGTGGCGGTACTCGCCGTGCACGGGGATGAAGAACTTGGGGCGCACGGTGTCCAGCATGATGGCCAGCTCTTCCTGGTGGGCGTGCCCGGAGGCGTGGATGCCCTGGACGCGCTCGTAGAGCACCTCCGCGCCCTGGCGGTAGAGCTTGTCGATGAGCTTGTGGATGGCCCGGATGTTGCCGGGGATGAAGCGCGAGCTCATGAGCACCAGGTCGCCCGGGTGCACGCGCAGCTGGCGGTGCTCGCCCGTGGCCAGGCGCGACAGCGCGGAGAGCGGCTCGCCCTGGGAGCCGGTGACCAGCAGCACGGACTTGTCCAGGGGCATGGCGGGCAGCTCGTCCATGTCGGCCCAGACCCCGGCGGGCATGCGCAGGTAGCCCAGGTCGCGGGCCAGCTCGATGTTGGTGGCCAGGCTCCTGCCGGAAACCGCCACGCGCTTGCCCGTGTCGTGCGCCAGGTCGAAGATCTCCTGCATGCGCTGGATGTGGCTGGAGAACAGCGTGACCACGATGCGGCCCGTGGCCTTGCGGAAAATCTCGCCCAGGCTCTGCTTGATCTCCATCTCGGTGAGGGCGAAGCCGTCGCGCTCCACGTTGGTGGAGTCCGACATCATGCACAGCACGCCGGGTTCGGCGAAGCTGCGGAAGGCGTCCAGGTCGGTCTGGTGGCCGTCCAGCGGGTAGCGGTCGATCTTGAAGTCCCCGGTGTGCACGATGCGCCCGGCCGGGGTCTCGATGCCCAGGCCGTAGCTGTGCACGATGGAGTGGCAGACCTGGAAGAAATTGAAGGCGAAGGGGCCTATCTCCACGCGCTCGTTCTTCTGCACGGGGCGCAGGTCCGCGTGCTTGAGCAGGCCGTGCTCCTCGAGCTTCTTGGCAACCAGGGCCAGGGTGAAGGGCGAGCCGTAGATGGGGGCGTCGATGTAGGGCATCAGCCAGGGCAGGGCGCCGATGTGGTCCTCGTGGCCGTGGGTGAGCACGATGGCCTTGAGCTGCTCCTTGCGGGCCAGGATGAAATCGAAGCGGGGGATGACCACGTCCACGCCGAAGAGGTAGTCCTCGGGGAACATGAGGCCGCAGTCCACCATGACCAGGCTGCCGTCGCAGCTCAGGCCCATGCAGTTCATGCCGATCTCCCCCAGGCCGCCCAGGGGATAGATGGTCACTGCGGCGGACATTGGCGAACCTCCTGGTATGCTGCCCCCATGTAGTCCTGCAGCCAGGCGCGGAAGGCTTCGCGCTCGCGGATGGTGAAGCGCTCGGCCGGGTCGAAGGCGGGCAGGGCCTTCACGTGCACCACGCCGGGCTTGGGAACCCACTTGCCTCTGGGCAGCACCTCGCCAGAGCCGGAGACGATCACCGGGGCCACGGGGATGCCGCACTTGAGGGCCATGATCATGCCGCCGATCTTGAATTCGCCCAGGCGGCTGAAGTCATGGCTGCGGGTGCCCTCGGGGAAGACCACCACGGAGATGCCCTTCTTGGCGGCGGCCACCGCGTCGTCGATGGACTTCATGGCCTTGCGCGAGTTCTCCCGCAGGATGGGGATGTGCCCGGTGCGGCGCATGGCCGGCCCGAAAACGGGTATCTTGAACAGGCTCTCCTTGGCCACGAAGCGCACGTTCCAGCCGCGCAGGGCGTGCACCAGCACCAGGATGTCGAACTGGCTCTGGTGGTTGGCCAGGAACACGCAGGGCTGCCCCGGCTTCAGGGCGGAGAGGTCCGCGCGGACCTCAACGCCTGAAACGGCCAGGGAAAGCCGGGCCCACAGGCACATGAACCAGTGGGCCACGGGGGCGTTCTCCCCGATCCCGGCCGTGAGCCAGCACAGGCAGGAAACGGCGACGAGCAGGGGCAGGAAGAACGCCAGGTACGTGATGCGGTACAGAATCGTCATCGTGCTACGCTACGCGACGTCCCCTTCGTGGTCGTGGTCGCAGCCGCAGGCGCTCTCGATGGTCACGACGATCTCGGTGGCGTCACGCAGGGCGCCGGAGAGGTCCTTGAGCTGGGCGGGGGTCAGGTCGTCGGCGTCGAGCAGCTCGGCGGCCTTGAAGACGACGCGCATGGCGTTTTCCAGCAGCAGGTCCTGGGGATCGATCTCGAAGGTTTCTTCTTCCACGGTATTCTCCTTGCGATTGGGTGCGGATTTGGTGCGAACAACGGGTCTGTACCCTCCGCACGGGCAAAAAGCTAGGCCTCGGGAGCCAGATGCCGCATGATGATCTCGAGGTCCGCCGGGCGGGACTTGAGGTTCAGCGACACCGAGTGCCCGTGCACATGCAGGCTGCCGCCCGCGAACTCCACATATCCGGCCGAGAGCACGGACGAATAGGGGACCAGTTCGCGCATCTCGCCATGGCTGACTCGGCCGGGGAAGAGGATCGGGGCCGGATGCCCCGCGAAATCCTCGAAGATGATGTACTTCATGGTCGTCCTCCGAGGCTATTGGTAGAGTTTTTCCGGGCTGTTGTCACGAGGCAGGGCTGCGGTGGGCCCCGGCCGCCGCACGAATGTCACTGCGATGACCTTTACAATGCATCAAAAAGTGCATAATAACCGCTGGCTGAACAACGCATGTAAAGCCAATTTACATATATATCAGGTTGATAGCAATGAACCAAGTCCCCATGAACCTTCGCCGCCTGGTGGCCGACGTGCTGCCCAAGGGTTTCGAGGTCGCCCGCGCAGGCGAGGACGAACCCGCTGGCGGCTACGCCTACTTCTACGTCACCGACCCGGACCAGCGCCGCCGCACCTTCTCCCACGCGACGCCCACCCTGGACGAGCTCTACGGCGAGATCCGCAAGCTGGCCGTGGAAGTGCGCCGCCTGGACTACTGGAAGCGCAAGTCCGAGATCTCCGACGCGGACATCGACGCCCTGGTGGAGAGCGTGTGCACCAACATGCCCAAGTTCAAGGGCCAGCGCTGGGGCTACGCCGCCAAGGACATGACCACCCCCTGCTGCGGCACCAAGATTCCGGCGGGCAAATGGTGGATCCACGAGGACGCCGGAATGCTCGGCCAGTTCGCGCCCATCGCCGCCAATGCGGGCTCCCCCGACGTGGTGTTCATGGACGCCCAGGACTTCGCCCGCTACCTCATCGAGCGCAAGGAGTCGCGCTTCGAGAGGTCCGTGCGCCAGTAACGGCCGCATCGCTTCGATTTTCAAGCCGCCGCGGGGGTGACCCCGCGGCGGCTTTTCATTGTCGGCCCAATGGATTGTTCCGGGCCCGTCAGCGGGCGGCCCCTTCAACATGCGAAGAAAGCCCCGCGCCGAGGTTTCGGCGCGGGGCTTTTTATTGCGGGCGATTGGGCCGCCGGGCGCTACATCTTCCCCAGCAGCTCCAACTCCTTCTCGTGCTCCTGGACCCACACGAACAGGTCCTCCAGGATGTTGCGGGCGCTCTTCTTGGGCGTCCAGCCGAAGGTCTCGCGCACCTTGGCGGTGTCCGTGAGGTAGATGGCCATGTCCGCCGGGCGGTTTTCGGTTTCGCGCAGCACCTCGATGCGGTTGCCGGTGATCTCCTCGCAGAGCATGGTGGTCTCCAGAAGCGAGAGGCTGACTTCCAGGCCGCCGCCCACGTTGAAGATGCCGCCGTCGGCCTTGCCCCAATCCGCCAGCTGCAATTCGAGCAGATCGAACAGGTCCGCCGGGTGGAACAGGTCGCGCACCTGTTTTCCCGAGCCGCCGAAGCCGATGTACTTGAGCTTGCGCTTGAAATAGTGGGCCTGCATCCACAGCGAGAACACGCCCTGGTCCACCTTGCCGAACTGCCAGGGTCCCGCGATCACGCCGCAGCGGTTGACCACGCCGCGCACGCCGTACATGGCGCGGTACTCCTCCAGCACGAACTCCGAGCAGAGCTTGGTGGCCCCGTACATGGACTTGGCCCCGTAGATGGGGAAGTTCTCGGCCACGCCGCGCGGGCTCCAGCCTTGGGGGCCGTCCTCGGTGGACCACACCAGGCGCGTGGCCCCTTCGGTCACGGGCACGGCGTTCAGCGGATCATAGGCGTAGACCCGGCTGGTGGAGAGGAACACCACGTCCGCCTTGTGCTTGCGGCAGACCTCCAGGCAGTTGATGGTGCCGGTGAGGTTGGTGTTGATGAGGTATTCGGGGCTGCCGCCGAACCCGGCCAGCACGGAGGGCTCGGCCGAGCACTCCAGCAGCAGGTCGATCTTGGACTCGAAGCTCAAGTCCTCGGTGTTGCGGATGTCGCCGTGCACGAAGCGGATGCCCGCGTCGGCCAGACGGCTCAGGTTGAACTCAGAGCCCCGGCGCTTCAGGTTGTCCAGGACGATGATCTCCTGCTCCGGGTAGCGGGCCTTGAAGGCCATGGCCAGGTTGGAGCCCACGAAGCCGGCCCCGCCGGTGACCAGGATGGCGCCGTCGTACTTTTTCATGTTTCCCTCTGGGTGGAGCCGACCTGCATGCAGCGGGCCGGACGTGCGGCTGTGTTTCGTGGGCCGCGTATCAGGTGAAGGCCGGGAAGGGAAGACCCGCCGGTGAACGCAGACCGGGTGGCCTGTCAATAAAGCGCATTGTAACAGCCTGTTCAAGAAACCCGCTGGCAAGGCGCAAGGGAAAGTCAAGGCCGAAGCGTAGCTGGCCTACGCGAGGGTTTGACTTTTCCGCGGCAACGCAGCCAGCGGGGATTCTGGGGCAGGCTGTCAGGCCCTCTCGGTGCGCACCAGCTGGGCCAGGCCCAGGGAGGCCACGGCCAGGGCCGCGCCCGTGAGGAATGGGATGCGGTAGTTGAAGGTCCAGAGCCAGCCGCCCAGGGCCGGGATGAACACCGCGGCCACGTGGTTGATGGTGAAGCCCACGGCCGAGGAGGGCGCGATGTCGGGCTTGTCCGCGATCTTCTGCAAGTAGGTGCGGATGCAGACCACGAAATTGAAGGCCAGGCTGTCCAGGATGAACATGGCTCCGGCCACCAGGTGCGACTCGGTGTAGGCGTAGGTGACGAAAACCAGGATGGCGCAGACGTACTCGATGCTCATGAGCGCCCGCTCGCCGAAGCGGTTGATCATGCGCCCGATCACAGGGTTGGCCACCCAGGCCACCAGGTTGTTGACCACGAACAGGGCGCTCATGGTGGACAGGGAGTATTCGAACTTCTTCACCAGCAGGTAGGCCGCGAAGACCATGAAGATCTGGCGGCGCGCCCCGGAGAGGAAGGTCAGGGCGTAGTAGATCCAGTAGCGGGCGCGCAGGACCATCTTCTTGTGCTGGGGGGGCATGTCCTTGTCGGAGGGGTCCTGGAACAGGGCCCAGAAGCCCAGCAGGGCCACGAAGCCGCCCACCAGCCCGAACAGGGTGGGGTAGCCCAGGCGGCCAGCCAGCAGGTAGATGAACACGCCCACCGCGATGTTGGCGATGGCCGAGGCGGCCCGGAGCCTCCCCAGAATCACCGGGGCCATCTCCAGGCTGAAGTATTGCAGAGAGAGCGACTGGTTGAGCGGCTCGAAGAAATGGAAACCCGTGGACATGAGCAGCGTGGTGAACACCACGCCCCAGAAACTCGGCGCCAGCCCCGAGACCGAGACGCCCACCCCCAGCACCAGCACGGAGAGCGCGGCCGCGCGGTGCTCGCTCATGATGAGCAGCAGGTAGATGACCAGCAGGGAGAGGAAGCCCGGAACCTCGCGCACGGAGTGCACCAGGCCCATCTCGAACGGCCCGAGCCCGGCGGCCTCCACCGCGAAGTTGTTGATGAGCGTCACCCAGCCCTGCATGCCAATCTGGGAGGCCACCGCGGTTACGAGAAGAAACAGATACATCCTGCGCTGGGGTATGGACATGGGGCCGCCTGTTGGTCGAAAACTGCGTCTAGGCCGATGATTCCTGCCAGAAAACTCCCCTCCGGTCGAGCCTCAAGGCGCTCCCGCCCGCCGGGAGGGTGTTGTTGACAGCGCGCGGCTGGGGTTTTAGACGCCATACATGGAAAGCGCATCCCGTGTTGCTTCCGCCTTTACGGATGCGGACCGTCATCAGGAGGTTTCCGGCGTAGCGCGCCGTGCGGCTTCCGGACGCCCCCTGCGCGCCGGACCCCCAGCCTCCGTCCTCCGCAGATGATCGACCTGAACACCGCCCTGCTGCTGGGCTTCCTGCTGCAATTCGCCATGGGCATGGTCATGGTGCTGGCCTACACCCTGCGCGCGGCCTATCCCGGGTTCCGCTCCTGGACCTTCGCCCTGATCTGCTGGGTCTTCGCCGGGGGGAGCTTCTACGCCCGGAGCGTGCTGGGCGAGATGCCTTCGGTGGTGCTTACCAACGGGCTCTATTTCACCAGCATCCTGCTGTTCTACAGCGGGCTGGCCCGTTTCTACGGTTTCGACAGGGACCGCTCCCGGCAGCGCCAGAATTTCTTCGTCGCTTTGAGCATGTACGCGGTGGTGCTCTGCTTCCTATTCGTGAAGAACGACCTCCACGTGCGCGTGCTGCTCAACAGCCTGACCATGGGCGTGCTCATGGTGCGCACGGGACTGGACGCCCTGCGGGGCTCGCGCGGGCGTTGCCTCCCGATCCAGAGGCTGCTCTCCTGGTGTTTCTTCGTGCTTGCCGCGCTTCTGGTGTGCAGGGGCCTCATGGTCTGGTTCATGAGCCCGGAGGCGGACATCCTGCGCCAGGGCTCGGGCCTTCTGCCCTTGCTGGTGGGGAACATCCTGAGCATCGTGGTGATGGTCTTTTGCCTCATCACGCTCACCAGCTGCCGCCTGGAGGAGGAGCTGCTCCAGGCGCAGGAGCGTCTGCGCGAGCAGGCCCAGCACGACGGCCTGACGGGCCTGTTCAACCGCCGGCATTTCTCCGAGCTGGCCGCTCAGGCCGCCCGGCAGGCGAAGCGTTACAAACAGCCCCTGAGCGTGATCCTCTTCGACATGGACGGGTTCAAGAACATCAACGACACTTTCGGCCACGCCATCGGGGACGACGTGCTTCGCACGGCGGCCGCAACCTGCCGCAAGGTGCTGCGACAGGCGGACGTTGCCGCCCGCTGGGGCGGCGAGGAATTCGCGGTGCTGTTGCCCCAGACCGGTCTGGCCGGGGCCCTGGAGACGGCGGAGAGGCTGCGTGAATGCCTGGAGGGCCAGAGGGCCGGGCAGGCCGGGGAACTGGCGGCCACGGCCAGCTTCGGCGTGGCCTCCCTGACCGGAGACGAGGACGTGGAGGGGCTGCTGCTGCGCGCCGACGCCTACCTCTACGAGGCCAAGCGCGACGGCCGCAACCGGGTGAAGGCCCAGACGCCCGGGCGGGGCTGACAGCGGCCTAGGGAATCCGCAGCACCTTCACGTTGACGAACTCAAGCAATCCCTGCCTTCCCAGCTCCCTGCCGAACCCCGAATTCTTCACCCCGCCGAAAGGCAAACGCGGGTCCGATTTCACCAGCGCGTTCACCGCCACGGTCCCGGCCTCGATGAAGCTGGCCAGCTTGCGGCCCAGGGCGGCGTTGGCCGTCCAGACGCTGCCGCCCAGGCCGTAGGGCGTCTGGTTGGCCAGGCGCAGGGCGTCCTCCGGGGTCGCGAAGCTGGTGATGCTGGCCACTGGGCCGAAGACCTCCTGCTCGAACACGGGCATGCCGGGGCGCACGTCGCCCAGCACCACAGGGCTGTAGAAGAACCCGGGCCCCTCCACGGGGCCGCCATCCAGCAGCGTCTTCGCGCCCATCTCCACGGAGCGGCTCACCTGGGCGTGCAGGGTGTCGCGCAGGTCCGCCCGGGCCATGGGGCCCACTCGGGTGGCCGCGTCGCACGGGTCGCCCATCTTGAGCAGGCCCACGGCGTGCACCATCCTCTCCTCGAACTCCCGCACCACCTTGCGCGCGACCAGGAAGCGCTTGGCCGAGACGCAGGTCTGCCCCGCGTTGTAGAAGCGCGCGGCCACGGCCGTGGTGGCCGCCAGGTGCAGGTCGGCGTCCTCCAGCACCACGAACGGGTCCGACCCGCCCAGCTCCAGCACGCACTTCTTGATGGCCCGCCCGGCCACGGCCGCCACGGCGGACCCGGCCCGGCAGGAGCCGGTGAGGCTCACGGCGCGCACGCGCCTGTCCTCGATGACGGAGGCCACGCGCTCCTCGCTGATGCGCAGCACGCGCAGCAGGCCTTCCGGAGCGCCGCAGCGGGTGAAGAGATCCTCGATGGCCAGGGCGCAGCCCGTGACGCTGGGCGCGTGCTTGAGCAGGAAGCTGTTGCCCGCCATGAGCACGGGCGCGGCGCAGCGCAGGGCCTGCCAGAAGGGGAAGTTCCAGGGCATGATGCCGAGCACAACGCCGATGGGGTCGTAGACGATCTGGGCGTCCTCGGGAGCGCCGGGGGGCGTCTCGGGGGCCAGCATCTCCGGGGCGTGGTCGGCGTAGAAGCGGCAGCCCGAGGCGCAGCGCTTGATCTCGGCCCTGGCCTCGCCCACGGGCTTGCCCATCTCGGCGGTGATGAGCGCGGCCAGTTCGTCCGTCCCTGCCTCCAGCATGTCGGCCAGCTTGTGCAGGCAGGCCGCGCGTTCGTCCATGCGGAACTTGCGCCAGCAGCGCAGCGCGCCGTGGCTCTGGGCGAGTATGGCCTCCAGCTCCTGGTCCGTGTGCTCGCCGTAGGCGGCGATCACGGCCCCGGTGGCCGGGTTGACGCTGGTGAATGACTTGTCCATGGGGAAAACCTCCAACCCGCAGGCCGGGCGCTCCGGTTACTGCGTATCGGGGCGGACGTCCAGCGCCGCGTGATGCGGCGCGCTTCGTCGTATGGCGGGTATGCGCGCCCGGGCGGGCGCGGGGTGCGCTATTGGGGGGTGCTTGCGCCGGGGTTCATGGCCACGTGCTTGACCTCGAGCTGCTTCTGGGCCGCCACGATCTTGAAGCCTTCCTCGATCAGGCGGGTGGCTTCGCGCTCGCGGATGCGGCGGTTCTTGGCCCCGAGCACCACGGCCACCAGGCGGGTGTCGCCGCGCCGGGCCGTGACCACGATGTTGAAGCCCGAGGCGCAGACGAAGCCGGTCTTGAGGCCGTCCACGCCCTCCACCTTGCCCAGCAGGCTGTTGGAGTTGTGGCGCACGCGGTTGTTGTGGGTGAACTCGGTCATGGAGTGCACGGCCAGGGTCTGCGGGAAGCGCTTGAGGTAGGCCTGGGCCAGCAGGGCCATGTCGCGCGCGGTGGTCACCTGGCCGTCGGCGGGCAGTCCGTTGGGGTTGAAGAACTGGGAGTTGGCCATGCCGATTTCCTTGGCCTTGCTGTTCATGGCCTCCACGAAGGGGTGGGTGTCGCCCTTGCCCAGGTATTCGGCCACGGCCACGCAG
The DNA here is from genome assembly GCF_022808715.1 of Fundidesulfovibrio agrisoli. Taxonomy (GTDB): domain Bacteria; phylum Desulfobacterota; class Desulfovibrionia; order Desulfovibrionales; family Desulfovibrionaceae; genus Fundidesulfovibrio; species Fundidesulfovibrio agrisoli. Next base: position 17,214 of record NZ_JAKZKX010000013.1, read on the forward strand.
CCGTCGTTGGCGGAGGCCACGGCGATGCCCTTCATCAGTTCGTCCAGCGTGACCTGCTCGCCGGTGCGCAGGCGCATGGTGGAGCCGCCCGCGTGGCTGGCCTCCTGGCTGACGGAGATGACCTGCTCGGGCTTGATGCTGCCAGACTGGATGAGTTCGTTGAGAATATAGAGCGTGAGAACCTTGGTCAGGGAGGCGGGGGGGATGGTCAGGTCGGGTTCCTGGGCGAAGAGGATGTGCCCGGTCTCGATATCCATGACCAGGGCGGCTTTGGTGTCCACCCCGAACTCGCCCTTGTTGGAATCTGGCTGCGCTATCGTCTTGACCGGAGCCTTGAGCTCGGGGGCCTGGGCCTTGGAGTGCTTGGCTTCCTTCCTGGTGGATTTCTTGCCGCCGTGCTTGGCTTTGGAATCGGAGGATTTGGCGGGGGTGGACTGTTTCGCGCCGCCGCTCTTGGCCTGCTTGGCGGTGGCGGAGCCTTTCTTGGTCTGCGTCTGCGATTGAGCGGTGTTCTTCTTGCCGTCTTTGGATGATGCAGCCAGGGTGATGTCTGCTGGCAGGATCAGGGCCAGGATGGTCAAGAGGGTTGCGAACGCCTTCCAAATGCGCATTCCGTCGGTCTCCATGTCGGCTTGTGGCCGGTTTACGTCGCTTCAAGTACGGCGGTGCGGCGTTTCCGGAAACCGGGCGCTTCGCCGTGCGGCCCGGTGGAGGGATGCGCCCGCCCCCGATCAACGGACTGGGGATTTCCTAGCGCAAACGCAACGCACCGCGCAACCACTTTCTGTGCTGCTGCAATTGCTGCACAGGCGGATTGCGAGCGTTGCAATCGTTACTACATGCGAAGGATCAGTTGTAAGCCCCTCACTGCGGGGCGGCGGGCGCAGTCTGCTCCCCTTGGGGGAGGACGCTGCGGCCCTGGTCTTCCTGGGGCTTGGCCTCGGCCTGCTTCTCATCCGCCCTAGCTTCCGGCTTTGCTTCCGGCTTGGCTTCGGGCTTGGCCTCCGCTTTCACCTCGGGCTCCGGCTTGGGGGCCGGAGGGGTCAGGCGGGAGAGGTCGCCCTCCAACTGGTTCACCAGCAGCTCCGCCGCGGTGGCGATGGAGCGCAGGTCCGCCTTGGCGTAGGCGTTGCGCGCGGCCACGATGTTGCCGGTGGCCACGTCCACGAGCCGGGCGTCCAGGCGCACGGAGGAGCCGTTTTTGGCCACGGAGCCGGTGAGCACGCCCTGCGCGCCCACCATGGAGCCGATGGCCTGGGCCACGGTGCCGGGGGCGTTGCTGCCCTGGCCGAACTGCATCTCGTCCAGCACCTTCTTGAGCGCGGCGCGCTCAACGACGCTGAATGAGCCGGAGTTCACCGCGCTGGTGATGAGGAACTCCGCCGTGACACGGCCGAGGTTCTCCTTGAGGGCCTCGTCGGTGACGGCGTCGAACTCCAGAATGGCGATCTTGAAGGGCTTGGCCTGCGGGGGCTGCTGCGCGGCGGCGGGACCGCCGATCACGGATACGGCCAAGGCCAGAACGAGAACGAATGTGAGCGTGAGGACACGTATGGGCATAGGGGCCTCCAAACCGCGCGGACCATACAGCGATACGGAGCGGGACGCAAGGCGGGGGCGGAGGGGCTCTGCCGTGCGGGTTTTGGAGGGGGTGTGTTCATTATATGCCGGATCGCTTCACTTCTGGCTGATCCCCACCGGCAACCTCTCAAAGGTGGATTTTCGGCGTGGCTTGATGTGCCTAGGCATTACGGAGTTGGTTGGACATAAGCTCCATGATAATAGGGTGTTGAACAGCGTCAGATGGCGGATGTTCGTTTTACCAGTGGGAGTCGCCCCCATTGTGTTCTTTTGTTGGCAGTTAGGCCTGATTCTAGGCGCATTTGGTGGCACATAAAAGTAGGGAACCCCTACTTGACTACGGCTTGCCGCTAAAAGAAATAAATGAGGAAACTGTCAAGGGGGAAACTAACGTGAACACGTTGAGGACCATCTCTTTGTTGTCCTTACTGGCATTGTTTGGCTGTAGTTCTGTCCCCATTGGTCAAAAAATGATAACCGCACCCCAGAAAAAGATGCAAGCTGCCAAACACTGGGATGTACTGGCGCAGCACATAGCAAACAAGATTAGGAACATGACTGTCGGCGACCGTGATCTTGCCTACAGGAGCGTGTATTTAGACTCTGACGACATGTCTGAGTTTGGTTCTACACTCAAAGAATTGATCCGGTATCATTTATTCAAATCCGGTGTGAGTGTTGCCGATTATCAGGATGGGGCAATTGTCCTGACGTATAAAACCAAAATTTTGAACCACAATGCCGACAGAGTTTCCGGCGACTGGATCTATCAAGATCAACTAGCACTCGGTGCAGCGTATCTCGGTACAGGTGCCGCATTTGGTATCGCAGCTGTTTACAACGCCGCGGATTATTCATCCCGCACAGTTGCTCAAGGCGCGCTTGTCGGGCCGGCCATCGGGTTCGGAGTGGCTGGTCTGCTCAACACAGCCATTTATTCACAGTTCACGGGAATCACCAACACGGAGATGATTTTTGCGGCAGAAATGCATGCCGATGGGAAGCTGCGGGATATGTATGTTGACGTTTATTATATAAACCCGGAAGACGTTCAGCAGTATATCGCTAGGGCTCAAAGGAAGTATCTGGAGGGGAGCCCTCCGCTTAAAGGCAAGAATTTCAAGATCGTGGGCGAAGGTCAGCGCCGGACCAAATAATCAACTACAAGCACGGGGAATCCTATGTTTAAAATATTTTGTGCCTTCGTGGTTACGGCTGTCCTGTGTTCATGTGCCGGTTACGCGCCAACTGAACAGCGCATAGTAGCAGTGAACAATGAACAGAATCTGATAGACTACAGTTATAAGGCGTGCGAACTGCTCATGCTGCGTTCGTCTCGGAATATAACCGCATCAGACGGTATTCTCGTGGCCAGTTTTGTTAACACGGATAAGCTTGAAGAGTCATCCACATTTGGTCGAGCGGTTGCGGAGCAGTACATCACAGGCCTTACCCTGCAAGGTTGCAAGGTTTCTGAGATCAAATTGCGAGGCAGCTTGTTGGTTAAGCAGAATGCCGGAGAGTTCATGCTGTCACGCGAACTGAAAAACATCGTGTCGAATTATAAGGCGCACGTTGTTCTGGTCGGGACGTATGCCAAGGGTGTCGACAACGTGTACGTGACTGCAAAGTTTGTCGACCCGACGGATAGCTCGATAATAGCCGCCGTTGATTATAAAGTGAAAATGACTCCAGACGTCAGGAAGATGACTGAGGCACAATAGCCCAGGCTGCGCAACTAAAGAAAAGGCCCCTCCAGTGAGGGGCCTTTTTGCATGTCGGCATCAATATCACAGCCGCCCTCGCGGGCGGCCCTCTGCGTTCTTTCGTCACTCTCCGCCTACGCGGTCTCTTCCCTCTTCTGCGCGGCAACCTCGGCCTCGCACACGCCCTGGTACGTCACCCTGTCCGCGTACTCGGCCTGCTTGCCCTTGTTCCAGCGCGACACCGGGCGGTAGTACCCCACCACCCTGGTGAACACCTCGGCATCCTTGCCGCAGCTCGGGCAGAAGTGGTGCTCGCCGGAGATGTAGCCGTGCTCCTTGCACACGCTGAAGGTGGGCGTGATGGAGAGGTAGGGGATCTTGGTCATCTTGAAGGCGCGGATGATGAAGTTCTTGAGCGCCTCGTGGTCGGCCACGGCCTCGCCCAGGAAGGTGTGGAACACGGTGCCGCCGGTGTAGAGCGGCTGCAGCTTGTTCTGATGCTCGAGCGAGGCGATGACGTCCTGGCTGAGGCCCACGGGCAGGTTGGTGGAGTTGGTGTAGTAGGGGGTGCCGTTGCCCGAGGCCTGGATGTCGGCGTAGAGCGACTTGTCGATCTTGGCCAGGCGGTAGCTGGTGCCCTCGGCCGGGGTGGCCTCCAGGTTGTAGAGGTTGCCGGTCTCCTCCTGGAAGCGGGAGGTCAGCTCGCGCAGGTGGTTCAGCGCCCGGGTCATCAGGCGCACGCCCGCATCGGTCTCGATGCCCTTGCCCAGGATGTTCAGGCAGGCCTCGTGCCCGCCCACCAGGCCGATGGTGGCGAAGTGCCCCTTGTAGCCGTTCTTGAGGTAGCGGGCGCTCCAGGGGAACATCTTGCGGTCAAGGTGCTCCTGGATCATCTTGCGTTTGAACTCCAGGGCGTCCTTGGCCATGGTGGCGTACTCGGTGAGCAGGTCCAGGAAGTCCTCCTCGCCGTGGGAGAGGTAGGCCAGCTTGGGCAGGTTCAGCGTGACCACGCCGATGGAGCCGGTGAGGTCGCCCGCGCCGAACAGGCCGCCCACCTTGTTGCGCAGCTCGCGCAGGTCCATCTGGAGGCGGCAGCACATGGAGCGCACGTCCTCGGGGGAGAGGTCGGAGTTGATGAAGTTCTGGAAGTAGGGCGCGCCGTAGCGGGCGGTGAGGTCCAGCAGCTTGGCCCCGATCTCGGAATCCCAGGGGAAGTCCTCGGTGACGTTGTAGGTGGGGATGGGGAAGGAGAAGATCTGCCCGGCGTAGTCGCCCTCGCCCATGACCTCCAGGAAGGCCCGGTTGAACATGTCCATCTCGGCCTGGAACTCGCCGTAGGTGGCGTCCTGCAGCTTGCCGCCGATGATGACGGCCTCCTTGGCGATGTGCTTGGGGGGCGTGAGGTCGAAGCTCAGGTTGGTGAAGGGGGTCTGGCCGCCCCAGCGCGAGGTGGTGTTCAGGTTGAACACGAATTTCTGCACGGCCTGGCGCACCTGGCGGTAGTCCAGCCCGTCGTGGCGGATGAAGGGCGCCAGGTAGGTGTCCACGTTGTTGAAGGCCTGGGCCCCGGCCCACTCGTTCTGCAGCGTGCCCAGGAAGTTGACCATCTGCCCCAGGGCGGAGTCGAAGTGGCGGGCCGGGCCGGCGGAGGAGCGGCCCTCCAGGTTGAAGCCCTCCAGCAGCAGGTCGCGCAGGCTCCAGCCCGCGCAGTAGCCCGCCAGGCCGAAGGAGAGGTCGTGGATGTGGAAATACCCGTGGTCGTGGGCGGAGCGCACCTCCTCGGGGTATTTCTCAAGGGCGTAGCGGGCCTGCACCGTGCCGGAGAGGTGCAGCATCAGCCCCTGGAAGGAGTGGCTCATGTTGGCGTTCTCGGCCACGCGCCAGTCCGCCTTGGAGATGTAGTTGTCGATGGTCTCCGCGATGTCCAGGAAGGCGGCCTTCTGCTCGCGCAGGGAGCGGCGCTTCTCGCGGTAGATGATGAAGCGCTTGGCCACGTCGAACAGGCGCGAGTCCATGAGCACGCGCTCGACCATGTCCTGCACGTGCTCCTGCACGGGCACGTCCACGCCCTCGAGCTTCTCCTCCACCTTGCGGGCCAGGCGCTTGGCCAGAAGCGGGTCCTGCACGCCGCTGGCGCGCAGGGCCTTGAGGATGGCCTGGGCGATGCGCTCCAGGGACCAGGTTTCCAAGCATCCGTCGCGCTTCATTATCTGCTGGGGCATTTCAGGCTCCCTTCCCCTCGGACTTCGGGGGGATGTATGTTTGTTCCGTAAGCTCGTGGCCGGGGGGCAGGCATTCGCGCACCCGCCGGACATCCTCCGGGGCGAGCCCCGGAACGAGCGTGGTTCTGAAGAAAAACGACCCGGGCCGGGCCTCGGCCAGGGCGAAAATCCGTTTCAGGGCGGCGCGCGCCGCCTCCGGGCTTGTGGCGCCGCCGGTGAGCTCGGGATAGCGCTCCCAGGGGCCCTTGACGTCCACGGCGAAGATGGTGCCGGGGTGCAGGGCCAGAATGTGCTCCACCACCCCGGGCAGCATGCCGTTGGTGTCCACCTTTACCGGCAGGCCCAGGCCGGTGAGCCTGCCCACGAGGTTCGGCAGGCCGTGGTCCAGCGTGGGCTCCCCGCCGCAGACCACCACGCCGTCAAGCCAGCGCGAACGTTGCGTCAACGTGCGCATGACGTTGTTGCGGTCCAGTTCGGGGTGCTTTTCCGGGGTGAAGGCCAGGCTCTGGTTGTGGCAGGTGGGGCAGCGCAGGTTGCACCCGCCCAGATAGATCACGCTCACGCTGCGCCCCGGCCAGTCGCACAGGGAGAAGGGCGTGAAGGCCCTGAGCCGGGCCTCGGTCGCGGTGGGCGCGCTGGGGCTCGGGGCCGTGGTCAGGGTGCGGGCGAGATTTTCCATAGGCAATGATTCCTCTACCGCTAGCATATCGGCGCGGCCCAATGAAGAGAAAAATGCCACGTGATATGCAACAGTTACGACACAAGGGCTGCAACGGCTCGACAATAAAGGAATTGTCAAAATGAGAAAAACAGCACGCCCGGAGCGAGGTGGTGGACGCCCGCCGAAGCAATTCCGGCTGGCGATTCGCGGGAGCCCGTGCCCGTTTCGCGGGGCATGGCCTGATCTCCCCAGGGACGTCTTCTGGCTTCCGGCGGGGTGGTGCCCGGAGGCCTTCCCAGGTTTTCACCCAGTGGCCTCCGCCCATGTGCCGGTTACAGCAGCGCGCCTGCGACGGACTTGCACCGTCTTCCGTTTCCCGGGGCGTACAGGAATGATTCTTACAGATTATCCGTGAAGGCTGTCAAGCGACGAATTACAACCCTTTGATACGGCAGGGCTTTTTTTTGCGCGGGCTGCGGCTGGGCCGATACAGGCTCCGCAGCCCGCGTTGCGGCTCAGTCGTCTTTTTTCTTTTTCCAAGGTTTTTCAGTGCCTTGGCGCAGGCGCTCGATGTTCTCCCGATGCTTCCAGACCACCAGGCCCGCGATCACGAAGGCCACGGGCACCACGCTGCCCGGCCCGAACCACCAGACCGTGAAGGGCAGGCTCACCGCCAGCAGCAGCGACCCCAGGGAGACGAAGCCCGAGATGGCGATGGCGGCCACGCACAGGCCCACGGAGACAAGCGTGGCGGGCGCCGACAGCGCCAGGAACGCGCCGATGGTGGTGGCCACGCCCTTGCCGCCCTTGTAGCGCAGGAACACCGGGAAGATGTGCCCGGCCACGGCGGCCAGGGCCACCAGGGAGGGGTAGAAGCCCTCGCAGCTCATCTGCCAGGCCACGGCGACGGGGATGAGGCCCTTGAGGGCGTCCAGCACCAGGGTCAGCACGCCGAGCTTCGTGCCGCACAGGCGCGAGACGTTGGTGGCCCCGATGTTGCGGCTGCCCGCGGTGCGCGGGTCGATGCCCCGGGCGGCCTGGGCGATGAACAATCCGAAGGGGAACGAGCCGGCCAGATAGGCCAGGGCCAGCCAGGCGATCTTGGCGAACATGGTCTACTCCTTGCCGTCCAGGGGGAACCAGTCCCCCACGTCGGGCTTTTCTTCTTCCTCGCGCGCGCTCATCACGCGGAATTCGTTGGTCAGCGGGTCCACCTTGCCGAGTTTGACCCAGAAGCGCTGGCCGGGCTGGGCGTTGCCGCCGAGCATCTCGCGGCCCACCCGCACGTACATCTGCAGCTCCGTGAGGCTCAAGGCCGTCAATTGCCCGCACTCCTCGACCACCACGGCCTCGAACTCGCGTTCGCGGGCGTTCTGCTGCATGAACAGGAGCTTCCAGTAACGCGGCCGGAAGCGCTGCACCTGGCCCACGGCGTCCAGGCGCGCCGCGATGCGCGGCAAGAGCTCCGTCAGGGCCTCGCGGCCGTACAGCGGGGCGCCGGATTCAAGAAAGTGCTGCACCTGGGCCATGTTCACCAGGTCGCTCAGGCGGCGCAGGGGCGAGGTGATGGGCGCGTAGGCCTCGGCCGCGATGGAGGCGTGCCTGCCGGGGCGGGCCTCCAGGGTGGCCCCGCTGAGCTGCTTCACGGCGCGGTGCATGTCCACCGGGCTGGTCCAGACACCGGCGTAGCCGTGGGGGATGGAGACGTCCTGCACGCGGTGCAGCAGGGGGATATCCCGCTCCTTGGCCCAGGCCGCGATGGAGGCGTTGGCCAGGATCATCAGCTCGCTCACGGTCATCTGGGCCTTGGGGTGCTCCTCCTGCCTGCACAGCTCCACGCGCAGGGCCTCGGGCGGGCCGCACAGGGCCAGCTTGGGCTCGGGCCTGTCCAGGATCACGGCCCCGCGCTCGATGCGCGCGGCGCGCAGAGCCTGGGCCACCTGATGGGCCACGGCTACGGTCGGGCCATGTTCGTCCGTCGTTTCTCCGGACTCCAGCCAGCGCTCCACGGACTCGTAGGTCAGGTTGGCCTCCACGCTCACCCAGCCCAGCCGGGGCTCGAAGCTCCGCGGCGCGGCCTGGGCGTCCAGCTCCCAGTCCAGCAGCAGGGCCGGAGTGGGCTGGCCGGCGTTGAGGCTCAGCAGGCCGCAGCCCAGGGCCTCGGGCAGCATGTGGCTGGTCTGTTCCGGCAGGTAGAGGCTGGTGGCGCGGTCGCTGACGGCCTGGCCCAGCGGGCTCTCGAAATTCCAGGCGGCGGTGGGCCGCGCCAGGGCCATGCGCACCTTCCAGCCCCCGCCGGGCAGGGGCTCCACGCGGAAGGCGTCGTCGATGTCGCGGGTGGTGGGAGAGTCCACGCTCAGGAAGCGGGCCGGGTCCGGCTCGCCGCGCATGGCTTCGAGCCGGGCGCGCAGGGCCTCGATCTCTGCGGAGAATGCCGCGCTCCAGGCGTCGCCGGGCTCGTACCCGGCCTGATCCAGCAGGAAATTGTAGTGCGGGGGGATGAGGCCCCACTCCTGGGCCAGGATCAGCGGCTGCTGCGGGTGCTCGGGCAGGCCCTTGCGCAGTTGCTGCCACAGGGGGGCCCACTGGGGGCTCTCCTGGTCGGCAAGCAGGGCCTTGAGCATCTCCCTGAGCTTGGCTGCGGCCTCCGGGTCCAGCTGGGCGGCCAGCTTGGCGGCGTCCTTGCGCCTGCCCGAGGCCCAGCCGGTCCACAACTCGTGGAAAAATGTCTGCCCGGCCGTGACCACCAGTTCCCGCTCGCGCGCGGCGGCCTGCTCGGCCAAGCGGCGCTCCACCACCTCGGCGGGGTAGACCTCGAAATTGGGCGGCTGGAACTTGAAGTGGGTCTTCACGGCCAGGAGCGCGCGGCCCATGGCGGCCACGCGGTCCACATCGGGGTTCTCGAAGCTCAGGCCCGCGAACCAGGCCGGGGAGGACACCGTGACCTCGCCCTGGGCCAGCTCCCAGATCTCCAGCGGGTCGATGCCGGCGGCCAGCTCCTCGCGCAGGCGGGAGTGCTCGCGCAGCTTCTCCAGGATGGCTTCGCGGTTGTGCGCGCCCTCGAAGCGGGGGCCGATCCAGGGCAGGATGCGCGAGGCCGCCAGCTTGCTCTCGCGCTTGTTCAGGGTGAACAGATGCAGCTTGTCCCCGGTGGCCTGCTCAACCCAGGCGAGCTGGGGCTCGTTGCCCTGGAGGAACTCCACGATGCAGCCTGCGCTGGCCATGGACTGTATGGACGGATGCTTGGTCAAAAACATTCTCCGGCGGCCGGGACGGGCCGCCCGTCATAAGCTGTATTCACCGCGCACGGCGCGAAGCCGGAGGGGATTCCAAAGGGAGGAACTCCCTTTGGCCGCCGGAGGCTTCCGTATGTCTCGGCCCCAGCCGTGGCCTCCGCGCCGCCGAACCGACCGCTGTATTTGAAGAACATCGGCCGGTTCGACGCGCGGGAGGCGCCGGCAGGAGCCAGCGCGGTTCGCCGCGTTTGAAACGTGGCGAACATACAAGGCTTCTCGCCAATCGCAAGGCTGGATGCCGAAAAGCCTCCGGCGGCCAGAGGGGCTTCGCCCCTCTGGACTCCGAAACGGCTTCGCGGCAAGCGCCTTAGTGCTTGAAGGAGCGCTGCCCCGTGAAGACCATGGCCACCTGCGGGGAGGCCTCGTTCACGGCCTGCACCACCTCCCAGTCGCGGATGGAGCCGCCGGGCTGGGCGATGGCCGTGACGCCCTGGGCCAGGGCCAGGTCCACGCCGTCGCGGAAGGGGAAGAAGCCGTCCGAGACCAGCACGGAGCCGGGCAGGCCGCCCCTGTCCGCCCTGGTCTGGGCTTCGATGCCCTCCAGAACCTTGCCCAGGGAGGTGTCCGTGGCGGCCTTCTCGCGCAGCTCGTGGATGGAGAGCTGGTGGCGCTCCCAGGCCAGCAGGTCGGCGTACTTGGTGTAGGCCTTGTGGATGGTCAGCTGGACCACGCCCACGCGGTCCTGCTCGCCGGTGCCGATGCCCACGGTGGCCCCGTCGCGCGCGAAGATCACGGAGTTGGAGGTCACGCCCGCCTCCACGGCCCAGGCGAAGAGCAGGTCGTCGGCCTCGCGCGGGCTGGGGGCGCGGGCGATGAAGGTCTTGCCGTCCTTGGTGGAGCCCTGGGCCGGGATGAAGTCGTCCGCGCTCAGGATGCGGTTGCGGAAGGAGAACTGCATGACCATGCCGCCGTCCGTGAGCGACTTGATGTCCAGGAAGGGCTGGCCCACCATCTCGGACAGGCGGGCGATGCCGGGCAGGGCGATGATGCGCAGGTTCTTCTTGGTGGTGAGCACTTCCAGGGCTGCGGGCTCGTAGTCGGGGGCGGCGACCACCTCGAAATAGTTGGCCGCGATGCGCTCGGCCGTGGCCTTGTCCAGGGTGCGGTTGACCACGATGGCCCCGCCGAAGGCGGCGATGCGGTCGGAGAGGTTGGCGCGCTCGAAGGCGGTGGCCAGGCCCTCGTCGGTCCAGGCGGCGCCGCAGGGGTTGTTGTGCTTGAGGATCACGGCGGCGGGCTTGGCCGAGAGGTACTGGAGGATGTTCAAGCCGTTGTCCACGTCGGTGAGGTTGGTCTTGCCCGGGTGCTTGCCGGACTGGATCAGGTGCTCCTCGGTGATGGCCGAGACCAGGCCCTGGCCCGCGCCCCTGAAGCGCACCCCGCCCAGCTCCAGCGCGCCGGAGGCGAGCTGATAGAGCGCGGCTGGCTGGTCCGGGTTCTCGCCGTAGCGCAGGCCCTTGGCCTCGCCGTCGATGGTCCAGCTGCGTTTGGTGAAGGTCAGGGTCTGCCCGCCCATGGTGATGGTCATGTCCTGCGGGAAGGGGTCCTCGGAAATGGTGGTGTACATCTTCTTGAGATCGCTCATGGTCTGCTCCGGTATGGCGTGCTGAGAAGGGCACCCTAGCACAGCGGGGAGTGGGCGGCAAACGGGCATTGGCCGCGCGGGTTTTTCGTGCTAGGCGGTGCGGGTACGATCGTGGAGGCCGTGTGGAAAAAGTGCTCGTGAAGCTGGCCAAGCAGCTCAACAACTACGACGAGGCGTCGCTCATCAACCTGTGGGAGAAGTACGCCGAGCAGGTCAAACGCTTCGAGCCTTCGCGCCGCTGGGAGGAGTCCGTGCTGATCCTCTCCATGATCCAGGCCGTGCGCTTCAAGAACCAGCTTTTCAACCTGCACTGGTCCGAGGGCCGCGCCCCGGGCGAGGTTCAGCCGGAAAAATCCCTCATCGAGGCCGTGCACCAGCCCGGCCAGGCCCCCCAGCCGCATGCCCCGGCCAAGCCCAAGGGCAGGGTGCTCTCCTTCAAGCACAAGGAGGACGCCATGAGCGAGACCGTCATCACCCGCGACGAATCCGAGGACGACGGCCAGTAGCCCGCCCGTATTCCCGCTCCCGGCGCGAAGCCGGGAGGGATTCCAAAGGGAGGAACTCCCTTTGGCCGCCGGAGGCCTCTTCGCCCACCCTCTGCCCCGTAAATCAAAACAACTTTCCATAACCTTGGCCGTTTTCACGCGGCGCGCGCCGGTTCCCTTGGGATGCCGCGCAGCAGGCTTGCACCGCGCCCGGCATCCTGCCAAGCGGGCGTGTTGCGCACTGCGCCATGTCAGCCACCTGGAGATGGTCTGAAAACAAAAAGGGCCCGCGTCACGAGCGCGAGCCCTTCTTCGTTTCGTTCTCCCGAGTTCCCTAGCCTGCGGTCTTGTGCTCCTGAAGCTCCCGCGTGCGCTCGATGCGGCCGCGCGTCTCCTGCATGGCCAGCAGGAAGCGCGTCATCAGGTTGGGGTCGCCCATCTTCATCTTGGTGTAGCGCTCGATGCCGGTGGCGTAGAGCGCGTCCGCCTTTTCGGCCAGCTTGGCCAGCGCCTCGGCGTCCGCGCCTCCGGCCGCCTCCAGGCGGGAAAGCTCGCGTTCCAGCGCGGCCACCTCGCCCAGGTAGCGCTTGAACTCGCGGTCCGCCTCCTCCCTGGTGGAGCCCGCGCCCATGAGCCAGCGCGTGATGACCAGGAAGCCGGAGGCCAGGCTCATCACCAGGCCGAAGATCCCCTGGACCTTCTTCCAGGTCTTCTCCGAGAACACGGGGTCCTGGCGCTTGAGGTAGGCGGTGGTGCCCTCCGAGATGGGGAAGCCGGAGGGGGTGGTGACCAGCTTGGGGTCGAGCTTCTGGCGCAGGGAGGTCTCCATGCCCACGCTGAAGAGCACCTCCAGCAGGTCGGCCACGGCCCCGGGCGGAACCTTGGCGTTGGCGACCATGAACATGTTCACGCCCAGGGCCTTGATGTCCTTGGCGGGTATGGGCGGGTTGACGCTGTAGGTGTAGCTGAGGATCGTGGCGTTGGCGACCCAGCCGTAGCGCAGGGAGAGCGAGGCCGGGAAGGGCAGCTCCATCATCTGGTAGCCGTTGTGCTTGATGAGGTGCTCCACCAGGAAGGAGGGCAGGGTGGAGAGCACGAAGATGGCGTCGGGCATCTTGCGCGGGGGCAGGGCGGTGAGCTTCTCGGAGGAGAAGTTGGTCTCGGCGTAGTCCACCCCGTGTTCCAGCTGCGAGAAGTTGAGCACGGTCTGGGCCACGATGCGGGTGCCGCCCTCCTTGGAGCCCATGTTGATGACCTTGCCCTTGAGGTCCTTGATGTCCTTGATCTCGGGGCGCACCAGCAGGTGGACGACCTCCGGCATGATGGCCGTGACGTGGCGGACGTTGGGCAGGTGCACGTCCAGGCCGCCCTGGATGATGGCCAGGTCCAGCTCGCCCTTGTCCAGGGCGTCGAGCGCCGCGAAGGAGCCGGAAATCGGCTCGATCACCAGGTTTATCGAGCGTTTGGCGGCCTCCTGGCGCAGCACGGTGGCCAGCTTGTGCCGGTTGCCCAGGATGTCGCCGCCGGTGATGCGCAGGGTGTAGCTGCGCGGCCAGAGCTCCCAGACGGAGTAGCCGCACCAGCCCGCCAGGGCGAGCACGATGAGCCCGCCCACCACACGCCTGAACCAGACGTTCTTCTGCAGCCTGACGAGATATTTGTTGAGTACGTCTTGAGCTTCTGACGCCATGATCGCTCCTTGAGAAGCTTGGGTTGGGCGTGGTCCGGCGTTGCGTTCCGGGCTGTTAGTAGACGCGGACGAGCTGCTCTTTCTCGAGCAGGGCCTGGCCCTCGCCGCTGATGGCGAACTCGACGAACCGCTTGGCCCAGGGGGTGGCGGTCTGGCCGATGGCGAAATAGTAGGTTCTGGCCAGGGGGTAGCGGCCCGAGAGCACGGTCTCCCGGTTGAGGTCCACCGTGTCGATGGTCAGCACCTTGACCTCCCCGCCCAGGTCGGGCAGCGCGGCGTAGCCCACGGCCCAAGGGTTGGCCTGGATCTCGCCGGCCATCATCTTGCCGCTTTCGAGCTGCTTGGCGCCCTTGGCGATGTCCTCGCCTTCCAGGGCCGCCTCCTCAAGCCCGCGCCGGGTGGTGGAGGAGGACTTGCGCGAAAGCAGCGCGATGGGCTGGTCCGGCCCGCCGAGCTCGCTCCAGTTGGTGACCGCCCCGGAGAACACGTCCTTCACCTGCTTCATGCTCAGGTTGGAGACGGGGTTGGAGGGGTTCACCACGACGGCGATGGCGTTCTTGGCCAGGATGAAGTTGCGGACGCTGTCGCTGTCTTCGCTGCGGCTCATATCGCGGGAAAGGCCCGCCACGTCGATGGCTCCGGTCTTCACGGCCAGGAGCCCCGCGGTGGAGCCGCCGCCGTCGCAGACCACGCGCAGGCCCTCGGTCTTGGCGGCGAAGGCCTCCCCGAGGTGCTTGGCGAAGGGCAGGACCGTCGAGGAACCGGCGATGAGGAGGGACTTGTCGGCCTTCTCCCGCTGGCAGCCCAACCCCGACAGCGAGAGCAGAAGCGCGCAGAGCAGGCACAACTGGAAGGCGGCCTTCGCGGTGCGGCCGGTACGGCGACGCGGTGAATTGTGTGCGGACATTGCTGCGGCCTCCTACGGAGCGGGGTTGGTGCTGATCGGGAGCATCTTGAGCTTCTTGGCCAGCTCCTGGCCCTTGTCCGGGGCTTGCAGAAAGCGGACGAAGGCCTGCGAGGCTTCGGAGGGGTTCTCCTTGACCACCACGGCCAGGACGCGCGTCAGCGGATAGCCGCCGTTCAGGATGTTCTCCCTGTCGGCCGCGACGCCTTCCACGGTGAGCGCCTTGATGCTCTCGCTCAGCAGGCTCCAGGCCACGTAGCCGATGGCGTTCCTGTCGGCGGCTACGGCGCGCAGCATGGGCTGCATCTCCATGGTCCTGGCCTGGGGGGTGATGGCCGCGTCCGCGCCCAGGACCTTGTCCTTCCAGAGCTCGTAGGTGCCGGAGACACCGTCGTGCGTGGTGACCACGATGGGGGCGTCGCTGCCGCCCACGTCCTTCCAGTTGGTGATCTTGCCGGAATAGATCTTCTTGAGCTGCTCCAGCGAGAGGGCGGACACGGGGTTCTGCGGGTTGACCACCGGAACCACGGCGTCGTTGCAGAGGGGGATGGTCTTGAGGTGGACCTTCTCGGACTTGGCCTTGCGCTCCAGCTCTTCGGGAATCTCGGAGGAGATCATGGCGATCTCGGAGGTCCCGTCGATCAGGGCCTTCACCCCGCGCGCCGTGCCGCCGCCCGAAACAGTGACGATGGTGCCGGGGTTCTCCCGCATGTACTGCTCGGCGGCCAGTTGGGTGAAGAGCCGCAAGGTGTTGGAGCCCGCGACGTGGACGCTCTGCGAGCCTCCGGCAGCCTTGGCCTGCATGGCCGAGGGGAGGATGAGGGCGGCGGCCAGGGCGAAGAGGATCAGCCTCCGCCACAGGCCCGGACGGACTTCGCGCCTTGTGAGCTGGTGGACCATTGGGACAACCTCGGGTGCGGTGGGTTGGTGAACGACGCTGGTTCCGACGGCCGGGGAGGGCGACATCCGAAAGCGTAGGGACACAGCTTAGTATGAAAGTGCCGTTCCGGGGAAGGCGAAATCTTATAGGGAATTATATAGACGCCTAAGCATTGTGCAACCATGCGGAATCACGGAGCACAGACGCGGAATGGGGGGGGCTGGCGTCGCTGCTGTGCGTCCGGTCGCACGGGGCGACAGTCGTTGTGGAGGGCTTGGGGGGATGGCCGGGGCGCGGCGGCCCGGAACGCAAGCCCCCGTCCGGCCGTGGCGGATGGTTCCGCCATGGCCGGACGGGGGAAGATGTTGGCTGTTTATTTGCTGTCGCCGCCAGTCGGCGGGGCGGGCTTGCGATCCTCTGCTTCGGCGTCGCCGGGGGCGGCCGGGGCTTCCGATGCGGCCACGAGTGCCGCTTCCGGCTGGCCATTCGGCCCAGGCTTGTCCTCCGTGCCGGGTGCGACGGGTGTTTCGGGGCTGCCGCCAGGTTCTCCGGAAGTAAGGGCTGCGGTTTCGCCCTCGGGGATCAGGGCGCTCCCGGCCGGAGTAACCGTTTCGGCGACCGTTTCCGTGCCGGCGACCGTTTTCGGGGATGATTCAGCCGGGGTCTCGGAAGCTGCGCCGGATTGTCCGGCCGATTCGCTCTCGGAAGGCCCGTCCCCCTGGGCTTCGCTTCCGGTCGTGGCCGCGGGGGCCTCACCTGAGTCCCCGTCCGGTCCGGCCTCGCCCATCCGCGCCTCGGGGGCGGAACCCTCATCGCCTTCCTGCGGGGGCGGCGGGGTGTCCATGGTCACCGGGTTGTCGCTGGGGGCCACGAAGGGGCTGGCCAGCGGGGTGCGGTTGTCGGGCGGGGCGAAGTCCGGGTACTCTTCGGGGTCCAGGTAGACCCAGGTCAACTCGTGCTTGTTGTTGTAGAGGTGCACCAGGCGCGAGCCGGGGAAGCCCCAGAATTTCGCGGCGGTCTCGTGGTCCGTGGGGTTCTGGAACTTGAGCGTGCACACGAAGTTGCGGGCCTTGCCGAAGTTCTGCCAGCGCTCCACCAGACGCCAGAGCCTGTCCGGGTAGCAGATCACGTCGCTGAAGAGCCAGTCCACCGGGCCAACCTCGCGCGGGTCGAGGGCGAAGGCGGAGAGCATGCGGTACTCCACGCCGGGCATGGCTTCGATGCGCGGCTCCAGCGGGGCCTTGTCCACGCTGAGCACCTTGCAGCCCAGGCTGGCAAGCACCCAGGTCCAGCCGCCGGGGCTGCCGCCCAGATCCAGGCAGAAGCTGCCGGGCTTGGGCGCGGTCTCCAGCAGGGTGAACAGCTCCCAGAGCTTGAGATAGGCCCGGTTGGGCGGATCGACCTTGTTCTCCAGGAATTCCACCTCCCCGTGGGGGAAAGGGCTGGAACAGGCCGGGGAGGCGATGATGGTGTCGCGGTCCAGCATGGTCCAGGAGCCAAGGGGCGAACGGGGCGGTTGCGTGCCGATGGCCACGGGCTTGGGGCGCACGGCGGGCAGTTGCTCCTCGATGAGCTTGGCCCGGCGGTGGTGCCGCACGGACCACAAGGCCCAGTTGCGCTGCAGGGACTTGAGCTTGGCCACGCCGTCCCCGATGGAGGTGATGGGGATGCGCCTGGGGTTGAGCCAGATGTTCTGGGCCCAGGCCACGCGGCGCGGCGGCCCGGGCGCGAAGACCAGGCGGTCCACCACCTCGGAGACGTCGCCCAGCTCGTAGACGAGCTCGTTCACGAAGCCCTTGGGGGCGAGATAAACTGTGAAATCCATATGTGTCGGCCTCCCGGCGGCCAAGGTATTTCGTTGACAACGCTGGTGCGGTTTTTTACGCAAAAAAGCCTTTTGTGAAAGTGCTAACTTCCCGCCCCGGCCCGGGCAAGCCGGGGCAACAATATCATCCGAGGTCCGGGGGCGTCCTGCGAACCCCGGCGGCCGCGCGGAGAAGGCTTTCGCGCGGCCACACTCCTGGAGGAGCAATGGCTGGCATCGTGGTGCACGGCGCCCAATGGGGCGACGAGGGCAAAGGCAAGATCGTGGACCTCCTCACCGAAAAGGCGGGGATCATCGTCCGTTTCCACGGCGGCAACAACGCCGGGCACACCCTGGTGGTGGGCGGCGAGAAAACGGTTCTGCACCTGATCCCCTCCGGCATCCTGCACCAGAGCAAGCGCTGCGTGATCGGCGCCGGCGTCGTGCTGGACCCCGAGGTCTTCCTGCAGGAGGTGGACAAGCTGGCCGCCAAGGGCGTGGACATGTCCCCCGCTCGCCTGGCCGTGAGCCTGCGCACCCACGTCATCATGCCCTACCACAAGATGCTCGACGCCGCCCGCGAGGCCGCCAAGGCCGGGGCCAAGATCGGCACCACCGGGCGCGGCATAGGCCCCTGCTACGAGGACAAGGCCTCGCGCGTGGGCATCCGCGCCGGAGACTTCCTCGACGAGGAGCTGCTGGCCGCCAAGGTCGCCCACGCCATCAAGGAGAAGAACGCCCTGCTGGCCGGCCTGTACGGCCTGGAGCCGCTCGATCCGGCCAAGGTCCTGGCGGACCTGAAGCCCCTGGCCAAGCGCGTGGCCGCCTACCTGGCGGACGTGCCCGGCATGGTGCAGCAGGCCCTGAAGAGCGGCGAGGGCGTGCTCTTCGAGGGAGCGCAGGGCACCCACCTGGACATCGACCACGGCACCTATCCCTTCGTCACCTCCTCCAGCTGCCTGGCGAGCAACGCCGCCGCCGGTTCCGGCTGCTCCCCCAGGGACATGGCCTCAGTCATCTCCGTGGTCAAGGCCTACACCACCCGCGTGGGCTCCGGCCCCTTCCCCACCGAGCTGACCTGCGCCCACGGCGACCACCTGCAGAGCGTGGGCGCCGAGTTCGGGGCCACCACCGGCCGCAAGCGCCGCTGCGGCTGGCTGGACGCCGTGCTCCTGCGCGAGGCCGTGCGCCTCAACGGCACCACCGGCCTGGCCGTGACCAAGCTGGACGTGCTGGGCGGGCTGGACAAGATCAAGATCTGCACCGGCTACCTCTACGAAGGCGAGACCATCCTATATCCGCCCCAGCGCGAGGGCGCGCTGGCCCACGTGGAGCCCATCTACGAGACCATGCCCGGCTGGAAGGACGACATCACCGGCTGCCGCACCTGGGAATCCCTGCCCGAAGCCGCCCGCAAGTATCTGCTGCGGGTTGAAGAGCTGGCCGGAGCCCCGGTGAGCGTCATCTCCGTCGGCCCCGACCGGGAGCAGACCATCTACAAGGGCTAGGCCCACGGGCGGTCGGCGCATGGACGCAGCGTTCTTCGGGCTCGGCCCCAGGCAGGACCGCGCCCGCCGGCAGCTTGACCGGCTGGCGGCGAATCCCCCGCAAGTGCTCGTACTGGAGGGCGGACTGGCTCCCGAAAGGGAGGCGGCCGCCCTCTATTTCGCCGCGGCCTGCAACTGCGCCGGTTCCGGGGCGAATCCGGGCGGCGGCGCGTGCGGGGCCTGCCCGGCCTGCGTGCAGATACGCGACAAGATCTTCATGGACCTCATCTTCCTGGATGGGGTGGAGCAGTCCATCAAGGTGGACGACGTGCGCGAGGTGCGCCAGAAGGTGGGCGAGCCCCCGCGCGGCTCCGGCCACCGGGTGGTGGTGTTCACCGAGGCCCAGTCCCTCACTCCGTCGGCGGCCAACGCCCTGCTCAAGTCCATGGAGGAGCCGCGCCCCGGCAACTGCTTCCTGCTCCTGGCGCCGCAGCGCGAGCGCCTGCTGCCCACCCTGGTATCCCGCTCCTGGACGCTCACCCTGGCCTGGCCCGAGGCCGGGGGCTCCCTGGCCTGCCCGGCGGACGCCGAGGCCTGCGACAACGCCGTCTGGCTCGAGGCCCTGGAGCGCTTCTGGCGCACCGGACAGGGCCTCTTCGGCCTGACCTCCGCCAAGACCCGCCTGACGCGCAACGTGGCCCTGGCCGTGGTGCTGGCCCTCTCCAAGGAACTTGCCGACGTGCTGGCCGGCCGGGAATGCTCCCGCCTGGGGCGGTTCCTGGGCGAGCGCCTGGGCCTGCAGGGCCTGCGCAGCCTGGACCTGCTGCTGGAGACCACCCAGGAGGCCCTGGTGGGCATGGCGAACCCGGCCCTGTCCATCGAGTGGATGGCCACCCGCGTGGCCCTCTGGGTGCGCTGAACCCACCCGGAGCTGCTTCCGCCCGCCTCCAACCCTCCAGCACTGTTGCACAATACCCTCTGCAATGCAGCAAGTTCGCGCTTAATCGGATTCCCTCTTGTCTTTTTTCATCCGCTTGGGGTAGAGCAAATACAACCGTCTCCGGCGAGTATCGCGCACGCGCCAAGAAATGTGGCCCCGGCCCCGCACATGAACGCGGTTCAGGGCTGCCCAGGGCGAAATCCATTTGACGCGCCGGAGGGGAGACATTCTTTGCGCAACCGCCTTTTCTTCCGGCTGACCATGCCCGTTGTGGGGGGAGTGCTGCTCATCTGGGGCGGGCTGCTGGCCATGGCCTTGAACCTCATCTCGGAAGTGGTGGCGGACCATGCGGACCACCAACTGCGCAGCTACGCCCGCGAGACCAGGAACATCCTGACGGAGTCCAACGAGGTGCAGCTGGCGGCCATGCGCGCCCTGGCGCAGAAGCTCGCCCAGAACTCCACCCAGAATCCCGCCCATGCCCAGGCGCAGGCCGCGGCCGCGGAACGCGGAGCCAGGCGGCAGGCCCTGGACCGGCTCCTCAGACTCTACCGCATAGAGGACGTCCCCGCCGTGGTGGTGGACGCCGACGGCTCCGAACTGATGCGCCACGCCCCGGGCGGCCTGATCGTGCCCGTCGAGCTCAAGGAAAAAATGACCACGCTGCCCATGAAGCTGGACGGCTTCCCGGGCCACGCCTTCGAGCTTGATTTCCAGCCCTGGGGCTGGCGCGTGATCCTGGGCGACGTGAGCACGGGCTACCAGTTCATGGCCACCGACATCCGCAACATGACCCTGGGGGGGGCGGCGATCCTGCTGGTGGCGCTGCTGGCCTACCTGCACTACACCCGGCGCACGGTCTCCGAGCCCCTGGAGAGCATCCGGGGGGCGTTGCAACGCGGCGAGCGGCCCGGCTACACGGGCATCGAGGAGTTCGGGGCGGTGGCGGAGTCCATCGGCAAGGTCATGGACTCCCTGGACGAGCGCGACCGGCAGCTGCGCGTCAGCCGCACCTGGTACCGGCGGATGTTCGAGTCCGCGCCGGTGATGATGTTCTCCATGACCCAGGACGGACGCCTGAGCGACGTGAACCGCATGCTCTGCGAGCACGGCGGCTACTCGCGCGAGAACCTGATGGGCATCGAGGCCGGGCGGCTGGTCACCATGGAGGCCGGGTCGTTGCAGGATATCTTGTCCGGCAAGCTCATGAGGAGGGTCCCGGCCCTGCTGCGGCTCAAGGGCGGGGAACAGCGCCAGGCGCTCGTGGACGCCCTGCTCACCGAGGATCCGGCCGGCCGGCGGGTGGTGCTCGCGGCGGTCATGGACGTGACCGGCCAGCTCGACACCGAACGGGCGCTCATCGCGGCAAAGGACGCGGCCGAGGCGGCCAACCGGGCCAAGGGCGAGTTCCTGGCCAACGTCAGCCACGAGATCCGCACGCCGCTCAACGGCATCCTGGGCATGCTGCAACTGCTGGAGCGCTCCCGGATGGAGCCCCGCCAGGCGGAATGGGTGGGCAACGCGCTGGAGAGCGGGCGCTCGCTCTATACGTTGCTGGGCGACATCCTGGACTTCTCCTCGCTGGAGTCGGAAGGGGCGGGCTTCGACGACGAGCCCTTCTCGCCCGCGGGGCTGCTGTTCGAGATGGCGCAGCTCTTCTCCCACCAGGCCCAGGACAAGGACATCCTGCTCGCCGTGGTGCCCGAGCCGGGCCTGCCCCGCACCATGACCGGCGCCGGGAGCAGGCTGCGCCAGGCGCTCTTCAACCTGGTGGGCAACGCGGTCAAGTTCACCCAGAGCGGCTCGGTCACCCTCAAGGTGGACATGGCGGGCGACACGCCCGAGGGCGCGACGCTGCTGCGCTTCCAGGTGTCGGATACCGGCATCGGCATCGGGCCGGACAAGCTGCGCTGCATCTTCGAGCCCTTCACCCAGGCCGACGGCTCGCACACCAGGCGCTACCAGGGCGCGGGCCTGGGGCTGGCCATCGTCAGCCGCCTCGTTTCCCTGTGGGGTGGCCGCCTGGACATGGCTTCGGCTCCCGGCAGGGGCACCACGGTCTCCATCACCATCCCGGCGCGCCCGGCGCGCCCGGCGCCGGCCGGGGTGGAGGCCCCGCTGCACGCGCAGGCCGCCCTGACCGCCCCGCAGGGGGCTGGGCGCGTGCTCCTGGCCGAGGACGACCCCATCAACACCGTGCTCACCATGGACATGCTCGAAAGCCTGGGCTACCGCGCCACCATCGTGGAGAACGGCTCACAGGCCATCAAGGCCCTCAGCCAGGAGGATTTCGACTGTCTGCTCATGGACCTCCAGATGCCCGAGATGGACGGCATAACCGCCACCAAGGCCATCCGGGGCGCTTCCGAGCTTGGGCTCAAGGCGGAGATACCCATCATCGCCCTGGCCGGGCACGCCCTGCCCGGGGACAGGGAGCGCGTGCTGGCCGCCGGAATGAACGATTATCTTGCGAAACCCGTGGATTTCGATCACCTGGAGATGGTGCTGGCCAGGGTCATGGGCAACCCTGCCCGGCGAAGGCTCAGCTGACCTGGAGCAACCTCGCCCGCCCCCATCCGGGCCAACCATGCGCAAGCACCTCTGCATCCACGGCCATTTCTACCAACCCCCCCGCGAAGACCCCTGGCTGGGCGCCATCCTGCCCGAAGGCAGCGCCGCCCCGAGCCTGAACTGGAACCAGCGCATCACCGGGGAATCCTACGCGCCAATGGCCCGGGCCAGGCGGCTGGACGGCTCCGGTCGCATCACCGCGCTGCTCAACTGCTACGAGTGGATGTCCTTCAATGCGGGGCCCACGCTGCTCTCCTGGATGAGCGGGGCCGACCCGGACACGGTGCGCCTCATGCGCGAGGCCGACGCGGCCAGCATCCGCAGGCTGGGCAAGGGCAACGCCATGGCCCAGGTCTACCACCACCAGATCCTGCCTCTGGCCAGCGAACTGGACAAGGAGCTGGAGGTGGCCTGGGCCGTTGACGACTTCACGGCCCGCTTCGGCCGCGCCCCCGAGGGCATGTGGCTGGCCGAAACCGCCGTGGACACCGCCTCGCTGGAGGCGCTGGCCCGGCACGGCGTGCGCTTCACCGTGCTGGCCCCGGGCCAGGTCAAGGCCGTGGCCGCGCTGGACCACCCTGAATGGAAGCCCGTGGACGCCTCCAGCCTGGACATCCGCCAGCCCTACCTGGTGAAACTGCCCTCCGGGCGCAGCGTGAGCGTGTTCTTCTACGACGGCCCGCTCTCGCAGGCGGTTGCCTTCGAGGGGCTGCTCGCGGACGGCGAGAACTTCTGGCGGCGGCTCTCCGGAGCCTGCTGCCCGGGCCTGCTGGCCCTGGCCACCGACGGCGAGACCTACGGCCACCACTTCAAGTTCGGGGAGATGGCCCTGGCCTTCGTGCTGGACCAGGCCCGCCAGGAGCGCGACGGCGTGGCCCTGACCAATTTCGCGGCCTATCTGGAGGCCAATCCGCCCACCATGCAGGCGCGGCTGCACGAGCCCTCGGCCTGGAGCTGCGCCCACGGCGTGGAGCGCTGGCGCTCGGACTGCGGCTGCACCACGGGCGAGCACCCCGGCTGGCACCAACGCTGGCGCGGCCCCCTGCGCCAGGCCCTGCAGGGCGTGAAGGACGCGGCGGATGCGCACTTCTTCCAGCGCGGGGCCGAATGCTTCAAGGACCCGCGCTCAGCCCTGACAGCCTATGGCAAGGTGCTGGCCGGGCTCTCGACCCAGGACGGTTACGCCAAGGCCCATTTCCGCGCGGGGCTGTCCGCCGCGCAGCAGGCCACGGCCTGGAGGCTGCTCTCCATGCAGCAGTGGGGGCTGGCCTCCCTGGCCAGCTGCGCCTGGTTCTTCGACGAGGTCTCCCGCATCGAGCCCGTGAACGCCCTGACCTTCGCCCTGCGCTCCATGGAGCTGGCCCGGCGCACCGGCGGGCCGGACATGGAGCCCGGGCTGCTGCCCATCCTGCGCCAGGCCGAGTCGAACCTGCCGGAGTACGGCAACGCCGAGGTGGTCTGGCGGACCATGGTAGCGCCCAGGCGCGAATCCGAGGCATCCCTTACGGCACAGGCGCTTTTGACCCTGCACCTGGAGGAGCGCTTCCCCGAGCCGGAGCGCAGCGCCTGCGTGTCCTGGCCGGGTGTCGGGGTCGAGGTGGCGGCGCAGAGCCCCTCCAGCGGGACGGTGCGCATCTCCTGGGCATTGGAGAGCGGCGCGGACGAGGCCCGCTGGGAGTGGCGGAGGCCCTCCGGCGGGGAGGATCCGCTGCTGCGGCCCATAAGCGTGGAGGCGGCCTCCGGGCCGGAGGATTTCCTCCCGGCCGTGCTGCCGGTGAACAAGCGGCAGGCCCTGGCCGACGCCTGGGCGCTCCATGCCTCGGAGAAGGCCTGGGAGTGCGTTCTCGCGCGCATGGGCCAGGGCGCGCACCTGGTGGCCGAACTGCAACAGGCCCAGACCACCCTGACCCTGGCGCCCCTCTGGGCCGGGATGTGGCAGCAGCTGGCCTGGGCCTACCTGTGGGGGCTTGACCTTTCGCCCAAACAGGGTGAACTTTTGCGGGTGTTCCTGGCCCAGGCCTCGGGCTCGGGCTGGGAGCGCGACGGTCTGATGGAGCGGGTGAGGCGGCGCGCGCTCCAGGAAATCTGCACCGGTCTTCCCGACTGGGAGGCGCTTTGCCGTATGGTGCTGCGCGTCAGGGAGCTGGGCCTGCCGGAAAACTGGTGGAAGGTCCAGAACGTCCTCTGGGAGGGCTCCCTGCATGCCGGCGCGGGGCGCGCCTTCGCTCAACTCATCGGATTTGCGTAATGACCAAAGATATCCCCCTGCGCGAAAGGATCATCTTCGCGCTCGACGTGCCCGACGCGGCCCGTGCGCTGCATTGGGTGGACCGGCTCGAGGGCGGCCTGGGCTACTTCAAGGTGGGGCTGCAGCTCTTCCTGGCCGAGGGCTTCCCCCTGGTGGAGCGCATCCTGGAGCGCGGGCACAAGCTCATGCTCGACCTCAAATTCCTGGACATCCCCCAGACCACGGGCCTGGCCATGCGCGAGGCCGCACTGCGCGGCGTGCACCTGGCCACCATCCACGCCCACGTCTCCAGCGTGGCCCGGGCGGCCGTGGCCGAGGCCGGGAGCGTCGGCGTGCTCGGCGTCACGGTGCTCACCAGCTACGGGCAGGAGGAACTCGCCGAGCTAGGCTACCCCGGCAGCGTGGAAAGCCTGGTGGAAGCCCGTGCCGGCATCGCCCTGGGCGCGGGCTGCGCCGGGGTGGTGGCCTCCGCCAGGGAGGCCTCACTGCTGCGCAAGGCCTACGGGCCGGACTTTCTGATCGTGACCCCTGGCATCCGCCCGGCCCAGCACGGCAAGGACGACCAGCGCCGGGTCATGACGCCCGGGCGGGCCATCGCCGCGGGCGCGGACCACCTGGTGGTGGGGCGGCCCATCAGCCAGTCGGACGCCCCCGTGGAAACCGCGAAGCGGATGCTGGAGGAAGTGGGCGAGACGTTGGAGTCCATGCCCCACGCATAGGACGGGCTTCAGCGATGAGATGCTCCATGGCCCCGAACCGTCTGCTCATGGTCACGCTGGGTGTCTGGGCCGCCCTGCTGGCGGCCTGCGGCCCCTGCCTGGCCGGGCAGACCGTGGTGTTAGACACCGGGGAGTGGCCGCCCTACACCTCCCAGACCCTCCCCGGGGGAGGGTTCATGACGGAAATAGTGGCATCCGTTTGCGCCGAGGCAGGCATCGAGCCCCGCTTCGAGTTTCTGCCCTGGGCCAGGGCAGAGGCGGGCGTGAGCTCCGGCGAGGCCTTCGCGGCGTTCCCCTACGCGATCACCCCGAAGAGGAAGGAGCATTACGACTTCTCCGAGCCGATGTTTTACGGGTTGTCGGTGCTCATGATCCGGGAGGGCAACGAGAAAGTGAAGCATCTGGCCGACGGGGCGTCTGCCGCGGACATGAAGGACATCGTCATCGGGGCGATGGTCGGCGGCTACCAGGCCCACGTCCTGGAGTCTGCCGGGCTTCGGGTGGAGCGAATCCCCAAGACGGAGCAGCTGGCTGACATGTTGCGGAACGGGCGGCTGGACGGCATCGTGGACGACAAGGAGGTCCTGCTGCACACGGTGCGGACGAAATTCCCCGGAGACCACGGGTTCAGGATCGTCCACATCCAAACTTTCCGCAAACAGCCCAACGGGCTGATGGTTTCCAGAAGCTATCCGGGCGCGAAGGCCCTGCTGGAACGGTTCAACGAGGCCCTGCGCAGGATGCGGGCCTCGGGCGAGTACGAGGCCCTGGCCGTGCGCTACGGCCTGGAAGTCGATCCCTGAGTCTATTCCGTCCCCATCGCCGGGGATAGCCAGACACCCGGGACAGTTTGGAGTATCTGCTCGATTGTCGGCCTGCCCGGGCTTCCCCATCGCCGGGGTCCGGGGGGAGGCCCTCCCCCCGGCGGGGTTCGGGGCAGCGCCCCGCGCGTCTCTTCCTGCTTCTCTCCCTACTTCTCTTCCAGCTTCTCTTCCGATTCTTTC
>NZ_JAKZKX010000013.1:43006-103611 GCF_022808715.1 Fundidesulfovibrio agrisoli
GTGTTTGGGGGGGGGGGGGGGTGGGGGGGGGGGGGGGGGGGGGCCCCGGGGGGGGGGGGGGGGGCGCCCCCCCCCGGGGGGGGGGGGGGGGGCCCCCCCCCCCCTCTTCTCTTCCTGCTTCTCTCCCTACTTCTCTTCCTGCTTCTCTTCCGATTCTTTCCCGCCTTCCATCCACCGCTCCCAGGCCGCCCTGGCCCGCGCGGCGTACAGGGCCTTGCGGCTGTCCTTCTTGGCGCGCTCGGTCAGGTCGGGGCTCAGGCCGAAGTTCACGTTGGAGGGCTGGAACTTCTTCACGGGCGTGCGCAGGTGGCCCAGGAGCGCGCCCAGGGCCGTCTCGCGCGGGGGCAGGCTCAGGCCCCCGGCCAGGTGCAGGCCCAGCCAGAGCCCGCAGGCCGCGCTCTCCAGGTAGCCCTCCACGCCGGTGATCTGCCCGGCCAGGTACACTCCCGGGCGGGCGGCCAGCTCCAGGTCGTCCGTGAGCACCTTGGGGGCGTCCACGTAGGTGTTGCGGTGGATGGAGCCCAGGCGGGCGAACTCGGCGTTTTCGAGCCCCGGCAGCATCCTGAAGATGCGCTCCTGCTCGGGGTACTTGAGCTTGGTCTGGAAACCCACCAGGTTGTAGCAGGTCTTCTCCGCGTTCTCGGGGCGTAGCTGGGCCACCGCGTAGGGCCGCCTGCCGGTGCGCGGGTCCGTGAGGCCCACGGGCTTGAGCGGGCCGAAGACCAGGGTCTTCACGCCGCGCTCGGCCAGGGCCTCCACGGGCATGCAGCCCTCGAAGTGGATCTCCTTCTCGAACTCGCGGGGCACCACCTTCTCGCCGTCCAGCAGGGCCTGGTGGAAGGCCAGGTACTCGTCCTTCTCCATGGGGCTGTTGAGGTAGTCGCCCTCGCCCTCCTCCCAGCGGGAGGCGGAGAACACTTTGCTGAAGTCGATGGAGTGGGTGAAGATGATGGGCGCGATGGCGTCGTAGAAATAGAGGCTCTGCGCGCCCACGGCCGCAGCCAGGCTCTGGGCCAGGCCCTCGCTGGCCAAGGGCCCGGCCGCGATGACCACGGCGTCGAAGCCTTGCAGGGCGAGGTCGTCCAGGGAGGCCACCTCCTGCCGGACGAGCGTGATGTTCGCTTCGGCCTCCACCGCGCGGGTCACCTCGCGGGCGAAGAGCTCGCGGTCCACGGCCAGGGCCTTGCCAGCGGGCACCGCGGTGGCGCGGGCGGCGCGCATGACCACGCTGCCCAGGGCTTCCATCTCGCGCTTGAGCAGGCCTATGGCGGCGTCCGGGTCGTCGGAGCGCAGGGAGTTGGAGCAGACCAGCTCCGCCAGGTCGTCCCCGGTGTGCGCCGGGGAGCGCCGCAGGGGGCGCATCTCGAAAAGGGTGACCTTCACCCCGGCCCGGGCCAGGGCCATGGCGCATTCGCAGCCAGCCAGGCCGCCGCCGACAATCGCTACGGTTTTGGGGCTCAACGCGCGCTCCTTGCCTAAGTTTTACGAAAGCCGTAGGTGTACGGGCCGAACGCCTGGCTCACAAGGGAAAAATGGACCCGCTTCTGCGCCTTCAGGATTTCAGCGCCGCCTTCGACACCGCCAGGGGCCTGGCCCCGGCCGTGGACGGCGTGAGCTTCGACCTCGCCCCCGGCGAGGTCTTCGGGCTCGTGGGCGAGTCGGGCTGCGGCAAGACAGTGCTTTCCCTGGGCATCCTGGGGCTGATCCCGCGCCCGGGCAGGATATCCGGGGGCAGGGCCTTCTTCGGCGGGCGCGAACTGACCGCCATGAGCCAGGAGGAGCTGCGCGCCCTGCGCGGGGCCGAGATCGCCATGATCTTCCAGGAGCCCATGACCGCGCTCAACCCCGTGATGCGCGTGGGCGTCCAACTGGCCGAACCCCTGCTGCTGCACAAGGGCCTGGACAAGCGGCA
Source organism: Fundidesulfovibrio agrisoli (assembly GCF_022808715.1). Lineage (GTDB taxonomy): Bacteria > Desulfobacterota > Desulfovibrionia > Desulfovibrionales > Desulfovibrionaceae > Fundidesulfovibrio > Fundidesulfovibrio agrisoli. Next base: position 44,919 of record NZ_JAKZKX010000013.1, read on the forward strand.
GGCCGAGGCCCGCTGCCTGGAACTGCTCGAACAGGTGGGCCTGCCAGGCCCCCGCGCCGTGCTGCGCGCCTACCCCCACGAACTTTCCGGCGGCATGCGCCAGCGCGTGATGATCGCCATGGCCCTTGGCTGCGGCCCCCGTCTGCTCATCGCCGACGAGCCCACCACCGCCCTGGACGTGACCATCCAGAAGCAGATCCTGGAGCTGCTCTCCGGCCTTGCCGCCGAGCGCGGGCTGGCCATGCTCTTCATCACCCACAACCTGGGCGTGGTGGCCCAGACCTGCCACCGCGTGGGCGTGATGTACGCGGGCCGCCTGGTGGAGGTCAGCCCCGTGGAGGCGCTGTTCGCCAAAGCGCTGCACCCCTACACCCAGGGGCTTATGGCCTCGCTGCCCAGGCTGGGCTCGCGCCACGAGCGCCTGACCCCGGTGGCGGGCACCGTGCCGCCGCTCACCGCGCTGCCCTCGGGCTGCCATTTCCACCCGCGCTGCCCCTTCGTGATGGATCGTTGCAGACGGGAAATTCCCCCCGTCTTCCGCCCGGAGCCGGGGCGCGAGGCGCGCTGCTGGCTGCACGCCGAAGGGGGCCGGGCATGAGCGCCTGCCTGGAGTTCCGCGACGTGCGCAAGACCTATTTCGTGCGGCGCGGCGCGTTCTCGCGGGCCGTGCCCGTGCACGCCGTGGCCGGGGTGGACCTGGCCGTGGCCCACGGCGAGACCGTGGGGCTGGTGGGCGAGTCGGGCTGCGGCAAGTCCACGCTGGCGCGCATGGCCGTGCGCCTGGACGCGCCCACCTCGGGCCAGGTGCTCATGGACGGCATGGACCTCTGGCGCACCGAGGAGGTGACGGACCGCCTGCCGGAGCTGGTCCAGATGGTCTTCCAGGATCCGTTCTCCTCCCTGGACCCGCGCATGACCGTGGCCCAGTCCGTGGGCGAGGCCCTGGACGCGCGCAAGGTGGGGGACAAGGCCTCCCGCCGGGCGCGCGTGGCCGAACTGCTGGATATGGTGGGCCTCTCGCCCGAGCACGCGGGGCGCTACCCGCACCAGTTCTCCGGCGGGCAGCGCCAGCGCGCGGCCATCGCCCGCGCCCTGGCCCTGAACCCCAGGCTGGTGGTCTGCGACGAGCCCGTCTCCGCCCTGGACGTGTCCATCCAGGCCCAGGTCATCAATATTTTCCAGGACCTCAAGGAGCGCCTGGGCCTGACCTACCTGTTCATCTCGCACGATCTGGCCGTGGTCAGCCACTTGAGCGACCGGGTGGCCGTGATGTATGCGGGGCGGCTGGTGGAGCTGGCCCCGGCGGCGGCGCTGTACGATGCGCCGCTCCATCCGTACACGCGGATGCTGCTGGCGGCCATCCCCGTGCCGGACCCGGCCGTCAGGCAGGAGCGCGGGGCCGCGCCCGAAGCCCGCGAAAGCGCCGGGGAGGGGGCCTGCCCCCTGGTTCCCCGCTGCCCGCTGGCCGGGCCGGACTGCGCCCAGGAGCCCCCCATGCGGGAGGCCGCGCCCGGGCATCTGGTGCGCTGCCACCGGGCCTGAGGCGCACACACCACTTCGATATCACGTTAAGGAGCGATAGAGCATGTCCAACGCCTGCAACAACGTCATCTGCGACCTCTCCCGCGTGTTCAGCTTCGAGCACTGGGCCAGGTTCTACTTCACCGTCGAGCGCGACGGGAAAACCTTCCTGGAGGTTCCCGCCGAAGTGGTGGAGGAGTGCCGCAAGAAACACCCGGACCTGGCCCCCCTGCTGGACGAGACCAACAACCAGGAGCTGACCTACGAGTCCTCCTGCCAGAACGTGGGCGCGTTCGTCTGCCGCCTCTACGACGGCGAGCGCTACGGCCCCGGCGTGGTGACCAAGACCATCGACTCCAAGGACTTCCGCATCGAGCTGCACATGTTCGGCCTGTGGCTCAAAGGCCACGAGAACTACCTGGACGAGCACAACGTGGACTTCGACACCTGGCTGGAGATGTTCACCGAGTGGAACAAGCTGGAGCAGGTGGCCGCATACAGGAAGCGGCTGATGGAGTCCTCGGCGGCGGATACGCCTGCGGGCGAGAAGACCGTGCACTAGCGCGGTTGCCGGGCCAAGGCCCGGGGGAAGATGAGAATGGATGCAGCGGGAGCCGGATGGCTCCCGCTTTTTTTTGTGCGAGGGGGGCATGGCTTCAGGCCGGAAAGAAGTCGTTGCAGGATATTCTTGAGCTGTTTCTGGGAATAGATTAGCATGTATTCAGTTGGCATGACGTGTTGCCCGAGCGGAGTTGGAACCTCTCCGCGCTCTCTTGGAGGTGTACTGTGAGAGGAATCCCCTACGGATCGTATTATGGGGCTTATTCGCTTCCGGCCGGATGGTATTTCTGGTTCGGCTGGCCCATGTGGCGTGTTGCTTTGTATCTGCTGCTCAAAGCGGCGGCTGTGTTCTCGCTCATTTTCATCTATTGGTAGGGCGCAATGGAAGTTGAGTTGTCATATCAGGAACTTCAATTGTTAACGGCAGCTTTGTGGCGTGATTTTGTTGGCAGTATCACGTTGTTTGGGGCAGTTCTTTTTGTTGTAAAATTATTGGGACATTAGCCGGACATCCTGCCTGGAGACAGGATGCCGGCTGTTAGATCAATCCATCCTGTCGCAGGTGTTGCCATCGCACTCCGCCGGGTAGGAACCGGGGATATCGATCTCGATATCCGAAGGAATGCCGATGTAATCCAAGGCATCGTCACCATAAGCGCCAACAAGACCACCAATGGCAGCCCCTGCAAGGGCACCTGGAACGCCGCCCGCCTGACCGATACGAGCCCCTATCCCAGCGCCGAGGATTGCGCCCGCTTTGCCGTGTGCTTTTCGCAAATAATCAGGAAATGGGTTCGCCCGCCATTTCAAAGGTCCCAACTCGCGATTAGGAGCTTGCCGTTGAGTGTCAGGCCCCGGGGTCTGAGCACCTAGCTGGCCTTCGTCGGGGCCAGACACCACCAGGGTCCCCCCATTGAAGTTGTCTCCAAAGTGATCGCCCGTCTGGTCCTGGGCGTTGATGAAGCTGTTAGTAAGGCCATCGACATAAGGTTCCATGTGAGTCTCCCTAATCTAGGCGCTGACGGGATGGCCCGTCAGCGCGTTGCACCACCTTCGCCATCGAAGCATTGCCGCCGGTTCGGTCAGTCTGCTCCCTGGCGCCGGGCGATGCGCCGATTGTGGTAGATCTTCGCTGTGTTTTCCGAGACCGCGCGCATCTCCCGATAGAATTCGAGCACCTCATGAGGGTCACGTTCGAACACTCCCTGCGCGGCGCGCCTGGCCGATGCGGGTAAGTGTTCCAAATTGTGCTGCATCACGGCGTTGGTGCCTTCGAAAAGGGGATCGAGCCTCTTCAGTCTTGCGAGGAGTGTTTCTATCCGCTGCCGTGTGCGGTGCTTCCGAGCGTCCTTGAAGTCGGCCAAATGGCGTTTGTGGTGGAAGTCGTTCAGGTCGCGCAGGGTGTACCAGCGCAGTTGCGCGTGGGGATTAGCAGGGGCGGGGCCGAGGTCGTTGGGGACGAAGGTGTCGTTCCAATGGTCCTGGAGAATGACCAGGACTTCGGGGTCGCTCAGGAGCGAGGCGTAGACCGCGTCAAATCCAGGGTCGAGGTACGATACGCACTGAGATAGAGCGTGCGGATTCACAGCCTGGGGCGCGGTGTAGGTTCCGGCGGGGTTGGGGTCGTCGGGGTGGGTTCCTGCCGGAACGCCGCAGGCGGCGTTCAGCCTGCGCCAGTAGGCGGCCAGATTGTCCTTGAATTCCTTTTCTGTTTTCATGGTGCGTCCTTTGTGTGGATATCCCGGTGCTCCGGGTAATGGGACGCATCATATTCAAGAAGGAATCGTTGTCTCCCCACATAGGGCTATGTGGGGAGAAAGTTGGGGGTAGGACAAAAAAAAGGGGGCCCTAAGGCCCCCTTCGTCAATTCTCGCCAATCGCGGTTCTAGCAGGCGCCGTTCGCGCCGCCTTCCTTCACCACGTCCTTCTGCACCTCGTAGATCTCGCGCAGGATCTTGGGCACGTCGTAGGTCATCTTCCAGTCCGGGTAGTGCTCCTCGAACTTCTTGAGCCCGGAGATCCACCAGATGTGGTCGCCGATGCGGTTGGTCTCGTCGTACTCGAAGTTCATGGTGTTGCCGGTGATCTCCTGGCACATGTCGATGGCTTCCATCATGGAGCAGTTGGAGTAGCGCCCGCCGCCCATGTTGTAGACCTCGCCCACGCGGGGCTTCTCGAAGAAGTGCCACAGGGAGTTGACCAGATCGTAGCTGTGGATGTTGTCGCGGACCTGTTTGCCCTTGTAGCCGTAGATGAAGTATTTCTTGCCGGTGATGCAGCAGCGCATCAGGTAGGACAGGAACCCGTGCAGCTTGGTGCCGGAGTGGGCCGGGCCGGTGAGGCAGCCGCCGCGGAACACGCCGGTCTTGAGGTCGAAGTACTTGCCGTACTCCTGCACCACCACGTCGGCGGCCACCTTGGAGGCGCCGAACAGGCTGTGCTTGGTCTGGTCGATGGACATGGTCTCGTCGATGCCGCCTTCCCACTTGTGGCCGGGCTGCAGCTCGAAGCGCTTCTCCAGCTCCACCAGGGGCAGGTAGTTGGGCGTGTCGCCGTAGACCTTGTTGGTGGAGGTGAAGATGAACACGCCCTCGGGGCAGTGCTGGCGGAAGTTCTCCATCATCACCAGGGTGCCGTTGGCGTTGACGGTGAAGTCCATGTAGGGGTCGGAGGCGGCCCAGTCGTGCGAGGGCTGGGCGGCGCAGTGGATCACGGCCTTGATGGCCTTGCCGTAGCGGCCGTAGATCTTGCTGATGGCGTCGTGGTCGCGGATGTCGGCGTCGTAGTGGGTGTAGCCCTTGACGCCGTCTTCGAGGCGCTGGCGGTTCCACTCGGTGGAAGCGTCCTCGCCGAAGAAGGTCTTGCGCAGGTTGTTGTCGATGCCGACGACGTCGAACCCTTTGTCCGCGAAGAAGCGGACGGTTTCCGAACCGATCAGACCGGCGGAGCCGGTGACGATGGCGACTGACATGCGATGCTCCTTGAGGATACGTTGGGGGCGCCGCCCCCAAACCCCCGGCAGGGCTCAGCCCTGCACCCGCCAGGGGAGAGCCTCCCCTGGACCCGGCAACGGGGTGTATTTATTTTATGAGTTTGCCCACCAAAAACATGAAGCCCACCATAAACCGCAGAAAATACATGCCGAAGGCCAGGTGCGGGTGCTTAAGCAGCCTGCGCCAGCGGCCTTGCTCGAAAAATACGCCGAAGAACCTGTAGGGCATGCCCAACTGGCGGCGCACGTCCGGGTCGCCCGCTGGCCATTTGGCCACGTAGGTCTCGAAGGAGTTGCCGTAATAGGTCTTCTTGGTCAGGTAGCGCCAGAGCTCGAAGGCCGCCTCGTTGTGGAAGAGCAGCGGGGTGTCGTCCTTGGTGCGGCGTTCGTAGTCCACCAGCCAGGGCACGAAGGTCCTCTCCGGCAGGCGGGAGACGTAGGCGTCCACGTCGTCGAACTCGTACGTGGAGAGAAGCCCCACGCGGGTGCTGTCGCGCATGAGGCGGTCGAAGTCCCAGTCTTCGGGGCCGGTGAGGCGCTCGTCGAAGCCGCCGGTGGCCTGGAAGGCCTCGCGGGTGAAGGCGCGCACGCAATCGATCACTGTGGCGTCGTAGAAGCTGCGCTCGAAGCGGCGCACCGTGGGGAAGAAGCCCTTCCCGAGCACGATCTCAGGGATGTAGAGCGCGCCGAAGCCGTGCTGCAGCATGATGACCGACTTCTCGACCACCGTGGCCGAGAGGATCATGTCCGCGTCAAGGAACATGAACACGCCGCCGCCGGCCTGGGCGAAACCGAAGTTGCGCTGGGCGGAGCGCTCGGGGCCTTTGTCGAACACCTTGTCCGTATAGCGGGCGGCGATTTCCTTGGTGTCGTCGGTGGAGGCGTTGTCCACCACGATGATCTCGATCAACTCGGCGGGGTAGGTCTGGGCCTTGATGGAGTCCAGACAGTTGCCGATGTTGCGGGATTCGTTGCGGGTGGTGACGACTATGGAGACGCGTTCAGGGTTCATGCTGGGCTTACGTTTTTCCGGCTCTGTCCGTTCATGCGAGATATGTCCGGACCGTCCGGCCGGGGCCGGGTATCCGGTTGTGTCCCCGCCGAGGGGGTCCGGGGGAAATCATTTCCCCCGGCGGGTCCAGGGCAGGGCCCTGGCCGGGTGCGGGGCGGAGCCCCGCCTTGCCTTGCCGCCTGTTGTTTCCCGCACCCCGCGCAGTCCGTGAAGACTTCCGGCCGCGCGGAGCCACTCCATCATCCACCCGTTATTTCTTGCATTCCGCGCAGCCTTTGCGGCTGTTGAGCAGGTGCCCGATCAGCTTCCCGGCTGCGCGATAGAAGAAGGCGATGTCGTCCATGCTGCGGATGGAAAGCACCTTGCGCAGGATGAACGCCGGGGTAAGGGCGGCCTTATAGAGTTCGTTCTTGAATTGCAACACGTCTTCATTGGAAATGGGCGATTTCCACACGCTCTGGCGCATGTCGTAGTCGTCCCAGTCCTCGGTGGTGAGCCAGCCCTGCTTGCGGGCCTCGGCGAAGAGCGGGGTGCCGGGGTAGGGCACCACGATGGTGGCCTGCAGCGTATCCAGGTAGCCCTGGGTGAACATGCGCTTGGCGAAGGCGATGGTTGCCTTGGCGTCCTCCTTGGTTTCCCAGGGGTAGCCCACCATGGTGGTGATGTGCGGGGCCAGCCCGGCCTTCTTGCACATGCGCAGCGTCTCCTCGATCTGGGCCACCTTGATGCCCTTGACCAGCCTGTCCAGGGTGGACTGCACCACGGACTCCAGCCCGATGAGGATGAAGCGGAAGTTGGCGGCCTTGAGCAGGTTCCACTGCTCCTGGCTGAGCGCGCCCACGCGCATGTTGCAGCCCATGACCACGCGCTTGTGCAGCCCCCGGCGGACCATGCCCTTGCAGAAGTCCTCCAGCCACTGGCCCTTGGGGAAGCAGCCCGAGTCGTCGAAGATTTCCTTCACGCCCATGTCGGCCAGGGCCTCGATCTCGTCCAGGTGGCGCTCCACGGAGACGGTGCGGTAGTTGCGGCCCGGGTACAGGGTGGTCCAGGAGCAGAAGGTGCACTTGCCCCACCAGCAGTCGCGTCCGGCCATGATGTAGGTGCCGGGCGTGTATTTGAAGTTGCCGTTCTTGTAGGCGTAGAGCTCCCAGCGGGTGAGCTTGCGGTCGATGTGGGGGAGCTGGTCCAGGTCGTGCTCCAGGGAGGCGGGGCCGCTGCTCTTGATCTCGCCGTTCTCGCGGTACCACACGCCCCCGGGCAGGGCCTCGGCCTTGCCGGAGAGGAAGTCCGCCAGCCCGGCCAGCAGGAAGTCGAAGTCGCCCCCGGCCAGAACGAAGTCGGCGGGGCAGTTCTCCATGGATTCGCCGGGCAGCGCCGTGACGTGGTCGCCCATGAGCACGACCTTGGAGCCGGGCAGCAGGCGCTTGAGCTCCTCCACGATGCGCCAATGGCGCTTGATGACCGGCGTCTTGGACTCCATGGCGATCAGGTCCGGCTTCTCGCGGGTGATGCGCGCCAGCCAGTCGGCGTAGGTCATCTCCTCGGCGATGCCGTCGTCCCAGAACACCTGGTGCCCGCGCTCCTGGCAGAGGCTGGCCGCGTAGGAGGGCACCATGGGATAGATGTAGGTGGGGTTGGTGAACCACTGGAACTGGCGGTTCTGGGACAAGAGGGCAACGCCCTTGCTCGATTCGAGGGGCGGATAGGAGACGGATACTTTCATTTATCTGCCGAGGGTGCTCTTGAGGTCCTTGGTGAACCAGCCGCGCAGGAAGCGCCAGCCGTACCACAGGTGCGTAAGCAGGATGTAGGGTATGGACGCCAGGGTCACGTCCAGGGGCTCGCGGCGCAGGATGTCCAGCACGGCGATGAACTGGGTGAACAGATACACCTTGATGCCCAGCGCGTAGAGGCAGTCGGGCAGCGCGAAGAAGCCCAGCACCAGGAACAGGAGCCACAGCGAAGGCAGGAAGTAGGCCAGCCGCCGGGAGTTGCCCGGAAAATTGTGGGCGAAGAAGCCCCGGTGCGCGCCGTAGTTGCCGATCTGCTTGAGGTGCTTGCACAGCCCGGAGCGGCGGTGGTGCCACACGAGCATCTCCGGCAGGTAGAGGATGCGCCCGCCGGTGCGCTGGGTCAGGTCCATGCAGAGCTTGGTGTCTTCGCCGGGCCAGAAGGCGTTGTCGAAGCCGCCCACGGCCAGGAAGGCCTCGCGGCGCACCATGAGGTTCACGGTGGGCCAGTCCTCCACGTCGCGGCGCGGGGGCAGGGGCAGGTAGCGCTGCGGGAAGCCGCCCGACAGCCGGGAGAGGAACACCGCGCCAGAGGCCCTGGCCCAGAACGGGTCGGAGGGCGGGGTCTGGGCGGGGCCGCCCACGGCTACCACGTCGGGCTCGCGCTCGAAGGCCAGCAGGGCCACGGTGAGCCAGGTGGAGTCGGGGTAGGCGTCGTCGTCGATGAAGGCCAGGTACGTCCCCTTGGCGGCCTCCGCGCCCATGTCGCGCTTGATGGCCGGGCTCACCGCGCCGGTGGGCAGGATGGACACGGCGGGGTGCGCGTAGACGCCCTTCACCTCGCCCTCGGGCAGGGGGGCGTCGGGCAGCAGGATCACCTCGAAGCGCTGCTCGCGCAGTTCGAAGATGTGGCTCAGGCACTCCTCGACGAGGACGCCGGGCTCCTTGAAGGGGATGATGATGCTGAAAAGGGTCTCTGGCATGGTCTACTCCCAGCGGCCCGCGCGTTCGCGGATGATGTAGAGGGGCCGTTGCACCACTTCGGTGTGGATGTGGCCGATGTAGAGCGACACCATGCCCAGCCCGCAGAGCACGATGCCGATGAGGAAGGTGTTGAACACCGTGAAAAAGGCCATGGGCGTATAGTTGGCGCCCCAGAGCACGTTGCCCGTGAGCATGAACCCGAGGACCAGCAGCGACAGGGCGATGATGGTCAGGCCCAGGTAGCCGGTGAAGCGCAGGGGCAGGAGCGAAAAACTGGTGAAGCTGTTCACGGCCAGGTTGAAGAGCTTCTTGAAGGAGTAGCCCACCTGCCCGGTGTCGCGCGCGGGGGCCACGAAGGGGATGTAGGTCTTGCGGAAGCCCATCCAGTCGATGAGGCCCCGGAACATGCGGGTGCGCTCCGTGAACTCGAGCAGGGTGTGCACCACCTTGCGGTCCAGCAGGCGGAAGTCCGTGCTGGAGGGGGGGATGTCCAGGTCGGAGTAGCGGGTCATCACCCAGTAGAAGGCCTTGGAGCCGAACTTCTTCAGCGGGGAGTAGTCGGCCACGGCCTCGCGCACGGTGGCCACGATCTCGTAGCCTTCCTCCCACCTGGCGGTGAGGGTGGGGATGAGCTCGGGGGGGTGCTGCAGGTCCGCGTCGATGCAGATCACGGCGTCCACGTCGGCGCAGAGCTCCACGCCGGCGGTGAGGGCCATCTCCTTGCCGAAGTTGCGCGAGAGCATGAGGCCCTTCACGCGCTCGTCGCGCGAGGCGATCTCCTTGATCTTTTCCCAGGAGGCGTCGGCGCTGCCGTCGTCCACGAGCACGATCCTCCAGTCATAGGGGAGGGTCTCCATGACGGCCCTGAGCCGCTGGTGGAGCGCGTCCAGCCCTTGGGATTCGTTGTAGACGGGAACGACGATGGCGATTGATTTCTGCACGGTGTCAGGCATGCGCTGCTGCTGGAGGGCCGGGCGTGGCGCCCGCCTCCGGTTTCTCCTTGAAGTGGCTGTCGGGCTTCCGTGGCGGGAACCGGCCCGCAACGGCGCAGACCCCCGGCCTGGGCCGGGGGTCTGGAAGCGCCGGGAGCGGTCTTATTTCCTTTTCAAAAACCAGTCAAAGTATTCGATGGTCTTCTTGAGGCCGTCGGCCAGCTTGACCTTGGGCTCCCAGCCCAGGGCCTGCTTGGCCAGGGTGATGTCCGGCTTGCGCTGCTTGGGGTCGTCGGAGGGCAGCGGGCGGTACTCGATCTTGGACTTGGAGCCCGTGTACTCGATGACCAGCTTGGCCAGCTCCATGATGGTGAACTCGCCGGGGTTGCCCAGGTTCACGGGGCCGGTGAACTCGTCGGCGGTCTTCATGGAGCGCACGAAGCCGTCGATCAAGTCGTCCACGTAGCAGAAGGAGCGGGTCTGCTGGCCTTCGCCGTAGACGGTCAGCGGGTTGCCCTGCAGGGCCTGCACGATGAAGTTGGAGACCACGCGGCCGTCGTTGGGGTGCATGCGCGGGCCGTAGGTGTTGAAGATGCGGACCACCTTGATGCGCAGGTTGTGCTGGCGGCGGTAGTCGAAGAACAGGGTCTCGGCGCAGCGCTTGCCCTCGTCGTAGCAGGAGCGGTAGCCGATGGGGTTGACGTTGCCCCAGTAGGACTCCGGCTGCGGGTGCACGTGCGGGTCGCCGTAGACCTCGGAGGTGGAGGCCTGCATGATCTTCGCCTTCACGCGCTTGGCCAGGCCCAGCATGTTGATGGCGCCGTGCACGCTGGTCTTGGTGGTCTGCACGGGGTCGAACTGGTAGTGAATGGGCGAGGCGGGGCAGGCCAGATTGTAGATCTCGTCCACTTCGATGAAGAGCGGGAAGGTGACGTCGTGGCGGAGGAGCTCGAAGTTGGGATTATCCATGAGGTGCTGGATGTTCAGCTTCGTGCCCGTGAAGTAGTTGTCCAGGCAGATGACTTCGCAGCCCTCGGCGAGCAGACGTTCACACAGGTGGGAACCAAGGAAACCCGCGCCGCCGGTTACGAGCACTCGTTTGTTCAGATGCATGTCGGATGATCCTTTGTGGGTGAGATGAAAAGGCCTTGCCTGCGCGCTGTAAACCGCTTTGTGATGTTTGTAAATCGGCTTGAGGCCACGCATCGCGCCGTCCGCCGCCGCACGCCGCGCGGCGGTGCGCACAGGCCCCGGAGCTTGTGGCTCCGGTATTTTCCATGTACCTGCCTGGGCAGCCGCGTCAAGGCTTTGCGATCAATCCCACTAGGATGCCGGGCTCATGCGACTTCGCCCAACATTTGCCGCCCTCAAGGAACGCCTGGACGCCCTCTGCGCCGCGCCGGCCTTCGCCACGCTCGGCCTGCTGGGCCTGGCCGCGCTCTATTTCGCGGCCTACCTCTCCCACCCGGACCTGCCCTTCGACGGCTGCGCCAAGGGCTGGTGGGCCCACTGGGACCAGTTGCGCTACCTGGAGAGCGCCCGCTCCCTGGGTGCGGGCAGCCTGGACCCCCAGACCTACTGGTACCCCCTGGGCTACCCCCTGCTGGGCGCGCCCTTCGCCCGGTCGCTGCCCCTGCATCTTTTCCTCCCGGTGAACCTGGCCTGCACCCTGGCTGCGGCCGCGCTCTTCTGGATGCTCGCCCGGCGCTGGTTCGGCCCGGCGGCCAGCGCGGCGCTGCTCGGGCTGTGCCTGTGGCTGCTGAGCGTCGAGGCCGGGATCTCCCTGCTTGAGCCCTGGAACACCATCCCCACCATGAGCCTGGCCTACGGCATGCTCTGGGTGTCGGGCCTGCCGGGCTTCAGCCTGGGCAGGACGCTCGGCCTCTTCGCCCTGGCCGGCGCCGCGTATCTGGTCCGCCCCGTGGACGCCGCCTTCCTGCTGCCCATTGCCGCCTGCTCCTGCCTGCGCGCGGACAGCGGACGCGAACGCCTGGGCGCGCTGCTGGCGGGGCTTACGCTGTTCGCCCTGTTCCCGCTCTGCGTGGCGGGCCTGAACGTGTGGGTGTTCGGCTCCTGGCGCACGCCTTACGAGCTCAACTCGGCGCAGGTGGGGTTCGGTTGGCGCGGGCTCGTCCGCAAGGCGTATTCCCTGTTCGTGGACGGCCTGCCCGTGTACGGCCAGGCCCGCACCGCGCTGCTGCCGCGCATGCCCTGGCTGCTGCTGGCCCCGCTGGGGCTGTGGGCCGCCTGGAGGCGGGACCGCGCGTGGGCCGGGGGGGCCGGGGCCTCCTTGCTGCTGTGCCTGCTGGCCTACAGCCTCTACAACGACTTCACCCCGCACAACATCTACGCTTTCGAGCTGATCCACTACCTCTTCTGGCTGCTGCCGGTGTGCCTGCTGCTGGCCGCGCTGGCCCTGCGGGACGGCATGCTGCTGCACCCCGGGCCATTGGCCGCGCTGATCCTGGCGGGCCTGACCCTGATGACGCTGCGCCTCGAGGCCCACGATGCCGGGAGCGGCGTGGTGGACGCCCAGGGAAGGCTGGAGCTCCCGGGCGGCGCGGCCCCGCGCGTGGACATGGCCCTCCTGGGCGCGGCCGTCACCGAGCCCGGGAGCCTGGTCTCCATGATCTCGAATGGGGCCGGGCCTCTGGCGCCCTACCGCGACTACCTGCTCTGGAACGACCAGGAGCAGGCCCATCTTTTGTTCGCGTCCCCCCAGGAGCCTGGGCGGCTGCGCCTCACGGACCCGGCTTTCTTCGGGCGCGCGGTGCGGCTGCGCACCACGGGCTTCGGCCTGCGCGACATCAAGGGGATGGAGGAGCTGGTGCTGCGGGCGCTGGGGGGCCGGGTGGTGCGCCTGGCCGTGGCGCACGTCCGGCGCGGCCCCGAGTCCGGGGCGGAGGCCCTGCTGGTGGTGGAGGGCTGGCCCGCGGCGCTGGACGGGGCCTCGGGCTGGTTCGTCGGCGTCGGCGGGATTGCGGCCTTCAGTTCTTCCCGGCCGTTGCTGCCGCTGACCAGGCCTCTGGCGGTGGCGGCGGCACCTGGAAAAGTGGGGCTGGCCTGCCCGCTGCCGGGGCCTGTTCCGGCGGGGACGCCGCTGATGGTGGCCGCGCTGGACGAGTTCGGCCGGGTGCTGGCGGTCTGGCGCGGGGTGCTGGGGGAGTAGGCCCGGGCCGGGGTAGATTTTTTTGTTGGAGTCCCCCTGTGGTGTCGCCCCGGCGCGCAACGGACCGATGTATTTTTTAGAAAAAGCGCCCGGGCCCCCGGGGGGCGGCCCCCAAAGAGACAGCGCGTCTCACGGTGTCGGAGCGGAGGGATCGAGGCCCTAGCCCCGTGAAGCCGTGCGGGAGCCCAGGGAGGCGAAGCCCCTTTGGCCGCCGGAGTCGCTCCCTTACATCCCCTGTCAGAATGCTGAATCCGCTTCGGCGCGGAGCCTGCCGTCTGTCAGGCTCCGCCCACTCATTCGATCATCCATCTATTCCGGATCAGGACGCCTTGGCGGAGGCCAGCTTCCTGCCCAGCTCGAAGGCCTTGGCGCAGACCCGCGGGAAGACCTCCTCGCGCCGCTTGGCCTTGGCCACCGGGTCCCACACGGTGGAGAGGTACTTGCCGTAGTCCTTGAACTGGTAGGTGTCCGTGGCCAGGAGCACCTCGCAGGAGCCGAAGATGCGAGCCATGGTGCCCTGCATGCGGCCCATGAACTTGTCGTAGGCGAGCTGTTCGAGCATCTCCTCCTTCACGTTCATGGTGTAGACCAGGGCGGTGGCCAGCTTGCCGGGGAAGATGGAGGCGTAGCCCGGGGTATAGGTGGTGAAAGGGAACATGAGCCGCTCCAGGAAGGAGCGGGTCTCGCCGGTTTCGGCCCCGAAGTAGACCGGGCTGCCCACGATCAGGGCGTCGGCCGAGGCGGCCTTCTCCAGAATGGGGGTCAGGCCGTCCCGCACGATGCAGCGGCCGTAGCTCTTGCCGCCGATCTTCTTGCACTCGAAGCAGCTGATGCAGCCCTTGAAGTCGAGATCGTAGAGGTGCACCAGCTCGCAGGCCGCGCCTGCGCTCTTGGCCCCTTCCAGGGCGTTCTCAAGCATTGTGGCGGTGTTCCACTTCTTGCGCGGGCTGCCGTTGATGGCCAGTACGTTCATGGGGTGTCTCCCTTGGTAGTAGGATGAGTAGTGCTGCTCATACGGCTTTGCGGGAGATGCGCGCAAGAACGGTCGGAAATGATAGCGAGGCACCGGGAGGGAACCGGGGAGAGGGAGAGTTGACTCAGCCAATTGGAGTCTGCTGGCGGGAGCGTCTGGGCGCGGGGCCGGATATATCGGAAGAATATCCTGGCCCCGGGCCCAGGCGCACCCGCCAGCAGACAACGCGTCTCACGGCGTCAAAGCGGAGGAATTGAGGCTGCTGGTTTCGCGAAGCAGGATGGGAGTCCAGAGGGGCGAAGCCCCTTTGGCCGCCGGAGGCGACTCCTCCCGCATCACTCGGACACGCGGTTTTGCGCCTTGTCGTATACTCGGAGGTTGTCGCGCCAGCCAACCGCGACCACGGTCACGAAGACGATGTCGTCCTCGACGCGGTAAACCAGGCGGTACCCAGCACTGCGCAACTTGATCTTGAAGCAGTCCGGCATGCCCCGCAGCGCGGCAGCGGGCACGCGAGGATTCTCCAGTCGTTCTTCCAGCTTTTTCTTGAACTGCTCGCGCAGGGTCGCATCCAGCCTCTTCCATTCCTTCAGGGCGAGCTCGTGGAAGCGCAGCCTATAGCGCATCGATGTCCACTTCCACGAAAGGCCCGTCCGCGCGTTCGCGGACCAGGCGAGCGTCCTCCAGATCCTCCAGGCGCTCCAGGAGCCTTTCGTAGTACGCGGCGGAGAGCAGGTAGGCCTCCGGCTTGTTGTGGTTGAGCACAGCCACGGGGTCGTCCCCGGCCTCGCTCAGGATGGCGCTGAGGTTGCGCTTGAGCTCGGTGACGCTCACGGTCTTGTTGGAGTAGATGGTCTCCATGCGGAAGGCTCCTGTTTCGGCGTGCTATTTGGCATTAAAATTAGTGCCGTTTCAGGTGTGAGTCAACTTGAGCGTTTCGGTGCGCGGAAGCGCTGATAGGGGAGGGGAAAACTTGACTGGAGGTGATAGGGACGTCCCTCGCATTCGAAAGGGCAGTCCTGGGAACCGGCCTTGGGGGGCCGGTTCCCTGAAGTCCTTGAGTGAAGCCGGCGAGTGCGCCTCTCTACATCCAGAACAACCCGCTCCATTCCCCCTCGTCCTTGCGCAGGGGCTCGGGCATGCCCAGGCGGGTGTAGGCCAGGGCCACGGCAGGGGCCTGGGTGGTCAGCAGGCCGGAGAGCACCAGCGCGCCGCCGGGCTTGAGGTGCGTGATGAGGTGGGGGGCCATGTCGATGAGCGGCTGGGCCAGGATGTTGGCCACGATGCAGTCGAACACGGCGCCCGGGGCCAGGGCCTCCAGCCCGCCCACCACCAGGCGGATGGGGGCGTCGGGCTCGCCCGAGGCGGGCAGCTTGTTGAGCTCCAGGTTCTCGGCGGCGCAGAGCACGGCCTGGGGGTCGATGTCCGCTCCGATGCCCTTGCAGCCCAGCTTGGCCAGGCCGATTGCCAGGATGCCGGAGCCGGTGCCCAGGTCCAGGAAGGAGTCGCCGGGCTTCACGCGGCCCTTGGCCACCATGTCCGCGATGCCGCCCAGGCACAGGGCCGTGGTGGCGTGGTGGCCGGTGCCGAAGGCCATCTTGGGCTCGATGATGATGGGCTCCAGGCCGTGGTGGTCGGCGTCGGCCAGCCAGGGCGGCACGATCTCGAAGCGGCCGCCGATGTCGATGGGGGTGAAGAATTCGCGCCAGGCGGCGGACCAGTCCTGCTGCTCCAGGGACTCCATGCTCACCGTGGCGGCGGGCCAGCGGGAGGCGGCGTAGTCCTTGATGATGGCCGCCATGGGGGACTCGGGCTCCAGGTAGAAGCGGAAGGTCAGGTCGCGGCTCACGGGCCCGACCAGCTCCTCCCAGCCTTGCAGGGAGTTGGCGGAGAGCCAGGCGGCCACATCCTCGCCCATGGCTTCGAGCTCGAAGGGGTCGATGGTTCCGGGGATGACGAGTTCGGTCTTGAGCAGCTTGGACATGATGGCCTCACGCGTGTTTTCTATTGGAGAGCCCGCTTGTGAGCGAAAAAAAAGGCCGGGTCAAGCGACCCGGCCCAGTGGCATGTTGGACTAACGAAACAAAATCCAAGGATTTTCCGTATTTGCCAGCAGGAATTCTGGCATGGGCTGCCTGAGATAGCTTACTAGTCTGGAACCTTGCGGGTACGCTGGTTGCAAGTGGCTTCTTTCCAAAGCCTAATGCAATGTTCGCAAATATCCCCTGGCGGTCTTTTCCCTTCATCAACCCATCGTTTGTCGGGCGCCGGGACGCTCCCGTCACCAGGCCAATTCTGGCAGTGGGGGCAGCAATGCCAATCGTTTTCATAGTCCGGGTTAGGGCGTTTTCTCCACTCAATTTGAATTTTCATATCACACCTCCGGGTGCAATATCAAAATATTGCATAAATTTGTCAATACTATAGAGGTACAATATTGTATTATTATATATACTTGCTTATGTGTGTCGCAAAACTCAGAGGCTTGAAATAAAAAAGGCGCACCCCGAAGGGTACGCCTAGGACAGTTTACGCAATCAACTACAGGTCGCCCAGCACGTCGCCCAGGGCCTCTGCGAAGCGCTTGAGCTCCTCCTGGGTGATGATGAGCGGCGGCAGCAGGCGCAGCACGGAGCCCGCCGTGAGGTTCAGGATGAAGCCGCGCCGGGTGAGCCCCTCCCAGGCCTTCTGGCCGTCCACGGCCAGGTCGATGCCGATCATCAGGCCCAGGCCGCGCACTTCCTTGATCTTGCCGGGGTTGCACTCGGCCACGTCCTGGAACAGGGCCTTGGCGAAGTCGCCCATGCGCGCGGCGCGCTCGGCCAGCTTGTCGCGGTCCATGATCTCGAGGGTCTTCGAGGCCGCGGCGCAAAGCACGGCCCCGCCGCCGAAGGTGGTGGCGTGGGTGCCGGGCACGAAACCGGCGGCAACTTCCTCGGTGGCCAGCACCGCGCCCATGGGCAGGCCGTTGGCCAGGGCCTTGGCCGAAGTGATGACGTCCGGCTCCAGCCCGTAGTGCTGGTGCGCCCACCACTTGCCCGTGCGGCACAGCCCGGTCTGTATCTCGTCCACCATGAACAGGATGCCCGCCTCGCGGCAGGCCGCCTGCACGCCCTTGAGGTAGTCCACGGGGAAGGGCTTCACGCCGCCCTCGCCCTGGATGATCTCGATGAGCACGGCGGCGGTCTTGGGGCCGATGGCGGCCTTGAGCGCGTCCAGGTCTCCGGCGGGCACGGTGACGAAGCCCTCGGGCAGGGGATGGAAGCCGTCCTTGACCTTGTCCTGCCCGGTGGCGGTCAGGGTGGCCAGGGTGCGCCCGTGGAAGGAGTTCACCAGGGTGATGACCTCGTGGCGTTCCTCCCCGCGCACGGCGTGCATGTAGCGCCGGGCGAGCTTGATGGCCCCCTCGTTGGCCTCCGCGCCGGAGTTGCAGAAGAACGCGCGCCCGGGCCGCCAGGTGCCCAGCAGGGCCTCGGCCAGCTCGGCCTGGGGCTCCTGGTAGAACACGTTGGAGACGTGCACCAACTGCCCGGCCTGGGCGCAGATGGCCTGGGTGACCTCGGGGTGGCAGTGGCCCAGGTTGCACACGGCGATGCCCGCCAGCAGGTCGAGGTATTCGCGGCCGTCCAGGTCGTACAGGGCGCAGCCCTTGCCCTTGGCGATGGCCAGGGGGTAGCGGCCGTAGGTGTTCATGATGGACGCGCCGACGCGCTGTTTGAGTGCCTCGAATTTTTCGCTCATGGATGCCTCGCGATGGAAGATCGTCCGCGTCGCCCTCGGCGAGACGGATTCGTCAACAAAAGTCCTTTAAGGGAAAAGGCCGTGGCCGGTGGAGTGGGGCGTGGGCGCGGCCCCTAGTGGGAGCCGGTGTGCCCGAAACCGCCCTCGCCTCGGCAGGTTTGGCCCAGTTCGTCAGCCGCCTGGATGATGACCGGACGGTACGGCATGACGACGAGCTGGGCGATGCGCTCTCCCCTGGCGACGGTTCTGGGGGTTTGGGAGGTGTTGAGCAGCCAGACCACGATCTCGCCCCGGTAGTCCGGGTCGATGACGCCAACGCCCTGGGCCACCACGAGGCCGTGCTTGGCCCCGAGCCCGGAGCGGGAATAGACGAAGCCCGCCAGGCCCGGCTCGCAGATCTCGATGGCGATGCCCGTTCCGAAGGCGTGGCGCGCCCCCGGGGCCACCACCACCTCGGGCTCGTCCATGGCGGCGCGCAGGTCCATCCCGGCGGAACCGGGGGTGGCCGGCTCCAGGCTGAACTCGGACCAGATGGCGTGCGTATGCCTCACCTTCATGGTCACGGGCGCGGTCCCGGGCGTGGCGATGGACGGGTCGGAGAGGCTCACGGAGGCTCCTTGGGGTTGATCGCTCGCCCTGCACTAGCGCTTTTGGGTCCGCAGCAAAAGGAAAAAATGAAGCCCGGGCAAGGCCCTGCACCTGCGCCTTGCCATTTCACAAAAGCCTTGGCATGGTGTCGAGGCTTAATCTTTTCATCATAAGGACAGCCATGCAACCACTGCGCGTCTACAGCGTTGTCCCCAAGTTGCCGCCCAGGCTCAAACCGCTCTGGGAGTTGGCCTACAACCTCTGGTACTCGTGGAACAACGAGATCGCCGAGTTGTTCGCCCAGGTGGACCAGAAACTCTGGCGCGAGTGCGAGCTGAACCCCGTGGCCTTCCTCAACAGGCTGCCCCAGCGCACCCTGGAGAACCTGGCCACGGACCAGTTCTTCCTGGACAGGCTCACGGAACTCAGGCGCAACCTGGAGACGTACCTCTCCAAGGCCACCATCTCCATCCCCTTCCCCGAGGGGGAGAACAAGGAGCCGGTCATCGCCTACTTCAGCCTGGAGTACGGCATCTCCAAGGGGCTGCCCATCTACTCCGGCGGCCTGGGCATCCTGGCGGGCGACCACCTGAAGTCCGCGTCGGACCTGAGCCTGCCCCTGGTGGCCATCGGCATCGCCTACCAGCAGGGCTACTTCCGCCAGTACCTCACGCCCGACGGCTGGCAGCAGGAGCGCTACCCCGTCTACGACTTCGAGCAGATGCCCATGACCCCCTGCCTGGACGCGGACGGCAAGCGCCTGCTCATCTCGGTCGACCTCAAGGGCGACCGCGTGTTCGCCCAGGTCTGGCGGGTGGCGGTGGGGCGCATCAGCCTCTACCTGCTGGACACCAACATCCAGGAGAACCAGCCCCAGTTCAAGCAGATCACCACCAGGCTCTACGGCGGCAACCTGGAGATGCGCCTCTGGCAGGAGATCCTGCTGGGCATCGGCGGCATCAAGACCCTGGACGCCCTGGGCTTCAAGCCCAAGGTGATCCACATGAACGAGGGCCACTCCGCCTTCGCGGGCCTGGAGCGCATCCGCCGCTTCATGGAGAACGCCGGGCTGACCTTCGAGGCCGCGGCCGAGCTGGTGGCCTCCTCCTCCATCTTCACCACGCACACCCCGGTCCCGGCGGGCAACGACCGCTTCCCGCCCGACCTCATGCAGCCCTACTTCGAGGACTACGCCCGCAAGCTGGGCCTGGCCTGGAAGGTGTTCCTGGCCCTGGGCCGCGAAGACCCCCGCAACGACGCCGAGCCCTTCTGCATGACGGTGCTGGCGCTTCGGCTCTCGCGCATCAACAACGGCGTGTCCATCCTGCACGGGTTCGTGTCGCGCAACATGTGGAAGCGGGTCTGGCCGCAGTACCCCGTGGAGGACGTGCCCATCGGCGCGGTGACCAACGGCGTGCACGTGCCCACCTGGGTCGCCCCGGACCTGGCCCTGCTCTTCGACCGCTACATGGGCCCCAACTGGCGCGAGGACCCGGACTGCCCCCGCGTGTTCGAGCAGACCGAGGCCATCTCCGACGCGGAGCTGTGGCGCACCCACGAGCGCCTGCGCGAGCGCCTGATCGACTTCGTGCGCCGCCGCCTGCACGACCAGCTGCTGGCGCGCGGGGCCAAGCGCAAGGAGCTCCAGATCGCCGAGGAGGTGCTGGACCCCCAGGCCCTGACCATCGGCTTCGCCCGGCGCTTCGCCACCTACAAGCGCGCCACGCTGCTGCTCTCCGACCAGGAGCGGCTGGTGAAGCTCATCTCCGACTCGTCCAGGCCCCTGCAGTTCATCTTCGCGGGCAAGGCCCACCCCCACGACAACGAGGGCAAGAAGCTCATCCAGCAGCTTGTGCAGCTCTGCGAAACCGCCGAGTGCCGCTACAGCATGGTCTTCCTGGAAGACTACGACATGGAGATCGCCTCCTACATGTACCACGGCTGCGACGTGTGGATGAACACCCCGCGCCGCCCCCTGGAGGCCTGCGGCACCTCGGGCATGAAGGCCATGTGCAACGGCGTGCTCAACTTCTCCACCCTGGACGGCTGGTGGGCCGAGGCCTGGAAGCCCGACAACTCCCTTGGCTGGGCCATCGGCCTGGGCGAGGAGTACGAAGACGTGCAGTACCAGGATTTCGTCGAATCCCAGATGCTCTACAATGCCCTGGAGAACGAGATCGTCCCCACCTTCTACGAGCGGGGCCACGGCAACCTGCCGCGCGGCTGGATCCGCAAGATGAAGGAGTCCCTCAAGACCCTGGGCCCGGTGTTCACCTCCCACCGCATGGTGGAGGACTACGCCCGCGTGGCCTACGGCCCGGCCATCGAGAACTACAACCGCCTGGTCAAGGCCGAGTTCGCCGCCGCCAAGGACCTGGCCCAGTGGCGCATGGAGATGATGACCAAGTGGTCCAGCCTGAACGTGCGCAACGTCCAGGCCACGGACCCGGGGCAGGTGTTCGTGGGCGAGCCCATCGTGGTCACCGCGGAGATCAGCCTGAACGGCATCCGCCCGCAGGACGTGCGCGTGGAGGTGTACTCCGGCCCCGTGGACTACGAGGGCAAGTTCACCCAGCGCGAAACCACCATCATGCAGCCCAGCGACTCCACGCAGGACGGCTGGCAGGTGTTCAGGGGCGAGGTGATGCCCGTGGAGGCCGGCAGGTTCGGCTTCACCGTGCGCATCCTGCCGCACCACCCGCTGCTGTTGGACAGCCACTCGCTCGGGCTCATCAAGTGGGCGGAGCAGGGGTAGGGGGCGGAAACCCGCCAAACATGACGATCCGGCAATGCTGAGGCGCGGGGCTTGTGGCCCCGCGCCGTTTTCGTTTAGAGCGGCGCGAGAATAAGGAGTCCCCCGATGTTCGAACAACTTCGCCGCCGCAGCAGGACCGCAGGCCGCGCCCCGGGCACCCCGGAATACGTCGGCGTCGAGCGCAGCACGCCCGTCACCCTCCAGATGATAACCTACGACGCCTCCGGGGTGGAGTCCGTCCACCCGGAGCACCTGCGCGAGTGCGCCTGCTTCAGCGAGGGGCCGGGCGTCAGTTGGATCAATATCGACGGCCTGCACGACCCCGCCGTGGTGAGCGAGGCGGCCGAGGTGTTCAAGATCCACCCCCTGGTGGTGGAGGACATCGTGCACACCGGCCAGCGCCCCAAGATGGAGGAGCTTGGGGACTCCCTGTTCGTCATCATCAAGATGCTCAGTTTCAACGAGAAGACGCGCAAGGTCGAGGACGAGCAGGTCAGCTTCATCCTGGGCAGCCACTACCTGCTCACCTTCCAGGAGCACGCCAACGGCGACGTCTTCGGCGAGGTGCGCAAGCGCATCATGGGCCGCAAGGGCCGGGTCTGCAGCATGGGGGCGGACTACCTGCTCTACGCCCTGATGGACGCCGTGGTGGACAACTACTTCGTGGTGCTGGAGCGCATGGGCGAGGAGATCGAGGACATCGAGGAGATGCTGCTCTCCGCGCCCAAGCCAGAGCACCTGGAGGCCCTGCACGGCCTGCGGCGCGAAGCCCTGTTCCTGCGCAAGTACATCTTCCCCCTGCGCGAGGTGGTGGCCAAGCTGGAGAAGGGCGGCAACGAGCTCATCTCGGACAACACCATCTTCTACCTGCGCGACCTCTACGACCACACCATACAGGTGATGGACACGGTGGAGACCTTCCGGGACATGCTCTCCGGCATGGTGGAGCTCTACCTCTCCAACATCAGCCTGAAGATGAACGAGATCATGAAGGTGCTGACCATGTTCTCCAGCTTCTTCATCCCGCTCACCTTCATCGCCGGGCTCTACGGCATGAACTTCAAGTTCATGCCCGAGCTGGAGTGGGAATACGGCTACTTCGCCGTGCTCGCGCTCATGGCCACCATAGGCGTGAGCATGCTCCTGCTCTTCAGGCGCAAGGGCTGGATCGGGAAACGTTCGAGATAGGAGCCAGCGGCGGCGGCCCGCGTTAAAGCGATTGTCACCAATGGGGCTTCTCGGCTACCCTGGATGCATGAATTTCCGTCGCCATGCAGCATCCCGGGGGCTTACGGCCCTGGTGCTCGCCGTGGCCCTGTGCGGCCCATGGGCGCAGCCGGCCAGCGCCGGGCAGGATCCGCCCGCGGACCAGCCAGCTCCGGCCAAACGCGTGCTGGTCGCTTTCGCCGAGACCCCCGAGTATCTCGCCTATCCCAACTTCCTGGCCAGCATCAAAACGACCCTCGCCGAGCAATACGGGCTGCGCCCGGACTTCTCCATCGAATACCTGGCCATGGGCCGCAACGCCCGGGATTCCGACTACTCCACCGACCTCAAGCGCTTCCTCGCCGCCAAGTACCGCTACACCCCGCCCGACGTCGTGATCTCCTTCGGGGGCACCGGCGCAGCGTTCATGCTGGCCAACGGGGCTGAAATGTTCCCCGGCAAGCCGCTGGTGGTGGCCGGGGCCACCATGGGCAGGGCGCCGGAGAACCTGCCCCCCGGAGTCACGGTGCTGGCCACCAGCTTCGACCCTGCCCGGGCCGTGCAGTCCATCCAGCGCCTTCGGCCCCTGGTGCGCAACATCGCGGTGGTGATCGGCGCCTCCCCCGCCGAGCTGCGGCTGGCGGAGGCATGGAAGGCGGCGCTCGGCAAGGGGACCCCGGACTGCTCCGTGGAGTTCGTCGACAACCGCAGGCTGGTCGAAACCATAGAATTCCTGGCCCGCCTTCGTCCCAACTCGGCCATACTGTTCCACTCCTACTTCCAGGACGGCGCGGGTGCCGCATTCCACCCGCTCACCGTGTTCCACCGCATCGCAAGCGAGGCAGGGGTTCCGCTGTTCGTCACCCAGGACACTTTCGTGGGCGTGGGGGGCGTGGGGGGCTACGTCATCAGCAACCGGACCGCCGGGGCCGCGGCTGCCCGCGTGGTGGGGGAAATCCTTTCCGGCAAACCCCAGGACGGGGTGCTCGCCGCGGACAACACCGAGAATCTCTATGACTGGCGTCAGCTCAGACGCTGGGGCATTGAGGAATCCCGGCTGCCCAAGGGCAGCCGGGTGGAATACCGCGAGCCCTCCGCCTGGCTGACCTACCGCTGGCAGATCGTGGCCGTGCTCATGCTGCTGGCCTTCCTCTTCAGCTACATCGTCATTCTGCACGTGGCCCGGGCCCGGCATCTGCGCATGCAGGGCGAACTGGCCCGCAGCAAGAACAAGCTCCACGCCCTGCTGGAGGCCATGCCCTCGGCCATCATCGCCGTGGATCAGAAGGGGCTCGTAAGCAGTTGGAACAGGGAGGCCGCGCTGCTCAGCGGCGTGCCCGAGGCGCGGGCCCTGGGCCTGCCCCTGCGCGAGGCCTTCCCCTGGCTGGCGGAGCAGGTGGAGGGCACGGACGCGCAACAGCTTGCCAGCCAGTCGCAGCACATCGAGCGCGCCGATTTTCTCCAGGGCGAGGAGCACAGGTTCCTGAGCATCTCCATGTACGCGGTGGAGGAGGGCGAGGCCCGCGAGGTGGTGCTGCGCGTCGACGACGTGAGCAGGCAGGTGCGCCTGGAAGAGCTGATGATCCACAACGAGAAGATCATGTCCCTGGGGGGGCTGGCCGCCGGCATGGCCCACGAGATCAACAACCCCCTGGGCATCATCCTGCAGTCCGTGCAGAACGTGGAGCGCAGGCTTTCTCCCGTCTTCGCCAAGAACGGGCAGGCTGCCAGCGAGTGCGGCCTGCCGCTGCCCGCCCTGGACTGCTACCTGGAGCGGCGCGGCGTGGCCGTGGCCCTCAAGGACATCAAGGAGGCCGGAGCCCGCGCGGCGGAGATCGTCCGAAACACGCTGGACTTCTCGCGCAAGGACGGCGAGGGCCTGGAGCCCTGCGACCTTGTGAGCCTGCTGGGCAACATCGTGGGCATCGCCCAGAGCGATTTCGACCTGGAAAGCAACTACGACATGAAGAAGGTGCGCCTGATTTTCGACCACGGGCCCGGCCCGGTGACGGCGCACTGCTCCCGCAGCCAGATCGGGCAGGTGTTCCTGAACCTCATCAAGAACGGGGTGCAGGCCATGGGCACGTTGGAGGCCAAGGACTACGTCCCCACCCTGACCATGACCGTGCGCGAAGACCAGGACACCTGCTACGTGGAGTTCGCGGACAACGGCCCCGGCATCCCGGAGAGCGTGCAGAAGCACATCTTCGAGCCCTTCTTCACCACAAAGAAGCCGGGCAAGGGCACAGGGCTGGGGCTTTCTGTCTCCTACTTCATCGTGGCCCGCAACCATGGGGGGCGTATGAGCGTGGAATCCGTGCCGGGCAAGGGCGCGCGCTTCATGGTGGCCCTGCCAAAGTTCCCCCGCGGCCGCCAGCAGGGAGCCGCCGAAGCGTAAGCCGTACCGGGATACACATTGAACCCAGGAGGGCAGGATGAAAATCCTGGTCATCGACGATGATTCGGCGATCCGCAACAGCGTCCGCGACTTTCTGGAGGACTGCGACCGGGAAGTGCTCCTGGCCGCCAACGGGCAGGAAGCCCTGGACCTGCTGCAGGCCCGCGACGACATCGGCGTGGCCCTGGTGGACCTGAACATGCCGGTGATGGACGGCTACACCTTCCTGTCCAAAGTGCGGGAGAGCCGCCCCGGCCTGCCCACGGTGGTGCTCTCGGGCGTGGGGGTGCTCTCCGACGCCATGGCCGCCATCAGGGCCGGAGCCTGGGACTTCATCTCGAAGCCCATCCTCAATTTCGACGTGCTGCTGCACTCCATCTCCTCCGTGGAAGAGAAGGCCAGGCTGCTGGCCGAGAACAGGGCCTACCAGGAACACCTGGAGGAGATGGTCCGCCAGCGCACCATGCAGCTCGAAATCGCCAACGAGCGCGTGATCCACTGCCTGGGCAAGGCCGCCGAGTTCCGCGACAACGACACGGGGCACCATGTCATCCGCGTGGGCGAGATCGCCAGGATACTGGCCACGCACATGGGCCTCGACCAGGACTTCAGGCGCCTGATCCGCCTGGCCGCGCCCATGCACGACATCGGCAAGATCTCCATCCCGGACCATATCCTGCTCAAACCCGGCCCCCTCTCCGACGAGGAGTGGGAGGTGATGAAGCGCCACACCATCCTGGGCTGCGAGATGCTGCATTTCAACCCCGAGGACGCCAAGCCCGGCTGCACCCTGGACCTGCTCAACCTGCTGGAAGGCCAGGACGACCTGATCTCCATGGCCCAGCGCATCGCCCTGTGCCACCACGAGCGCTGGGACGGCCTGGGCTACCCCCACGGGCTCAGGGGCGACGAGATTCCGCTGGAGGCGCGCATCGTCTCCGTGGTGGACGTCTACGACGCCCTTGGCAGCATGCGCCCCTACAAGAAGGCCATCCCCGAGGACGTGTGCAAGGCCAAGATCATAGGGGCAAGCGGCAAGTACTTCGATCCGGCGGTGGTGGAAGCGTTCGAGCGCCATTACGACGAGGTGGCGGAGATCAGGCGGAAATACGCGGACTGAGAAGGGGCAACCGGCTGGGCGGCGTTACGCCCGCGCGCGCCAGGGGGTCTCCCCCTGGCCTCCGCCGGTCAGGGCGCGCAGGCGGCGCACCAGGCGGGCGGCGAAGGGCTCGCGCTCCACGAGTCCGGCAAGGTCGGCGCGGCTCTCGATGCCGTGGGCCGCAAGCACGGATTTCCAGGAGCCGGGCTGGTCCCCGGCGAGGTCCTTGTGGGCGTGCCTGCCGGCAACGGTCAAGAGCGGCATCAACAGCGCCTTGCGCACCCCGGAGGCGGCAAGGCCCGAGGCGATGGCCCGGATGTTCAGCGGGTCATGTTCGTCGGCGGCCTCCAGCACGCCCAGGCGCGCGCCGGGCAGGCTCAGGCGCAGGGCCTGGGCCAGGTGCCTGTACAGCGACTGGGCGGCGTGGGTGGTTCCGTGGCCCATGAGCACCACGGCCTCGCTGGGAGCGGGCGGGTCCTGGGCGAGGCTTTCGCGCAGGGCCATGGCCACGTCGGGCGCGTCCAGCGGGGAGTCGAGCAGCGGCCCGCCGATGGCCACCTCGGCCCCGCAGCAGCCCGCGAGATCCTCCAGGCTCCGGCACATCCGCCCGAACTCCTCCCCGGCGATCACATGCAGTGACTGCACGGCCACGCGCAGAGGCCCGAGCCTGGCCTGGGCGTAGAGCCCAGGAAGCATCTCCTCAAGTGGCTGGCCTTGAGCGCCCCTGGCAGCGGGGTGGTTTCCCGCGCGGGGGGAGGCCGTGTAGGCCAGCAGCACCCTGCGCGCTGGGAACTCGCGCCCCACGCGGGCGGCGAAGGCCTCCAGGGCGGCGCGGGCGCTCGGATGAGAGGAGCCGTGGGCGGCCAGTATGCACAGCGACGGGTGTTCGTTCATGGCGGGTGAGTGCCTGTAGCAGACTTCCCCCCGGGAGCCAATGCCCGGGGAGGCAATCCCCTCAGGAGCGAGGCTTTCCCGCCGGTTTAGCGCGCTGCCCGCGCCGTCTTTCATTCCACCCTCTTGACAGGATACCCTCAGGGGGTATTTGTATACCCCGTAGGGGTATTCGCAGGTAAGGGGGTGGCGCATGGAATGCGCATCGCATTGTGCTTCCGACAAGAAGATGTCGGCCCGAGTCAAGCGTATCGCGGGCCAGGTGGCTGGCATCCAGCGCATGCTGGATGAAAAACGCTACTGCGTGGATATTCTCAACCAGATCGCCGCCGTGCGCTCCGCCCTGGACGCGCTGGGCGTGGAGCTGCTCGGCAGGCACCTGGAAACGTGCGTGCTCGGGCACGGCACCGCCTCCGAGCATGAGGCCGCCCGGCCCATGACGCAGCAGGAGATGCTGGCGGAATTCAAAACCGCGTTGTCCCGCTTCCTGAAGTGAGCGGGAGCACAATCATATACAAGGTCCACCCAGATGGAAAAACGCACCCTGCCCGTGACGGGCATGCACTGCGCGGCCTGCTCGGGCCGCATCGAGCGCGTTCTGTCCCAGATGCCCGGCGTGGAATCCGCCGTGGTGAACCTGGCCGCCGAAACCCTGGACGTCCAGTGGGACCCGGCCCGGACCTCCCTGGAGGCCCTGGCCGCCCGCGTGGCCGAGCTGGGCTTCGGCCTGACCCTGCCCAGGCCTGCCGCCGCCATTCACCTGGCCATCGGCGGGATGCACTGCGCCTCCTGCTCCAGCCGCATCGAGAAGGTGATCGGCGGCATGGAGGGCGTGGACGCCATCCGCGTGAACCTGGCCACGGAGACGGGCGAGCTTGAACTTTCCCCCTCAGGGCCATCCCTGGATATCGTCACCGCCAAGATCGCGGAGCTGGGCTTCAGCGCCACGCCCCTGGCCGAGGAGGACGATTCCGTCTTCGAGGGCCAGCAGAAGGCCCAGGCCGAACGGCTGGAGGCCCAGCGCCGCGCCCTGGTCCCCCAGCTTCTGCTGGGGGGGCTCGAACTGCTGGTGGCCATGGGGCCCATGCTGGGGATGGCCCTGCCCGGCTTCCTGGCCCCGGAGCACTCCCCGGCGGCCTATGCGCTCCTGCAGTTGGCGCTCACGGCCCCGCTCCTGTGGCTTGGGCGGCGCTTCTACCTGGACGGCATCCCGGCCCTGCTGCGCGGCGTACCCACCATGGACTCGCTTATCGCCCTGGGCACGGGCGCGGCCTTTCTGGCCTCGCTCTGGAGCACCGTGGAGATCGTCCTGGGCATCGACCCGCACCACGCCGTGCACGGGCTCTATTACGAGTCCGCCGCGGTGATCGTGGCGCTCATCTCCCTGGGCAAGTATTTCGAGGCCCGCTCACGCTCCAAGACGGCCGAGGCCGTGCGCGCGCTCATGCGTCTGGCCCCGGAGACGGCCACCCGCATCGGGGCGGACGGATCGCAGACTTCCGTACCTGTGAAGCAGGTGCGCCCCGGCGACACGCTGTTGGTGCGCCCCGGGGAGCGCGTGCCCGTGGACGGCGAGGTGGTCGAGGGGGCCTCCGAGGTGGACGAGTCCATGCTCACCGGCGAGAGCGCGCCCGTGGCCAAGAAGCCCGGGGACCAGCTGGCCGCGGGGACCATGAACGCCCTGGGCGCGCTGACCATGCGCGCCCTGAAGGTGGGCCGAGACACCATGCTGGCCAGGATCATCGCCCTGGTGCGCGACGCCCAGGGCTCCAAGGCGCCCATCGCCAGCCTGGCGGACACGGTGAGCCTCTATTTCGTGCCCATCGTCATGGCTCTGGCCGTGCTGGCCGGGTTGGCCTGGCTCCTGGCCGGGGAGGGCTGGGCCTTCTCCCTGCGCATCTTCGTGAGCGTGATGGTCATCGCCTGCCCCTGCGCCATGGGCCTGGCCACGCCCACCTCCATCATGGTGGGCACGGGCCGGGGCGCGCGCCTGGGAGTGCTCATCAAGAGCGGGCAGGCCCTGCAGGCCGCCAGCGAGGTGGGGGCCGTGGTCATGGACAAGACCGGCACCCTGACCCTGGGCAAGCCCGTGCTCACCGACGTGCTGCCCGCGCCCGGCATAGCCGCCGAAATCCTGCTGGCCCACGCAGCGGCGGTGGAGGCCCTCTCGGCCCACCCGCTGGGGTTGGCCGTGGTTCAGGCCGCGCAGGCGCGCGGGTTGGAGCTGCCTTTCGCCACCGACGCGAAGGCCATGCCCGGCAGCGGCGTGGCCGGTAGCGTCGGCGGCAGGCCGGTGCTGGCCGGGCGGCCCGGCTGGCTGGCGGAGCAGGGCGTGGATATCCCGCCCGCCATGCTTGCCGAAGGCGAGCGGCTCTCGGCCGAGGCCAAGACCCCGCTGTTCGTGGCCGAGGCTGGGAAGCTGCTGGGCATCCTGGCCGTGGCGGACGCCGTGCGCCCCGAAACCCCGGAGACTGTGCGCCGCCTGCGGGAGATGAACGTGCGGGTTATCATGCTCACCGGCGACAACCAGCGCACCGCAGACGCCGTGGCCGCACAGGCAGGCGTGGAGGAGGTGGCCGCCGAGGTGCCGCCCGAGGGCAAGGCCGCGCGCGTGGCGGAGTTGCAGGCCCAGGGCCTCAAGGTGGCCATGGTGGGCGACGGCATCAACGACGCTCCGGCCCTGGCCAGGGCGGACGTGGGCGTCTCCATGGGGACGGGCATCGACGTGGCCATCGAGACCGGGGACGTGGTGCTCATGCGCGGCGACCTGCGCGGGGTGCTCACGGCCATCGGATTGTCGCGGGCCACCGTGCGCAACATCCGCCAGAACCTGTTCTGGGCCTTCGCCTACAACGTGCTGGGCATCCCGGTGGCGGCGGGGGTGCTGCACGCCTTCGGCGGGCCGACGCTCTCGCCCATGATCGCGGGCGCGGCCATGGCCATGAGTTCGGTGTCGGTGGTGTCGAATGCGCTCAGGCTGCGCTTCTGGAAGGGGTAGGGGCCGCTGCATCGGCCGTCGGGGCCGCCTGCCCGGCGCGGCGGCCGTAATCCCAGCTGCCGGGCCTGCGGCCCTCTGGCGAAGCGCCAGCGCGGGATCTCGCCCGCCACGCCGGGCAGGCAGCCCCAACGGCCAAGCGGTCCTACTGTAGTTTGTTGGGAAAAGACGGGAAATCAGTAGTGGTAGCGGCAGGCCAGGACGATGACCATGTCCTGGGTCACGCTGTAGACGAGGCGGTGTTCGGCGTCGATCCGGCGGGACCAGCGGCCTGCGAGGTCGAAGCGGAGCTGCTCGGGCTTGCCCAGCCCCTCGAAGGGGGAGCGCTGAATATCCTTGATGAGCCTGTTGATCCTGCGGAGCATGGCTTTGTCCGTGGCCTGCCAGTGGAGGTAGTCCTCCCAGGCTTCCGGGGTCCAGGCCACGGCGAGGCTCATTCCTCGATCAGCTCCCTGGCCTGGAACTCTCCGGCGGCCTCGCGCGCCATGCTGGCGCGCAGGCGTGCTGCGTTGGCCGGGCTGCGCATCAGGTAGGCGGTCTCCTCGATGGCGTTCCAGTCGTCCAGGCTGAGCATGACCACGGCCCCGGCCTTGCGTCGGGTGATGATCACGGGCTCGTGCCGGTCGCAGACCTTGTCCATTGTCTCGGCGAGTTTTTCGCGCGCGGTGCTGTAGGTGATGGCGTCCATTGTGTCCTCCGGCTGAAATGAAGTTGTACGAATTCCTGTACAACTGTCAAGGGGCCGAAAGTCTCGCCCTGCCGGGCGCGAAGCGGAGAAGGGATTCAAAAGGGAGGAACTCCCTTTTGCCGCCGGAGGCGTCTTCTTCTGAAACCTACTCCAGCCAGATCGGCGCGTCCTGCTTCCTCTCGTCCCCCTGGGCGTCCCCGGTGTTCACCGTGGCCGCCGGCTCCACGAGCATGATGTGCACCTCTTCCGGGGCGTGGGGGCAGTGCTCCACGCCGCGCGGGATGGCCAGGGCCTGGCCTTCCTCCAGCCAGACGTCTCCGTCGCGGAAGCGGATGCACAGCCTCCCCTTGAGCACTACGAACATCTCGTCCTCGTGCTCGTGGGCGTGCCAGACGAAATCGCCCTGGATGCGGGCCAGCTTCACGTAGGTGTCGTTGACCTGCGCGGCCACACGGGGCGACCATAGCGCG
The DNA here is from genome assembly GCF_022808715.1 of Fundidesulfovibrio agrisoli. Classification (GTDB taxonomy): domain Bacteria; phylum Desulfobacterota; class Desulfovibrionia; order Desulfovibrionales; family Desulfovibrionaceae; genus Fundidesulfovibrio; species Fundidesulfovibrio agrisoli. The sequence goes on from NZ_JAKZKX010000013.1 coordinate 75,624, forward strand.
TCGATGGACGCGGCCGCCGCTTTCAAATCCAGCGCCTTCATCGCCGCTACCCCCTGCCCAGCGCCTGCTGGGCCTCTTCCTTCTTGCCCTGCTTCTCCAGCGCCCTGGCCAGCTCCTTCCAGAACTGCTTCTGCTCCGGGCGCAGGGCCGCGCTCTGCCTCGCCAGGGCCTCGGCGATGGCCGGGTCCTCCCCGGCGTCCAGGTAGAGCTTGGCCAGCAGGTTCATGGAGAAGGCGTCCTTGGGGTCGTGCAGCAGGGCCTGATGCAGGTACTCGCGGCCCTGCTCGGTGCGGCCAAGGGCCAGGGCCACGCGGGCCAGGTGGCGCATGGCCAGGCCCTTGCCGCCGGGCAGGGCGTTCACCTTCTCGTAGTATTTGCGGGCGTTGGCCAGCTTGCCGGACTCCTCGGCCATGCGGCCCAGACGCAGCAGGCTGTACACGTCGCCGGGGTTGAGCTTCAGGCAGCGCTGGAAGCACTTGCGGGCCTGGGCCACCTCGCCCAGGCGGTGGCAGGCGTGGCCCAGGTTGTACAGGGCCATGGCGTTGCGCGGCTCCTTGGCGAGCACGCGCTCGAACTCGGCCTTGGCCTGGGCCATGCGCCCGAGCCTGGCCAGGCAGATGCCAAGGGAGTTGCGGGCCAGGCGGTTCTCCTCGTCGGCCAGCAGGGCCAGCTTGTACTCCTCCACCGCGCCGTAGATGTCGCCCAGGGTGAAGAGCCTGTCCGCGCTGATGGTCAGCGAGATGGTGTCGAACACGGCCAGCTTGTCCCGCCCGGGCAAGAGCAGGGAGTGGTCCAGGGCCTTGCGGCAGTTCTCCAGCACGTCGGCCTTGCCGAAGTTCAGGAAGGGATAGCCCGCCAGGCCAACGGCCAACTGCAGGCCCAGGCGCTCCCTGGCGGCCTCCATGAAGGCGGCGAAGCGGGGGCGCAGCTCCAGGGGGTCCACCCCGGGCAGGTAGAGGATGAGGCTGCCGGTGGAGAAGCGCCCGCCCTGCATCTGCTGGCCGAAGCACTCGCGGCACAGGGCCGTGACCTCCTGCACGCGGGCCTCCGCCGGGGAGGAGCCCGCCAAGGCGCGCTCCTTGCCGGGTTCGGGCAGGCGCACCAGGGCCAGGCTGAATATGCTCTGGGATTCGCGGGCCTGGGCGATGTGGCGGATGAAGTCGCGGTGGCCCAGCAGGCCGCTGACCATGTCGCGCTGGGGCTGGGCCGGGGGCTGGTCCTCGGCGGCGAAGCGCTCCTCGCCCTCCTGGGCCATGAGCAGCCGGTCGCCGGGCTCGATGGGCCAGGAGGCGTCGGTCAGGTGCAGCACCTCCGCGAAGGAGACGTCCTCCTGGGTCTCCATGAGGATGATCTCGCCCTTGACCATGGCCGGGTAGCGCCCGGAGACCCGCGTCTCGCCGGAGCGGGCCAGCTGGTGCGCGCCCTCGAAGCGCGGGGACCACACCAGGAAGCGCTGGCCCTCCTTGGCGTCCACGGCGCGGCCCAGGCTCACGGCCAGGCGGCCCAGGGGCAGGCGCTCCAGCACCTGTCCGCCCTCGCGCAGCAGCCGGGCGAAGCTGATGACCTGGTTGCGGCCCAGGTCCTTGGCGCAGGCCAGGGTCTTGCGGGCCTTCTGGATCAGGATGCGCGCGGCCTCGCCGGTGGGCGCGGCCAACTGTCCGCCGTGCAGGTCCTGCGGGTAGAGGGCGAAGCCCGCGCTCACGGTCAGGCGGATGCGCTCGCCGTTGACCGGGTATTCGAAGACCTCCTCGGCCACTGCGGCGCGGAAGTTCTCGGCCAGTTCCTGGCAGCGGGCCGGGGTGCCGCCGGGCAGCAGGACGGCGAACACGTCCTCGCCCAGGCGGGCGCAGAGGCTGTCGCCCGGAGCGGCGGCCGTGAGCAGCTTGCCCACGGAGGCCAGCAGCTTCTCGCCGAAGAGATGGCCGAAGCCCTGGTTGACCCAGGTGAAGAAGTCCACGTCGAAGAGCACCAGGCCGAAACCGCCGCGCGCCTCGCCGGGCCCGGCCTCCAGGCAGCTGGCCGAGCCGGGCAGGATGCAGGCCTGCACCAGCTCGATCTCGCGCTCCAGGGCCTGGGTCAGGTGCTGGCGGTTGGCCAGGCCGGTGACGCCGTCCGTGCGGCAGGCCTTGGCCAGCCGGAGATTCTCCAGGCAGAGCGAGGCCGCCTGGTTGAGCACGGAGAGCGCCCCCTTGGAGGGCTGCGGCTTCACGCCCCTGGCCATGAACATGCCCATCAGCTCGCCTTCGTGCGTGAGCGGCAGCAGGAGCTTCTGCTCACCCCGCAGGAATTCCGGCTCGGCGGGGCCGGAGCCGGACCCCGGCGGCGGGAAGTACAGGCTGTAGGACTTGAACCCCACGAAGGCCTGGAGGGCGTCCTTGAGGGCGTGTTCGCTGCCGATGAGGTCCTGCCGGGTGAGACGGACGCCCGCGAGGGGCTGAGCGGGGATGTTCTGGCGCATGGGCATACATATAGGGCCGCCCGGCCGGTGACAAGCGCGGGCAGCGGGAGAAGGCGGACATGGCGGCGGGACGGCTTGCCCGGTGCCGGGCCATGGGCTATACGGCAGGGCGGAGCATACGCCATGGAACACAATCCCGTACTCGAAGCCATCCGCGGCCGTCGCAGCATCCGGCGCTACAAGGCCGAAGCCGTGCCGAGGGACGTCCTGCTGGCCGTGCTGGAGGCAGGGCGCTGGGCCCCCAGCGGGCTCAACAACCAGCCCTGGCGCTTCCTCGTGGTGCAGGCCGGAGACCCCCGGCAGGAGGCCCTGGCCGGGCTCACCAAGTATTCCCACATCGTGCGCCAGGCCGCCGCGCTGTTCTGCGTCTTTATGGACCGCGAGATCGTCTACAACCGCGCCAAGGACCTGCAGGGCGTCGGGGCCTGCCTGCAGAACATGCTCCTGGCGGCCCACGCCCAGGGCCTGGGCGCGGTCTGGCTGGGCGAGATCATCAACCAGGAGCCCCGCGTCACCGAGGCCCTGGGCCTTGACGGGCAGCGCCTGGAGCTCATGGCCGTGCTGGCCGCGGGCTGGCCGGACCAGAAGGGCTCCTCCGACCGCAAACCCCTGGAGCAGCTCCTGCTGGAGCCTCTCCCCTAAGGATATTCATGAAAATCGAGACGTTCGCCATCGGCCCCCTGGAGACCAACAGCTACCTGGCCCACGAGGGCTCCCTGGCCGTGGCCATCGACGTGGGCGGCGACCCAAAGCCCATGCTGGCCAGCCTGGCCCGCAACAAGCTCACGCTCACGCACATCCTGCTCACGCACGTGCATTTCGACCACACCTACGGGGTGGGGGCGCTGCATGAAGCCACCGGGGCCAAGGTGCTGGCGGGTGCTGGCAGCGACGAGCTCATGCGCACCGAACTGGGGCGCGGCGGCTTCATGGGCCTGCCCCCCGTGCGCGACTACAGCTACGAGACCATCGCCGAGGGCGAGTTCGAGGCCCTGGGCCAGGTCTGCAAGGCCCTGGCGACCCCGGGCCACGCCCCGGGCAGCCTCACCTTCCACTTCCCGGCGGCGGGCGTGGCCTTCGTGGGGGACCTGGTGTTCTACCGCTCCGTTGGCCGCTCGGATTTCCCCGGCGGCAGCCACGACGTGCTGGTGGACAGCGTGCGCCGCAAGGTCTTCACCATGCCGGGCAGCACGGTGCTCTATCCGGGCCACGGCCCCGAGACCACGGTGGACGACGAGCGCCTGCACAACCCCTATTTCAGCGACTTCGCCAGGTAGGCCGCGATGGTTCCCCCGGCCGAAGCGCTCGTCCTGGCCTGCGGCCCCCGGCCCGGGGGCAACAGCGACCGCATGGCGGAACTGCTGGCCCAGGGGCTGGCGGAGGCCGGGGTTCCGGCGCGCCTGCTGCACCTGCGCGACGCGGGGCCGCTGCCCTGCGTGGGCTGCCAGGGCTGCTCCCGCGACGCGGGGTACGCCTGTCCGCTCATGGACCAGGACGGGGCGGAAGAGGTGTTCGGGCGCATCAAGTCCGCACCGCTGCTGTTTTTCGCCTCGCCCATCTATTTCTATCACCTGCCGGGGCAGTTCAAGGGCTTCATCGACCGCTCCCAGCGGCACTACGAGGCCTGGGCCGCGGGCGATCCGGCCCTGCGGTCCCTGCCGCCGCGCACGGCCCACGCCTGCCTGGTGGCCGGGCGGCCGCGCGGGGAGAAGCTCTTCGACGGGGCGCTGCTCACGCTCAAGTATTTCCTGCGCACCTTCAACGTGCGCCTGGGCGAGCCGCTGACGCTCATGGGCCTGGACGGCCCGGACGACCTGTGCGGCGATGCCGGGGCCTGCGGCCAAGTGCTGGATTTCGCCCGCAGGGCCGTTGTCGGCGCCGGCCTGGGTGCGGGCCCGGCAGCGTGAAGGCCCTCGCCGCCCGGATGCTCGGGGCCGCGCGCGCCCTGGCCGGGTGGCGCTGCCCCTGCTGCCTGGCGGCCCAGGAGCGCGAAGGGCTCTGCGCCCGCTGCGCCGGATTGTTGACGCCGCGCGCCAAAGGGTACTGCCCCGGCTGCGGCGAACTGACGCCCATCCCCGATCAGGAGCCCACCCTGTGCCCGCGCTGCCGGGAAACCCCCCGCCCATGGGACGCGCTGGGATTTTACGGGGTCTACGGGGGCGCGCTGCGGGAGTGCCTGCTGCGCTTCAAGTTCGGGGGCAGCCACTCGGGCCAGGCGTTGCTCACGGGGCTTCTGCATCAGGCCTACGAGCTGCACCGCCAGCGCCCCGGAGGGATGGACCCGCGCGGGCCGGAGCTGGTCTGCGCGGTGCCCGTGCACTGGCGCAGGCTGGTGACGCGCGGTTTCAACCAGAGCTTCGAGCTGGCCAAGGGCCTGGCCCGCGTTCTGGGCGTGCCCGCCCCGGCGGCGACCCTGAGCAAGGTCAGGGCCACGGGGCCGCAGAGCAGGCTCGGGGCCAGGGAGCGCGCCGTGAACCTCAAAGGGGCATTCGAGGCGGACCCGGCGCTGGTTGCGGGGCGGCGCGCGCTGCTTGTGGACGATGTGATGACCACGGGCTCCACCCTGGAAGCGGCGGCCAAAGCCCTGCGCGGCGCGGGTTGCGCCAGGGTTGAGATACTGGTTCTGGCGAGGGATGAAAAAATCGGGGGTTGACATTTCGGGGCTGTCTCCGTAAGTACGGCTTCCCCGTTTGCGGAGGTCTATCTACCATGTACGCTATTATTGAGACTGGCGGTAAGCAATACCGCGTCGTTGAGGGCGCCAAGATCACCGTTGAGAAGCTCACGGCTGATGCCGGTTCCCAGGTGGCCCTGGAAAAGGTGCTGCTGGTCGGTGAGGAAGGCGGCCTGAAGGTCGGCGCTCCCTATGTGGAAGGCGCCAAGGTCACTTGCGAGGTTGTCGAGCATCTGCGCGGCCCCAAGGTGATCGTGTTCCACAAGTGGCGTCGCAACGACTCCCACAAGAAGACCGGTCATCGTCAGGATCTCACGACCCTGAAGATCACCTCGATCCAGGCCTAGGAGGAACACCATGGCTCATAAAAAAGCAGGCGGCAGTTCCCGCAACGGCCGCGACAGCGCCGGTCAACGCCGCGGCGTGAAGCGCTACGGCGGCCAGGTCGTCAAGGCCGGCAACATCCTGGTGCGCCAGCTGGGCACCAAGTTCCACCCCGGCACCAACGTCGGCCTGGGCAAGGATTTCACCCTGTTCGCCCTGGTGGACGGCGTGGTCAGCTACGAAAAGTACATCCGCAACCGCAAGGTCAAGACGCGGGTGTGCGTGGTTCCGGCCGCGGCCTAGCCAGGACGATCCCGCTCCCAGCGCGGGGCGGAGACAGATTGTTCACAGAACAGGCGACCCATCGGGTCGCCTTTCTGCGTTGTCCCGCCTCCATGCCGGATGCGCTCCGGCCGATTCTTGAACGTTGGGGTCCGATCAGGTACGCTCCGAGCCTGTTGGCCCTGAAATTGCATTGAATTCCCCCCGGAAGGGAGCGCCATGGCGGACAAGGAACACAAGAAAGTCATCATCAAGAAGGTGAAGAAGGGCGGGCACGGCGGCCACCACGGCGGCAGCTGGAAGGTGGCCTATGCCGACTTCGTCACCGCCATGATGGCCTTCTTCCTGGTCATGTGGCTGGTCAACTCCCTGCCGCAGGAGAAGCGCGAGCAGGTGGCGCAGTATTTCCAGTCCTTCAGCCTGTTCGACAACGGCGCGCAGCCGAGCCTGATCCCGGCCACCGACATCTCCCAGATCCAGAAGGAGAACAACCCGCCGGCCATCGTCCAGCCCATCAGCGAGAGCCCCGCCGGGGCCGCCAAGGAGAAGACCGAGGCCGAGAAGATGGCCGAGGCCCTCAAGGAGGCCGTGGAGACCAAGACGCCCGACCTCAAGCAGCAGGTCACGGTGAAGACCGAGGCCGACAAGGTGATCTTCGAGCTTTCCGAGGACGCAAAGGGCAAGCCCCTGTTCGCCCTGGGCAAGGCCGACCTGACCCCCGACGCCAGGCGCGTGCTGGAGGCCGTGGCCCCCAAGCTGGCCCAGGCCGGAAAGGGCGCGCTGACCATCGAGGGCCACACCGACGCCTACACCTACGCGGGCGACCGCTTCACCAACTGGGAGCTCTCCACCGAGCGGGCCTCGGGCGCGCGCCGCGTGCTGGAGAAGGCGGGCGTCTCGGGCGAGGCCGTGGGCATGGTGGCCGGGTTCGCGGCCACGCGGCCCATGGTCCCGGCCAACGTGTACGACCCCAAGAACCGGCGCATCCGCCTGGTGCTGGAAGTGCCCAACGCCAAGAAGAGTTCCGAGGCCGGGGCGCAGGGCCAGGGCGGCGCCGGTTCAGGCTCCGGCCCGGGCCAGGCTGGCGACGCCAAGGCCAAGAAGGGCCCGGGCAACATGTTCGTGGAGCCCGAAGCCCCTCCGCCGCCCCCGGAATCGCCCATCCCCCGGGAAAAAAGGGAAATTCTGGACCAGCAGATCGAAAGGCTATACGACGAGCAAATCAAGGGCAAACCCTGAACGAGGATACTGAAGCGTCATGTTCGCCATCATCGGCATAGTCATGGTCCTTGGCTCGGTCATCCTGGGCTACACGCTGGAGAAGGGAAACTTCGGCGTGCTCTGGCAGCCCGCCGAGCTGGTGATCATCTTCGGCGCGGCCTTCGGCTCCATGGTCCTCGGCTCCCCCAAGGAAGTGGTCATCGGCGCGCTCAAGGGCATCGGCGGGGCCTTCGGCTCCTCCAAGTGCAGCAAGGCCTTCTTCCTGGACATGCTCATCATGCTCTCCATGCTGTTCATGAAGATCCGGCGCGAAGGCCTGGTGGCCATCGAGAAGGACATCGAAGGCCCGGAATCCAGCCAGATCTTCAGCGGCTTCCTCAAGAACAAATCCAACAAGTTCATCGTGGATTTCGTCTGCGACACCATGCGCGTGTTCTCCACCGTGAACATCGAGCAGCACGAGTTCGAGAACATCATGGAGGCCGACATCGAGGCCTACAGCCACGAGGCCGTGGCCCCCTCCGGCGCGGTGACCAAGATGGCCGACGCCCTGCCGGGCCTGGGCATCGTGGCGGCGGTTCTCGGCGTCGTCATCACCATGGGCTTCATCAGCGAGCCCCCCGAGGTCATCGGCCACCACATCGGCGCGGCCCTGGTGGGTACCTTCCTGGGCGTTCTGATGTGCTACGGCATCATCGGCCCCATCGCCGCCAACATGGAATGCAAGGCCAAGGACGGCGAGCACTGCCTGATCGTGGTCAAGTGCGCCCTGGGCGCCTTCGTGGGCGGCAACCCTCCCCCGGTGGCCCTCGAGGCCGGCCGGCGGGCCATACCCAACCACCACCGCCCCAGCTTCGCCGAGCTGGAGGAGGCCGTGAAAGCCTCCAAGGGCAAATAGCGAGCTGTTCCATACCGGGGGATCATGTCCGGGGAAATACGGGTTCTGCTGGCCGAGGACGTGGCCATCCTGCGGGCGGCCATCGCCGTCATGCTTGCCTCCTGCCCGGGCGCCAGGCTGCTGGCCGAGGCAGGGGACGGGGCCGAGGCGGTGCGCCTGGCCGGAGAGCTCGAGCCGGACGTGGTGCTCATGGACCTTTCCATGCCGGTGCTGGACGGCCCCGAGGCCCTCGCCCGCATCAAGCGGGCCTCGCCCGGCACGGCCGTCCTGGCTCTCACCGCCCACGACGATCCCGCGCTCATCGTGCGGACCTACGGCGCGGGCGCGGACGGATACCTCCTCAAAGACATCACCAAGGCCGAACTCTGCCGTGCCCTGGAGCGCGCGGCCGCGGGCCAGCCCTGCCTGGGGGGCAGCGGCGCTGCGGCCCTGCTCGGGGCCCTGGACGGCGGGGCGCGGCCATTGAGCGAGCCGCAACGCGACCTGCTGGAGTTCATGGCCCAGGGCATGAGCGAGGCCGAAGCCGGGTCGCTCCTGGGCCTGGGCCAGGCGGGAACCGCTGAGCTGATAGGCGGGGTGTTGCGGCTGCTGCGCGAACCGCGGGACTGAAGCAGGAGGCCGGGGCTGCTCAGCGCCCCTCGCGGTCCTGGGCTTCGAGCTTCTTCAGGATGTCGTAGAGCTCCAGGACGGCCATCAGGGCTTCATCCACGTTCCGTTCATGGGCGGCGCGCTCCAGGCGGACGCCGAGCTGGTTGACCTCGTCCACGCCGAAGGTCATGGATGTGCCCTTCATGTCGTGCCCGACCTGAGCCGCACCATCGAAATCGCCCACGGCGAGCATCCGCCGGGCAGTCTCCGCGCGCTCCCTCAGAAACACCAGGATATCCTTCATCAAGGGGTGAAACTGATCGGCGGGCTGGTCGGCCGCCTTCCCTCCGCACCCGGCGGCCTTGCGGCTGTAGCGCTCCACCAGCTCCTGCAGAACGCCCAGAGGCACGGGCTTGGCCAGGTAGTCGGTCATGCCCGCGTCGATGAAGCGTTCCCTGTCGCCCCGCATGGCGTAGGCGGTCAGCGCGATCACCGGCATCTGCGCCACGTTCTCGCCGCATTCGCCGGCGCGGATGCGGCGCACGGCCTCCAGGCCGTCCATCCTCGGCATCTGCACGTCCATGAACACCAGGTCGAAGCTTTCCCGGCGCAGGGCGTCCAACGCGGCCACGCCGTCCTCTGCGGCGGCCACCCGGTGCCCAAGGGAGGCCAGGAACTCCTGGAACACATGCAGGTTCATGGGGTTGTCCTCCACCACCAGGATGCTCAGGCTGCGCTGCCCAGGCCCCGTGTCCGCAATCTGGGGGGCCAGGTCCTGCTGGCTTTGCCCCGGCAGGCCGAAGCGGGCCGTGAAGCAGAAGGTGCTTCCCGCGCCGGGCGCGCTCTGGGCCCAGATCCTGCCGCCCATCAGCGCGGTGAGCTCCCTGCAGATGGCCAGCCCAAGCCCCGCGCCCTGGAACCGCTTGGAGAGGGTGGAGTCCACCTGCCTGAAGCTGTCGAAGACGCTCTCCAACTGGTTGGGGGGGATGCCGATGCCCGTGTCCTCCACGCAGATCTGCAACTCGACATAGGCATCGGTCGTGCGCAACACGCCGGCCCTGAGCCCGATGTGTCCCTCGGCGGTGAATTTCAGGGCGTTGCCCAGCAGGTTGGAGACCACCTGCCCCAGACGCACATGGTCGCCGACGAGCTGGGCCGGAATGTCCTGCGCCAGGGTCACGTCCAGGGCCAGGCCCTTGTCGCGGCAGGGGCCGCGGAAGGTCTCCAGCACGCGCTCCAGGGTCTCGCAGGGGTTGAAGGGAACGCTCTCCAGGGTGAGCTTGCCTGCCTCCACGCGGGAAAGGTCCAGCACGTCGCCGATGATGGCCAGCAGGGTCTTGGCGCTGTCCGCGATCATGCGCAGGTGGCGGGCCGTCTTGGCCTGGTCGCCCTGGCGCTGGGAAAGGTCGGCCAGGCCCAGGATGGCGCTGATGGGGGTGCGGATCTCGTGGCTCATGTTGGCCAGGAAGTCGCTCTTGGCCCTGCTGGAGGCCTGGGCCTGCTCGTGGGCGGCGAGCAGCCGGCTCTCGTCCAGCTTGCGCTGGGTGATGTCCATCACCGAGATGAGCACGTGCCGGAAGTTGCGCTCGAAGCCGGGCATGGGGCGGGCGTCGGCCATGGCGTGGCGCTCCTCCCCCATGAGGTTGGTGAAGGAGGTCTCCAGGCTGAAGCAGCCCGCGCCCGAGCGCAGGCCAGAGAACAGGGCCGCGAAGAATTGTCCGCCCCCGGGCAGGTTGATGGTGTGCAGGCTTTGCAGCAGCTCGTAGCGGTTGTTTGCGCCCAGAAGCTCCAGGGCGGCAGGGTTGGCGTCCAGCACGCGGGTCAGGCGGGCGCATTCGGCTGAGAGATCGGGGTTTGATTCCATGAGCTTGGAGTAATCCTCCAGGGCGGCCATCTCGGGAGTGCGCGAGAGGTCGGCCAGGGCGGAGAAGTCGCAGTCCAGGAAGGCGATGGGCGAGCTCATGAAAAGGCTGCGGTAGCGCAGCTCGCTGCCGCGCAGCTTGGAGTTGGCGGCCTCGAGGGCCGCGGTGCGCAGTTGAACGCGCTCCTCCAGCTCGCGGTTGAGCTCCAGCAGTTCCGCCCGGGAGGAGGCCAGTTGCCGCGCGGCGTCGTCCTGGGCGGCCCAGGCCGCGTGCAGCTCCGAGAGGCCCTTGTCCAGCGCCTCGACGGTGCGGGCCCAGGTGCGGGCCAGGTCGCCTATTTCTCCCGGGTGCTTGCGGGCCAGGTCCACCAGGGCGAGCCGGGTGGGCTCCAGGCCGCCCGGGCGGGGCTTGAAGGAGCCCACGCACCCGGCCAGGTCGTTGATGGGCCGGGCAATCCAGCGGGCCGCGCCCCAGGCCATGAGCATGCCCGCCAGGAACAGGCCGGCGATGGCCATTATCTGGTCGCGGGCCAGGGCCAGGGCCGTGTCCTTGAGTTCGCCGTTATCCATGACGAGCCCGAGCCGCCACTGCAGCTGGGGTAGGTGGATGACGAAGGCCGTGTAGTCCTGCCCGCCGTCGCTCCAGTGCAGGTGGGCCGGAGAGTCCGGGCCGGAGGTGACTTCCCTGAACTGGGCCATCACGGCCGTCATGGCCTCGCGCAGGGGCTTGGGCGGAACCAGCAGGAAGGAGCCCTTCGCGTCCATCAGGCAAATGCGCCCGGTGCGGCCCTGCTGCACCAGGGAAAGCGTGTCCACGATGTCGTGGACCATGGTGCTGCGGTAGTCCTGGAAGCGCGCCTCCAACTGGTCGTAGGGCAGGCTCACGCCCACGTGCCAGCCCCAGGGCTCGAACACCTCCACGCAGGCCAGGTGCTTGTCCGGGGCCGCCGGGTCGGCGGTGGGCCACCACAGCAGCAGCGAGCCCGTCCCGTCCCGCTCGAGCAGCGCCGCCTGGTAGGGCTTCTGGTCGGCGTCGCTTCCGCCCTTGACGCCGGACCAGTCCTTCCCGACGAGTGTGTTGTCCGAGTGGGCCAGGCCCTTGCCGTCGCGGTCGGAGATGAAGACGGTCAGGCCGGAGACGGCGCTGGCCGTGGCCGCCTGGGCCAGGGCGGCCTCGTGGGCCTGCTGGGGGGTGATGATGCCGGCGCGCAGCTCCTCGTCCTCCTGCTGCAGGCTGGACATGACGAGGCTCAGATGGCGCCTGAGGGCCTGGCGCTGGTCCTTCAGGGTGTCGCGGATGCGCTCCTTCACGTTGGCGTCGCGTTCGGAGATGAACAGGGAGGAGACCTTGAGCTTCGCGGCGGCGCCGACCTCCTGGTCCTCCACGAGGCGCGTCTTGAGGGAGTAGCCGGTAACGGCCAAAGCAACGGCCACGGTGACGGCCGTGAGCGCCGTGACCAGCAGAAACACCTTGCCGTGGAGCGAGACCCTCATCGGAGGCCCTCCAAGGGGATCACCCCCGCGCCGGGGCCTCGAACGCGCGGTTCGGGCCCGGCATCAGTTCACCACCATGGTGTTCATCACCCCGGGACGGTGGAAATAGAACTCCACCCTGCGGTTGAGGGCGTTGCTGTCGGGGTCGAAGGCGGGCACCAGGGGCAGGGTGTCCCCATAGGAGACGGCCCGTACCCGGTTGGGGCTGATGGCGCTCTCCTTGAGGACGGCGCGCACCACGGCCCCGGCCCGCGCGCCGGAGAGCTCCCAGTTGGAGGGGAAGGGGCCGGCCTTGTACTCGTCGGGCGTGGCGTGGCCGCGCACCATGAGGTTGAGGTTGAAGGAGCGCAGCACGTCCTGGACTTCCTTGACGATCTTGGACGCCTCGGGCGTGATCTCGGCGGAGCCGGGCTTGAAGAGGCTGTCGTTGTTCACCCGCAGGAGCACCCCCTGGTCGTCGCTGCTCACGCCGGAGCTGCGCTTGAGGTAGGGGTCCTCGGTGATGATCTTCTTGAAGCGCATGGCGATGGTGTAGCGCGCGGCCTGCTCCTCGGTGAGGGCCTGGGGCTTGGCCTTGGTGGAGCCCATCACCGGGGAGTTGGGGTCCTGCATGGTGACGGCGGGGGTGGTTTCGGACTTGAAGTAGGTCTCCAGAGCCTTCTGCACGTCCTTGGGGACCATGTTCATGATCCACATGAGCAGGAAGAAGGCCATCATGGCGGTGACGAAGTCCGCGTAGGCCACCTTCCAACTGCCGCCGTGGTGCGCCTGGTGGCGGCGGGAGGGCTTGGCCGGGCGCGATGAGCCCTTGGACATGGATCAGCCCCCCCGGATGATCTGTTCGAGTTCCTCGAACGTGGGGCGGTAGATGTCCGGCACGGAGCGGCGGCCGAACTCCAGGGCGATCATGGGGGTGGCGCCGTGGGCCGTGGCCGAGATGGTGGCGCGGATGACCCCGAAGAAGGCCTCGCGCTCCTGGCTGCGGTTCTCCAGCTTGGTGGCCATGGGCCCCACGAAGCCGTAGCAGAGCAGCACGCCCAGGAAGGTGCCCACCAGGGCCGCGCCGATGGAGTGCCCCAGTTCGTCGGGCGGTGCGGTGATCTTCTGCATGGTCAGCACCACGCCCAGCACCGCCGCCACGATGCCCAGGCCCGGCAGGGACTCGGCCACCTTGGAAATGTTCTGGGCGGGCAGGGCGGTCAGGGCGTGCATGGACTCGATGTCCGCGTGCATGATGCCCTCGATCTCGCCGGGTTCGCCCGTGACCAGGTAGACCCGGAAGGTGTCGCAGATGAAGCGGATCATCTGCGTGTCGTTCTTGATGTTCTGGTGGCCGGTGAAGATGGCGCTGGCCTCGGGGTGCTCCACGTCGCGCTCCACGCTGGCCAGTCCTTCGCGGCGGATCTTGATGAGCAGCCTGGCCAGCAGGCTCAAGAGCTCGACGTACTGGGTCTTGGAGTAGTGCTTGCCGGAGAAGACCTCGCGGATGTGGTGCACCACCAGCTTGAGCGAGGTTTTGGTGGATGCGATCAGCAAGGAGCCCAGGGCCGCGCCGCCGATGACCAGCAGCTCCGCCGGCTGGAGCAGCACGCCGAACTTGCCCCCGGCGATCCAGTAGCCGCTGGCGACGCAGCCAATGACGACAAGAATCCCAAGTATTGCAATCATTTCAAGTCCTCATTGGCCCCAGGGCCAGCTCCGCCCCCGGAAGAGAGCACGTAAGACAATTCGGCCAGAAGGTTGTCCAGGTCGAGGCCGGTGCGGGCCTCCCCGGGGTTGGCGAATTCGCCGCGCGAAAGGTTGTCGCACCAGTGGGCCAGGGCCGTGACCCCGCAGACCTGGGCGTCAAGGAACTCCAACTCCTTCTCCAGCCGGGAGCCCACGGCGAAGCGCACGAAGCGGGTGCCCAGAAGGAGCCTGTCCTCGCGCCGGACCACGCGCACGATGCGGTTGCTGGTGAACACCGAGAGCACGCCGTAGGGCTGGTCCACCGAGGGGTCCCACAGCTTGAGGTAGATGTGGCAGGCTTCGGCCTTCACCAGGGCTTCCACGCCGGGGTGGGAAGGGTCGATGCTCAGGCCGAGCCCCTGGATGGAGATGTCCAGCAGGCGCACGGCGGCCTCCTCCCGTTTGGACTGGAGGAGCAGGGGAGAGCCGAGCCGGGCCAGGCCGAGGCGAAGGGGAGCCAGGTCCGCGCAGGTCCAGGCGGCCATCTGGCGGACGTAGTGGGCGGGAACGCCGATACGGAAGTCAGCCCTGCGGTTGTCTGCGGTCACGAACGGACTCCAGCGCGCGGGATGCGCGTCAAGGAATCGGTAACACGCTGAAAACGCGTCGCGCAAGGCGCTTCATGGGCTCCGGGCGAAATTCCCTCCTGCCGGGCGGGGTTGCATAAGGGGGGGCTTTGCCGTAGAGAAAACGGCGCGAAGACGCTTCCGGCCAGGAAAAAGACGCTTTTACTTCGTTTATACGCCTTTTTTCAGCTCAGAAACGCCTGAGCGCACCTGGCCCCCGCACAGCGCTCGCCCTGGGGCCATGATTCAAAACACCGCCAAACAGATATCCGCGCGCAACGTCCTGGAGGGTCTTCGCCAGGGCCTGAGCCGGTTCTCCGGCCCGAGCAGGGCCGCGCTCATCATGGCGGAGACCGCGGACTCCCCCCTCACCGTGCACGACCCCGGCAGGCTGCTGCGCGGGCACGAGCCCAAGCTGCACAAGGTCTTCATCGAGGACACCTCCTGGCGCGACAACGCCCCCGACACCAAGGCCATGAAGCCCTTCGGCCAGACCGCCTGGGTCGACCCGCTGCACCTCACGGGGCTGATCTGCGCGGGGGGCTACTCCCAGCCGCTCTTCTACCAGATCTGGTTCACCGAGCTGCACCCCAACATGTGCTCCACCGGGCCCACCCAGCGCTGGCTGGAGCACGCGGTCTGGCTGCTGGCCCACGATTTCGCCTCCGAGGGCGCGTTCTTCACCTCGGCCTCCAAGCACGCCCTGGAGGCCTTCGAGCAGCACGCCGTGCGCAACCACATTTTCTCCGAGATGAGCCGCGAGCTGGGCAGGCCCCCGCAGATGCCGCTCTATCCCATTCTCGAGGCGGTGCTCAACGTCTCCACCACCCGGGAGGAGGGGCAGCGCCCCCTGGGCAAGATGATCTTCATCGAGCCCGCCGACGCCGACCAGGTGCCCTGGCTGGTGCGCTTCCCCGAGAACGAGCGCCCCTATCTGCGCAACGCCAAGCACGTGCGCAAGCTCCTGCTGGCCGTGGAGCGCTCCCTGCGCCGCCTGGTCAGCGACGGCGAGCGGGTGCTCGGCATCAGCGGCCCGGTGAACATGCTGCCCTGCCGGCTCACGGCCGACTTCCAGGACCGCTTCGGTTTCCTGCGGCTTGGGGGCCGCCCCGTGTGCAGCTTCGTGGACGGGGCCTACCACTCCACCACGCGCAAGCCCAACCTGGTGGTGCTCGAAGAGGCGCTGCTGGAGAGCCAGGCCGGGCCGGACCAGGGGCACGACCTCTATCAGATCGTCTGCTCCATCGTGGACGAGGCCCGCAAGGAGGGCTTCGGCTGCACCCTGCTGCTCGATCCCCAGGGCTCCCTGGAGCCCCTGGCCGGCCAGCACCTGGATCCGCCCCTCTTCCTGCAGGACCCGCATCATCTCGACCTGGCCAAATCACTGGCCATGCTGGACGGCGCGCTGCACATCACCGGCGGGGGAGACCTGCGCGCCTTCGCCTGCCTGCTGGAC
The DNA here is from genome assembly GCF_022808715.1 of Fundidesulfovibrio agrisoli. Classification (GTDB taxonomy): domain Bacteria; phylum Desulfobacterota; class Desulfovibrionia; order Desulfovibrionales; family Desulfovibrionaceae; genus Fundidesulfovibrio; species Fundidesulfovibrio agrisoli. The sequence goes on from NZ_JAKZKX010000013.1 coordinate 91,174, forward strand.
GGCACCAGCGTCGGCTCCGAGGACCGCTCCCGGGGCGCGCGCTTCAACTCCGCCCTGCGCTTCACGGCCATGCACCCCGGGGTGCTGGCCGTGGTCGTCTCCGCCGACGCGCCCGTGTTCTGCTTCCAGGACGGCGTGCAGCTCAACGCCGTGTGCGAGCTCCAGCACGATTGCGAGCTGGACCTCGACCCCCCCACCCTCGAACAATGGCTGGAGGGGCAATAGGCGTGAGCTCTTCGTACGTGCTTTTCCGGCGCACCGCCGACGGCAGGCTGCGCCACGGACTGCGTATCCCCTGCTGGCTGCCCGTGGCCCTGCTGGCCCTGGCCGTGGCCGGCGGCGCGCACCTGCTGTGGCGCCTGCCGGAGATCGGGCAGCTGCACCTGCTGCGCAAGAACGTCCAGGCCGCCAGGCAGGAGCGCGCCCAGGAGCGCGCCGGGCTGCTGGCCCTCAACGACCGCCTCTCCAGGCTGCGCCAGGAAGTGGAGCCCGTGTCCGGCCTCAACGGCAAGCTGGCCTCCGTGACCGGGCTGGCCGGGGCAGAGGCCCAGCAGCGCCCCATGGGCACCGCCGGGATGGTGGAGGGCGGCGTGGGCACCGAACGGCGCCTGGCCCGTCAGTTGGCGGCCCAGGCCCGCGCCCTGGTGGAGGAGGTCGCCTTCCAGGAGAGCAGGCAGCGCCAGTTGACCTCCATCCTGCACGAACGCGCCCTGGAGTTCGCGGCCCGGCCCTCCATCTGGCCTGTGCGCGGCCCCATCAATTCCGATTTCGGCTATCGCTACATGGCCCGCTCCCGCGAGTACCACAAGGGCGTGGACATCGGGGTGCCCTACGGCTCCCAGGTGTTGGCCCCGGCCGACGGCAAGGTCGCCTCGGTGGGATACGAGTCCGGCTATGGGCTCATGGTGGTCATCGAGCACCGCCACGGCCTGAGCACCATCTACGCCCACCTCAAGTCCGCCGAGGTGGAGGAGGGCGAAGAGGTCAAGCGCGGCGCCCCCATCGCCCATTCGGGCATGAGCGGGCGCACCACCGGCTCCCACCTGCATTACGAGGTCCGCCAGTCCGGCAACCCGGTGGATCCCATGAACTTCATGCTCAATTAAGCTTTTGTCACCTTCCGCCGAAGCCATGGACGCCCATGCGCCGCTTCGAGTAATGTCCTGTTTTCAAACGGACATCCTTTCATACACATAGGTTCGCATGATGAAGAAATTTTTGCTGGCGTCGGCCCTGCTGCTCGTGCTCGCAGGCTGCGGAAAATACGAAGTCTACGAGCGCAACGTGCATTACCTCACCTCCGACACGCTCCAGGCCGAGAAGGCCAACGTGACGGAGCGCTACGAGAAGGCCAGGGCCGCGCTGATCCGCGCCGAGGCCACGGGCAACTTCGAGCTGATCCGCCCGGCCGAGGCCGAATTCAAGGACGCTCAGAAACAGCTGAAGGTGATAGAGGACGAGGAGCGACGCCGCGCACGCGGCTGGTAGAACCGCCGCCCGCGCACGCGACGATGACGAAGGCCCGCCTTGGCGGGCCTTCTGTTTTGGGGCGCGACCGCTCAGGCGTACCTGCGCCGCATCACCTTCAGCACAACCTTCATCCGGTGGGTGTAGTCGTGCTCCGCCAGCACGCGGCGGCGGGCGGCGTCCGCGATCTTTTGGCGCTCGCCGGGGTGGGCCAGGTAGTGGCGGGCCATGTCCGCCACTTCCCCGGGATGCCCGTAACAGACGACCTCCGCACCAGGCTCGAACAAACCCGGCAGCTGCTCGCGTTCGTCCGTGAGCAGGAAGGCCCCGCAGGCGGGCACGTCGAACACGCGCTGGTTCACCGCGCCCTTCATCTGCAGGCTGGTGGCGTTGAAGTTCAGGCCGCTGCCCGCATAGAACCCCGGCAGGTCGCGGGTGTAGTCCAGCGGCCCGGCAAGGCGCCAGTCCAGCCCGGGGGCGGGGGGCGGCAGCAGGGCCCGCCAGCCGTCGTCCCCGGCCAGCAGGGGGGCGCAGGGCAGCAGGGCGCGCACGCGCTCCAGGCGGTAGAGGCGGGTGGCCTCCCAGGTGAGCAGCTGCTCCAGATCCAGCCGGGGCTGGCCCTGGGGCAGGGCCTCCCAGGCGGCGGCCAGGTCCGGGGATTCGGCGCGCATGAACTCCAGGGCGGACCGAGCCGGGGAGGCCGCGAAATCCGGGGCCAGGGACAGGGCCAGATCGCGGGCACGGCCATGGCGGGCGAGTCTTCGGCGCAGGCGCTCCACGGGCCGGAGCATGGAGTCCCCCACGAAGCTCGCACCTCCCTCGGGAGCGTGGGCGGGAGCGTGGGCGGGCGCGGGCGAGGGGGGCGCGTCCGGGCGAAAGAGCGACGTGTCGGTGGCCAGGGGCAGGTAACGCACGTTCTCGAAGCCCTGGGATTCAAGCGGGGCCACGGTGTCCGCGTCCCAGGCGAAGACCTGGCACCAGGGGCTTGGCTGATTGGGAAAATCGTGCAGGATCAGGCGGGGGCTGTCCACGAACCAGGAGGCCAGGGGCAGGGCCATGCGCCCGAGGAGCTCCAGCAGCATGCCCCGGCTGTCCAGCCCCAGGTGGTTCACGGTGATGGCGAAATCGGGGCGGAAGGCCGCCGCGGCCCCCAGCAGGGACTCCACGAAAGCGGTGCTGCCCAGGCCGCCCCGAGGCAGCTCGAGCTGGTGGCAGGGCCATCCCAGCCGGGCGCAGGCCGAGGCGATGTCGCGCTGGAGGAAATAGCCGCTGGTGAAGACCAGCACGCGCGGCGCGGCGTTGCGGAAACGCGGCGTTCGCACCCGCGCCCAGAAGGAGTCCGCACTCGAAGGGGGGCCTGAAGAAGGGCCGGGCGCGTGTGCCGCCGCCGGGGAACCCCCGGGCGGCGCGGACGGAGCTGCGGGCATGGGACCGCTCAGCGCGAGGATTTGCTCTTGGCCTTGTGGGGCTCGGCCTTCTGGGCCTTGTCGGCCTCGCGCTTCTTCTGCAGTTCGGCGACCTTGGCGTTGAGGGCGTCCACCTGCTGCTTGTTTTGCGCGCCGGCCTTCTGCAAGCGCTGCTCGCACTGGTTCTTCAGGTCGGCCTCGCGGGCGGCCATGTCGTCCTTGATCTTCTTGATCTCGGCTTCCTGGGCCGCGATGAGCTGGTTCTTGGCGGCGATCTGCTTCTTGAGGTCGTCGCTGGAACAACCGGAGAGCAGCAGAGCGGCTGCGAATGCGATCAGGATGCTTCTCATGGCGTACCTACTTGTTTTTCTGCGTCAAAACGCCTTGGTCATAGACCTCGTCGCGCACAAGCTTGCCTGAGGCGTCGAATTGCCGGAAGGGCCCCTGGAGCTTGCCCCCCTGGGAGCTGACCTCGGAGCGCAGCTTGCCGTCCTCGTCCCAGATGCGCGAGCGCTCGGAGAATTTCTTGCCGCCTCGGAACACCGCGACGGTCTCCTCCTCCAGGCGTCCGTTCTCCTGGTAGCGGCGGATGGTCCAGGTGTCGCCGGCCACCGTCACTTCCTCGGCGATCTGCCCGCCCTCGTACCAGAGCTTGCTGTCCGCCAGCTTGCCTCCCTGGTAGTGGGCCTCCAGCCGGGGCTGGCCGGACTGGTGCAGGTCCTGCACGAGCCCGGAGTAAGGCACGCCCTCGCCGGACTTGTAGACCAGGCCGCCGCGCTCCTCCATTTCCTCCGGGGATGCGCCGGACTGGGCCCGCGCCACGGCCAGGGAACAGCCAACGGCCGTCAAGGCCAGTAAAACGGCGAACAGGATGCGCATCTGAGGCTTATTACTCCCAAGGGGATTTCGCTGGCAAGAGCCAAGCCCTGCTTGCTTTCAAACCTCGTTGCCATTAGCGTGCTTCCCGGCATGGAGCCATCCGTGACCAGGAGGAATCAAAAAGTTCATGATTGTCCCCAAGGTGCATAAACGAGAGAAGTCTTCCTCGTTCTTTTCGCCCCACCGCAGCGACCTCGTGGTGGTGGGCATCTGGATTTTGAGCCTCGTTCCGGCGTTTTTGATCTCGGTGCTCAAAAAGGACCCCCTCTACGCCTCGATCATCACCATCGTGATCCAGTTCCTGGCCTCGTTCGGGTCCATCACGCTGTTCGGCGTCATCAGCCAGTTGATCTGCTACCGCTACGTCGAGTCCTCCAAAGTGCACGACCGCATGATGGACGGGCTGTTCTACGGCTTCCACGCGGGCATGGTCGCCTGGATACTCTACGCCTCATACAATATCCTTCATATCCTGTTCGGGAGCCGGCCCGTGGGCGCGAGCCACCCCGTGGGCGAGACCAACGCGCTCATCGGCTTCTTCGGCTTCACCTGCATCGTGAGCTGCATGGCCGGCATCCTGTTCGGCTTCATCTTCGGCAGGCTGGAGGACAGGCGCAGGGCCAAGGGCACGGGCGCGCTGCCCCAATAACCGGCTAGCGGCAACCGGCAATATCGAAAGGCCCGGACGCGCATGGCGCATCCGGGCCTTTTCCTTTTGGGGTGGGCGGCTCGTGTCAGCCCAGGACGCGCTCCACATAGGCCTGGATGTCGAACTTGCGGCGAAGGCCCGCGAAATTCATGTAGCGCACCTGGCCGAACACGGGGCGCTCGGCCCAGGGGCGGTCGTGCACGCCGCCGATGGCCCAGGCGATGCCCGCGTAGCCGTTGGGATCGCGCCCGTCCAGGCTGTGGCGGTCGTTGAAGGCCACGGCCAGGGACATGGCCGTGGCCGCGTCCGGGGTCCACTCCAGAATCTTCTTGGCCCAGTACATGCGCATGTAGCCGTGCATCTTGCCGGTGCGCACCATCTCCAGCTGGGCCGCGTTCCAGGCCGGGTCGTGCGTCCGGCCCTGTTCCAGCTCCTCCGGAGAATAGAGCGCGGGGCGCGGGTCAGCGGCGTGCTTTTCCAGGGTGCGCGCGGCCCACTGGGGGAAGCAGGCCGTGGAGTCGTAGTCCTGGTGGTGCAGGCAAAAGTTGTCGGCCAGTTCCCGGCGCACGATGAGCTCCTCCAGGAAGGCCTCCTTGTCGGGGGCGGGCGCGCCGGAAGATGCCGCCGCAAGCGCCGCGCGCTGCGCCGAGAGCATGCCGAAGTGCAGCCAGGGCGACAGGCCGGACTGGCCGCCCCTGGCCGGGTCGTTGCGGTTCTCGGCGTAGCCGCGCAGGCGGCGGGACAGGAAATCCTCCAGGGCGGCCTGGCCCGCGCGCTCACCCGGAGCGAACCCGCCGGGGATGGAGGCGGAGCGGGCCGTGCGGAAGGCCTCCGCGATCCCCGCGGCGCTCCGCCCGAGGCCGGAGGGGATGGCTGGCGCGGGCTGGGCGGGCGGTTCGGGGAACTCCGTGAGAAATTCCGGCAGCAGGCGGTGGATTTTTGGGCGGATGGTCCGGGCCATGTACTCGGGCTTGTCCGAGGCCAGGAAGCAGGGGACCACGTTGCGGGCGTCGGCCTCGTGCAGGGGGCAGGGCAGGGCCGTGCCCGCCCGGGCCAGCCAGGCTCGCTTGTGGCGCAGGGGGTCGAAGTCGGCCACCACGGCGGCGGCGTCCAGGGCGCGCGCCAGGCGGACGATCTCGGCCGGAGGGTCGCCCAGCAGCCGCAACAGGGGGATGCCCCGCGCGGCCATGTCGCGCTCCAGCTGGTCCAGGCCCTCCAAAAGAAAGCGGAAGTGCGCCGCCTCGGCCCCCGGGTAGGCCGGGTCCAGGCAGTGGGCGCTGACCAGCGGCGCGCCAAGGCCCCGGGCCAGCTCCCAGGCGTGGAGCAGGGACCAGTTGTCCCGCAGGCGGTGGTCTCGGTGCATCCAATGCAGCACCGGCCCCCGCCCCCCCGCAGTCCGTGAGAGCATGCGCCCGCGCCGCGCGCTCACCCTTCCCAAGCCTCTCGGGGTTGCAAAGCGTTGCGACTGTATGTAGAAAATGCGATCATACGGTATCCCCGCCAATACAGGAGAATTTCATGCCTTCTTTCGACGCAGTCAGCAAGGTCGATCTTCAGGAAGTGGACAACGCCGTGAACAACACGGTCAAGGAGATCGCCACCCGTTTCGACTTCCGCGGGTCCAAAACCGAGGTGAGCCTGAACAAGAAAGACCAGCTCATCGTGGTCACCACGGAGAGCGAGATGCGCGCCAAGGCCGTGCGCGATATGCTCATCGGGAACCTGGTCAAGCGCAAGGTGGACACCAGGTCAGTGGAGTTCGGCGAGGTCAAGCCCGCGGGCGGCTCCACCATGCGCCTGGAGGCCAAGATCGCTGAAGGCATCGACAAGGACACGGCCAAGAAGATCGTGGCCCTCATCAAGGAATCCAAGATCAAGGTCCAGGCCCAGATCATGGACGACATGGTCCGCGTCACCGGCAAGAAGATCGACGATCTCCAGGCTGTCATCCAGCTCCTTGGCGGCAAGGAGCTGCCCACCCCCCTCCAATACGTGAACATGAAAAGCTGAAACCGAGGTCACCATGCATCACGCCTTTTCGTTCATGAACCTTGTGTACCTGGCCCTGACGTTGCTGATGGCAGCATCCCTCGGCGGTTGTGCGAATCAAGCGGGCAAGGGCGTGACGTACGGATTCGACCGGCCCATGACCACGGGGGAATTCTATGGTTTCTGCTGGCCGGCCCAGGTCGACAGCAACTGCATGGACGACAGCCTTTGCAGCGACTTCCAGAGCTATCTGGCCCAGGAGCACGCCGACAAGGCCGACTGCATCAAGGGCTGCAACGATCTGCAAACGGCCAAATGGCGTCAGTTCAGCGGACCATTCAACTGCATGCCAGCCATCAACAACGCTACGGACTGGTGCGAGAAATACTGCCGCATGTATTTCGACTTCGGGCCTCCCAGCAAGCCCGAGGAACAGAAGGCGGACGCGGCGGTGAAGCCCGATCCGGGGCCGAACCCCATGATCGACCCGGGGCTTGAGCAGATGGCCCCGCAGAAGCCTCAATAAGCGGACGGACCGGACTGAGCGGAAGGGCGGCGACTCAGCCGCTCTTCTTTTCGCCGAGCGACGGGGTGCCGAGCAGCGGGGCGCAAACTTGCGCCAGGCTGCGGCCGAAGTAGAACTCCAGCTCCTGCGGGGGCAGGGCCGTGCGCGCGGCGAAGGCCTCGCGGAAGCGCCGCTCCGCGTCGGCCAGGGCCTCGAACTCCCTGGCGGCGATGCGGTCGCCGCGGGCCGAGGCGCGGGCCAGGGCCGTGGCCGTGGCGGCCGGGAAGCTCTCCTCATGGAAGGAGACGATCTCCCACAGGCTGCCGCGCGTGTCCACGATGTGGGCGCGGGTCAGGCGGTCGCGGGCGTACAGGGCTTCGATGGCGGCGGTGTCCTGGCAGAAGAGGGCGCGGCACTCGGCCGGGCGCGTTTCGTGGATCAGGCAGGCCGATTCTTCGGGGGCGTAGAACCGGCAGGCGAAGGCCTTGCCCTGATTCGCCGCGCCGGGCTCCCCCGGGAGCCAGGCCACCTTGACCAGTTCGCTGTGCAGGGTGGTCATCACCTGGGCCACGTTTTCGAAAACCGGTTCGCCCGCCCGCAGGGTGAGCAGATGGGCGCGGGCCAGCGTCCCGGCGGCGAGCAGGGGGAGGTCCTCCTGGTGGAGGGCTGGCCCGCCGCGCAGGCAGCAGGCGCCGCAACGCAGGCATGCAGGGGTGTTTTTCCGGGTGTCCATATTTTGTGAAAAATGTAACGATTTAAATGCCCCCAGGCAAGCTTAAATGCCCCTAAACCCCCGTTGTGAACGGGCATCTGGAATTTTGCTTTGCAGCCCGGGAGAAAGCATGTTAGAAAGTTCACGCGCGTGGATTATTGGGATGATCGACAACTTTCCCGGATTACTCATCTGCTTTGTCCATCCCCATGAAATGGCCGCGCCATGCGTCCGGCAGCGGGCGTGTGGTCTGTTCGTGTCGGGAAAACGTGGCTTCCGCAAGGGCGGGGCGCGATTTTCGTAAACAGGGCTGTAACTCTTACAACTCTTTTTGGAGGAACACATGGCGAAACACCCGACCCCGTTGCTGGACCAGCTTGAGAGCGGTCCGTGGCCCAGCTTCGTCTCTGACATGAAGCATGCCGCGGAGCTCCGCCACACCAACCCCCGCGGCTTCGAACAGCAGGTTCCCGTCGATGTCATCGACGATCTGCTGGGCCTGCTGGAAATGTCCTACGAGGACGGCACCACCCACTGGAAGCATGGCGGCATCGTGGGCGTGTTCGGCTACGGCGGCGGCGTCATCGGCCGCTACTGCGACCAGCCCGAAAAGTTCCCCGGCGTGGCCCATTTCCACACCGTGCGCCTGGCTCAGCCCTCCGGCCTGTTCTACACGGCCGAGTACATGGAGAAGCTGTGCGACCTGTGGGACTTCCGCGGCTCCGGCATGACCAACATGCACGGCTCCACCGGCGACATCATCTGGTTGGGCACCACCACCCCTCAGCTTGAGGAAATTTTCTACGAGCTGACCCACACCTACAACCAGGACCTGGGCGGCTCCGGCTCCAACCTGCGTACCCCGGCCTGCTGCATGGGCATGTCCCGCTGCGAATTCGCCTGCTACGACACCCAGCTCATGTGCCACACGCTGACCAACGAATACCAGGACATGCTGCACCGCCCGCAGTTCCCCTACAAGTTCAAGTTCAAGTTCGACGGCTGCCCCAACGGCTGCGTGGCCGCCATCGCCCGCTCCGACTTCTCCATCATCGGCACCTGGAAGGACGACATCAAGATCGATCAGGCCGCTGTGAAGGCCTACGTCGGTGGCGAGATCCCGCCCAACGCCGGCGCCCACGCCGGTCGCGACTGGGGCAAGTTCGACCTCCAGAAGGAAGTCATCGACCTGTGCCCCACCAAGTGCATGAAGTACGAAGGCGGCAAGCTCGAGATCGACACCAAGAATTGCTACCGCTGCATGCACTGCATCAACGTCATGCCCAAGGCCCTGCGCATCGGTGACGAGCGCGGCGCCTCCATCCTCATCGGCGCCAAGGCCCCCATTCTCGACGGCGCCCAGATGAGCTCCCTGCTCGTGCCCTTCATCCCGGCGGACGATCCGTTCGACGAGATCAAGGAAGTCATCGAGTCCATTTGGGACTGGTGGATGGACGAAGGCAAGAACCGCGAGCGCCTGGGTGAGACCCTGAAGCGCCTCGGCTTCCAGAAGGCTCTGGAAGTGTGCGGCATCACGCCTGTGGCCCAGCATGTCAAGGAGCCCCGCACCAACCCCTACATCTTCTGGAAGGAAGATGAGGTTCCCGGCGGCTGGACCCGTGACATCAACGAGTACCGCAAACTGCATCAGCGCTAAAAAAGGGGGAACAAAACATGGCGTTCGTCTCTTCTGGATACAATCCTGCGAAGCCCATGGAGAACCGCATCTCCGACATCGGACCCCGGTTCTTCAAGGATTTCCTGCCTCCGGTTCTTGAGAAAAACTATGGCAAGTGGGTCTCCCACGAAATCCTCGAGCCCGGCCTGCTGGTGCACGAGGCCGAGTCCGGCGACAAGGTGTACACCGTCCGCGCCGGTACCGCCCGCCTGGTGTCCACCGAGTACATCCGCGAGATCTGCGAGATCGCGAAGAAGTACGCCGACGGCTACATGCGTTGGACCACCCGCAACAACATCGAGTTCATGACGACCTCCCTGGAGACCGCCAAGGCTCTGAAGGCCGACCTGAACGGCCGCAAGTTCGCCGCGGGTTCCTACAAGTTCCCCGTCGGCGGCACCGGCGCCTCCATCTCGAACATCGTCCACACCCAGGGTTGGATCCACTGCCACACCCCGGCCACCGACGCTTCGGGCACCGTGAAGGTGATCATGGACGAACTCTTCGAAGAGTTCACCAACATGCGCATGCCCGCCATCGTGCGCGTGGCCGTGGCCTGCTGCCTGAACATGTGCGGCGCCTGCCACTGCTCGGACCTCGCCGTTGTCGGCTTCCACCGCAAGCCCCCCATCGTCGACCACGAGTACCTGGACAACATGTGCGAAATCCCCCTGGCCATCGCCTCCTGCCCCACCGGCGCCCTGAAGCCCGGCAAGCATGACCTGGGCGACAAGAAGGTCAACACCATCCTGGTCAACCAGGAGCGCTGCATGTACTGCGGCAACTGCTACACCATGTGCCCCTCGCTGCCCCTTTCCGACAAGGAAGGCGACGGCGTGATCATCATGGTCGGCGGCAAGGTGTCCAACAGGATTTCCATGCCCAAGTTCTCCAAGGTCGCCGTGGCCTTCATCCCCAACGAGCCCCCGCGCTGGCCGACGCTGGCCAAGGTGTGCAAGAAGATCATCGAGGTCTATGCCGCCGAAGCCAACAAGTACGAGCGCCTGGGCGACTGGGCCGAGCGCATCGGTTGGGAAAGCTTCTTCGAGAAGTGTGAGCTGGACTTCACCCACCACCTGATCGACGACTTCCGCGATCCTGCGTACTTCACCTGGCGTCAGTCGACGAACTTCAAGTTCTAAGTCGAAAACCCGAGGGCGCGGACCCGGTCCGCGCCCTCGGCATACAAAACGAGGTACATCATGGATGACGCTGAAGCCAAAAACTTGATCATCGAGACCCTGAAGTCCAAGACCAACAAGTCCAAGTTCTACCTGAAGGACTTCTACGCCTTCCTTCCCGACATGAAGAAGATGGCGGTTTCCAAGCTGGTGAACACCATGGTCGCCGAGGGCACCCTGGAGTACTGGTCCTCGGGCTCCACCACCATGATCGGCCTCAAGGGCGCTGGCAAGCAGCACGCCACCGAAGAAGGCGAATAGTCCATTCGGGACTCCTAACTTTTTCCCGTCCCATGCGCCTCTTCCCCTTGGACTCTCGCCCACGGGGAAGACGGCGTGGGGCGTGAGCCCTCGGGGCCTGCGCGCTCCACACCCCACATGATTTCCATCCCCCGCCTCGTTCTGGCCGGCCTGTCCGGCGGTTCCGGTAAGACCATCGTCTCCCTGGGCCTGACCCGCGCCTGGGTGAACCAGGGCCTGCGCGTGGCCCCTTTCAAGAAAGGCCCGGACTACATCGACGCCGCCTGGCTCTCGCTTTCCGCCCGCACCCCTGCCTGCAACCTGGACCCCTTCCTCTTTCCCGACGACGTGCTCCTAGGCCTCTTCGCCCAGAAAGCCGCCCAGGCCGACCTGGCCTTCGTGGAAGGGAACCGCGGCCTGTTCGACGGCGGGGATGCGCTCGGCTCCTATTCCACAAGCCAGTTGGCACGCAAACTCGCGGCTCAGCTGGTTCTGGTGATCGACGCCACCAAGATGACCCGCACTGCGGCCGCCATCGTGCAGGGCTGCGCGAATTTCGAACCCGATTCGGGCCTTGCGGGCGTGATCCTCAACCGCACAGCGGGCGAGCGCCACCGCCGCATCCTGCGCGAGGCCATCGAGCAATACACCGACGTGCCCGTGCTGGGCACTTTGCCCAAGCTGCGTGAGAACCCCATCCCCGAACGGCATATGGGGCTCATCTCCAACCGGGAATATCAAGGCCAGGAGGCCATCCTCAAGGGCATCGCCCAGGTCATGGCGGACAACTGCGACCTGCCGCGCCTGCTGGAGATAGCCCGGGGCGCCCCGCCGATGCCCGCCACCGACGAAGACATCTGGCCCGTGCGTGCCGAAGGGCCGGCCCCGCGCATCGGTTACGTTCTGGATGCCGCCCTGTGGTTCTACTATCAGGAGAACCTTGAAGCCTTGCGCCGGGCCGGGGCCGAGCTCGTGGAGGTCAGCCTGCTTTCAAGCGAGCCCTGGCCCGAGCTGGACGGCCTGTACCTGGGCGGCGGCTTCCCCGAGACCCAGGCCCAGGCCCTTGCGGACAACATCCCGGTGCGTTCGCGGGTGCGGGCTCTTTCCGAGTCCGGCGCGCCCATCTACGCCGAGTGCGGCGGGTTCATGTACCTCTGCGAGGAGTTGCACACCGAAGGTGCCATCTATCCCATGGCCGGGGTCTTCCCGCTGGCCACCACGTTGTGCGCCCGGCCGCAGGGCCTGGGGTACGCCGAAGCCACCGTGGTTGCGCGGAACCCCTTCCATCCGGTGGGGGCCGTACTGCGCGGACACGAGTTCCACTATTCCAAGTGCCTGGCCCAGTCGCGCTACACCGGGCATGGCGAATCGCCCGTGCTGGCGCTGCGCATGGAGCGTGGCTCAGGGATGCTGGATGGGATGGACGGCGCGGTGAGCGGCAACACTTTCGCGGCCTACACGCATATCCACGCCCTGGGCGTGCCCCACTGGGCGGAGAACTTCGTGCGCGCGGCCGCCGCGTTCAGGGACGGCCGGGCGGGCTGAAGAAGCCTCCGGCGGCCAAAGGGCCTTCGGCCCTCTGGACTCCCTTCCCGCTTCGCGTTGCTAATCGTTCAGACTTCGCTATGCGAAGGCCTTTCCCCGTATACAGGTAAAGTTTCAGGAGCCAGCCCGACGTGCCTGCGGGGCGGGGTATGCCGATATTCTTCAAATATATCGGCTTATCCCGCCC
>NZ_JAKZKX010000014.1 GCF_022808715.1 Fundidesulfovibrio agrisoli
CCGCCGGAGGCGTTTTCTTCTTGGGCCTCCGGGGCCAGAGAGGGCGCTGCCCTCTCTGGACTCTCCCGCCAGAGGGACTTCGTCCCTCTGGACACCCTTTCCGCTTCGCAACCGGGAGCGAAACTACAGCCCCTTGGCGGCCCTCCGCTCCACGGCGGAGAGAATCTTTGCCGCCACGTCCTCCGTGGGGCAGGGCTTGAGCAGATAATCAGACCCGCCCTTGCCCATGATCTCCGCCGCGATGTCCACGGAGGCGTGCCCGGTGAGCACGATGACCTCCAGGTTGGGGTCGAGCTTCTTGAGCTCGGCCAGCAGCTCCACGCCGGACATGCCCGGCATCTTCACGTCCACCAGGGCCACGTCGAAGGCTCCCGGCGCGAAGGCCTCCAGGGCCTGCTCGCCGCTGAAGGCCGTGGTCACCTCCATCTGGCGCATGGAGAGCAGCCGGGCCAGGGTGGAGACGAAGCGCTCCTCGTCGTCAACTATGAGCAGGCGGATGGGGCTTTGCATTGCTTGGCTCCGTGCCGGGCGCTCCGGCGGGCAGTGTTATGGTGAAGACAGCGCCGGACCCGGGCCGGTTGGCCACGGTTATCAAGCCGCCGAGCCGGTCCACGATCCGCTGGGTGATGGCCAGGCCAAGGCCGGTGCCCTTGCCGGGGGCCTTGGTGGTGAAGAAGGGGTCGAACACGCGGGAGAGGTGCTCGGCCGGGATGCCGGGGCCCGTGTCGGCCACGCGGATGTAGGGCCGTCCGTCGGGGTGCAGGCCCGTGGAGGCGGTCACGCTGCCGCCGGGGCCCACGGCCTGCATGGCGTTGACCAGCAGGTTGAGCACGGCTTGGCGCAGCAGGGGCGGGTCCACCGGGACGGGGGGCAGGCCCGGCTCGTATTCGCGGCGCAGGGTGATGTTGCGCGGCGAGGCCTCGCGCTCCACCAAGCGCAGCATGTCCTCCACGAGGCGGCTCAAGTCCGAGGGCTGGCGCACGGGCTTCCAGGTGCGGGCAAGGCCCAGCAGGTTGTGGGTGATGTCCGCGCAGCGGCGCACCTGGGCCTGCACCCCGGCCAGGCTCTGGCGCAGCTCGGCCGCGTCGGGCTGCGGCTGGGCGAGCAGATGCCCCATCCACTCGGCCTCCTGGGTGATGACGGCCAGGGGGTTGTTGATCTCGTGGGCGATGCCCGAGGCGATCTCGCCGATGGCGGCCAGCTTCTGGGATTGCAGGAGCTGCTCGTCCAGGGCGCACTTCTGCGATTCGAGGCGCAGCACGCACTCCTGCGAACGTCTGAGCAGCCGCCAGGCCAGCAGGCAGGCCCCCGCGGCCGGCAGCAGGGACCACGGCGGCGGCGCGACCGCCGTCAGCAGGATGAGCGCGGCGGCAGCCGCGCCCTGCGCGAATTGGCTGGTGGCGAACCGTGGCGACGGGGTCATGGGTGGGCCGGGATGGGCTGGAAACAGGATGAAGAAAGGCGGGAACGGGCGCACGCGGCGGCACGGCACCTGCGCGCAGGGGAGGCCCTCCGGCGGGCAAAGGGCTGCGCCTTTTGGAATCCCATGCCTGTCATGCGTTCTCCGCTTGCGCAGGGGCCGAGGGAGGCGTCCGCCGGGCTGAAGGTTAGGCCCCGCCGCCGCTCAGGCGCTTGCGCTCGTAGGCCTGGCCGATGGCGGCCAGCAGTTCGTCGAAATCCACAGGCTTGAGCAGATACGAGTTGGCCCCGATGGACATGCCCAGCACGCCCGACTCCACGGAGGCGTGCCCCGTGAGGAGGATGACCTCCACCTCGGGGGTGCGCTTCTTGAGTTCGCGCAGCACCTCGATGCCGTCCATGCCGGGCATCATGATGTCCAGCAGGGCCACGTCGAAGCTCTTGCGGCCGAGCAGCTCCAGGGCTTCCGGGCCGGAGAGGGCCGTTTCGGCCTCGAAGCCCCTGCGCCGCAGCCGCTTGACGATGGTTTCGTTGTAGTCCCGCTCGTCGTCCACCACCAGAATCCGCGCCTGTTCCATGCCGCCTCCTTGTCAGACCGCCGGGACGTAGACGGTGAAGGTGGTCCCCTTGCCCACGGCGCTCGTCACGGTGATGCGCCCGCCCAGCTTCTCGATGATGCCGAAGGCGATGGCCAGCCCGAGCCCGGTGCCTTCGCCGGGCTTCTTGGTCGTGAAGAAGGGGTCGAATATCTTGTCCAGCGTTTCCGGTGGGATGCCGCATCCCGTATCCACGAATACGGCCGCCAGCTCGTTCTTGTCGGCGTCGAAGCGGGTGGTCAGGGTGATCTGCCCGTTTTTGCCGATGGCGTCGATGGCGTTGTCGATGAGGTTCAGGAACACCTGCTGCAACTGGGTCGGGTCCGACTTGGTGGGGGGCAGGTTCTCCCCGAGGTTCAGGCGCACCTCGATGTTGCGCAGCAGGGCCTCGGTCTTGAGGAACTGCACGGTCTCGCCCAGGAGCTTGTTGAAGTCCACCTCGTGCAGGGAGGGCTCCATCCTGCGCGCGAAGCCGAGCATGCGGTGGGTCACGGTCTTGGCGCGCTCCACGTGGTGCTCGATGCGGTGCACGGAGTCGTAGATCTCCTTGTATTGGGGCACGGCCTTGACCTCGTCCTCTTCGAGCAGGTCCTTGATCCAGCCGGCCTGCTCGCGGATGATGGCCAGGGGGTTGTTGATCTCGTGGGCCACGCCCGCAGCCATCTTGCCCAAAGCGGCCATCTTGCCGGACTGGGTGAGGTTGGCGTCCAGTTCGGCCTTCTCGCGTTCGGCCTTCTCCAGCCTGCGCACCATGGTGTTGGTGACGATGACGGTCCCGGCGATGATAACGGCCACACCCCCGGCCAGCAGCAGCCAGACGAGGTATTCGGCCTCGAACAGGGGGCGCAGCTCGTCCTCGGGGTCTTCGCGGATGACCAGCATCCAATCCTTGTTTTCGAGCCAGGTCCAGCCGTACAGGTAGGAGCGGTGGCTCACCGTGAGCTCCTGCACGCGCACGCCCTGGAAGCGGCCCTCCACGCGGAAGGGCAGCTCCATGTCCTCCATGGCGTGGCCGCCGAAGCGGGGGTTGGTCTGGAGCACCAGCTTGTCGTTGAGCAGGAAGGCGTCGCCCTTGCGGCCCATCTGCACGCGCTTCACGAAGGATTCGAAGATGTCGGAATCGATGGTGGCCCGCACGATCCAGGAGCGGTTCCCCTCGCGCCGCAGCACCGCGATGATGATGTGCGGAACCTTGCGGAAGCCCAGAAACACGTCCGAGATGTAGACGCCCTTGGACGTGACCTTGGAGAACCACTCCTCGTTTTTGTAGTTCAGGCCCTCCAGGTTGTAGGGGCCGGCGTAGGCCATGTGGTAGCCGTCCATGCCGATGACGCCGATGTCGATATAGTAGCGGGTGGAGCTCTGCATGAGCGCGAAGATGCGCTCCAATGTGGCCTGATCGGAGGATTCCTCGTAGCTGAGGGCGCTTGCCAGGGTGGTCACCTGGCTCAAACGCTCGTTGAGGAAGAGGTCTATGGCGTTGCGCTTGCTCTCCACCAGAGTGCGCAGGTTGCCACGGAGGGCGTCCTGGTAGGCGCTGGAGAAGCGCTGCTTGACGCCGATGCCGAGCACCAGCAGGGGCAACAGGGAGAAGCCCACCGTGAAGACGATGATGGAGAGGCGCAGGCGTTTGAAGTCGAGTGTTTTCATCTCCCCGCCAAAGAGGACGGTCGCTTGTTACTTTGAGCGCATGGTAACGTGATGGACAGGCAGGGGCAAGTCCGTCTATGCAGCGGGTGACCATTTTTGAGGACACCATGAACATTCTCGGCTTCCACGGCGCACATCCGGTGCTGCTGCTGGCCTTCCCCCTCATTCTGGCGATCGTCCTGGCCGGCCCTGTGCTGCTGTGGCGCTGCCGGGCTAGGCTGGGGCGCGACAGGCATCGCCTGTTCATCCGGCTGTACTGCGCCGTGCCCGTGGCGGCCCTCGTCGCGTTCGCCCTGGGCGCTCATGACTGGATCAGCCGCCTTTTCTTCTACCTCAGCCTGCTGGCTACCCTGACCACGCTGGACGTGCTGCTGGCCCTGGCCGTGCTGCGCCCGGCGCGCGCATCAGGCGCGTCGGCGATCACGCCTGGGCACGACGGCTCCAGGCGGCGTTTCCTGGCCCTGGGCACCATGGCCGCGGCGGGGTCGCTGGCCGTGGTCCCCGTGCTGCGCGGAGGGGAGGGCGAGGCCGCAACCCAGGTGATCGAACGGCGCATCGAGCTGCCGCGCAGCCCCAAGGCCGCGCCGGGCAGGCCGCTGCGCCTGAGCCTCATCACCGACCTGCACGCGGGGTTCTTCCTGCCGGACGCCAACCTGGAGCAGGCTCTGGCCCTGGTGCGCGGCTTTGGGCCTGACGTGATCGTGTTCGGGGGCGACCTGGTGGAATACCACCTGGAGGCGGCCGCCCAGACAGCGCCCTTCTTCAAGGCCCTGGCCAGCGTGGCCCCGGTGTACGCGGTGCTCGGCAACCACGACTGCTACATCGACCCCGGCGTCGTCACCGCCTTCCACCAGGGCAACGGGGTCATCCCCCTGCGCGACCGGCGCGTGGACCTGGCCGGGCCTTGGGGCCGCTTCCAGCTCTGCGGCTCGCGCGACTTCTGGGAGCCCGACAGGCGCATGACCTGCCTGGACGGGGCGGACCTGGACTCCACCCTGCTGCTGGCCCACAACCCGCAGAAAGTCCTGGGGCTGCCCGCATCCAGGCTGCCCTGGCTGAGCCTGGTGGGGCACACCCACGGGGGCCAGATACGGCTGCCGCTTCTGGGGCCCCTGGTCAACCAGGCCGACCGCCGCCTCGGCCCGGGTCTCAACGAGTTGGACGGCCGCAGGATCGTGCTCTCCGCCGGTCTGGGCTTCGCCGGGCTCCCCATCCGCCTGGATTGCCCCCCGGACGTGACCAACATGGTCGTGCTGTGAGCGCGCCGGAACCGGTCCTCTGGGACGGGCTGGGGCTGGATGCCCCTCCCGGCTGGGAGCCAGCCGCCCTGGGCAAGGGCTACCTGCGCCTGGACGACGCGGACGGGCCGCGCCTGACCCTGCGCTGGCAGCGCGTGAAGCCTGGGCTGGCCCCTGCGGGGGTGCTGGGCAGGCTCAAGCGTAAATACCGCTTCAAGCAGGACGAGGCCCCCGGGCGGATGGCGAAACAGTTGGGCGAGGCCCTGGCCCCGGTCGGCGCGTCGTTGGCCTGCCTCGGGCCGGACGGGCGCGAGGCCGTGCTGTTTGTGCTCCCCGGCCCCCCGGCAACCGAGGGTGCGGGGCTGGCCGTTCTGGCCGCGCCTCATGTTCGCCCTGGCGAGAGCGCCCAGCCCTGGCTGGACTGCGCCCGCAGTCTGCGCGGCGCGGACCAGGGCCTGCTGCGCCTCTACGACGTGGCGGCACAGGCCCCGCCGGGCTTCGCCCTGGCGGAGTGCAGCGTCCAGTTGGGGCACTTCAGATTCCTCTACCGGGCCGGGAGCTCCAGCCTGGAGTACCACCGCTTCGCCCCGGCGCAGGCCATCCTGCGGGGCACCAGCCTGGAGGCCTGGGCCGGGAAGGTCTTCCCGGACAGGCGCGGCAGGGCGCGGGTCTTCGTTCCGGGGCGGCTCCCCGGGGCGAGGGGGGGCGCGGGGGAGGGCTTCGCGGCGGCGCTCCATCCGCCGGTGGAGGTCCAGGCCAGTCCGGCCCGGCGTCTGGCCGCGCGGTGGCTGCCCGCCCTGCGCCTGTTGCGGGCTGCGGTCTGGCTCGGGGACGAATCCAGGATTCTGGCCGTGCTGGCCGTGCACACGGGGGAGCTTTCCCCGCAATTCTTCAAGGAGGTCTGCGCGCGCCATGTGGTTCAAACGCCGCCCAGCCAAGCCGGTTGAGCCCGCCCACGCCGACCCCCCGGAGAACGTGGAGGAGAGGCGGCGCAACCTGGACATGCGCCCCGCGCGCAACCGCCTGGTGCGCGAGGAGCGCACGGAGCAGGGCTTCGCGCGGCTGATCTATTTGAGCGCCTACAAGCCGTGGTTCGCAGGCGTGGCCCGGCGCCTCGGCATGTGGGACGGCAAGCCCCTGGAGCGCAAACTGGAGCTGGACGAGCTGGGCACCTTCTGCTGGGAGCTGATCGACGGGCGCAACTCCGTGCGGGACGTGGCCGCGCGCCTGGCCGGGCACTACGGCCTGCCCGGGCGCGAGGCCGAACTGGCCGTGGCGGGGTTCCTGCGCGAGCTGGGCAGGCGGGGGATCGTCGGCCTGCGCGATTAGCAGCCTGTTGAAAAATTCCCGCTGGCGGCGTCGCTTCAAAAAAGCCAAACCCTCACGTAGGCCAACTACGCATCGGGCTTGGCTTTTTCTCGCGCCTTGCCGGCAGGTTTTTTGAACGGGCTGCGGCGATCGGCTTTCGCGACGGCCTGACGGGCTCTGCGTGATTAGGGCTTCGCCTCCGCTTCGGGCATGCGCTTGAAGTGGTAGCCCGAGTAGTACAGCCCGTCCTCTTCGGCCCGGAGCGTCGCGCCCGAGCCGATGCCCAGGCCCGCCACCACGGCCTGGTCGTCCCCCAGGGGGACGAGCGGGGTCACGGCCGGAATCGCCGGGGCGTCGCCTCCGGGGAGCGACACGCCGAGCACGGCCATGAGCTGCCCGTCGCGCACGGTCAGGGCCAGGGCCTTGTAGCACAGCCCGGCGCATTCGCCCGAGGCGGCGTACACGCCCTGCCGGGCCATCCAGGCCGCTGGGATGGTCTTGTTCTGCAGCTTCACCAGGGGCACGGGCCTGGCCCGGCCCCTGAGCACCAGCACGTCCAGCCCGTCGGGGTGCATGTGCTCCAGGTATTCCTCCTGCCCGGCCTTGGGCAGCAGGGGCAGCAGGCTCTTCTCCGCCTGCAGCCGCAGCAGGCCGCCCCTGGCCGGGGTGAGCTCCACGTCCCTCCCTTCCACGCTGGCCTTGAGCACGCCGTCCACCAGCCGGATGGTGCTGAGCAGGCCGCCTTCCCCCGCATAGTCGCCCGCATAGGTGGCCAGCTCCTCGGGGGTGAGCTTCTCCGGCCGGAAAGCCTCCGGCCTGAAGACGCGGCTGCCGGGCACAGGACGGGCCCCCGCGCCGGGGCGCGAGGCCGCGGCCAGCTCCAGGGCCTTTACCGCCAGGTCGGAGATGAAATGCGCTGCCTCCTGGGTGTTGGCCATCACCACCACCCCGAGCTTGCGGTTGGGCTCCATGGCCATGAAGGCCTGGAAGGGCAGGGCGGTGCCCGCGTGCCAGATCAGTCGGCTGCCGTCGGAGAGGTTCAGGCCGGAGAGCATGAACCCCAGACCCATCTGGAACTCGAAATCCAGAGGCAGGCCGGGGAACTGCGGTGTGACCATCTGGCGGAAGAACCGGTGGGAGAGCACGTCCCCGCCTCCGGCCAGCATGGCCTGGATGAAGGCGGCCATGTCCGGCGCGGTGGAGTAGAGCGAGCCCGCGGGCATGTCGCGCAGGGCGGGGCGGGGAGCCTCCTTGCCGCCGGAGTAGCCCTGCGAGTAGCGCGGGGACAGCTCGGGGGTCATCACGTAGCTGGAGCTGGCCATGCCCAGGGGCTCCAGCAGGCTCCAGCGCATGGCCTGGTCGAAGCCCATCCCTTCCACCTTCTCCACCATGCGCCCCAGCAGGCTGAAGCCCACGTTGGAGTAGCGCCAGAGCTTGGCCGGGGGGGCGGCCATGCTCTCCTGCGCGAGGGAGGGGATGTACGCCGCCAGGGCCTGCGGGTGTTCCGACCACATCCCGGCCACCACGTCCGTGGGCAGGCCCGAGTGGTGCGACATGAGCATGCGCGGCGTGATGTGCGGGTCCGGCCCGAAGCGGCTGCGGATGGAGAATTCCGGGACGTAAGCCCGGATGTCGGCGTCGAGGTCCACCAGCCCTGCCTCGGCCAGTTGCATCACGTGCGCGGAGCTGACCACCTTGGAGATGGAGCCCATCCGGAAGATGGTGTCCAGCTCCGCC
The DNA here is from genome assembly GCF_022808715.1 of Fundidesulfovibrio agrisoli. Classification (GTDB taxonomy): domain Bacteria; phylum Desulfobacterota; class Desulfovibrionia; order Desulfovibrionales; family Desulfovibrionaceae; genus Fundidesulfovibrio; species Fundidesulfovibrio agrisoli. Next base: position 7,949 of record NZ_JAKZKX010000014.1, read on the forward strand.
GGGACGCCCTTGGCCTCGTCGGCCCAGCCGTAGGCCTGGGCCCAGAGCACGTGCTGGTCGTCCACCACGGCGATGGAGAGCCCCTTGATGTCGTAGCGGGACATGTTCTTGCGGATCTCGGCTTCCAGTTCCTTGACTCCCGTGAACGTCCCCCTGGCGGCCCGGGCGGCGGGGCACAGCGTCAACGAGGCCGCGAACGCCAGCAATGCGGCGGTGAAGACAATCCTACGCATCGAGCTTCTCCAGGATTTCGAACAGCAGGCGGCTCAGGTTCCCTCCGGAACTCCGGGCCACGGACAGCACCTCCTCGATGCTCACCTCGGCCATGCAGTCGGGCAGGTTCTTGTTCACCAGGCAGGAGAGGCCAAGCACCTCCAGCCCCATGTGCTTCGCCGCGATGGCCTCCATCACCGTGGACATGCCCACGGCGTCCGCGCCGATGGCCCGCAGGAAGCGCGTCTCGGCCGGGGTCTCCAACTGCGGCCCGGCCACCCCGGCGTAGACCCCCAGCTCCAGGCGCTGCCCGAGCTTCATGGCGCATTCCTGGGCGATACGAAGCAGGCGGGGGCTGTAAACCCGGCTCATATCGGGGAAACGGGGGCCCCAGGAGTCCTCGTTGGGGCCGGTGAGGGGGCTCTGGCCGGTCAGATTGACATGGTCCACAATGGCCAGTAATCCTCCCGCGTTGTACTTTGGGTCGAGCGCCCCGGCCACGTTGGTGACGATCAGCGTGCGTGCGCCCAGCAGGGCGGAGACGCGCACCCCCATGCAGACCTGGCCCGGTGTGTACCCCTCATACAAATGGAAGCGCCCCTGCCACACCAGCACGGGCCTGCCCCGGAGCACTCCGGCCAGCAGGCGCCCGGCGTGGCCCGGCACCGTCGATTCGGGAAAGCCGGGTATGTCCCGGTAGTCCGCCGAGAGCACAGGGGCCAGGCCGTCGGCCACGTCGCCCAGGCCCGTGCCGAGGATGACGGCGGCCTCGGGCCTGAAGCCGGGGGGCAGCGCTCCGGCAAGGTGCTTCGCGGCTTTCTCCACAGATATTCTGTCCTGCATTGGGCGTGCCTTCTCCGGGTAGTTTGACGAGGAGAGTTGTAGCGATGGACATAGCGACCCTGCTCGGGTTGACCACCGGCGTCGGGCTGGTGCTCGGCGCCATCTTCATGGGCGGCTCCCTGCTCCAGTTCATGGACCCACCGGCCGTGATGATCGTGGTGGGGGGCACGCTGGCCGCCATCTGCGTCAGCCATCCTCTTGAGGAAGTTGTACAGGCCTTCAAGGCGGGCTTCAAGATTTTCGCCTCGCGCAAGGTCACCGCGCAAGAAGTGGTCAACGTCATGGTGCGCATCGCGGACATCTCCCGCCGCGAGGGACTGCTGGCCCTGGAGAAGATCCGCACGGACAACATGGTGCTCAAGAAGGCCTGCAAGCTCATCGCGGACAACGCCGGGCCGCAGCTCATCCAGGACACGCTGCGCATCGAGATCCACTCCCTCAGGCGCCGCCACCAGATCGGCGAGACGGTCTTCAAGTCGCTGGGCACCTTCTCGCCCGCCTTCGGGCTCATCGGCACGCTCATCGGCCTGGTGCAGATGCTGGCCAGGCTGGAGAACCCCAAGACCCTCGGCCCGGCCATGGCCGTGGCCCTGCTCACCACCTTCTACGGCGCGCTGCTGGCCAACCTCGTTTTCCTGCCCGTGGCCGGAAAGCTCAGGGCCCGCACCCAGCAGGAGCTGCTCAACCTGGAGATCATCTTCGAGGGCGCGCGCTGCATCCTACAGAACAACAACCCCGTGCTCGTGCGGGACAAACTCTCCTCCTTCGTGCCTCCCAAGGAGAGGACCTATGGCGGATGACAACGGCCTCTTCGGAGAGGAGCATGGGGACACCTCGCTGCCCCAGGTCTGGGTCATCACCCTGGCCGACCTCTCCATGCTGCTCATGGCCTTCTTCATCTTTCTGTTCTCCCTGGCCTCGCTCAAGCCCGAAGGCGTGAACGAGACCCTGGAGAGCGTGCGCAAGCAGCTCAAGGGCGACCCCGCCCGCATGAAGCCACTGGGCAAGCCCGACGACGCGGCCAAGGAGAAGGCCCTGGAGCAGGTGAACCTGCGCGAGCAGCTCATCAGGCGGGAGCGCCAAGTCTACGAGGACCTCACCGCCTTCTTCAGGGGGCGCGGCGAAACCTCCATGCGCACCAGCCTGGACGGCGCGAGGGCCACCATCTCGGTGCCCACGGACGGCATGTTCGCGCCCGGCGACCCCGGCCAGCTCACAGATTTGGGCCGCCAGCGCGTGATGGCCGTTAAGGATTTCCTGGCCCGCCACCCGGACCAGCGCGTGCACATCAAGGGCTTCACGGACGACACGCCGCCGCCCCCCCAATCCAGGTTCCGCAACAACTGGGAGATTTCCTCCCTCGAAGCGGTGACCGCCTTGCGCTTCCTGCTCTCCCAGGGGGTGCCCCCGACACGGTTGACATCCACCGGGTTAGCTGATTTAGAACCTCTTTTCCCCAACACGAGCGACGCGAACCGGGCTCGCAACAGACGCCTGGATTTCGTCCTGGAAGTGCAGGTTGAGGGATGAACGAACTGGAATTCAGCTACGAAGGCGACGCCAACGAGCATCGCAAGGCCTTCAGGGCCAGCTTGCCCGGGCTGGCCGCGCTGGCGGCCGGCGCGCCCGAACCCTACCACGTGGGGGATGTCAGCGTGGGCGGCCTCTCCCTGGCGGACCCGCAAGGCTTGCTCCAGCCCGGCGGCGAACACACGTTCGACCTGGTGTGCAAGGGGCGCAAACTGATTTCCGGCCTTGCGGCCCGGGTGGCCAGGCGCAACGGCGACCTGGCCGGGCTCACATTCATGGGCCTCGACCAGCTCCAGGAGCAAAAGCTCGACAAGCTGGTGCTGGAGGTCCAGAAGTATCAAATCACTCAAAGCAAAAACCGTGGGTGCCACATTGACGACGAGCACGCGACATAAAGTACTGGTTGCGAACCGGGGCGAGATCGCCATGCGCATCATCCAGGCCTGCTGCAAGCTGGGCCTGGATTTTGTTTGCGTCTACACTGCCGAGGACGAAGCCTCGGGCCACCTCTCCCTGGCCAGGGAGCTCGGCGGGCAGGCCTTCCGCATCAGCTCCTACCACGACGCCAACGAGATCATGGCCGTGGCCGACCATGCCGGGGCCACAGCCGTGCATCCGGGCTACGGCTACTTCGCGGAGGACTACCGCTTCGCCCGCCGCGTGTGCGAGCGCACCCGCCCCATGATCTGGATCGGACCCAGCTGGCGCGTGATCCGCACCCTGGGCGACAAGATCAACACCAAGCGCCTGGCGCGCTCCCTGGGCGTGCCCACGGTGCCCGGGTCCGACAGGCCCGTCTACGACGAGCTCGAGGCCGAGGAGATCGCGGACTCCCTGTTCCGCTTCCAGGCCGAGCAGGGCATCGACCTGGCCCGCGTGCTGGTCAAGGCTTCGGCGGGCGGCGGCGGCATGGGCATCGAGGAGGTCCACAACCTGGACCACTTCAAAACGGTGTACCGGCGCATCCGCAACTACTCCAAGCGCCAGTTCCACGACGAGGGCGTGCTCATCGAGCAGCGCATCCTGGACTTCAACCACCTCGAAGTGCAGATCGCGGCGGACCGCCACGGCTCCATCGCCCACTTCGGCACCCGCAACTGCACCATCCAGTCCACCGGCCGCCAGAAGCGCGTGGAGATCGCCCCGGGCTTCGCGCCGGACCAGATCAAGTACAGCTTCGACGCCGCCAAGGTGCTCGACGACATCACCAACCACTCCCTGGCCATCGCCAAGGAGGTCGGCTACGACAACGTGGGCACCTGGGAGTGGATCGTCACCCCGGCGGGCCAGCCCTTCCTGATGGAGGTCAACACCCGCATCCAGGTGGAGAACGGCGTTTCAGCCGCCATCTCGCGCCTCAAGGGCCAGCCCGGGGTGGACATCATCAAGGAGCAGATCCGCATGGGCCTGGGCGACCCCATGGGCTTCACCCAGCAGGACATCACCTTCGAGGGCATCGGCATCGAATACCGCATCATCGCCGAGGACCCCGCCAACCGCTTCACCCCCTGGGTCGGCCGCATCGACCGCTTCAACCCGCCCCAGGCCCCCTGGCTGTCCATGCATTCCCAGATCCCGCAGGACAAGCCCTACGTGATCCCCACCGAGTTCGACCCCAACCTGGCCCTGGCCATCATCTGGGGCAAGGACCTGGCCGAGGCCAAGTCCCGCGGAGTCGAGTTCCTGGACCGGCTGGTGCTCCAAGGCCAGGACCAGGAAGGCAACCCCATGAAGTCCAACATCGCCTTCCTGCGGGAAAAGACGTCGGACATCCTGGTGTTCTAAACAACGCCAACACACGAAGCCAACCAACCCTATGGATATCGAAAAAAGCACCCAGGAGCTGGCCGACAGGCTCCAGTACATCCAGGACATCTTCGGCTCCCGCCAGCCCGGGGACGTGGCCCTGCTGGCCGAGAAGCTGGCCGAGTTCCGCGCCAGGGAGCAGGCCGAGGGCATGCCCCAGAAGGTCAAGCTGCTCGCCCAGATCCAGGACCTCTTCGACTTCGTGGAGAAGAAGCTCGACGCCGAGCTGGTCCCCATGGACAAGGTGCGCATCGTGCGGCATCCGCAGCGCATCACCCTCAAGGACATCCTCGAGTTCGTCTACGACAACTACACCGAAATCGGCGGGCAGGACGAATACTCCATCGACCCCTCCATGGTCATCGCCAGGGCCTACATCACCCGCCGCATCGGCGACAAGGTGCACAACCAGCCCGTGATGGTCATCGGGCAGGAGAAGGGCCACGGGCAGGAGTTCCGCAACGGCGGCTCCGTGAAGCCCTGGGGCAACGCCAAGGCCCTGCAGTACATGAAGGTCGCGGAGACGGAGAACATCCCCATCCACACCTACGTGTTCACCCCCGGCGCCTTCCCCGTGGAGGACTACCCCGGCGCGGCCCAGCAGATCGCCCGCAACCTCTATGAGATGGCGGCCCTGCGCGTGCCCGTGGTCGCCTGCTTCTCCGAGGGCGGCTCCGGCGGCGCCGAGGCCATCGCCCTGGCCGACACCAGGCTGATGCTCTCCCACGGCTACTACTCCGTCATTTCGCCCGAGGGCGCGGCGGCCATCGAGTCCGGCATCCGCCAGGGCCAGCGCGCCCCGGTGAGCATGATCGAGGAGTGCGCCGAGCGCCTGAAGATCACTGCGGCCGACAACCTGCGCATGGGCTACATCGACCGCGTGGTGCACGAGCCGCCCCTGGGCGCGCGCCCCCACCACTACGACTTCTTCAAGCGCCTGCGCCAGGAGATGATCATGGCCACGGACGAGGCCTTCCTGGGCGTGAAGGGCCTGGGCCTGATCCGCGGCATGGCCCTCAAGCGCCGCAAGAAGGACGCCGTGGCCGACCCCGAGTCCATGTTCGTGCGCTGGGTGCTGGACGAGGGCGCGGCCGACCGCCTGGTCTGGAAGCGCTACAGCAAGTTCCGCAACATGGCCAAGGGCGCCATGCGCGACAAGACCCCGGCCTCGCGCAGGCTGACCGACAGCCTGCAGCAGGTCTCCTGGTCGACCTATTCCTACCTGCGCTACGAGTTCCTGCGCACCTACGGCAAGAAGCTCATGACCCTGGCCGAAGAGACCAGGGCCGAGGCGGGCGTGGTGCTGGAGAAGGTGCTCAGGCCCTTCAAGAGCGGCGGCGCGCGCAAGGTGGACACCCAGACCATCCAGAAGCTCACTGAGCTCTCCTGCGCCGAGGAGGGCATCTGCCTCACCGGCGACTGGGACGGCGGCTATGTGAGCCCCAAGGCCCGCGAGGACAAGGCCGTCACCTGCCCCAACGCCTCCACCCACGGCTGCCTGGACCTCTGGGCCCCGGACCTCTTCGGCGACTTCGCGGGCGTGTGCCAGTACTGCGGGCACCACTTCCCCATGGAGTACCAGTGGTTCATCCACAACGTTCTGGACAAGGACTCCGCCATCGAGTTCGGCCAGGACGTGGAGGCGGGCAACCCGCTGGACTACCCCGGCTTCGACCAGAAGATCGAGGAAGCCAAGCGCAAGAACAAGATCAAGAGCTCCTGCCTGACCTACGAGGCCTCCATCGACGGGGTGAAGATCGTCATCGGCGTGCTGGTGGCCCCCTTCCGGGGCGGCACCGTGGGCGCGGCCGAAGGCGAGAAGTTCATCCGGGCCCTGTCGCGCGCCCGCAAGAAGCACTACCCCTTCCTGGCCTACGTGCACGGCACGGCGGGCATCCGCATCCAGGAGGGCACCAACGGCGTCATCCAGATGCCCAGGGCCACCATGGCCGTGCGCCGCTACATCGAGGCGGGCGGGCTCTACACCGTGCTCTACGACACCAACTCCTACGCGGGCCCGGTGGCCAGCTTCCTGGGCTGCTCGCCCTACCAGTTCTCGGTGCGCTCGGCCAACATCGGTTTCGCCGGCCCCGGCGTCATCAAGGAAACCACCGGCATCGACATCGCGCCCGACTACCACAAGGCCTACAACGCCTTGGCGCGCGGCCACATCCAGGGCATCTGGGACCGCCGCGAGATCAGAAACAACCTGGTGCAGGCCTTCCAGACCATCGGCGGCCGCAACCTGTACTACCGCTAGGGGGTCATCCGTGCAGGACGTGAAAGCCATCCTCGAGGAAATCAAGGCCTCGCCGTACGAGGAAGTCGCCATCCTGGCCCCCCACGCGGGCAAGGTGCAGTTCAAGGTGGCGGGCGAGGGCACCAAGGTCTACGCTCCCTCCGGCACCTGGAGGGAGAAGCCCGGCACCCTGCTGGCCTCCCTGGAGCGCGAGCGCAACCCCCGGCCCATCACCTGCACCCGCAAGGGCGAGGTGCAGAGCGTGAACACCCAGCTCGACGGCACCTTCGTCGAAGCCGGAACCCCGCTCATGGTGCTGCGCCACTTCTTCACCAAGGAGGAAGTCACCCAGGCCATCCTGAAAAAGGTGCTCTTCCTGTTCCCCGCGCCGGAGAGGGCCAAGTACCTCTTCGCCCCCGAGGTGGACAAGAAGGTCAAGGTCTCGGGCTGCCAGTCCATCAAGGTGAAGGACGGCATGGACCTCTTCATCGTCTCGCGCATGAAGCGCGAAAAGCCGCTGGCCTACAACGGGCCCGATGGCATACTCTACGCCGTGTACTTCTCCTACGATCAGAACGTGGACGCGGGCCAGCCCCTGGTCAGCGTCTGCCCGGAAAACCAGATGGACATGATCCGCGACGTGGTGAACCGGGTGCAGTCGGACTGGGAGGAGCGCGAGTAGCGCTACGGAGAGTGCCCAGCCAGGGCGCGAAGCCGGATGGGAGTCCAGAGGGCCGAAGGCCTTTTGGCCGCCGGAGGCTTCCTCGTCCCGGCGGCAGGCGTTGCATGCGGCGCGGTGAGCGCCGCGACACCTCTTCCAGGAGGCGACGGTATGAGCAAGCTGCTGCAAGTGCGCGTGAGCGTCTCGACCCTGGACGTCGCCGCGGTGGAGCGGGCCTGGCCCACCCTGTGGGACATGGCCTATCCCCCCGGCAACGACTACGCCCCGGCCAAGCAGGGGGTGCTCGAACTGGTGGACACCCTGCACGCGCGCATGGCCGCCGGGGAGCTCTCCCCGGCGATCCGCAAGGGCCTCGCCCCCGGGCTGGAGGCCGTGAGCGGCCTGGTGCGCAGCCTGCAGGACGCCCTGGGCACCTGGAACGTTCACGAGGCGCAGGCCCTCACCCAGAAGATCGAAGATGCGCTGGACGCCCTGGAAGACAGGGCGGGAACGCTGTAGGCCCATAATCATACGGACCGCAACGCCGCCCTAGGCGACGGCGGCACGACACACACGCAATCACCTGGAGGTGCCGCATGGCCGGCAGCGTCAACAAGGTCATTCTTATCGGCAGGCTCGGGCAGGACCCGAAGCTCACCTATCTGCCCTCGGGCCAGCCCGCGGCGGAGTTCTCCCTGGCCACGGACGAATCCTTCAAGAACCGCGAGGGCCAGAAGGAAGAGCGCACCGAGTGGCACCGCGTCAAAGTGTACGGCAAGGTCGCCGAGACCTGCGCCAACTACCTGAGCAAGGGCCGCCTGGTGTTCATCGAGGGCAGCCTGCGCACCCGCAGCTGGGACGACCAGCAGGGCCAGAAGCGCTACATGACGGAGATCGTGGTCTCCGGCCCGGGGCACACCGTGCAGTTCATGGACTCCAAGGGCGGCGGCGTGGAAGCGGCTCCCGGCGGCGAAGGCGGCTGGGGCGAGCGCAGGGGCGGCGGCCAGCCCCCCAGGCAGCAGCAGGGCGGCGGACGCCCCCAGCAGCAGAACCGCGAGGACGACCTGGGCCCCGCCTTCCCCTCGGAGGCCTCGGGCATGGACGACGTGCCCTTCTAGACCCTCGCCCTCGAGCATCGTTGCAAACGAGAGAGCCCGCACTTGGCGGGCTCTCTTTTTTTGTCCGGGGCGGGGAGGGGCTACACCTGCCCCTCCTGGATGAACCAGAGCAGGTCCGCGTTGACCTGGTCCTTGTGGGTGGTGCACATGCCGTGCGGCGCGCCGGGGTAAACCTTGAGGATGGAGCCGGGCACGAGTTTGTGGGCCATCATGGCGGAGGCCCCGATGGGCACGATCTGGTCGTCGTCGCCGTGCAGGAACAGGGTGGGCACGTCCACCTTCTTGAGGTCCTCGGTGAGGTCCGTCTCGGAGAAGGCCTTGATGCAGAAGTAGCTGGCCGGGAACCCGGCCGCCATGCCCTGGCGCCAGAAGGCGTAGCGCACGCCGTCGGAGGCTTTGGCCCCGGGACGGTTGTAGCCGTAGAAGGCCGTGGGCAGATCCTTGAAGAACTCGGAGCGATCGGCCTGCACGCCGGCCCTGATGCCGTCGAAGACCTCCATGGGCAGGCCCCCGGGGTTGGCGTCGGTCTTGAGCATCAGCGGCGGGATGGCCCCGATGAGCACGATCTTGGCCACCCGCTTGGAGCCGTGCCTGCCGATGTAGCGCACCACCTCGCCGCCTCCGGTGGAGTGGCCCACATGGATGGCGTCCTTGAGGTCCAGCTCCTTGACCAGGCGGTGCAGGTCGTCGGCGTAGGTGTCCAGGTCGTTGCCCTGCCAGGGCTGGTCGGAGCGGCCGTGGCCCCTGCGGTCGTGGGCGACGGCGCGAAAGCCCCTGGAGGCCAGGAAGAACATCTGGTCCTCGAAGGCCTCGGAGGAGAGCGGCCAGCCGTGGCTGAACACCACGGGCTGCCCGGCGCCCCAGTCGTTGTAGTATATTTTCGTGCCGTCCTTGGTCTTGAAAGTGGGCATATCCCGTCTCCTTGGGGGGCGACCCGATGCGTCCGCCCCCCCGTTCGCGTATGGGGTCAATTTCGCGGCCCGCCTTCGAGGCGGCGGGTCCGCGCCGGATCACGCTAGTACATCTTCAAACATTGTTCCTTTTCCGCCGCGCAGTCCTCCTGGCAGGCCTTGCGCTGGCCGGAGGGGAGGCTTGCGCAGCGCTCCTTGCACTTCCTCAGCTCGCTGGCGCAGTAGGAGGGGCTCTTGCCGCTTTGCAGCGCCGGGTAGACCTTGGAGTCCTTCAACAGGGGCAGCGGGTCGATGGGCGTGCCCGGGCCGGACTCGTCGATGAAGTGCATGGCGCCGTCCTTGTCGCGGTAGAAGAGCCTGCCCGCGTTATCCAGCGAGTAGGGCCGCTCGTCGCCCTTGAGGTAGAACACGCTGCTCTCGCCGTTCTGCTCGGTGACGACGCCGCGCCGCTGAATGGTGTGCAGCGCGCCCTGGTCGTCCACGTAGTAGAGCTGGCCGTTGTCGTCCTTGTAGACGCGGGTGGGCCGCTGCTGCGTCCCGTCGGACCCGGGGGCCGGGGCGGGCTTGTAGGCCGTGGCGTCGGCGCACCACAGGGCCAGGCAGGCCGCAAGCAGGATCAAGGCCATGAAAGTCGGGCGCAGGGAGGCGCGCGGCGTAGGGAACATACACTTCTCCATGTGTTTCGGGTTGATGCGGTGCTGCGGCGGGCCGTACTCAGCGGTCCTTGCAGTTGCGGCGGATCTCTTCGCAGGCGGCCAGGCAGTTGGGCCTGTCAGCCGCCTGCCTGGGGGATATTCCCCGGCATCCGGCCAGGCAGCTCTCCACCTGCGCGGAGCAGGGCTGCGCGGGCGGGGCCTTGGCCGCGCTGCCGGGGATCACGGTGTAGGGTTCGGGCCTGGGCGGGGGAGGGGGCATGCTCTCCACGGGGTGAAGCCGCCCGGAAGCATCAAGGTAGTACAGTCCGGCGGGACCGCGTTCCACCACGGGGCGGTCGTCGTCCTCGAGGTAGTAGAAGATGCCCTCCACGCCGCCGGGGTCGCGGGCCTCGCGCACGATGCGGTGCAGGACGCCCTTGTCGTCCAGGTAATAGCGCTCGCCGCTTTCCGTGCGCACGACGCGCCCGCCGGTGTCCTGGCCCTGGGCGCCGGCCGGGCGCGGAGCAGTCAGGAAGGCGCAGGGCGCAAGCAGGGCCATCAACAACATCATCCGGCACATACGTCTCATGGGGCCTCCTCAGGTTGGAGAATTGCCCTATCCTTGCACCTTTTCACTCCGGGACGTCAACAACCGGATGACGCGGACTCACGTGGCCTCCACCGCGTCCGCGAGTCGTTCCGCCAGCCCCAGGAGCTCGGCGGCATTCTCCAGGCCGTCCAGGAAACGCCTCGGAATGCCCCGCAGACCCGTCTGCGCCCCGGCGAGGGCGCCGGTGAGGATGGCCCGGGCCTGGTTCTGCCCTCCGCCGTTGACCGCGTGGAGCACGGCGGATTCGAAGTCGCCCTTGAAGCGGGCCGCCAGGTAGTACGCCGCCGGAAGCTGGTGGTAGATGGCGCAGGGCATGCCGTAGACCAGGGAGACCTTCCAGGCCGGTTCGATGCTGATGCCGGGGTCCACGGCTGCGGCGGCCATGTAGGCGGGCGAGAGCAGCGCGTCCGGGGATGCGAAGCGCCCGGCGCGCGGCGGGTCCGGGTCGCCGGGCCGCGGCGGCTGGAGGTCGTCGCGGGTGACCGCGTGGAAGGGCAGCTCGCCCCGGTGCACCAGCTCCATGAGCCTGCCGGAGATGTGCGCGTCCAGGGGGTGCCCCTGCACCAGCTGCCCCAGCACCGAGCAGAAGGCCACGGTCAGGGAGAGCACCAGGTCGTCGCCCTGGGTCAGGGCGGCGTTGCGGGCCACGGCCGTGGCCAATTGCCCAGGATGCAGGGCGTAGCGCACGGCGATTGCCAGGCAGCGCTCGATGGCCTCGGTTGTGTCGGCCGGGCCGCCGGGCTCGCCCCAGGCTCCGCCCTGGAGCACGCGCCTCCTCCAGGCCTCGCGGATGGACTGGCTGGTGTAGCCGCCGGGTCCGCTGGCCGGGGTGCCGTCCAAATGGGGGAAAAGTTCCTGGTCCAGGCGGCGGCAGAAGTCCTCCTGGTCGTAGCCGCCGCGCTCGGCCAGGGAGCGCAGCGTCAGCGCCAGGATGAAACCCGCCTGCGAGCTCTGGCCCGCCTTGAGGCCCTCGTGGTAGCGCCCGGGCCTGGGGTCGGTATAGCCGTCGATCCAGTCGCCGTAGTCGCGGCGCAGTTGGCCCAGGTCATAGTACCAGTGGGGGCCGAGGCCCAGGGCGTCGCCCACGAAGGCGCCCATGATGGCGCCCACGGCCCGCTCGCGGATGTCGGGGGTGTTCGGCATGACTTCGCTCCTTTTGAGGGGATGCACCCGTAATATCCCCGCATCGCCTCCGAACGCCAGACGAATGTGCCGCCTGGGGGCGAAATCATGGAAAAACAAAGGGCCGCTCCCCGGCTGGGGAGCGACCCTTCGAGCGTCCGGGCGCAAAGGCGGCTCAGCTGATGCCCAGGGCCTCCAGGGCCCAGAAGCAGAGCGCGGCCACGGAGGCGGCGGCGGGGATGGTCAGCACCCAGGCCACCACCAGGTTGCCCGCCACGCCCCAGCGCACGGCGGAGAAGCGCTTGGAGGCCCCCACCCCGATGACCGTGGTGGAGATTGTGTGCGTGGTGCTGATGGGCGCGCCGAAGCCGGAGGCTCCCATGATGACCAGCGAGGCGGCGGTCTCGGCGGCGAAGCCGTGCACGGGCTCCAGCTTGAAGATCTTGTGGCCCATGGTCTTCACGATCTTCCAGCCGCCCATGGCCGTGCCCAGGCCCATGGCCACGGAGCAGACCACCTTGACCCAGAAGGGGATGGTCACCTCGGGCAGCTGGCCGAAAATCACCAGGGCCAGGGTGATGATGCCCATGGTCTTCTGGGCGTCGTTGAGGCCGTGGCTGGTGGCCATGAAGGCCGAGGAGAGTATCTGCAGCTTCTTGAAGGCCGTGTTGATGGTGTGCGGGTGCGCCTTCACGAACATCCAGGTGATGAGCACCATGAGCAGGTAGCCGCCCAGGAAGCCCGCCAGCGGCGAGAGGAACAGCGGCAGCAGCACCTTCTTGGCGATGGAGGCGTAGCTTGGGGCGGCCCAGCCCTTGTAGGCGATGGCCGCGCCGATGAGCCCCCCGATGAGCGCGTGGGAGGAGGACGACGGCAGGCCATAGTACCAGGTGAGCACGTTCCAGAAGATGGCCCCCAGCAGGGCGGCCAGCACCAGGATGCGGCAGCCCGAGACCATGTCCGGCCCGACGATGCCGCTGCCCACGGTGTGGGCCACCTCGGTGCCCAGGAACGCGCCGAAGAGGTTGAGGGATGCGGCCATCAGCACCGCGGTCCTCGGGGAGAGCACCTTGGTGGAGACGATGGTGGCGATGGCGTTGGCCGAGTCGTGCGCGCCGTTGGTGAAGTCGAAGACCAGGGCGATGAGCACGATGGCCACGAGCAGCAGGGGGACCTCAAGCATTTTTGAGCAGCACCCCTTCGAGCACGTCGCTTAAACGCTCGGCCCGTTCCACGGCCTGCTCGATGCGGCCGTAGACGTGGTTCCACTTGATGACGTGCAGCATGTTGTGCGGCTCGTCCTTCTTCTGGTCGAAGAGTTCGCCCAGGCCGACGAGCAGGAGCATCTCGCACTCGTACTTGTGGGCCTTGATCTTCTCGATGTTCTCCTTGGCCTGTTTGTTCTTGGAGAGCTTGTCCAGCACCTCCCCGGCCTCCTCGATCATCACGCGCAGCGAGCGCACCAGGCGGCGCGAGGGGTAGAGTATCTCGCCGCAGTCGAAGAGCCCGATGCGGGTGGCGGTGGCCTTGATGTGGTTTATCAGGGCCTCCTGGGTGATGTTGATCTGGTGTATGTCCTCGCGGTCCAGGGGGGTGATGAACGTGGAGGAGAGCTCGGCGGCGATGTTGCGCGAGATGGTGTTGGCTTCCGCCTCGATGATGTTGATGAGGGTGCAGCGGTCCTCGACGTCTTCAAAGGTGTTGAAGAGCTCGTCGAGGATGACGACCGCTTTTTTCACCTTGCGGTTCTGTTCTTTGAAGAGGTCGAAGAATTTGACCTCCTTCGGGAATAGGCTGAATCCCATGCGGGCTCCTTGCGGCGGTTGTGTATTTCGTCTCAGCCCTGGGCCTTTTCGGCCTGGGGGCTGGCTGTGTGCAGGAGGTCGGTGACGATGCCGCTCATCTCCTGGCTGCGCTTGAGGATGGTGCCGAGCATCTTGTCCATCTGCTCAGGGTCATTGGGGGGGGACTCCACCAGGGTGGCGGCGTAGCCCTGGATGCTGGTCAAGGGCGTGCGCAGTTCGTGCGAGGCCTTGATGACGAACTCGCGCAGGATGCGCTCCGCGTTCTTGATGGGGGTAACGTCGTGCAGCACCAGGACCATGCGGCGCTTGCCCTTCTGTGTGGTGTAGGGGGCCACGTCGACGTCCACGTCCGGGCCGTCGGCCAGCCGGGCCTGGAAGCGGATGGGCTGCGGGTCGGGCGCGCGCAGGGCCTCGCTCACGGCTTCGAACAGTTCGAGCCCCAGCCCGGCCTCCAGCATGTGCCTGCCGGAGCAGTCCCCGCTGCGCGAGCCCAGCAGGGCGGCAAGGGCGTCGTTGTGGGCCAGGATGGAGCCCTGCTCGTCCAGGATGGCCACCCCGTCGTTCATCTTGGCCAGCACGGCCTCGAACTGGCTGCGGGTGTCCAGCAGGTGGCGCAGGTGCTTGCGGTTGCGCTTGGCCAGGGTGTTGATGGAGTCCATCAGGGGCTTGAACTCGGAGCCGGGGCAGACGCGGATCTTGTCGGAGGCCTCGGGCGCGTCCATCTGGCTGACCACCTCGCTGAAGGCGCGCAGGGCACCCTGGGTGCGGCGGATCAGGAAGAATGCCAGGGCCGCCGCGCACAGGGCCATGACGCCCACCACGGCCAGGAAACGCTGGCTGGACTGGGTCAGCTCGGTCTGCACGGCGGAATAGGGCGAGGCGATGCGCAGCACGCCGTCGGGCACGCCCGCCAGCCCGCCGATCTTGCGGGCGACGTAGAGCATCTGGGTCTGGAGGGTGGCGCTGAAGCGGGTGGACTTGCCCGTGCCGGAGGCCAGGGCGGTGATGATCTCGGGGCGGTCGGAGTGGTCTTCGAGCTTGCCCAGGTCCTGGTCGGGCACTTCGGAGTCGGCCAGCACCTTGCCTGCGGCAATGTAGGTGATGCGCACCTTGAGGTGGGTTCCAAGCTCATGGATGCGCGCCCGCAGGGCGGCATCGCCGGCGTAGGGGGCCTTCTCCGCCAGCAGCCAGGCGACCACTTCGGCGGTGTTGGCCTCGCGCTCCTCGAATTCGTTGACGAGGGTCTCCCCGGCCCGGTGGCTGCCCTGGTAGTAGATGACTATGGCCGCAAGCAGCAGGATCGACAACGCCACTGCGAGCAGGCGCGCGAAGTAGGAGCGGTTTTCCATGGGGGATACCTCGTGTCGTGGGGCGTAACGCTTTCGCCGACGTTCCGTGACACGACGGTCACTATCAGGAAGGCGGGCGTCTGAAAAGCCCGGGAGTCGTTCTGCGGGGGAGTATCAGGCCGGTTTGCGCGGCCGCCAGCGCCAGAGCAGCCAGGCCAGCGGGGCCAGGGCGGCGGCCTCGGCCAGTTCGCGCGGGGCGCGCCCGGAGAGCGCCAGCCAGAGCCCGGCGGCCAGGCAGGCGCAAGCGGCGGCCAGGGCGGCGGAGCGCAGGCTCATGAAGCCCGTCCGGCGCTGGCAGTAGCCCACGGTGCATACGCCCACGGCGGCCTTGGTCGCCACGATGGCCACGGCCGCACCCATGAGCGGCGCGCCGGGCACCAAGAGCCAGCACAGCCCCATGCCCACGAGCAGCCCTCCGGTGTAGACGGCCAGCAGCAGGCGCTCCCGCCCGAAGGCCAGCATCATGTAGGCGGCCAGGTTGTGCAGAAAGGCGATCATGATGGAAGGGGTGAGCAGCGGTGCCACCCAGGCGTACTGGCGGTAGCCCTCGCCGAAGATCAGCGGGATGAGCCTGTCGGACTCCATGGCCAGGAAGGCCATCACGGGCAGGCTCACGGCGGTGAGGGTGCGGGCCGAGCTCCGGGCCAGGTGGGCGAAGCCCTCCTTGTCGGTGCGCCAGAGCTTCACCAGCAGAGGGTAGATAACCCCGGAGAGCAGCAGGGAGGCCACTAGGTTGGAGGCCCCGTCCACCAGCTCCCAGGCCACGCCGTAAGCCCCCACCAGTTCCGCGCCGCCGTGGCGCTGCAGGAAGAAGACGTTGGCCTTGTTGTAGCCGATGGCCGCCAGGGCCATGCCCACGAACACCAGCCCGCCCACGGCGGTGCGCCAGGCCCGGGCCACGCCGCGCCGCCCAAGCCCGAGGCCCGAGACCTCCTCCCAGCGCAGGGCCAGGCAGGCGCTCCCGGCCAGGTTCAGCAGGTTCTCAAGCACCTTGAACAGCCCGAAACTCCAGGCGGGCCAGCCCAGCCACACGGCGGCCAGGGCGTAGCCGTAGCCCGCGGCGGCCGCGACGGAGCGCACGTAGGCCTCCAGGTCCTGCCTGCCCTGCACGCGCAGGGCCACGAAGAAGGAGCCCGCCAGGGGCTCCAGGCCGCAGCCTGCGCAGATGCCCAGCGACATCCAGAGCAGCCCGCCGGAGTAGCCTTGCAACAGGCAGAAGCCGAGCACCCCGAGCATGCCCGCGCCCAGGAGCGCCGCCTTGATGAGCCCGTACTGGGCCAGCACGTGGCCCTTGTCGCCCCAGCGGCGGGAGAGGGCCACCACCATGGGCTGGTTCAGGCCGAACTCGCCCAGGAACAGGATGAACTGCGCCAGGGAGAAGGCCAGCACGAACTCGCCGTAGGTGCTGGCGCTGGCCCGGGCCAGCAGCACGATCAGCAGCGTGTGCAGGCCGTCGCGCACCCACTGGGCGCAGGCCAGGTGCAGGAATTTCTTCAGGATGGAGTGCTGGGTCTTCATGGGATGTTTTCGTGGCGGGCTGATTCGTATTGGGTTAACTGCCGCGGGGAACGGGTACCCCATTTCGGCGGTGCTGGCAAAACATCCCCATGCCGGGGCGGGCGGGCATGCGACCGGTCAAGACAGTTCTCCTTTTGCAGGATTTCCACCTGGGCGGCACCCAGCGCCACGCCCTGGAGCTGGCCAAGCGCCTTGATCCGGCGCGCTTCCAGACCGAAATATGGACCCTCATGGGCGGCGACGCCTTCCTGCCCAAGGCCCGCGAATACGGGCTCACGGTGCGCATGCTGGCGGGCGGCGGCGCGGTGGGCCCGGCCGGGCTGTGGAGCCTCTGGCGCGGGCTTTCGCGCTTCAGGCCGGACGCGCTCATGGCGCTCACCGTAGTGCCCAATATCTGGGGCCGGGTGCTGGGCCGGCTGGCGCGGGTTCCCGCCGTTGTGGCCAACTGCCGTGGCGGGGACGACCTCTGGCGCCAGCACGAGGGCCTGCTCAGGAACCTGGCCCACCACCACATCTGCAACGCCCGCGCCCTCAAGGCGGCGCTCACGGAGCGCTACGGGCTGCCCCCGGAGCGCGTGGACGTGATCCCCACCGGCGTGGACACGGACTTCTTCCTGCCCGCGCCTAAGCTGCGGCAGGAGCCGCCGGTGATCCTCTGCCTGGCCCGCCTGGCCCCCGTTAAGGACCACGAGACTTTGATCCGCGCCTTCGAGATCCTGCAGCCCGGCCACCCCGAGGCGCGCCTGCGCCTTGTGGGCGACGGCGAACTGCGGGAGAAGCTGGCCGCGCGGATTGCCGCCAGCCCGGCTGCCGCCTCCATGGAGCTGCTGCCCGGCGTGAGCGACCCGAGGCCCCACTACGGCGCGGCCTCGGTGGTGGCGCTCAGCTCCGCCAACGAGGGCATGCCCAACGTGCTGCTGGAGGGCATGAGCATGGGCCTGCCCGCCGTGGGCACGGACGTGGGCGGCGTGGGCGAGGTGATCCGGCACGGGCGCACGGGGTTCGTCGTTCCGAAGAGGGACAGCGAAGCGCTGGCCGGGGCGCTCTCGACCCTGCTGGACGATGCCGGGTTGCGCGAGCGCATGGGGGAGGAGGGCAGGCGGACCGCCCTTGAGGAACATTCGCTTGGGAGCGTGGCCGAGCGCCACGCCGCGATCATCGAGGGTCTGGTTCGCGCCCGGCGATGAGCGTGTAGAACCGCCTGGCGTTGCGGGCCGTGTCGTAGAACTCCGCCACCCGCTGCTTGCCCCGTTCGGCCATTTCCAGGGCCTTCTCCCGGTCGGAGGCCAGCTCCATGACGGCGTCGGCCAGGGCGGCGGGGTTGCGCTGCTGCACGAGCATGCCGGTCACGCCCGTCTCCACCACTTCCCTGATCCCGCCCACGTCCGTGGCCACCACGGGCACGCGGCTGATGAGCGCCTCCATGATGACGGTGGGCAGGCCGTCGCGGTCGCCCGTGCGGCTCACTTTGCTGGGCATCACGAAGATGTCGTGCTGGGCGATGAGCTCGGGGATTTTGGAGTGCAGCACGAAGCCGGGGAAATCCACCTTGTCCGCCAGGCCCAGCTTTTCGGCCTGCTTGCGCAGCGCGCCCTCGATCCTGCCGGAACCGGCCAGGGTCAGGCGGAAGTCCACGCCTTTGCCGCGCAGCAGGGCGCAGGCGTCCAGGAGCACGTCCAGCCCCTTGGTCTTCACGAAGCGGCCGATGGCGAGCAGGCGGTAGGGCTGGCGCATGGGCACCTCGCCGGGGGCGGGGATGTCCCAGGAGAGCATGTTGCGCACCAGGTGGATGCGGTCCTTGCGGTCCTTGGTGAACTGGCGCAGGTAATCCACGTTGAAGCCCGCGTCGGTGCGCACGAAATCGGCGGCGGCGATCTTTTCCTCCAGGGCGCCGTCGGGCGGGTAGATGTCGCCCGCGCGGCCGGTGAAGCTGAAGGGAATGCCCGTGAGCATGGAGGCGGTCCAGGCGGCGGTGGCGGGGCCGTTGGCCCAGCCCGCGTGGATGTGGTCCACGCCGTCCTTCTGGAACATCCGCGCCAGCAGGCACCCGGCCAGGAAGGCCCAGGAGTTCTCGCCGGTCTGCTCCAGGTCGCGCCAGAACCGGCCCAGCACCATCCTGGCGGCGTTCCTGAAAAGTTCCTTGTGGTTGGAATGCCACCAGGCCATGGCAGCCAGCCCCCGGCCGGTGCTGCGCGAGCCCAGCCGGACCACCGGGGCGCACTTGGCCTCCATATCCGCGCCGATGTGCTTGGACAGGCGGCCGTAGAGCGTATAGACCGTCACGGGCATACCGAGGTTGCGCAATGCTGCAACCTCCCCGACGACGAACGTTTCAGAGGGTTTGGGATACCAAAGCGTGACGTATGCTGTGCGTGCCATGGGTGCTGCTTGACCCGGAGCGGGTTGTTCAACCCCGGGCAGATCCGATAGCATTCCTGGACGTTCGACTCAATAGACAACTTCCTGGACGGAAAAATGAGTGCAACAGGCTTCGTCAGGCGCATCGGGGCGCATGAATCAATCGCCGGAGGGCTGCATACGGCCTTCGAGCGCATCGCCAGCGTGGGCGGCACCGCCCTGCAGATTTTCACCCGCAACCAGCGCCAGTGGGACGCCGCCCCCGTCTCGGACGAGGAGGCGGCCCTGTTCGCCCAAGCCTGGGAGCGCTGGGGGAGCTACCCCGTGGCCAGCCACGCCTCCTACCTCATCAACGTGGCCTCGCCGGACGATGCGCTGCGGAAGCGTTCCGTGGCGGCCCTTGCCGCCGAGTTGGAGCGCTGCCGCAGGCTGGGAGTGTCCTGGGTGGTGCTGCACCCCGGAGCGCGCGGCGGCTCTCCGGTGGAGGAGGCGATGGCCCGCGCGGCCGCCTCGCTGGACCAGGCCTTCGAGGGCGGCGGGGAGGACGGCCCCCTGATCCTGCTGGAGAACACCGCCGGGCAGGGCAGCGCCCTGGGCGGCGACCTCGCCGAACTGGCGGCCATCGCCGGGCTCTCGCGCCATCCGAGCCGGATCGGCTTCTGTTTCGACACCTGCCACGGCTTCGCCGCTGGCTACGACGTACGCAGCGCCGAGGGCCTCGACGCCGCCCTGTCGCACCTGGACACGGCGCGGCTGCTCCTGCTGCACGTGAACGACTCCAAAGGCGGGCTGGGCTCCCACCTGGACCGGCACGAGCACATCGGCCAGGGGGCCATCGGGCCGGAAGGCTTCTCCGCCATCGTCAACCACCCCCGGCTGGCCGGGCTGCCCATGATCCTGGAGACGCACAAGGAGAAGGACCTGTCCGAGGACGTGCGCAACCTTGCCGCCCTGCGCGCCCTCTTGGCCGAGAACAGGCCCTTGGGCTGAACCGGCCGTGCGGCTACCCGGTTGAGGGCGGTTGCCTGGGCGGTTGCCTGGGCGGCGTGGAATCGTGTAGGGGGGATAATCCGGCGTGGCGGCCAGGAAGTCGCCGCGCGGATTCGATAAGCAACAGGAGGCTTGCGGAAATGGCCGGGAACAATACAGCGAAAGTGGTCGTCTTCATCGTCATGGGAGCCGCGTTGGCCTTGGGTGCGGGCATCGCCTACATGAACAGGCAGGAGGCCCCCGAACCCAAACCGGCGCAGCAGGCCCAGATAGCCGAGACGCCGCCGCCAGCCGCTGCCCCCTCCCCGGCGCAGCCGCAGCCCGAGCCCGGCGCGCAGGCCCCCAAGGCCGAGAGCGTGGCCGACCCCTATGCGGCGTCCAGCGATCCGCACAAGGTCACCACCGGCTCCGATGCGGCGCGGGTGGCCAAGCTGGGCCGCTCCGTGCCCATGGAAGGCCAGCAGGCCGAAGCCGCCCAGGGAGCGCGGGAATCCGCCCAGGACGACGACCAGCCCGGCCTCCCCGCCGGGTTGTGGACCGTGCGGCAGCCTGGCGGCGAAAGGCCCGTCCCAGCTCCGGCCACACCTGCGGCCCCTGCCTCTGAAGCCGCCGCCCCCGCAGCCGCCGCTGCTGCTCCCGCTCCGGCTGCCGCTCCCGCCATGGAACCCGCCAAACCCGCCAAGGCGCAGAAGCCCGAAAAACCCGCGATGGCGGAAAAGGCCGAAAAAGCCCAGAAGCCCGAGAAACCGGCCGCGCCCGAGAAGAAGGAAACCCCCGCCAAGGCGCCCGCCGAGGCGAAGCAGGCTCCGGCCAAGGCCGACGCGGCTGACACCGGGGCGCAGGCCTCGGGCAAGATCCTGGAAGTCACGGCCAAGACCGTTTCAGGCGCGCTGGTGCTGACCGTGGTCACGGACGCGCCCGTGGAGAAGGTGCTCACGGCGCGCTACAAGGGCCCCACCCGAGTGGTGGTGGACGTCGTGGGCCACTGGCAGGGCGGGGTGAAGCCCTCCCTGGCCTCGGAGGCGGATTTCGTGGAGAAGGTGCGCCTGGGCATGCACCCGGACAGGCTGCGCATCGTGTTCGACTACCGCGACAAGCAGTCGGAAGGCGGCGCGGAGCCCAAGGTCGAGAAGCAGGCCAAGGGCGTGGTGATTACGCTGCCGCCTGCCAAGTAAGGGGAATCCCAGCGGAACATCACTGTTCTAGTCAAGTGAAAGGGATTCCAGGGCGTGCCCTGGAATCCCTTTTGTTTTGCTCTGTTCTACGTTGCCTCAGGCGCTGGCCTTCAAGCCGGTGGTGCCGGACGACCCCGCCGCCAGCTTGGAGAGCTGCTGCTGGAGCTGGGCCATCTGGGCCTGCAGCCCCTCCACCACGGCCTCCTTGGCTTCGTCCGGGATGGTGCTCTGCTCCACCTTGTCGATCTTCTTCTGGAGCTCTTCGATCTTCTTCTTGATGGCCTCGGCGCTGTCCCCGCTTGAGCTGGAGGAGGCGTCCGTGGCCTGTCCGCTCTGCTGGGCCAGGATGCTGGAGAGCTCCTTGGCGGCGTCGGAGATGTCCACGGTGTCCGAGCCGCCGGAGCTGCTGGAGGCCTGGCTCTTGGCCGTGGCCGCCCGGCTCGAATTGGCCTGGATGGCGGCGTAGGGGTTGGCTGCGCTGGTGCCGGTGATCTGGTTGATGGCGGCCATGGGGTCCTCCTGGCGGTGTTCTCGGCTGCGGCAGAATCTGCCGCCCCGCTCATGCCAGCAGGAAGCGTTCCAGCCGCCTCACTCCCCCGAGAACAGGCGCAGCCCGGCGACACCGGCGGCGATCATGGCCATGCAGGCAAGCCGCCCCAAACTGGTTGATTCGCCGAAGAAGACGATGCCCGCCAGGGCCACGCCGACGGCCCCGATGCCGGTCCACACGGCGTAGGCCGTGCCGATGGGCAGCTGCCGGGAGGCCAGGCCAAGCAGCGCGATGCTGGCCAGCATGCTGACCGCGACCAGCACGGTGGGCAGGGGCCTGCTGAAGCCGTCGGTGGTCTTGAGCCCGGCGGCCCAGCCGATCTCGAAAAGGGCGGCCAGAAAAAGAATTGCCCAGGCCATGCTCAGCGCCTCCTTGGTTTGGCGTGAAAAGCAAAGGGCCGGAGGATTGCCCCCGGCCCTTGTGAACTGTGTTTGCCGCCCGGTCTACTGCTGCGGCTGGTTCTCGGCCTTGGGGCGCCTGGGCACGATGATGACCCGCTTCATGGGGCCGTCGCCCTTGCTGCGCGTCTGGATGGTCTCGTCGGCCTGCAGGGTCAGGTGCACCACGCGGCGATGGTAGGAGCTCAGGGGCTTGGTGCTCTGCGGGCGGCCCAGGTTCTTGGCCTTGTCCGCCAGATACAGGGCCATCTTGCGCAGGTTGTCGTCCTGCTTCTCACGGTATTCGCCGGTGTTGATCTGCACGCGCACCGGGCTCTCCCAGCGGCGGGCCATGATGCGGTTGGCCAGGTACTGCAGGGCGGCGAGGGTCTGGCCCTCGCGGCCGATGAGCAGGCCGGAGTGCTCCTCGTCCTGGATGATGACGCTCAGGCGGCTGGCCGTGCCCTCGATCTCCATGGCGGGCTCCTGCTCCAGGATGGGGGTCAGCAGTCGCAGCATGATCTCGGAGGCCAGATCCTTGAGTTCCTGGGAGGCCGGGGTCTGGTCCACGCCTTCGGGCAGGTCGTCGTCCAGGGCGGCGTCGGAGAGGTCGCGGCCGGAGGCCTCAAAACCTTCCGGACGGGCTTCGTCGCGCTGACGGGCGGCCTGCTCCCCACGGGAGCGGTCGCGCCTGGGCCTGCGGGAGCGGGAGCGGCGGCCTTCTCCCCCTTCGCGGGGCTGGGCGGCGGCCTCTTCTCCCGCGCCTTCCTCGCCGGATGCCTCCGTTGCCTGCCGGGCTGGCGCGGCCTCGCGGGGCTTGCGCTGCTGGCCACGACCGCCGCGGCCCCTGGGCTCGCGGCCCTTCTGCGGGGCGGGCGCGGCCTCGGCGGAGTCGTCGCCCGAAGCCTGTGCGGCAGCCTGTGCGGATACCGGGGCGGCCGGGGCCTCGGCCCCAGGGGCGGACGCAGCCGCGGGAGCTGCGGCGGCCTTGGGGGCCTCCTCGCATTCGCACATGGCGGCCTTCACGGCCGGGTCATGGCGGCGGCGGGCCTTGATCTGGGCCTTCTTCTTGCCCACCAGCCCGAAGATGCCGGTGGAGCCGCCGGTGATGATCTCAACCTCGAGCTTGTCGCGTTCCGTGGTGAAGAACCGGCACGCCTCGCTGATGGCGTCGTCGACGGTTTTCCCGGTGAACGTGTTGAAGTCGCTCATGGAAGCTCCTTAAGCCTTCTTGGGGGCGGGAGCGGTGCTTCCCTTCATGAGCAGCCACTGCTGGGTGATGGAGAGCACGTTGTTCACCAGCCAGTAGACCACCAGACCGGCGGGGAAGTTCAGGAACATGAACGTGAAGATCACGGGCATGAACATCATCACCTTGGCCTGGGTGGGGTCGCCGGGAGGGGGCGACATCTTCTGCTGCAGGAACATGGTGGCGCCCATGATCAGCGGCGTCACGTAGAAGGGGTCCTTGGCGGAGAGGTCGGCCAGCCAGAGGATGTCCGTGAAGGGCACATGCGCGATGAAGGGGGCGTGGCGCAGCTCGATGGAGTTGAGCAGCGCCTGGTACAGGCCGAAGAACACCGGGATCTGCACCAGGATGGGCAGGCAGCCGCCCGCCGGGTTGACCTTGTAGGTCTTGTAGAGCTGCATCAGCTCTTCGTTCATCTTGTTGCGGTCGTCGGGGTACTTCTCGCGGATGGCGGCCATCATGGGCTGGAGTTTGCGCATCTTCTCCATGGACTGGTAGCTCTTCTGGGAGAGCGGCCAGAACAGCAGCTTGATGATGACCGTCAGCAGGATGATGGCCACGCCGTAGTTGCCCACGAAGCCGTGCAGCAGGTCCAGCAGCCAGAGGCAGGCCTCGGCCAGGATGTGGAACATGCCGTAGTCCAGGGCGATCTTCAGGTCGCCGGGGGCGGCGGCCAGGGTGGCGCGCTCCTTGGGGCCGAGGAAGTAGCTGTTGTCCACCTTGACGGGCTGGCCGGGGGCGAGGGCGATGTTGTCCTTCTCGGCGGCCAGGCGGGTGATGCCGTCGATGTACTGGAGCTTCAGCACGGCGGCCCCGCTGGGGATCACGGCGGAAATGAAGTAGTTGCTCTCCACGGCGGCCCACCTGCCGCCGCTCTCGACCACCTTGCCGTCCTTGATCTTGTCCAGGCTGGTGATCTCTTCCAGGCTCTTGTCCAGGTAGGCGGCGCGGGTGGGGTTGTAGTTGGCTTCGCCGCCGGTGAGGCTGCCGCCCGCCAGGGTGAAGGTCAGCCTGGAGGTCTGGGCGCTCTGCGAGGTCAGGGTGACGGCCTCGTCGATCAGGTAGGTGTCGGCGTGGAAGGTCAGCTCGCGCTTGATCTCCAGGCCGTTCTGGGTGCCGGTGAAAACCAGCGTGGCGGACTGGCCCTTGGCCAGGGAGGTGTCCTTGGCGTCGGTGGCCCAGTTCACGGTGCGCCAGGTGGCCTGCCCGTCAACGATGAGGCCCAGGGGGGCCTTGGCGGCGGCCTCCTCGGTGAGGTCCATGTTGGGGGAGTTCTTGGCCAGGGTCAGCTTGAAATTGTTCAGCGTGAAGTGCTGGAGCACGCCGCCGGAGCTGAGCAGGGTGGCCTTGTACAGCGGGGTGCTGACCACGATGGGCGTGCCGGTCATGGGTTCGGCGGCGGCCAGGGTGGCGTCGGGCTTGCCGGCGGGCTTGCCCGCCGGGGCGGCGTCGGGCTTCTTCTGCGCGGCCTCCTGCTGCGGGGCCTTCTGGACCATGCTGTACTGCGGGAAGAAATACTGCCAGGCGATCAGGACGCCCAGGCACAGGACGATGGCGATCAGGACGCGCTTGTTGTTTTCCATGACGTGAACATCCTATTTCGCGGCAAGCCGCTCGCGGCGCCGCGCGGTGAACGCGTGCCAGCTCAGGTTGTGGGGGACGGGATCGTAGCCGGGTCTGCACAAGGGCTGACACCGCAGAAGCCGCCAGGCGGCCAGCAGGGAGCCGCGCAACGCGCCGTGCATGACGACGGCCTCGCGCGCGTATTCGGAACAGGAGGGTGTGAACCGGCAATGCCCGGGAATCAAAGGGGAAAGGCAATACCGGTACATGGCTATAAGAGCCAAAATAAGCCTTTGCATAGTATCCCGAACCAGGCCTCGCAGCCTGGACAATGGAGCCCGAAAGCCCCTGGAGGCGGCCCGTGCGGCCTCAGGCCGGTTCCGGCCGTGGCTGGCGTTCCTGATTGGCCTGGATTTTGGCGATTGCCGGCATGAGGTCCACAGTGAGGAGCTCAAGCGTCAGGCCGGATGCGTCCAGATGTTTTTTCGGAACAGCCACGATGTCGATTCCGTCCGGAATTTCAGGGCCGTGGAGTCGAAAGAATTCCCGCAGGAGCCTTTTCACCCGGTTCCGCAGCACCGCATGGCCGGTTTTCTTGCTCACGGCCAGCCCAAGCCGCCAATGGTCGGCGCGGGCTGGCCGTTCGAGCACGAAAAGGATGAAACCCTTGGTGTGGTAGCGTCGGCCTCGCTCGTAACAGTCCAGGAATTGCTGGCGCTTGACGAGGTGAAAGGCCTTTGGAAATTCTAGACGCCCAGGCGTTTGCGGCCCTTGGCCCTGCGGCGGCGGATGATGGCCTGCCCGTTCTTCGTGCGGGAGCGCACCAGGAAACCGTGGGTCCTCTTGCGCCGGGTGTTGGACGGCTGGTAGGTTCTCTTGCTCATGAGTCTTCTCCATATCGTATTGAAAAAAGGAACTTGGCTTCATAGCCGGAAAGCGCGGTTTCGTCAAGCGGCCCGCGCCCGGGCTGGACTTCCTTCCCGCGCGGGGCTACAGGCCCTGGAGTGGTAAAACCCATAACACCTTCTGTCAACAAGGACTCACCATGCATCCAAAACTGAAGGAATTCCATCAGAGCCGTCTGGAGGAAACCGCCAAGGCGCTGCGCAAGAACAATTTCGGCGCCCACGTGGTTGAAACCGCGAAGGATGCCAAGGAGCTCATTCTGGGCACGCTGCTGCCCGAGTGCAAGCCCGGCTCAGTCTCCTTCGGGGGCTCCATGACCCTGGCCGAGAACGGCATCTATGAAGCGGTCAAGGCCGTGCCCGGCCTCAAGATTTTCGACACCTACAATTATTCCCTGCCCCCCGCCGAGATGGTGGAGCTGCGCAGGCAGGCCCTGTTGGCCGACCTGTTCATCACCAGCACCAACGCCGTGACCGAGCAGGGCGCGCTGGTGAACCTGGACGGCACCGGCAACCGCGTGGCATCCCTGACCTTCGGCCCCAAGAAGGTCATCGTGGTGGCCGGGCGCAACAAGCTCTGCCCCGACGAATTCTCGGCCATGGAGCACATCCGCTCCCTGGCGGCCCCGGTGAACGCGGCGCGCCTGAGCAGGAAGACGCCCTGCGTGTCCACCCACCGCTGCGAGGACTGCCACTCCCCCGAGCGCATCTGCAACACCTGGACGATCACCGTGAAGTCCGCCCCCAAGGAGCGGACCGTGGTGGTTCTCGTCAACGAAGACCTGGGCTTCTAGCAGCCCGCTGAAAATTCCGCCCTGGCCGCGTTGCGGCTGAAAAGCCAGCCCCTCACGAATGCGCAATACGCTTCGGCCCCGGCTTTTCCCCGCGCCTTGCCGGCGCGTTTTTGAGCGGGCTGTCATTGGTGTCGAGATTCATCGCGCACTGACCGCGCGAAGGCCGCGTCCCGAAAGGGCGCGGCCTTTTTCATGCGTTCAGCGCGGGCGGCCCAGATGGCCGGCGACAGGCAGCGGGAAGCGCAGGCCCAGGTAGGGCAGGCCCCGGCGGCCCAGCAGGGGGTGGTAGTGCGGGTCGTCCTCCAGGAAGGCCCCCCAGCGCTCGGCGAACAGGGCCAGCTCCCGCGAGGCGCGGGCCAGCTTGCGGGGGGAGTCGTCCGCGCCCCGGCTGGCGGACTCCAGGTGCCAGGCCCAGGCGTGGGGCGTGCACACGGTGCGCAAGCCTTGCTGGCGCACGCGCAGGCAGTAGTCCACGTCGTTGAAGGTCACGGCCAGTTCGTGCTCGTCCAGCCCGCCCAGGCGTTTGAAGAGCGCCCGGGGCGTGAACAGGCAGGCTCCCGTGACGGCGGAGCACTGCCGGGTTGCGGCGGCCAGGCCCATGTAGCCGGGCTCGGTGCCCGCACAGTGGCGGAAGGCGTGCACGGCCGTGGCGTCCGGCCCCAGAGTCATGCCCGCGTGCTGCACCAGCCCGTCGGGATAGAGCAGCTTCACGCCGACCACGCCAACATCCGGCCGGGAGAAGTGACCCAGCACGTGGCGCAGCCAGCCCCCTGAAGGATCTGCCGGGAAGAGCAGGTCGTCGTTCAGGAGCGCCAGGACGGAGCCCGCACCGTGGCCCGCCCCTGCGTTGGCCAGCCTGGAGTAGTTGAACGGCCCGGGCGCGCGCACCACGTGGACGCCCGGCGTGGCCTCCAGCTCGGCCAACAAAGCCAGAGCCTCAGGCAGGGCGCTGCCGTTGTCCACCACCACCACATCCAGGGGAATGGCCGCGACGGCTAGGCCCCGCAGGCTGTTCAGGCACTGGCGCAGCAGGGCGGGCTGATCCTTGGTGGGCAGCACGCAGGTCAGGCTGGGGCCTGGAGGCAGGGGCCACTCCACGCGGATGGTCCCGCCGGGGCCTTCGCAGGCCTGGGCCGACGGTGCGGTCCTGGCCAGATGGCGGCGCACGGCCTGGAGGTCCGGCGCGGGGGCCGGCGTCAGCCTGCTCCAGAGAGGCAGGGGCAGGTGGGCGGGGGCCGCGCCGCCCAGGCGCTCAAGGAGCAGCAGGGGCAGGTCCGCCCAATCAGCGCCTGCGGGCAGGCCGCGCAGCAGCCCGGCGCGCACTCCCAGCACGCCGCCGGTGTAGCCGGTGGAGAGCTGGAGGTCGTAGTCCCAGGCGGGCTTGAGCCGGGGCAGGGGCGGCTGGTTCGGAGCGGCCGGGGCCTCGTGGTCGCTGTAAACCAGGGGATGCTCGCGCAGGGCCAGGGAGAATGCCTCCAGGGCGTGCGGGTCCAAGCTGACGCCCGGTCCCGCCAAAAACACGGGGGTGTCATGCGCCGCGCCCAGCTGATCCAGGGCTTGCGACAGGGCCGCTGGGCTGTCCGGCACGTGCGGGACGCCGGGCGAGAAGGGGGCGTCGCCGCCCAACTGGACGGCCGCGCCCGGCGCAACGGTCTGGGCGCGCAGGGCCTCCAGGGCCTGCCCGGCATCGCCGCCCATGCGGATCGCAGCCACGGCGGGGCCGGGCGCGGCGCTGCTGCCGCTTCGCAAGTCTGCTAGCAATTCGGGCAGCATCAGGGCGCGGTAGTCAGGCCAGTCGGAGAAATCCAGGGATTGGGGCGCGCGCTCCTCCAGCCTGCCCACCATGTCCGCCGCGTGCAGCAGCCGCCGGGCCTGTTCCGGCGCGATGCGCCCAAGCTCATCCGCGGTGCCCCGCAGCAGGGCCCGAAGCCCACGGGCCGGGAGGGCGATCAGGGCCGGGCTGCCGTTCAGCTCGCGGCCGTCCTCCAGGCGGATGCGCACGCTGTGCTCCCGCCCGTCGGCCAGGCGCAGGGGCAGGCGCAGCAGGAAGCCGCCATGCCCGGAGCCGATGTCCTGGGCCTTGAGGTCCGGCCGGGGGGTGTCCGCCCGGGCCGAGGCCAGCACCGCGCCGTCCTCCACGGCCAGCACCGTGAGCACACGCTCGGGCGCGTCCTGGTCCACCGCGAAACCTTCGACGTTGAGGCCGCCGACGAATTCGATCCGGCTCAGGAATCTGTGCTGCATGGGCGTTACCGTGACAGAATGCGGGTGGAGGTTTCGGGATCAGGGCGCATGTTCCGACGGCCCGGAGGGAATGTCAACGGTTTCGCCGAGCTGTGCGCGCAGCCTGTAGACGCGCACCCAGGGCGCGCCGTCGTCCACCAGTTCGAAGGGCGATTCCGCGCCGGGCGGATCGTCCAGCAGCAGGCGCGCGGCAGCGCTCTCACGAGAGCGTTCGTCCATGACGATTAGCTCCTGGTTGCCCAGGTTCAGCGCGGCGAACGCAGCCCCGGGCCGGTTCCAGTGGCGCGACGCGCCCTTGCCCGAGGCGTTGCGGATAAGAATGCCATCCAGGGGGAACACGCCCTCTTCGAGTTCAATCACGCCGTTATCCAGGTCGATGCTTTTGGGCTTCAGGGCCAGGAAGGGGAACGGGCCGGCTCCCGGCTGCGGGGCCTGCGGGTCCCAGGCGGCGAAGGCCAGGGGCCAGCGCGCGGTGCGCAGCGCCTCCCAGGAGACCACGAGGTACTGCTCCGGTAAATTCGCACCGAGGGGGCCGGGCGGCAGAGGGGCGTCCAGGGAAGCCAGCACGGCGCGGGTTGCGGCGAGGTCCTTCCCGGCCAGGGGAAAGAAAGCATCGGGGTTCGGGGGGACGCAGGCCAGGCCGAACGGGGCGCACCAACGGGGACAGGGCGCGGGGGGCGGCCCGGACGCCTGCGTGCGCGCCGCCAGCAGCATGGCCCGGGCGGCCTTGGCGTCGTCAGGGGCGGCCAGGGCCATGGATTGCAGATAGAGCACCTCGCCGCCGTTGTTGCCCGGATCGGCGAAGGTGCGCAGCCCCGCGAGGTGTTGGGCCGCGTAGCCGTAGTCCCACCAGGTCCAGACCTGGGCTTCGTGATGGACCATGGTCCGCAAGTGCGACAGCGCCTGCGCGTGCCGGGGGCTCAACACCGGCAAGGGGACGAGGGTAGCCGCGTCCCTGGCCGCGAGGACAGCCAGCACGGCGAGCAATGCCGCCTGCATGCCCCTCCCGGCCCAGGAGCCCAGCCGCATTGCACCGGCCAGCAGCGCCCCTCCCGCCGCCAGGCCCAGGCCCAGCGCGGGTCCGCCGTACATGGCGAAGCGGACGCCTAGCCATGGCGATGAGGCCGCAAGCAGCGCCAGGGGCAGCGTTGGCAGCAGGACGGGCGCGCGGAACAGGGCCCACAGGTAGCCTGGGGCAGCCGCGGCGGCCAGTATCCAGTGGAAACCGGCCTGGCGCAGAGTCTCCGGCAGGTCGGGGGTCTGGGCCTCCAGCAGGCTGGGGGAGGCTCCCGGCAGGGGCGTCTGGCCCGGCATCGTCGTCTGGCCGGGCAGCTTGGCGAAGAAGAACAGCATGGCCCGGAGCTTCTCCCAGATGGAAGGGAGCGAATAGGCCAGGACCGCCGCCAGGGCGCACCCGGCCAGCAGCAGCAAGGCGGCGCGCAGCCTGCCGCGCGGGCGCAGAGTGGCGGGCAGGCGCACCCAGGCCCCCAGCAACACGGCAGCGAAGGCGAAGGGCCAGAACCCCAGGCCCACGGCAACGGCGAACAGGCCAGCGCCCGGCAGCACGCTGCGCAACGAGCGCACGCCCAGGCAGGACGCCGCGGCCAGGGCGCAGACGGCCATGCCCGCCGCCACCACCCTGCCGCTGGGGTACGCCGCGCAGGTCAGGGCCAGCAGCGCGCCTGCCGCGACCGCCCTGGTCAGAGCGGGGGCGTTGGAACCCTTCCCGGAGTCATCCCCCAGGCGGGCCGCCCAGGAACCCAGGGCCCAGGCGCAGCCGCAGAGCAGGGGCAGCACGAGCATGTCCGTGTCGCAGAAGCCCAGCCGCGTGCGGTAGAGGTAGGCCGGGGCAAGCACCGTGGCCGCGCCAGCCGTCAGGGCCGCCTCCGGGACCTGGGCCAGGCTGCACAGCCGGGCCACGGGCCATGCCGCCAGCGGGGCCAGCAGCGCGGGGAGCCAGAACCCGAGGACTTCCAGGGGCAGGCCTGTCAGCCGGTGCAGCGCGGCCAACAGCATGGAGAGCGGCTCCCCGGCCAGGCGGCCCACGCAGGCGGCCCCGGCCAGCCAGCCGTAGGCGTCGAAGCTGGGCAGCAGGGGCAGGCCCTCCCAGCTGAGCCAGGGGGAATCCCAGGCTTGGAATTCGCTGAAGCGGGCCGCCAGGCCCAGGAGGATGGCCGCCACCGCCGGAAGGGCGCGCCTTCCGGCGGTGAGGCTCATGAGGATTCTACTGGCCCAGCAGGATGGCCAGGGCCGCGGCAAGTGTGGCGTGGTTCAGGGATGCGCCGTTGTTGAGCACGGTGCCGTTGGCGCCCACCACGGTCACGTCGCTGGCGGAGCTGCCGCACACGCCCAGCAGGTCCTGCGTGGTGTTGCTGGTTTCAAGGTTCCAGGCGTTGCCGTCGAAGCGCAGGATGGTGCCCTGGTCGCCCACGGCGTACACGTTGCTGGCGCTGGTGCCCCATACCGCGCGCAAGGTTCTGCTGGTGGGGGTGGACATGCTCTGCCAGACGCTCCCGTTGCCGTGCAGCGCGAGCCCGCTGCTGCCGACGGCGTAGAACGAGCCCGGGGCGTCGCTCCAGATGGCGGTGATGTCCTGGTTGCCGTTCGTGGGATAGGGGTACCAATACTCGAGCTGGCTGCCGCCGCCGGTCCAGATGTTGCCCGCCGACGCGCCCGCAAGCACGTGCCGAGGGGAGTCGCCGCTGAGGCCCTGGAAATTGACGCCGTTGAGGTGGTACACTTGGCGCCAGTTGTTCTGCCCCATCAGGTCGTTGACGAAGATGCCGTCCTGCCCGGTGGCCACCATGGCGGGGCCGGCCGGGGTCGTGGTGGAAGCCCCCCAGACCGAGTTGAGCTTGAGCACGGTGGCGTTGTTCTGCAACTGCCAGCCCGAGGCGTTGTAGTGGAGCATGGCCCCCTGGCTGCCAACGGCGTAGAGGTTCACCTTGGCCGCGGAGGTGCCGTTGTTCTGGTAGACTTGGCCCCAGACGGCCGTGAGATTCTGGTTCGTGGGGGACTGGAGAGCGGTCCACTTGGTCCCGTTATTCTGGATGATCGCGCCGTTGCTGGCGGAAATGAAGCGCAGGCCCGGCTGGGGCTGCCAGATGCCGGTGAAGGTCGAACCCGAATAACCGGAGGGGGAGACGGTTTTCCAGGCTGCCTCCGCGTTGGAGGTGAATCCGCTAGACATCACGGCGGCGAAGCACACGGCCAGAAACACGCGAAACAGAAGCATCTCTTCCGTCCTTGTTGTTTTGGTGCGATCTGTATTTATACGACTGTTGCCTTGACGACTTCCTCTATGGTGGTCACTCCGGCCAGCACCTTCTCGATGCCGTCCTGGCGCAGGGTGAGCATGCCGTGGTTGATGGCCACCTGGCGTATTTTCCCCGCCTCGGAGGTGTGCATCACGGTTTCGGCCAGCTCTTCGTTCATCACCAGCAGCTCGTGGATGGATGTACGGCCCCTGAAGCCGGTGTTCATGCAGTTCTTGCAACCCTGGTGGCGGTAGATCTCGCGGCCCTGGAGCGACTCGCCGGAGCTGCCCAGGCGCAGCAGCTGCTCCGGGGTGGGGATGAAGGGCTCCCGGCAGTGCGTGCAGAGCTTGCGCACCAGTCGCTGGGCCATGACCGCGCGCATGGTGGAGCACACCAGGAAGGACTCGATGCCGAAGTCGATGAGGCGCGTCACGGAGCCAGCCGCGTCGTTGGTGTGCAGGGTGGAGAACACCAGATGGCCCGTGAGGGCGGCCTGGCAGGCGATCTGGGCGGTCTCCTTGTCGCGGATTTCGCCCACCAGGATGACGTCGGGGTCCTGGCGCAGGATGGAGCGCAGGCCGCTGGCGAAGGTCAGGTCGATCTTGGTGTTCACCTGCATCTGGCCCACGCCGTCCAGCTGGTACTCGACGGGGTCCTCGATGGTCAGGATGTTCTTGTCGGAGGACTTGATCTCGTTCATGGCCGCGTAGAGCGTGGTGGACTTGCCGCTGCCCGTGGGCCCGGAGACCAGGATGATGCCGTGGGGCAGAGTGACGAGATCCTTGAAGATGCCGAAATGCCTCGAGGAAAGGCCCAGCTCCTCCAGGGAGAGCACGCGGGAGTTCTTCTCCAGCAGGCGCATGACCACGCGCTCCCCGAATTTGGTGGGGAACACCGAGACGCGGATGTCCACGTTGCGGTTGCCCAGGCGCACGTCGAAGCTGCCGTCCTGAGGCAGGCGCTTCTCCGCGATGTCCAGCTTGGAGCGGATCTTCACGTGGGAGACCACGGGCGCGTGCCAGCGCTTGTCCAGCACCTTGAAGTCGTAGAGCACGCCGTCCAGGCGGAAGCGGATCTTGAAGGTGTTGGAGTATGGCTCCAGGTGGATGTCGCTGCAGAGGTCCTTCACGGCCTGGGTGAGCAGCAGGTTCACCAGCTTGATGACGGGGGAGTTGCTGGTTTCGTCCAGGAGGTCGGCGGTGGAGAGGCTGTCGGGCGGCGGGGCGGAGAAATCGTCCAGGCTGGAGTCGTCCATCATGGGCAGGGCGTCTTCCTCGGCCTGGCCGAAGACGTTGTTGAGCGCGTCGATCAGGGCCTGGGCGGGCACCACCACCGGGTGCACCACCTGTGCGCCGAACATGCGGGCCATGTCGCCGTGGAGCTCCGTGCGCAGAGGGTCGGCGGTGTAGAGCAGCATGTTCTCCACGGGGCCCGCCGGGGCCACGAGCTGGTTCTTGAGGTAGGCCAGGGGGGTGCGGCGCAGGCGCTCCACGTCCTGGGGCTCAAAGGCGGGCGCGCTGCGGAACTCCAGCCCGAGCACTTCGGCCAGCACCCTGGCGGCCTCGGCCTCTTCGCGCTTGGAGAGCCCGGCCAGCAGGGGCACCAGGGGGCCGCCCGTGCGGAAGTATTCGGCCAGGTGGATGCGCAGCTCCGGCCAGGCCACGCCGAGCCTGGCGGAGAGCTCGGCCGCCCAGGCCGGGGGTGGCGCGCCGTGTGTCGCCTCGGGCAGGGTGGCTTGCGCGTCGTCGCCGTTTTCCTCAGTGGAAGCTTCCGGCCCGCCGGGGCGTGACCCGTCGGCGCGGGGCCGGAATCGACCGAGCACGGAGGCCTTCAGCTCCTCCACGCGGAGCTTGTCCTTGAGGCCGGCGAGGGCCTTGCGCAGGGCCTGATCCAGGACGCTCATGGCCCGGGCTAGCGGTCCTTGCCGATGGGGCCGAACATCACCGGCGCCTTGGGGATGGGCGGCATGGTCGACTGGGTGAGGTGGATCACGCTGTCGATGTTGGCGCGCTTGTCCCGCAGGATTTCCGAGTTGATCTCCGCGGTGCTTGCGATGCGCGGGGTGATGAACACGAAGAGGTTGGTCTTGAGGTCGTCCTCGGAGCGCTTCTTGAAGAGGTTGCCCAGGATGGGGATGTCGCCCAGGCCGGGCACCTTGCTGTGGCCTTCGCTGCGGCTCTTGCCGATGAGGCCCGAGAGCACGATGGTCTGTCCGTCCTTTATCAGGACGGTGGTCTCGGTGAGGCGTTTGCGCGTGGTGGGCTGGAGGGTGCCGGTCTGCTGCGTGACGGTTTCGTCGACGCGGCTGGTCTCCTGCTTGATCTTGAGCTTTATGGTGTTGCCCTCGTTGATCTGCGGGGTCACCTTCAGGGTTGTGCCCACGTCCTTGTAGTCGAAGCGCTGGAAAGTCTTGTCGGTGGTGCTCTGGCCCACGTCCTGCGCGGTGAGGAAGGGGCGGTTCTCGGCCACGGTGATGGTGGCCTCCTCGTTGTCGAGGGTCATGAGCTGCGGGGTGGAGATGATGTTGAAGCTGTTGTCGGTCTTGGCGGCGTTCACCAGCACCTGCAGGTTGGAGTAGATCACCTCGCCCACCTTCACCGGGAAGGCCACCGCGCCCAGGGCAAGGCCCGCGGGCGGGATGAGCGAGCCCGAGGAGTTGTATACCGACTGGTACCCCGCCGGGTTGGAGGAGCCGAAGATCAGGCCGCCCTTGCTGGAGTCGCCCAGCGCGGCCTGCCTGTTGGCCACGTTGATGTCCACGCCGAAGCTGAAGGCCTTGTCGGTGGAGACCTCCATGATGAGCGCCTCCACGTAGACCTGCTTGCGGGGGATGTCGAGCTTGCCCAGAACGTCGTTGATGAAGGGGAAGTCCTCCTGGTC
The DNA here is from genome assembly GCF_022808715.1 of Fundidesulfovibrio agrisoli. Taxonomy (GTDB): domain Bacteria; phylum Desulfobacterota; class Desulfovibrionia; order Desulfovibrionales; family Desulfovibrionaceae; genus Fundidesulfovibrio; species Fundidesulfovibrio agrisoli. The sequence continues at coordinate 42,651 of NZ_JAKZKX010000014.1, forward strand.
GGCCGTGATGAGCAGGCTGTTGGTGGACTTGTCCGCCACGAAGCGCACCGTGTCGGAGACGATGGGCGCGGGCTTTCCGCCCTCGGTGGTGCCGGCGGAGCCGCCCTTGCTCAAGAGGTCGGTGAGCACCTTGCTCAGGTTCTCGGCGTCGGCGTGCTGCAGGTGGTAGACCCGGAAGTTGCCCTGGCTCTTGACGTTGGGCACGTCCAGCTTGGCCACCAGGGTCTTGACCTGGGCCAGGTAGTCCGGCTCGGCCAGCACCAGCAGGGAGTTGGTGCGCTCGTCGGGCACGATGGCCACGCGCGTGCCGCCGCCTTCCTTCTTGGGCTCCTGGGCCATGAGCTTGTCGATCTTCTGGGCCACCTTGGAGGCCTGGGCGAACTTGAGGGAGACCAGCGACAGGCCGGACTTGGCCCCGGGCACGTCGATCTGGGAGATGATGGCGATCAGGCGGTTGATGTTGGGCTTGAAGTCGGTGACCACCAGCGTGTTGGTCTCGGGGTAGTCGGCGATGAGGCCGTCGGTGGAGACCATGGGGGTCAGCACCTTGCGGACCTCGGGGGAGCGGATGTAGCGCAGGGCGATCACCTGGGTGACCATGCGGTCGTCGGGCTGTCCGGCGGTCTCCCTGCCGCCTTCAACGGTCTCCATGCTACGGGTGCGGCTGGTCTTGGAGGGCACGATCTTGGTGTACTTGCCCGAGGGCAGCGTGGTGTAGCCGTTGACCTCCAGCACGGACTCGAAGACCTTGTAGGCGTCCTTGACGGAGATGGCCTGGGGCGAAACCACGGAGACGTTGCCCTTCACGGCATCGTCGATCACGAAGTTCTTGCCGGATATCTGGCTGATATATTTAATGAAGGATCGAATGTCCACGCTGTCGAAGTTCAGCGTGACCATGGTCTCGTTGCTGGGGAGCGTGGCCTCGTTCAGTGGCGTCGGCACCTTGGCGCCGGGTGTGGGCGGCGTCTTCTGCATGGGCTGGATGGCCGTCTGGGCCGGAGGGGCGGCGGGCTCGGGCTGCCGGGGGGCGGTCTGGATCGGTTCGGAGCCGGGGAGGGGTTGCGTCATGGTGGGCTTGCCGATGGGCGGCCCGCCGGGCAGGGGCTGCTCCGGGGTCTGCGCCACGGTCTGCGCCAGGGACGCGGACGCCGCCAGCAACGTGAGAGCCAGGGCGAACGCCGCCAGGGCGAGGGTGGAACCTGCGCGTGAACCCAAGGTCATGAGTGACTCCTGTATGGCAAGGACGCCGTGCGCGGCGCGAGAATCATGCCGGACGGTGTCGGATGCTAGTGTAGCGAATATTCTATCTCCGCTGAATTACTTCCCGGTGTCGTGGCTGTCAACGGGAAAGTGGCTGCGGTGCTGCCGCCGTGAAGCGGGCGGGATGTTCTATTGAGGGGGTGATGCGTCGGCGGGGAATGCAGTCGTTATGCGTGGCGTCTGCGTTCGGGCGCACGCGGCGGCATATCAGATGCCGGCCGCGTGCGCCGGGAAAGCGGCAGGCCTATTGGAACTTGCCTGTTATGTTGTCCTTGATCCAGTGGGGGTCCCACCATTCGATGGGCTGCACCTCGATGCCCTGCAGGATGATGCCGAAGTGCAGATGGTCTCCCGCGGCCAGGCCCGTCGCGCCCGTGTTGCCCAGGATGTCGCCCTTCTTCACCTCGTCGCCTTCCTTCACGCGAATCTGGCTCAGGTGCGAGTAGATGGTCTGCAGGCCCCAACCGTGGTCCAGCACCACGGCGTTGCCGTAGATGCCGAAGAACCCGGTGAACACCACCCGCCCGTTGTTGGCGGCGGGCACCTGGGCGTTCTCCAGGGAGGCCAGGTCCACGCCGAGGTGGGTCTCCTCGTCGATCTTCTGGTTCTTGTAGAAGTAGGAGCGGCCGTCGCCGAAGCCCGCCCTGGGCGCGGCGTTGGGCAGGCGCAGGAAGGCGCCGTCCCAGAGCATCTTGGGGGAGGTCTTGGAGGCGAACTCGAAGAGTTTGGCCACGTTCTCCTTGCGGACGTCCCGGTTGACCTTCACGTAGAGGGCCACGGGGTCCTTGATGTCGGGGTACATGGTCTCGAACTGGGGCATCTTGGCCTGCAGGAACTCGTCGCCCACGTTCAGGTTGTCGTGCTTGAACTTGGTGGCGCGGGCCTGGTACCGGAAGGAGATGCTGCGCTCGTTGCCGGCCGAATCCTCGGCGAAGAGGCGGGGCTGGAAGCGGGAGGGGTCCATGTTCCAGGGGAAGGCGAAGATGCAGGCGTAGTTGCCGGTATCGAGCTTGTAGCCGGGGAAGAACATGTCGCCGACCATGACGCCGGAGCGCTCCACGTCCTTGTTGACCTGGTAGACCACGCCGCAAGCGCCGCCCTGCTTGATGATGTGCGCCTGGGAGAGCACGTTGATCACCGGGGCGCGGTTGTCGAGGTTCATGGTCCTGCTGATGCGGGTGGTGTTGCCCGCGCCGAAATTGAACACGGACTTGTCCGCGACCACGACCACGATGTCGAACTGGCCTTCGCGCAGCCCGGCCTGCTCCAGGGTGAACTTCTCCTGGATGGACTTGGGGGCCGGGTCGTAGGTCTTCTGGATGATGGTGGTTTCCTTCTGGCCTTGCAGAACGGAGACCTTCAGGGTGCGCACGCCGGAGCCTTCGTCGCCGGCGGTGACGGCGAACTCCCGTTTGCTGCCCGTGGCGGGCCTGTCCGGGGTGAGCTGCACCTCCGGGGCGGCCATGTCCCGCGTGAAGTAGTACGCGCCGACGCCGGCACCCGCGAGGATGATCAACAACAGAAATGATATGAACTTGCCCATAGCTGCCGATGTGGTTGGAGTGTTGCGCCGGGACCGCGGCGCGCTTCGACGCTGCCTTACCGTGGCCCGCCCGCAAGCACAAGGGCTGTGTTCCCTGGATGAAACGCTTCGTGTCCTATGGGGATCGCTGGACGTGCGGTGGCAAAACGGTTAATTCGCGCTGAAATCGCTGCTCCGGGGATTCCCAGGTGAAAATGAGACTGTCCGCACTGCTGTTGTTGTTCGTCGTCGTCTGCTCCGCATGCCAGAAAAAGGCCGAGCCTCCTCAGGCCAGGCCGGTGCCTGTGGGCGCGGTCAAGGCCCAAGTCAAGGACGCGCCCGTGGTGGTCAACGGCATCGGCCACGTGGTGGCCATGCGCACCGTCACGGTGACACCGCAGGTCACGGGCCTGCTCAAGTCGGTCGACTTCAAGGAAGGGGCCATCGTCCGCGAGGGTGACCTGCTCGCCGTCATCGACCCCAAGCCCTTCGAGGCCAAGGTGGCCGAGGCCCTGGGCGCGCTCAAGCGCGACTGGGCCAAGGCGGACCAGGCCGGGCGGGACTACCTGCGCTACAAGGACCTTGTGCAGAAGGAGGTCGTCAGCCGGGACGACTACGAGCAGAAGCGCACCGATTTCGAGTCCGGCTGGCAGCAGGTCCGCTCCGACCAGGGCGCGCTGGAGACCGCGCGCATCAACCTGGCCTACTGCCGCATCACCTCGCCCGTATCTGGCGCTGCCGGCTACCAGAACGTGAAGCCCGGCAACATCGTCAGCGCCAACACCACGGCCATCGCCACCATCAACCAGGTGCAGCCCGTGCTGGTGCGCTTCTCCGTCAACGAGGCGGACCTGCCCCTGGTGCGCTCCTGGTTCGGCAAGGAGACCGTGCCCGTCACGGCCCGCGTCCCCAAGGAGGAGAACGACATCAAGGAGCGCGGCGTGCTCACGGCCATCGACAACGCGGTGGACGTGCAGACCGGCATGATAATGATCCAGGCCCAGTTCGAGAACAAGGAACTCGCGCTCTGGCCCGGCCAGTTCGTCAACATGCAGGCCGTGCTCACCGTGGAGAAGGGCCGCACCGTGATCCCCTCCGACGCGGTGATGACCCGGCAGGACGGCTCCTTCGTGTTCGTGGTCTCGGACAAGTCCACCGCGGAGCTGCGCAAGGTGACCACCGGCAGGATGGTCGGGCGCAGGGAGGTCGTGATCCTCGAGGGCGTGGCACCGGGCGAGACCATCATCTCCGACGGCGTGATCCGGGTGGCCCCGGGCGGGGCCGTCACCGTCCAGGGAGCCGGAGCCCAGCAATGACCGACATCTTCATAAAGCGCCCCATCGCCACGGCGCTCATCACCTTCGGCCTGCTGTTCCTGGGCCTCACAGCCTACGATGCGCTGCCCGTCTCCGAGATGCCGGCCATCGACTTCCCCACCATCCAGGTGGTGGCCAGCCTGCCCGGCGCGGACCCCGAGACCATGGCCTCATCCGTGGCCACCCCCCTGGAGAAGCAGTTCGCCACCATCGCGGGCATCACCTCCATGAACTCGGTGAACACCCTGGGGCAGACCACCATCATTTTGCAGTTCGAGCTCAACCGGAACATCGACGGCGCGGGCTCGGACGTGCAGACCGCCATCTCGGCGGCCAGCGGCTACCTGCCCTCCAACCTGCCCAACCCGCCCACCTACCAGAAGGTCAACCCGGCGGACACGCCCATCCTCTACATCGGCATGCGCTCCTCCACGCTGCCGCTGTACAAGCTCACGGACTACGCCAAGACCTTCGTTTCCCAGCGAATCTCCATGATCTCCGGCGTGGCCCAGGTGGCCATCTACGGCGACCAGACCTACTCCCCGCGCATCCGGGTGGACCCCGACAAGCTGGCCGCCTACAACCTCTCCATCAACCAGGTGGCGGACGCCTTCGTGTCGGAGAACGTGAACCTGCCCACGGGCTCGCTCTACGGCCAGGTGAAGCTCTTCACCATCAAGGCCAAGGGCATGCTCATGAACGCCCGGCAGTACATCAACCAGGTCATCGCCTGGAGGGGCGAGAAGCCCATCCGCCTTTCCGACGTGGGCACCGCGGTGGACTCCACCATCAACGACAAGAACGCCTCCTACCACAACACCACGCCCTCGCTGACCATCGCCGTGCGCCGCCAGCCCGGCACCAACACCATCCGCGTGGTGGACGACATCAAGGCCCTGCTGCCCGCCATCAAGGCCACGCTGCCCCAGTCCGTGGAGTTCGAGGTCATGTACGACCGCTCGGACACCATCCGCGAGTCCGTGCAGGACGTGAAGTTCACCATGGCCCTGTCCATCGCCCTGGTGGTCGTGGTGGTGTTCCTGTTCCTCAAGAACGCACGCGCCACTGTCATCTCCAGCCTGGCCATCCCGGCGGCCATCATCGGCACGTTCGCGGTCATGAAGCAGATGGGCTTCTCCCTGGACAACCTCTCGCTCATGGCGCTCACCCTGGCGGTGGGCTTCATCGTGGACGACGCCATCGTCATGCTCGAGAACATCGTGCGCCACATGGAGATGGGCAAGCCGCCCATGCAGGCCGCCCTGGACGGCGCGCGCCAGATCGGCTTCACCATCGTGTCCATGACGCTCTCCCTGGCGGTGGTGTTCATCCCGATCATGTTCATGGCGGGCATCCTGGGCCGCATCCTCAACGAGCTGGCGGTGACCATCACCATCGCCATCATCGTCTCGGGCTTCGTCACGCTCTCCTTCACGCCCATGCTCTGCAGCCAGTTCCTGCGCCAGGGCACGGTGGGCCACTCCGGCAGGATCTTCTCGGCCATGGAGCGCGGGTACGAGGTCTCCCTGCGCTTCGTGCTGCGCCACCGCTTCGCCACGCTCATGGCAAGCTTCGGCATCCTGGCGCTCACGGGCTGGACGTTCACCAAGGTGCCCACGGGCTTCATCCCCACCACGGACGCGGGCTTCATCTACGGCTACGCCATGGCCGAGCAGAGCGCCTCCTTCGAGTCCATGAAGGAGCGCATCCTGCGCGTGGCGGAGATCGTCTCCGCCGACGAGAACGTGCGCAAGATGGTGGGCATCGTGGGCGTGGGCGGCCCCAACACCTCCATGAACAACGCGGCCTTCTTCACGCTGGTCAAGCCCGCGCACGAGCGCAAGGAGGACATCAACGGCGTGCTGAACACCCTGCGCGCCAAGCTCTCCTCCATCAAGGACCTGCGGCTGTTCATGTTCAACCCGCCCGCCATCCAGATCGGCGGGCGCTCCACGCGCGCGCTCTACCAGTTCACGCTGCTCTCCCCCGAGGTGGACAAGCTCTACGCCACGGCCCGCCAGCTCGAGGACAAGATGCGCGCGCTGCCGGAACTGCGCGACGTCAACTCCGACATGCAGATAGACGGCCCCCAGGTGATGCTGCGCATCGACCGCGACAAGGCCGCCAGCTACGGCATCTCGGCCAAGGCCATCGAGACGGCGCTGTGGTCGGCCTACGGCGCGCGCCAGATATCGAACATCTACGCCACCACGGACACCTACCGCGTGGTCATCGAGGTGGACCCCGAGTTCCAGCGCGACCCGGGCCTGCTCTCCAAGCTCTACGTGCAGCCCGACCTGGAGAACAACAAGGACAAGAACAAGGACAAGCTCGTCCCGCTGGCCAACCTGGTGGCCTTGGAGGAAGGCGTCGGGCCCATCACGGTGAACCACACCGGCCAGCTGACCTCGGTGACCATCTCCTTCAACACGGCCGAGGGCTACTCCCTGGGCCAGGCGGTGAACGCCATCACCGAGCTGGCCGACAAGGAGCTCCCGGGCGACATCAGCCGCACCTTCGAGGGCCAGGCCACGGCGTTCAAGCAGTCGGCGGCCAGCGTGCCCTTCCTGCTGCTCTTGGCCGTGGTGGTCATCTACATCATCCTGGGCGTGCTCTATGAGAGCTTCGTGCACCCCATCACCATCCTCTCGGGCCTGCCCTCGGCGGCCCTGGGCGGCCTGGTGGCGCTGATCGTCTTCGGGCGCGAACTGGACCTCTACGGCTTCGTGGGCATCATCATGCTGATCGGCATCGTGAAGAAGAACGCCATCATGGTCATCGACTTCGCCATCGAGGCCGAAAAGCATGGCAAGTCCCCCACGGATGCCGTGTTCGAGGGCTGCCTCACCCGTTTCCGGCCCATCATGATGACCACCGTTGCCGCCATCGCGGGCATCATGCCCATCGCCATGGCCTACGGCGCGGGCGGGCAGGCCCGCCAGCCCCTGGGCCTCTCGGTGGCGGGCGGCCTGGCCATCTCCCAGGTGGTGACGCTCTACCTGACCCCGGTGTTCTACACCTACCTCGACCAGTTGCAGAACTGGCTCAAACGCAAGAAGGGTGGGGAGGAGGAAGCCGCATGACGACCGCCGACGCCGAGCGCACCGCCGAGTTGCTTCCGTTCACGCCTCTGGCGAGGACCGTGGCCGGGGTTTTGGCCGCCAAGGCCGCCGGTCGGGTGACCGCGCCGGAGCGGCTGCACATGCCTTTGCCCGGCGCGGGCGTGCTGCTGGCCATGCCCGCCTCCGACGGGGAGATGGCCGTGACCAAGCTGGTCACCCTGCACCCGGGCAACGCCGACAAGGGCCTGCCGCTGCTGCACGGCGAGGTGGTGGCCATGTGCGCCAGGACGGGCCGCCGCCTGGGCATGCTCGACGGCCCCGAGGCCACGGCCCGGCGCACCGCCGCCGCAACGCTGCTGGCGGCCACGCGCCTGGCCCCTCATCCGGGCGGGGAACTGCTGGTGCTGGGCGCTGGCGTGCAGGCCATGGCCCACGCCCTGGCCTTCGCTGAAGGGCTCGGCGTGGAGCGGGTGCACGTCTGCTCCCTGCGTTTGAGCAGGGCCGAGGCCATGGCGGACAGGCTCTCGGAGCTGGGAATCCCGGCCACGGCCGTGGCCAGCGCGGAGGAGGCCGCCGCCCGCGCCTCGCTGATCGTGGCCGCCACCACCAGCCCCACCCCGGTGGTGCCGGAAAACGTCCGGGAGGACGCCTTCATCGCCGCAGTGGGCTCCTTCCATGCCGACAGGGCCGAAGTGCCCGCCGCGTTGGTTCGTCGCTGCCGCCTGTTCGTGGACGACCTGGACGCCGCCCGCACCGAAGCCGGGGACCTGATCCTGGCCGGGGCGGATTGGAAGGACGTCACCCCCCTGGAGGCCGTGACCGAACGCCTGGAGCTGACCGGCCCGGTGTTCTACAAGAGCGTGGGGCATGCCTCCCTGGACCTCGCCGCCGCGCGCCTGGCCTTCGGGCATTTGCTGTAGTGCGGCGGGTTGTCCGACCGTATTTGACAATCCTTCCCGCTGCCCCTAGGGTAACCCGCTCGACGCGCCCGGGCCTCGGCGCGTAACACCTCGCACGTTTGGACTAAATCCGTTCGGACGCCCTGAGCGTTCCCGGACGGGACGCGAAGCCGGAGGGGATTCCAAAGGGCGAAGCCCTTTGGCCGCCGGAGGCGTTTTCCATCCCCGAAGTGCATGCCAAAAGGAGGCCTCCGGCGGCCAAAGGGAGTTCCTCCCTTTGGAATCCCTTATAGGTCTGTGTGGCCGGCGGATGCGGCTCAACTGCGCTGCCCCCGGTGCCGAATGTTTATTTTGAAGCAACAAACCCGGCTCACATCCGGAACCATCACATGATGAAGAACATCAGTAGGAGCTTCCATGGCTGACGAACCGAACAAGATCATCTACTCGATGATCAAGGTTTCCAAGTTCCACGACAAGAAACCCATCCTGCAGAACATCTCGCTGTCCTACTTCTACGGCGCGAAGATCGGCGTGCTGGGCATGAACGGCTCGGGCAAGTCCACGCTGCTGAAGATCCTGGCCGGCGTGGACAAGGACTTCCAGGGCGAGACGGTGCTGGCCCCCGGCTACACCATCGGCTACCTGGAGCAGGAGCCCATGCTGGACGAGACCAAGACCGTGCGCGAGATCGTGGAGGAGGGCGTGGCCGAGACCATGGCCCTGGTCCGCGAGTTCGAGGAGATCAACGCCAAGTTCGCCGAGCCCATGGACGACGACGCCATGGACAAGCTCATCGAACGCCAGGGCGCGGTGCAGGAGAAGCTCGACGCCGCGGACGCCTGGGACATCGACTCCCGCCTGGACATGGCCATGGACGCCCTGCGCTGCCCCCCGCCCGACACCCCGGTGAAGGTCATCTCCGGCGGCGAGAAGCGCCGCGTGGCCTTGTGCCGCCTGCTGCTCAAGAAGCCCGACATCCTGCTGCTGGACGAACCCACCAACCACCTGGACGCCGAGACCGTGGCCTGGCTGGAGCACCACCTGCACACCTACCCGGGCACCATCATCGCCGTCACCCACGACCGCTACTTCCTGGACAACGTGGCGGGCTGGATCCTGGAGCTGGACCGCGGCCGGGGCATCCCCTGGAAGGGCAACTACTCCTCTTGGCTGGAGCAGAAGCAGGAGCGCCTCAAGAACGAGGAAAAAGCCGAGGACGAGCGCCGCAAGACCCTGGAGCGCGAGCTCGACTGGATCAGGATGAACCCCAAGGGCCGCCACGCCAAGAGCAAGGCCCGAATCAGCGCCTACGAGTCCCTGGCCGCGCAGGACTCCGACAAGGTCGCCAAGGATCTCGAAATCTACATCCCCGCCGGGCCGCGCCTGGGCAACAAGGTCATCGAGGCCTCCCACGTGTGCAAGGCCTTCGGCGACAACATGCTCGTGGACGACCTGGATTTCATCATCCCCCCCGGCGCCATCGTGGGCATCATCGGCCCCAACGGCGCGGGCAAGTCCACCCTGTTCCGCATGATAACCGGGAAGGAAAAGCCCGACTGCGGCGAGCTGGTGCTGGGCGATACGGTGGTCATGGCCCACGTGGACCAGTCCCGCGAGGCCCTCAAGGACGACATGACCGTCTACGACGCCATCAGCGAAGGGCAGGAGACCGTGATGCTCGGCAGGCGCGAGGTCAACGCGCGGGCCTACGTGGCGCGCTTCGGCATGACCGGCCCGGACCAGCAGAAGAAGGTCAGCCTGCTCTCCGGCGGCGAGCGCAACCGCGTGTTCCTGGCGCGCATGCTCAAGAGCGGGGCCAACGTGCTCCTGCTCGACGAACCCACCAACGACCTGGACGTGAACACCATGCGCGCCCTGGAGGACGCCCTGGTGAACTTCGCGGGCTGCGCCCTGGTCATCAGCCACGACAGGTGGTTCCTGGACCGCGTGGCCACGCACATCCTGGCCTTCGAGGGCGACAGCAAGGCCGTCTGGTTCGACGGCAACTACTCCGAGTACGAGGCGGACCGCAAAGCCCGCCTGGGCAAGGAGGCCGACCAGCCCCACCGCATCAAGTACAGGAAGTTCGCCCGGGCCTAGCGCGGGCGAATCATTGGCATATGAAAAGGCCCCCGGCCGCCAGTGTGGCGGCCGGGGGCTTATTTCATGAATAGTTTTCACCCCTATCATGTCATGTGCTTCCCTCTTCAGGAAAAGAGCCACGAAAATTCTTTGGTGGAGCAGCTTGGCTTAAAGTTCGTGGCTAGACACAATGGCGTTTGGTGCGTATTATAAAAGATCTTATATATCGCCCGACAGGAGTCAGTAGGCTGCGGTATCAGGCTGAGATTAAGGGCATCAAAGAAAGTAAAGATGAGCCTAGCTATAGCGAAGAGGGACTATGCCAAAACCAAACGTCTTTATTTCTCATCGTTGGGATAGCAACCAAAACTATTACGGCCTTACACAGAAATTTGCACAATATGGTTTCGGATTCCTTAACTATTCTGTCCCGCAGCATGACCCGGCCGATGCAACGCGGGTAGGTATAATAAAAGCCATGCTCGCTGAGCAGGTTAGGCAGTGTAACTACTTTATTATATTTGCAAATATGGCCATAAGTAACAGTAGGTGGTGCATGTTCGAGCTCGAATGTGCAGTGGGTTACAATAAACCGATTTTGAGCGTAAATCCTTTTGGCTATGCTGGGGGAACACCTTCAAGAATTGCATCTGCTGGCAACCAGGGTGGGCCTGTTGGTTTTAATGCACCATCTATTGTGCGTAAAATTTGTAGAACCCTGAGTTGGCCCATCCCGTTTTGACCCAATCCTAGTTAAAGTAAAGAAAAAGGCCGGCTTGCGCCGGCCTTCTCTTCTTCATTCTGCCTTGAAATCGCGGGGAGGCTCAGCCGTTCCCTTCCATTTCTTTCGCGGCCTTCTCCACGCCTTCCACGAAGCCCTGGCGGGCTTTCTTGATCTTCTCGGCGATCTCGGGGTCGTTCAAAGCCAGGATCTGCGCGGCCAGCCAGGCGGCGTTGCGCGCCCCGGCCTTGTCCACGGCCAGGGTGCCCACGGGGAAGCCCGGAGGCATCTGCACGGTGGAGAGCAGGGCGTCCATGCCGCCCAGGGGCGAGGCGTTCACGGGCACGCCGAGCACAGGCTTGATGGTGCGCGCGGCCACGGCCCCGGCCAGGTGCGCGGCCATGCCGGCGGCGCAGATGAACACCTGGCAGCCGTCGGCCTCCAGGTCGCGCACGAGGCTCTCGGTGCGCTCCGGAGTGCGGTGCGCGCTGGTGACGGTGTACAGGTGCGGGATGCCCAAATCGTTCAGGATGTCCGAGCAGGGCTGCATCACGTCCTTGTCGGAGATGGAGCCGATGAAGATGGCAACGGAAGTCATTGCGCGAGCCTCCTGATTCCTTTGTCGCCGATGTCGCGGCGGAAGTATGCTTTGTCGAAGTGCAGCTCGGCCACGGCCTTGTAGGCCTGGGCCTGGGCCAGGGCCAGGGTGTCGCCCAGGGCGCTGACGCCCAGAACCCTGCCGCCGGTGGTCTTGAGGGTGCCGCCCTCGAGGGCCGCCCCGGCCACGAAGACCTTGGCCCCGTCAACCTGGTCGGCCCGCTCCAGGCCGGTGATCTCCATGCCTTTGGCGTAGGAGCCGGGGTAGCCCCCGGCGGCCATGACCACGCACAGCGCGGTCTTGGGGCTCCAGCGCACCAGGGAGGGCTCGAGCTCGCCCTTGGCGCAGGCCAGCATCACGGGCACGATGTCGGATTCCAGGCGCATGAGCAGCGGCTGGCACTCGGGGTCGCCGAAGCGCACGTTGTATTCGAGCACGCCGGGGCCGTTCTCGGTCATCATCAGCCCGGCGTAGAGCACGCCCTTGAAGGGGTGGCCCTGTTCGGCCAGGGTGCGCACGATGGGCTCGATCACCAGCTTGGCCATGCGCTCCCATTCGGTGTCGGGCAGCACCGGGGCGGGGCTGTAGGCGCCCATGCCGCCGGTGTTGGGGCCGGTGTCGCCTTCGCCCACGGCCTTGTGGTCCTGGCAGGAGGGCATCGGCACTACGGTCTTGCCGTCGCAGAAGGCCAGGAAGGATGCCTCCTCGCCCACCAGGCAGTCCTCCACCACCACCTTGTCGCCTGCCGCGCCGAAGCTGCGGGCGGCCATCATGTCCTCGATGGCGTCCAGGGCCTCCTGGCGGGTCTTGGCCACCACCACGCCCTTGCCCGCGGCCAGGCCGTCGGCCTTGACCACCATGGGCAGCGGCCGGGCGGAGACATGGGCCTTGGCGGCGGCGTAGTCGGTGAAGACTTCGAAGTCGGCGGTGGGCACGCCGGAGAGGCGCATGATCTGCTTGGCGAAGGCCTTGGAGCCTTCCAACTGCGCGGAGTAGGCGTCCGGGCCGAAGCAGGGGATGCCCGCGCCGGCCAGGGCGTCGGACAGGCCCGCCACCAGGGGGGCTTCGGGTCCGGCCACCACCAGGCCGCAGGCGTTTTCCTTGGCGAAGGCCACCAGGGCGTCTATGTCGGTATCCTTGATGGGCACGTTGCGGGCCACCAGGGCGGTGCCGCCGTTGCCCGGCGCGACGAACAGCGAGGATACGAGGGGACTTTGGCTGAGTTTCCAGGCCAGGGCGTGCTCGCGGCCGCCCGAACCCACCAGCAGGACGTTCATGTTCGCTCCTTGGATTGCGGTCAGGCACGGTTAGCGCAAGTGGGCATCGAAATCAAACGGGTCATTTCCAAGAATGTACTTGTTACGAACAATTCTCATTATTACTTGACATCCATCTTCCGTAGGGTATTGAAACTAGAAAATGCCCATAGCGAGGTACTTATGCTCCAAGCTCCGGCTGTTCCTATGGATTTCGATTCCGCACTGGAACGGTTCAAGGGGATTTCCCAGGAAAAAGGGCTCCGGCTCACGCATCAGCGCCTGGAGATCCTGCGCGAGCTCGTAGCTGCCAAGGACCACCCCAGCGCGGAGACCGTGTTCGGGCGCGTCCGCAAGCGGCTGCCGACCATCTCGCTGGACACGGTGTACAGGACGCTCTCCACCTTCGACGAGGTGGGGCTTATCATGCGCGTCCCCGTCACCGGCGACCAGGGCCGTTTCGACGCGGACACCAGTCCGCATCACCACTTCGTCTGTTCGCGCTGCAAGTCGATCTACGATTTCCTCTGGGACGAGTTCGACAGTTTGGAACTCCCGGAGAATTCCAGGGCCCTTGGCCGCGTGGATGACAGGCGTGTGGTGGTTCGGGGCGTCTGCGAGAAGTGCGCCGCTGACGGGATAACGAACTGATTTAGTCGGGTTTGTTGTCCTGTCGGGAGATTTTGCCCGGTTTTTTATTAGGAAAAATTATTACAACGTAACATTACTGACTAGGAGGCGATATGTCTAATTCGGAGAAGAACCTCAAGGAAGCTTTCGCCGGTGAGTCCCAGGCGAACCGCAAATACCTCGCTTTCGCCAAGCAGGCCGACAAGGAAGGCCTGCACCAGGTGGCTAAGCTGTTCCGCGCCGCCGCCGAGGCCGAGACCGTTCACGCCCACACCCACCTGCAGGTGCTCAAGGGCGTCGGCAGCACCGCCGACAACCTCAAGGCCGCCGTCGAGGGCGAGACCTTCGAGTTCGAGAGCATGTACCCCAAGATGATCGAGCAGGCCATCGCCGAGGGCAACAAACAGGCCGAGCGCGCCTTCCGCTACGCCAACGAGGTGGAGAAAATCCACGCCGCCCTGTACCAGAAGGCCCTGGCCGACCCCGCCGGGCTCAAGGAGACCGAGTACTACATCTGCGCCGTGTGCGGCTACACCTGTGAAGAACACGCCCCGGACAAGTGTCCCGTGTGCAACGCCGCGGCCAAGGCCTTCTACACCGTCGGCTAACCCGTACCCGGAACGCCAGGAGGTTTCGATGGACAAGTGGGAATGCCCTTGCGGCTACGTGTACGACCCTGAAGAGGGCGACTTCGAGCACAACGTGAAACCCGATACCCCCTGGGAGGATCTCCCGGAGGACTGGGTCTGCCCCAAGTGCCTCGCGGAGAAGGAATTCTTCGAGAAGGTGGAGTAGGGAGCGGCCCTTGAAAACGAAGCCCCCGGTTTCCGGGGGCTTTTTTGTTGCCGAAGCGCCCTGTGACCTCGACGGAGTGGGCGATATGGGCTATGTATGGCGTACAGTGCCACCTTTACCGCTGGAGATCCGCCATGATGAAGAAGACGGCGATTTTCGAGGGCGCCAGGTTCACGGACCTCACCTTCCACAGCGCGCTCATCCACGATTCGGAATTCTTCAAGATCATCAACTTCAACTTCAAGGCCGGGCAGTCCATGCCCATCCACTCCCACGAGATCGAGGGGCAGCTCTCCATCGTGGTGCTTTCGGGCGAGGGGGAGTTCCTCTCCGAGGACGACTCCATCCCGGCCAAGACCGGCGACATCCTGGTGTCCGACATCAGCGAGCCCCACGGCATCCACGCCATTACGGACATGCGCGTGCTGGTGACCATCGCGCCGCCTATCTGATCTTCGGGCCGGAAAGACGCTGCCGCAAGGCCGCATGGTGCGCTCCGGTATGTGGGCACGGGTGCTTTGCGGCCCGGCCCGCCATGCCCGCCCGGGGGGAGCCCCCTTCGGGACGGGGGCGGCCGGAAGCCTTGACGACGGGGAGCATGACCCAGGGATATCCGGCCTGAACGGATCGATCTCCTCTCCTGCCATGCGGCCGCCACCTCGGTTTCTCAGGGAGATATCCCGCCAGCGCGGACGGTTGTCGCCGGGCGGAAGCCCGCCTGCGCCCGGCGCATGGCCGTAGTTGCTTTTTTTTGCCGGAGGGCTTAGGAAAACCTTCTTTTTATGCTGAAATGCGGCATTCCCGCTGCTAGATCAAGGAGCGCTCCATGACCCGCAAGGACCGGACCGAAGGCATCTACTCCCGCCGGGAGGTGCTGGATGAATCCGAACGTCGCCAATATTACCAGATCCAGCTCAAGGATCTGCTGAGCTACGCATACCGCTACTCCGAGGACGTCAAGAAGCGCTTCGACCGCGCCCAGTTCCAGGTGGGCAAGTTCAAGCAGCTCACCGACCTCAAGCACATCCCCATCCTCAAGAAGAAGGAACTCATCTTCCTGCAGTCCATGGGGCCGCGCCTGGGCGGGCTGCTCACCAAGGACCTGGGCGACCTGCGCCGCGTGTTCCTCTCCCCCGGGCCAATCTTCGACCCCGAAGACCGCGAGGACGACTACTGGGGTTGGACCGAGGGCTTCTACGCCACCGGCTTCCGCTCCGGCGACGTGGTCCAGGTGGCCTTCAACTACCACCTGACCCCGGCCGGCCTGATGTTCGAGGAGCCCCTGCGCAACCTCGGCTGCGCCGTGATGCCCGCCGGCCCCGGCAACTCCGCCACTCAGCTCGAGATCATGCAGAAGCTGCGCGTCACCGGCTATGTGGGCACGCCCAGCTACCTGATGCACCTGGCCCAGAAGGGCGAGGAGTCGGGCATGAACCTCCGCAAGGATCTCTTCCTGGAGGTGGCCTTCGTCACGGGCGAGAAGTTCTCCGAGAAGATGCGCGCCAACCTGGAGAAGAAGTTCGACCTCATCATGCGCCAGGGCTACGGCACGGCGGACGTGGGCTGCATCGGCTACGAGTGCTTCCAGAAGAACGGCCTGCACATCGCCAACCGCGCCTTCGTGGAGATCTGCCACCCCGACACCGGCATCCCCCTCAAGGACGGCGAGGTGGGCGAGATCGTGGTCACGGCCTTCAACAAGACCTATCCCCTGATCCGCCTTGCCACCGGCGACCTCTCCTACATCGACCGCGCCCCGTGCTCCTGCGGGCGCACCTCGCCGCGCCTGGGCAACATCGTGGGCCGCGTGGACACCACCGCCCGCATCAAGGGCATGTTCGTGTACCCGCACCAGGTGGAGCAGGTCATCTCCCGCTTCGAGGAGATCAAGCGCTGGCAGATCGAGGTCACCAACCCCGGCGGCATCGACGAGATGACGCTGCTCATCGAGGCCAGCAACTTCAAGCGCGACGACGAGTTGCTGCACATGTTCCGCGAGAAGATCAAGCTGCGCCCCGAACTCAAGGTGCTGGCGCCGGGCACGCTGCCCGCGCAGATCCGGCCCATCGAGGACAAGCGCAAGTGGGATTAGCCCGAAACCTCACGCTGGCCGCCCTCTGGGCGGCCATGCTTTTTTCGCCCATGGGCTGCAAGCGCTACAGCGATGTGTCGCCTGAAACGGCCGCCGCGCCGGCCGCCTTCGAGCCTGGCCAGTTCCTGGACGCCCAGGGCGCGCCCCTGAGCTCCGGGGAACTGGGGGAGAAGGCCGCCGCCTCTGCCTATGTGCTCGTCGGCGAGAGCCACCCCTATCCCTGCGACCATCTGGCCCAGGCCCGCGTGCTCGAGGCCATGAGCCGGGCCGGAACGCCGCCCGTGGTGGGGCTGGAGATGGTCAGCCTGGACCGCCAGGACGTGCTGGACCGCTTCAACGCCGGGGAGATCGGCGTTGACGGCCTGCCCGAAGCCCTGGACTGGGACAAGACCTGGGGCCACCCCTTCGAAGCCTACCGCCCCCTGTTCGATGCGGCCAGGAGCCTGGGCCTGCCGCTCTACGCCCTGAACGCCCCGCGCGACGTGGTCCGCAAGGCGGGCAAGGTGGGGCTCAAGGGTTTGAGCGCCGAAGAACGCCAAGGGCTCCCCGCCAAAATCATCCCCGTTTCCGAGGCCCAGAAGGCGGAGCTGCGCGAGATTTTCAACGCCCACCCCTTCGGCAAGCCCAAGGACGCCAGGGCCGCCTGGAAGAGCTTCCTGACCGTGCAGGCCCTCTGGGACACCACCATGGCCCAGCGCGCCACCCAGGCCCGCCGCATCTGGGACAGGCCCGTGGCCATCATGGCCGGGGGCGGGCATGTGGAGCGGGGCTGGGGCATCGCCGCCCGGCTCGCCGTGTTGGACCCCGCCGGGCCGAGGCTTCTGGTCATGCCCTGGCGGGGCGGCGGGCAGCCCGACCCCGCAGAGGCCCAAGTGTTCGCCTACTGCCCGGAGCCGCCCCGGCGACCGCGCATCGGCGTGGCCCTGGAGAGCGTCGATGGCGGGCTTTCGGTCACCGCGGTGGACCCGGGCTCCAAGGCCGAGGCCGCCGGAGTGCGCCCGGGCGACCTGCTGCTCAAGGCCCAGGGCGAGCGCCTCGCCACCGTCAAGGATCTGCACGCCGCGGCCATGCGCGCCCTGGAGCAGGGCGGCACCCTGGTGCTCGAGATCGGGCGGGACGGCGGCAGCGTGGAGATCGACATCCCCCTCGTCCAGCCCCAGCCGGGCCAGCAGCCGGGCCAGCAGCCGAACGGGCAGCCGGACGGGCCCCAGGATCAGCAGCAGGCCCAGCCTAA
The DNA here is from genome assembly GCF_022808715.1 of Fundidesulfovibrio agrisoli. Lineage (GTDB taxonomy): Bacteria > Desulfobacterota > Desulfovibrionia > Desulfovibrionales > Desulfovibrionaceae > Fundidesulfovibrio > Fundidesulfovibrio agrisoli. The sequence continues at coordinate 60,124 of NZ_JAKZKX010000014.1, forward strand.
CGCGCCGGGGTCCTGATGCCCGAACTTCCCGAGGTTGAAACCATCGCCAGGGGGCTCGACCCCCTGCTGCGCGGCGCCGTGCTGGAGGGGCTCACCGTGCTGGACCGCCGGGCCTTTCCCGGCGACGGCAAGGCCTTCCTGCGCGAGCTTGGGGGCAGGCGCATCGAGGCCGTCTCCCGCCGGGGCAAGCTCTGCCTCCTTGAGATGGAGGGCGGCGGGCGAATCGCCTTCCACCTGCGCATGACCGGGCGGCTCTACGTGCCGGAGCCCGGAACCCCGCACGAACGGCACCTGCGCCTCATCCTGCATCTGGCGGACGGGCGCGCCCTGCACTTCTCCGACACGCGGCGCTTCGGCACCTGCCACGGGTTCGGGCCGGGCGGCATCGAGAAGTGGGACTTCTACGCATCCCTGGGCCCCGAGCCCCTGACCCTCACAGACGAAGGCTTCGATGCGGCCCTGGGCGGGAGCAAAGGCAACATCAAGGCCTTGCTGCTGAACCAGCACGTCGTGGCGGGCATCGGCAACATCTACGCGGACGAGGCCCTGTTCCTGGCCGGGATCAGGCCCCAGGCCCGGGCGGACCTGCTGGATGCCCCCAGGCGCAAGGCCCTGCTGGCCGCCCTCAAGGACGTCCTCTCCCGCGCCATCGCGGCCGGGGGCAGCACCATCAGGGACTACCGCACCGCCCACGGCGTGGAGGGAGCCTTCCAGTGGGATTTCAAGGTGTACGGCCGCGCCGGGCAGCCCTGCGCCGTCTGCGGAGCCAAACTCGAAGGCGACCGCGTGGCCGGGCGCGCCACAGTTTTCTGCCCCGTCTGCCAGCTCTGATTTGCCGTTACATGAATTATTCTTCACAATTGGATTCATCAGGGATGCTTGCCCAGGCCTGCCTAAGGGGCTAGTGTCCGGCCTGCGGCACGAAGCCGCGGCAACCAATTGGATAGCGGACGTACCAATGCGCCGAATCAACTGCATATTCATTACACTCATCATCATGGTCCTGGCCTGCGGCGTCACCGGAGTCTCGGCTAAGAACGACCCGAACACCGCCGCCACCAAATCCGGCAGCAAGGCCTCGACATCCGGGGCGAAGCCGGCGGACAAGGCTTCCTCGAAGGATTCCAAGGCTGGAGCCAAGCCCTCCCCCAAGGACGCGAAGGCCCCCGCGAAAGCCGCCTCGAAGGACGGCAAGAGCTCCTCGAAGGACTCTAAGAACTCTGCGAAGGATGCCAAGTCCTCCGGCTCCAAGAGTTCCAAGGGCCACGACACCGGCAAGTCCAAGTCCGGCAAGTCCAAGAAGGAGTCCAAGCGGCACAAGCATCCGGCGGTGGTGCAGTCCAACGCCGAGGCCGTGCGTAACGCCGAGGAGGCCATGCGCACCACGGATGGCAAGGCCCCCGCGGCAGCCGCTGCGGCGGCCACTGCGGCAGCCTCCGGGCAGCAGGCCCAGCAGGCCTCAGGCCCCGCGCAGGACGCCTACGAGAAGGGCATGGAGCTTGGCCGCCAGAACAACTACGCCCAGGCCGTGGACAAGTTCGACGCCGCAATCAAGCTTGACCCCAAGAACGCCAGTTATTACGCCGGGCGCGGGCACGCCAACTTCATGCTCAACAATCTGGACAAGGCCCTGGACGACTACAACAAGTGCATCGCCATCAACTCGCAGGATACCCTGGCGATGATGATGCGCGGCCACACCTATTACAAGATGGGCTCCTTCTCCAAGGCCATCGACGAATACGACAGGGCCATCAAGCTGGGTTACACCGACGCCGAGGTATACAAGGGGCGCGGGGCTGCTTATCTGAAGCTCAACCAGCCCGTCAAAATGTGCCCGGACCTCAAGACGGCCTGCGAGAAGGGCGACTGCGAAATGTGGGAAAACGCCAGAAAAAGCGGCGTCTGTTCGGAATAGCCTGCCAAAGCCAGGAGTGACGGTTCAGGCGCGGGCTGTTCTCGCGCCTTTTTTCTTCCCCGGCCGGGCCCGGGGGTGCGCCGCAGGGGCCGGGCCCGGAAGGGACGGCGGCTGCGGCCGGGAAGGGTAACAACGTGAGTGTTTACGTATTCTGGGGGGTGGTCATCCTGCTCTGCTTCTACCTGGGGGCCAGGCTGACGTTCCAGACCCGGGAAAAGAAGAAGAGCATGCTCGGCATCAACTTCGAGAAGGCCAAACAGCGGGAGGCCAAGAAGCGGGCCTGAGCCGCGCCTGCGCCCTCTCTTTGCCCGGCCTCGGCCACCTCGGACGACAACGCGGCGACCCGCCCGGGCCGCCGCTTTTTTATTCATCCGAATTAGGCAGGCAGGCCTCCGGCCCAACGCGATGTTGACCCAACCCCCGCCGTGGGCTAGGCGAGGCGGGATACGAAACACCCAACCCCCCGGAGTGACAGCAGCAATGACCGGCGCCTTCGCGAACACGGCGGATATCGTCCTGGCCTCGGCTTCACCCAGACGCAAGGAGCTGCTGGCCTCGACAGGCGTCGACTTCGACGTGGTTGTCTCCGCCGTGGAGGAGCCCGCGCCGGACGAAGGGGAGACCCCTGGCGGCTACGCCCTGCGGCTGGCCTGCCTCAAGGCGCGCGACGTGGCCCGGAACAGGCCGGGCGCATTCGTGCTGGGCGCCGACACCGTGGTTGCCGTGGGGGAGCACATCCTGGGCAAGCCAGTGGACAAGGACGACGCCGCGCGCATGATCGGCCTGCTCGCCGGGCGCGAGCACACCGTGGTCACGGCCTGCTGCCTGCTTGGCCCCGACGGCGAGGCCGTCTGGGCCGAACCCGTGAGCACCCTGGTGCGCTTCGGCCCGCTCACGCCCCAGACCATCGCCTCCTACGCGGCCACGGGCGAATCCCTGGACAAGGCCGGGGGCTACGCCATCCAAGGGCTGGGCGGGTTCATGATCGAATCCATCGACGGGTCCTACTCCAACGTGGTGGGCCTGCCCCTGTCCGAGACGGTGCACGCCCTGGCCCTGGCCGGGGCCATCTGCCCGCGCCGCACCTGCGGCCAGGACTGATCCCCGCCGCATGAGCGCCGATCCGTCCTCCGCCGCCCGCCTGTCGCCCCCGGAGGGGCTTTCCGGTCTGGTGCAGGCCCTGGCCTTCAACGCCTGCCTGATCGCGGCGCTGGCCACCGTCGCCCTCTCGATCTACGGCAAGGACCGCTTCTGGCCTCCCCTCAAGGGCGACGGCGTGGGCTACTACGCCTATCTGCCCTCGCTGCTGCTGGATCGCGATCCGGCAATGCGCGCCTTCACCTCCAGGCTGGACCCCCAGCGCCTCGAGGAGTACGGCCTGCTGCCCAATCCCGCCGGAAACGGCCATTACACCAAGTACCCCCTGGGCACGGCCCTGCTCATGCTGCCCGGCTTCCTGGCCGCGAGCCTGCTGGCCTGGTTGGGCGGCAGGCCCCTGGACGGCCTGAGCGCCCCCTACATGCACATGCTCATCTGGTCCGCCGCGCTCTACGCCTGGGCGGGCATGAACCTGCTCTTCGCGGCGCTCAGGCGGCGCTACGGCCCCGTGGCGGCCTTCACAGCCTGTCTGGCCTGCCTGCTGGGCACCAACTTCCTGTTCTACGCCGCCTATTTCGTGAGCATGTCCCACGTGTATTCGTTCTTTCTGGTGGCGCTGCTGCTCTGGCTGCTCACCTGCAAGGGCGCGGCGTCGCTGCCGGCCATCGGCCTGACCCTGGGGCTCGCGGCCGTGACCAGGCCCACCAACATCACGGTGGCCATCCTGCTCGCGCCAATGCTCTGGGGCCAGTTCGGCCAGGTGCTGCGCCGGCCGGGCAGGCTGGCGCTGGCCGCCGCGCTGTCCGCGGCCCCGGTCATCCTGCAGATGGCCTACTGGAAGCTGGCCTGCGGCTCCTTCCTGTTCTACTCCTACAGCCACGAAACCTTCGACTTCCTGCACCCCCACCTGGCGGAGGTGCTCTGGAGCCTGCATCGGGGCCTGTTCGTGTTCAGCCCGGTGCTGGCCTTCGCCCTGCTGGGCCACCTGCTGGGCCTCAGGCGCGACGCCTTCTTCTGCGCCTGCTGCCTGGCCCTGTTCGCGTGCAACGCATGGATCATCGCCTCCTGGCACGACTGGACCTACGGCTACGCCTTCGGCATGCGCCCGTTCGTGGAGTTCCTGCCCGTGTTCGCGGCGGGCATCGCCGCCTTCGTGCAGGCCGTGGCCGCCACGCAGTGGCTCTACCTGAGCCTCTTCATCATGGCGGCCATGTGCTACTACACCCTGTCGCTTATGATCGTGGGCATCTACGACATCCTGAACCTGCACGGCTTCACCCTGATCGACTTCCTGCTCACCTTCATCCAGATATGGTATTGGCGCTGAGCCCCCACCCCGCCAGCCCCACCAGCCCCGAGGAGAGAACACCATGAGCTTCACCGAACGCACCGCCTTCGCCTTCGCCTCCCTCGGCCCTTTGGGCCGCATGCCTGCCTCGGGCACTGTGGGCTCCCTGGCGGCCATGCTCGCCGCGCCCTGGCTGTTCCTGGACGCCTCCTTCGCGGCCAGGCTGTGCATCCTGGCCCTGGTGTTCCTTGGCGGCGGCCTGGCCTGCGACGTGGTCGAGCGCGTCACCTGCCGCAAGGACCCCGGCCTCTGCATCATCGACGAGGTGCTCGGGCAGTGGCTCGCCTACCTGTGCTTCCCGGCTTTGAGCGTGCGTCAGCTGGTGCTGGGCTTCGTACTGTTCCGCATCTTCGACATCGCCAAGCCCTGGCCGGTGCGGGCCTCGGAAAGCTGGCTCCCCGGCGGCTTCGGCGTGATGCTCGACGACGCCCTGGCCGGTGTGTATGCCGCCATGTGCCTCGGGGTTCTGGTCCGGCTGGGCGTTTGAAAACACCGTGAACAGATTTTAACAGTTTTTTTTGCCTTCCCGGCCGGGTGCCCCGCCTGGCCGGTCCCGCCTCGTCATCATGCGAGGCCGCCCTCAATTTCCCCCACGATAATAGTCTGTTGCCAGCCAAATGCGGCTTCGGCGCATCGGCTTGCACCCCACCTCCCGCGAGTCAATCTGACCCACTTCAAAAATGTAGGACTTACCCTTTTGTCATGCCTGTGTCCTTATGACTCTTATGCCAGAGGTGGCATAAATTGACAGAATAATTAAACTTTATGTAGCTGCGCCCTTAGATGAGCTGTTCCTTCTTCCCCGTTGCGGAACCAGGAGCAGACCCGGTTCCTCAACGAGAAACCCCATAAAACCGGAGGGAAGCCGCATGTCCCGTCTTCTGCGTATCGACACCAGCAAACAGACCTACTCCTTTGATCCCATGGGCGCCTACGAAGGCCTCGGCGGCCGCGCGCTCAGCTCGCGCCTTGTCAGCCGCGAGGTTCCGCCCACCTGCCACCCCCTGGGCGCGAAGAACAAGCTGGTTCTGGCCACCGGCATGGTCACCGGCCGTCCGGCCGGCTCCTCGGGCCGCCTCTCCGTGGGCGCCAAGTCCCCCCTGACCGGGGGCATCAAGGAATCCAACGTGGGCGGTTCCTTCGCACAGCGTTTGGCCCGGCTGGATCTGATGGGCGTGGTGCTCGAGGGCAAGCCCGAAGCGGGCTCCGCCCCGGTGACCATCATCATCGGCAAGAACGACGTGACCTTCGAGGACGCCTCCGACCTGCGCTACCTGGGCACCTATGAAACCGTGAAGCGCCTGATGGCCAAACACGGCGAGAAGGCCTCCGTGCTGTGCGTCGGGCCCGCGGGCGACACCTGCCGCCAGAACGCCTCTATCCAGGTCGCCGACCCCAACGGGCGTCCGGCCCGCGCCGCCGGTCGTGGCGGCATGGGCGCCGTCATGGGCTCCAAGGGCGTCAAGGCCGTGGTGATCGTCGAATCCGGCTCGAGCCCCGCCATCGCCGACAAGGACGCCTTCAAGGCCGCGGCCAAGCGCTGGGTCGAGATCATCAAGGGCCACCCCGTCACCGCCGAAGCCCTGCCCAACCTGGGCACCGCCGTGCTTGTGAACATCCTCAACGAGGCGGGCGGCCTGCCCACCAAGAACTTCCGCTCCGGCCGCTTCGACAACGCGGGCGACATCAGCGGCGAGAAGATCGCCGAGCTCATCAAGGCGCGCGGCGGCGAAGTGAAGGAAGGCTGCCACGCGGGCTGCATCATCCAGTGCTCCCAGGCCTTCCACGACAAGGAAGGCAAGTACCTCACCAGCGGCTTCGAATATGAGACCGTCTGGGGCTTCGGCTCCAACATCCTGGTGAAGGACATCGACGACATCGCCATGCTCGACCGTCTCTGCGACGACCTGGGCCTGGACACCATCGAGACCGCCAACGCCATGGCTATGGCCATGGAAGCCGGGCTGGTGGCCTGGGGCGACGGCAAGGGCGCCATCGAGCTGCTCAAGAGCGTCTACGATCCCAAGAGCCCCATGGGCCGCATCATCGGCGGCGGCACCAACTACGTGGCCCAGGCCTACGGCATCGACCGCGTGCCCGTGGTCAAGAACCAGGCCATGCCCGCCTACGACCCGCGCGCCGTCAAGGGCGTGGGCATCACCTACGCCACCACCCCCATGGGCGCCGACCACACCGCCGGCTACTCCGTGGCCCAGAACATCCTGGGCGTGGGCGGCAACGTCAACCCGCTGACCAAGGACGGCCAGGTCGAGCTCTCCAAGGCCCTGCAGATCGCCACGGCGGCCATCGACGCCAGCGGCTTCTGCCTGTTCGTGGCCTTCGCCGTGCTGGACACCCCCGACGGCGTGGAGTGCATGTCCAACATGATCCAGGCCGCCTACGGCAAGCCCTTCACCGCGGACGACTTCATCAACCTGGGCAAGTCCATCCTGAAGGACGAGTTCGCCTTCAACGCGGCCGCGGGCTTCACTGCCGCCCACGACCAGCTGCCCGAGTTCATGTCCGAGACCCTGCCTCCCCACAACGTCACCTGGGACTTCACCACCGAGGAGATGCAGGCCGTCAAGGCTGTCTAAGCCAATCCTTTACTCCTGGGGCGCCCAACGTGTAGGGTGCCCCAGGAGCCCCAATCACAACCGGGCGGGCCAAGGCCCGCCCACCACGAACGCCATGCCCATAACAGTGAACTGCTTCGCCACCCTGGCCCAGTATTCGCCCCCCGGCGGGCAGATGGACATCGCCCCCGGCATGACCACGGGCAAGCTGGTGGACCTGCTCGGCATCCCCCGCGACGGCGTGAAGATCCTCTTCGTCAACGGCCTGCGCGTCGACCTGGACGCCCCCCTCAAGGACGGCGACCGCGTGGGCATGTTCCCGGCCGTGGCCGGAGGATGAACACCGACCCTGGCCGGACCCTGGACGATCTGGCCGAATCAGCCTCCATGCCGGACGGCAGCCCCGTCCGCACCATTTCCCCCCGCGCCGTGCGCAGCGCCGCCCACCTGCTGGGCCTCAGCCTGCGCGAGACCGAGATCCTGGCCCTGGAGCGGGAGATAATCCCCGCGCGCTACCTCCGCAATTTCAACTCCCTGGACTGCCCCTCGCAAGCCGCGCTGCTGCGCACCCGCGTGGCCCTGGTGGGCCTTGGCGGCCTTGGCGGCCCCCTGCTGGAAGGGCTGGCCCGCCTTGGGTTCGGCATGGTGCGCGCCGCCGACCACGACGTGTTCGAGCCCTCCAACCTCAACCGCCAGCTTCTGGCCACCGGGGCGACCCTTGGCTTGCCCAAGGCCCGCGCCGCGGCCCAGCGCGTTGAGGACGTGAACCCCGCCGTGGAGCTCAACGTGCGCCAGCTCTTCGTGGACGAGGCCGGGTTCGCCGAGTTCTTCCAGGACGCGGACATCGCCCTGGACGCCCTGGGCGGCATGGCCAGCCGCCCGGCGGCCCTGCGCGGCGCGGCGCTGGCCGGGGTGCCGATGGTGACGGCCAGCGTGGCCGGCTGGACGGCCATGGCCGCCACCGTGCTGCCCGGCTGCCCCGGCCCGGCGGACCTGTTCTGCCCCGGCGGGGACACGGGTGGGCTCTGCGCCGAGGATCATCTGGGGTGTCTGGCCCCGGCCATCAACGTGGCCGTGGGGCTGGTGTTGGCCGAGGCCGTGAGGCTGGCCCTGGGGCGGGAGCCGCAGCTCGGCGGACCGCACGGGCGCATGGTGGCCGTGGACCTGGGCACCATGAGCTGGGACCGGTTCAGCCTGGGGTAAGAGCTGGAGAGGTGAGGGGAGGAGGAGCCTCCGGCGGCCAGGGGCGCTGCCCCTGAACCCCGCCAGAGGGAGTTCCTCCCTCTGGACTCCCATTGAGCTTCGCATTGTTCCCAGCCAATATGTCCCGGCTTGATGCCGCAGCCCCCTCAGGACGGCTCTCCCTCAAAGTGAAAGGTTGCCGCGCAGGAGCATCGGCAACCTATGATGACGTGAAGCTATACAGGATTCCAAAGGAACGAAGTTCCTTTGGCGGGAGAGTCCAGAGAGGGCAGCGCCCTCTCTGGCCGCCGGAGGCTTTTCTCTTCTACGAATAAAAAGCCCGGCCCGTTCAACCGCAAGCGCCGCGCTGATTGTTAAGTCTCAAGGGCGCTAGGCGGCGGGGCCGAGCAGGGCGGCCTTGAGGGCCTCGTCCAGGGTGGGGTGGGGGAAGATGAACTCCTCGCACTGCTTGTGGGTCCAGCCCTGGGAGACGAGCACCGTGCCCAGCGTGGCCAGGGAGGCCACGCCGTGGCCCACGGCGGTCACGCCCACGAGCCTGCCTTCGCCCCACACGCACTTGACCAGCCCGCCCGTGGCCCCGTGGGCCTGGGCGATGGGGTTGGCCACCATCTGCGAACGGGAGACCTTCACGTCCATGCCTTCCTCGCGGGCCTGGGCCTCCATGACGCCCACGCGCATGGTCTCGGGCGCGCCATACATGCAGCCGGGGATGGGGCCTGGCTCATACGCTCCGGCGACCTCGCCGGCGAAGTGGCGCACGGCCCATTCGCCCTGGCTGGAGGCGGCGTGGGCCAGCAGGGTGCGGCCGTTGACGTCGCCCACGCAGTAGACCGTGGGCGAGGCCATGAGCTGCTCGTCGGTGTGCACCCAGCCCGCGCCCTTGACCTCGGCCCCGAGCATCTCAAGCATCAGGTTGCGGGAGTTGGGCAGGCGCCCCACGGCCAGCAGGCACTTGTCCGCGCCGAACTCGCGGCCGTCCTCCAGCACCAGGCGGGCGCGGCCGTCGGCGTTCTCCAGCGCGGCGATGCGCACGCCGGTGTGGATGTCCCAGCCCATGCGCTTGAAGGACTGGTGCAGCGCCTTGGAGACCTCTTCGTCCTCCGACGGGGCGATGCGCGGCGCGGCCTCGACCAGGGTGACGGCCGACCCCGCGCGGGAGAAGAACTGGGCCAGCTCCAGCCCGATGAAGCCAGCGCCCACCACCAGCAGTGTCTTGGGGACCTCGCGCAGGCTCAGGATGTCGCCGGAATTGAGGATGGCGTCGTGGTCGGCCTTGAGGCCGGGGTGCGCGGCCGGGCGGCTGCCCGTGGCCAGGATGCAGCGCTTGTATTCGAAGACCTGGGGCTCGTCCCCCACGGTGACCACCGACTTCACCGCGCCGATCATCTTCAGCTCGCCGCGCACCAGCTCAACGCCGGACTTTTCCAGGGCGGCGGCCATGGCCTTGCGCGTGGCCTCCAGGTGGCGCTTCTTGCGGTCCACCAGGGCGGGCAGGTCGAGCTGGATCTGCCCGGAGGCGGTCTTCATTTTGACCTGGCCTTCCAGTTCGGCCAGGGGCGCAACCGCGCCCAGCAGGAACTTGGTCGGAATGCAGCCCCAGTTCAGGCAGGAGCCGCCCAGATGTTCCTTTTCCACCAGCGTGGTCTTGATGCCGCGCTTGGCGGCGGCCATGGCCGCGTCGTAGCCTGCGGGTCCGCCCCCGACGATGAAGAGATCTGATGGCATGGTGTTCACAGGGTAAGGGTGTACGAAATCCGGATGTTGCCGTCCGATGGTGGTAGATTGAAGGCGCCGTACAGGGCAAGAAAAATTATGGAGTCGGGCGTAACGGTTATGCGTCTCATACCAGCACGTCCAGGCCTTTCGAACCGGCTGTGAGCTCGCGCAGCATGATGTCGGGCTCTAGCCGAACGATCAGGAACTGCCGCTCAAGGCCCAGGGCGGCGTCCTGGCTGATGGCGGCCAGCAGGCGGTGCCCGTCGATCTCCACCCAGGCCAGGCCCGGCTCCTCCCAGGCCACCACGGTGCCGCGCACCTTCTGCCCGGCCCGGTGCGCCATGCGGAAGCGGCGGGAGCGCTGGGAGTCCTGGCGGTTGCCGCCGGAACCGAAGGAAGTCCCCTGGCCCTGGATGCGCATGGTCGGTTTGCCTCGCGATGAGAGCTACTTGGCCTGGGAGATGATGAGCGCCACCTCGTCCGGGCTGAGGCCCGTGGCCTTGGCCAGGGCCTTGGGCGTCTGGCCCTTCTTGTGGCCGGAGAGCACCACCTGGCGCAGGAAGTCCGGGGAGCGGGTCATGTCCTCGGCAGTCTTGACCAGGGCGGAGAGTTCGCGGGCGCGGGCGTCGAGCTTGTCCTCCAGCCGGATGAGCTCCTTCTGGCGCGCCTCGAAGGATTCGAGCAGCTCCTGCTCCAGCCGGGCGCTGCGCTCCAGCTTGCCCATCAGCTCGCCGTGGTTGGCCTGCAGCGCGGAGAGCGAATCCTCGGAGCGGCGCAGCCTGGCGAAAAAGCCCACCACAAGGATGAGCAGCACGAGCTCGCTGCCGGTGAGGGCGAGCAGAATCCATTCCTGAAAAGACACGTTCACACCTTCTTGTCGAGCAGATGCCCGATCCAGGGCGACGAGGACGGGGGCGCATCCTCCCCCTCGTCGGGGTGACGCTGGCGGCGGGGCTGCTGCTGGTGCTGGGCGGACTGGCGGGATGAGTCCTCGTCCTTCACCATCACGGCGGATTCCTGCTTTTCGACCTTCTGGACCTGATGCTGCTGGTCCTTCTGGATCTGCAGGGCCATCTGCTGGGCGAAGACCTGCTGCACCTCCGGGTGGGCCAGCTGGGCGGCGGCCATGCCCTGGAGGTTGGGCATTTGCACGATGGGAGCCGTGATGTTGATGTCCGCCATCATTTCACCAGCAATTCGTCGAACAGCACCTGGTCGATCTGTCCGGAGTTGAGGTAGTTGTTCACCACCCCGCGCAGCTCTTCCCGGATCTTCTCCACCTCGTCCTTGTCGGTCAGATTGTTGAAAGTCTTGTTCTTCAGGTTGTAGTACAGGCCGTCCCTTATGGGGAACGACTTGAGCTGCAACTCGGGCGCAATGGGGCTGTCCTGCTTGTACACCAGCTTGAGCTTGATGTTGACTACCCTGCTCACGCCCTTGGCGTCCACCTTTTCCACCACGAAGGGGGCCAGCTCCAGAAAGACGTCCGGCGGCGGAGGCGGCGGCGGCGGAGGCGGAGGCGGAGCGGGCTCCTCCACCGGCGGGGGCGGCGGCGGAGGCGGCGGGGGCTCGGGCGGCGTGCGCAGGAAGAACCACCACACGGCGGCCCCTGCCACCAGCAACAGGGCCGCACCGCCGATAAGCACGAGCTTCTTCTTCCAGAAGGGCAGCTTGAGGGGCTCGTCGAGCTCCTGGGGCGGCGGTGCTGTGGGAATCTCGGGGAGGGGGGCGGCCTCCTCCGGTTCGTCTTCGAGGAAGGGGGCGTCGTCGAGGTCCAGCTCGACCTTCTGCTGGGCGCGCGGCGAGCCTGCGGAAAGTTCGGTGTCGTCGAGCCTGGCCTTGGCCTGGTCGGAGGCGGCCGGGTCCAGCACTCCGTCGCGGGGGCCGCCCGGGGGGGCGGTGTCGTCGGGGGGCGGCGGCGCGGCCATGTGTGATCCGTGCGGGGGGTGAAATGGCGGGGCGCGAGGCCCCGCCGGTGTTTACTTGTCGAAGATCTTCTCGATCTTCTGGCCGAGGGTCTCGGCAGTGAACGGCTTGACGATGTAGTTGGAGACCTTGGCCTGCACGGCCTCGATGATGTTCTCCTGCTGGGCTTCGGCCGTGACCATCAGGAAGGGCATGGCGGCGAACTCTTCGCTGGCGCGCACCTTGCGCAGCAGTTCGATGCCGGGCATCTTGGGCATGTTCCAGTCCGAGATGACGAAATCGATGCGGTCCTTGTTGAGAATCTCCCATGCGGTGGTGCCGTCGTCGGCCTCGATGATGTTGGTGAAGCCCAACTGGCGCAGGATGTTCTTGATGATGCGGCGCATGGTGGAGAAATCGTCCACCACGAGCACTCGCATGTCTTTGTTCACGGCCATGACGGTCTCCTTTTGGCATGTCCCGCCGGCGGCGGGGAGGCTACGAAACGTGTCGCCGGGTCTGGCTGCCGCTTCCCGCTAGGCGTCCACGATACCGAACTGCGCGTGGAACTTGTTGCGCAGCTTGGCCAGGGCCTGGGAATGCAACTGGGAAACACGGCCTTCGGTGATGCCCATGACTTCGCTGGTCTCACGCATGTTGAGCTCTTCCACGTAATACAGTGAGAGCACAAGCTGTTCCCGTGGCGTCAGTTCATCAATAAGCAGCGCCAGTTTGTCAATGATTTCTTTGAGAGCCGCCGATTTGTAGGGCTCGTTGTCGATCTGCTGCTGCTTGAACGAGGTCAAATTCTCGGTGATGGCGTCCAGGCTCAGGCAGAGCTGGCTCTGCATGGCCTCCATGGCCTGGGTCACTTCCTTGACGGAGAGGCCCGTGACGCCGGAAAGCTGTTCCGGGGTGGGCGTGGCGTCGGACACCGCCTCCAGCTTGCGGATGGCCTCGTCGATGACGCGCACCCGGTGGCGCTGGCCCCGGCTGAACCAGTCGAGCTTGCGCAGTTCGTCGAGCATGGCGCCCTTGATGCGCGACTCGGCGAACGTCTCGAACTTGATGCCCATCTCCGGCTTGAAGCGGCCCAAGGCCTCCATGAGCCCGAGCGCCCCGGCGCTGAGCAGCTCCCCCAGCTCCACGCTGGGGGGCAGCTTGGCCTTGAGCCGCAACGCCAGGAGCTTGATCTTGGGGGAGTAGTGCCTGACGATGTCCTGCCGATCCGCCTGGGCAAAGTCCTGCCAAGACTTGGCTCCGGCTTCGAAGCTAAGCCACGGGCTGCTCTTGGAAGAGGAGCTTTTTCCAGAAGAACTTGATGTTTCCATCGAGTTGCGCGTCGACGTCCCAGCTTGTAATTTTGCGGGCAATCGCCCCCACCTTCAGGCTTGCAGGCGCTTCCGGGGCCATGTGACAAAATGGCGTTTGGCGGATGACCGCCTGCCGCACTGTGGTATCATGCGGTATAAAGTCTACAAAATCCAGAGAAATTCCATCGAGGAAGTGGTCGCAGGCCGCGTAGAGCTTGCTGAAAACCTGTTTGGCCGCCTTTTCGCTTTGCGCCATGTTCACCACCACGCGGAAGCGGTTCACCGCATGGTTCATGTGCATGACCTTGATGAGGGCGTAGGCGTCCGTGAGGGACGTGGGCTCCGTGGTGAGCACCAGCAGGCGCTCGCGCGCGGCCAGGTTGAAGTAGAGCACGTTGTCGTTGATGCCCGCGCCGGTATCCACGATGAGGTAATCGATCCTGTCCTCGAGGTAGTCCATGGCCTCCAGGAGTTCCAGCTTCTGCCCGGTGGAGAGCGAGAGCATCTCCGCCACGCCGGAGGATGCGGGCAGGATGTGGAAGCCGTAGGGCGTCTTGTAGAGCACCTTCTTGAGGCTCACGCCCTGGTGGAACAGGTGGAAGAGGTTGAGCTCCGGGGCCAGGCCCAGCACCACGTCCACGTTGGCCAGGCCGAGGTCGGCGTCGAGGAGGACCACGCGCTTGTCCAGCTTGGCCAGGCACAGGGCCAGGTTCACGGAAATGTTGGTTTTGCCGACGCCCCCCTTGCCGGAGGTGACGGAGAAGACAAGGGGCGGATTTTTCGAGTGCATGCGCTGGGTTCCGTTTACGCGGCCTGTTCCACGGTTTGCGACGCCGGGGCTTGAGCCCCAGGCATCTGGTGGGAGAAGACGATCTTCCACATCGCCTGGGAGGCGGCTTCGGCCATGGTCCCCGTAAGGCCTGGTCCGAAGCAGAAGGCCGAGGCGGGCAGTTCCGTCATGCGGCCCACGTTGATCAGGCTTCCAAAAGTACCGGCTTCGTCCAATTTCGTCCAGACCACGCTTTGCAGCGCATTGCAACGATATTGTTCCCAGACCCGGGCGTAATGCGCGGGGCTGAAGTGGGGCGGCAGGGCCAGGTGGGCGGCCACGTCGTCGCGGGCTTCCATGTTGCGGGCGCGCAGCCAGGCGTCGAGGGTCTGGCCCTGGGGCAGGGCGGGCAGGTCCACGTAGATGGCGTCGAAATTTCTGCAGGCGATGAGGATGCGGTCGAAATCCTCGGGGTCGGCGGCGTCGGCGAACTGGATGCCGGAGAGCTCGGCAGAGCGCTTCAGGGGGGATTTGCCGCCCGCGGTGCGCTCGTCGCAGTTGACGATGCCGATGCGCCAGTTGGGGTGCGCCTGCCTGGCGGCCAGGGCCATGCGCAAGAGGACGCTGGTCTTGCCCGCGCCGGAAGGCCCGGCCATGAGCTGGAACTTCTGCTTGAACTCGCCGTAGGGCTTCACCTGGGCCACCCGGCCCAGCTCCGCCAGCAGGGAGGGGTTCTGCGCGCCCTTGAGCTTGAGGAACAGCCCGGTGAGCACCGGCTCCTCCACCTCTTCGCGCTCCAGGTGCTGCATGGCCATCTTGAGCCTGGGGGGCAGGGCGTCCAGGTCCAGGTGGGGCTTGAGCAGGGCGCTCAGGTGGCCCTTGATCTCGCACCACTCCTTCTCCCAGCCGCCGCGCGGGGCGCGGGCCGCCTGGGGGAGCTGGTCGTCCTCGGCTGCCGGTTTGGGGGCCTCCAGGTCCTGGTCCACCGCGGCCATGATCTCGCAGTAGGACATGCCGTTCTCGCGGCGGGTCTGGTTGGAGAGGATGACCGCCTCGGGGCCCAGTTCCTTCTTGATCTGGGTCATGACCAGCGCCGCGCTCGTACCCCTGAATGTTTTAACCCGCATGGCTCAGTCCTATGATGGCAATGGATTGAAGCTTTATGTCCGCCGGAATTTCGGCCTGTGAGATCACCGGCAGCGTCGGAATGAACCTATTCAAAAGCTGGGCCAAATGGGGCCTGGAGGTGGGGGTCACGAGCAGGACGGGCTGCCCTTCGCTCAGCATGGCCCGCTCCAGGTGCTGGTTCAGGTTGGTGATGAGCGACTGCGCCGAGCCCGGGTCCATGGCCATGTAGGAGCCGGTGTCCGTGCGGCGGATGGAGTCGCGGATGATGGTCTCCACGTTGGGGGCCAGGGTGAAGATGGGCAGCGCCGACTCCGAGGTGAGAAAGGGCTTCACGATGGAGCGGCCCATGCGGGAGCGGACGTATTCCGTGAGCTGGTCGGGGTCCTTGGTGGCGTGGCCGTAGTCCGCCAAAG
This sequence comes from Fundidesulfovibrio agrisoli, assembly GCF_022808715.1. GTDB lineage: Bacteria > Desulfobacterota > Desulfovibrionia > Desulfovibrionales > Desulfovibrionaceae > Fundidesulfovibrio > Fundidesulfovibrio agrisoli. The sequence continues at coordinate 75,511 of NZ_JAKZKX010000014.1, forward strand.
TTTCGACGATGGTCAGCATGTCGCGCACGGAGACGCCCTCGCGCACCAGGTTCTGCAGCACCTTCTGCACCGCGCCCAGGTTGAGCACGCCGGGCACCAGCTCCTCCACGGCCTTGGGGGCGCGCTTGTGCAGGTTGTCCAGCAGGCTCTGCACCTCCTGGCGGCCCAGGAACTCGTGCAGGTTGCGCTTGAACACCTCGGTGAGGTGGGTGGAGATCACGGTGGCCGGGTCCACCACGGTGTAGCCCGCCAGCATGGCCTCCTCCTTGGAGGCGTCGGGAATCCACAGCGCGGGCAGGTTGAAGGCGGGCTCGCGGGTGTCCACGCCCTGGATGCGGTGCTTCACGTCGCCCGGGTCCATGGCCAGGAAGTGGTCGATGAGGATCTCGGCCGAGGCCACCTCGTTGCCCTTGATGAGCACGGCGTACTGGCCGGGCTTGAGCTGCAGGTTGTCGCGCAGGTGCAGCGACGGGATGATGACGCCCATGTCCAGGGCGAACTGGCGGCGGATGGAGCGTATGCGCGCCAGGAGGTTGCCGTTCTGGTCCTCGTCCACCAGGGGGATCAGGCCGTAGCCCACTTCCAGCTCCAGGGCGTCCAGGGGCAGCAGCTGCTGGACCTCCTCGGGGGTCTCCAGCTCCTGGGGCTTGGGCTTGTCGTCCTCGGCCTGGCCCTCGGCCAGGATGTCCTTCTGCCTCTTGCTCACCTGCGAGAGCAGGAACATGAGCCCCGCCAGCGCCGTGAAGGGGATGAAGGGCATGCCGGGCACCAGGCCGAAGAGAAGCAGAATGCCGCTGACCAGCTTCAGGGCCTTGGGGTGGAAGGTGAGCTGGGCGATGAACTCCTCGCCCATGCGCGCCTCGGCGGCCGCGCGGGAGACGATCAAACCCGCGGACGTGGAGATGATGATCGAGGGTATGATGGAGACCAGACCGTCGCCGATGGTCAGGATGGTGTAGGTGGAGGCCGCCGTCTTCCAGTCCATGCCCTTTTGCATGACGCCGATGAGGAAGCCGCCCACGATGTTGATGACCGCGATGAGTATGGTCGCCTTCACGTCGCCCGAAACGAACTTGCCCGCGCCGTCCATGGCGCCGTAGAAGTCGGCCTCCTTGCGGATCATCTCGCGGCGCTTGTTGGCCTGCTGTTCGGTGATGATGCCCGCGTTGAGGTCCGCCTCGATGGCCATCTGCTTGCCGGGCATGGCGTCCAGGGTGAAGCGGGCGGCCACCTCCGCGATGCGCGTGGTGCCCGCCACGATGACGGTCTTGTTGAGCGAGAACAGGATCAAAAACACGACCACGCCGATGACGTAGTTGCCGCCCACCACGAACTCGCCGAAGGCCCGGATGACCTGGCCCGCCGCGCTCGTGCCTTCGTCGCCGTGCAGCAGGATCAGGCGCGTGGAGGCCACGTTGAGCGAGAGGCGCATCAAGGTGGTGACCAGCAGCAGCGTGGGGTAGATGGAGAACTCGAGGGGCGAGGTCATGAACATGGACGTGACCAGCACCACGAGGCTGATGGAGATCGACAGCGTGAGCATCAGGTCGATGACCATGGTGGGCACCGGCACCAGCATCACGAAGAGGATGAGCACCACGCCGCCCGCGAGCATGATGTCGCCCTGGGTGGAGAACCGCGCGTAGTTTATGTCCAGGATGTCGGTCTTGGCCATGTTTTTGACACCTTCCTAAGAGCTAACGGGGGATGCGGTTGCGGAACTTGTCCAGGGTGGCGAGCACTGCGGCCACGGCCTGGAAGAGTTCCTCGGGGATCACCTCCCCTACGTCCGAATCCTTATACAATGCCCGTGCCAGAGGCTTGTTCTCGCGCACGGGCACCCCGTTGTCGTAGGCGATGTCCTTTATTTTCTTGGCCAGGTGGTCGGCGCCCTTGGCCACCACGATGGGGGCCGGGGCGATGAGCGGGTTGTATTGCAGGGCCACCGCGATGTGGGTGGGGTTGGTGATGACCACGTCCGCCTTGGGCACGTTCTTGAGCATGCGCTTGCCCATGACCTCGAACATCTTCTGGCGCTGCTTGGACTTGACCTGCGGGTCGCCCTCCACGTTGCGGTGCTCGTCCTTCACTTCGCTTTTGGTCATCTTCATGCTCTCGGCGTAGTCCCAGCGGGTGTACCAGACGTCGAAGGCCGCGATGAGGGCCATGGGAACCAGGGTGTACCAGAGCATGGTCATGGAGCTCTGCAGGATGTACACGGCCAGGCCGTGGGCGTTGTTGTAGAACAGCGGGATGAAGCTGGCGAACTCCTTCTTGAGCACGATGTACGGGGCGATGGCGATGGCCGCGGCCTGGGCCACCTGCCGCGCGAGGCGCACCAGGGCCTTGGGGTCGGCGAACAGGGCCTTGAGGCCGTTCATGGGGTTGAAGAGCTTGCCCCAGTCGAAGTTGGCCAGGTGGTTGATCCACAGGCTGCCCACCTGGACGCGCATCACCGTGTAGGCAGTGGCCGCGATGATGAGCAGCAGGGGCAGCAGCATCTTGGCCAGGCGCATGCAGACGTCCACAAGCATGGCGTTGACGCTGCCCATGGTGATCTCGGTGCGCATGCCTTCGCTCAGGAACCAGCGGAAGATGGCGGTCAGCTCCGACTCGTAGGTGCCGATGGTCATGCGCACGGCCAGCGCGCCCATGAGCAGCACGGCCAGCTTGGGCAGCTCGGCGCTCTTGGCGACGGAGCCCTTCTTGCGGGCGTCGGTTATTCGTTTTTGGGTCGCCGGTTCTGTTCTGCTCGGGTCTTTCTCCGCCATGGGGCTACCTGCCGGGCATGCGGTGCATCACCGCCGTGTACATGGGGCCAAGCTCCGAAATGAAGTCGGCCACGTAGTGCGCCAGGGCGGCCATGGTCAGGGTCATGAACAGGAAGCCCACGGTGATCTTGGCGGGGAAGCCGATCTGGATCACGTTCATCTGGGGCGCCGCGCGCGAGACCAGGGCCAGGGCCAGGTCCACCAGGAAGAGCGCGGCGATCACGGGCGCGCAGATCTTAACGGCCAGCACGAAGATCTCCGCCGAAAACTTGAGCACGGAGTCGGCCAGGGCGGGGGTGATGAACAGCGCCCCGGGCGGCACCAGCTGGAAGCTCTGGGCCAGGCTGGTGAGCAGGAAGAGGTGCCCGTTCAGGGAGAGAAACATCATGATGGTGCACTGGTTGAGCAACTGGGCGGTGACCGAATCCGAGGAGCCGGTCATGGGGTCGAGCACGCTCATCATGGAGAAGCCCATGGAGAAGCCCATCATGTGCCCGCCCGTCATCACCGCCGAGAACAGGAAGTTGACGATGATGTCCAGCACGAGGCCCAGCACCAGCTCGCCCGCGATCATCAGGGTCAGGCCCAGGGCGTCCATGGGGAGCAGCTCCCCCGGGAAGGAGAGCCTGGGCCAGACGGCGAGGCTGAGCACGATGCACAGCGCGCCCTTGACCGGGTTGGGGATGGCGCCGGCCCCGAAGAAGGGCAGCAGAAACACCACCAGGCTCACCCGGATGATGGTGAGGAACAGGCTGAAGAACTGGACGGCCTGGAGGTTGAAGAGTTCCATGCGGGGAGCTTAGCAAATGGCGGGCCAGTCAGGGAAGTGGCCCGTTGGAGGGGCTAGGGCTTGCCGGGAGCGGGGGCCGCGCCGCCAAGGTAGGCGGCGGGGTTCACGGGCACGCCCGCGAAGCGGATCTCGTAATGCAGGTGCGGCCCGGTGGAGCGGCCGTCCTGCCCGACGCCGCCCAGGGAGTCGCCGCGCTCCACGCGCGCCCCGGCCCGCACGTCCAGGCGCTGCATGTGGGAGAAGGCCGTGACGTAGCCGCCGCCGTGATCCAGCACCACGGTCATGTTGCCCTCGGAGTCCTCCCCGGCGAAGCTCACCAGCCCGGGGGCCGGGGCGCGCACCGGGGTGCCCGCCGGGGCCATGATGTCTACGCCCTTGTGGAACTCCTCCTGCCCGGCGAAGGGCGAGAGGCGCACCCCGAAATCGGAGGAGACCACCCCGCGCACCGGCCAGGCGTCCGGCACGGAGCCGGGCAGCGAGGGGCCGACGGAGAGCAGCCTGTCCAGGGCCGCCGCGTCGATCTTGCGGGGCTCCACGCGCTTTGAGAGGGCGCGCAGGAAGTTGTCGGAGAGCTCCATGCGGTCCAGCAGGGCCTTGGGGTCGGCGGCGGCGCTGTTGCCAGCGTCCATGCCGGCGGCGGCCTGCCGGGCCTCCTTGTCCAGGCTTATCATCTTGCGCAGGGCCGCGTCGCCCTCGCGCAGACGGGCCGCCCCTTCGTCCAGGCCGCCGGAGATGTCCCGGATGCGCTCCGCAACCTGCCTGCGCTGGGCCGAGGTCTTGCTGATCTCATCCAGCTCCTCCTCCAGGCCCGGGCGGGAGAGCATGGCCGTGAGCCACCAGAGGTTGCCCGCCAGCACCAGCAGGCAGAGGATGGCAGCGGCGGCCACCAGGGGCCAGCGCACGTTCAGCCGCCTGTAGCGGTTGGCGCTGTCCTTGAAGAGTTCGAGGCCTGAGGTGTGGGGCATGTGCGGACGCGGTTATGGCTTCGGCTGGCCGCTGTCAATCTGCCAACGGGTCAGCGCGCCGAAGGCGTTGGCGCGGAAGCGCCTGTCCCGGCCGTACATCTCCTTGAGCCAGCCCTCGAAGTCGGAACGGCGGGTGTTGCCCGCCGACGGGCACGGGTTGGACCAGATGGGCAGGCCCCATTGCCGGGCCGCGCGCTTGATGTGGTCCTTCTCCACGGTGAGCAGCGGGCGGATCATCCGGAGCCTGCCGCCGAAGAAGGGCTCCGAGGCCGAGAGGCCCTGTACCCTGCCGGTCTGGAAAACGTTCATGAAGAAGGTGGTCACCAGGTCGTCGGCGTTGTGGCCGATGGCCAGGTGGGTGAGCCCGTACTGCTCGCAGAGCTGGAACAGCCGCGTGCGGCGCAGCATGGCGCAGTAGAAGCAGGCCGAGGCCTTGCGGTTCTCGGGGGAGTGGGCGCGGGGGCCGTGGTCGGTGACTTCCGCGTGCAGTGCCACGCCCTTTTCGGCGCACCACTCGATGAGCGGGGCGTGGGAGGCCTCGTCGAACCCGGGGTTCACGTGCAGGGCCAGCACGTTGAACTTGAAGGGCACGATGCGCTGGCGCAGCCGCAGGACGTTCAGCATCACGAAGCTGTCCACCCCGCCGGAGACGGCCACGCCCACGCGCGAGCCCGGGGAGAGCATCTCCAACTGGCGCATGAGCTTGCCCGCCTGGCCTACGCAGACCTTCTGGGCATAGGTGGCCTTCTCGGCCTTGACGCGCTTGAGTGTCATGGGAAACCTCTGGGGAGCCCCGCTTGGTGAACGCGGGGACGGCTGCGGCCATAAGCCTGGAGCGGGGCGCTTGGCAAGCGCTCGCGAACCGTTGCGGTCGGGATGGGCGTAAGCGGGCGCTACAAGCGCTCCTTGTCGATCAAGCGTTACCCAGCGGCGTCCGCGATGTGGCGGCGGCCAGGGTCGCCCCGGCCGGAGCGGCCGGCTAGGAGCACTCCCCGATGCGCCTGCGCCTGCGGCTCTGGGCCTCCTCGCTGCGGCGGCGCTCGTCGTCGGTCTCCAGGATGAGCTGCGGGGCCGGGGTGGGCTTGCCATTGGTGTCCAGGGCCACGAAGGTCAGGTAGGCCGAGGCGGTGTGGCGCACTTCGCCGGAGAACATGTTCTCCGACTCCACCCGCACGCCCACCTCCATGGAGGTGGTGCCCACGTGGTTCACGATGGCCTTGAAGGTCACCAGTTCGCCCACGCGCGAAGGCGCCAGGAAGCTCACCTGGTCGATGGAGACGGTCACCGCGTTGCAGCGGCAGTGGCGCATGGCGGCCATGGCCGCGGCTGCGTCGATGTGCTTGAGGATCACCCCGCCGTGGATGGAACCGTAGGGGTTGGCGTCCTGGGGCAGCATGGCGATGGAAAGTTCGGTGCGGCTGGCCGCCGCGGGCTTGCCTTGTCGTCTCTGCTCGTCCATACCAGAACCCTAGCCCAGGGCCGGGCCGGATGCAACCGGCCGGGGCCGGGCCCTCATGAACAAGGAGCGCGCATGGAGCCCGTGGAACCCAAGGACCGTCAATTCGTTCTGACCCTGGACGGCCCCCGCTGGCGGGCCGGTTTCGTGGCCGACGTGCCGGACCGCAGCGGCGCCCTGGCGGACCTGGCCAGCCTGGCCGCGGGCCACGGCGTGAACATCCACCGCCTGCTGTACGAACGCGGCCGCCACCCCAACCGGGTGGAGTTGACCCTGGAGTGCCCCGAATCCCGACGCATCGGGGCCGTTTTGGACGCCCTGAACGCCAAGGGCATGCTGCGCGACATCCCCGAACCCGAGGAGACTCCCCTGGCCATCACGGACGTCTCCGGGGTGCTCAGCTTCAAGGTCTCCCTGGACGACCGGCCCGGAGCCCTGGCCGCGTTGACCGAGCGCTTCAAGGCGATGCACGCCAGCGTGATCCACCTGCGCTACGACGGCGACTCCGAGCCCGGCATGGCCGAGATCTCGGTGGTCACGAGCGGCGCGGAGGAGGTCTCCAAGCTGCTGCGCGAGCTGACCGGCGCGGGCTACCACTACCACGTGCTCTGGCAGGGCGGGCCGGACAGCAGCGTGGACGCGGTCCTGGGCCTCTCCGAGGTGGAGGCCTTCCTGTTCAAGCTGCGCTCCTCCCTGCCGCCGGAGCGCATGAGCGCCCTGGAGGACCTTTTCAGCACCTCGCGGGCCATGCGCCAGGCCCTGGGCGAGTTCCGGGGCGCTTCGGGCGAGTCGGGCGAGGCCCTGGCCGCCTCCCAGACCTACGCCAACATCCTGCGCCTGGCGGCCATGGCGGTGGGCACCACCCACGAGCGCTTCACCCTGCGCCTGACAGGGCCGGTGCGCCTCACGCCGCAGGTGGGCATGTACATGCTCTCCTGCCCGGAGGGCGCCAACAGCTACCTGCTCAGGCACGGGGACGCCGCCACCTTTCTGGACACCAACTTCGGCATCTACTTCGACGACGTGATGGACTGGCTGGCCCACCACGGGCTGGACCCATCCTGCGTAGGCACCGTGCTGGCCACCCACCCCGACGCCGACCACGCGGGCTGGGCGGGCAAGCTGCAGCAGCGCTTCGGGGCCGAGGTCTTCATGCACCCGGACAGCGCCGAGGTGTTCCGCTGCGAGGACCGCACCCTAGGCCAGGGCGACCTCTGCGGCATCAACCGGCCCTTCACCCGCCTGGTGAACAGGCTCACGGACCTGGTGCCCCCGGAGCGCATCGCCGCCTTCGACCCGGCACAGGGGGAGCGGGGAGGCTTCCGGGCCATGGGGCGCATCGCCGTGGCCGACCTGGACTTCACGGTGCTGGAGAGCCTGGGCGGGCACGCGGCTGCGCAGGTGTTCTTCCTTGAGGAGCGGCTGGGGTATCTGTTCTCGGGCGACTACCTGCTGGACCCGCGCAGCCTCTCCCCCAAGGACCGCGACGCCCTCTCGGTGCACAAGTCCCTGCTGACCAGCACCAACACGGATTCCGCCCTGTTCCTGAAGGAGATGGGCATGCTCAGGGAGCTCATGCGAGGCGTTGCCGCCGATGTGGCCAAGGGCGGGCGCAGGGCCATGGTCTTCCCCGGGCACGGGGATTTCTACGCGGTGGAGCAGGCGGAGTGGGGGGACAGGGCTATAAAGCTGGTGGCTGGTACGGAAACGCAGGCTAAAATGACAATTACTGATAGATAATTCCTGTGACGTCGAGATCACTAAACTAGTTACGCCAACACAATCGGTGTATTTGATTTTGACGCTTTTAGACTAATTGGCTAAAATTATATCAATTTGTAAAGAAATAAACCTTGTCAATTTGAAAGCCTCGGACATGGTCCGAGGCTTTCAAAGTAATGAACAAGGAAAAACAAATGTTATCTGAAGGTCTCTCTAACGTTGTTCTTGCCACATTTCTGACAAGTTGAGTTGTGGAATGTCTTGTTGCTACAGTTTATTCGGTCACATCCAACGGCTCCACATGCCTTACACTTGTACAATGGATAGTTGCATTTTGAACCTTTACAGGTGCCCGGACACTGCGCCATTTCAACCTCCTGATAATTTACAAGTTAAGCTGACACGTGAACTGCTGAATCTGGCGATACCCAATTGTCATGGCAAATCAATAAATGTAATGATCATAGTGATAGTATTTAGTTGCGGATAAGTCCTAGGTGACAATAGTCGGACGGGAACGGCATCTCGCTTTCTTTAAGAAGGCTATGCCTCAATTCAAAATCGTCAGATGGCCTTCTGCTTATCTTCCCAAAAAAAGTATCATTAGACTTTGCGCCAGCATATCTTGCATATATGTTCTGATGATTAAAAAAGTGACTATTTAACAACTCAAGCATTCGCCCTTCGATCTCCATTGAGAAATCTTTCTTGTCAACATAAGTGGCAGGGTCAATTACGCCAAAACCAAAAATGCAATTATTCAAGTACCGAATGTTTTTGGTATAAATGTCAGGGCAAAGCATTTTGATGCGTTGCCTCCCTTCGTAGTGAATTAAGTCGCTGTTGCCGATGCGAGATTTTGGTTTCCCGCAAAAATTCAAAGCCAAGTATTCGTAAAAATCAAGGCCTAGTGGTACGTTGTTTATATAGTATTTTAAAGTGATTTGATTTTCAATGTGGGCAAGCATTCGGGTTAAGAAGTTTTTAGTGGTTTGACCTATGTAAATAATTCTTTGCAAAGAATGCTTGTCATTCCATATCCAGGTATAAATGCCATGGTTTGACTCCATGAAATCAAATGCATCACCGTTATTAATAGAAGAAAACGGAAAAAAAGCCCAGTTTATATCAATGGTATGAGGCATTGATCAATCCTTTGTGTGGACAATTTAAACAAAATGAAAACATTAAATCAAATTAAGCACTCATAAAAAGGGTCTGGTCCAGTACGGATCAACCCAAATACTAAATCTTCGATGTCAACGCCATTGCCTTTTAGGAAGGCAAAATTCCCAGGTTTTACGTACTCAACCACACCAGTCGAAAGCCGAGAATAGCCTTCAAACTGTCTCCAGTCCTTGTAGCCAGGCGAAACGTATTCAAATCCATGCCTCAAGAATATGTTGTATAGCACAGCATAAGATCTGCCGATGGAGGTCTTGCCGTCTTCGCGAAGTTTTGACAACCTAAGGTTAGCGTAAGAAACAGCCAACGCCTCCTCTAGTAAGGGGGAGTATGTAAATTCAAAAATTTCTCGAAAAATGTTGCAATTGAAATGAAAAATTTCATGAAAATATGTTTTGTAGACAACAAGGCTTAAATAGTTCTTTAGGTCGACTCTTGTAATATTCCTGAGGTTGTAGTTGTCAATAGCGAATCGTACCATTCCCCAGAAAAAATTAGTAAGGTTATTTTGATAAAGTCTGATTACTCCGGGACTAGACATGCACGTATACGAACCTAAGGCGTACTCGTAGTCGGTTGCCTGTTGAGAAAGATAGTCGTTGTCGTTATTGAAATAAACGTCGACTCGTTGATCAAAAAATAAACCAAGATCGACATTAACACAGGGAACACTGTCGATCAGGACTTCATCCAGTTCTGTAACGGGGAGTTTGTCGATTTCATGTCCAATGGTCTTGCATAGATCATTCACAATACTCACGATCGCACCTCTTGTGAAACATTACAAAAGCAACATAAGATTAGCTGTCTACCCATATTGGAGAGAAATTGCTGTCAAGATATGAGCAGTAGCCATCATTTGTAACTTTTAAAATTCCTGGAAGGACGTAGTGCATTCCTAAACAACTGTTTTCATATATTTCATTCCCCGCGTTATCTATGACAACCCAGGACTCGTCTTGAGATTCCGCTCTACGAACTGTTGCAAGGCCACCAAGAAATCTCGATGCCCCTAGGTAGCGTGGCGGAATGACAAAGGTTCCTGTAAAATCGATAAATCCACAAAAACTATTACGATAACATGCGCATAGACCTTCTGTGAAATTCAAAGTGTTTTCAAAGCACATGTCAACGACTAGTTGGCCGGATAAGTTTATAAACCCATGCTTGATATAGTCTGAAGTGACAGAGGCCATTCCGTCAGAATATGCGCCTACTGATTCATAATTCAACTGTAACAGTTTTTTTCCGTTTATTGACATAACATAATAGCAGCCGTCTTTTTGGTCGTATGCGACTAGTCGTCCATTTCGCGGGGCAAGTGCAGATTCATATTTTGGTTTAACAATAAATCTAAAATTTCTGTCAATATATCCATACTGTTCGAGTCCGTTTTGGATTATAGATACTCCACATACTCCGTCAAAGTATCCTGTTGCGTCTGAAAAAACATATCCGCTTTCAGTCCCGGCATCGATATTAATGCAATTCCACATGTCATTTCTCAGGACACAAAGCATGCCATCTGCCGAGACAAGTATGCTGTCAAAATATGTGTCAACTTTTGTTTCGCCACAGCAGTCTATCACGCCATATTTACTGTTTTGCCCTACAACGGCATAGTCGCCACGAAATGAAGTGACAAAGTCATACGTAAAGGCAATTTCGCAAGAGCCGTGTGCATTGATAAAACCCCATTTCCCGTTACGCCTGCCCGGAAGTAGCATCTTATGCGCCCGTGCTGATGATGGTTAAAGATGAAGCTTGACTTGAACTGTATGTGTCAGACATATATAAAATTGTGTTTGGATTTAGAATGTTATTAAATTTTGAAACGAATGAATCTGTGGCCTCGATGATCTGACTATGAAACAACTCCGAGTCAATGTCAGAAATATGAACAACGCCAATGGTAAGCAGTACAAAAAATTTATTATGCAATTTAAATAATTTTCCAAGATGTGATGTATCTAGATGTGTTGGATTGCTGTCAAGGTTGATGATGCTGACCGTGGCCCGTGAGTTTTCAAAGAGGTTGATTAGTTCATCAATTGACGAACTAATTGTACTTGGGAGTATGTTGAATCGAAGGAGGCAGTCGGTGAGTTTAACTGCACTTTCATGGTTCTCGACTAGTGCACAAAACTGTTTGTCAAGCCCAACATTGATCAAATTGACCATAGTCTTGTTGTTGCATAAACAATGATATTTTGCATTGTCATGTACGTGTATGTGCATGTCAAAACGTCTACTGTTAAGAAGTGTAGTCGCATCATCGGTGCAAGCAATTTCAATTAAGGGGAGTCCGTTGCCAACAAAGCATTGAGATGTGTTCAGGGAGTCCCTGACGTCCTTTGTGATATTATTACAAGCGTCTACATACATCCCGTGCAACATATCAAGTTCAAAAGATAAACTAATAAGCACGGAAGTTTCTAGATTACCTGGTTCCATTTTTGTCTCATGTAGTGAGTGTTGAATTTGCAATCCACCAAGTCGAATGCGTTGCTTACTTGCAGAGGGTGGTCCGTTCAGCATTGCTTGGTTGGAATTTAATGTGTTGCATTGACAAATATGCCAATTGTGGTAATGTATTCTGGCTGCAGCGGGAAGATGGCATTTATTTTGTGTGTCAACATCATTGTTCTTCTTTATTTCTTGTTCGAATGGCAGTCAAGCTGGAATAATCATGCATCAACATGGCTCTGGGGGGCAATCCCCCGACAACTATTTAGGGTTTGTTCTTCTCTGTGTTCTCTGGTGCACAGTGTCTGCTGTTGGCGGCAACAAGTTAAGGATCAGCCTCTGGACTTGACCGAAGATGCCAGCGCCTCGCAGCGCAACTGGTGCAGCAGCGCCCCGGAGGCCTCGCCCTGGTCCTGCTTGTCCTCGGGCAGCCGCACGGCCAGCACGGCGCGCAGCTCCCGACGGACCTGGGGCAGCATTACCTCCCCGCCGTCGCAGGCCACCAGCTTGAACATGCGCGAGGTGAGCCTGCGCGCCTCCAGGCGCATGAGCAGGTCCACCTTGGTGCCGGGGCGCAGCTCCCGGTAGCGGTGGGCGCGCATGTGCTCCCCGGCGGCGGCCATGCCCGCCTCGATGAAGGCCATGGGCAAGCGCAGCCTGCGCCCCAGGGCCTCGGCGGCGGCCACCCCGGCTTCGTCGTGGCCGTGGTGTCTGGGCAGGCGCTCCGGCGGCGTCAGGGCCTTGCCCAGGTCGTGCGCCAGGGCCATCCAGACCAGCAGGGCGTCCCCGGCGGCGCAGTCCATCACGCGGCAAATGTGTTCCAATACGTCTGAATCGTGGTATTGGGCTGGCCCGGCCGGAACGCCCCGGCAGGCTTCAAGTTCGGCCAGCCAGGGGCGCAGGCAGTCCGTGGCGGCCAGCAGGCGCACGAAGCGCGAGGGTTTGGGCGCGGCCATGGCCTTGGCGGCCTCGCGGCCCACGCGCTCGGCGGCGTGGCCCTCCAGCAGGCCCTGCCCGGCGGCCTCGCGCATCTGGGCCAGAAGCTCCGGGCTGGGTGAGAAATCGGGGAACTGAGCGGCGAAGCGGGCGGCGCGGAACACCCGCACCGGGTCGTCGCGCATGGAGGCGGGGGAGCAGGGCCGCAACACGCTGGCCTGCAGGTCCATAAGGGCCATGGGATGGGCGTGGATGGCGCCGTCCTCGGCCAGGGCCACGGCGTTGATGGTCAGGTCGCGCAGGAGCAGGTCGCTCTCCAGCGAGCCGCCCCGTGGCCAGGCGTATTCGCACCCGTCCAGGATAAACACCGGAAAGGACTTGCCGACCAGGCGAGCGGTGGGATACCGCCCCTGGAACATTTCGTGGTCAGCGTGGACGACGAGGTAGTCGCGGTCGGTGACGGGCCTGCCCAAGAGCATGTCCCGAACCGCACCGCCAACCAGAAGTATCTGCATGGAGGTTTCCGATCCGTGGCGGAGATTGATGGTCCTGCGCTGCCGGGGCCCGGGGCGCTCCTCTGGGCTTTGGGGCGGGAGGAGTTGGCGGACCCGCTGTGTCCTGACTCGCTGGCCGGGAGCCACCCGGCCTGGGAGGAGGATGCTCGCCGCTTCGCTCCTTGGCAAGAGGTTTCGGTGACGTGGTGTTCGGCCTGCTCACAGGAGAAATGGTGGGTTTCCCCGGTGAGGCGGCAAGGTAGAATTCTGGTGAGCGGCAAGTGTTCCTCGGCCCTGGACGTGGCCCGGCCCCTGGCCGAGAACACCATGTTCGGGGCGTGGGATTCGGTGCTGGCGGTGTCCCAGTGGGCGGGGCGCGGCCAGCTCAGGCGGCAATGGCTCTCGCCGCCGGGCAACGTGTACGCGGCCCTGGTGCTGCCGCCCGTGCCCAAGGAATACGATACGCTCTTGCCGCTGATCCTGGGCTATTGCATCGCGGGTTTCCTGCGTTACAAGAAGCTGGACGCTGCCATCAAGTGGCCCAACGACCTTCTGGTGGCCGAACAGAAGGTTGGCGGCATCCTGGTGGAGGAGCGCAGGGGCGTGGCCCTGGCGGGCATCGGCCTCAACCTTGTCAGCGCCCCTCCGCCGGACATGCTGCGTGAGGCCCACGCCGTGCCCGCCGGGTATCTGCGCGCGCACGGCCTGAAATCCGGCCCGCTCACGCTATGGGCGGAACTTGTGGATTTTGTGAAAATATGCTACGAAACTACTCTTCAACAAGGTTCACCCGGTAACGTCGCCGCCATGATCGAGCCTCTTCTGTGCTGGCTGGGCGAAACGATTGCGATCCGGGACGGGGATGAAACTCCGTGGACGGCCCGGTTGGCGGGGCTCGCCCAGGACGGAGCGCTCCGAGTCATGCCCGCAGGCGGAGCGGGCGAAAGACTACTCACTTCTGGCGGCATTTGGCGGGTCCGCGAACACCCCCTCAAGCATCCAGGTTAGGGACATCTCACAATGGGCGTGAAGACCTTTCAGGACGTTCTCCAGGAAATCCAGGGCAAAAAGATTCTCGTTGCCAACAGGGGCATCACCGCGCGGCGCGTGCTGCGCTCCATCCGCGAACGCTTCCAGGCCGTACCGGTGCTGACCGCCACCAAGGTGGACATGACCTCCCCAGCGGTGGCGGGCGCGCACGAGCTGATCCTGCTCGGCGAAGACCCCCGTGCCTACCTCGATCTCGACCTCATCATCCGCGAGGCCAAGGCCAAACGAATCGCGGCCATACATCCCGGCTGGGGCTTCGCCTCGGAGGACCACACCTTCCCCGAGAAGTGCGCCCAGGCGGGCATCGTGTTCATCGGCCCCACGGCCACGGCCATGAACCTGCTGGGCAACAAGGTCGAGGTGCGCAACCTGGCCCAGAAGCTCGGCATCCCGGTGGTGCCCGGCTCCACCGCGGCGGTGAGCGTGCCCGAAGCCCGCGAGATCGCCAGCCAGATCACCTTCCCCATCATGCTCAAGGCCGAGGGCGGCGGCGGCGGGCGCGGCATCTACGTGGTGCACGAGCCCAAGCAGCTGGAGGAGGCCTTCTCCAAGGCTTCGGCCCTGGCCCAGGCCAGCTTCGGCAACCCCCGGCTCTACGTCGAGAAGTACCTGCGCAGCGTGCGCCACATCGAGATACAGGTCATCGCGGACAAGCACGGCAACGTCCTGGCGCTCGACGAGCGCGACTGCACCGTGCAGCGCAACCACCAGAAGCTCGTGGAGATCACCCCCTCCCCCTGGAAGGGCATGACCGCCGAGCTGCGCGACAAGCTCAAGAACTGGTCCGAGATGCTCATCAAGAGCGTGGGCTACTACTCGCTGGCCACGGTCGAGTTCCTGGTGGAGCCCGACGGCACCCCCTACCTGATCGAGGTCAACACCCGCCTCCAGGTGGAGCACGGCATCACCGAGTGCCGCTACGGCATCGACCTCGTGGAGGAGCAGATCGCCGTGGCCTTCGGCGCCAAGCTGCGCTACACGCGCAACAACACCAAGGCCTTCAACACCGCCCTGCAGGTGCGCATCAACTGCGAGGACCCGCGCCAGGGCTTCACGCCCAACGCCGGGCTCATCAACCGCTACATCTCTCCCGGCGGCCCGGGCGTCCGGTTGGACTCCTGCATCTCCGCCGGCTACGAGTTCCCCTCGCAGTACGACTCCGCCGGCGCGCTCCTGGTGGCCTACGGCCGCAACTGGGAGAAGGTGCTCGGCATCATGGACCGGGCGCTGCGCGAGTACATCGTGGGCGGGCTCAAGACCACCATCCCCTTCCACCTGCAGGTCATCCGCAACGCCAAGTTCCGCTCCGGCGACTACGACACCAACTTCGTGGCCACCTCGCCCGACCTGCTGGAATACCGCGACGTGGAGCCCGAGGCCTTCCGCCTCTCGCGCCTGGTGGCCGACATCTCGGCCAAGGGCTACAACTCCTACGTGCAGCTGGGCGAATACCGCGGCAGGGCGGACAAGCGCGTGGGCCGCTTCACCCCCGTCATGCCCGTGCTGGACCAGAAGGCCTGGCAGAGCCCCTATCCGCGCGGCGACCGGCAGGCCCTGCTGGACCACATCCGCGATTCGGGCATCGTCCACTTCGTCGACACCACCACCCGCGACATCACGCAGTCCAACTCCGGCAACCGCTTCCGCCTGGCCGAGGACAAGCTGGTCGGCCCCTACCTGGACAACTGCGGCTTCCTCTCCCTGGAGAACGGCGGCGGCGCGCACTTCCACGTGGCCATGATGGCCAACATGACCTACCCCTTCACCGAGGCTGAACAGTGGAACTGCTTCGCGCCCAAGACGTGCAAGCAGCTGCTCATCCGCTCCACCAACGTGCTGGGCTACAAGCCGCAGCCCCGCAACCTCATGCGCCTCACCGGCGAGATGATCTGCGAGCATTACGACATCATCCGCTGCTTCGACTTCCTGAACCACGTGGAGAACATGCTGCCCTTCGCCGAGGTGGCGCTCAACTCCAAGGCCAACATCTTCCAGCCCTGCCTCTCGGTCTCCTGGGCCAAGGGCTTCGACGTGCCGCACTACATGGGCGTGCTGGAGGACATCCTGGACATGTGCGCCAAGGTGGCGGGCGTCTCCAAGAAGAAGGCCACCAAGCTCATCATCCTCTGCCTCAAGGACATGGCCGGCGTGTGCCCGCCGCGTTTCATCTCCGCGCTGATCACCGCCATCCGCCAGAAGTACCCCGACCTGGTCATCGACTACCACCGCCACTACACCGACGGCCTGTTCGTCCCGGCGGTGGGCGCGGCGGCCAAGGCCGGAGCCCACATCGTGGACACCGCCATCGGCGCGGCCGTGCGCTGGTACGGCCAGGGCGAGGTGCTCTCCCAGGCGGCCTACCTGGAGGACGAACTGGGCCTCAAGACCCAGCTCAACAAGGACATGATCCGCTCCTGCGGCTTCGTGCTCAAGCAGATCATGCCCTACTACGACCGCTACACCGCGCCCTTCTTCCAGGGCATCGACTACGACGTGGTGGAGCACGGCATGCCCGGCGGCGCCACCTCCTCCTCGCAGGAGGGCGCGCTCAAGCAGGGCTACATCCACCTGCTGCCCTACATGCTCAAGTTCCTGGCGGGCACCCGCAAGATCGTGCGCTACCACGACGTGACGCCCGGCTCCCAGATCACCTGGAACACCGCGTTCCTGGCTGTCACCGGGGCCTACAAGCGCGGCGGCGAGCGCGCCGTGCGCGACATGCTGGAAGTGCTGGAGGCCACCTCGAGCCACCCGGACGAGTGCCTGACCCAGGCCTGCCTGGCCGACCGCCTCATGCTCTACGCCGACTCCAACGACGCCTTCCGCCAGCTGCTGCTGGGCAAATACGGCAAGCTGCCCCTGGGCTGGCCCGCCGACTGGGTCTACGAGTCCGCCTTCGGGGCCGAGTGGGCCGACGCCATCAAGCAGCGCACCACGGAGTCGCCCCTGGCCTCCCTCAAGGACGCGGACCTCTCCGGCGAGTTCGAGTCCCTGGCCAAGCGCCTGCAGCGCGACCCCTCGGGCGAAGAGTTCGTGATGTACCTGAACCACCCCGGCGACGCCCTCAAGACCATCGAGTTCAAGGGCAAGTACGGCGACCCCAACCTCCTGCCCCTGGACGTCTGGTTCGAGGGCCTGGAGCCCGGGCAGGAGATGTTCTTCGAGGATTCGCGCGGCAAGCCCCACACCTTCACCCTGCTCGACATCGGCCAGCCCGATCCCCAGGGCTACAGCGTGGTGCGCTACGTGCTCGACTCCGAGATCCTCTCCCACCAGGTCAAGGTGGCCGAGGCCATCGGCGGCGCGTCGGCCGCCAGCGTGGAGATGGCCGACCCGGCCAACCCCTACCACGTGGCCGCGCCCTGCAACGGCGACCTCTGGGTCATGCACGTGAGCCCGGGCGACTTCCTCAAGCCCGGCCAGGAAGTGTTCAACATCTCGGTGATGAAGCAGGAGAAGTCGGTGCTCTCCCAGGTGGAGGGCGTGGTCAAGCGCGTGCTGCGCAACGCCGACTACTTCGAGGATAGGAAGATGGTCCCCGTGAAGGAGGGCGAGCTGCTGGTGGAGATCATGCCCGTCAGCAAGGCCTGCCCCGGTTGCAAGGCCCCCCTGGCCGCGGAAGACTACCACTACTGCCCGTGGTGCGGCCACGGCATGGAGATCGCCGACTAGACGGGTTTGACTTGCCCGCCCGGCACCGAATCTGATAGCGCTCCGCCCCATGAGGGCGGAGCCCTAAGACATAAATCTCAAGATGCCTTGTGGATATTCCTAAGGAGGAATCGAATGGCTAAAGCCGCTTGCAAAGCGCCCGCCAAAGACAAAAAAGAACTGGCGAAGAAGCTCATCCTCACCGGTGCCGAGATCGAGGCCATCGGAGAGGAGGCCGAACTCCTGGTGGGGGGCAAGAACTACAACACCGCCATCATCAGCCAGGTATCCGGCATCCGTGCTCCGCAATTCCGCGCGGTATCCTCCATCGCGTTCCATAAGCTGCTCGACGAGACCAAAGTCAACGCGGCCCTGATCCGGGCCACCGTGGACCATGAATATAACCGCATCGACTGGACGAGCGAGGAGGTCAACAAGGACCCCGAGTTCCTCAAGCACTTCACCCGCACCGTCGCCCAGGAGGTCCGCGCCCAGGCCGGCGAGAAGGCCACGCAGATCAAGCTGCGCACCTTCGTGAACAACGTGGTCGAGGGCTTCGCCACCTCCCCCGAGGGCATCGACCAGCTGCGCAAGCGCTCCGTGCTGGTGCAGGTGGCCATCCTCTCCGTGGACATGCCCCTGGATGTGGCCGAGGCCGTGCGCGGCGGCTACCAGGAGATCTGCCGCGAGGCGGGCCTGGAAGACGTGCCCGTGGCCGTTCGCTCCTCCGCCGCCGGCGAGGACTCCCGCAAGAAGGCCTTCGCGGGCCTGCAGGACACCTACCTGAACATCGTCGGCGACGACCAGGTGGTGGAAGCCTACCAGTGGGACTGCGCCTCCGCCTACAACCTCCGCTCCATGACCTACCGCCGCGAAGCCATCCTTGACGCCGTCCAGCTGGCCGAGCGCACCGGCGACGACACCATCGCCGAGAAGGCCAAGCAGGAGTGGGCCATCGAGAACACCTCGCTGTCCGTGTGCGTCATGCGCATGATCAACCCGGTGATCTCCGGCACCGCTTTCTCCGCCGACACCGCCACCGGCTGCCGCGGCACCGACCGCAAGGACCTGGTCTCCATCGACTGCTCCTACGGCCTGGGCGAAGCGGTGGTGGGCGGCATGGTCACCCCGGACAAGCTCTACGTGTTCCAGCGCGAGGACAACCGCGAGGTCGTCGTGCGCTTCATGGGCTTCAAGGACAAGAAGATCATCTACGACGAGCGCGGCGGCACCAAGCTGGTCCCCGTGGACGAGCTGGAAGCCTACCGCTGGGCCCTCTCCCTGGCCCAGGCCGAGGAAGTGGCCAAGGGCGTGCGCGCCATCTCCCAGGCCTACGACGCCATGATCATGGACACCGAGTTCTGCATCGACCAGTCCGAGCGGCTCTGGTTCGTACAGGCCCGGCCCGAGACCCGCTGGAACGAGGAGTTCGAGCAGCACCCCGACACCATCTTCATGCGCCGCATGGAAGTGGACAAGAAGGCGCTGGCCCGGGCCGAGGTCATCCTCGAGGGCAACGGCGCCTCGCGCGGCGCGGGCCAGGGCACGGTGAAGTTCCTGCGTTCGGCGCTGGAGCTCAACAAGATCAACAAGGGCGACGTGCTGGCCGCCGAGCGCACCGACCCCGACATGGTGCCCGGCATGCGCGTGGCCTCGGCCATCATGGCCGACGCGGGCGGCGACACCTCCCACGCGGCCATCACCTCCCGCGAGCTGGGCATCCCGGCGGTCATCGGCATCCAGCGCGCCGAGCTGCTGCGCTCCCTGGACGGCCAGGAAGTCACCGTGGACGGCTCGCGCGGCGTGGTCTACCGGGGCCTCCTGCCCCTGGTGGCCGTCGGCGGCGAGATGGACCTCTCCAAGCTGCCCGCCACCAAGACCAAGGTCGGCCTGATCCTGGCGGACGTGGGCCAGGCCCTGTTCCTCTCGCGCCTGCGCATGGTCACCGACTTCGAGGTGGGCCTGTTGCGCGCCGAATTCATGCTGGGCAACATCGGCGTGCACCCCATGGCCCTGGAAGCCTACGACCAGGGCACCCTGGGCCAGCTGGTCGAGAAGCAGCTGCAGGAGTACGAGCAGCGCCTGACCAAGGTCATCAAGGAGCAGATGGCCGCGGGCTACATCCCCATGGACCTCAAGCTCCGCCAGTACGTGGGCCTCATCACCGGCCTCACCAAGGAGCTGGAGAGCCTCACCGAGCGCGAGGGCGCCAAGGGCACCGACGAGGTGCTGGCCATCCACCGCCGCCTGCGCGAGCTGGACAAGAAGCTCGACGAGTACCTGGGCAACGCCACCCGCCGCCTGGACGTGCTCAAGACCTCCATCAGCCTGGAGGACCACGTGGCCGTCATCATGGGCTACTGGTCCGAGCTGCAGGACACCTCCAACCATGCCGACGCCGTGAAGCGCCGCATGGAGGTGAAGGCCCACGTGGCCGAACGCGCCCAGGCCGTGGCCCACGAGCCCCTCATCAAGGAGACCCTGGCCAAGATCAAGGAGATGCGCGCCGAGATCGCCCGCCAGGTGGGCATCCAGCGCGACATGGAGGAAGTGCGCACCCTGCCGGACCGCATCGCCAAGCAGCTTCGCTCGCGCGGCTACCGCACCGGCAAGGAGCTCTACGTCCAGACCCTGGCCCAGAACCTGGCCCTGTTCGCCATGGCCTTCTACGGCAAGCCCATCATCTACCGCACCACCGACTTCAAGTCGAACGAGTACCGCAACCTCGTGGGCGGCATGCTCTTCGAGCACTTCGAAGACAACCCCATGCTGGGCTACCGCGGCGTCTCCCGCAACATCCACGACTGGGAGATCGAGTCCTTCAAGCTGGCGCGCGGCATCTTCGGCGGCAAGAACCTCCAGATGATGCTGCCCTTCGTGCGCACCCTGGAGGAGGCCCGCTCCATGAAGCGCTACCTGGAGAAGGTGCACAAGATGCGCTCCGGAGACGACGGCCTGAAGATCCACATGATGAGCGAGATTCCCTCCAACGCCATCCTGGCCAAGGAGTTCATCGCGGAGTTCGACGGCTTCTCCATCGGCTCCAACGACATGACCCAGATGGTGCTCGCCACCGACCGCGACAACCCGAGCCTCCAGCACATCTACGACGAGGAAGACCCCGCCGTGGTTTGGGCCATCCTGGTGACCATCTTCACCGGCCAGAAAATGGGCAAGAAGGTGGGCTTCTGCGGGCAGGGCGTCTCCAACAGCCTGATCCTGCGCGGCCTGGTCTCCATCGCGGGCATCGTCTCCGCCTCGGTGGTGCCCGACACCTACTACCAGACCAAGTTCGACGTGGCCGCCGTGGAAGAGGAGAACATCCCCGTCTCCGGCTTGGGCGCCTGGCTCTGCGAACAGCACCTGGAGCGCCTGCACGAGATGCTCGTGGACAACAAGTACGAGCACATCCTCAGGAAGAACCAGTCCGCCAAGGACCTGAACGAGTGGTACGAAGGCGAGCTGACCCGCCTGGCCACCCAGCTCCGCGACCACCTGGACACCCCCAAGGAGGCCTTCTATCGCGGCGAGCTGGAGAAGTTCCGCACCACCTTCCACAAGCAGGTGATCTACGCCGCCTGGGACTGGGAGAAGACCGTGGCCGACGCCCTGTACCACGCCGGGTTCAGCGACTGGGAAGAGCAGGCCGTGGCCATGCAAGAGCAGCGCAAGAAGACCTGGTAGAGAAGAGACGGAGGCAGGAAGATGCCTCCCGCGGCCAAAGGGAGTTCCTCCCTTTGGAATCCCATAGAAGCAAAAAGGCGGCCCCAGGGCCGCCTTTTTTAATGAACGATTCTGAATATTCTGATAAAAGCAGTTATCGTATTAAGCGTCTTCGGTAAAAAATATGGAGGGTGCAGTGATAGAAACACGGCGAGTGCCTGTGGTAAATAAGGTATTTCAGAAGAAAGACATTGCTAGGCTGTGGGAAGAGTTTAAGGTAGAAAGTTCGAATTTTGCGCAAATTGCAGTGCGACATAAGCTCGCGGTAAGCGTTGTTTGTGCAGATGGGTCGAGCTTTGAAATGTATGGAGTTGATATTGAGATTGATAGTGATATTCTGGACCTGAAGCCAGTTAAAAGGATTGAATTTTCAATGTACTGTTATGATGTTGAAAAACACATGAGATTTGTGGTGTCAAGTTTGGCAGGCGATGGTGAGTTGGTTGTTAGCTCTGATGACAGGGGTTGGGTGCACAGTGTCATTGTGCGGTTTAACGATGTTCTTGGATCGATTTCGCAGCAATTTACAGCTGTACACCGTTATGGATTTTTATTAATAGTAATTCTTGCTTGCTGTATTGGTTATTTATACGGTAATCCCCCCAATAAAAGGTTGTTCTGAAAAGTAGAATTTTCTCGTAAACCCAGGCGAGGAGATTTTACATGAAGACGTCCCGCTACTCCGACAGTCAGATCCTGAGCATCCTGAAGCAAGCC
>NZ_JAKZKX010000015.1:0-2637 GCF_022808715.1 Fundidesulfovibrio agrisoli
TCGGCTTGCTTCAGGATGCTCAGGATCTGACTGTCGGAGTAGCGGGACGTCTTCATGTAAAATCTCCTCGCCTGGGTTTACGAGAAAATTCTACTTTTCAGAACAACCTTTTATTGGGGGGATTACCTTTGACGGACAGCGGTCCATGGACGTCTACTGGGAAGGAACGGCCTCCCCGAGGCGGCATGACAATCAACCGGACTTTAGCTTAGAAACGCCCCCAACCTGTCCAACCTACCAGGTCCATCTCAGGGGGCCGTGCGTGGGGTATTCCAGACAGTAATCCAGGATGGCCTTCTCCACGGAGTCTTCCACACGGTTCGGGTGCGGTCCGTGTGGCCCGGGGAGGCGATCCAGCAGGCCTTCGGCCCCATACGTCTGGAAATTGCGGCGAATCTCGTAAAACTGCTGCCGCGAATAGCCAATGAGCTTGCATGCCTTGCTCACGTTGCCCAAATCGCTGGCCAGCTCTAGCAAGCTCAGCTTCCTCCGTGCTACTTTCTGGTCGGTGGTCATGACGATTTCCTTGGTTAGGGTGCCTGAAGCTTCGCAACTCCACGGCTACCCCAGCCAGGGGCGGCATGACCACCTCCTCTTTCGAGGGGGAACTGTCAGGTTATAACCATCTCACTTCAAACTGTATAACCGTGATGTAAGGATCTCTTTATTGGAATGGTATTGAATGCCTATGATATGGAGGTAAAGGTGCAGCTGTCAACGGCCATGCATAGGCGCGGTTACAGCGATAGTTGCATTCGAGAGCGGTTAATGAACCGACAAAACAGGTCGTAAGGCTAGTAGTGATAAGTGGTCATCACACTGGTTGGGGAGCCTCAATGTCTTTTCCGGCAGAAGAAAGATTCAAGCAAATACACGGAGCGAATTAAATACCGATCAGAACCCGAATCGTCCGAACAACTGTTTTAATATATTCAACGTAGGCGTGTGGAAATGCCCGGAGATCACGAGTGTAGTCTGGGGAGCGAGTATGGTGTGTGATATTGTCACCAACACGGCCATACAGTGATGAAATGCCATGGTCATAATGAGACTGCCGTGAAGGCTGATCTTTTTCTACAGTTTCATTATCAAGAACAAGCTTGACTTTGTCTGAAGGAACTTTTTGTGTCATGAGATCCTCCATTAGGGGGTTAAGAAGGTTTACATTGGTGATGGCCAGAGAAACCCGGCAATGCTTTTCTTCTATAACTCTTTGCCCTTGCCCGCGCAAGCCCGCGAGGGTATGCACGTCTCTTCCCGAAACAGCATACCGGAGAACCGCCATGTCCCTCTCTTCCGAGCTTTATGCCAAGGCCCAGGCCGTCATCCCCGGCGGGGTCAACTCGCCCATCCGCGCCTGCAAGGCCGTGGAGTGCGAACCCCTGTTCATCGCCAAGGCCCACGGCTCCACCATCACGGACGTGGACGGCAAGGATTACGTTGACTACGTCATGAGCTGGGGCCCCATGCTCCTGGGCCACGCCGACCCCGTGGTGCACAAGGCCGCCAGAGAGGCGCTGGAGAACGGCTCCAGCTTCGGCGCGCCCTGCCCCACCGAAGTGGACCTGGCCCTCAAGATCACCCAGCTGATGCCCTCTGTAGAGATGGTGCGCATGGTCAACTCCGGCACCGAGGCCACCATGAGCGCCCTGCGCCTGGCGCGCGGCTTCACCGGGCGCGACCATGTGGTCAAGTTCGACGGCTGCTACCACGGCCACGCCGACGCCTTCCTGGCCGCCGCCGGTTCCGGCGTGGCGGTGCAGGCCGCGCCCGGCACCCCGGGCGTGCCCGCCGCCACCGTGGCTCACACCATCGTGCTGCCCTACAACGACCTGGACGCGGTGAAGGCCGCCTTCAAGGAGAAGGGCAAGGACATCGCCGCCATCATCGTGGAGCCCGCCCCGGGCAACATGGGCCTGGTGATCCCCAAGCCCGGCTACCTGGAGGGCCTGCGCGCGGTGTGCGACGAGTACGGCGCGCTGCTGATTTTCGACGAGGTCATCACCGGGTTCCGCTGGGGCATCGGCGGGGCCCAGGCGCGCTACGGCGTGCGCCCGGACCTTACCACCCTGGGCAAGATCATCGGCGCGGGCTTCCCCGTGGGGGCCTACGGCGGCCGCCGCGACATCATGGAAAAGCTCTCCCCCTGCGGCCCGGTGTTCCAGGCCGGCACCCTCTCGGGCAACCCCGTGGCCATGGCCGCCGGCCTGGCCAACCTGCTGGAGCTGGAAAAACGCGACTACGCCGCCTTGGAGGCCCGCACCGCGGAGCTGGCCAAGGAGTTCGCGGCCATCGTGCGTTCCAATGGCGTGCCCGTGCAGCTCAACCAGACCGCCTCGGCCTTCACCATGTACTTCACCGAGACCCCGGTGACCGACATGGCCACGGCCCGCACCTCCAACGGCAAGGTCTACACCGCCATCTACCAGCAGATGCGCGCCCAGGGCGTGTACCTGGCCTCGCTCGGCTACGAGTGCTCCTTCACCTCCTTCGCGCACACCGAGGCCGACTACGAGGCCACGCTCAAGGCCGCGAAGAACCTTTCGCTGTAGGCGTTCGATCCCGGGCCGCGCCGTCCGCCGCGACATGCGGACGGCGCGGCGCCCCTATGGGCGGGCCCCGGGTGGGAGGCCCGCC
>NZ_JAKZKX010000015.1:2647-91006 GCF_022808715.1 Fundidesulfovibrio agrisoli
ATTTTGTTTTGGGTGTGGGGTTTGGGGCCGGGGCCGCGGCGCGCGCCCCGCCGGGGGGCCGCCCCGCGGCCCATTTGGGAGTCCAGAGGGTCGAAGGCAGGACTTCGTCCTTTGGCCGCCGGAGGCTCTCCTCATGATACATCTCGCAGGAACCAAACGCCGGAGCCGTGAAGAACAAGATGCCTCCGGCGGCCAAAGGGAGTTCCTCCCTTTGGAATCCCGTATGGGGTTCTTCGCGGGGCGGGGAGGCCGGGGGTGAGCGGGGGGACGGCGGTATACGCGCTCACGCCGCAGGGTGCGGCGCTGGCGGTTCGGCTGGTCCGCGCTCTGGGCGGGGAGCTGTTTTTGCCCGCGCGCATGGCGGCGGATGCGCCGGGGGCGCATGGCTTCGCCTCGCTCACGGAGTTGGTTGGGGAAAACTTTCATGTGTATGCGGCCCATGTGTTCGTGGCGGCCTGCGGCATCGTGGTCCGGGCCGTGGCCCCGCACCTGCGCGGCAAGGACGCCGACCCCGCCGTGGTGGTGCTGGACCAGGGCGGCCGCCACGCCGTGAGCCTGCTCTCCGGCCACCTGGGCGGCGCCAACGACCTGGCACGCGAGGTGGCGCTGGTCTGCGGCGGCGAGGCCGTGATCACCACGGCCACGGATTGCGCGGGCCTGCCCTCCCTGGATGTGCTGGCCCGCGACAGCGGCCTGGCCATCGAGAATTTGGCGGCGGTCAAGGCCGTGAACGCGGCCCTGCTGGAGGGCCGCCCGGTGCAGCTCTTCGACCCGCAGGGCAGGCTTGCCGTGCCTGGGGAGCACGCCGGGCTCTTCGAGTGGTTGGCAGCGCCCCACTTGTTGGACCTGGAGAGGCCCAGCGTGCTGGTGGACTGGCGCGCGGGCGGTGCCGGGCCGAACAGCCTGGCCCTGCGGCCCAAGGCGGTCGTCGCGGGGGTGGGCTGCCGCAAGGGCACGCAGGGGGCGGAGATCGTGAAGGCGCTGGCCCAGGCCTGCGCGGCGCGGGGCGTGGCCCTGGGCAGCGTGGGCGCGCTGGCCAGCATCGAGGCCAAGCGCGGCGAGCCCGGCCTGGCCGAGGCCGCCCGGGAGCTGGGCGCGGAGCTGATATTTTTCCAGGCTGGGGAACTGGCGGGGGTGGCCGTGCCCAACCCTTCGCCCATGCCCCTCAAACATGTCGGAGTGGAGAGCGTATGCGAGGCAGCCGCGATGCTTGCGGCCGGGACGGCGAAACTGCTGGCCCCCAAGAGAAAGACGCCCACGGTCACCGTGGCGCTGGCGCTCCGGGCATGAAGCCGGGGCGTTTGAGCGTGGTGGGCCTCGGCCCCGGCGACCCCGGCCTGCTGGCCCCGCTGGCGGCCGAAGTGCTGGAACACGCGGCCGTGGTGGTGGGCTACGGCACCTATCTGGACCTGATCGACCCGGAGCTGCTGGCCCGCAAGGCCGTGATCTCCACGGGCATGATGGGCGAGGTGCAGCGCTGCGAAAAGGCCATCGACCGTGCCCTGGCCGGTGAGGACACGGTGGTGGTCTCCAGCGGTGACGCCGGGGTCTACGGCATGGCCGGGCTGGTGCTGGAGCTGCTGGAGGCGCGCGGCCTGCTGGAAACCGTGGAGTTCCAGGTCGTGCCGGGCATCCCCGCCGTTATCGGCGCGGCGGCCATCCTGGGCGCGCCCCTGACCCACGACTTCGCCTGCGTGAGCCTGAGCGACCTGCTCACCCCCTGGGAGCTCATCGAGAAGCGCCTGGACGCGGCCGCCTCGGCCGACTTCGTGATCGCGCTGTACAACCCCCGTTCCAAGAGGCGCAGCGGGCAACTGGCCCGGGCGCTGGAGATCATCGGCCGGCACGCCGACGCTCGGACCCCGGCGGGGCTGGTGCGCAACGCCTGGCGCGAGGGGCAGAGCGCTCTTTTGACAACGCTCGGCCAAATGGACCCCGAAGCGGCGGACATGCTCAGCATAGTGGTGGTGGGCAATTCCCAGACGCGCGTTGCGGGCGGCAGGATGCTCACGCCGCGCGGCTACGCCGGAAAATACGTCTTGGGGGGTCGTTGAGGCGCCTGGGCGCACTCTTCCAAGAGCGCAGATTTCTCGCAACGCGCCTTGACACGGGCTTGCATCTAAAAGTAAACCCTATGTGAATTTTTTCATTCAACTTTTTGGTGAGGAGGTGGAAGGATGAGGAAACCGTTATTTGTCATGTTGGTGTGCGCCGCTCTGGTCGGCGTGTTCTGTCTGCCCGCTCTGTGGGCCGTCGAAGCCCCCAAGGACATGGTCCTGAAGCTGCCCGAGGGCACCGCGACCAAGGCCCCGGTGAAGTTCGCCCACGCTGGCGCCGGTCACAAGGCCCTGGACTGCAAGGCTTGCCATCACAACTGGGACGGCAAGTCCGACAAGGGCATGAAGTGCTCCGACAAGGGCTGCCACGACATCTTCGACCCTGCCAACAAGTCTGACGTGAAGAGCTTCTACAAGGCTTTCCACGACATGAACTCCACCAAGAGCTGCTTGGGCTGCCACAAGAAGGCCAAGGCCGACGGCAAGAACGCGCCGATCGCCTGCAACGCCTGCCATCCCGCTGCTCAGTAGCGAACAACCCCGGCGCGGGCGGTTCGTCCGCCCGCGCCGGATTTTTCCCGCCTGGAGGGTCCCGTGGCCAACGCACCCGAAGACATCATCGAGTTGACCGACATCATCGAACGCGGGCCGGGAGCACCCAAGGCCGACGCCTCCGCATCAGGGGGCGACCTGAACTTCGAGCGCGAGCTGGAAGACCTTTTCTCTGACACCGCCGAGCCGGCCGGAACGAAGGCCTCCGACGCGATGCCCGGGTTCGACGGGCTGGACCTGCCCGACGAAACGGGCATACCCGGCGAGGACATCGACCTGGACGGTCTGGACGCCCTGCTGGCCGAGGCGGGCAAATCCCCCTCCACCGCGGCCAAGCTCGAAATCCCCGACGACTTCATGGACATGGCCCTGGGCGCGCAGGCCCACGAGCCCGCCGCGAGCGCGGCTGCGTTCGCATCGGCCCCCGCCTCCGAGGAAGCCAAGCTGGCCCTCGAGGCCCTGACCGCCCGCCTGGACACCCTTGAAGCCAAATTTTCCGGCCTGGGCGAAACCCTCGCCCAGACCTTCATGCCCATGGTGGACGAGGCCCTGGCCGGGTTCAAGGCCGGGCTGCCCGCCATGCCGGACGCCGGAGAGCTGGAATCCCGCCTGGATGCCAAGCTCGAGGAGCGCCTGGATTCCCTGAAGCAGGAGCTGGCCCCCGCCCCCGTAGCCGAGCCCCTGGACACCGCCGCCCTGATGGCCGACGTGGACGCCCGCCTGGAAGCCCTGAAGGGTGAAATTTCCGAAGCCGCCGCCATGGCCGAAACGGCCGCCCCCGTGGACCCCGTCCCCCTCGTGGCGGAGCTGGGCGAGCGCCTCGAGGCCGACATCGCGGCCCTGAGCGGGCGCGTCGACGAGCTTTCCGGGGCGCAGGCCGCCGCGCCTGTCGCCGCCGCACCGGCCGACCAGACGGACCTGCTGGCCGAGGTTGACGCCCGGTTGGAGGTCTTCAAGGCCGAGGCCGCGTCCCAGGCCGACGCCCTGGGCGAGCGCATGAGCGCCGAGTTGGACGAGATCCGCCAGGGCCTGGCCGCTCTGGAGGCCCGCATCGGCGCGCTGGAAGCAACTCCCGAACCCGCTCCCTTCCCGGAAATCTCCGAGGAGGACGTTCCTGCCTCTGAAACCGCGGGGCCGGACCTCTCGAACCTGGTGACCCAGGACGCGCTGGACGCCCTGCGCCAGGAGCTACTGGCCGAGATCGGCCGCACCGTGCCCGCCGCCGCCGCCCAGATCATCCGCGAGGAGATCAGGGCCCTCGTGCAGGAAATGGGCGAATAGGGACGCAACGCCGGTCTTTCCCGGAATCCGTTCATGCCACGCGCCCCCCGGGACGCCATCGGCCTCTGTCTGGGGGCCTCCTCCATATCCTTCGCCCTGGTGTGCGCCGAGGCGGACGGGGTTCGCCTTGCGCGGGGCGGTTCCGTGCCCCACAACGGCGATCCCGCCAGCACCCTGCTGAGCGTTCTCGAATCCATTCCCAACTGGCGCGAGCTGCCCCTGGCCGCCACCGGCAGGCGGCTGCGCGCCATGGTGTCACTGCCGTCGCTCAGCGAGCCCGAGGCCGTGGAGCTGGCCGCCGCGCACGCCCTGGGCGGGGCCGGGGCCGTCACGGTGCTCAGCGTGGGCGGCGAGACGTTCATGGCCTACGGCCTGGACGCCCACGGCAAGGTGCGTTCCATCCAGTCCGGCAACAAGTGCGCCTCGGGCACGGGGGAGTTCCTGCTGCAGCAACTGGGGCGCATGGGCCTCGCCGTGGAGGATCTCTCCAGCATGGACCATGCGGCCGAGCCCCACGCGGTGTCCGGGCGCTGCTCCGTTTTCTGCAAGTCGGACTGCACCCACGCCCTGAACAAGGGCGCGCACAGGCAGGAGGTGGTGGCCGGGCTCGGCCGCATGATGGCGGGCAAATGCCTGGAGCTGCTCACGCGCATGCCCGTGCAGCGCGTGCTGCTGGCGGGCGGTTGCGCGGCCAACCCCTACCTGCTGCGCTTCCTGCGCGAGGAGTTGCCCGGCTTGGAAGCGCCGGAGAACGCGGCCTGGTTCGAGGCCACGGGCGCGGCCCTCTGGGCGCTGGACCACGCCGGGCCTGTTGGCGGCGCGAAGATTTTCGCCCCGCGCGAAGGGAGCTTCGTCCGGCTCGGGCCGCTCTCGGAGGCGCTGCCCCTGGTGGAGTTCAAAGAACACCCCCGGGGCCGGGCCAGGGAGGGCGATGTCGTCCTGGTGGGCCTGGATGTCGGCTCCACCACCACCAAGGGCGTGGTGGTGCGCCGCGGCGACCGGGGGGTGCTGGCCGGGGAGTATCTGCGCACGGAGGGCGACCCCGTCGGGGCCTCCCGCCGCGTTTACGCCAGCCTCGCCGCGCAACTTGGGGCGCCGGTGCGCATCGTGGGCCTTGGCGTCACGGGCTCGGGGCGGGCCATCGCGGCCTTGCACGCCTCGGCCACGGCGGCCATCAACGAGATCGTGGCCCACGCCGCCGCAGCCCTGCACTACGACCCCGCCGTGGACACCATCTTCGAGATCGGCGGGCAGGACGCCAAGTACACCAGCCTGAGCGCCGGGCGGCCCTGCGACTCCGCCATGAACGAGGCCTGCAGCGCGGGCACGGGCTCCTTCCTGGAGGAGTCCGCGCGGGAGTCCCTGGGCGTGCCCACGGACGCCATCGCGGAGCTGGCCCTGGCGGCCGGGAGCACCCCCAACTTCAACGACCAGTGCGCGGCATTCATCGGCTCGGACATCAAGCTGGCCGTGCAGGAGGGCCTGCCCCTGGAGGACATCCTGGCCGGGCTGGTGCACTCCGTGTGCCTGAACTACGTGAGCCGGGTCATGGGCAGCCGCCCCGTGGGGGAGCGCGTGTTCATGCAGGGCGGGGTCTGCTACAACCGGGCCGTGCCCGCGGCCATGGCCATGCTCACGGGCAAGCGCGTGGTGGTGCCGCCGGACCCCGGGCTCATGGGCGCGCTGGGCGTGGCCCTGGAGGTGGAAGCGCGCATAGCGCGCGGCCTGCTGGCGCAAGGAACGTTCGATCTGGACGAACTGGCCGCGCGGGAGGCCCGCCAGCGCGAGCCCTTCACCTGCCGGGGCGGCAAGGGCGGCCAGCACGGGTGCGACCGGGGCTGCCGCATCGCCCGCATCGAGGTGGGCGGGACCGTGCATCCCTTCGGGGGCATCTGCAACCGCTTCGAGAACCTGCGCCAGGGCCGCTCCCCGGACGCCGCCGCGCTGGACCTGGTCATGGCCAGGCACCGCCGCGTCTTCCGCAGCCTGGAGCCGCCCGCGCAAGGACGGCAGGTGGTGGGGCTCAACCGCTCCTATCTGGTGAACACCTATTTCCCGCTGTTCGACGCCTTCTTCAAGGAGCTGGGCTACGGGGTGCTTCTGCCGGAACGTGCCGACCCCGAAGGCGTGAAACGCCGTGGCGCGGCCCTGTGCTACCCCGGCGAGCTGGCCCACGGCTTCATGGCCGACCTGCTGGCCCGCAAGCCCGAGGCTGTGTTCCTGCCGCACATCAGCGGCGTGCCGGGCGAGCCTGGCCAGGCCACGTCCTGCACCTGCGTGCTGCTGCAAGGCGAGCCCTTCTACCTGAGCAGCGCCTTCGGCGAGCTGGCCGCCTACGGCCCCAGGCTCTTGCGCCCCACGCTGGACTTCACGCGCGGTCTGGAGGCGGCGGAGAAAGCCATGCTGGGGGCCGCGCGGGGCCTGGGCGCGGATGCGCGGACCGCGCGCCGGGCCTTCGCCGCCGGTGTGGAGGCGCAGCGCGCCTGCCGGGCGGACCTGGAGCAAATGGGCCGGGAGGCGCTGGAGAGGCTGGAGCAGGGCGACGGGGCGGTCCCGGGCGTGGTGCTCTTCGGCCGGGCCTACAACGCCTTCGCCCCGGAGGCCAACAAGGCCGTGCCCGAGAAGCTGGCCACGCGCGGGGCCATGGTCATCCCCTGCGACATCCTGCCCCTGCCTCCGGGCTTGCGGCCGGAGCCGTCCGTTTATTGGGGCCAGGGGAGGGTCATCCTCCAGGCGGCCCAGGCCGTGCGCCGCCACCCGGGCCTCTACGGGGCCTACGTCACCAACTTCTCCTGCGGGCCGGATTCCTTCCTGCTGGGCTACTTCCGCGACGAGATGGGCGCCAAGCCCTCCCTGACCCTGGAACTGGACAGCCACACCGCCGACGCCGGGCTGGAGACGCGGCTGGAGGCCTTCCTGGACATCGCCGCGAGCCACAGGCGCGGCAACGGGACCGGGAGGGCAGCCCCGGCGCAGGGTTCCGCGCCCCTCTCCACCCCGAAAGCGGGCTGCGTCCTGGAAGCGAACAGCGGACGGCCCGGCGTGGTGGACTCCCAGGGGCGCTGGCTGCCTCTGACCCATGAGCGCGTGCGCCTGGCGCTGCCCAGCATGAACCCTTACGGCACGGCCCTGGCGGCGCGCGCCCTGGAAGGCATGGGCATCCGCTGCGTGGGCCTGCCCCCGGCCGACGAGGAGGCCCTCAAGCGCGGGCGGGGCAACTCCTCCTGCAAGGAGTGCCTGCCCCTGCAGCTCACGGTGGGCACCCTGCTGGACTACCTGGAGAAGCGCCCGGACGGCGAGGTCACGGCCTATTTCATGCCCGGGGCCCAGGGGCCGTGCCGCTTCGGGCAGTACAACGAGTTCACGGCCAGGATGCTGGCCAGGCGGGGCATCCCCGACGCCGTGGTGCTCACCCCGCTGGCCGACACGGGCTACGCGGGGCTGTCGAACAGCGCCACCCTGGGCATCTGGCGCGGGCTGGTGCTGGGCGATTTCCTGGACGAGGTCCGGGCCGTGCTCCTGGCCGCCGCCAGGGACCCTCGGGAGGCCGAGGCCGAATTCGAAAAGGAGCTCGGCGCCATGCTCCAGGCCATGGGCCTGCCCTGGAAACGCGCCCTGGCCCGCCTGGGCGAGAGCGCCGGACGGCTGGCGCGCATCCCCCTGCGCCTGCCCGCGATGGAGACCCCGACCGTCTCGCTGCTGGGCGAAATCTTCGTGCGCAACGACCCCATCTCCCGCCAGCGGCTGGTGGAGCGCCTGGCCGCCAAGGGCATCGCCGCGCGCACCGCGCCGGTGCACGAGTGGGTCTTCTACACGGACTGGCTCCAGAACGAGGGGCACACCGCGCCCCCGGGTATCGGCGGGCGCATCCGCCAGTGGGTGAAGCGCAGGGCCTACCGCCAGATCCGCGCGGCGCTCGCCCCATCTGGGCTGGTGCGGGGCCACACGCCGGACATCCCGGCCCTGGTTCGCGCCGGGCGGCGCTTTCTCACGCCCGCGCTCACCGGGGAGGCCATCCTCACCGTGGGCGGGGCCTTCCATGAGATGCTGGCCCCTGCCTGCGGGATTGTCTCCATCGGCCCGTTCGGCTGCATGCCCGCGCGACTGAGCGAGGCCTTGCTGGCCGACGCCTTCAACACCACCACCCTCGCGGAGCTCTATCCTGAGCGGGTCCGCGCGCTGCCCGAAAGCGAGCTGGGCAGCCTGCCCTTCCTGGCGCTGGAGACCGACGGCAACCCCTTCCCCCAGCTCATCGAGGCCCGGCTGGAGGCCTTCTGCCTGCAGGCGCTGCGGCTGCACGAGGCGGCCCTCAAGCGCCCGCAACGCGCCCCGTAACACATCCGTAACATTCCGTCCGGCGCCCGTCCTTGCGCTTTTCCGGGGGAAATGTAACCGGATCGCCATAATGTCATCATGGCTTCGTCACGGTGCCGTGATGTATGGCCCCAGCGGAGGGTATGGCAATGACCAAGGAAAGCGTGCTGCTGGTGGAAGACGACGAGGACATCCTCCAGTTGCTTGAATACAATTTTCAGAACGCCGGGTTCGCGGTGACGACATCGCGCGACGGACTGGACGCCCTGACGCGCATCCGCCGCCAGCGCCCGGACCTGGTCCTCTTGGACATCATGCTGCCCGGGGCCGACGGCTTCGAGGTCTGCCGCAGCATCAAGCGCGACCCCAAGACCGCCCAGGTGCCGGTCATCATGCTCACGGCCAGGGGCGAAGAGGTGGACCGCATCGTGGGCCTGGAGCTGGGCGCGGACGACTACGTGGTCAAGCCCTTCAGCCCCAGGGAGCTCATCCTGCGGGCCAGGGCCGTGCTCAAGCGCCTGAGCCCCGAGGCCCCGGCCAAGCAGGTGCTGCGCAAGGACGGCCTCAGCGTGGACATGGACGCCCACCGCGCCGAGGCCCAGGGCCAGGAGATCCCGCTCACGGCCACCGAGTTCAAGCTGCTGGCCGAGCTTTTCAGGAGCCAGGGCCGCGTGCTCACGCGCGATCAGCTGCTCAACACCGTCTGGGGCTACGAGTTCGAGGGCTACGCCCGCACCGTCGACACCCACGTGCGCCGCCTGCGCCAGAAACTGGGCCACTATTCCGAAATGATCGAGACCGTGCGCGGCGTGGGCTACCGCTTCAAGGAGTAGGGGACCGGGCCATGCTCTCCTACGGAATGCGGCTCTTCGCCTCCCACCTGGCGGCCTGCGGCCTGGGCCTGTGGGTCTACGTCGAGATGGCGGACCAGCGCACGGGCCTTGCCCTCGCGATAGCCGTGTGCGTGCTGGTGGCGGCCGTTTCGAGCTACGCGGTCACGCGCCGCCACGCCCGCTTCATCCGCCAGTGCGCCGGAGTGCTCGGGGCCGTGGCCGAAGGCGACTACGGGCGCAGGCTCTGGCCCGAGTCAGGCCTGGCCCTGGAGGAGCTGGCCCAGAGCGTGAACGCCATGGCCAGCGGCATCGAGAGCCAGGTCACCGCGCTGGCGGCGGACAAGGCCCGCATCGAGGCCGTGCTGGAGGGCATGCGCGAGGGCCTGATGGTGCTCAGCGAGGAAGGCCGCATCGTCATGACCAACAAGGCCCTGGACGACATCTTCCCCCATGCGGCCGAGGCCGTGGGCAGGCTGCCCATCGAGGCCGTGCCCTGCCCCGAGCTTCAAAACGCCGCGGAAACGGTGCTGAACTGGCAAGATGCGCAGCGCCCCGCCGTGGTCTCTGTGCAGATCGAGCCCATGCACGACAGATTCTTCGACGTGAGCCTGGTGCGCCCGGTGCGCCGCCACCCCGGCCTGGGCGCGGTGCTGGTCTTCCACGACCTCACCGAGTTCCGGCGGCTGGACAAGGTCCGGCGGGATTTCGTGGCCAACGTCTCCCACGAGCTGCGCACGCCCCTGACCTCCATCAAGGGCTACGCCGAGACGCTGCTCGGCGAGAGGCAGTTCCTGGAAGGGCAGGGCAAGCGCTTCCTGGACGTGATCCTCAAGAACGCCAACCACATGTCGAAGATGGTGGAGGAGCTTTTGAGCCTGGCGCGCATCGAGAACGACCGCCAGGCCCCGGTGAAGACCCCTGTGAAGGCGGGTGAGGCCCTGCGCGCGGCCCTGCGCGAGTGCGCGGCGCTCTCCCGGGAGCGCTCCGTCACCGTGGAGATCCGCCTGCCCGAGGGGGACGTGACCGTCTCCGCCGACTCGGGGCAGCTCACGCAGGTGTTCCGCAACCTGCTGGAGAACGCCTTGAAATACGGCCCATCCGGCTCCATGGTGATCGTCTCCCACAGCGCCGGCAACGGGGAGGCCACCTTCTGCGTGGAGGACATGGGGCCGGGCGTGCCCGAGGCCGAACGCCAGAGGGTTTTCGAGAGATTCTACCGCGTGGACAGGCCGCGCATGAAGAGCGAAGGGGGCACGGGCCTAGGCCTGGCCATCGCCAAGCACATCGTGGAGCGCCACGGGGGCAGGATATGGGTGGAGCAGGCCCGCGACCGGATGACCGGGGCCGCCTTCTGCTTCAGCCTGCCCGATGCCTCATAATCGAGTCGTGAACAAGGATCGACAATGACAACGCCACTGAAAATGTCCGCCAGAAACCTGGACTTCTACTACGGGGACTTCAAGGCCCTGCACGCCGTGAACCTGGACGTGCGCACCAACGAGGTCACCGCGCTGATCGGGCCGTCGGGCTGCGGCAAGTCCACCTTCCTGCGCTGCCTCAACCGCATGAACGACCTCATCGACATCGCGCGAGTGGAAGGCGAGTTGCTTCTGGACGGGCAGGACATATACAAGGGCGGGATGGACGTGGTGGAGCTGCGCCGCCGCGTGGGCATGGTCTTCCAGAAGCCCAACCCCTTCCCCAAGACCATCTTCGAGAACGTGGCCTACGGCCTGCGGGTCAACGGTTCCTCCGACAACGCCTTCATCGCCGGGCAGGTGGAGAAGAGCCTCAAACAGGCCGCGCTCTGGAACGAAGTGAAGGACCGCCTGCACACCAACGCCCTGGGCCTCTCCGGCGGCCAGCAGCAGCGCCTGTGCATCGCCCGGGCCCTGGCCGTGGAGCCCGAAATCCTGCTCATGGACGAACCGGCCTCCGCGCTGGACCCCATAGCCACCCAGAAGATCGAGGAGCTCATCCACGAGCTCAAGGAAGACCTGACGATCATCATCGTCACCCACTCCATGCAGCAGGCCGCGCGCGTCTCGGACATGACGGCCTTCTTCTACATGGGCAAGCTCATCGAAATGGACCAGACCGAGACGATCTTCACCCGTCCGGCCAATAAGCAAACCGAAGACTACATCACCGGCCGCTTCGGCTAGGAGGGGAACCCATGGACCAGCGTTTTCAGAAGGAAATGGAGCAGCTCAAGGTCAAGGTCCTCCAGATGGCCGCCTACACGGACCGCGCCCTGGAGCGCGCCCTGGCGGCCATCGCCAACCGCGACGCGGAGCTGGCCCGACAGGTCATCGACTCCGACCGGGACATCAACGCCATGGAATGCGAGGTGGACAACCTCTCCCTGCGCCTCCTGGCGCTGGACCAGCCCGTGGCCATGGACCTGCGCTTCATCGTCTCCAGCATGCGCATGGTGGTCGACCTGGAGCGCATCGGCGACGAGGCCGTGAACATCGCGGAGCAGGCCGTGCTGCTCGCCCAGCTGCCCGCCATGAGCAACCTGCCGGACCTGAACTCCCTTGGCTCCCAGGTCACGGACATGTACCGCCTCGGGGTGCGCTCCTTCCGCGACCAGGACCCGGAGCTGGCCCGCCAGGTCTGCGCGGCGGACTCCGTGGCGGACGACCTGAACATGAAGGTGCTCAAGGAGTGCATGGACGCCGGGGCGGGCGAGGGCGGCCTGAATGGCCTGGACCGCGCCATCCGCACGGTGATCGTGGCCCGCTCCATGGAGCGCATCGGCGACCTCTCCACCAACATCGCCGAGGCCTGCATCTTCGTGGTCAAGGGAGTCTCGGTGAAGCACCACTGCCAGCCCTTCTAGCAGCCTGTTGAAAAATCCCCGCTGGCTGCGTTGCCTCGAAAAAGTCAAACCCTCACGTATGCCAAATACGCATCGGGCTTGACTTTTTCGAGCACCTTGCCAGCGAATTTTTTGAACAGGCTGCGAAGTCCAACGTCATCAGCGGGCCGCCAACCTCGCTTTGCAACGCTGACAATAGCAAGGCCGCCGGGACAGGCAACTGTCCCGGCGGCCTTTTCCTGGCGCAAACAGATCAAGCGGCAACGCGGCCCAGCGCGGCGGCAGGGCGCGCAAGCGGCCCGCCGCGGTGCGGCACTCTAGGACGCGGCCGTTAGAAGCGCATGGCCGGGGAGTAGCCCCGCGCCTTCATGCAATTTGCCGTGGCGTCGTCGACCTCGACGTTCTTGCCGGGGGTGTAGTGGTCCAGGCTGCCCAGGGAATAACAGTCCTGATAGTCGGCCGCGGCCTGTTCACGGGTTGCGCCCTGCTTGGAATAGGGCGGGCTGGCGCAGGCGGCCAGACTGGCGAGGGCGGAGAGCAGCAGGATGATACGCAACATACGCATGGCGGGCTCCTTGATAGTCGATGCCTTTCTGGTTAGAGCAAGGTGGGCTGGGAGTCAACGCGGCCGTTGCGGCGCGGGTGCGCCGGAATAGCGCCGCAGTGCCGACCGGCCGTATGACGGCGCATGGGCAACAACTTGAAATCACGCGCAAGGTTCCGTACTTGCAGGGAGCGGGCGTTGCATTTCACCTTCAAGGGTACGACCATGCTCAAGAGGCTCCTTCGAACACTATGCTTTCCGGTTCTGGCGCTGACCCTGGCGCTGACGGGCTGCGCGCCCTCCCAGCAGAGCGCCGGGCACGGCTCGCGCTCCAACCTGGAGCCGGAGATCACCGGCCTCGAAGCCCTGAGCCAGAGCCGGGGCCGCCCCCTGACCGCCGCCGAGAAGCAGGCCCTGGATTCCCACCAGGAGCTGACCTTCAGGCTCTCTCCCGAGGAAACCGAGGAGATGCGCCTGTTCTTCCAGTATTTCACCCGCGACAAGCGCGACACCGTGCAGCGCTGGATGCTGCGCAGCGAACCCCACCTGGAGTACGTGCGCGCGGTCATGGCCAGCCACCGCCTCCCGCAGGACCTACTGGCCCTGCCCTACATCGAGTCCGGCTACAACGTGCTGGCCGTGTCCAACTCCGGGGCCGTGGGCATGTGGCAGTTCATGCCCGCCACGGCCCGGCGCTTCGGCCTCACCGTGGACTGGTGGCTGGACGAGCGGCGCGACCCCTACCTGGCCACAGTGGCCGCCGCCCGCTACCTCAAGGCCCTGCACCAGCAGTTCGGCGACTGGCAGTTGGCCCTGGCCGCCTACAACGCGGGCGAGGGCAGCATCTCCCGCGCCATGGCCTCCACGGGCACACAGAACTTCAACAGCCTGGCCAAGTCCTCCAGCCGCCTCAAGGACGAGACAAAACATTACGTGCCCAAGTTCATGGCCATGCTCAAGATCGTGCGCAACGCCAAGCGCCTGGGCTTCAACGCCCCGGACCTGCACGCCTCCAAGGAACTGCAGGAGGTGCGCATCCCCGCCGGGTCCGACCTGTCGGGCCTGGCCTCCAACCTGGGGCTCTCCTGGGAGCAGTTTCACGCGCTCAACCCGGCCTACCGCAGGCAGGTGAGCCCGCCGGACCGCACCACGGCGGCCTGGGTGCCCAAGAACTCGGCCAAATCGGCCCTGGCCTTCCTGCAGAATCCTCCGGGGCAGGGCGGCGGTTCGAGCCGCATTGCCGGCCCCGGCGACACCTGGTGGAACCTCTCCCGACAGACCAACATCCCCGCCAACGTGCTGCGCGAGGCCAACGGCAACAAGGACGCCCCGGCCCCGGGCAAGCCCGTGCTGATCCCCCTTGCGGCCTGCTCGCTGGATAACGGACTGCCCGCGCCCGAGCCCGCCCCCAAGTACGCCAAGGCGGGCGGGACGCAGGGGAGCGGGGCCGTCGCCGCCGTGCCGTCGTATTCCTCCGGTCCGGCCCCGGCCCCGGCCTCGGGCCAGCCCACGCTCTACGTGGTGCGCAAGGGCGACACCCTGGAGAGCGTGGCCGGCAAGACCGGGGTGGGCGTGCAGGAGCTCATCAGCTTCAACAAGGCCAACCCCAAGGACGCCCTGGTGCCCGGCACCCCGCTGCTCATCCCGGTGCGGGGCCAGGCCTCCTCGCCCGCTCCGGCGGCCGCGCCTTCCCCGGTGGCCTCGCAGGCCCCGGCCTCGCCCGCCTCGAAGGATGCCGGCACCACCGAGCTGGACCCCAACCCCAAGTACAAGATCATCAAGCGCACCGGCATCTGAGCCGAAGCGGAGCGGAGAGAAAGAAGAAGGCCCCGGAAGAAGTTCCGGGGCCTTTGTTTTGGTTGGGGAAAGATCGGGGAGGCTCCGCCTCCCCAAACCCCTCCGGCAGGGAAGTGACTCCCCTGCACCCCCAGCAGCTTCGCGTTCACGCCCGTAAGCATCGCGTCCACCCGGAAAAAATAATAGCCCGGGAGGCGAAGCCTCCCGGGCTGATTATTGCGGGGTCCAGGGGGATCATCCCCCTGGTGGGGCGTGGGGTGAAGCCCCACTCCGGTAATCCGGCGGCGGGGGCTATGCGCCGAGCGCCCTGAAGAGCAAAGCCTTGGCCTCGTCCAGGGGCAGGTCCAGCCCTGTCCAGAGCTTGAACTGGGCCGCGCCCTGGCCCGCGAACATGGCCAGGCCGTCGATGGCGGCCGCGCCGCGCTCCCGGGCCTGGAACAGGAAGGGGGTGAGCAGGGGGTTGTAGACGATGTCGTAGGCGACGTGGCCGGGCGTCCAGTATTCGGCGGGCATGGGCGAGAGCCCGTCGCCCTTGCCGGACATGCCCACGGGCGTGGTGTTCACCACCAGCGCGGCGTCGAAACCGGCGCGCTCCTCCCAGGGGATGGCCATGGCCCCGAAGGTTTCCGCCAGGGCCTGGGCGCGCTCGAAGGTCCTGTTGGCCACGGCCACCCGGGCCACGCCCAGCTCCTTCAGGCCCGCCAGCACGGCCTTGGCCGCGCCGCCAGCGCCCAGCACCAGGGCGGTTTCCGGGATGGCGCCCAGCCGCTTGAGCGGCGCGCAGAACCCTGCCACGTCTGTGTTGTGGCCCACCAGCCGGCCGGTTCCGGGCTCGCCCTCCCAGACCAGGGTGTTCACCGCGCCCACGCTCCCGGCCAGCGGGTCCACCGCGTCCAGCAGCGGCATCACGGCCTCCTTGTGGGGGATGGTCACCGAGAGGCCGCACACGGGCATGGTGCGCACGGCGCGGATGAAATCCTCCAGGCGCTCGGGCGGCGTGGGGAAGGCCACGTAGGCCGCGGCCACGCCCATGCGCGTAAAGCCCCAGTTGTGCAGCAGGGGCGAGAGCGTCTGGCCCAGGGGGTGCCCGATGATGCCGTAGAGCAGCCTGGGCGGGGCCGGGATGGCGCTGGCCTCAGGCGGCGTCATACCCGGCCTGCAGGGCCTCTGCGTTCTTGGGGATCAGGTGGCCGTAGTGGGCGGGCACCACGTGGCTGAGGGCCTGCTTGAGCCGCTCAAGGGGCAGCGCGCCCGTGGCCTTCACGAAGGCTCCCATGGCAACCATGTTCACCATTCGCGCGTTGCCCACCTTCTCGGCGATGTCGTTGCAGGGCACGCCCACCACCTTGATCCGGGCGGAGTCGGCCAGGGCCGGGTCCGCCAGGGAGGAGTTGACCACCACGGTGCCCCCGTCGGCCAGCTGGAGCTGGAACTTCTCCAGCGACGGCCGGTTCAGGGCCACCACGTTCTGGGGGCGGCGGATGATGGGGGAGCCGATCTCCTCGTCGGAGAGCACCACGGTGCAGTTGGCGGTGCCGCCGCGCATCTCCGGCCCGTAGACGGGCATGAACGTCACGTTGAGGCCGTGCTCCATGGCGGCGTAGGCCAGAAGCGTCCCGGCCAGGACCACGCCCTGGCCGCCGAACCCGGCGATGATAACGTCGGCGTACATCAGCAGGCTCCCGCGTTTTTGGCGATGTCCTTGAAGACCCCCAGGGGGAAGGTGGGGATGATGGCGGCCTCGATGTGCTCGTTGGCCTGCACCGGGGTCATCTTCCAGTTGGTGGGGCAGGTGGCCAGAAGCTCCACGAAGCCCATGCCCTGGCCCGCCAGCTGCACTTCGAAGGCGCGGCGGATGGCCTTGCGGGCCTGGGCCAGGTGCTTGACGTTGTTGAGCGCCACCCGGGCGGAGAAGGCCACGCCGCCGAGTCCCGCCACGATCTCGGCCATGCGGAAGGGCGCGCCCTCGGTGCTGGCGCAGCGGCCCGCCGGGCTGGTGGTGGTCTTCTGGCCCACCAGGGTGGTGGGGGCCATCTGGCCGCCGGTCATGCCGTAGACGGTGTTGTTGACGAACACCACGGTGATGCGCTCGCCCCGGTTGGCCGCGTGCATGATCTCGGCCATGCCGATGGAGGCCAGGTCGCCGTCGCCCTGGTAGGTGAAGACCACCTTGTCCGGGCTGACGCGCTTGACGCCCGTGGCCGTTGCCGGGGCGCGGCCGTGGGGGGCCTCGACGGAGTCGAAGCGCAGGTAGTTGTACAGGAAGACCGAGCAGCCGATGGAGGTGACCATGATGGTCTTCTCCGCCAGGTTCTCGGCGTCGAGGTATTCGGCCACCATGCGGTGGGCCACGCCGTGCTGGCAGCCCGGGCAGTAGTGTGTGGGCGTCTCGGCCACGGAGGGGGTGCGGGTGAAGGCCAGGGTCTCGCTCATTTGGAGCCTCCGGTGAGGGCGGCCTCGATGGCGGCCTCGTATTCGTCCGGCGTGGGGATGGTGCCGGAGAGGGTGCCGTGGAAGGCGCTGTCCGCGATGCCGCACACGGCCAGGCGCACGTCGTCCACCATCTGGCCCATGTTGTGCTCGATGGTCAGCAGGCGCTTGCCCTGCCTGGCCACGGCGGCGACGGCCTCGGCCGGGAAGGGGAACAGCGTGATCGGGCGCAGCAGGCCCACCTTGAGCCCCCGGGCGCGCAGCTTGCGGATGGAGGATTTGACGATGCGCGCGATGGACCCGAATGAGACCACCACCAGCTCGGCGTCCTCCGTCATGAACGTTTCGCAGCGCGCCAGGGAGGCCATGGCCTCGAACTTGGCGCGCAGGCGCTGGTTCACGGCGGTGAGCACGCCCTCGGCCAGGAACAGGGAGCGGAAGATGCGCTGCTCGCGCCCCTTTGCGCCGCTCAGGCCCCAATCGGCCGATTCGGCCGGGTCGGCGGGCCTGGGAACGCCTCGCGTGATGGGCTCCTTCATCTGGCCCAGGATGGCGTCGCCCAGGATCATCACCGGGGTGCGGAAGCGGAAGGCGATGTCGAAGGCTTCGCGGGTCAGGTCGTAGGCCTCCTGACAGGTGGAGGGGGCAAGCACCGGGGTGCGGTAGTCGCCGTGGCCGCCGCCGCGCGTGGCCTGGTAGTAGTCGCCCTGGGAGGTGTTGATGTCGCCAAGGCCCGGGCCGCCGCGCATCATGTTCACCACCACGCAGGGGGTCTCGCTGGTGGCCATGTAGGAGAAGGACTCCTGCATGAGCGAGACGCCGGGGCTGGAGGACGAGGTCATGGCCCGCGCGCCCGTGGCGGCCGCGCCCAGCACCATGTTGATGGCGGCCATCTCGCTCTCGGCCTGGACGAACGCGCCCCCGGCCTTGGGCAGATGCAGGCTCATGTACTCGGGGATCTCGTTCTGGGGCGTGATGGGGTAGCCGAAGTAGCCCTTGAGCCCGGCGTCGATGGCCCCCATGGACACGGCCTCGTTGCCTTTGACGAAGATGCGGCCATCGGCGCTCATCGGCTGGCCTCCTTGGCTTTGACGGTGCGCCAGACCACGATGGCCAGGTCGGGGCACATCTGGGCGCAGGCGGTGCAGCCGGTGCACTCTTC
This sequence comes from Fundidesulfovibrio agrisoli, assembly GCF_022808715.1. Lineage (GTDB taxonomy): Bacteria > Desulfobacterota > Desulfovibrionia > Desulfovibrionales > Desulfovibrionaceae > Fundidesulfovibrio > Fundidesulfovibrio agrisoli. The sequence continues at coordinate 20,442 of NZ_JAKZKX010000015.1, forward strand.
AGCGAGCTCCGGGGCGCACTCGGCCACCTTGTATCCCTGCGCGTTCATGCGCGAGGACTGGCGGAGGATGTTCTTGGGGCAGACAACGGTGCAAAGCAGACAGCCTTTGCAACGCTCCTCGTCGAGGACGATTCGTGACATCGGGCAGGCTCCCTTGGTGTCGGGTTTGGCCGCGTCAGCGGATGAGCATGGCGTCGCCGTAGGAAAAGAAACGGAATCCCTCGCGCACGGCCCGGGCGTAAGCATCAAGGATCACACCCCGGCCGGCCAAGGCCGCGACCATAATCACAAGGCTCGAACCGGGCAAATGAAAATTGGTGACCATTGCGTCAACAATGCCGAACCGGTAGCCGGGAGTGATAAAAATGTCAGTCCATCCGGCATAGGGGCCGATGCCCCCCAGGGCCTGGAAAGAGCCCTCCAGGGCCCTGGCCGAGGTGGTGCCCACGGCCACCACGGGGCGGGCCTGGGCCTTGGCCTCGCGGACGGCCTCGGCGGTCTCGGCGGGCACCTCGGCGAACTCGGCGTGCATGCGGTGCTCGCGGATGTCCTCGGCGCGCACGGGGCTGAAGGTGCCGTAGCCCACGTGCAGGCTCACCTCGGCCCAGCCGAAGCCCCGGGCGGCCAGGTCCGCGCGCAGCTCGGGCGTGAAGTGCAGCCCGGCCGTGGGCGCGGCCACGGAGCCGCGCTTGTCCTGCCGGGAGTGCAGGGTCTGGTAGCGGGCGCGGTCCGCCTCGGAGTCGGGGCGCTGGATGTAGGGCGGCAGGGGCATGTGCCCGATGCGCTCGAACAGCATGGCCAGGTCGCCCCGCCAGTGCAGGCGCACCCGGCTGTGCCCGAAGTCCCCGCGCTCGAGCACTTCGATCTCCAGGTCGGGGTCGAAGGCGAGGCGCTGGCCGGGCTTGGGCTTCTTGGAGGCGCGCAGCAGGCCGTGGGCCTCGGCGTGGAAGAATCCGCCCTCAGCCGTGGGGGAGATGAGCGGCAGGGGCGTGAGCAGCAGGAACTCCACGGCCCCGCCCGTGGGCTTTTTGGCCAGCAGGCGCGCCGGGAGCACGCGGGAGTTGTTGGCCACCAGCAGGGCTCCGGGCGGCAAATGCGCGCCCAGATCCGCGAAGCGGGCCTCGCCCGTAGCGCCACGGCCCTTTTCCACCAGCATCAGGCGCGAGGCGTCGCGCCGGGCGGCGGGCTCCTGGGCTATGAGGGCTTCGGGCAGGTCGAAGCGGTAGGAATCGAGTCTGGTTTCGTCGGCCAAGGTTTTCAGCGGCAGATGCCGAAGCGGAGGATCCAGTAGATGGCGGCCACGCCGTCGCGCCAGCCGATCTTCTTGCCCTCGTCGTAAGTGCGGCCGTAGTAGGCCACGGGCACCTCGTAGACGCGGGCCTTGAGGCGGGCGCACTTGGCGGTGAGCTCCGGCTCGATGCCGAAGCGGTCGCAGACGAGGTTCATGCGCGCCAGCAGGTCGCGCCGGAAGACCTTGTAGCAGACCTCCATGTCCGTGAGGTTGAGCCCCGTGAACACGTTGGACAAGAGCGTCAGGAAGCGGTTGGCCAGGTAGTGCCAGAAATAGAGCACCCGGTGCGTGCCGCCCAGGAAGCGCGAGCCGAACACCGCGTCGGCCCGCCCCCGCAGGATGGGGTCGAGCAGGTGGGGGTAGTCGGCCGGATCGTACTCCATGTCGGCGTCCTGGATGAGCACGATGTCCTTGGTGGCGGCGGCGAAGCCGGTGCGCAGGGCCGCGCCCTTGCCCCGGTTGTGCGGGTGGAAGAGCACCCTGACCTTCTCCATGCCCTCCAGGGCGCGCAGGATGTCGCGCGTGCCGTCGGTGGAGAAGTCGTCCACCAGCACCACCTCGTCAACCGAAGGCTGCGCGAGCACCAGTTCCAGGATGTCGCGGATGGTGGCTTTCTCGTTGTAGACGGGGATGACGACGGAGAGGGTCTCGGCGTGGCGGTTCATAGGAGCCCCCCTTATGGTGAATGTCGTGGGGCGTCAAGGCGGTAGGGTTTCATGAACGTTGCGATATTTCGCCGGGATGGTATGCAGCTTGAAACAAGACTCGCAAGCGGAGACCCCCATGAGCCAGAACGGTCCCTCGTCCTCTTCCTCCCTGAAGTCGCTCCTCATCGTGGTGTTGCTCGTCGTGGTGGGGGTGCAGGCCTACTTCCTCTGGGGGGGCAGGCAGCCCGCCCGGGAATCCGCGCCGCAAACCCCGGCCACCGCTCCGGCGCCGGCGTCCGCCCCGGCCCAGGCCCCGGCCAAGTCGGTGGGCAAGGCGGAGGGCCAAGCCGGGGGCCAGCTCTCCTACTACCACACCTGGAACCGGCGGGACACGCTGCTCATCATGTTCTCCAAACCCGTGGGCGATACGGAGTACAACGGCCCCCTCTCCAAGCCCCCCTTCGAGATGGACCCGCCCCTGCCCGGCGAGTGGGTCTGGATGGGGCCATACATCCTGAGCTTCAAGACAGCCCAGAAGGGCGGTTTCAACCCCTCGGACTCATACACGCTCACGGCCCGGCCGGAGAACTTCCTGCCCGTGGGCGAGACGCTCTCCGGGGCGCAGTCGTTCACGCTGCAGGGCCAGGCGCTCACCGTGTACGACTTCAGCGCCGAATCAGAGCCCGTGGCGGGACGCCCGGGCTGGTACGTCATCAAGGGCAACATCCGCTTCAACGCCGACATCAAGCCTTCCGAGATGGCCGCCGCCATGACCCTGGTGGACCCCAAGCTCGGGGCCGCCCAGCCCGTGCCCCTGGAGGTCGCCAAGGACGAGGGCTACGGCACCTCCGACCTGGCCTTCCAGAGCGCGCCCGTGCAGGGCGAGGCCAAGGCGCGCATGTTCACCCTGCTGGTGGACAAGAACAAGGCCCAGTCCGACAAGGGCCTCAAGCTGGAGAAGCCCCTGGCCTATTCCGTGGCCGTCTCCCACTCCGACACGCTCACCGTGGCCGCGCCCAAGCCCGTGGCGGGCGGCCAGGGCGGCTGGGAGCTGCCCTTCTCCGCCAAGGTGGACACCGACGCCCTGCGCCGCAAACTGGTGATCGAGCCCGCGGTCGATTCCTTCAGCATCGGCTCCGAGCGCGGCCGCAGCGTGGTGCTCAGCGGCGGCTTCAAGCCCGGGGCCTCCTACACCGTGACCGTCCCGGCCGGGGTCACGGCCCTGAACGGGGCCGCCCTGGCCAAGGACGCCCGCTTCACCTTCAAGGTGCCCGACCTGGCCCCCGCGGTGGGCTTCGCCAACCCGGGCGTGTTCCTGCCGCGCAGCGGTTCGCGCAACGTGGCCCTGGAGTCCGTGAACGCGGGCAAGGCCAACGTGCGCATCGAGCGGGTGTTCCGCAACAACATCTTCTTCAGCCTGAGCTACTACGGGGACTCCACCTTCGAGAGCGAAGGCTACGAGGACGTGCTGCCCTACCTGGGCGACGAGATCGCCAACTTCTCCCTGGACCTCAAACGCCCCCGCAACGAGAAGCAGCTCACCAACATGGACGTGGAGTCCCGCGTGAAGGACTCCGAATCCGGGCTCTACCGCATCACGGTGGAGCAGGCCGAAGGCGGGAGCGGCAGGCGCCAGAAGTGGCTCCTGATGACGGACCTGGGCATCGCGGCCAAGCGCGGCCAGGACGACCTGCTGGTCTGGGTGGCCTCCTATAAAGACACCGCCCCCGTGGCCGGGGCGCGGGTGAAGGTGGTCTCCACCAAGAACCAGGTGCTCTTCCAGGGCGTGACGGACAAGAACGGCCTCTGGCGCACCACGGGCCTCTCCAGCCTGCCGCCCGAGCGCGAGCCCTTCATCGTGACCGTGGAGAAGGATTCGGACTACTCCTTCCTGCACTTCGACCGCTTCCGCACGGACATGACCGGCTTCGACGTCTCGGGCACGGGCGTGCCCGCCGTGGGATACGTGAGCACCATCTGGGGCGAGCGCAACATCTACCGCCCCGGCGAGACCGTGAACGGGATCATGGCCGTGCGCGACCCGCAGCTCAAGACGCCCCCGGCCGGGATGCCCGTGAAGCTGGTCTGGAGCGACCCCCAGGGCCGCGAAGTGGCCGTCGAGAACGTGAAGACCGACGCCCAGGGCATGGCCTCCTTCACCCGCGCCATCCCCGCGCACTTCATGACCGGCTCCTACCTGATGGAGCCGCGCGTGGGCGACGAATCCATCGGCCAGTACCGCTTCGAAGTGGAGGACTTCAAGCCGGACCGCATCAGCACCTCCATCGAGCCCGGCTCCGAGCGGGCCTCCCCCGGCGCGGACCTGGCCTTCACCGTCGAGTCCCGCTACCTGTTCGGCGCGCCCGCCGCCGGGCTTGCCGCCGAGGCCCAGGTGATGCTCATGCCCGCGCCTTTCGCGCCCAAGGGCTACGAGGAGTACACCTTCGGCGACCCGGACCGCTCCTTCGAGACCCAGGTCATCAACCTGGAGCCCGGCAACCTGGACGAGCAGGGCAGGCTGGGCTTCAAGGCGGCCATCCCCGAGGGGCTCAAGCCCCCGGCCGCGCTCTCGGCGGTCATCACCGCGCGCGTCAGCGAGGCGGGCGGGCGCGGCGTGGCCGCGCGGCTCAAGATGCCCGTGGACGCCTACAGCGTGTACCCGGGGCTTAAGAAGCTGGGCGAATCCGGCCTGACGCCGGGCCAGGCCCACGCCTTCGACTACGTGGTGGTGGACGGCCTGGGCAAACCGGCAAAGTCGCCCAAGCTGCTGGCCGAATTCTTCGAGGACCGCTGGCAGACCGTGCTGCGCCGCGCCGACGACGGCTCCCTCAAGTACGAAACCAAGCGCGACTCCCGCCTGGTGGAGCGGCGCGAGCTGCCCGACCCGGGCGAGAAGGGTCAGGTGGCCTTCACCCCGCCCAAGGTGGGCTCCTACCGCGTGGTGCTCACGGACGTGGCCTCGGGCTCGGCCTCGCAGCTCGGCCTCTGGGCCTCGGGCGAGGGCTACAACCCCTGGGCCATGGAGAACCCGGCCAAGCTGGAGCTGGTGCCCTCCAAGACCGACTATCTGGCCGGCGAGACGGCCCGCTTCCAGGTGCGCGCGCCCTTCGCGGGGAGGCTCCTGCTCACGGTGGAGTCCATCGGCGTGATGGACAGCTTCGTGGTGGACATGCCCGCCAACACGGCCGAGGTCAGCGTGCCCATGAAGCAGGGCTACAGCCCCAACGTGTACGTCACGGGCGTGCTGGTGCGTAAGGGCGCGGACATCCGTCCCGGCCAGGCCGGGCGCGCCTTCGGCACGGTCAGCGTGGGCGTGGCCCGCGAGGCCGGGCGCCAGAACGTGACCATCCTGGCCCCCGAGCTCATCAAGCCCAAAACCAAGTTGACCATCACGGCCAAGGCCGACCCCGGCGCGGTGGTGACCCTGGCCGCCGTGGACGAGGGCATCCTGCAGCTCATCGCCCAGAAGACCCCCGACCCCTGGGGCGAGCTGTACGCCAAGCGCAGCCTGGGCGTGACCTCCTTCGACACCTGGATGATGCTCCTGCCGGAGGTGAAGGCGCTCACGGGCAAGTCCCCGGCGGGCGGCGACGAGATGGGCCGCTACCTGCGCACCGAATCGCCCCAGGGCGACAAGTCCGTGGCCTTCTGGTCCGGCCCGCTCAAGGCCGACTCCCAGGGCCGCGTGCAGTGGACCATCGACGTGCCCCTGTTCCAGGGCGCGCTTAGGATCATGGCCGTGGCCGTGAACGGCAACCGCTTCGGCTCGAGCCAGCACTTCACCCGTGTCAGGAGCCCGCTCTCCATCCTGCCCACGTTCCCGCGCTTCGCCCAACTGGGCGACGGGCTGCGCCTGCCCGTCACCGTGCGCAACGACACCGACAAGGACGGCAGCTTCCAGCTGGCCCTGGCCGCCTCCGGGGCCGTGAGCAGCACGGAGCAGCCGCGCACGCTTGAGATCCCCAAAGGCAAGGACCGCACCGTGTTCCTGGCCGTAACCGCGGGAACGCAGGAGGGCACGGGCGCGCTTGCGCTCTCGGCCTCCGGCAACGGCGAAAGCTACGAGGTGCGCTCCGAGTTCCTGGTGCGCTCGCCGCTTCCGGCAGTGAGCCGCATCCAGGCTGGAGCCAATGGTGCCGGGCCGGTGGAGTTCGGGGAGGAGGCCTCGGGCCTGCTGCCCGGCTCCGTCAGCCGGGACCTGCGCCTGGGCCGCTACCCCGTGGTGCGCTTCAGCGGCAAGCTGGAGAGCCTGCTGGGCTACCCCTACGGCTGCCTGGAGCAGAGCGTGTCGCGCAGCTTCCCGCTGCTGTACTTCGCCAACCTGGCCCGGGAGCTGGAGCCCGAGGCCCTGGCCAAGGCCTCGCCGGAGTCCCTGGTGCAGGTGGGCATCAGCCGGGTGTACTCCATGCAGCTGCCCTCGGGCGGGTTCGGGCTGTGGCCCGGGGCCCAGCGCGAGCACGCCTGGAGCTCGGTGTACGCCATCCACTTCCTGCTGGAGGCCTCCAAGGCGGGCTTCCAGGTCACGGGCCCGTCCATGACCCAGGCCCTGGACTGGCTGGCGGACTTCGTCAAGCAGGAGCAGCCCGTGGGCCTCGTCAAGGCCCAGGCCTACGGCCTGTACGTGCTGGCCCGGGCGGGCAAGCCGGACAAGGGCATGATGGACCACCTCACGGGCAAGCTCGCGGGCAAGCTGGGGGCCGACGCCAAGGCCCTGCTGGCGGCGGCCTACGTGGCCACGGGCAACGCCAAGGGCTCGGACAGGCTGCTCACCGGCCTGGGCCAGCCCGTGCCCGCGCCCGCGGCCGACGACATCCTGGATTCCCCGCTGCGCGCCCAGGCGCTCATGCTGGCCGCCCTGGTGGACGCCGCCCCGGATAACCCGGCCACGGCCCAGGCCGCGCGCGAGGTCTCCAGGCTGCTGGAGGCCAAGGGCCCCTGCTCCACGCAGGAGGCGGGCATGGCCTTCATGGCCCTGGGCAAGCTGTTCGCGCGCCAGCAGGCGGGCGAACCCTGCACGGCCCAGGTCATGGCCGGGCAGAGCTCGCTGGCGGCCTACGACGGAGTGAAGACGCTGACACTCAAGCGCATCAAGGCCGCGGGGCCGCTGCGCATCGCCACCGGGGCGGAGTGCAAGCCCGGCGCGCTGTTCTACAGCCTGGATACGCGCGGCATCCCCGAGGCCTCCACGTATGCGCCCTTCGCCAAGGGCCTGGAGGTCAAGCGGGAGTTCCTGGGCCGCGACGGCAAGCCCCTGGACGTGGCCAGGCTGCCCCAGGGCACGCCGGTGGTGGTCAAGACCTCGGTGCGCTCCACGGCCGGCCCGGTGGCCCATGTGGTGCTCACCCAGCTGCTGCCCTCCGGCCTGGAGGTGGAGAACCCCAGGCTCGCCACCACGGACAAGCTGCCCTGGATGGAGTCCGAGCCCGCGCAGACCAACTATGCGGACTACCGGGCCGACAGGGTCAACGTGTTCCTGGACCTGCCGGGCGACAAGTGGGTGGACGCCTACACCCTGTGCCGGGCCGTGATTCCGGGAACCTACGCCCTGCCGCCCGTGCAGGCCGAGGCCATGTACGCCCCCGAGCTGCAGGCGGGCACGGAACTCGGCAGGATCACGGTGGAAGGCGGTCAATGACGCAAGGCTTGAAGGGTGGGGGCGGCGCGGACAAGACGCCCGCCGCCCCTCCCGCCTGTGAAAATACCCCCCCTGGCTCCGGGCCGGAGGGGAGGCCGTGCTGGCGGCCATTTCGCGACGCGGCCCCGTGGGCACGGGGCTTGCGGCGGCCAGGCCGTTCTTTGCTCTCCGGGCTGCGGGGCTGGAGGGGGGGCCTGGCCCTGGCGCTGGCCCTGCTGCTCATTGGCGCGGCTGGCTTCGCCGCGCTGGACGCCCTGTTCCCCTTCCCCTGGGAGCGGCTCGCGCCCCCGGCCTCCACGGTGGTGCTGGGCAACCGGGGCGAGCCCATCCGCTTCTTCCTGGCCAGGGACCAGGCCTGGCGCTTCCCCGTGGCGCTCGATGAAGTCTCCCCCGTCTGCCTGGAGACCCTGATTTCCAGCGAGGACCGCTATTTCTACAGCCACCCGGGCGTGAACCCGCTCTCCATCCTGCAGGCGGCGCTGGGCAACCTGCAGGCCGGGCGCGTGGTGCGCGGGGGCTCCACCATCACCATGCAGGTGGCCCGGCTGGCCGAGCCCAAGCCGCGCACCGTCTGGGCCAAGGCCGTGGAGTGCTTCCGGGCCTTGCAGCTGGAGCTGCGCCTGAGCAAGCGCGAGATACTCAATCATTACGTGAACCTGCTGCCCTGCGGCGGCAACATCGTGGGCCTGGGCGCGGCCAGCTGGTTCTACTTCGGCAAGACGCCGGACAAGCTCTCCCTGGCGGAATCGGCCATGCTGGCGGCCATTCCGCGCGCGCCGGGGCGCTACAACCCGGTGAAGCATCCCGAGGCGGCCCAGGCCGCCCGGGACCGCGTGCTCCAGGCCGCCCTGGACGCGGGCGCGGCCACACGCGAAGAGGTGGAGCACGCCAGCGCCCAGGGCCTGCCCGAGCGGCTACGCCGCCCGCCGCTGGTGGGGCCGCACCTGGCCCAGATGGCCGCTCCCGGGCGGGAGCGCCCCCCGCGCATCCGCACCACCCTGGACGCCCGCGTGCAGGAGTTGGCCCGCCAGGCCATGCGCTCCCGCCTGGTGGAGCTGCGCGCCCAGGGCGTGGAGAACGCCGCCGTGGTGGTGCTGGACCTCGCCAGCCGCGAGGTGCTGGCCCTGGCGGGTTCGGCGGACTTCTTCGACGACGTCCACCACGGCAAGGTCAACGCGGCCACGGCCCCGCGCTCGCCCGGCTCGGCGCTCAAGCCCTTCCTCTACGCCCTGGCCTTCGACAAGGGGCTCATCGCGCCCGAGAGCCTGCTGCTGGACATCCCCATCGCCACCGGCACCTACGACCCGCGCAACTACGACGGCAGCTACCGGGGCCGGGTGGAGGCCCAGGAGGCGCTGATCCACTCCCTCAACGCCCCGGCCGTGCGCCTGCTGGCGGACGTGGGCGCGGAGCCCTTCCACCGGCTGCTGCTGGACGGCGGGCTGCGCACGCTTTCGCGGCCCACGGCGCACTACGGGCTCTCCCTGGTGCTGGGCGGGGGCGAGGTGAGCCTTTTGGACCTGACCAACCTCTACGCCACCCTGGCCCGGGGCGGCATGCACGGCCCGGCCTCGATCCTGGCGGACGGCCTGCCCCCGCGCGAGGCGCGCCTGCTCAGCCCGGAGGCCTGCGCCCTGGTCACGGGCGTCATCTCGCGCCTGGAGCGCCCGGACCTGGCCGCCGGCGTGGAAAAGGCCCGGGGCGTGCCCGCCGTGGCCTGGAAGACGGGCACATCCTTCGGGCACCGCGACGCCTTCGCCCTGGGCTACTCGGCCCGCTTGGCCGTGGGCGTGTGGGTGGGCAACGTGGACGGCCGCCCGGTCAAGGGCATTTCGGGCGCGCGCCAGGCCGCGCCCCTGCTCTTCGACGTGTTCCGGGCCCTGGAGCCCGACGGCATGGGCCTGCCCCGGCCCGAGGGCCTGAACCTGGCCGAGGCCGAGGTCTGCGCCCTGTCGCGCCAACTGCCCGGGCCGGACTGCGCGCAGCGCGTGCGCATGAGCGTGATTCCCGGCGTGACGCGCCTGGAGCCCTGCCCGGTGCACCGGCGCGTGCTGGTGGACGCGGCCACGGGACTGCGCGTCACGGGCGAGTGCCTCACGGGACGCGAGGTGCGCCAGGAGCTGGTGACCCAGTTCCCGGCGGAGCTCACGGCCTGGTGGCGCGCCGGGGGCATGCCCGCCCCGGGCCTGCCCGAGCCCAGCCCGGACTGCCCCGAGGCCATGGCAGGGCTCCCGCCGCGCATCACCTCGCCCAAGGCGCGGATGGTCTACCAGATCAGGCCGGACTCCCCCTCGGGCTTCCAGCGCGTGGGCCTGTGCGCCCAGGCCGGGGCCGACGCCGGGGCGCTGGCCTGGTTCCAGGACGGCGCGCACGTGGCCGCCTCCCAGGTGGGGGAGACGGTGTTCCTGGAGTTGACCCCCGGCGCGCACAGGCTGGTGGTGGTGGACGCCCAGGGCCGCTCGGACGCGCTGCGCTACGAGGTGCAATAGGGTTTGGCGCAGGGTGCGGGCAGCGGGTGAAACGACGCGGGCGAGGCCGTGAACACCCGCAGCGACGTCCTGGCATGCCTGGCGAGGGAAAACAGTCGCTTGTGTGATTGAATATCACTTTGTGACATTCAAGGGCGCTGTGCCGCGTCTTCCCTCCGGGGCGGGGCCGGTGTAGGGGCAAGCCCATGACCAAGGACACCATCCGCCTGAAATTCACCCTGGCCTACCAGGGCACGGAGTTCGCGGGCTGGCAGCTTCAGCCCGAGGGCCAGGGCCGCAGCGTGCAGGGCTGCCTTGAGACCGCCCTGGAGCAGCTCTGCGGGCGGTTCGTGCGCGTGCACGGGGCCTCCCGCACGGATTCCGGGGTCCACGCCCTGGGCCAGCACGCCCACGCCGACATCCCCGCCTCCAGGGGGCACCTGCCCTTCCGCCGCGCGCTCAACGCCCTACTGCCCAGGGACGTCTCCGTGCTGGCCGTGGAGCGCGTCCCGGCCGATTTCCACTGCCGCGTCCACTCCGTGCGCAAGTTCTACGCCTACACCCTCTGGCACGAGGCCGAGTTCATCCTGCCCCAGCGCAGGCCCTTCGTCTGGCGGGTGGGCCGCCTGGACACCCGGGCCATGCTGGAGGCCGCCAGCCTCCTCGTCGGCACCCACGACTTCGCGGGCTTCCAGAACACCGGCACCCCCGTGCGGGACACCGTGCGCACCATCGAGTCCATCGCGCCCCACCCGGGGCAGACCCCGCAGGAAACGGTCTGGCGCGTGACCGGGCCGGGGTTCCTTAAGCAGATGGTGCGCAACATCATGGGCTGCCTGGTGGAGGTGGGCAGGGGTAAAGCGAACCCGGACTTCGTCCGATCTGTGCTTGTTGAGAAGGACAGAAGCCTGGCCCCGGCCACGGCCCCGGCCAAGGGGCTGTGCCTGGAAGGCATGGAGTTCGCGTACCGTGAGCGATGTGAGGATCAATCCCACGCAGGAGCAGAGCGCCCCGAGCTCGACCCAGGTGAAGAAGGCCTGGGCCGCGAGGGAGGTGCTGCACCGCGCGGATGACCCCGCCGGGGGCGGCGGCCTGGCCCTTTCCGACTCCATCGCCGCCGGGCTGGAGCGCAGGCTCACGGATTTCGACCAGGCCCTTGCGGGCTTCCAGTGGCCCGCCGGGCACACGCCCTGGTTCCAGGCCCGGCTGGTGACGGGGCCGCAGGAGGCGCGAGGCTACGCTTCGGGCGTGGCCCTGCCGGACTCCCTGGCCACGCCGGAGCTCAAGGCCTTCTCCAGCGGGTTCCAGGCCTGGCAGGCCACGAGCCTGGCCCCGGGCAAATACTCCTTCAATCTTTCGCTGGGCGGCAAGACCGAGAGCCTGAGCCTGGACGTGGCCAAGGGCGACACCTGGGGTGGGGTGCTGGCCGGGGTGGCCGCCGCCGTGAACCGCGCCGGGCTGCCCGTGCGCGCCGACGTGGCCTGGCAGAACGCCGCCTTCCAGCTCGGGCCGGACGTGGCCGGGGCCGGATCGGTGCTGACCTTCTCCATCAACCCCGCCCGCAAGGATCAGGACCTCGCCCTGGCGGACACTTCCGGGCATCTGCTGGCAAAGCTCGGCGTGCGGGCATCGCTGAACCCGGTGGGCTCGGCAGGGGAGGGGAACTACATCTTCCAAGGCTTACAGAGCGCTGCGCCCACCGTGTTCGGCTCCAACCCCGTGGACCCTGGCGCGGCGACCACCCTGGCCGTGGGCAGGCACGACCTGGCCTTCGCCGTGGGCGACGCCGCACAGCCTTCGTCCTACATCTCCAAGACCTACGACCCCACCCAGGCCACCACGCTGGCCGCCGGGACCTACTCCTTCACTTCCACCTACGGCGGGGAGGCCCGCTCCCATTCGGTGAAGATCCTCGCGGGCTGGACCTGGAACGACGTGCTTCAGGCCGTGCGCGCCGAGATCACCGGTTCCCCGGCCGTGCTGAACCTCGCCGCCCCGGCGGTGGCGGGCTCCACCGGATTCTCCCAGCCCGGGGTGAGCGCCTCGGTAGACCCTTGGGCAATTCCTTCGGCCACGTCCGCCACGGCGGCTTCCACCAGCGGCAGTTCGCTCACAGTCACGGGCGCGGCCGGGCAGGATTTCAGCCTCGCGGACGGCTCCGGCGGGCTGCTCTCGTCCCTGGGCCTTACCACGAAGCTCACCGGCACGCCCGTGAGCTTCAACGTCTACGCGGGCGACACCTGGCGGGACGCCTACCAGCGTATGGCCGTGGCGGTTGGGGGCGCGCAGGATTCCTTCACGGCGGACATTCGCGAGACCGCCATACCCTCCACGGTCACTCCGGGCCGGGCGCTCACACATCAGGGCATCACCCTGGAGCTCACTCAGCAGAACCAGCGTATTGGCGAGCGCGTCAATTTATCAGATGGGCGAACCGGGGCGCTCGCATCCACGGGTCTGCGCGCGCAGAGCCCGGGCGCGGACGGCCTGGCCATCATCAACGGAACCCTCCACAGGTCCGAGAACAACCTCTTCAGCCAGGATCAGGGCCGGGTGCTCCTGGGCCTGGAGCATGAGAACGCCAAGGCCCTGCCCCTGGCAGTGACCGCCGCCGTGGACGGGGTGGAGAAGGGCTGGAGCCGGGTCACGCAGGCCTGGAACTCGCTGGCCAAGTACCTGAATGCCAACGCCGACGCCCTGGAACCCGCCGTGGGCGCGCGCCTGGAGGCCCCGCTCAAGGCCCAGGCCGCCAGCCTGCGCTGGCTGGGCGTGAGCAACGCCGGGCGCAAGGGCCAGCTCTGGACCAACGCGGACACCTTCTGGCGCTCCCTGGCCGCCGACAAGGACCGGGCCGAAGCGACGCTGTGGCAGGCGCCGGACGGCCTCATCCCGGCCTGGAGAAAGGGCGTGGAGGACGTGCGCGGGGCCGGGGTGGCAAGCTGGCTCAAGCCCGCCACCGGCTTCGAGGCCCACCGCCCCAGCCTGACCAGCGAGTTCCAACTGGAGCAGAAGCACCGGCTGGTGAAGCTATTGGGGTGATGCCGATTGAAGTTGCTCCCGGTGTTCTTGTGAGTTATATATCGAACAGCAGATTTCGTCTTGGTTGTATTTGGTGCTGTTCGTTCATGGCAAATTGGTTTCTCTCTCGGGGAAGGTGGTGTCATGGGGGAAGATAAACTCCCGGTTTGGAAAAGGGTGGTTCTGAGCGTGATTCCGTTCCTGGCGGCGTTGCCGGTGAGCGCGCTGATCATCTACTGCATCAGGAGGTTTGTCCTGTGAGGGACATGTACTTTTCTGGGGATGACTATGTTTATTTTTTCGTGTCACGAATGATACAGGCTACGATGATCTATCTGAGTATATATTACGGAGCCATTTCTCCGTGTGAATTTCCCGTGTGAGGTTGGCGATGAATGAAAATAATGATATGATTCGCGATTTTGTGATCTACGTTTTTGGGATCGTTGTCCTGTACTTTATCGTGTATAATAAGCATTTTGCAAATTGTGGCTGAGTGGTCCGTGGCAAGTGGGTCAGTATAGTTTGGGGGGATAGCTGGCGCTCATGGCAGAGGGCTGGCCCAAAAGCCAGCCCCGTCTCCGAACGATGGACCTTAAAGCCACGGAGTATTCCCCTCCTTGTTCCGTGCATCTGGTTCCCGAGGTTCATATGATAACCACGGCCACCGGACGTGTTCATTGATTAAATCCTCGGCACCATAGCCGACTGCCCATTGACTGAAGAGGTTGCCTGGGGTCACTGAACCGACAAGCGCCCCCGAAAAGCTGCTGACAGCCCCAGGAAGCGGTTTCCACCTCAGGTACGTGTCGTCCCCAAACCGGACGTCTCCATTCGGCAGGACCTCCGCCCAGGCCCGGTCCTTCGGGGACATCCCTTCCTGATGGATGCGCTGACCCGCTTCCCTGGCCTCCCGTTCCGCGGGTGTCTGGTACGATGGCGGATAGCCGGGATTGGCTTCCCTGGCTTCGCGCTCAAAGGGGCTCATGCCGTTTCCGGCGTCTAGTAGCCCGCCACTGGCCGGTGAATCGGGGTTGCCGGTTTGCTGCCCTGCCGGTTGGACCCACAGGCCTCCCGGGCCGTGTTCCTCCTGGGCAAACTGGCTCAACGCCGTTTTGGGCGTATCGTCCGCAAGCCCGTTGTCCATCATGTAATCGAGAGCGATGGTTTCGCTGCTCATCGGTAGTCTCCTCTATGTCGCCGGATATTGCATCCGGGGCTCTGGTTGATGTCTTGGCGTTATGCGACGGAAAGCTCCAGATACCGAAGCAGGTCGCCGTCTCTTGCGCCTCCCGACTTGACCCGGCGGACAAGTTCTCTGCGCTCAGCCTGTTCGGCCTGAGTGAGCTTTCGGCTCTTAAACCGATTCCCACTTTCCTCTGCGGCAAACCGTGCGCTGTTCTTTCCGCTGTGGAGGCGTTGGTGGTTCTCGATGATCACGGCGGCCTTGCGCAGATAGCTATAAAGCGCCGTGAATTCCTTGATCTCGCGTGCCATGGCGGGCATGGCCAAACGCCTGATGGGCTCGGGGAGCTTGCCGAGGTAGTGCTCCATCACGTGCATGGTCCTCGCATACAGAGGGTCATGGGAACTCAAAGCGCGGACCACAGTATGGTACGTGTGGTGTTTCAGGTTTCGAGTTGACCGCCCATTTCCTGAATGGACCTGGCCTGTGCCAAAGAGCCGGAGTGGGTCGCAGTGTTGGGGTGTCTCAAGGGAATGCATGGTGTCTCCTGGAGTTGGTTTCCAGCCAAGGAATTGGCTGGTAACCGGGCATTGTAGTCAGAAAAAAATCCACTGCACCCCATATAGGGCTATGTAGGGAACTTTCTTCTTGTTCGGGCATTTTCCTGCCAAGCCCCAACCGGTCGCGAGCCTGTTGCGGCTGAAGCCCCCTCGACACCCGCCCCGCGCGGGAGTAGAACCCGGCCACTCCACACCGGGAGGCATCCCAATGCAGATCATCACCGACCCCAAAGAATTCCAGTCCGTGTGCTGGTCCTGGCGGAGCCAGGGGCTCACAAGCGCCCTCGTCCCCACCATGGGCTTTTTGCACGCGGGCCACATATCGTTGTTCAGCTGGGCCAGGGCCAACGCCCAGAAGGTGGCGGCCAGCATCTTCGTCAACCCCACCCAGTTCGGCCCGGGCGAGGACCTGGACCGCTACCCCCGCGACCCCGAGGGCGACGCGGCCAAGGCCCGCGAGGCCGGGGTGGACGTGCTCTTCCTGCCCGAACCCGGGGCCATGTACCCCGAGGGCTTCGCCACCAAGGTGAGCGTCTCCGGCCTCACCGAGGGCCTGTGCGGCGCTTCCCGCCCCGGGCATTTCGACGGCGTGGCCACGGTGGTCACCAAGCTGCTCCTGCTGGCCATGCCCAGCGCGGCGGTTTTCGGCCAGAAGGACTGGCAGCAGCTGGCCATGATCCGGCGCATGGTGCGCGACCTGGACATCCCTGTGGCCATCGAGGGCCGCCCCATCCACCGCGAGGCCGACGGCCTGGCCATGAGCTCGCGCAACGTCTACCTCTCCCCCCAGGACCGCGCCCTGGCCCCGCACATCCAGAAGGGCCTGCGGGCCGCGCGCGACTGGAAGGCCCAGGGCGTCACCTCCGCCCGGGAGCTGACCGAACGCCTGCTGGCTTATTATAAGGAGAACATCCCCTCTGCCCGGCCGGACTACGTGGCCTGCGTGCACCCCGAGAGCATGCTCCCCCTGGAGGACGCCTCGGGCCCGGCGCTGATCGCGGTGGCCCTGTTCTTCCCCGGGGCGCGCTTGATCGACAACCTGCTGCTGGATTGAAAAAAATGTCCCGGAGGCATTTGACAAGCCTTCCGCAGTTGTGACACATGGCCTAGCGGCCTCTTAGGCCGCTCCGCATGATTTTGCCTTTATCGCCGCTCCGGCGAATATATTCCCTGGGAGGAAACTTCATGTCCGCAGCCAAGGGCAAGTATCTCTTCACTTCCGAGTCCGTCACCGAGGGCCATCCCGACAAGGTGGCCGACCAGATTTCCGACGCCGTTCTTGACGTCATCTTCAAGCAGGACCCCGAAGCTCGCGTCGCATGCGAAACCCTGGTGACCACCGGCGTGGCCTTCATCGCCGGCGAGATCACCACCTCCGCCTTCGCGGACTTCGCGGGCATCGTGCGCGAGACCGTGAAGAACGTGGGCTACAACAGCTCCCAGATGGGCTTCGACTGGGAGACCTGCGCCGTCATCTCCTCCGTGGACAAGCAGTCCGCCGACATCGCCCAGGGCGTCGACCGCACCAAGCCCGAGGAGCAGGGCGCCGGCGACCAGGGCATGATGTTCGGCTTCGCCGTCAACGAGACCGACACCCTGATGCCCGCGCCCATCTACTACGCGCACAAGCTCTCCCGCCGCCTGGCCTACGTCCGCAAGGAGAACATCCTCGGCTTCCTGCGCCCCGACGGCAAGACCCAGGTCTGCGTGGAGTACGAGAACGGCAAGCCCGCGCGCATCGACAACATCGTCGTTTCCTCCCAGCACGACGAGCACATCAGCTACGACGACCTGGTGGACGCCATCAAGCTGGAGGTCATCCAGAAGGCCCTGCCGCCCGAGCTGCTGGACAAGAACACCAAGATCTACATCAACCCCACCGGCCGTTTCGTCATCGGCGGTCCCCTGGGCGACTGCGGCCTGACCGGACGCAAGATCATCCAGGACACCTACGGCGGCATGGGCCACCACGGCGGCGGCGCCTTCTCCGGCAAGGACCCCTCCAAGGTGGACCGCTCCGCGGCCTACTTCGCCCGCTACGTGGCCAAGAACGTGGTCGCCTCCGGCGCGGCCGACCGCTGCGAAGTGCAGATCGCCTACGCCATCGGCGTGGCCGAGCCCGTCTCCGTGCTGGTGAGCACCAACGGCTGCTCCAAGTTCAGCGACGCCGAGCTGACCAAGGCCGTGCGCGAAGTGTTCGACATGCGCCCCTACTTCGTCACCAAGCGCCTGGACCTGAAGCGCCCCATCTACGGGCTGACCTCCTGCTACGGCCACTTCGGCCGCGAGCTGCCCGAGTTCACCTGGGAGAAGACCGACGCCGTGGCCGACCTCAAGACCGCGCTGAAGATCTAGCTCCCCGCCTCTCCATCGAGCATCGAGCGCC
The DNA here is from genome assembly GCF_022808715.1 of Fundidesulfovibrio agrisoli. Taxonomy (GTDB): domain Bacteria; phylum Desulfobacterota; class Desulfovibrionia; order Desulfovibrionales; family Desulfovibrionaceae; genus Fundidesulfovibrio; species Fundidesulfovibrio agrisoli. Next base: position 37,633 of record NZ_JAKZKX010000015.1, read on the forward strand.
CGGACCAACGTCCGGGCGCTTTTTTTGTTCCGCGGGCAGGTTGGAGAAGCAGGCCATGCATCCGGCCTGCGTCGGCTCTGGGGGCGTCATGAGGGCGGCCCTGATGGCCACGTCTGGATTGAACTTGACAGGCACTGTAGTGGAGATGTAACAAATATGAATAAGTGGTAGAGTAATTGCAGCGCGCGCAATAGATTGCCAGGCGTGCAGGGATTCCCTTTGCGGCGACTTTCGCGAGTTGCCGCTGCCCAGGAGGATATTCTTTGCATGGCCTTCGTCAGCAGGAAAGTGCGAACAAGCGGGCGGCATTTGCGTGACTCCAAAGCATCGGAAGCCCTTTCAACGGATGTTATTCACATGAAGAAGCGGATCATATTTTCCATGTTTCTGGCCGTGTGCGTCATCTCATGCGCCAGCCCCCCGCCGGAGCAGTTCTTCAAGTCGGAACTGCATACGCGAAACGACCTGTTCAGGTCTTACGGCTCGCTCCTCGGGGTTGTGGACACGCTGTTCTCCAAGATCGTGCCCGGGGTCATCGACCAGGAAACGGGGGCTCCAGAAAAGCAATTCAGCTTCACCGTCAACGATTTCGTTCGCGGCATGAAGGCCTACGGCCCCAATTCGAAGTGGGAAAAGAAGGAGAACGGCTGGATACTCCATGCGGAATCCAAAGATGCCCTGACCGGGACACTGTATACGTCTCATGCCCAGTTCGATGTGGACCCCGCCAGCGGCAAGGTGACGCTCACGCGCTATATCGGCATCGACGGGGTGGAGAGCGAGGATCTGGATAAGTTGCTGATATCGATTTTATACGCGCCGCAATGAGGGAAGGCTCATGGCGTGCGGCCACTGTCGCGCGGCCCGGTCCGAGCCGCGGAAAGTGAAATGAGCCGCATCGGCATGACGGCCTGCGCCGGGCTGGAGAGCGGCACGCAAACCGGCCGGCGGGGCCGTTGGCCAGGGGCGAGCCTTTCCGGGCCCGGCACTGCGCCCTCCCTTTGACATCCCGCCCAAACGCGTTACGTAGCCCCCATGACGCTCAAAACCCCCAAGAACCCCATCAAGCTCCGCGTCGAGGTGCTCGAAGAGGACAAGACCGTGACCTTCGGCCCCGGGGAGGACACCTCCATCGGTGGAGCCTCAGGGAATCTGTTCTTCATCGGCATGGAGGGCTCGGGCAGGCGCGAACTGGCCCGCCAGGCCGCCGAACGGCTCGGCCTGACCTACGGCGAGGCCCCGGACGCCCCGGCCCTGGCCCGGGCCGCCGCAGGCTCGGGGCAGAGCGTGGCCGTAATCGGGGAAGGCCTGGCCGACCCGGAACAGGTCCAGGCCATGCGCGCTAGCGGCAAGGTGTTCTTCGTCATGCGCGGCGTGGCCGACCTGGCCCGCAACCTGGGCGACCCGGCCCGCGCTGAGGAGCTTGCGGCCGAGACCGCCCGCCTGGAGCCCATGCTCATGGAGGCGGCGCACTTCATCGTCCCGGTGGACGCCGCCGGCGAGGAGCGCATCGAGGACGTGGTCTGGAAGGCGGGGCTCTGATGCAGCCGCTGGGGGCGCTGATCGTGGGCTTCGCCAGCCGCAGCGACGCCGCCCAAGGCTTCCGGCTGGCCATGCTCTGGCCGCGCTGGCGCGAAGTGCTCGGGGACATCGCCCCCTTCGCCCACCCCATGGGCCACCGGCGCGGCACGCTGCTGGTGGGCGTGGAAGACCCCATCGCCATGCAGGAGAGCCACTACGAGGCCCCGGACATCCTGCTGGCGGTCAACACATTTCTGGGGCAACAAGTCTTTGACAGGGTGCAGTTCGATTTGCTACAGGGCAAGACCCCTCTGGACGCCGCGAGCGGCGAGGCGCCGACCTTCTGGCGGCCGCCCGCCCCACGCATCGCCAACCTGGGGAACCTGCGACTGGACCCGGAAACTGCCGTGGGGCGCTCGTATGCGGCCTACGTCCGCCAGTATGGCCCCGGCAGGTGACAATAACTCTTTGGAGGCGGAAAATGGCCGACGAAATCACCCTGGACCTGAAGAAACCCCTGGACAAGATGACCGCCAAGGAACTGCGCGACCTGGTCATCAACCAGATCCCCAGCATCACCGGCGCCTCTGGCAAGGACAAGGAAACCCTCCTTTCCGAGATCAAGGCCGCCATGGGCATCACCGAGGAAGAGGGCGGCGCGTCCCCCTACAAGGCCCAGATCCTGTCCATGAAGGCCCAGATGCGCGAAATGCGCGCCAAGAAGGCCGCCGAGGGCGCCTCCCGCAAGGAGAAGGACATCCTGCGCCGCAAGATCAACGGCCTCAAGAAGCGCACCCGCCACATGGCCCGCACGGCCTAGCTCTGCGCAGCCCACGCCTTTCGCGCCCGGCCGGATTCACTCCGGCCGGGCTTTTTGCGTTGCGGTAAGCACAAAGGAGAAGCCCATGTTCCGGGTGATCGTTTTGTGGTGCGTCTTGTCCCTTGCGCCCGTCTGGAGCGCCCACTGCGGGGAGGGCTCCGCCCTCGGCGACCAGGCGGTGGATTTCGCCTCAGCAAGCCAGGATCACCAGCAGATCAGGGGCTACATTTCCCTGCCTCCCGGCGAGGGCCCGTTCCCGGCGGTCGTGCTGCTGCACGGCTGTAGCGGGACGGGGAAATATCTCGGCTTGTGGAAGGATTATTTCCTGCGGGCAGGGTACGCCTGCCTGGTCGTGGATAGTTTCAGGCCGCGCGGTTTCACGGAGATCTGCACCGATTTCAAGCGGGTTACTGATGCCATGCGCGTGGCGGACGCCTATGGCGCGCTGGAATATCTCGCGGCGCATCCCAGGTTGAAAAGCGACTCCGTGCTGGTCGCCGGTTTCAGCCACGGGGCGGGCATCGCGCTGGACGCGGTCTCCTCGGTCGGCCTGACCGGGCGAACCCCCGGGTCGCCCGCCTTCATGGCGGCCGTGAGCATCTTCCCAGCGTGCGACCAGAAGAAGCGCATGGAGGCAAAATACCGCGCCCCGGTGCTCATCCTGATCGGAGAAGCGGACGATTGGACTCCGGCGCGATTCTGCCGGGAGCTTGTGGACGCTCGCACCGCCGATGAAGCACCCGTGGCCTTCAAGGTCTATCCGGGGGCGCACCACGGGTTTACCACCCCGTATCTGCCCCTCACCTACCGGCCGGAAGTGCTCAACAAGCACAGCCCGACTGGGAAAGGAGCCACCCTGGCGGGAAGCCCGGAGGCCACGGCGGACGCCCAGGAACGGATTCTGGAGTTTCTTGGCGGCCTGGTGGCCGCCAAGACCCGTTGAAGGGAAGCTCTTGAAGCGCGGCGCGGCCGAGGCCGGGCGCAACGGCTGCCCCGCATGGGCCCGAACTGGTCCGGGGCGTCCATCCCGGTGCCGGCGCGGCCACTGCTCGCGGCCGCACAAAAAACCCGCCGGGATATCCCGGCGGGGTTTTTGACTTCGTGAAAGGCCAGGATGCTAGGGCCTGTCGGGCAGTTCCTTGCCGGCCTGGAGCTTGGTCAGATCCTCGGAGAGTTTGGCGGCCTTCTTGGCCGCGACGAAGGTCAGTATCTCGCCGGCCTGGCGGCCCTTCATGCCCGACAGAATCTTGACGGCCACGTTCTCGTCCAGGGTCTCAAGCACCGAGGCGGCCTGCTTGGGCTTCATGTTGGTGTACATGTCGATGAGGTGGCGCATCTTCTCGTCCTTGACGGTCTTGGCTTCGTCCAGGAGGCTCTTGAGCGAGCCTTCCAGCTCCTTGAGGGAGGCCAGGCGGGCGTTGAGGTCGGCCTCCAGGGTCTTGAGGGCCTGCTCCTGGCGGTCCAGGGCCTCGGCCCGTTGTCTGAGCACCTGGACGGAGAGCACGGTTTCGGGCTGCTGGGCCGTTGCCGGGGCTTTCTTGTCCGGCGCGGCCGGGGCGGCTGCCGCCGTCTGGGCGTGGGCCGCGGCGTCGTCCAGGATGGAGGCCCGGACCACGGGGGCCGGGGCGGGGGCGTTGACCGGAGCGGGAGCCTGGGCCACGGCCGAAACGGCGGCGGGCGCGGGCAGCGCGGCCACGGGGGCCGGAGCGGGCGCGATGCGCAGGCCCATGGTCAGCAGCAGGGCCAGCTTGGCGGCCGCGAGCACGGCCACGGCCAGGGCGATCCTAGACAACCGGAGGCTGGTAACGAAGCGTTGCCATTTCGTCGAAGCCTGCCTGCTCTTTTCTGTTTTCTTCCGCAACATGTCTGGCCGCCTGGGTTTCCTTGAGTTTTTCGAGGAGCTTGCGGTCCTTGGCGCGGGCCGCCAGCTCTTCCCGGCAATTATGCACGTCCTGGGCCAACTCGATGCGCCGTTGCCTGCCCAGGGCCAGGTCATGCTCCAGGCGCTGAATGTAGGAGCGCAGCAGCCAGAGCTCGGCCGCGCTGAGGGCGGTCGAGGCCAGCTTTTCGCGCTGGAGGTCCAGGTCGCCCTCCAGCATCTCCAGGAAACGGTCGTGATCCCGCAGGGCCTGTTGGGCCTTTGACAGGGCGATCTTGGCCTGGTCCTCCAGCTGGGAGCGGTATTCCAGGACCTTGTCCAGGTTGAAGCGGAATGGTCTGGGCATGATGCCGGGCCTTCAAGCAAGGACCGGGCCAGCTACTTGAGCTTGAGGTCCCCCTCGGAGAGGGCCTCGAGGCGCCCGCGGTCCAGGATGGTGATGGTGCGGTTGTCCATGGAGATCCAGCCAGAGTCCTCCAGGCGTGCCAGCGCGCGGGAGAGGGCCTCGCGCGTGGCCCCCAGGAAGGCGGCCAGGTGCCCCTTGCTCATGTCCAGCACGTAGGTGTCGGACCGCTTCTCCTCGGCCTGGAGCAGCAGGTAGGCGGCAAGGCGGGCGGGCACCTCGCGCAGGGTGAGCTGGCCGATCATGGTGGCCATCTGCCTCAGCCTCTGGGAGAGCGCGGCCAGCATCGCCATGGCCAGCCCTGCGTCGCGCTCCATGAGGCGCATGAGCACGGCCTTCTCGGTATAGAGCACGGTGCTCGGCTGCACGGCCATGGCGTTGGCCGGGAAGACCCCGCCCTGGAACATGGGCACCTCGGCGAAGGGCTCGCCCGGGCCGAGCATGTGCAGGATCTGCTCCTTGCCTTCGGAGGAGGCCTTGAAAATCTTCACCTGGCCTTGCAGCAGGATGTAGAGGCCCTTGGCCTCCGCGCCTTCCAGGAAGAGCACCTGGCCCTTGTCCGCCTTGATGACCGCGGAGTTCTGCTCGATGGTCTCAAGCTGCGCCGGGCTCAGCTTGGAGAACAGGGGCACCATGCTTAAAAGCGTGCCGGTGGAGGAGGTCTGTTTTTTCATGGGCATGGAATTACCCGGTTTGTGACGCAAATCAATGCCCCGCAGTCCATCCGTGCTAGAAAACAGGTGAACGACTTTCGTGGAGCGGCACATGAACCGAGTCAAGAACGCGGGGCTGGTGGCCCTGGTCGCCCTGGGCGCGCTGATCCCGGCGGCGCACCTCAACCGCTGGTACAGCCTCTGGGAGGCCCTGGGCTGGCTGGCCCCGGCGGTTTGCCTGATCTTCACCCGCCGGGAATCCGTGCGGCGGGTGAACCAGGTTCTGGCCCTGGCAGGGTCGCTCCTCACCGTGGACACCATGCTGCACTTCGTGCGGCTGCGCCAGGCCATGGGCGCGCCCTGGCTGCGGCTGGCGGTCATCCTCGGGGTGGCGGCCCTGGTCACGGCGCTGGCGGCCTGGGTTCTGGAGCACCCGCTGTTCGCCCGCAACGGGAATAAAGACGGCGGAGCGGGACGGCGCAACGGCCGGGACGAGCCCGGCGCGGGCTCCACAGCTGGAGGTGCGGGCATGAGTGTGAACTCATCGGCGCAGGACGCGCCATGGGCCGGGAACGACGCCCTGGAGGCCGCACTGCCCCGCACCCTGGGGGCGCCGCACATCGCGGATTTGCGGACGGCCAATCGCAGGCGGGGTGACGCGGACCCACTGTCCGGCGCGTCCGCGAGGCCGGACGCGGGGGAGCAACAACCCAAGGGAATCTTCCGCGAGTTCCCAGCCGCCGGGTTCGCGGCCTGGGGCATCACGCTGGCTTTGCTGGCCGTGGTGCAGCTCAAGGTGCGCCCGCCCATGCTTCTGGCGGAACGCTTCGCCCAGGGCGCGGGCTGGCTGGAGATATCGCTGCTGGCGCTCTACGCGGGCTTCCTGGCCGAAACGCTGTGCGACCCGAAGCGGGCCCCGAAGGCGCGCAGGCGGGCCTGGGGGCTGTTCTCCCTGGTGTTCTTCGGCCAGTTGGCCCTGGGCCTGGCCGGGTTCAAGGATTTCCTGATGACCGGCGCGCTGCACCTGCCCGTGCCCGCGCTCATCGTGGCCGGGCCGCTGTTCCGTGGCGAGGGGCTGTTCATGCTGGTTTTGTTTTCGGCCACGGTGCTGCTGGTGGGCCCGGCCTGGTGCAGCCACCTCTGCTACATCGGAGCCTGGGATTCGGCCATGAGCCAGGCGCGCAAACGTCCGGCATCGGCCCCGGCCTGGTTGCGCCGGGGGCGCATCCTGCTGGCGGCGGCGGTGTTCGCCGTGGCCTGGGGCCTGGGCCGCATGGGGGTTCCCGTCCTCACGGCGGTCTGGCTGGCGGCGGCGTTCGGGCTGGCCGGGGTGGGGATCATGGCCTTCGCCTCACGGCGTATGGGCGTGATGGCCCACTGCACGGGCTGGTGCCCCATGGGACTGCTGGCCGGGCTGGCCGGAAAACTCTCGCCCTGGCGGCTGACGATCGGCAGCGGCTGCAAAGGCTGCGGCGTGTGCTCGCGGGCCTGCCGCTACGACGCCCTGCGCCCCGAGGATCTGGCCCGTAAGCGGCCGGGCGTGTCCTGCTCGCTCTGCCGGGACTGCCTGGGCACCTGCCCCAAGTCGGAGATGGAGCTGACCTTCCTGGGCCGCTCCGGGCCGTGGGTGTGGGTCGCTTTTTCGGTGCTGGTGGCCGGGCTGCACGCGGTGTTTCTGGGGGTGGCCCGCATCTGACGCGGGCTAGAGATAGCTCCTGATCCTGCGCAGGCCGTCGCGAACGGCCGTGCCCAGCGCCCCCATCCAGCCCTCGAAGGGCGCGAAGAGGCAGGCGTAGCGGTGCAGCGAGACCGCGAGCGACGACACCTTGGCCAGCACCGGCCCCAGCACGGGCACCGGATGCTTCACCAGGGCCATGAGCGGGCGCTCCAGCCAGGGGTAGCGCACCATCCAGTAGAAATAGGCGTTGAAGCGCTCCAGGGCATCGGTGTCGGGCTGGCGCAGCGTGGCCGAGGTGAACAGGTTGGCCCCGGTCTCGCCCTGGGGGATCAGGCCCATGCGGAGCGCGATGTCGTAGACGTCCGTGCCCCGGTAGGGCTGCAACAGCCCGGACCAGGGGTGGTTGCCCGCCCTGATGCGCTGGTTCAGGCGCAGGGTGGCCACGGCCTTTTCAAGCGTCTCGCCGGGCAGGTTGAACATGTTGAAGGTGGAGAAGCGGATGCCGTGCGCGTGCAGCATGGCCGCGGTGCGCACGATCTGCTCTTCCGAGATCTTCTTGTTGAGCGTCTCGTTGCGCATGGCCGCGTCGCCGCTCTCCACCCCGAAGGAGACCATCCTGCAGCCCGAGCGGGCCAGCAGTTTGGTGAGGGCCTCGTCCATGAGGTTGGCGCGCACCCCGCACATGAAGGGCAGGCCCACTTCGGCCCGGTACAGCTCCAGGAATCCCTCCAGCCACTCACTATCCTGCACGAAGAGGTCGTCCACGAAGGTCACGTAGCGTAGCGGCGCGCTGCGGCTGGCGGCGATGTCGCGGATTTCGTCCAGCACGCGCCGGTGGCCGTGGCGGCGGATGTAGCTGCCCTTGCCCTTGTAGAGCCCGCGCAGCACGCGGTTGTAGCAGAAGCTGCAACTGTAGGGGCAGCCCCGGGCCACCAGGATCTGCGCGCCCGAGCTTCGGGCAAGCTGGGGGTAGCGCCGGGCGTACAGAGTGCGGTCCGGCCTGGGCAGGCTGTCCAGGTCCGGGCGCAGGGGGTAGATTTCGTTCTTCGCCACGCCCCGGGCCGTCTTGACCCAGAAGCCCGGCACGTCCGAGCCGTCGCCCCCGGCGGCCAGGGCGTCCGCGAAGTCGGGCAGGGCGTCCTCGGCCTCGCCCCGGCACACGGCGTCGATGCCTTCCTCCTCGATGAACTCGGGGAAGAAGGTGCAGTGCGGCCCGCCCGCGATCACGGGCACGTTCATCAGGCGCTTGACGGCACGGGCCGTGCGCGCGGCCCAGTCCTGCAGGCCGCTCATGAGCGAGAAGGCCACGATGTCCGGCTTGGCCGCCGCCACGGCCGCCATGAAGCCGCGCCCCTCCTCCACCTCCACGAGCACCTCGGCCCGGTGGCCGCGCCGGGCCAGGGCCGCGCTCAAATACATGGGGCCGAAGGATTCGTACCCGTCGCGCTGCAGGAAGAGGACGGTGGCCATCAGCGGCTGGAGAGGTCCAGCACTTCGGGGGTGTAGAGGGCCACTTCCTTCTTCATGATGGCGCGCCAGTCGTACTCGCGCTCCACCAGCTCGCGCCCGGCCGCGCCCATGCGGCGGGCCAGCTCGCGGTCCTCGATGAGGCGCAGGAAGGCGGCCGCGTAGGCGGCCACGTCCTCGGAGGGGCAGACCAGACCGTTCTCGCCGTCCTTGACGATGCGCCCGATGGCCTTGAGCCTGGTGACCACCACGGGCAGCCCGCAGGCCCAGTACTCGAAGAGCTTGAAGGAGAGGTAGTTGTCGTGGTTGAGCGTGGCCCGCAGGGTCATGGCGCCCACGTCGCAGGCGTTGACGTAGGCCGGGACCTCGTTGTGCGGAATCCAGCCGGGGCTTACGATGTGCTGGGCCAGCCCCAAGCTCTCGATCATGGGCTTGATGACCCCGTCGAAGTAGGGGCCGCCCCCGCCCAGGATGAGCAGGCGCGTGTCCGGCCGGGTCTTGACCACTTCGGCCAGCACGTTCAGGAGCACGTCCACGCCGTCGTCGTGCTTGATGTCGCCGTGGAAGATGATGAGCGGGGTCTCGTCGGCGATGCCCAGCTTGCGGCGCACGGCCGCCCCGTCCAGGCCGGGGCGGAAAGTCTGGGCGTCGGTGCCGTCGGGCACAACCACCACCTTCTCGGGCGGCAGGCCCTTGTTCACGATGAGGTGCTCGCGCATCACGTCGGAGACGACGAACACGTTGCGCGCCCGGCCCAGCACCAGGTTCTCCATCCAGACCAGGGGCTTGGCCAGCAGGGGCATGTCCGTGCGGGCGATGTCGGAATAGAAATCAGTGAAGTCGAGGAACACGGGCCGCCGGATGAGCCAGCCCGCCACCACGGCGGCCATGCCCGCCAGGGGGTTCCAGGCGTGCACGGCGCAGAAGCCGCGCGCCCCGGAGCGGCGGTACCAGGCCTCCAGCACCACGATGGAGATGATCGAGGCCAGGAAGTGCCAGATGCGCACCGGCAGGCGAAGCGCCCCGTAGAGCGACTTGCCGAAGCCGGGGTACTGGTTCATCCAGATCCATTCGGTGAAGTAGGAGGCCCTGGAGCCCAGGTCCCGGCTGGGGGCGATCATGTTCACCAGGGCCTTCTTCTGGGCGATGATCTCCCTGGCCAGCCAGTACATGCGCAGGTTGGCGCGCGACACCGGCGGGATGGTGGTTTCCACGATGATGGCCACCTTGGGGTGGCTCCCCAGGTCGAACCCGTCGGGGACGTTCTGTGCTGCGGTCTTGCGGAATGAGGTCATGGCTTACTCTGTGAGGCTCACCGTGGAGTGGCCCTTGCGGATCATGCTCAAGAACTCGCGCAGGTCCTGAAGCAGGTATTTGGGGTTGAGCAGGTCCCGCTTGAGGCGCGCGAGGATGTATTCCGGGCGCAGGTAGTACTTGAGGTAGCCCTGCTTCTTGAGCTCCAGCACGCGTTCCTTGGTGATTCCGTCCGGGTAGTACTTGGGCCAGACGGAGAAGAAGTCCTCGCCGTACTCGAAGTTGATGTAGCGGTCGATGAAGTCGGGCGGCACCTTGCCCTCCTCCAGGGCGATCTTCCAAAGGCGCGAGCCCGGCAGGGGCACGGCCAGCTTGAAACCCACCTGGGTCAGGCACTTCACGCCCATGCTCTTGAGCTTGGCCGGGAAGAAGCAGGTCTGGGCCAGCTCCGCCTCGGTCTCGGTGGGGTGGCCAAGCACGAAGGAGGCCTCCACCTCGAAGGGGTGGCGGTCCAGTATCTTGAAGGATTCGAAGATCTGCTTGTCGCTGATGCGCTTGCCCACGATCTCGCGGCGCACTCGCTCGCTGCCGGTCTCCACGCCCACGAAGAAGTCGCGGCAACCCGCGCGCCACATCAGGTCCAGCACGTCGGGGTTTATCTGGTCAAGCCGGATGCCCCCGGCGGACCAGCGCACCGGCTTGCCCCAGCGCATCAGGCCCTCGCAGAACTCCACCACGTTGCGCTCGCGCAGGGTGAAGCTCTCGTCCAGGAAGCCGTAGCGGCCCCCGAAGATGTCGTAGCCGCGCTTCATCTCCTCCAGAAGGTTCCCGGCGGAGCGGAAGCGCACCTTGCGCGACATGGGCGAGCGCGAGCAGAACACGCAGTTGAAGGGGCAGCCCCGCGTGCCGAGCAGCGGGTAGTACTGGAGCCCGGCCTCCTTGTAGGCCTCGAGGGGCGTGAGGTCGTAGGCGGGGAAGGGCATGTCGTCCAGGCTGGCGGTCATCTCGCCGTTGAAGGTGCCGCGCACCTTCTCCCCGCCGAGCACGCGCCTGGCCAGCTTGGTGAAGGTGATGTCCCCGTCGCCGACCACGCCGATGTCCACCTGGGGGTAGCGCTCAAGGAAGGTGGGGTCGTTGCTGATGTGGAAGCCGCCCAGGGCGATGGTCAGCTTGTCGCCGAAGCGCTGGCGCATCCCGTTCACGATGCGCATGGTGATGTGTATCTGCGGCGAGTTGGAGGAGATGCCCACCAGGGGGATGTTCTCCGCCGAGATGACGTCGTTGATCTTCTCCACCGTGAGGGGCTCGATGCCCAGGTCGATGATCCTGGGGTTCATGCCCTCCTGGCGCAGCGAGGCGGCCAGGTAGTTGAGCCCGATGGGCGGGTAGTACTGGATGCCCCGGGCCACCCGGCCGTAGGTGAAGGAGGAGTTTATCAGCAGAACGTCCGTCATCGCGGGGCCTCCTTCTTGCGGGCCACGGCCACCAGGTTGCCGCCGCCAAGCGGCCCCTGGAGCTTGAGCCCGCCTACCACCAGGGCCATGAGGTGGGTCCAGGGCGAGGTGTAGTGAACGCCGCGCACGAAGCGGTGCGGGTCGCCCATGCCCTCGATGCGGATGGAGAGCGGGGCGAAGCCAGAGCCTTCGAGGGCGCGGGTCATGGATGCGGCCTCGAAATAGCAGAGGTGCTCCAGCATGTAGTGCACCGCGAAATCCTTGCGGCCAAGCATGTTGGAGAGGGTGTTCTGCAGGTTGGACTGCCGGGGCACCTCGCAGTAGAGCACGCCTCCGGGCTTGAGCAGGCCCCACACGCGGCTCAGGGCCTCCATGGGCTCGAAGAAGTGCTCCAGCACGTGGTTCAGGTGCACCAGGTCGAAGGACGAATCCGGGAAGGGACATTCCTCCGGGAAGACGCCGTGGGCCAGTTCGGCCGCCGGGACGGTGCCCCTCAGCACCTCCACGGTCTCCTCCGCGAACTCCTGCCCGCAGGCCTTCCAGCCGCGCTCCAGGGCCGCCTCGAGGAACTGCCCGCGCCCGCAGCCCACCTCCAGCACGCGGCCGGGGCCGCCCGTGAGCGGCTCCAGGACGGCCAGGCGGTGGGCGAACATGGCCTTGCGCTCGGCGAACTGGGCCGGGAAGTACTGGCCGTCGTAGTATTCCTGCGAGGCGTAGAGCGCGCTCAGGGCCTCCAGCGTGGGCATGGGGTTCTGGTATTTGAGGCCGCAGCTTGCGCAGCGCACGAGCCGGACGGTCTGGTCCTGGTGGTACTGCGTGGCGCGGTCGCAGCGGCAGACGGGGCAGACGGAGGCGGGCTTTGAGGCGTGGTTCATTTGCGCGAGCCTAGCTTTTGACCGCGAGGGGGGTCAAGCGGGTCCTGGGCCGTAGCCCATGGCGGCCAGGGTGCGGCCGTAGATGTTGTCCCAGAGGTTCTCGCGCGAGGCGGCCACCACGTTTGCCCGCACCGCGAAGTAGGCCGCCGGGTGGGAGAGCAGCTCCACCACCGCGCCGGTCAGGGCCTCGGGAGAATATTCGATGACCCGGCCCAGGTTCTTCTCCAGAACCTCGCGGTGGGAGGGCGGCACCTCGGTGGTGACGATGGGCAGGCCGCAGCCGATGGCCTCGCGGATCTTGATGACATCCCCGAAGCGCTTCACGCTGGTCTCCAATGGGGCGTACGGGGCGAGGGCCAGGGCCGCGCCCAGTTGGGCGTCCAGGATGCGCTTGCGGTCCGTGACGAAGCCGTGCCAGGTCACGGCGCCGCTTAAGCCCAGGGCCTCGGCCCGGGCCTTGAGCCGGGGCAGGTCCGGCCCGTCGCCCAGCACGTCCAGGCGGATTTGCGGCAGGGCCGCGCGGATGGCGGGCAGGGCTTCCACGATCACGTCCAGCCCGTTCTCAGGGCCGATGCCGCCGCAGAACACCAGGCGGTTCAGGTCCACCTCGCTGTCGGGCGGGATCACCACCCCGTCGGGGATGAAGCCGAAGGGCACCCAGTGCTGCTGGCCGAATTTCGAGTCGTCGAAGTGCAGGATGTCGCGCCGGGCGTCGGCGATGGCGTAGGTGTAGTTCCAGATGTGGCCGCTCAGGTTGCAGGCGGCGCGGTCCATCTCCAGGTAGACGCGGTTGAGCGTCTTGTTGGCGAACTTCCAGGGCGACCAGTCCGAGATGTAGTAGACCGACTCGTCCACGAGCCTGAGCCTGCGCAGCACCCCGCCCAGGATGGCCAGCAGGGATTCCACCCCGATGAACAGGTCGTAGCGGCGGTTGAAGGCCTGGGCCGCCCAGAGGCAGGCCAGCAGGTCGCGGACCTTGAGGCGCATGTAGGTGCGCGGCCCGGCCTCGCCGTCCGCCACCAGGAAGGGCCTGGTGGCCAGCGGCCCCCAGGTCTTGAAGGCGGTGCGGCGGCCGTTCTCGTACAGGCTCAGTTGCGGGCGGACCACCATGCCCTTGCGCGGCACCGAGAGCTCCAGCAGGGCCAGCGTGCGGCAGCGCCTTGAGAAGTAGTCGCGCAGGGGCCAGGCCGGGCTGTTGTGCCGGATGGGCTCGCCGGATTCGTCCAGAATGTCGGAGCAGGTGGCGATGAACGCGGAGTCGAGGCGCCTTGGCATGGGCTGTCCTTACGCGGCCCTGGGCGCGCGGGCCTTGGCCAGGATCAGCGCCGCGTGCCTGGCGTCCAGGCGGGCCATGGCCCTGCCCGCGCCGCCCGGCAGGGGGAAGTACCCGGCCCCGGCCATGCGCTCCACCGCGAACCCGTGGGAGGCGAGCATGTCCTTGAGGCCCTGGTGCGCGAACACGCGCAGGTGGGGGCTCTCGTCCTCGCCCAGCGCGCCGAAGCGCCCGGGCTGGAACACGTTGCCCAGGCGTTTGGTGGGGCTGAGCGCGATGGTCATGGTGAAGGGCTGCTGCCCGAGCATGAGCGCCAGCACGTTGTGCCAGGAGGCCAGGTTCTCCGTGCCCACGATGGCCACGCCGCCGGGCCTCAGGATGCGCCGGGCCTCGGCCAGGTGCGTGTCCGCGTCCAGGATGTGCTCCACCACGAAGTGGGAGAACACAACGTCGAAGCTGGCGTCGGCGTATGGCAGGGGGGTGTTCAGGTCGTGCACGAGCACGTCCATGCCAGCCGCGGCGGCGGCTCCGGCCTTGGCCTCGTGGTTCTCCACGCCGCTCAGGGCCGTGCCCGGGGGCAGCATGGAGCGGGCGAAGGAGCCGTCCCCGCAGCCCAGGTCGCAGGCGCTGCCGAGGCGTTCATCGCGCAGCATCCGCGCCACCACGGCCCGGTAGTCCGCCAGCCAGCCCTCCCAGGAGCGCGCGCCCAGGCTCACGCGTCTTCCGCCTTTTCGGGTGCCTTCTCAGCCGTCTCCTCGGACGTCTTCTCGAAGAGGATCAGGTTGTCCTGGCGGAAGGTGATCTCGTAGCCGGGCAGGTCCAGCTCCTCGGGTTTGACGAAGTTGGTGCTCACCAGGAAGGCGTTGAGCCGGTACTTCTCGGCGATTTCGGTCAGCGGCTTGGTGATGAGCGGGAACCAGTCCACCAGCTCCCACACGCCCACCGAGTTGTCCGAGAGCAGCACCTGGCCGTTTTCCAGGAAGTAGGTCACGGCGTCGGCCAGGCCGTGGGGCAGGCAGGCCAGGCGCACCGGGCGCGGGCGCGAGTTGAGGTGGGCGATGAGCGCGCGCAGGGCCGGGGTGATGGACTTGTCCGGGTTCTTCACCACCAGCTTGAGCTGGAAGAAGAGCACCAGGGCCAGGCAGCCCAGGCCCAGGATGCAGGGCACGGAGCGCACCACGCCCCAGACCTCGGGGTTGTGCTGGAATCTGAGGATCATGGTTCCGGCCACGGCCGCGGCGGCGGAGGTGCCGAACTCCAGGTAGCGCTGGCCCTCGCCCAGGAAGCGCAGGAGCGGCAGGTTGAACAGGATGCCCAGGAAGAAGAGCGTCACGCTCCAGAGCACGAAGGTCTTCATCCAGGGGTCGGCACCGGCTGCGGGCAGCACGCTGAACACGGCGCAGAAGCTGTAGAGGATCCAGGGGTTCACGGCCAGGAAGGGCGCAACGGGTATCTTCCAGATCAGGTATTCGATGCGGCGCACGAAGTCCGTGTGCTTGCGCTCGGCCGTGGGGTTGCCGCGCACCTGGTGGGCCAGGCGGTTGTGGATGTTGTACATCCAGAAGCAGATCATGAGCATGTGCCCGCGCAGGTAGCGCAGGTAGAGCCCCTTGGTGCAGAACACCGCCGCCAGGATGCCCAGGGCGAACACCAGCAGATGGTGCGCGTCGCCGGTGACCATGCTCATCCAGAACAGGGTGAAGAAGAAGACCTGCATGGCCATGCGGTGCGTCATGGAGAGCAGCACCACGCCGGCCACGCCCACCAGCAGGGTCCACCAGGTGGGGTGCAGCACGTAGCTCTGCACCATGAGCATGGACCAGGTGAAGATCAGCCCGCCCAGGGTGCGCAGGCTCAGGTTGGAGGCCTCCAGGGGCACCACCGGGGTGAGCAGGTAGGCCATCTGGGCGTAGTGCCCGCCCGCTGCCTGCCCCGAGGCGGCCAGGCCCATGAAGTAGACGGTCAGGCTGGTGAGGATGTCGAACGCCGGGGAGACCAGGCCCTGGTTCCGGTCCAGCCAGTCCTTGGGCAGGAGCGAGCAGAGCCAGGGCAGAAGCGGCGGGTTGTCCACGGAGCCGGGCACGATGTACTTGTGCGGCAGGCTCTCGGGGAGCTTCTTGTTGTCGCGTATGTACTGGGCCAGCAGCGTGAAGCGCCAGGTGTCTATGCCGAAATAGCGGTTGATGAGCCGGGGCCAGACCTGGAGGGCGAAACCCGCCAGGCTGATTCCCAGCGCGATGAGAAGGTCTTGCATGGGGTCTCCGCAGAGGGGGAAATGAAAACAGGCTAGGGCTTACGGCCGAAGAGGGCCGAAGTCAATGCGGGCGCGGCCTGGGAGTGGCTCGGGCGGATCAGCAGCGGTCGGAGTGCGCCGTGAACCCGGCGGAGGCCCCTCTGCTCAGGGGCAGGCGGATGATGAAGCGGGCGCCGTTGCCGGGTGAGGAGTCCACCTCGATGCTGCCCTTGTGGTTGTTGGTCACGATGAAATAGGAGACCGAGAGCCCGAGCCCCGTGCCGCTGCCCACGGGCTTGGTGGTGAAGAAGGGCTCGAAGATCTTGCGCCTCGTGGCCTCGTCCATGCCGGGGCCGTTGTCCTGCACTTCGATGCGCGCGCAATCGCCGTCGAGCATGGTGCGCAGCACGATGGCGGGCTCGGGCGTGCCCCGCAGGGCGTAGGCCGCGTTGCCCAACAGATTGATGACCACCTGCTGTATCTGCGTCTTGGAGCAGGGCACCTGGGGCAGCCCGCTCTCGAACCGGCGCTCCAGGCGGATGTTCTTGAAGTCGTACTTGCTGTTGAGGTCGTAGCCGGTGGAGTAGAGCTCCACGGTTTTCTCCAGGAGGTCGTTCAGGTCGGCCGGGGCGTTGGTGGATTCGCTCCTGCGGCTGAACTCCAGCATGTTCCTGACCACCTGGGCCACGCGCACGCTGGATTCCCGGATGCTGTTCAGGCCCGTGAGGATGCCCCTGCGCTCCATGTAGCCGGTCACGGAATCCAGGGTGCAGCCGGACTCCCGCGCGGCCAGGGCGTTGGCCCCGTTGGGCTCGCCCAGGCGGCGCATGATGACCTGGATGCTCTGCAGGATGCCGCTCAAGGGGTTGTTGATCTCGTGGGCCATGCCCGCGGCCAGGCCGCCCACGGACATCATCTTCTCCGTCTGGACCATGAGCTCCTGCATGCGGGTGCGTTCGGTGATGTCGTTGATGGAGCCGTAGAGGCGCAGGCTGTGGGCGTGCTCGCCCTGCTCGCAGAGGTAGGTTTCGCGCACGTTGCGCACGCCGCCGTCCTTGTGGACCAGCCGGAACTCGATCTCGCCCGCGTCGCCCGCCTTGAGGCGCATCAGGTGCGCGCCGACGCGCTCCTGGTCCTCCTGGTGGACGAAGGTCAGCCAGCAGCCCGTGGCGAGGATTTCCGGCGAGCCGTACCCCGTGACCTTTTCGTAGGCCCCGCCCAGCCAGGTGATGCGAAAGGGTTCGAGCCCCTCGCGGGCGCAGGCGTGGGTGAAGTCGCAGGACACGGCCGCGAGCTTGCGGCGCAGCCGTTCGCTGCTTCGCAACTCCAGCAGTTCGGCCAGGAGCTGTTCCCTGGTCTTCCCGGAATCCGGCATGAAAGCCCCGCAACCGCGGGCGTAGAACCCCGCGCACGACTCGGAACTGAACAACAGAAGCCAGGCATCCGGCCGGATGGCCGGCCGCACTCCACGCCGCAACCGCCCTTTCGATATCCGGCGGGCCACCCCGCGCCGCCAGAATGGGCGGCTCACATCGCGATGCACGATATCGAGAACTGATGACAAAAAAGCTTTGCACACATTGCGGCCCGAGCGCAAGCCCGTCAGCGTTGCGGCGACCTCCCCTCCCGCCGCTTCTTTCCCTCGAAGACCCGCTCGATGCGTTGGTCCGGCACGAGCCAGATCAGGGCAACCAGCACGTAGATGGCGTCGGCTATCCATTGGGCCAGGAACGCCGAAGGGATGGCCAGCAGGTACAGCACCGGGGAGAGCTTGCCCTTGAGGTCTCGCCCCACCGCAGCCTTGAGCAGGGAGTCCGGGCCCTGGGCGTTCATGATGGTGCGTTGCAGCAGCCAGTAGGCGATGGCGGCCATGAGCAGCACCACGCCGTAGAGCGCGGTGGGCGCGGGCGCGAAGTGGTTCTCGCCCATCCAGCCCGTGACGAAGGGGATCAGCGAGAGCCAGAACAGCAGGTGCTGGTTGGCCCAGAGCATGCCGCCGCTCACCCGCTGCACGGTGTGGAGCATGTGGTGGTGGTTGTTCCAGTAGATGCCCACGTAGACGAAGCTCAGCACGTAGCACAGGACGGTTGGAATCAGCGGGAGCAGCGAGGCGAAGGTGTCGCCGCGGGGCACCTTCAGCTCCAGGACCATGATGGTGATGATGATGGCGATCACGCCGTCGCTGAAGGCTTCAAGCCTGTTCTTGCCCATATGCCCCGCTTCGCGTTTGCTGTGCTTCTCCGATTTTCAACCAATAGTCGAATCCAGGGGCGGCGACAACATCCCGGCAATCCGCGCGGGCCGGATTTTTCGGAAGGGCGCTGGGGGGCCATGCTCAATCCAAGCTCAATCCGGGCTCAATCCGTGACGATCAGTGCTCGATCCGGGCGCGGGGCGCGAACTTCGCTTGATACTCGTCACGGCTTCCTTCATAACCGGGAAGGCAACGCGACGCTTTCACCGCGACCCAAGCCTTTTCTCAGCCCTACGACTCAAGATGGACCGGACACGCGGACGGCCTCCCGGGGCGCCCGCGATGCCGTGAGCCTCGATATTCGCCATGATGCCCGCGCCCCGGAGGCTTGCCCCAGGCGCGCCATGTCCCACCACACTCTAGCACAAGGTTGACCGTGGCTAAAAAACCCAACTATTCATTTGAGAAGCGCGCCAGAGAGGCTGCGAAGAATAAGAAGAAGGAAGAGAAGCTCCAGCGCAAGCAGGAAAAGAAGGCCGCAGCGTCGGAAGGCGATCAGGAAGAGAGCCAGGAAGACGGCCAGGAGCAGCCTGCGGAGCATTGAGCCCCAGGCCGGTCTTGGCGGTTTGGAGAGGCGCGGGGGCTTTGCGCAGCCGGGGATTTCGGCGCAGTGAGCCCCGGAACCGGTGTTGGCCATTCTGCGCCGAAACGCCCGACGCCCTGCTGATGCAGCGGCCGGATCAAGCTCCGGGCCGGGCGCGGTGCTCCTCGTCCGGACGGCGCGGCTTCCTCCAGAACCTCGGCCAGAATCTCGGCCCGGATGGCTTCCGCCCATCCCGCGTACCTTCAGACGCCAGGGAACCCCGCTCAGCCGGGGCGCCCTGGCGCTTTTTCGTCACGTCCGCCGGGCCGGGCCTCGGGCGGCTAGAAGTTCCACTCGCAGACCTGGAAGTAGGCCTGGGGGTGCATGCAGGCCGGACAGCTCACCGGGGCGGCCTCGCCCGTGTGGTTGTAGCCGCAGTTGCGGCACTTCCAGGTGGTCTCGCAGCTCTTCTTGAAAACGGAGCCGTTCTCCACGTCGGCGGCCAGGGCCTTGTAGCGCTTCTCGTGGAACTCCTCCACGGTGCTGATGGCCTCGAAGACCATGGCCACGGCCTCGAAACCCTCCTCGCGGGCGATGGCCGCGGCGGCCGGGTAGAGCACGGTGTGCTCCTCGTGCTCGCCCGCGGCGGCATGCTTCAGGTTCTCAAGCGTGGTGCCGATGCGTCCGGCTGGGTAGGTGGCGGTGATCTCCACGTCTCCGCCCTCCAGGAACTTGAAGAAGCGCTTGGCGTGCTCCTTCTCCTGCTCGGCGGTCTCGGTGAAGATGGCCGCGATCTGCTCGTAGCCTTCCTTCTTGGCCACGCTGGCGAAGAAGGTGTAGCGGTTGCGCGCCTGGGATTCCCCGGCGAAGGAGGCCAGGAGGTTCTTCTCGGTCTTGCTGCCTTTGAGGGATTTCATGGGGATCTCCGTAGTTGGGGTATCGGCCGCGCCAAGGCGGGCGCGGCCTGGAAATGTGCGCCGCCTCAGCCCAGCGGCAGGAGCAGCTTCTCGGCCAGGGCATGCCCCTGCTCGCCGCCGCCCGCCATGCGGCTCAGTTCCTCGGCCAGGGCCTTGCCCTCCAGGGCGGTGACCGTGGTCTCGGTCTGGCCGTCGGCCACGTGCTTGGCCACCATGAAGTGCCGCCCGGCCAGGGCCGCCAGTTGGGGCCAGTGGGTGATGAGCAGCATCTGGCGGTGGCGAGCCAGCTCCTTGAGGCGTTCGCCCACGCGGTTCAGGGTCACGCCGCCGATGCCCGCGTCCACCTCGTCGAAGATCAGCGCGGCCTGGTCGTTTTCGGAGCGCAGGCTGGTGACGGCCAGCAGGAAGCGCGAGAGCTCGCCGCCGGAGGCGATGCGGTCCAGCGGCTGGGGCGGCTGGCCCGGGTTGGGCGCGAAGAGCAGCTTGGCGGAGAGTTCGCTGAGCGCGGGCATGCCGCCCTCTGCCGGGAAAAGCTCGGCGGGGGTCAGCTCGAAGAGCACGCGCACGTGCTCGGAAAATCCCAGGCTGCGCAGCTCCGCCTCGATGCGCTGGCAGAGCCGCCCGGCGGCCTCGGTGCGGGCCGCGTCCAGCCCGGCGAGCACCTGGGCGGCCTGGGCGCGCAGTTCGCGGGCGCGGCGCTCCAGGCGCTTGAAGTCCAGCCCGGCGCTGTCCAGAAAGCTCAGGTTCTCCTCGATCTCGCGGGCCAGGTCCAGGATGGCGGGCATGTCCAGCTTGAGCTTGCGCTTGAGCTGGGCCAGCTCCCACAGGCGGGACTCCACGGCCTCCGGGTCCTCCTCCAGGCCGGGCACGCCGGAGCGCAGCCGCTCGGCCAGGTCGGAGAGGGCCACCCGGGCCTCGCGCACGGCGGCCGCGTCGGCCTCGAAATCCCCCCCGGTCTGGGCGAGCACCCCAAGCTCGCGCTCCAGGCGGCCGAGCCCCGCTGGCAGGCCCTGGTCGCCGTAGAGCATGTCCAGGGCGGCCTCCACGGCGTCCTTGGCGCGGCGGGCGTGGCGCAGGGCCTGCTGGCGGGCCAGCAGTTCCTCCTCTTCGCCGGGGCGCGGGGCCACCTTGTCGATCTCGGCGCGCTTGAGCTCCAGGATCTCGCGGCGGTCCTCCAGGTGGGCCAGGCGCTCGTGCAGGGCCTTGGCCTGGCGGGCCACGTCGGCCAGCTCGCGCAGCAGCGCGGTCCGGCTCCCGGCGAGGGATTGGTCGGGCAGGAAGTGGTCCAGCAGCTTGGCCTGGAAGGCCGGGGCCAGGAGCTTCTGCTGCCCGTGCTGGCTGGCGTGCAGCAGCAGGCGGGGCTTGAGCTCGCGGGCGGTGTCCTGGGTGGCGAGCTGGTCGTTGACGTAGAAGCGCGCGCGCCCCGTCTCGGCGGAGAGCTCGCGGCGCAGCATGAGCTCCTCGCCGTCCAGCACGAACACGGCCTCCACCTGGGCCTTTTGCGCGCCGTGGCGCACCATCTCGGCGCTCAGGCGCTCCCCGGTGAGGAACTCCAGGGCCTTGAGGATGAATGTCTTGCCCGCGCCGGTCTCGCCGGTGAGCACGTTGAGCCCCGGGCCGAACTCCAGTTCCACGTCGGCGATCAGGGCCAGGTTTTTGATGCGCAGAAGATCGATCACGGCTTGGGGCCTCCGTCGGGCCGGTGGGTGAACATGCCCGGCGGCCTCTCTTACTGCTTGAGCCGGGGGTCGAGCAAGTCCCGCAGGGATTCGCCCAGCAGGTTGTAGCCCAGCACCGTGAACAGGATGGCCAGCCCCGGGAACACCGAGAGCCAGGGCGCTATCTCCAGCACCTCCTTGCCTTCCAGGAGCATGTTGCCCCAGGAGGGCATGGGCGGCTGCACCCCGAGCCCCAGGAACGACAGCGAGGATTCCGTGAGGATGGCCCCGGCGATGCCCAGCGTGGCCGAGACCAGCACCGGCCCGGCCGCGTTGGGCAATATGTGGCGCAGCAGGATGCGCGCGCTGCCCGCCCCGGCCAGCCGCGAGGCCAGCACGAAGTCGCGCCTGGCCAGGGAGAGGGTCTCGGCGCGCACCAGGCGGGCCACGCCCATCCAGGAGGTCAGGCCGATGATTATCATGATGTTGGCCAGGGAGGGCTCCAGGAAGGCGATGACCGTGAGGATCAGGAAGAAGGAGGGGAAGCAGAGCATCACGTCCACCCCGCGCATGATGACCTCGTCCGCCAGGCCCCCGAAGTAGCCCGCCACCAGCCCGAAGAACAGGCCCACGGCCACGGCCAGCCCCACCGCCAGGAAGCCCACCCACAGCGAGACGCGCCCGCCGTGCAGCATGCGCGAGAGCACGTCGCGCCCCAGGGCGTCGGTGCCCAGGAGGTGCGCGGCGCCGGGCGGCTGGAGCAGGGCGTCCACGTTTAAGGCCGTGGGGTCGAACGGGGCGATCCAGGGTGCCAGCACCGCCGCCAGGGACATGCCCCCCACCAGCAGGAAACCCGCCAGGAACATGGGGTGGCGCAGGGCGCTCCGCCAGAATCCGTCAGTCATTGCGGGCTCCGGAGCGGATGCGCGGGTCGGCCAGGGAGTAGCCCACGTCCGCCAGCATGTTGCCAGCCAGGGTGAGCACCGCGCCAAGCACCAGGTTGGCCATGATGAGCGGGTAATCGCGGGCCATGACCGCCTGATAGAAGAGCTGCCCCAGGCCCGGCAGCGAGAAGATCTGCTCGATGATGACCGAACCGCCGATGAGCCCCGGCACCGAGAGGCCCAGCAGCGTGATGACCGGCAGCAAGGCGTTGCGCAGCGCGTGGCGGTAGATCACCAGGCGCTCCGGCAGGCCCTTGGCCCGGGCGGTGAGGATGTAGTCCTGCCGCAGCGCCTCGAGCATGGAGGAGCGCATGTAGCGGCTCATGCCCGCCAGGCCGCCGAACACGTAGATGAACATGGGGATGGCCAGGTGGGAGCAGATGTCCGCGGTGCGGCCCCACCAGTCCATGCGGGCGTGGTCCAGCGAGGTGATGCCCGAGATGGGCAGCACCGGCCAGACGATGCCCAGGAGCAGCATCAAGAGCAGCGCCAGCCAGAAGCCGGGCACGGCGAAGCCCAGGAACACGAACACCGTGGAGGCCCTGTCGAAGAAGCCGTTCTGCCGGGCCGCGGCCGTGACGCCTATGGGGATGGCCAGGGCCAGCGTCAGAACCAGGGCGGCCATGTTCATGCCGAAGGTCAGGGGCAGGCGCTCCTTGATTTTGTCCCACACGGGGCGGCGGTCGCCGGTGAGGGCGTTGCCGAAATCCAGGCTGGCCAGGCGCTTCAGCCACAGGCCGTATTGCACGTGCACGGGCTGGTCCAGGCCGTAGAGCTTCTCCAGCCGGGCGATTGCCTCGGGCGTGATGAGCGGGTTCATGTCGGTCTGGAGGTCGGTGGGCTTGCCGGGGGCCAGATGGATGACGAAAAAGCTCACCAGGGTGATCCCGAGGAACACCACTGCCAGCCAGACGGATTTGAGGACGAGACGCTTCAGCAGAACAAGCACGTTGGGGGCCTCCGAACGCACGGACAGTAGCAGGGCGGACGCCGGGGAGGGAAGGGGTGGAAAAAAAATTTCCCGGTTTCAATTTTTCCTGTTGACGGAGAGCCGAGTTTCGGTCAAAAGCAGTTCTCCCGTGTGGGGCTGTAGCTCAGTTGGGAGAGCGCTTGAATGGCATTCAAGAGGTCGTCGGTTCGATTCCGTCCAGCTCCACCACTCTTTTCAAGGGGTTAGGTCACAAGCCTAACCCCTTCTGCTTTTGGCTTCAGAAACCAACATTGTTGGCTCAGGGGGCCAAGGCAGACCCAGTAATTCACGTAGGCTCCTGTTTGAGCGCATAGAAAGGGATCGCTTGATGAAATTCAAGCGGTCCCTTCTTTCGTTGGGCTTTTGCTTCGACAGCAGGTGGAGGAGAACTTTTATAGGGGCAGAAGACGGAGCCGGGAGCACGCGGGCGCTTGGGGGATTTTCAAGCGATTGTGGTCAGGAGGTGCTTTTGCTTCTCCTGGTGGGGGTGAGAAGTTTTCTCCTGGAAGTGGTGAAGGGGTGGCTGGCGTCGGGATGAGGGCGTTGGCGAAGGGGCTCTTGGGCAATTTTCAGAGGTGGGGGGCTGCTGGATCCTTTACTTATTCTGGCGTGTCCTGGGAGATTTGCCGCCGAAGTGTCGAAGGCTGACTGTCTGAGATGCAGCGGGGATATTTTTGTGCCGATTCCCTTCGGGTTGTACCTGATGGCGAAGTCGATGCCGGATCGAGTGCGAGCTGACAGTATGAAGGAGCCGCAGGGCTGCGGGTTTCACCAGGGCGGGGGGGCGTCATAGACGGGTAGAGTTTCCCTATCTGCTCCTACTGGCTATTTTCGGAGAAATGTATAGAATTAAAAAAAGTTGTTCGTTATTGCAACCCTGGAGGATAATTTATGTACGAAATAAGTGAATTGATAGACGACAAAAACACTCAGCTGTACAAAGATATAGCTGCTCAATTTATAGTTTCCCTCGAGCATTCCCTAAATGACCACTGGTATGCAAGTTTAAAAAATGAAAAAGTTGCCATTGGCGTTAACAGTACAAACCATCCTCAAGCGTGTTTTTCACACGAGTTGTTGCATATCAAATTAAGAATGATGGGCTACAAGACGCCCATGTTCGATCCTGGGGTTAATGAAAAGGAGCATGTGGAAGGGTTAATTGGTTTTTTTGATGATTTTTTACAGCACCTCAAAATATACTCGCAATTTACTGGTCTTGGTTATGATGGTAATGTGTTTTTAACTGAAGCAGATGGCGTGCATATCAAAAAAACTTCTAGGGATGTTGAAAGATTTAAAAAAATGGTCGCCAAGGGGGAGATGCCAAAAAATCACAGCGCATTGATTCTTCCGCTTATTGTAGTCAAAACTCCTCCGCAGACTGAACACACTTTGAGGATCGAAGAAAAATTAAAATTATTGATGAGCCAAGAAACTATGGCCAAAATTGATAAAATCATTGACGACTGGGCAGGGGATGCTACGCTAGACCCAATTGAGTATTTTGCAGAGTTATTTAGGCTTATGGGCATGAAGGGCGTGAAGTTGGCACACAGTAAAGATGGAAGAGGTGGAGTCGTGTCGTAATGGAATGACCCATAGGAACTGATCGTTGTTGGCGGTTTAATGATTTTGAATGCTTGTCTTCCCGGAGTGGGTGATTATGAAACGGCGTGACGTTTTAGCTGCGCTTGAAAGGGCTACTGGGCGTAGTGATTTACAAGAATATCTTGGTGTAACCAGGCAAACCATGTCAAATTGGAAAAAAAGCGACAGGGATTTAAATGCTGTTGAAGTGGCAAAGATTATAAAAACGGCAGTTGCTGCAAAGCACATCAGCGTGTGTTATACGGCAATAAAGCCGATTGTTGAATTTTATCCGATCGACATGGCGGAATCCAGATGCGGGGCGAAAATTGAGCCATTGTCGACGAATACGAACAAAGGCGTGCCAACATTATACCAAGAGGGACTACACGACGCGCTGTCTACCCGTAAAGGCGTTTACATATTTTACGACTCCCGTGGCAGGGCTATTTATGCTGGAAAAGCAAGAGACCAGTTCCTTTGGCCTGAAATTGTATCTGTATTTAACAGAGACAGGAAGGACACTCAAGAATTGTATTATGTGAACCATCCATCAACCAATGTTGACTTTACTGTTGCAGCTGAGTACAATAGGCAGATAGTCAAGCACCATGTTAAGCTGTGCGACGTTGCTGCATTCTTTAGCGCATATGAGGTTGACGGTCACTTAATCGATGACGTCGAATCATTGTTAATTAGAGGATTTGCAAATGACTTACTAAATAAGAGCATGGAAAGATTCGCCAGCGTAAGGGATTTGTAATGATAAGTTTTGATGCAATTTTTGATAAGGACAAGTTGAATAAAGCCCCACCTCCATTTATCCTAAGCCCCTTTCTCTACCCCGTCGTCTCCTCACCACCGCTCCAGCCTTCCCCTCCAACTCCCCTCAGCCTCCTCGTGTCACGCTTCTCCCAATCGTTCCGATAGCTATGGGCTGCAAGACAGGCAAAAACTGATGCGCTGGGGCGGCGCAGATGCGAAATGCACACTGGCCGATGCTGGCGAAGGGCTGCCGGTGAATATGCCCGCAACCGTGTCTGCCCTGGGCAAACTCCACCTGCCCACCGGCCAATTGCCCCGGCTCCCCTTAGTCTCCCTTGTCCCCCAAATTCCCACATAACAGGGCCGCCCTGGAGCTTTTCCCAGGTGCTGGGGCATTGGGCTCCCCCGGGCCTGGAGCTTCCAGGAGGAACGCGATATGGAGGAATGAACGGTTTAGGGTGGGGTGGGTTGAGTTGGCGCTGTTTTAGTCGGTGGGATCTCAAGAAGGTTCGTGATTGGGAGAAGATATGCGTTCATGTTACTGGTTTATCAATTTGAGTATTCTAGAAAAATTGTCTATAAAAATTCTGGCTTAGGGAGCGGAGTATTGCCCGCTGCCGTTGTTCCTGCGGCACTGTTTTATCGTTGGATATCCATTCTGTGCTCGCATCCCAGCAAATGGGTTGCGAGGTTGCGCGCTAAGGCGAAATGAGTGAATAATAAACCCTCCCTAAGCCTTTTTGATGATCCGCAAGTTGCTTCATTCCTTGCTGCAAATACCAAGATGGAGCTTGCGGCAGCAATCAATGAGCCATACAGACGGTTCACGTACTTACTGTTCGCCATTGATCCAGACAGACAATACAAGTCGTTTGACATTGCCAAAGGCAACGGGAAAAGCAGGATAATTGACGCTCCTGTCACTGCACTTAAAAACATCCAAAAAAAAATATGCGCAATATTAAGTAAAATCTACGTTCCGCCATACCCGGCCAATGCATTTATTTTTGGCCGCAGCATTGTCACTAATGCCATTCCCCATGTCAAAGCAAAATCTGTTTTAAAGTTAGATCTTCAAGATTATTTTCCATCCATACATTTCGGAAGGGTCAGGGGGCTGTTTATGGCTCCTCCGTTTTCATTCAATCAGGATGTTGCAACGACATTGGCAAGGGCATGTTGCAAGGGTGGCTGTTTGCCACAGGGTGCTCCAACGTCACCGATCCTATCGAACATGATTTCTTTGAAGATGGACGCCCAGCTCAATAGGATTGCAAAGAGCAATCGATGTAACTACTCAAGATATGCTGACGATATAACATTCTCATCAACAAAAGATATATTCCCTCTTGTGGTCACGAACGCAAAGGGTCTGTACGAGCCTGCACAGGAAATTACGGACTGTATTTTACGGAATGGGTTTGCTGTAAACACTTACAAGACTAAGTTCATGGTCGGCAGAGACAGCAAGTTTGTCGCGGGCATAAAAGTCAACTCAAAGATTAACACGTCCAGAAAACATGTTCGGGCAGTCAGAGCGATGCTGCATGCTTTAGAAAAGTTTGGCCCTGAAGCATCTGTTGCTGAACATCTTAGACGTTGGAGGCGCAGACATACGATCTCTAGCCCAACTAACTTTTTGCAAATTTTAAAGGGGAAAATTTCATTTATTCGCATGGTCAAGGGGGGTGGCGATCTTTCTGTTGTCCGACTTGAAAATAGGCTTGACGAGTGGATGTCGCTGTATAGCGGGGCGCAAGTTGACGTGCGACGTGTTGAGACGTTAATTGCGCAAGATGATACATATCATGCAGTAGTGTATACTGAAGGGAAGACGGACGCATTACACCTGAGATATGCGCTGAAAAGATTGCAAAAATTATCCCTATACAATAATATGAAGCTTATATTCTATGATTTCCCTCCAGATACCACTTCTGGGGAGACTGAACTTAAAAAAATTCTTGGCACTGCTAAAGTGGCTAACAATACTGGAAAGCTAAAAATTGTAATCTTTGACAGAGATGTGACGGGGGATGTTGGAGACAGTCGACGACCCAAATATTGGGGTAGCAACGTCTGGTCTTTTAAGCTTCCATGCCCAGGCCCGCGAACGTTATATGAAAATGTGATAAGCATTGAGCATTATTACCCTGACAAGATCTTGTTTAAGCAGGACAATGAGGGTCGACGCCTCTTTTTTGTGGACGAATTCGATGCCAATACTCTTGCGCACAAATCTATCGCTGGAGTCATCTGTCGCAAGGACGTCATTGGGAAAAAACGGCCAGGGGTAGTCATTTGTGAAGGTGTCAGAGATCAGCAGGGAAAGAGTCTGACACTTTCAAAGTCAGACTTCTCTAAAAATATTGCCCGTGGACAATTTTTTGTGAGTGATACCGAAATGCTAGAATTTAAGCCTGTTTTTTCGGCAATAGAACGGCTAATAAAAAAGAATCATTATTGTTGATTGCTTGTGCATCTGGCGACCTATCTACTCGCCTTGTGCCTGGCAATGATGCGTATTATTCTCTCTGCACTCTCGGCTGCCAGTTCTGGCGTCTCGCATTCGCTAGCCTTTAGTCGTTCAAAATGTACTCCCTCATGTAGAAGAATTGTGGTTCGATCGTGAGCCTCAGCAGGCGTTTCATGGTGAACGGTGTCTCCGTCAATTTCAACAACCATGACAATGCCATCTTTTATTATTACAAAATCTGGCTCGATCCTTTTGTAAGTTCTTCCGCCACGAATGAACACTGGAAGCGGAGCGAATGAAACGCCAAGTGCTTTGGCAGCCCTGTAGAAATTGATTTCCGGCTGCGATCGAAAGAGAAGCCCATCACAACTGCGTGAAGCTATGTTGTCTGAACGCACCCGGCCTTGGTTTGTGATGTTGCTGCCCGTGAGCCATGCCTTGGCTTTCTCTTGCCATCCATCAGCCGCTTTAATTTCTGGAAGAATGTACAGATGTTGTATCCAGTCAGCAGGATAAAGGTCCATTAAGGGACCGGCTTTGGCCAAGATTTGTTGCTCGATTTCCGATTTGACGTCATTAATTTGAGCGTAAAGAGCGGTCGGGATCTCAAGATAGATGCTATAGCCGTATGTGCCCCCATCCCAGTTGTCATAATCCGTTTGCTCCACTTTCGCGCGAGCATTTGCCAGGATGGCAACCTCCCGTGCAGCACCTTCCGCAGCGAATAATCGAGCGAGTGTGCCCAGGAATGGGTCAAGGCTATCAGGAAAATTCGAATCCCTCACATCAAAACCTCTTCAGGAAGTATCTTGTCCGATATCGATGAAGAATGACTCGTATGAAGTCAATGCCTTCCCAAAATCTTCCCAATCCCAGTGACCTCCTCCCCCAACTGAGGCTACCCCTCCGGGAAACTCAACCTTTCCTATCCCGGAGGAGCCCATGCCCTTTTCAGATTCCCCCATCATCTTCAGCTACACTCGCGCCGACGCACTCGTTGACGGCGTTCTGATCGATCTATCCCCCGTTGCGCAGACTTACGGCTTCAAGCTGCCGTTCGCCATCTCGGATGCTCTCTACCATGGCTATGTGATGCCGCCAGAAGGCTTGTCTGGAGAAGGACAGTCGCTGGAAGGGCGTCTCCATGATCTTCTGACGCTGGCGATGGTCGCGGCCAGAAAGAGCTTGGGGGAGGACAGGGTCTACTTCGACATCGCGTTTCTGATGCGGCCAGGGAAGCTGGAAAAGGTCCGTGTCGTGCTCCACGTCGGACCCGGAGATTCTGGTGAAGCGGTCCTGACCCTTTGTCTGCCGGAGGACCTGTGATGAAATCCGCCACTGGTGATGGGCATGGTGGGCGGGATGAGCAAGAGCAGGAGCGTCTTCATCGGCTGGATCAACTGGATGAACTACTTCGGCACTTCCGGGCCGTTGAGCAGCTCTTCCGAGTCATGGGGAAGGTTGACCCGGATGCGGTCGGCGGTGGTGAGCTGGTCCTGAGCTGTTCGGAGATAGGTTTGAACCTGGCCGCGCCGTTTCGGAAGGAGCTGGAACGAGTCTTCGGACGAGAGGATGGCGGGGATACAGGGACGGAGCGATTGGGGTGATGCGGGTGAGCCTGATCCTCCCCGATCACTTCTGGATCAAGACCCTGGCCATGGTCAGGACTGCCCGCACCTGCTCTTCAGAGGCTCCGGCCAGCAATGTCTCCAGCTCCTTCTGGACCTGTTCCTTCGTCATGCCGACGTCTCCCATGTCGAAGAGGACAGTCAGGTCTTCTTCCAGTGCGGCGGATAGCCTCTCGATGTTCACCAAGGTCGGATTCCCCCTGCCGCGCTCGATCTCTCCGACGCTCTGTAGGGACAATCCTGCCCGTTCCGCAAGCTGCTCCTGGGTCATGTCCTTGGCCCGGCGCAGGGACCGAACTCGTTTCCCGAATGCTTTGAGAATCTCACCCATGGGGCCGTCCTTTTCGGACAGTCTAGGGCTAGTTCGATTTCCGATTAAGCAGGTGGGGCATATATCTTGCTATGTTTTGACAAGTAAACTTTATTTTATGCCGAATTTAGCCTTTGAACTGAGGATTTGAGCCAGTCCGAGCACCTAGGGCGGGAAAAATGTTCCTGGGGATTTCGGACGTTATCGCAAGCTGAGCAAGGAAGGAGCTGCCGGGTAATGGCCTTATCCATCAATCACAACCTGATGGCGATGAACACCGCCAGAAACTTGAACTCTGCCTATGGGAACATCGCCACCTCGACGCGGCGGCTGTCCTCAGGGCTGAGGGTGGGCACTGCTGCCGACGATGCCGCTGGGCTGGCGATCAGGGAGATGATGAGGGCCGACATTTCTTCCATCAACCAGGGAGTCAGGAACGCGAATGACGCGATCTCGATGATCCAGGTGGCTGATGGAGCCTTGCAGGTTGTCGACGAAAAGCTGATCCGCATGAAGGAGTTGGCTACACAGGCCGCGACGGGAACCTACACAGACGATCAGCGGGCGATTATCAATTCTGAGTTTCAAGCAATGGCTTTGGAAATTCAACGCATAGCAAATGCCACAGATTTCAATGGTGTCCATCTACTCAATGGCAATCTCTCCGGTATCCACAGCGGGTCAGGACTGAACTCGACGGGACAATTGAAAGTCCACTTCGGAACCGGAAATAGCTCTGCTGAAGACTACTACTATGTATCGGTCAAGGACAGTAGGCTCCCGTCGCTCTTCAGCAATGCGGGGCTTGTCGGGAGTGTTCTTCCTGATGCGATTCCAATGTATGAACCGAATGGCGACAGCAAGCAGGTGAACACATTTTCGAGCGGGAGCCAGTCGTACCCTTCATTGAGTCCAATCCAGGGCGGAAACTTCTTGGCAGTTTGGCGATCACAGGACCAAGGCAAGGTCGGGTGGTCGATACATGGTCAAGTCCTTGATCCTGGTGGAAACAAGGTTGGGGCCGAGTTCCAGGTAAATACATACAATACCAATGACCAGATCGAGCCCAAGACTGCCGCCTTAGGGAATGGCAACTTGCTTGTTACATGGGCCTCGCAAGGGCAAGATGGTTCAGGTCTTGGGGTCTATGGACAAGTGCTTGATCAAAGCGGAGCGAAGGTCGGAGGCGAGTTCAGGCTCAATACGACCACGCCGAATGACCAGCAAACATCCATTCAATATGTCGGCAACCCATTGGTTGCGGTCGATAGCAACAAATTTGCCGCAGTTTGGTCTTCCGACCAGCAGGGTGGCCCAGGATCAAACACGATATTCAGAATATTTAATAACGACGGGACGCCAGCAACAGCAGAATCCATCGTGAGCGACTATCCCAATGGCTCAAACATAATACCATCCGTGACCAAACTCACCAATGGCAACTTGGTAGTCACCTATTCGGGCGGAGGCAGTGGAGGTCCTGATCCAAGCGGCTACGGGATCTATTCACAGGTATACGATGCAGACGGGAACAAGATTGGTTCGAATGCTCTAGTGAACGAATACACGACAAATGCTCAAAACTGGTCTGGGGTCCAAGCGTTGTCAGACGGGAAGTATGTTGTTGCATGGTCATCGTTCCAGCAGGACGATCCTACAAGTTGGGGTGTGTATGCAAAGATATTCAACCCGGATGGGACGGTATCTCAGCCAGAATTCAGGGTGAGTACGTTTACGACAAATGACCAGCATTCACCTGTAATTGCGGACTTGAAGAATGGAGCATTCGTAGTTTCGTACAAATCGAATGGATTCGATGGGCGAGCAGGCTGGACCACGGCTGCGCAGATATTTGCATACGATGGTCGTCGTTTAGGGAATGAGTTCATGGTGAACAATGAGTCTTCTGGCAACCAGTCAAACCCAGCGATCACTATGCTTGATGAGGGCAGTATCGCTGTCGCCTATAATAACGACTCTGTGGATGGCTCAGGCTCTGGGGTGTCTGTGCGCATATTCAACCCGTTTCTAGACATAAGAACCCAAAACAGAGCGCAACAACATATTGAAAAGATCAATGACGGGATAGTTGCCAAGGACAAAATCCGCGCATCGCTTGGCGCAACGCAAAATCGCCTGGAGAACACGATTCAAAATCTCCAAATCCAGGGCGAGAACCTCCAATCTGCCGAATCGCAGATATCCGACGTCGACGTAGCTCAGGAGATGACGAGCATGGTTTCAAATCAAATCCTGGCGCAGTCGGCGACGGCCATGCTGGCCCAGGCGAACTCACTGCCGAAGATGGCCCTCCAGTTGATCCAGGGATAACCCTCACTGGCATAGCGTCCTTGCCTACCATCAAAGCAGAGTGGTACTCGCTGTCATGGACACAGAGGTATTGATCGTCGCTGGCATCGTCGTTGCCCTCGTGCTGGCAAGCTTGGTGATCTGGCGGTTCTTGAGGCAATCGAAAGCATCCTGCCCGGAAGTCAGAATCCATTTCGACCAGCACAAGGGACGCGAGCAGTCGGGCCGATGAGCTGTGCATGAAAAAAGGGCCAGAGCAAATCTGCCCCGGCCCCAGTGTGAACAGTCGATTCGAAGAAAAACTACGCGAGCTTCAGCTTCAGCCCGTCTTCGGTCTTCTTCACGATGAACTTCTGCCCTTCTTCGAATTCGATCCCGGCTAGCATATTAGCGCTGAGGACGATCCGGCCTTTCTTATATACCGGAGAACTGGCCCTGGTCCGGGTCGAAGCGCCAGGAATCTCCAGATACTCTTTCTTCTCAGTCATGAGTTTGAGCAGGTGATTCTTCAGGGTCGGCTTCGACTGAACACCCAGCTCGATCATAATTTCCTTTTCGTTCTTACCAGCCTTAATCAGCGCATAAAGCTTTTCGCCGTCGTACTTTGCTTCAATCTTCTGGCCTTTTACTGCGGGCATATCTCGACCTCCGGGTTTGTTTAAATGCAACTGCCGAAGGATATCCTGCTTTGAAGCTGTGTCAACAAGTGTTTCGAATTTGCATGTTAATCAAGCTGGCAAACAGACTTTGATGCGAAAGCGTATATGCCCACGTTGAAGAGGTAAATAATTTTGCTGCCGTCGCCTGAACATTTAGGACCATGTGTCCTCATAGCTATGATGGCATCAGGAATAAAATATGCTGCTCGTCAATAGGAATCATATGAAGGAAGTGTCACCTGGAGTTGTCTGAGAATATCCGCACTGGACGAGGATGACGAAGGGGTTCTGGTGAATATGCCTTGGCCCTTTGTCTGCTTCGTTCTGGCTCCACCAATGCGTCGACCACGTTCCCGGCCAGCTCCGATTATTCCTTTGGGTCCCAGGTTCCCACGGACTGGCCCCGCCCTTGAACTTTTCCCTGGAGCTGGGGATTGGGCTTCCCTCCAGGGCTTTCGGCCCAG
Organism: Fundidesulfovibrio agrisoli; assembly: GCF_022808715.1. GTDB lineage: Bacteria > Desulfobacterota > Desulfovibrionia > Desulfovibrionales > Desulfovibrionaceae > Fundidesulfovibrio > Fundidesulfovibrio agrisoli. Next base: position 70,611 of record NZ_JAKZKX010000015.1, read on the forward strand.
AGGGGTAATGTTTGGACCAATCACCGATTTTGCTAAGCTGGTGAGCTTTCGAGATGGTGCGCATTTCTGCGGGGGTGGGAGCTATGCCCCGGAGTTGCTGCTGGTTTTGGGAGATTGGTGGTAAATGAAAAAGTCAAACCACGGGATTTTCGGCACTTGGCTGCTGAAAATGGGGTGGATGTGGGAAATGTAGGTGGAATGAGAGAGCCAAGGGACATGAAATCCGCTCAATAGAAAATTTGCAGGAACCTGCATCTCCACAAGATCCTGTAATTGCGGTTAATTGCAGGGCCATTCAAAATTTTCTAGGAAGAAACAAATCAGTACGTACGCTTTCTGTAATTTTTATAGCTGGATTTAAAACGAACCATGGCGCTAAAACAGTTATTCCGCAAAAGGCATGGACATTGGCCTGCCTTAACCCGCGTATTGTTTTGTCGTGCGGTGTTGTTCGCTTCGCATGACCTACATTCTTCGCTAGACGGCGGCTTAGGCTTGAATCTTTTGATTGTTTTTATGAGCTCGTCATGTTCTTTGCGTTCAGTGTTGTTAAGTTCGTCCTGGGGATATCCTTTGATATGGTCTTCGAGGTAATCGATCATATTTCTATGCTTGTTTTGGCAAGAAATAAAATGTTTATTTGTATTGTTGTAAAATTTGCGCTGGCATTTTGTCGAGCAATAAAGCCCTTTGTTTTTGCCTTTGCGACTGGCAAGGTATATGTTGCAACATGCCTCGCAATGGCTGATATTTCGAAAACCACCGTAATAAATATAATAGTTCACTAGGGCGCTGCGCGCCATGTCGGCAACAGAGTTAAAGCCGCCGCTAAAAAAATCTCTAATATCTGAGGTGTCTTCATCGTCACATGTGATGCCTGCTGTTATCAGCGTTTCATAAAATTCTTCGTCGTGGGCGATGGTATTTGGAGTTGACCATGAGATATTGTGACTGGTGCAGCTGTGTGTGCCAATCGGTTGCGTTGTTTTAGACCCATTTTCGTACAATAGGGTACGCTCTGTAGCTGTTTTAGTTCGGATGACGTGAAACGGGGGTGCTTGCCCTGTGGAGATGTGTCTTTGAAGTCCGCTAATGAGTTTTGAAAATTCTGAATAGGCAGTACTTGATACAGAGATTTGATACATATTGGTTTCATTTTCGTGATTTGTTTCGACCATGAATTTTATTAACTTGTTGGGTTCTTCCGTGGTGCTGTGGTCGTTGACGGTGACACTGGCAAAGTGCTTGTCTAATAACTCGGCAATTAATTTTCCAAACAAAATGACCTGTGAATTGCGATTTCCAAGAAGCTGAGTTTCTGCGAATAGCTGAAGAATTTCTTTAACAACCTTTTTAAGCTCACTTTTTTGGGCCACGTCCCCCTCCTCCCCTTAATTCTGTAGATAGTCTTACCAAGATATTATGTGGATGTTAAGGAGTAGTTTTGATGTTTTTTATCGTCCACATTTTTATAATATTCACTTTCAGAAAAAATCCATAGTCCCTTGGTCACGCCTTCGGATGAACCGGAGCGAAAGGGAGGACCATAGAGATGAAAGGACGCGATGAGTTGGGCGATGAAAATGCTGGTGCGGCTGACGATGCTGGAGTGGACGCCATGATGAGTGTGGAGCGTGAACTGGACGGCGCGGATCAGAGTGCCATCCACCAGGAAGGCCTGGATTCGTTCCCTGATGTGGTCGATGGCGAATCCGGTGTGGGTGCCACTGGGGTTGGCCAAGCGGCCCCGGTTCAGGCCCTCCTCGGCTTTCCCTCTGTCAACACCGAACGCGGTAAAAAGGCGCGCTGTATTACGCAGGCCGAAGCTGAACCCCTCGCGGATGTGTTGGTCGAATTTGCCCGTGAGGGGCGTTTCCCCGATGGCCTGATCCCCGTCAACGCGGGAGCGGATTACTTCGGCGTAGCGGCCAGCGTGTTCGCTCAGATCTTCAGCATGGCGGACAGACGCGGGCTCCGCGACATCCCGGGGCCGGGCATCTTCCTGGACTACGACGACATCAAGCAGCCGAAGCCTGCAATGACCGCTTTCATTGATGCTCGCGGCATGCTGATGATTGGCAAGAGCACCCTGGAGGCCTTGAGCAATGATCCTCCCAACATCCTGAACTTCAAACGCGGCGACAGCTTCAACGTCTCCCTGCGTGGCGAAGAGATCGTCCTCAGCCGCCGCTAAATCAAGCTCCTGAGGCGGGGATGGTTCCGTCTGTCCCCGCCTTAATGCGAGCTTTGGGCAAGGAAAGCTGAACAAGAAAGAGCGCTCTCAAGCTGGCGCACTGGAGAAGAAATAATGATTGGAGCCACAAAGATTGATTGGACCGACGGCACGTGGAACCCCGTGACTGGTTGTACGAAGTTCAGTGCTGGATGTGACCACTGCTACGCGGCTAAAATGGCTCCGAGGCTTCGGGGCATGGGTCACTGGAAGTATCGTAACGGCTTCGAGGTTACTTGCCACCCGGAAGTTCTCATGAAGCCTTACAGCGACAAGAAACCGAAGAAAATATTCGTGAACTCCATGTCGGACCTGTTTCATGACGAGGTGAGCGAAGACTTCATCTGGCAGACCTTCGAGGCCATGGGAGCGGCGAGCTGGCATAAGTTTCAGGTGCTCACAAAGCGCGCTGACAGGCTTGCGGCTATTGCTCCGAAGCTGCCGTGGCACCAGAATATTTGGATGGGCGTGACCATTGAGAACGACAACGCGGCTTATCGCGCTGAACTCCTCAGGCAGACGCCAGCCGCTGTGAAGTTCGTTTCTCTGGAACCTCTGCTTTCACCTCTGCCGAGCTTGGATGTTGTTGGTCTTGACTGGGTGATCGTGGGCGGTGAAACAGGCCCTGGTGCTCGTCCCATGCTCGAACCTTGGGTTCGTGACCTCCGCGACTGCGCCGTCGGAGCTGGCGTGCCTTTCTTCTTCAAACAGTGGGGAGGTCCCAACAACAAGACTCGCGGCAAGCTCGTCCAGGGCCGTCGCTGGACGCAGTTTCCGGCATAGCCGACGAGGCGCATTCCAGGGGTAAGGGCGGGGTCGAAAGGCCTTGCCCTTTTTCATACGTTTCCGCATGGCCGCGCGGCGCGGTGCCCCCCCGACGAGCATGTCCCTGCCCTGCATCAGTGACACAGCCCCTCTTGGTGTCGGCCGCCTCGCCGTCCTGGCCGGCCATGATGTCCGCCTACAGCCCCAGCGGGCACGGCCTTCTCCTGGTTCGAGGGTTATGCTCCCCCCGCGTCCTCCTGAGGTCTCCTCGTGAGCGGCCAGGGACCCTCAGGCACTCCCCCCCCATGCGCCGTCCAGTCAGCGCTGTAGGATCAATACACCCATGCTGCTTTGCGGCTCTTCATCGGGATACATCAAGGGCATTCAACATCCACGTCATCATGCACTCGTCACTTTTCCTCGGAGACATTTTATAAGGATATAAGCCCGGTGACCTGTCCTCGCGAGACCGCCTTCGGCTTCGTCGGTGACAGACCATGTGCCGGAAATCGCCAGCAATTTTGTAGAGTTAGGCAAGAAGTTCGCGAGGTCGGATATTTTCTGTAACACTCTAAATTTATGACATAAATTATTTGTATGAAGGGGGATTGACTATGTATGCGGTTGAAAAGTGGCATGAAGAGTTGGATGAATTAGTGCGTCAAATTATAAACACAGAAACAAGCATCATATCGTTGCTGGCAAATGAAGATGAGCGGCAAGCAGAATTAAGGCTTGCTAGCGGAAGATTGCTGCTGAAAGCAAAAGAGCTGGTTAGGTCGAGGGGCATGAAATGGGAGATAGAGGTTGTCAATTTAATGCCCAAAAAAGGCGACGGTATCTCTGCCATTGGAAAGACGTGTCGTACAGAAAGGATGAAAGTTGCAAAACTTCCTGGAGTAGAAAAGTACACGTCGCTCGGATGGTCAAAGCTTGTGAAGATTGCTGGGCTGGTTAAGCCAGTCGGCAATGACGTGGTGAATGACTTGTTCATTAAATGCAAAGTGTCACTTGAGCAGGTTAAGGTAATGGACAGTGAAAGGTTTTCATTTATAGTCGATGTGTGCCTGACAAAGAAGTTGCTGGAAAAAAATAGAATAATGATCAGCGCTGGACTGGTTGAAAAAGCTTTGAAGAAGGGTGTGAAGTTCGACGACAAGTTGATAAAAAAATTGTTGAAGAGTCGAAGGCCAGATACCTCGCTCAGGGCGTTGATAGGTTTTGATACGCTTGAAATTAGATCAGATGCGCATATGAATCCAAACGCGATCACAACGCAGTTGGAAGAGATGATTGAAAAATTGATCAAGACCATGCAGTTGGCGTTATCTACCGGGGCTGTCCCGGAGCATGTTCCTGAATATTTGTACGAGGACTTGGCGCACTACAGTGGTCTTATGTACTATAGAAAATAAAACACGGGGAGGGGCAATCCCTCCCCAGCAAGAGGTGATTAGCATGAGAATATACCAATCTTCATTGACGTCTACTACACTCAGCCTCCTTGAAGAGAAAAGCCCAGGGTCTTCTGTTCACGTGCTGCGTTCGTATCTAGTTGATGGCCCGGGAACACTCCGTATATTCGCGAAAAGACATAAGAACGTAAAAAGTCTTGCACTTGACTCCGGAACATGGAGTATTAGCCAGAACACGCATAAGCATCATATATCTGGTGAAATCTACGGCGACTTCCTTGAAGACTATGCTAAAATGTTCAGTTTTTATTTTGGGTTCGACCCTGTGCATGGTGACGGCGGGACGGAAGACAGTCTAGAAAACCAATTGTATCTTGAGTCTCGTGGACTAACGCCGATCCCTGTTATCCAGAATTTGAGCTTGGAAGTTGATTACTATATCAAGAACAAAAGTAAGTATCCATTTGTTGCAATTGGATCGACAAGAAAAAAGGCTATGTCTGACTTGGTTCGGTGCACAAATGCGTTGTATAAAGAGGGCGTCAAGGTTCATTGGTTTGGGATTGGAAGTTTGTTGAAGCTTGCCAGTGCCCCAGTCTGGTCTAGTGACTGCTCTTCATTTGCTCAATGGGTAAAAAATGGAATGCTCATTTTTTATGACATGAATGAAGACAAAGAGGTTGCACTTGCAACGCGCGAGTACTCTAAGCGTGGAAAGTTGAACAAAGACTACATTCGGACTCATCCTGTTTTTGAAGAGTACTCGGATTGGCTGTTTGATAATCTTCGATTAAATGTGGAAGAAGTAATCTCTAATCAAGGCCTCAAGATGCTTGCGAATAGTTACTACTTTTTTGAGCTTGAGAATAAGATCAATGAAATTCATCAAAGCAAAGGTTTTGTGTTTGATGTCTATTGATAAGTATTGGTGTTAATTGTAAAAGGTTTTGAATAGGGGCAGCCTGCACGAACAGGCTGCCTCTTTACGTTAAAGCATTGCGCCACAGTCGCTCAGCCAAAAACTTACGCCAACATCCGGCATCCAAATGAACATAGATATGCGGACCACATAGCAAAGGAGGCTATTATGCCAAATGAAACTGATAACTGTCACGTTCCATGCAAAATAATGGGATGTGCCCAGACGACTATCCCAGTCGTCGACATTCAAGTCCTTGCATCAGAGATATCCATCTTGTCGAAGAATCAGAAGAGCTTCTCGGTGACATTGTTGAACCGGGAAGACCTTCTGGGTAACTTGGCAATGCTTATTGGCCAAAACGAAATTGAGTTTATGAAGATCATGAAGGCCATAGAGGCCGATGGCGTAGCTAAGAGAGAAATTACTGAACTGCAGGGCGTTCTAAGGCGACTTGCTAAGACGATGCATCAAGGCAGTTATGTACCAATTTCGAAAAGCCGCATCAAAACTATCGTTCCAAGTGCTCCGGTGAGCGACACAGCTGTCATGCCTGCTGGGTATGTCCTGAAAGGTGACTACTCAATAATACATGAGTCTGAAAGCGACGACAAACAGAGGCACGTTTCGACGGTGCCGTTGTTCATTTCCGAAATTAAACAGGACGAATCGTCGAGCGTAGAGTATGTGTCGTTATGTTGGCTCAAAGGTGGGAGGTGGATGTCCGTCACCGTTGAAAGGAAGATGATTGCCAAGCGAAGCATGATCGTCGACTTGGCAAACAAAGGGCTTCCCGTGACGAGTAACAATTGCGATATGATTATCAATTACCTTTTTGCCTATGAGCATGAAAATACTGGAAACATCAAAAGAACAAAGGTTCAAGGCCAGCTCGGCTGGACTGACCGCATGTCTGGATTCTTATGGGGCAGAACCTTCATCACCGATGATGCCACCTCTTGTCCCATGGTAGAGTTTGTCGGACGGGAACCAGGGGATGAACAATTCGCTGATGGGTTTGTTCCGGGCGGATCACATGTGGAATGGGCTACGCTCGCCAATGAAATGCTGGATTATCCGCATGTTGCCTTCACGTTTTACGCGTCGATGTTGACCCCCCTGTTGCCGATCCTGGAGGTGAAGAACTTCACGCTGGAATTGGCAAACCGCAGCTCCACCGGAAAGTCCATCGCCCTCCAGTTTGCGGCTTCCGCTTGGGGACAGCCGGATCTTCAGTCAAACTCATTCGTGAATTCCTGGAACGTCAGTCCGACATGGCCGGGAAGGGCAGCTTCGCTTCTCAATGGTCTGCCGATGTTTATGGACGACACAAAACAGGCCAGAGTCAATGACCAGCGCCGTGAAGCTGGAAGCTTCGTCGCGGACACCATGTTCCTGATTGCTTCAGGACGGGACAGAGCCAAGGGGAACGTGAACGGAACTGATAGGGTGCCAGCCTTCAGAACCGTTCTGCTTTCTACGGGTGAGTACCCGACTTTCGACAACAACCATGACGGTGGAATCAGAGGTCGGACTATCTCAATCTGCGGTGATCCTTTCGGAAAAGCGGATGCTTCGACAAAGTCAGTGGTTGACCGCGTCGACTGGACCACCAAGGAGCATTACGGCCATGCCGGTCCACGCCTTGTGAAGTTCATCCTGGAGCACCGTGATCAATGGAATGTTTGGAAGCAAGCCTATCGAGAAACCAACGCTCAGATGACCAGGGCTGAAGGGCTCACTTCCATTGAGATGAGGCTTGGTGAGTACTTCGCCGCTGTCGCTACTGCTATCCCGATCATCCATGCAGCTCTGCCGGAGCTTCGCAGGGACAAACAGGTGAGTGACCTCCTCAACGAGATTGGGAGTAAGGCCAGACAAGAGGCTGTTCAGGCTGACACGGCCACTCAATCGCTCCGCTCGGTCGTTGACTGGATCAGTGCAAATCTGAATCTAATGTTTACACCTGTTCTCGCACATCAAGGTAAACAATGGTCTGCTGGAAATTACATATGTTTTTGCGACATGGATGATAATGAGAGCTGGAGCTTCATTGGGTTGGAAGCGTCAGCATTGAAAGAGCATCTCCGCAGAAATGGATTCAACCCGAATGAAACGTTCAGGAACTGGAAAGCGAATGGTTGGCTCATCACTGATGCGTCATCCAAAGGGTATCAAAAGCAAGTCGTAATTCCAGGATCGTCGTCAAATAATAAGTTCAATCGAATGAATCTCTATTGCATAACAAAAGAGTCTGTGTCCTAAGTTTATTAGGTAGAATGTAGTAAGTTGCTTCATATGATTCTGGTGCATACCAAAAACTTCGCACAGATGATGCTCCGCCTTCATGCTCCGGTGACGCTTCTGTTTTTTGTACATCCTAAATTACTAAAAAAATAAAATATAATTATATAAAAAATATATTCCTTATATATAAAATATAAAGCCCCTGGGCAGGGGCGTCACCGAGTAAAATTATTTTGGATTTTTAGGATGTTGAAGAGACAGCCCGTCCAAGCTGAATTGAGATGCAGTCGCTGGTGAATAACTAACCTCAGGAGGAGACAATGAGTCTTTCGACTATGCTTTGTAACTTGAGACTTGATTCTTGTGTATTTGATCCATTTAAAGTTGATGAAGGTTCAGTTCTAACCGAGGAAGGAGCAGGGCCTGCCCAGAAACAGGAATGTGCAGCCATGTCGACGACTGAAGCCGTTATTCCCGTACAATATTACTTTGAAGACGATCCTGTAACAGTGATTGAAGGAAGTTTACTCGATCCGAACGGCGAAGATTTGACGAAAGTGACTTGTATAGAGTGCAGATTCTATTCGAATGAAGAAAGCTTGCTCAGTCATGGTTCATTTGTTTGCACGCGGAGAGGAGAATGCCTCATGTCCTGTGACGAAGCGAGGATTTGCAGCTACTTCAAACGCAAAGATGCTCATGAAAACAATGGTTGATGCCGCCGGGATGATCACGCTCAGTTTCGGCCAGTAGCAGCTGACGCCCCTTGTTCGCAATAAACATCAAAGTTATCATCTCAAAAGTTTCAAGAGCAACTTGCCCCACATAAGGGTATGAACCTCATATCCTTGTTCAGTCTAAGGTGCGAACCGTCGTCGCAAATAATGATTCCAAAAGCGCCAAGTCCTAATGCCACACTTCCTCCTAAATGGATATCTGTAACAAATTGAAACTTCTTGCCAGCTTGCACAAGTCGCACATGATTCAAAATTAAAGCGCTATGTTATGATGAAATTCATATAGATATATTCATATACTTTAAGCAATGAAGTAATTTCGACGATTCAGGTCATGGGTGCCTTGAACGTCAACCGATCCAAGTCTCGTTGGAGTACGAGTGTCGCTTTATTTTGAACGACAAGGACAAAAAATTAACCTTACTCAAGAATAAGCATAAGTGTCGACCTCATCGAATACATATACTTGAGAAGTACCAGCCGGGTACGTGTGAACGGCCCGGTGAAGTGGTTGAGTCCGAGGTGACGGCCTGCATTTCCAAACAAATGGAATTAGGCAGTGGTGGCGCGGCAGTTGAGCGAGGAGCATGGCCTCTCTGAAGCTCTCTATAAAAGCTGTCGTATGCGATTATGCGTTGGACGTCGCTGAATGGATCGGTAAACAAACCAAGGGAAGCCTGGAACTTTTCGCTAACGAGCGTGAGGACTCTAGAGTGCTCCAGGTGGCAGCGTCTCTGTAAGAGAGACACCGGGATGATGCGAATCAAAACGGCAACGAAGACAACCTCCCCCAGTAATAATGGGGACGGTAGGTCTTCAACTCATACAAAATCAAACAATCTTTCGGACTTCGTGTCCGTCAACACAAAAAATCACAGAATCCTGGTATCGCCGGATGCGGGACAACCGCACGTCCGGAAATTAACGGGGCTTGGAATTAATCCATTCTACCGTGAGCTGTTCAGCTCTGCATCTTTGCCGGGGCAGGGCTGGGCAGCTTCAAATCGTCGAAATGCATTGCTAAAAGGGGTGTTCATAACCATGAATACCCCCTTTTCCTGTCGTTTGAGCAGAAAATTGCTGAATTTACTGAAAATTACTCAGTTTTAGGCGGTTTTAACGCGTTTGAAGGCAGGTTTCTGCCATTGGCTGCGCTGCATTTGCTGAAATTGGGCTGAGCCGCAGGTTTACAATGCTCTGACGCTGGGTAGGGCCGGTTGAACATCCCTCCATCAGCCTGATCCCGGTTCCCATCCTCGTAAGCATCCCAGCATCGTTCCTGCTCAAGATCACCAGCTCATCGTTCGCATCTCCGAAGCACCCCAGCTCAGCCCCAAAATCAAGCTCCAAACTTCGCTCCTACTGGGAGTTCTCCCTCTTGGGCAGGGTCCTGGCCCCGAAACTGGTCAAAAGCCCAGGAAGACCCCATTCCGCCCCAACGTACGTTTTCAGCTGACTGTACGCCACAGGAACAGCGAAGAACTGCGCCACTTAACAGCCAACAACACGAGGTTTCGTGCTTACGACGTTCGTTTATAGCAAAGAATTACAGATATATAAGTACATAACCCTTTCACATAAGGAGAACTGGTATGGCTAAGAAGCAACAGATTGAAGGTGAGGAGTCCAAGAGGTTCGAGTCGAAATACAATCCGACTATCCTCAAACAACTCATCAGCGAGAAGCTCAATGCTGCTCAGATTATGGAACGCATGGGCATCAAGCATAAGCAGGTGCTCAAGCAATACATCCTGCGTCTGTGCAGCGAAGAGAAGATTTATCATGATGTTGACGGACTTTATACGAAGTCTACGACCCGTCCTCGGGTGAACACAAAAGGTCAGCTCGTGCTGAACTTGGAGAGTTTTCTGCCGGAGCACATAGAAGTGCAGCCCGGAGACGAATTCTCCGTCGCCTATGAAGATGACAAGCTCATCTTGATGAAGGTGTGACGGTCAATGCCGGAAAAGCCATGCCCAAAGCGGTAATGGCTTTTTCGTTTCAGGACGTGCGTAAAGTGCGTCAAGAAGGAAAGTACGGTATTGCCCAAGAACGTGGATTGGGAAAATCCGGGAAGTCTAAAGAACTCAACCGGATATCCTCAGAACTGCGTTTGGCCCAGGTGTAGGGGACGTTTTGAAAGAACGATTTCAAAGCGTTTCTGTAGCTAAAGCCGGATTCAGGAGGTGTTTCGCAATGAAGGTCGGACCTTTCACTGAAATGAAGCATGTGAAAGCGATCAAAAAGATTCTTGCGGATCGACCGCGTGACCGCATGCTTTTCATCTTTGGAATTAATGCAGGACTCCGAGTGCAGGACATACTTGCTCTTCGAGTTAAGGACGTCTCGTCAGTCAAAGTCGGTGATCGTATTTCGATCATTGAAAAGAAGACGGGCAAGGAAAACGTCCTGATGATGAACTCTGAAATCAAGGCTGCGCTGGACATCTACTTGTCTACTGCGAAGCCGAAAGAGGATCACTACCTGTTTAAGTCTCGCAAGGGCAAGAACTATCCCCTGTCCACTTATGCCGTCACTATGATGGTCAAAAGGTGGGCTGCGGAGATCAACGTAAAAGGAAACTACGGTGCGCATACTTTGCGCAAGACGTGGTGCTACTTTCAGCGGAAGCAATATGGTGTGAGTTGGGAGGTCATCGCGAAGCGGTTGAATCATTCAAGTCCGTCAGTAACACGACGTTACTTGGGTGTGCAGGCCGAAGAGGTCGAAGAAATCCTGCTCAATGCAGTTTAACCTTTGGCAGGGGCGAAAGCCCCTTTTGTTGAATGAGAGGACATTATGAAAACGTATTATCAAGGTACTTACAGCCATCCGTTGGTTGCTGTCGATGTTGAACGTTTACTTCGTATGCTTGATCGGATGCCTGGGTTGCAGGTCATGACCCAGGTTACCTGTGAGGATGAATTTCCTCTGGCGGACGAGGAAGATGGTCATATCGCGGAGTTGCTGCATAAGATTGGCGATGTTGGGTTTCGAGTTCATTTGAAATCCAAGAAATAGCATCGTCTTGTTTGGGGTGATCATGGGATCACTTCAGCTTCATCATCATTTCCAACACATAGCACGTGGAGGTGTAGCATGGGCGTCTATCAACGTGATGGTCGCTTTTTGGTCTATTGGCATGAGAATGGAAAGCGTCGTGACAAGAGTTTTGGCCGTGGTGAGAAGGCCCAGGCCCTGGCTGAAGCCTTTGACCAGGCTGTCAGGCAGGCCGGGGAAGCAAGTGCTCCTGTTCCTGATCCGGTAGGGTTTGTTCCTGAAGCATCTTCGGAAGGGAATGCCGAAGGAGATGGCCAGGACGAGGAAGCTGATCCTGAACCAGCTCCGATTCCTGTGAAAGACAGGGGCGGTGGGATCACCTTCGGTGAGTTATCGAAGATGTACCTGAACCACCTTCGGGTGTCAGGGCGGACGGAAAAACACATCGTCACTCTGGCTGGGTTGCTCAAGAGCATGTTCTTCCCGTTGATCAGTAAAGACAGACCCGCCTCATCCATCACCTACCTTGACGACATCGTTCCTTTCATCAGGTGCATGCAGGGTGAAAGCGAGCAGACGAAGCAGCCTCGAGCACAGGCAACGGTGAATCGGTACGGGGATTACCTCGGGGCAATCTTCAACTTCGGTGTCGAAAACGAATTGATTCCGTCAAACCCCATCAAGAAGCGGAAGAAGTCCAGGGAAAAGCCCAGGAACGTTCAGCTCACAGTCGAGGATGCAAAGATGATTATGGAGCACGCGGAGCCTCACATCAAGTGGGCGATGGAAGTGTGCTTCAGCCTCGGGACAAGGCCGGGTGTCTCCGAGTTACTCTCACTCAGATGGGAGAATGTGGATTTTGTGAAGAGCACGGTCCGCATCTACGCAACGAAGACCAAGACGTTCCGCACGGTCCCATTGAATCCGACCTTCCTGGAACGCATGAAGGCCATGAAGGAGCAAGCGAAATCCCCTTGTGTCATCGAATTTAGGGGGAAGCCCGTAACGACGATCCGTAAGTCCTTCAACAACGCTTGTGAACTTGCGGGGATCACATACCCTGTGAGGATGTATGATCTTCGGCATCTCTTCGCGACGACCATGCTCAGCAACGGTGCTGATCTTGCCGCCGTGTCCAAGTTGATGGGGCATAGCACGATCAAGATGACGGCGGACGTTTATTATCACTACTTGGAAGGTGAGAAAGAACGCGCCGTGAGCACGTTGCCGAGCTTGGTTGCCGTGTAACACTTTAGCAGGGGACGGGGTAACTCCCGCCCCTTTTTGATTGGAGGCGATCATGTCCACAGTTGAAGGAAGATGCTATTGTGATATTTGCAAGAAGTATATATCTGACATTGATGAATTTACTGGAACTGCGTTGTCATTTGAAAACGATAAGCATATCTGCAAAAAATGTGTTGAATATTATATTGAAAAGTCTGGAGAAAAGCAGGTTGTAAGCCTTGAGCAGGTGGAGGAGTTTGTGAAAGAGAACGGCAACAGATTGAAAAAGGACAAGTCTGCTGCGGATAGCGTTTTGGACGAACTGTTGAAAGACAGTTGATTGGCCTTTGCAGGATATGGGTAAGAGGATCAGTCCGGTAGCGCGGTCTGGTCCCCTTTCTGTTTCAAAAGCATAAATCAAAGGAAGGACGATATGAGTCGGGCAGAACAGTGCTGGGAATGCGGCCAGCCTTATGAACCGTCAGCCAATGATAGATGCAAAACAATGTGCCCTGTTTGCTATGAGATGAGGCGCATCCCAGACTATCTGAAACAGGATGCGGAAAAGTGCGTTGAGTCCGTGGACCTCAATATTGGTGAAACGCTGACATAGTAGAGAAGTGTCGAAGAGGGGATCAGGCCGGTGATTCGGTCTGGGCCCTGTTTTTTCCCTACGAGAGGGGTGAGGCGGGGGATCTGGAAGAGCGAAGTGCATCGAAACCAAACGTGCAAGCGCCTTCGCATTTGAGAGTCCTGCCGAAAACAGCGCGTCTTGGTTGACCCTGAAAGGAGGGAGGTCTAGAAGGATTTTACGGTCTTTCCGAGGTGACGCGATAGTTGAATTCTAAACGAGGATGTTGCTTCCCGCACAGTTTCATTCCGCACCAAGCTTAGAGCAAGGAGCACGCATGGGATTCTTTAAGTATTTGAGAAAGAATGTCGTAGATTGGCATGAAAATGTTAATAAAGTCACTCAGGGGAGGGCACGAGATCAAACAACATTGGCGGGTGATTCTGGTGAAGAGTTTGTTAAGCGTCTTTTAGGTCATAAGAATTTTTCTAAGGGCGGAGGAGGGTTGATGCTCTCCAACAAGCGCGTACCAATTCACGAAACAGGGAAAAGAGAAATTGACTTCATAGTTATTACACAAAAAAAGATTCATATTGTTGAGGTGAAAAACTGGAGTGGCCGTATACATGGAAAAATCAATGATGACATGTGGACGAAAGAATCTGGTTTTATGTGTGAGCCGGGAGATGTGAGACAGTGTGCGAATTTAGTTTTTGATAATTATAAAAAGTCTAAGGTTTTGTCTAGTTTTTTAAATGGTATTGGCTATGACGTTGTTCCGGAGCAGATTGAACACAAGGTTTTTTTTGTGGATACAGTCAGGGGCGATGGGTCAATTAGGCTACACATGGATAGGTCGATAGAAGAGTCGCCCTATGTTATAACAACACCAAAGCTTGATTTCTACCTGAACATTGATCAGGCAAATAATGTTGACGATGCCTCCTATTTTACGCGTGTTGCAATTGAATTGGCTGACAGACTGTTAGAATATATTCTCGGGGAAGAGGTTGCTGGGCGTCTTGCCGACGGATTGTTGGGGCGGGTTGGCAAGGAACAACACAAAAAATTGCTTGAAGACTTTAAATGTTTACCTACGTGGGACCATGTAAAAATCTTCGGAGGTGATGTTCTTCGGGGGGATATTATGGGTCACTATGGAAAATACGGCAATGACTGGAAGAATATGTTCATTGACAACTCAGGAATTGATATTGCTCGTGTAGGGAGAATAAAAAATTCGATTGCTGAAAGAAACTGTAATGATTTGTCTAGTAAAGGCATGTCTTTGCTTCGTAGCATGTTGATGGGGAACATGCCTCTTGTTTTGCACCAAAGCCTGAAGGAAATCATTTTTGGCTTACATGAACGACTTGAGAACATTCCAACTAACATGGCGAGAGGGAATGTTGAGTATAGTTTGCGGTTTAAGCCGGCAGGTAGCCCGACGGAAGTTGGGCTAGAGATGCCAACGATTACAGAAATACGCTATGGTAATCGTCAAGCTCACCTGCATTGGCTTTTTAACAATGTTGTTCCTCGGAAGTAAGTCATGTGGCATGTTTGCTGAGCAAGTACTGGTATGCGTTGTTTAATTCTTTGGCTTTTTCTTCAGCAAGTAGTTTGAACTCATCCCCAAGGTGCTCGACTTTGTCAGGATGATATTTCGATATTTTTTGTTTATAAGCCTTTTTGATGTCTTCAGTAGAGAAATATGTCCCGAGGCCAAGCAGTCCAATGTATTTCATTTCTACAAGATGATCAGGATCAGGGCCGGGGTTTTCATCGTTATCTTCCCCCCTTCGGTGCCCATCGTATTGGCCACTTTCGTATTTTTGTTTAGTATGTTCGCTATTTTTTGAAGATTCTCCCGTGCTTGACGGTCTATTGCGTTTGTAATCTTTTCTAAATCCCAAAATATTGAGCAAAAACTTTGGAGGATGTACGATGCATGCTCCTAAAATGAGTCCGGCAACGGTGTATTGGTCGAAGCCAAACAAATAAATAAATATAAGTATGCCTACGGCATAAAAAAATATCGAAGTCATATCCTAACCCTTCCCATGCTGTGCCAGTTGATGCATCTGCTGTATTGGCATAATTTGCAGGCGTGTCATGAGCGCACCTCGTTCATTTGACCTGGCGAGTTTCTTCGGGCCACTTGATTCTTGAGGGTGGCCCTCTGGTTCAGGTTGTTGCCGATCATTCCCGCGTAGGCCTTGAGGGCCATCTTCTCCAGGCTTGAGTGGGGCAGACCTCGTTGTAGTGCCTGCGCAGTCCTCAATCTAACCCCACTAACTAAATGTACATGTTCTCTCCTCTGTTGTTAAACTGAAGGGGCATTCCTTCAAATGCCAGGAAAAGGCCACCTTGAGCTCTCTGAACTAGGCAAGTGGGTCTTCGCGTAGCCCTGAGAAGCTCTCTCGGTGCCATTGATATGGCCATTCGCCGAGGGCAGGGGCCTGTTGCTCGCGGAACGCGGTTTCCCGTGGTGAATAGCCATGAGAGAGCGGTTTATATGTTCGAGTGGGCCCGGTGACCTGGGGGAGCTGCGAGGTGTCCAGATAGATGGCGAAAAGCAGCAACTTTTGTCGAAATTTGGCTTCGCTGATTATCGAACAACTCGCGTACCTGTTGAGCTTTGCCATGACTTGGCCTAGGCAGGGTAAGCCCCTGCTGCTCTGGTGACCCATATTATTTGGGGAGAAAGATTGGATGTCATGGGTCAAAAACTTTCGGTGTCGTGAAACAACAGTTGATGCTCTAAGGCGATGAAGCACTTCTTCTTATTAATTTAGGATCTTTAATGCGTGTAGTACCTCTGACCCAGGGCCTTCCTCATAATATGGACAATCTTTCGCACAGTCAGAGTTGACCTTCTGTCTTTTGTTTGAAATAGTTCTTTTATCACAGGTTTGTAGGCCATCACCCGAGAAGTGAATGCATGTCTCGCGTATTTTTTCCATTCTTAAATACCTCGTTTGAAATCTAGTCAATAATATTATTCAGCAGGTGCAGCAAGCATCACCTGTAACTCGCGCAGAATATTTTCTAGCGTTTAAGTCTTATAAAATAAAAAATTGCTACAGCTGCTGCTCCAGGCCACGCTCCCCAGAAATAAAAAGCATAAAAAATTCCAGCTCCCCACAGCATATATTCAATAGGTGCCATGACTACCTCTAAAAAAGTGACCTCCGGATTTCTCTTGGGAATCCTAATTCTTGGATGCTGGTCTAGCCTTTGGTGACCATGATCATGATGTTAACGCCTTTCACAGGCGCTGGCGGTTATCATTTTGTGGCATATGGTCAGATTGCTGTCCAGGTGTCTTGCCCGCTCAGCACCACCTGAACAGCGCGCATACGGATGCCTTTCTGAGCCTTGGCGGACAACTAGCGAGATCGATTGTGACCATGTCCGTTTAGGTCATTGAAGTTTTTTCGTGGGTTGCTAACTGCGCGTGTCCACTTGGCTGCCTTGTGACTTTCTAACCACAGCACCGCCACCTACGCAACCACTGCCGTTGGCTGGCCGTTGGCAGGACCGCCACTGAAAGCCACATTTCCGTTGGCAGACGCCAAAATGTTACGTTGGCAACCGTTGGCTGGCTAGCCAAAGTCTAATAATTTCAGCGTGCTGCTGGCATGGCATTCAAGAGGTCGTCGGTTCGATTCCGTCCAGCTCCACCACACATTTCCCAAAGAATAAGGCCGGTTAGGTAACCCTAGCCGGCCTTCTTCTTTTCCCGAATTCAAGCGGTGTCACCCATGATGTCACCCACCCCCCGGATGACATGGAAATCCCAGCGCGTTATGCCTGGAGTTGGTTTCCTGGAGGGCAACGTCTGCACGTAGCATGGAGCATGGTCAAACTTCATATGTGGTAAAACTTATGGAGGCAGGCGAACAGCGGATTGACCCAGGCTGCGCACAAAAATAGAAAGTATGAAGCTTCTGAGGCAAGTGAGGGGCAAGGGTTAGCTTTGGCAACAGCATGAGGGCAACAAAATCGCTTCAACTAAGCTTCAAAAATTGAAAGGTAATGAGATCCATAGTATTATGTCTGAGCACCGGCAGGAGTTCCGTACCAAGCTTGAGTCGCTGCGGGGTGAGTTGGAGCAGGTATTTAAACTATAGAACGGAAAGCTATTCGGTCAGTTTGAACAAGCTAACAATTGCTGGTCATAATTAACTTTTCCAGAGTTTCGAATGGGTAAAGATCATCTGGTTTCTATCATTTAGCATGGAGGAACAAAATTGTGATTAAAAATCTTCCCCAAAATCTCATACGATCCATTGAATCTGGAAAAGCGATGTTGTTTACTGGAGCAGGGTTTTCAGATGGGTGTGAAAATTTTAAGGGAAGTACTCCTCCTAGAGCGAAAGAATTAGCTCACAAAATTGCTGATCTAGGCAAGTTCACCAAAGACGATGACTTGACGTATGTGGCTGATAGGTATTTAAGACAAAATACAGAACGTTCCCCGTTGATAAGCTTCCTGAAAGATTCATTTACGATACGCTCAACAAAGGCAGCACATAACGCTATTGCTGCGTTGCCTTGGATGCGCTGCTACACGACAAATTACGACAATTCAATAGAGATTGCTGGCCAAGCGATTGGAAAGCGGTATGAAACAGCGTTTGTTGGAATTCCACCCTCTGAGTATTCCAAAAAGGATCTTGTGGTTCACATAAATGGCTCTATTTCAGAATTAACTGAAAAGACATTAGAAACTACATTCAAGCTCACAGACTCGTCGTACAATTCACCGGAAGGATTTTTGAGGAGCCCATGGTTTCATAATTTTAAAAACGATGTCGGGCGCTGCTCAGCCATTATTTTCATAGGGTACTCCCTTTATGATATCGATATAAAAAGGATCGTCGCAAATTGCGACGGTCTGGATGCCTACTTCATTACAAGAAAAGATATACCACAAAAAGAAGAGTATACCTTTAGTTGTTATGGGGAAGTTATTAAGTGTGAAGTCGCAGGCTTTGGTGAATTGGTTTCTTGCATAAAGGCAAGCACTGAGGATGGGAGCCTAACTGCATTGGCAGAGTGTGCATATTTACAAACCAATGTACAAGTGAGAGACATTGACCTTGAAAGGTTGTTTATATTTGGCAAAATTAATGACGATCTTGTTGAATCATCTGTAGTCGGGAGTGAGAAGTGGAATTATCTCTTTCGAAGAACATGCCTCTCAGATGTAGAAAACAATATATCACGGAATAATGTCGTTATCACTAGTGATCTCGGAAACGGAAAAACTGCGTTTTTGAAAGAATTGGCCCCATATCTACTTAGTAAGTCGCACTCTGTGTATATGATAGACGACCAGTATGGCGACATCATCGCGGATGTTGATATTCTTGTAAGAAGGGGCAAGCATTTTATACTTTTGATTGACGACTACTACAGAGACCAGAACCTGATGCGTTACCTGGCTGAGAATTTTTCTGTTCATGACCTTACTGTAGTTGCGACGTCAAGAACTACTTCTCATCACAAAGAAATAGCAAATTTAAAAAATTGGGGATTCCAATACGTACAGTACTCGCTAGACTGCCTTGACGAATTTGAGATGGATGGAGTTATTTCGTTAGCAGATAGCATGGGACACTGGGGTGAATTGGCAGGGATGCCGCCACGCGAAAAGAAGAACTGGATTAAGTATAAAAATGATTCTTCGCTAGCATATTTCCTGCTGTCTCTTTTCGACTCAGAAGATATAAAGAATCGCATTGAAAATAACTTGAGGTCAATCATAACAACAAGGGGGGTCAAGGATGTTATATTTGCCATAGCCATACTGAAGGTGGCGAACATTCCGGCCACGGCGAGCATGATCAGTGAAGTCTCAGGGAATGACTTCATTTACAAATCAACCCTCAGAAATGATTATAATTTCCAAAGCCTATTCAGTTTTGACAAAAGGGGTGCCATAATAACTTCCAGTGTTTTTGCTGCGTACCTATTAAAATCACAGTTTTCGTCTAACGAAATTAAAGACAGATTTCTAAATATTGCCGAAGAATTCAATGCCAAGAGTAGCTATTCCCGTGACCACGAATTACTCTTCAAGCATGTTTTGAAATTTTCCTCTTTGGAACGAATATTAAAGGACAAGGCCAAGATCACAACCATGGCAAGCTATTACGAGGATTTAAAACGCAGAGTTTCTTGGCTGAAAAATGATCCTCACTATTGGCTACAGTACGGAATGGCTCATCTTGTGTATGCGAACTTTGACAAAGCCAAGACACTGTTCGCCACGGCGTATTCATTGGCAGAGGCAAAGTCTGGCTATCATACGGACCAAATAGACACTCAACAAGCGCGACTTCTTTTGAAAGAGTATATTCTATCTGCCAATTCAAATGACGACTTTGATCGGTTTGAAAATGCACACCGACTGCTAGTTGGCCTTGAGGACGATCGCTACAAATTCAAGCAAATCGACTTGTATCGAAATGTAATTGAGGTGCATTATGCAAACCTTAGCAAGCCAAAAAAGGCTAAAATGAGACACTTTTGTTCAGCGATATTGAAATCTTCCCCTGTGGCTTCGTCTTTCAGCTATCTCGAACAGGACTTTATTGACCGGGTCATGGTGAGACTCCGGGAGGTATTTGACCAGCACATCATAAAGGGAAATCAAACCTAGCTTCATATATCTGCGTAGTCGACAGGTTCATATGTCCTTGATTTTACTTTGCAGCTTTCTAGTTTCATAGCTCAGTACTATGGTAGTCAACTGCTTTGCTGGCGCACATTCAAAACAATTATAGGTTAACGCGGGAATATTCGGCCAGGATCAATATATCTTTGCGCCCTTGGTCAACAACCGGGCAGATCTAAGACTTTAACTCCGATCCAACACCCCTTGTTGAATGTTAACTGCGGGTGGGTGACCCCTGCCGACCTTCTTCTTTTCCAGAATTAAGGCGGTGTCACCAGTTGTGAGGCCAGAGCAAATTTGCCCTGGCCCCTGTGCGAACAATCAACCCAGATAGACCTAGGCGAACTCCAGCTTCAGCCCGTCTTCAGTCTTCTTCACAGTGAACTTCTGCCCTTCTTCGAAATCGATCCCGGCCAGCATGTTGGCGCTGAGGACGATCCTGCCCTTCTTGTAGACCGGAGAGGAAGGGTAATCCCCCCAATAAAAGGTTGTTCTGAAAAGTAGAATTTTCTCGTAAACCCAGGCGAGGAGATTTTACATGAAGACGTCCCGCTACTCCGACAGTCAGATCCTGAGCATCCTGAAGCAAGCCGA
>NZ_JAKZKX010000016.1 GCF_022808715.1 Fundidesulfovibrio agrisoli
CGGCTTGCTTCAGGATGCTCAGGATCTGACTGTCGGAGTAGCGGGACGTCTTCATGTAAAATCTCCTCGCCTGGGTTTACGAGAAAATTCTACTTTTCAGAACAACCTTTTATTGGGGGGATTACCGGCCCTGCCCTGTGCGCCGCCTAAGCCCTGGCTGAATCCGCTTCGGGAAGCGTCGTCTTGAGCGTGGTCCCGTTGGATGGCCGCTTCTGGGCTGAAACAAGAACGTTTCCTTCATGGCGGGTAAGAAATACCCGTGTTTCGAGGATGGCCCGGACGCTCCGGGTCGCAGGGCAGCCGTGGCGTACGTCGTCACACTTCGTGGGTGGTGTTAATGATCTGCTTTTGTGTGAAGAAGGATTTCGAATCAGAAAAAACTGTCATTATTGCTATTTAGAGCGGCGTGTTGAAAAAACTTAGAGAGAATGGGCGTGAGCGATAGAAAAAAGTTGTAACCTTTCCTTCGGGGTGTATATTTGAAGGGAAGTACGTCCCAGGCCCAATTGCCGAGCGACGCGAGACGATGCCCCCATCCGGGGTCCCGTTATTTTTACCATCCGAATGTGTAATCGGTGTAGATGATTATCAAATACAATAAGCAAGTTTCTGCATTTAACTGTTAATCGGAGGTGGGGCAATGGTATTGCGTCGTAAATTGAACTTGTCACGGCTAGCATTGGGGTTGACAATCTGCTGTATGGTGTTGTCTCCCTTGAAGTACTCCACAGAGATTGGGGTTACATCCTCTGATGCCTACGGATATGCGTTCAGCCCCATCCTCAATAAATTTGTTGATTCGTTGACGCCTATTTGCAAGCAAGACAATAGCGCCTACAGCACCCTGGGTTATTGCATCCCCATTGCAAAGCCGGTCAATTATCCTGCCGACCCCAATAGTGATTATTATCAGATAGGAATCCGTCAATACTCTCAGCAGATGCATTCCGGGTTGCCCAACCAGACCATGTTGCGCGGCTATTATGACCTGAGCCCCAACGCAACGGTCACGAAGCAGGGCACAGCCGAGACGCAGTCCTACCTTGGCCCCATCATCGTGGCCCAGACCAACAGGCCGGTGAGGGTGACCTTCCGCAACGAGCTGCCGCTGGGCAACGCCTTCCTCCCGGTGGACACCACCATCATGGGAGCGGACAGCTTCCAGAACCGCACGGCCGTCCACCTGCACGGCGGGTTCACCCCCTGGATCAGCGACGGCACCCCCTTCCAGTGGTTCACTCCGCCCAGCGTCGGCCAGCATGGCGTGAGCTACATCAACGTGCCCGACATGGCGACCCCGGCGGCCAACGAATGGAACGCCTACTTCACCAACCTGCAGAGCGCGCGCATGCTCTGGTACCATGACCATGCCGTGGGAATCACCCGCACCAACGTCTACGCCGGGCTGGTCGCGGGCTATCTCATCACCGATGCGACCGAGGATCAGCTCGTGACCAACGGCATACTGCCAGCCGACAACGACGGCCTCGGCATCCCGCTGATCATACAGGACAAGAGCTTCGTTGACGCCGCCACCATCGGCACGCAGGACCCCTCCTGGGCCGCCAATGCGGACTGGGGCCAGTTCACCGGCGCGCTGTGGTACCCCCACGTGTACGAACCCAACCAGAACCTGGCCGACGGCTCCTTGAACCCCACCGGCCGCTGGGACTTCGGCGGCTGGGTCTACCCGCCCGTGCAGAACGTCCAAAACCCGCCCGCGGTCTCCGCCGTGGCCGAAGCCTTCCAGGACACCTCCCTGGTCAACGGCGTGGCCTACCCCTATATGGAGGTCGAGCAGCGTAAGTATCGTTTCCGCATCCTCAACGGTGCTGGCGCCCGGGCCTTCAACCTGCAGCTGTATATGGAGGCGCAGTCGGGCCAGAACTACACCGGCGAGGCCGACCTGGCCCAGCCCGGTCCCGCCATGCTCCAGATAGCCAACGAGGGCGGCGTGCTGCCCGCGGCGGTGGAGATGAACAACCCGCCGACCCAGTGGGGCGCGGTGTCCACGTCGCCGACCATGCCCACCACGTATACCCTGCTGGTGGCCCCGGCCGAACGCGCCGACATCATCGTGGACTTCTCGGCCCTGCCCGTGGGCGCCAGGCTGATTCTCTACAACGACGCGCCCGCGCCCGCCCCGGACGGCGACCCCCGCGACGACTACTTCACCGGCGACCCCGACCAGACCGCCAGCGGCGGCGCGCCCACCACGCTGCAGGGCAAAGGGCCCAACACCCGCACGTTGATGGAGTTCCGCGTGGTTGACGGCGGCACCCCCGACACCGTGAATTACGCCGCCACCAAGGCATACCTGCAGGACGCCAACACCGGCCTGCCGGCCATCTTCGCCCAGACCCAGCCCAAGCCCATCGTGCCCCCGGGGACCCCCGTTACCGTTCGGTCCACCTCGGTCAACGGCATTCCGGTCAAGATCAAGACACTCAACGAGAACTTCGACATCCATGGCCGCCTGAACACCCAGATCGGCACCAACTCCTTCTACATGGGCAACCAGGGCACCGCGGTTTACGGCACCGGCTACGAGGAGATGCCCACGGAGCCCGTGTTTAACCGCCAGCCGCAGATATGGACCGTGGTCAACAACACCGGCGACGTCCACCCCATCCACATCCACCTGGAGAACGTGCAGCTCGTGGCCCGCATGGACTGGGCGGGCAACGTCCTGCCCCCGGACCCCAACGAGTTGGGATGGAAGGAGACCATCAGGATGCTGCCGGGCACCAACGCCATCGTGGCCGTGAAGTTCTCGCCGCCGCGCCTGCCGTTCGGGGTTCCCTACAGCGTCCGCCCGCTCAACGGGACGATGCCGTTCGACCCTGTGACGAACCCGCTGCACAACTTCGGTTTCGAGTACATCTGGCACTGCCACATGCTTGAACACGAAGAGCACGATATGATGCACGTCATCCAGGTGTTCAGCCCGTACGCGCCGCCGGCGGTGGATTGGCTGCTGATGAACGGCGGTTGATGCTTGAAGACGCAGACGCATGTTCCGACAGGAGATGTGGTTCAGAACTGCTCTTCAATCTGTAGTCAGGCAGCCGGAAGCTCCAGCGCTGTCGAAACGGAGGATTCAAAATGAACACTACCAGAACAATCGCCATCGGTGTTGTTCTTGCCACGTGCCTGCTGCTTCCGGGCTCCGCCATGTCCCAGAGCCTGCAAAAGGCGGCAGCCTGCAAAAGGACCTACGTCCAGTGCGTGAACTCCAAGGAGATCACTGACGAAGCGGGCAAGTACCAGTGCGTGAAGCAATACCAGGCCTGCTACAAGGCCAACTACGGCAAGGAGGCCACGGTGATGCCCAGCGGCACCCCGACCGTGAACAAGTCGGTCAAACAGCCCTGACGGGCCAGCAAAGCCACCACCTCACTGCCGGGGTGCGGTTCGCCGCACCCCGGCAGTTGTCTTTGATGGGGGGATGTTCAGGAGGGCAGGGCAGCGCGCCGCGCTACCGCCTGCACTGATTGAGGGCGTTGTTGCAGTTGGCCACGCAGACCGCACGCTGGTTGGCGTCACGCATGGAGTTGCAGTTGTTGACGCAGTTCGCCCAGGCCACGTTGCAGGCGTTCTCCTGGTTGCGGCGGCGGCGTTCGGCCGCCTCCTCGTCGTAGTAGGGGTCGTGGCGTCCGCCCCTGTAGCCGGACCCGTAGCCCTGATTGTAATAGCCCCCCCGGCCGTAGTAGGGGTCTTCATAGTAGCCGCCCCGCTGGGCGGATTCCACGCAGCCTGCCAGCGCGAGGAGCGTGAGCAGCAGCACGAAACGGATGTTCATGGGGCCTCCTGGTTTGTGCCAGTATGCACCACAAAGCGCGTGGCAAGTCAACGCGGCGCGACCCTCTCCGGCGCGGTTCCCGCCCGGGAATGTTGACCCGGCAACGCTTGGCCTGTAAGACCTTCCCCGGCGCGCGCGCCAGTTCATCCAGGAGCCTCCCGACATGGCAGAATATGAGGCGGTAATCGGCCTTGAAGTCCACGCCCAGTTGCTGACCGAAAGCAAGATCTTCTGTTCCTGCTCCACCCGTTTCGGCAACGACCCCAACGAGAACGTCTGCCCCGTGTGCTCGGGCATGCCCGGCGTGCTGCCCGTGCTCAACGAGCGCGCGGTGGAATACGCCGCCAAGATGGGCATGGCCATCGACTGCGCGCTCAACCCCGTCTCGGTGTTCGCGCGCAAGAACTATTTCTACCCCGACCTGCCCAAAGGCTACCAGATCTCCCAGTTCGAGCTGCCCATCGCCGAGCACGGCAAGGTGGACATCCTCGTGGACGGTGTGGCCAAGACCATCGGCGTCACGCGCATCCACATGGAGGAGGACGCGGGCAAGAACATCCACTCCGCCACGGACAACGCCAGCTACGTGGACCTGAACCGCGCCTGCGTGCCGCTCATCGAGATCGTCTCCGAGCCGGACATGCGCTCCGCCGACGAGGCCGTGGCCTACTTGAAGGAGCTGCGCTCCATCCTGGTGTACCTGGGCATCTGCGACGGCAACATGGAGGAGGGCTCCTTCCGCTGCGACGCCAACGTCTCCATCCGCCCCAAGGGGCAAGAGGAGTTCGGCACCCGGGCGGAGATCAAGAACGTCAACTCCTTCCGCAACGTGCACAAGGCCATCGAATACGAAATCCAGCGCCAGAAGGACTGCCTGGAGGACGGCGAGGCCATCGTGCAGGAGACGCGCCTCTACAACCCGGACAAGAACGTCACCGCCAGCATGCGCGGCAAGGAAGAGGCCCACGACTACCGCTATTTCCCCGACCCGGATCTGGTGCCCCTGAAGCTCGACCCCGCCAAGCTGGAACAGTGGAAGGCCCAGCTGCCCGAGCTGCCCCGGGTGCGCCGCCAGCGCTTCGAGAACGATTTCGGGCTCTCAGCAAACGACGCCGCCACCATCACCGCCGAGCGCGACCTGGCCGACTACTTCGAGGCCGCCTGCGCCGCCTACGCCCAGCCCAAGAAGATCGCCAACTGGATCATGAGCGAGCTGCTGCGCGAGATGGGCGAGGCCAAGCTGGCCGCCGCGCAGCTCAAGCTGGCCCCGTCCGACCTGGCCAAGCTGGTGAAGCTGGTGGACGAGGGCGTTATCTCCGGCAAGATCGGCAAGCAGATCTTCCCCGACCTCTTCGCCCAGGGGGGCGACCCCGAGGCCCTGGTCAAGGCCAAGGGCCTGGTGCAGATTTCCGACTCCTCCGCTTTGGAGGAGGCCATCGACGCCGTGCTGGCCGCCAGCCCGGCCGAGGTGGAGGCCTACAAGGGCGGCAAGACCAAGCTCATGGGCTTCTTCGTGGGCCAGGTCATGAAAGCCACCAAGGGGCAGGCCAACCCCGGGCTGCTCAACCAGCTTCTGGCCAAAAAACTCAGCTAGGAACCACAATGACCGACCATATCCAGTTCTCCCCCGAGCAGGACGCCCTCGTCCTCCTGGACCAGCGCATCCTGCCCTGCCGCGAGGAATACTTCGTCTGCAAGCACAACTCCGACACCATCTACGCCCTGCAGACCATGGTGGTGCGCGGCGCGCCCGCCATCGGCGTCACCGCCGCCTACGGCTGCTACCTGGCCGCAGGCGAGGTCGACGGCGCGGACTCCGGCTGGAAGGCCAAGCTGGAAGGCCTGCTGAAGGACCTGGAGGACGCCCGGCCCACCGCCGTGAACCTGCGCTGGGCCGTGGAGCTCATGCGCAAGGCCTGGAAGGCCCTGCCCGAGCTCTCCCTGGCCCAGCTGCGCGCCAAATGGCTGGAGATGGCCAAGGAGATCCACGCCCAGGACATCGAGATCAACAAGGCCATGGGCCGCTACGGGGCCGAGCTCATCGACGACGGCGATACCGTGATGACCCACTGCAACGCCGGGGCCCTGGCCACCGCCGGATACGGCACCGCCCTGGGCGTGATCCGCGGCGCCTGGGAGCAGGGCAAGAAGATCCAGGTGATCGCCAACGAGACCCGCCCCTTCCTGCAGGGCGCGCGCCTCACCGCCTACGAGCTGGCCAAGGACGACATCCCCGTGAAGGTGGCCTGCGACAACGCCTGCGCCCTGCTGATGCAGCGCGGCATGGTCCAGAAGGTGGTGGTCGGCGCGGACCGCATCGCGGCCAACGGCGACGCCGCCAACAAGATCGGCACCTACGGGGTGGCCCTGCTGGCCAAGCATTTCGGCATCCCGTTCTACGTGGCGGCCCCTGCCTCCACCTTCGACCTGGACACCCCCACTGGCGCGGGCATCCCCATCGAGGACCGCACCCCCAAGGAGGTGACCCACGTGGGCGAGCACCAGATCACCCCGGACAACGTGGGCGTGTTCAACTACGCCTTCGACGTGACACCCTCGGAGCTCATCGCGGGCATCGTCACCGAGCGCGGCGTGATCCGCGCCCCCTACGTGGAGAACATCCGCCGGATCATCGGCGGCGAATAACAACGACGCGGGGGCGGGGCGCACAGCCGTCCCGCCCCTCTTCCCCCCGCCCCCGGCGCTCCCGCGCCCCGCAGGAAGGACCACCCCGTGCGCCTTGTCATCAACGGAAAAGAATCGACCCTGGAACCCGGCCAGACCGTGGCCGGATGGCTCGCCGCGCGCGGGCTGGACCCCCAGGCCGTCATCGTGGAAATAAACGAGGCCATCGTTCCCCGCGAACTCTGGCCCGACACTGCCCTCAAGGAGGGCGACCGCGTGGAGGTCGTCTCCTTCGTTGGCGGAGGCTGACACCATGTCCGACACGCTGACCATCGGCGGCCGTGAGCTCACGAGCCGCCTGTTCATAGGCTCCGGCAAATACTCCTCCAACACCCTGATCCCGGCCGTGATGGAGGCCAGCGGCGCGCAGGTCATCACCGTGGCGGTGCGCCGGGTGGACCCCGAGGCCGGGCAGGAGAACATCCTGGCCCACGTGCCCAAAAGCGCCATCCTCATGCCCAACACCTCCGGCGCAAGAACCGCCCAGGAGGCCGTGCGGATCGCCCGCCTGGCCCGCGCCGCCGGTTGCGGGGACTGGGTCAAGATCGAGGTCATAAACGACAACCGCTACCTGCTCCCCGACAACTTCGAGACCGTGAAGGCCACCGAGATACTGGCGGCCGAGGGCTTCACCGTGCTCTGCTACATGAGCCCGGACCTTGCCGCCGGGCGGCGCATGGTCGAGGCCGGAGCCGCCGCCGTGATGCCGCTTGGCGCGCCCATAGGCACCAACCGGGGCCTCAAGACCCGTGAGATGGTGCGCATCATGATCGAGGAATTGGACGTGCCGATCGTGGTGGACGCGGGCATCGGCCGCCCCTCCGAGGCCTGCGAGGCCATGGAGATGGGCGCGGCCGCCGTGCTGGTGAACACCGCCGTGGCCTCCGCCGCCGACCCCGTTGGCATGGCCCGCGCCTTCGGCCGCGCCGTGGCCGCCGGGCGCGAGGCCTGGCTCGCCGGGCCGGGCGCGGTGAGCGAGCTGGCCCGGGCCTCCTCGCCGCTCACGGGCTTCCTCGGCGGGATTTCGGGGGAGTAGGGCGGCCATGAGCTTTTACGACGTTCTGAAATCAACGGACATGGCCGCCGCCGCATCCGCCTTCGAGGCGGCCACCGAGGCCGACGTGCTGAGGGCCCTGGCCAGCGAGCGCCCCAACCGGGCGGACTTCCTGGCGCTGCTCTCCCCGGCGGGGGCACGGCAGCTCGAAGCCATGGCCCGGCGCGCGCACGAGCTCACGGTGCAACACTTCGGCCGGGCCATCCACCTGTTCACGCCGCTCTACCTGGCCAACCACTGCGTCAACCGCTGCGTGTACTGCGGCTTCAACACCCACCACGACATCTACCGCCGCCAGCTCAGCCTGGAGGAGGTCGAGGCCGAGGCCCGCTGCATCGCGTCCACCGGGCTCAAGCACATCCTGCTGCTCACGGGGGAAGCCCCCAAGACCAGCTCCGTGGAGTACATGGCCGACTGCGCCCGCGTGCTGGCCAAATACTTCGCCTCAATCTCCGTGGAGGTCTACCCGCTGGATCAGGCGGGCTACGCCAGGCTCCTGGAGGCCGGAATCGACGGCATGACCATGTTCCAGGAGGTCTACGACGAGGCGGCCTACCTGCCCCTGCATCCGGGCGGCCCCAAGCGGGACTACCGCTTCCGCCTGGAGGCCCCGGACAGGGCCTGCGCCGCAGGGTTCCGCCAGGTGGGCGTGGGCGCGCTCTTGGGCCTGCACGACTGGCGCCTGGAGGCCTTCAGCACCGGCCTGCACGCGGACTATTTGCAGAGCGCGTACCCCTCGGTGGAGGTGAGCGTCTCGGTGCCGCGCATCAGGCCCCAGACCGGCGGCTTCCAGCCCAAGGTGGAGGTCACGGACCGCGACCTGGTGCAGTACATCGCGGCCCTGCGCATCTTCATGCCCCGCGCGGGCGTCACCCTCTCCTCGCGGGAGAGGCCCGGCCTGCGCGACAACCTGCTGCGCCTGGGCGTGACGCGCATGTCCGCCGGGGTGAGCACCTCGGTTGGCGGCCGCGCCTCGGGGCAGAGCGACCCGGGGCAGTTCGAGATATCCGACGACCGCAGCGTGGCGGAGATGGCCGCCATGTTCACATCCCAGGGCTATCAGCCCGTATACAAGGACTGGTAGCAGGTCCGGGCGGACACTCTCAGCCGCCCGGCCACAGCCGGATCGGAAGGCGGTGAATGGGCGTACTCAGACTGCTTCTCGCTCTTTCCGTCCTGATTGGCCATTCGGACCATTCGGGCGGGTTGGTTGCGTTCGACACAACCGTGGCGGTACGCGCCTTCTACATGATTTCGGGCTTCTATATGGCGCTGGTGCTGAGCACCAAGTACCAGGGCAAACCCTATTACGTGTTCATCCGCAGCCGCTATTTGCGTCTGTTCCCAGCCTATTTCGCCACCATCATGCTCACCTGCCTCTACGGCTGGGCGGTTTACCATATTCGAGGCACGGTGGAATGGCCTTTCCAGGCCTGGCTGAGGACGCTTAAGGATCTGGAATTCGGGACCCTCGCCACCCTGGCTCTCTCCAATGTGTTCATCCTCGGGCAGGACCTGCTCTCCTTCTGCGGTGTGACCGCCTCAGGCGCCCTGTCTGGCCTGCTTCCAAAGGGCGCGCCCGCCAACCCAGCGGGGGCGTACATGCTCATCCCCCAAGCCTGGACCCTGGGCATCGAGCTGTGCTTCTATCTGGTGGCGCCATTCCTTGCGCGGCGGAGCGCGATGTTCTTGGGCGGGCTTGCGCTGGTATCGTTGGGATGCCGCCTGTACTTTGACTTCCCTTCCCCGCTGGATGGTGCGGCAAATGCGTTCGGCTATAGATTTTTCCCTTTCGAACTAACCTTCTTCTGCCTAGGCATGCTTGCATACAAGGGGTATGCACTGCTCAAACGCCACAGCGTCCCGCAATGGTTGGGCGTGTCCATGGTTCTGGCCGGAGGGGCCACATTCGCCTGGGCCCAGGCTCGGCCTCAGGCCTGGCCCGCTTATATGCTGCTGGCCGTGACCGTCCCCTTCCTGTTCCTGGTCAGTAAGGAATGGAAACTTGACAGAATGGTGGGCGAGCTCTCCTACCCGGTATACATCATACACATGCTGGCGCTCAAAGCCCTAGAGCAGTTCACGTCCTGGGGCACGGAGCTGCCCAGCATCGCCGTGACGCTCCTTTTGTCAGCCTTGCTGCTCCTGCTGGTGGACAGGCCACTGGACCGTTGGAGGGAAACCCTGACGCGCTCCGACCTCAGGCGCCTGCCCAGAGGCCGCTGGCTGTCCGCGGCTGCCGTAGCTTTCAGTTTGGTGGTGGCGGTCCCCTGGTACCTGGGGGCCGGGCTGCAGGCGAAACACCTTGAGAGGTCCATCCCGCTGGAGGCCGTGGACCTTATGCGCGGGCAACCGGAACGGATGGTCGTGGAAGGGCTGGACCCGGCCGAACATTCGGCAGGTGCCACTTGGCGTTGGGGCCTGGGGCCAAAGACGGAGCTGCTGTTCTCGCTGCCTTCCAACGCCAACATCGTCCTGACCCTGGAGTACACGCAGCTGCCCGCCGAGCAGAACGTCATCGTCTCCTTCAACGGCCAGGTGCTGGAAACGCTGCAGTGTGAAGGGACATGCTCCGTTTACCGGCAGTACACCCTGCCAGGCGGCAGGGAGGACAACGTGATCCGCTTCGAATACGGCGAGTGGAACGGGCTGGCCGCCCAGATACTCCCCGAGGACTCCAGGCCCCTGGCGGTGTCCTTCACGAAGCTCTCGCTGGATTTCTACGACCCCAGGAAGGGCGCCCTCCCGGCGCGGAAGAACTGAGCCGGGCCGGCCTTGCAATCGGCGGCTGAAGCGCTACACTGCAGACGGACGCCCGGGCCTTCTCCCTCGTGGCCCATCTTCTGGAATGCCGCATGAACCACCTCCGCTCCGGCCTGGACAGGTACCTCAGCCCGACCGACCTCTCCCGCATCCGCGCCCTGCGCGTGGGCATCGCGGGCGCGGGCGGCCTGGGCTCCAACTGCGCCTGGATGCTTGTGCGCTCCGGCTTCGCCGACCTGACCGTGGTGGACCACGACGTGGTGGAGCCGAGCAACCTGAACCGCCAGTTCTTCTTCGCCCGGCAGGTGGGCATGCCCAAGGTCCAGGCCCTGCGCGAGAACCTGCTGGACATCGACCCCGAAGCGCGCGTAACCGCCATCCAGGCCGAGGTGACCGCCGATAACGCCGTCTCGCTGTTCGAGGGCTGCCACGTCGTCGTGGAGGCCTTCGACAAGGCCTCGGCCAAGAGGATGCTCGCGGAGGCCCACATGGGCCGCGACGTGCTCCTGGTGGCGGCCTCGGGGCTTGCCGGGTGCGGCGATTCGGACGCCGTCGTCACTCGGCGCGTCGGGAAATCATTCTATATCGTGGGCGATTTCGCCAGCGAGGCCGGCCCCGAAAACCCGCCCCTGGCCCCCAAGGTCACGCTGGCCGCCGCCAAGCAGGCGGACATCGTCCTGGCCTTCGCCCTGGGAAGACTGCCATGAAATCAGCCATGAAGCCGCTCGTCGAAGGCGGCATATACGCCATCACCAGCCACGAACATTCCCTGGGCCGCAGCAATCTGGAGGTGGCCAAGGCCATCCTGGACGCAGGCGTGCGCGTGCTGCAGTACCGCGAGAAGGACATGAAGCCCGGCCTGATGTACCGGGAGTGCCTGGCCATCCGCGAACTGACCCGCGAGGCCGGGGCCACCTTCCTGGTCAACGACCACGTGGACATCGCCGTGATGGTGGACGCCGACGGCGTGCACATCGGCCAGGAGGACCTGCCCCCCGAGGCCGTGCGCAAGTTCATCGGGCCGGACAAGATCCTCGGCCTCTCCACCCACCGCCCCGAGGAGGCCCTCGCCGCCCAGGAGTCCGGCCTGGTGGACTACATCGGGGTGGGGCCCATCTTCGCCACCAAGACCAAGAAGGACGTCTGCGCCCCGGTGGGATTCGAATACCTGAACCACGTCATCAAGAATATCGAATTGCCCTTCGTGGCGATCGGCGGCATCAAGGAACACAACATCGCCCAGGTGCGCGCGGCCGGGGCCCGGAACATCTGCCTGGTCACGGAGATCGTGGCCGCCAGGGACATCGGGGCCAGGGTGCAAGGGCTGATGGCGGCAATGCGTACTGAATAAGGAGTTGTCATGAAGATCATGGAGTACACGGCTGCGGAGCCCACGCACTTCGACAACGAGGTGGCCAAGGGCGTTGCGGGCAGGATTCTGGTGGGCAAGGCCGATGGCGCGGAGAATTTCTGCATGAGGGCCTTCGAGATCGCCCCCGGCGGGCACACCCCCCGCCATGCCCACGCCTGGGAGCACGAGATGTTCTTCCACGCCGGTGAGGGCGAGGTGTACGGCAACGGGCAGTGGAACCCGGTGGGCGCGGGCTGCGTGGCCTTCGTTCCCGGCAACTCGGAGCACCAGATCAGGAACACGGGCGAGAAGCCGCTCACGGTTGTGTGCCTCGTGCCTTCGGGCGCGCCCGAACTCTAGGAGACCCCTTCGATGAAGACCGCCCTGCTGCTCATCGACATTCAGAAAGATTACTTCCCCGGCGGGGCAATGGAGCTCGTGGGCGCTGAAGCCGCCGCCGCCAAGGCGGCCCGCGCCCTGGAGCACTTCCGCGCCCAGGGGATGCCCGTGTTCCACATCCGGCACGTGTCCCTGCGGCCCGGCGCGGGCTTCTTCCTGCCCGGCACCCCGGGGGTGGAGTTCCACCCCTACGTGGCCCCGGCCGAGGGCGAGGCCGTGATCGAGAAGCACTTCCCCAACTCCTTCCGGGAGACGGACCTGGAGGCCCGGCTGCGCGACGCCAAGGTGGAGCGCCTGGTGATCGCTGGCATGATGAGCCACATGTGCGTGGACGCCACCACACGCCAGGCTTTCGACATGGGCTTCGCCTGCATCGTGCTGGCCGACGCCTGCGCCACCCGTGACCTGGACTTCGGCCACGTGAGCGTGCCCGCATCCCACGTGCACGGCGCGTTCATGGCCGCCCTGGGGGCCGTGTACGCCGAGCTGGCGGGCGTGAAGGATCTGGCCGCGGCCCTGCGCTAAGGCCTGTTGTCCAGGCGGGAAGAGGATTTGCGGGTTGACGCCGCCCCGCCTATAAGGCAAAGAACCCGTCCCCGGCATTTTCGCGGGCCTGCATTCCGCAGGTCCGCCCCGCCGGAGGCCCAACCAGGGACAGACCACCCCATGCCAGCCACAGTAGCCATCATCGGCCGCCCCAACGTGGGCAAGTCCTCGCTTTTCAACCGCCTTTTGCGCAAGCGCAAGGCCATCACGCACGACCGCCCCGGCGTCACCCGCGACCGCCTGGAAGGCCAGGCCGTGCTCGCGGGCGTGCCCGTGAACCTGGTGGACACCGGCGGCCTCACCCTGGAGGACCCCCAGGGCCTCGAACTCGACGTGCTGGAGCAAGCCCGCCGCGCGGTCACGGCCGCCAACCTGGTGCTCCTGGTGGTGGACGGCCGCGAGGGCCTCACCTCGGAGGACCAGCGCGTGGCCATGCTGCTGCGCCAGTCCGGCAAGCCGGTGCTGGTGGCCGTGAACAAGGTGGACGGCGGCGAAAAGGAAGACCTCTTCATGGCGGACTTCCACGTGCTGGGCCTGGACCTGGCCCCGGTCTCCGCCGAGCACGGCTACGGGGTGCGCAGCCTGGTGGACGAGATCGTCTCCCGCCTGCCCGAGACGGACGAGCGGGGCAGGCAGAACCCCGAGACGGCCCTGACCCTCTCCCTGCTGGGCAGGCCCAACGCGGGCAAGAGCTCGCTGGTCAACGCCCTGGTGGGCGACGACAGGCTCATCGTCAGCGACGTGGCCGGAACAACCCGCGACGCCGTGGACGTGGCCTTCGAGCGCGGCGGCAAGCGCTACGTGTTCGTGGACACGGCGGGCGTGCGCCGCAAGGCCAAGATCGACGACTCCCTTGAGCGCATCGCCTCGCTCACGGCCCTGGGCAGCGGCAAGCGCGCCGAGGTGACCATCCTGGTCATCGACGGCCCAGGCGGCCTGGCCATGCAGGACAAACGCCTCATCGCCTACCTGGACAAGGAGAAGATCCCCTTCCTGATCGTCATCAACAAGGTGGACCTGCTCGACGCCAAGGGGCTGGCCGAACTCAAGCAGGACGTCAGCGAGGAGCTGCGCATCTGCCACCACGTGCCCGTGATCTACATTTCCGCGCTCACCGGCCGGAACCTGCGCGACATCCTGCCCACGGCCCAGGCCATCCGCGAGGAGTGCGACATCCGCGTGGGCACCGGCGCGCTCAACCGCCTGCTGCGCGACGCCCTGGGCAAGCACCAGCCGCCGCTGGTCAAGGGCAGGCGGCCCAAGTTCTACTACCTGACGCAGACGGACACCGCGCCGCCCACCTTCGTGTTCTTCGTCAACGATCCCGAGCGCATCAAGGACAGCTACTCCCGCTTCCTGGAGAACCAGCTGCGCAAGATCTTCGGCATCCGCCGCGCGCCCGTGAAGCTCTATTTCCGGGGCAGCCACGAAGGCCGTGAAGAGGTGAAGTAGCAGCCTGCCGGAAGATTCCGCTGGCCGCGTTGCCGCAAATAGCCAAGCCCCCGCGTATCAGGCATACGCGGGGGCTTGGCTTTTCTGCGTCTTGGCGCGCGAAATGTGAACGGGCGGTTGGCCGGTTGTTCGTGGCGGGCGGTGATGCTGACTCACTCGACCGCGTCAGGGAGGCTCCGCCTCCCCGAACCCCACCGGCAAGGGCATGACGCCCTTGCATCCCCGATTATATTCGGTGGTCGGCCCGAAACCTCGTGGTTTCCGGCTCTGTTATGCGGCCCGGTCAACGTTCGAATTCGGCCCCGTCCGTGCTCATTAGGTAGAGCCAGCGGCTGTAGGGGAGCGTCAGCAGCACCGGGCCGTTCCCCTGGTCGAGGATTCCCCCGAGCGCGGCCGCCCGGCATTCCGGGCTCACGCCGCCGCGCTCCCGCACGCAAAAGGCGTCAGGGCTGTCGATGAAGCGCGTCTTTTCCCGCTTGAGGATCACGAGCGTTCTGCCATCGGGGAGCCCGCCGATGGGCGGTATCACGAAGATCGTCAGGCTGAATGAGGCCAAAAGGGCGGCGACAGGAAGCAGGAGCAGGTACTTTTTCATTTCAGGGCGTCTCCGGGCGGGGGCGGTGCGCAGCCGGCGTACGCACACGCGCTGTCTCCCGAGCGGGCTTTCCTCGGTTGGGGGCTACGTGGCCGGAGGTCACGCTATTTTGTCCCTTCCGCCCCGGAAAGAGATCCAGGCCGCGAGCATGGCGAAGCAGCCGAACAGCGCGAAGGCGGCCCGCACGGCGGGCAGGGCCTCCGTGCCCACGCGCCCGGCCGCGCCGTCGCCGGAGAACACCGCCAGTATCACACCCGTGAGCGCCATGGAGAGGCTCATGCCCGAGGTGCGCATGGTGGCCAGCAGCCCGGAGGCGATGCCGCGCCGGGTGGTGTCCACCGAGCCCATGAGCGCGTGGATGTTGGGGGAGGCGAAGAAGGCGAACCCCGCCCCCAGCACGATCTGGAATCCGGCGACGCCGCCCGTGGTCAGCGCCCCGCCCCAGGCTGCCAGGGTCCAGAGCCCAAGGCCCAGCACGCCGAGCCCCAGGCCGCTGAGCCGGGTGGGGGCGATCCTGTCCGAGAGCGTCCCGGCCAGGGGGGAGAGCAGGGCCTGCGTGGCGGGCTGGATGAGCAGGAACACACCCGCCGCGCCAGGGCTCAAACCCAGAACGCCCTGCAAGGTGATGCTCAACAGCAGGCTGGTGGAGAAGGCGGCGGTGTAGCCGAACGCGCCCGCGAACGCGGCGTGGCTGAAGCGGCGGTTGTCCGTGAAGAGCTGCGGCGCGATCAACGGGGACTCGCGCCGGGCCTGCATGCGCACGAAGCGCGCGCCCAGCAGCGCGCCCACACCCATGATCCCCAAGCCCATCCAAGATGGCTGCGTGGCCAAGCCGCCTATCAGGGCCAGCATGGCCGGGACGTAGGTTGCCGCGCCGGTCCAGTCGAACCCGGCCATGTGGCCGGGCGCGTCGGGCGGGCGGTTGCGGGCGATGAGCGTGCAGGCCCCGGCTCCGATCAGTGCGCAAAGTACGAAGATCCCCCTCCAGGAGACGGCCGCCGTCAGGAAGCCCCCCACCAGCGGCCCCAGGGCCAGCCCCACGTAGACGAACATCAGGTTCAGGCCCAGTGCGCGCCCCCTGCGTTCGGACGCTGCGGAATCCATGAGGATCGCCGCGCCCACGCCGAAGGTCATGGAGTCCGCCAGCCCCTGCATGGAGCGCGCGGCCAGGAGTGTCGCCAGGTTCGGGGCCACTGTGGCCGTGATGGAGGCGCAGATGAACAGCGCGCTGCCGCAGAGGAAGATGCGCTTGTTGCCCAGGTGGTCCGAGAGGCGGCCGAAGATGGCCATGAACGCGGCGGCCGGGACGAGGTGCGCCAGCACCACCAGCGGCAATTGGTGCGGGTAGAGGGAAAATTCGCGCCCGATGGAGGGCATGGCCACGGCCAGAGCGCCATTCAGGAAGGGCGTCAGGAAGGAGGCCAGGCCCACGGCGGCCTGGGACCAGTACTGGCGGCGTTCGAGCTGATCCATGCGCTTCCTGTTGGGACGAGCGGGGCGCCGTTCGGAACCTGGACGGGGCTCCGCCCCGGACCCCGGCGATGGGGCCGTGGTTGTACGTCGATATGCGCGCCTCGTGGTGGCCGCAGCGCCGTCGGGGCCGATCAAGCTGCCGGGGCTGACGCCCCTCTGGCGAAGCGCCAGCGCGAGATCGCCCCCGCCCGCGCTACGGCCACCCCGAGGCGCGCCTGTGAGCTCATTTCAAGCTTCCGGGGCTGACGCCCCTCTGGCGAAGCGCCAGCGCGAGATCGGCTCCGGCGGCGCGGCCCGCAGCCCGCCAGGGCAGGACGCCACGGGACTTGCTCGCGAGTTTCGGCGCGAAGCTCTATTGGGTGTCGAGAGGGAGGAACTCCCTCTCGCGGGAGAGTCCAGAGAGGGCAGCGCCCTCTCTGGCCGCCGGAGGCGTCTGCTCCCTGTGATTTCCTACGAAACCGAGCTGCCGGGGATCACCCGGGCCGAGGGGGCCAGCAGCTCCAGCCCGCCTTCGCGCTTCACGGCCAGGATCATACCCTGCGAGACCACGCCGCGCAGCTTGCGGGGCTTCAAGTTGGCCACGATGACCACCTGCCTGCCCACCAGATCCTCCGGCTTCCAGAATTCGGCGATGCCCGCCACCACCTGGCGGGGTTCGGGCTCCCCGGCGTCCACGGTGACCAGCAGGAGCTTGTCCGCCTTGGGCACGGGTTCGGCCTTGACCACGGTGGCCACGCGCAGGTCCAGCTTCTGGAAGTCCTCGAAGTCGATGGGCTCCTTGGCGGGAGCTTCACAGGCGGCTTTGGGGGCGTCCTTGGGCGCATCCTTGGGGGCAGGCGCGGCGGCGGGAGCGGCGGCCGGTTCCGGCGCGGGCGGCTCCACACGGGGGAACATGTTGGAGGTTTTGGCCACCGGGGTGCCCGCGCTCAGATTGCCCCAACCCTCTGCCTCCATCGGCAGGTTCATCTGGCTGGCCGGGGTCGCCACGCCGAGCTGGGCCAGCATGGCCTCGGACGCCTCGGGCATCACGGGCCAGAGGTGCACGGCCACCTTCCTCATGCACTCCAGCACGGAATACATCACCGTGGCCAGGCGGGAGGGATTCTTCTCCTTGAAGAGGGTCCAGGGGGCCTGGGTGTCGATGTACTTGTTCAGACCGCGCACCAGTTCCCACAGGGAATCCAGGGCCTTGGCGGTCTGGAAGCGCTCGAACAGGCGCTGGTAGTTCAGGCAGCAGTCCTTGGCCAGGAGCATCAGCTCCTCCTCGTCCGGTCCGCCCAGTCCGGCCTGGGGGATGGCCCCGCCGAAGTACTTGTGGGTCATGGCCAGGGTGCGGCTGAAGAGGTTGCCCAGGTCGTTGGCGAGGTCGGCGTTGAAGCGCCCGCAGAAGGCCTCCTCCGAGAAGGAGGAGTCGTGCCCGAGGCTCATCTCGCGCAGCAGGAAGTAACGGAAGCCCGCGAGGCCGTACTTCTGCACCATGGAGAGCGGGTCCACCACGTTGCCCAGGGACTTGGACATCTTGGTGTCCTTGATGAGCCAGTAGCCGTGCACGTTCAGGTGCTGGAAGGGCTCAAGGCCCATGGCCTTGAGCATGGTGGGCCAGAACACGGCGTGGGGCTTGAGGATGTCCTTGGCGATCAGGTGGTTGGCGGCGGGCCAGTAGGCCTTCATGTCCTGGCCGTCGGGCCAGCCCAGGGCGGTGAGGTAGTTGAGCAGGGCGTCGAACCAGACGTAGGCCACGTAATCGGTGTCGAAGGGCAGCTCCACGCCCCATTCCAGGCGGCTCTTGGGCCGGGAGATGCACAGGTCTTCCAGGGCGCCGCTCTCCAGCAGGGCAACGACCTCGTTGCGGTACTGCTCGGGGCGGATGAAGTCCGGGTTGGCCTTGATGTGGTTCAGGAGCCAGTCCTGGTATTTGCCCATCTTGAAGAAGTAGTTCTTCTCCGCGATGTATTCCGGTTTGGTCTTGTGGTCGGGGCAGAGGCCGTCCACAAGCTCTTTTTCTGTGTAGAAGCGTTCGCAGCCGAAGCAGTAGTGGCCGCCGTACTCGCCGAAATAGATGTCGCCGGAGTCGAAAACCTGCTGCAAGGCCTTCTGCACCGTGGCCTTGTGCACGGGGTCCGTGGTGCGGATGAAGCGGGTGTAGTCGATGCCGAGGTGGGGCCAGAGATCCTTGAAGAGCTGGCTGATCTCGTCGCAGTAGGCCTGGGGGGTCTTGCCAGCGGCCTCGGCGGCCTTGACGATCTTGTCGCCGTGTTCGTCGGTGCCGGTGAGCATCATCACCTGGCGGCCCATGAGCCGGTTGAAGCGGGTCATGGCGTCGGCCAGGATGGTGGTGTGCGCGTGCCCCAGGTGCGGGCGCGCGTTGACGTAGTAAATGGGCGTGGTGAGGTAGAAGCGCTCCACGATCAATCTCCGGATTCAGGCGCGGGGGCCTGGCCGCCTTCGGGGCGTTTGTTCTTGGGTTTGCGCTTGCGCTTACGCTTGGCCTTGGCCGGGGCGCCCTCTGCGGGCAGGGCCTCGGAGGGCAGACCAAGGGCCACGATTTCGCCGTCGTCCCCGTCGGTGGAGGGCGCGGCGTTCTCGAGGGCGCGGCTTTCGCCTTCAGCCGGAGCGAGCCTGGGCTCGGGCTGGCCCGAGGGCTGCTCGCCGGGTTGCGGGGCGGAGCCGGGCAGTCCGGCATCCTGGGCGCGGGCGTCCTGAGCCCGTGCGTCTTGGGCGCGAGCGTCTTGGGGGCGCGGGGGCCTTGGCTGCTGGGGCCTGCCTTGCTGCGGCCTGCCCTGCTGGGGCCGCTCGTTGGCCTGCGGGGCGGGGCGTCCGCCCGGCGGCTGCTGCGGGGCCACGTAGGGCACCCAGGTGTCCCCGGCGATGGTGTTCCACTCCTCCAGGGTGAGCTCGCGCTCCTCCCCGGCCTCGGTGTACACGGAGATGCACTCCCGGAAGATGTTGGAGCGCAGCACCTTCATGGGGCCCTGCTCGGTCTGGTATTTCTTGCCGATCTTTGGGCAGCGCCGCTGGAACTCCTCATAGGTGCCCTGCTCGTAGGCCAGGCAGCACAGGAGCCTGCCGCACATGCCCGAAATCTTGGCCGGGTTGAGGAACAGGTTCTGCTCCTTGGCCATCTTGATGGTCACGGGCTGGAATTTGCGGATGAAGCGCGCGCAGCAGCACATCTGGCCGCAGTTGCCGATGGCCCCGAGCATCTGCGTCTCGTGGCGCACGCCGATTTGGCGCAGCTCGATGCGCGTGCGGTAGGCTTTCACCAGATCCTTCACCAGCTCCCGGAAGTCGATGCGCCCGGGCGCGGTGAAGTAGAAGACCATCTTGGAGCGGTCCTGCAGGATCTCCACGTCGACGAGCTTCATGTCCAGGTTGCGCTCGTTGATGCAGCGGCGGCAATGGCGGATGGCGTCGCGCGCGAGGTCGCGGTTCTCGCGGTAGACGTCCATGTCCTCCGGGGCGGCGATGCGGACGATGGGCTTGAGCTCTTCCTGCTCCTGGCCCGCGGGTAACTGCTCCAGCACGCTGGCGACGCCGGCCATGGCCAGCCCCTGGTCTGTCTTTACGAGCACGTGCTGGCCGGGGCGGACCTCGAAGGAGGCGGCGTCGAAATAGTATATCTGGCCGTTTTCCCGGAACCTCAGTCCCAGAATGTGAGTCATGGTGTATCCGAAACACCCTGTCGGGTGGTTGAAGATGGATGAACAACCCTTGATAGCCCATGATGGCGGGAACTTCAAACCCCAAGGGGCTCGCAATCCCGGCGGAGTGGGCTCACCGGGCAGGAAGGGCGCGCCGGTCAGAAAGCGGTGCCCGCAAACCAGACCGTTCAAGAGTGGCTAAGAGGCCGGTAAACAAGAAAATCCAGTCAGATAGAGCACTCACGGTAAATGGGCCTGGGGCGGTGAAAAGTTTTTCAAAAAAATTGCGACTGTTTGTTGACAACATGGGGTCACCCGCGTAATTACCGCCTTCCGCGACGGGGGGAACGTCCCGAAGCGCTGAACGGGTCATTAGCTCAATTGGTAGAGCAGCGGACTCTTAATCCGTTGGTTGTAGGTTCGAGTCCTACATGGCCCACCAAGTAAAACAGGGACTTAGGTGAATAACCTAAGTCCCTTTTTCTTTTTCTGTAGTATTTTGCCCCGCCATTGCCCCGCGTTTCGAAATCGCGCCGACTCCCACGTGTGATAATCTTCGTGTCTCCCTACCTTGTTCCAGGCCCGCTTTCAGATGACTAAAGCCATTACATAGGGCTGCATAAATCGGAGGCGGTCATGTTCGCACACTTCACCCTGGTTCGCCCTGCCTAGCTATCCCTCTGCCTCACCCTGGGCGTCATGCTGGCAGCCATTGTTGCCCCAGCCCAGGCCCCAACCGTTTTTCATGGCAACGTCCAATCCCATATTTACCACCGGCAGAGTTGTAGATTTTTTGACTGCAGGGCCTGCACGTCCGTCTGCAAATCCCGGGAAGAGGCCGAAAAGTCGGGCTTCCGTCCCTGCAAGGTGTGTAAGCCTTGAAGAAAACCCTTCTCCTTCTGGTTCTCCTGGCTCTGGCCAACTCCGCCCACGCCGCTGACCTCATTCTTTAAGACGCCCCGGCGCAGGCCTACTTCTCCTTGAAGGGCGGCGGGAAGGATGCCATCGTTCAGGCCATCGGCGCGGCTAAGTCCACGATCCTGGTGCAGGCCTACAGTTTCACATCCCCCCTATCGCAGAGGCGCTGAAGATAGCTCACAACCGGGGCGTGAAGGTCTAGGCATTCTGGACGGCTCAGCGCAAGCCTGTCGCTGCGGCGGCGATTGCCAGCCCAGCCAGGACCATCTGCCGATCACGCCCGTAGAACTGAGCGCTGGCTTGTTCAACTGGAGCGTGGTAGCATTAGGGTGACCTCAGTCAGGCGATCAGCCAGCACGCGATATGCATGCTGAAACCATGCCGCGATGGACAGCACACGGAGCAGCAGTCATGGCGAAGAGCACTGTCCCGGTGAAAGATAAGACAGCACATAAAACAGCCGGGTTGGTGAAGAAACCCGAATCCTCCTCAAAACAGGCCGCAGCACCATCAATCCCCGTCGTGGGCATCGGCGCCTCCGCAGGCGGCCTCGCGGCTTTCGAGGCCTTCTTCTCCGGCATGCCGACGGACAAGGATCCGGGCATGGCCTTTGTTCTGGTCCAGCACCTGGACCCCAACCACAAGAGC
The DNA here is from genome assembly GCF_022808715.1 of Fundidesulfovibrio agrisoli. Classification (GTDB taxonomy): domain Bacteria; phylum Desulfobacterota; class Desulfovibrionia; order Desulfovibrionales; family Desulfovibrionaceae; genus Fundidesulfovibrio; species Fundidesulfovibrio agrisoli. Next base: position 21,328 of record NZ_JAKZKX010000016.1, read on the forward strand.
ATCCTCACCGAACTCATCCGCCGCTACACCCGCATGCAGGTTTTCGAGGTCGAGGACGGCATGCGGGTTCAGCCCAACTGCGCCTACATCATCCCCCCCAACCACGACATGGCCTTCCTGAACGGCAGGCTCCAGCTCATGGAGCCCGCGGCCCCGCGCGGCCAGCGCCTCCCGATCGACTTCTTCTTCCGCTCCCTGGCCCAGGACCAGCGGGAGCGGGCCATCGGCATCGTGCTTTCGGGCACCGGCAGCGACGGCAGCCAGGGGGTGCGGGCGATCAAGGGCGAGGGCGGGATGGTCATGGCCCAGACCCCCGCATCCACGGAGTACGACGGGATGCCGCGCAGCGCCCTCGCGACGGGCCTTGTCGATTTCGAGCTGCCCCCGGCGGAGATGCCGTCCCAGCTTATCGCCTATGTGGTCCATGCGTTCGGCAGGCCGCCAAGTGTCGCCCTAGCCGAGCCGCAGGCTGGGGACAACGCCCTCAAGAAAATCTGCATCCTGCTGCGCGCCCAGACCGGCCACGATTTTTCCCAGTACAAGCCGAGCACGATCCGCCGCCGCATCGAGCGGCGCATGGCCGTCCACCAGACCGAAACCATGGGCGAGTACGTCAAGTATCTGCAACAGACGCCCCTGGAAGTGGAGGCGCTCTTCCGCGACCTCCTGATCGGGGTCACCAGCTTCTTCCGCGACCCCGCCGCTTTCGCCGCGCTGGAGGAGTTGGTCATCCCCAAGCTCTTCGCTGACAAGCCCGTCGGCTCCACCATCCGGGTATGGGCCACGGGATGTTCCACCGGCGAGGAGGCCTACTCCATAGCCATCCTCCTCAAAGAGCACTTGGAAAATCTGAAACAGCTCTACCAGGTGCAGCTCTTCGCAACGGATATCGACAGCCAGGCCATCGCCACCGCACGGGCGGGCCTGTACCCGGCCAGCATCGCGGTGGACGTATCCCCTGAGCGCCTCGCGCGCTTCTTCACGAGCGAGTCCGACGGCGGTGCGTACCGGATTCACAAGAGCATCCGCGACATGCTTGTGTTTTCCGAGCTGGACGTCATCAAGGACCCGCCCTTTTCCAAGCTCGACCTCATCAGCTGCCGCAACCTGCTCATCTATCTCAGCGCGGACCTGCAGAAGAGGCTCATCCCGCTCTTCCACTATGCCCTGAACCCCGGGGGCTTCATCTTCCTGGGCACCTCGGAGACGGTTGGCGAATTCAGCGACCTCTTCGCCACGCGGGACCGGAAGATGAAGATTTTCCAGCGCAAGGAAGACGTGCGCGGCGCGCAACGCCTGGCCATGGGCAGATACATCCCCCCCCTGGCGCCCTCGGAACCGTTGGCCACAAAGACAGCGGAGAAGATGGCCACGCCGAAGAAACTGCCCTTGCGCGAACTGACGGAACAGGTGCTGTTGCAACACAGCGCCCTGGTGGGGGCGCTGGTCGATGAACGGGGCGTGATCCTGTATCTGCACGGGAGGTCCGGCCTGTACCTTGAGCCCGCTCCAGGCGAAGCCGGCGTCAACAACATCCTGAAGATGGCCCGGGAAGGGCTGCGCCGGGAGCTGACCATAGCGCTGCACAAGGCCGCGGTCAGCAAGGAGGAGGTCAGCTTTCCGGGCCTGCGCGTGAAAACCAACGGAGACTACACACCCACCAACCTTGTCGTCCGCCCGGTTACCGCCGGGGCAGGGGTGAAACTGGACGAGCCGCTCTATGCCGTTATCCTTGAGGCCTCCACGCTGGCAGGCCCACGGCATGGCCACGGCGGCCCGCAATCCGGCAACGGCAAAGCGCATGACGGCTGCACCAATCCGGACACCGACGCACATATCGCATCACTCCGGCAGGAATTGCGGGCAAAGGAAGAATTTCTCCAGACCACCAACGAGGAGCTGGAGACGTCCAACGAGGAGCTCAAATCCTCAAACGAGGAGATGCAGTCCGTCAACGAAGAGCTGCAGTCTACGAACGAAGAACTTGAGACCTCAAAAGAAGAATTGCAGTCTGTGAATGAAGAGCTGGCCACGGTCAACGCGGAGTTGCAAACCAAAGTCGCGGACCTGTCCAGGGCCAACAACGACATGAACAACCTGTTGGCCGGGACGGGCATAGCCACCATCTTTGTGGACCATCAGTTGCGCATCCTGCGCTTCACCCCGGCGGCCACCCGGATGATCAACCTGATCCAGAGCGACGTGGGGCGGCCCGTGCGCCACATCGTCTCCAATCTGGTGGGCTACGACAGCCTGACGAAGGATGCGCAGGCCGTGCTGGACACCCTGGCCCCCAAGGAAATCGACGTGCAGACGACGGACGGCAGATGGTACACGATGCGCATCCTGCCTTACCGCACGCTTGACAACGTGATTGAGGGCGCCGTGGTCACGTTTTTCGACATCAGCGAGATGAAGCACGCCCAGGAGCTGCTGCGCCAGGCCAACGAGCAGCTCCGGGCGGCGTCCGGCCTCCAGGGAGATCCCAGCTGAACCGCCGGGCGGGCACGAGCATGAAGGGCCGGACGGGTCAATACTGCCGGCAGGGGACATAGCGGCACGCCGCCGGGTTCCCCAAGACACACAAACGAGGTTTCGCGGATGGAGAGTTGAGATCAGGGCCGCAGTGTGCTGCGGACATTTGGAACATGCAGTAGCAGGAACCAGTGAGCACCATGAAGGACACCTTGCGCAGCAGGGCGGAGAAGCTTGCCGCAACGGACGAGGCCAACGCCGGACGCGTGCTGACCCCGGAAGAGACAAGCCGGACGCTCCACGAATTGCGGGTCCACCAGATCGAACTGGAGATGCAGAACGAGGAGCTGCGGCGCGCGCTTGCGGAACTGGAAATCTCGCGGGAGCGCTATTTCGACCTCTATGACATGGCGCCTGTGGGGTATTTGACCCTCAGCGAACAGGGCCTGATTCTCGAAGCCAACTTCACCCTGGCCGCGATGCTTGGCCAATCCCGGAGTACTCTCACCCGTCAGCCCATCAGCCGGTTCATCCTCAAAGAGGATCAGGACGTCTACTACCGCCACCGCAGACGCCTCATCGTGCCGGGCGAGAGCCAGGCTTGCGAACTGCGGATGGTGAGGAGCGACGCCAGCCCGGTCTGGGTGCGCATCGAAGCCGTCTTGGTCCAGGATGCGGACGGCGCCCTCGTGCAGCGCGCCACGATCAATGACATCACAGAGCGCAAGTGCCATGACGAGCTGCGTGAACAAATCGAAGGCATCATCCGGCACGATCTGCGCTCTCCGGCCTGCAACGCCATGAATCTGGCCCAGCTTCTCAAATTGTCCCACAATCTTACACCGGAGGAGCATCATCTGGTCGATTTGTTGTTGTCTGAGGGCAAGCAGATGCTGGACACGCTGAACAGCTCCCTCGACCTTTACAAGATCGAGGTGGGCCAATACCACGGCGAGGCCATGAGCTTCGACTGCCTGCCGCTGGTCGTATCGGTGTCGGATACTCTGCTCCGCGTCCCCAGGCACCAGGTCATGCGCCTGGTGATCAGATCGAACGGCTTGCCTCCCGTCGCAGGATCCAGACACCCCTGCCTTGGCCAATACAATCTTCTGCGGGCGGCACTGCACAATTTGATTCAAAATGCGTTGGAGGCTTCGCCGCAGGACGCGACTGTATTTGTCAACCTGACGTCCGGCCCTGACTGCCGCATCGAAATACGCAACAAGGGCCTGATACCTCTAGACATCCGGGAAAGGTTTTTCGAGAAGTACGCCACATCCGGCAAAAGGTCCGGCACAGGCCTTGGGGCTTACTCGGCGAAGAAGATGATCGAGGCGCAGGGCGGCAGCATCGAGATGTTTACCCTGGACGAGAATGAAGAAACCAGCATCACGATCCATTTGCCCCGTGGCGCTGGCGAGCACGAAGAGCACCGGAGAAATCCGCCGCAACCTCCTGGATGCGTTGAATCGTGAGCAGAAAGACATCGAAGCCCGAATCCGGGAGGACCACCTTGCTGGAAGCCGGGGCGCAGCCGCTGTTCGATCCGAAGGAGTACCCGGAGACGGCCAAGTTGCCGAGAGCGCAGCAGGAGCGGTTCAAGGCCCTGGACGAACTGTTTCTTCGCAAGCACAAGATTCTGCAAAGGCGCGCTTTGTTGAAGCGTATGGGCGAGGAAACGCCCGGGAATTCATTAAAGAGCGCGAAGCCCTCCTTGCCGAAGGTATAGACCCAGCCGTAGTTGAACGCGTAAACGGCCCACCCTCAGAAGAGAGTGGGCCGCTGGTGCTGGCCGGTGATCCTTTCGTGTTGCCGCCTACTGGCATTGCTTCCCCCCCTCCATATTGAGCTCGGAACCCTCCACTATTGCCTTTAGTCCGTTACACACAGCATCGAGGCCCGAACTGGCTGCATCATGCCGTCGCGGATAATGCGATAGGCCGTGTGAACGCTGGTACCTGGCCGGGTGAAGTCAGCAGGCTTGTTCATAGAGTGCCTCCTTCACTGAGAGTTCAGGTGCAGTTCCATGGAACAGGCCTTTTACGAGCCTGTTTGTTTGGAAGCCTTGGTCAACCAAGACCGCCGCTAAGTTCTTGCCTGTTTCCTCTACCCCTTCGCGGGTTGCGGGGTAAACCTCAAGGATGGCTTCCACGACGTCTAAAGCCTCCCTCGTTTCATTCAGTCGGCGCAGTAGGGCGTCTCGTTGTGCTGCGCAATCACCCCCAGACCGCTGCACAAGTTTGCCTCGACGGAATTTTGCTTTCTGCTCACCTGCAACACGAGCCGAACCCTGATTCTCTGCCATGATGCCCCCTTTGTGCGGTTGTGGTCGACCCTTTGACCGTTTAGACTTGATGAATTAAGGCATACACAGCCGCAGAACGTGAGTCAATATATTAAGTCAATCGGAGGTGGGTATGCTTACAGGGAAGGTCAAAGAGGCGATGGAACTAAGGGGGGTCACCATTCGCCAACTAGTTGCGCAGACGGGACTTTCGTCGGGAACTCTCCATCGTGCGCGAGGGGAGCAATTCACAAAATGCACCCTGGAAACCCTGGCGACCATCGCGGGGGCGCTTGGGGTGAAGGTTAAGACGCTGTTCGAGGAAGGGTGAGAACCTTGGGCTAGGGGCGGGTCAAAAACGGTTCACTTTTGAGGCGCGCCTAAGTATAGCGCGGTCATTGAACCCGAAGATATTGAGGCTCCCTATGCCCCCAAAGAAGAAACGCCAGCGTGACCCACTTAAGACTAATGTGTGTTATGCAATCGACGCGGTAGACAACTTGAGCTGGGGTGGGGAAGTGTCGTATTCAATCGCAAATGACTACTCTTCAAGCGCAAGTATTGAAATGAAATCAACAATTGTCTTTGCAAACACAAAGAAAGTCCCCATCGGCATCGATACAAAGGTTAGAATATTCATAGCTGAAGTAAATAAGAATTCCGAGTGGGTTGGATTCATAGAGAGGCGCAAGGGGTATGTTTCGATCGTTGCCTATGTTCCATGGAATGTTGGAAGCCACATTCACATGATTCTTTTGTCAGGTAAGGCAAGGAGTATATATTTTGACGGAACGGAAATGTTTAATAAGCGCGGATTTATCAGTTCCGTAGGCATGTCACAGAGCATCGAAGACACGTGGGGATCAATCGGCTGAGCGCGCCTCCGGCCTTTTCCGTGCGCCCTACACGCAAGGTACGCTCACGGGCGGGACAGATCATCGGACGCCCCTAGTTGTGCGCAATAGCGGCCCATCCGCACAGAGGACGGGCCGCCACGGATTTTCACTATCGCTCGCCGCATCACTTCCCGGCGGGCATACCCTCCCCAAACAGCCCTCCCAATACCCCCTTGGGCAGTGCAAGCATACCTTGATATGCTGTCATGTTGGCCGGGTTCCTGGGTATGAGCGATTGCCAGTTCTGAGGCGGGTTGAACAAAAGGTCCGCCAGGGGGCCAGCATTCTTGTTGAAGAGATAGTCCCGGTACATATCCGCCCACCTGCTAGGGCTGAACGCCTTGCCCAAGCCCAAGGCTGACAGCACGGCGCTATCCACTGGCCCCTGCGTGGCGTTCTGCATGGCCTCCACAGCGGGGCCACCCGCGAATGTCCAGGACTGCCCACCAGTGCCTTGAGATGCCTTATGCAGCGCATCCAGGAGCCCCGTGAACTCCTGGTGTTGCTCTGGGGTCATAGCTTCACGCCACATACCCCGCGCATTGTCAGACCCTCCAAGAGCCTTTCCAATCTGTCCGGGGTAGTTGCCCATGCCGCCGTTGGCGCTCTGCTTGAATCCCTGCGAGGTCTGGAGGAGGCGACCAAACACGGTATCATTCCAGGCTTGCGGAGTGAGTGAAAGCGCCTCGCGGGCATTGGCCGCCATTGCTGGCGTGGTGGTGTTGGGGTTGAGAAGGAGGCCGGGAGCTTTCCAGGCGTTGTCAGGCGTAAGCTGCGCAACCTTACCTATCAGGCCATCCGTCAGAGCATTCACGGGCTCCGACATTTCCCGGAACCTCTGGTTCGCAGTCGAGAAACCCGGCACGTTCTGATCCATGAAGCCCATGAGGTCATTCTTTACGCTCATGAGCGCGGCCCGGCCTTGATTCTCCGACGGTTGCAAGCCCTCTATCAAAGCGTCAATGCCTTGCTTCGCCCCTTGGAGGGCTTCGGGAGTGTTCTTGGGCTGACCGTTGAACATGATCTGCGCCTTGGCCCTCTCCAGCAAACCACGAACGGCTTCAGGCGTGTTCTGGCTATTGGTCCTGGCATCAAGCCCCTGGATGATCGGCGACACGTCCAGCGTGGTTGTCGGGGGCGCGATGGACTGCGCACCGGCCTGGATCGGTCCGGGGTTAGCGGCCAGCGGCAACGTTTTGGGGTCCGCCCACCTGTTGCCATCCCAAACCCATTCGGCAGCGTTCGGGGTAGGGGTTTGCCGCGCTTCGGGCTTGAGAAATGCGAGGTCATACAACGGGCCAGCGGTGCGCTCCCTGGCGTTTCTGGCTTCCTGTATGGCCGTCTGCGCCCCGTTGACGGTGTTCTGCCCCAGCATGGAAACGTCAGACCCGGAGGCATTGCGGCCCGCGAAGTCCTCCAGGGCATTTTTGGCCGCCGCGTTCTGAGCCTCCCCGGCTCGCTTGGCGATTCCTAGCGACTGCGGGAGCATCCGCAGCCGGGATTCAGCCGACAAAAGCCCCGGATCGCCTGTTGCCTGCCCAAGACTCAGCGGAATGGGAGATTCCTTGAGGGCTGAAGCGCCAGCTTGCGCAGCTTCGGGCGTGATTCCCTCCAGGATGCGTTGCGGCATGATGTTGCGTAGCCCATTGGGGAACCTGTTGGCAGCAGCATCAACAAAGTTTGAAACCGCGTTCATAGCCCCTGGCAGACGGTTTAAGCCGTAGGTTGCTACGCCTGCGCCTGCACCGACCGCCCCGGCCCGTGCCGCGTCCATGAGATCAAAGGATTGCTTGGGAGCGCCCACAGTGTCAGGCAGGACGCGCTTTGCGATATAGCTGCGAATCAAGTCATCGAGCGTTGCCGCCCCGCCCTGCGCAAGGGGGTTGGCTGTCACGGCCAGGGAAGATCCCCCAGTGAAGGGGGCTGTCGCTAATGCCCCTACGTTCAAGGCTGTTGAAACGGGGTTGGCTGCAAACTCGGCTACGGAGGACTTGCCAAAGTTCGCCGCTGCATCCACCGGGTTTGTGCCGCCCAGCCCGCCAACGCGGACAAGCTCCCCGCCGTCCTTCATGTACACGCTTCCATCCTTGATGGTGAAATCCGTGGTCGGGCGGTCCAGGGCCTTGGCAGCGATGCCGATACGCTGGGCATCGTCTCCGGCGTAGCGCAGGGCAACTAGGCTTTTGAAGTCCAAGGGCTGCACGCGAGTAGGCTTCAGGCTCTCAGCGGTCTTGCTGTCAACGGGCGGTCGGTAAAAGTTGGCCTCGCCACCAAGCCGAGAGGCCATGTCATCGGGAAGGGCAGCTTGCCCGGCATCCAGGGGGGCCGGGGCGTTGACTCCCAAAAATCCTAAGGCGGTTTGCGCTTTCGGCGTGGCGGTGATGAGGAAATCGAGTGCCTTTGTCATGTTATTCCATCCCGAATTGGTTGCGCAGGATGCTCGCGGCCTGATCCTGCGACAGTTGACCAGACTGGAAGGCCGCCTTCACGTCGTCAGGGGTCTTGAAGGAAGGTGATGCTGGGGCTGGTCCCGCACCGATGTCAGACGGGGTTGCCTGCTTCCTGCCTGGGCGTTCGTCCTCCAGTCGCTTCGCCTGCGCCTGATTCCAGCCAGCCAGACGGCCTTCATAGTCGGCGTAGTCCTTGAGGCCGGTGAAGTGCTGCTGTTTTTGAAGCGCCAGCCCTGATTCGGTGCGGGCTATCTCCATGAGGCGGCGGTTGACCTCTGGCAGGTTCTGGGGGCTGATGTTCATGCTCTCGATCGACCGGCGGTCGGCATCCGAGAAGTTGGTGTGGAAGGCCGTGGTGTTCTGCACGATAGGCAAGAGCATACGGGCAGAGAGCGCCTGTAACGTGTTGATGTCGTTAGCGGACTCAATGAGTCCTCCGAGTTGTCCGCCGAGCCCGAGCGCCTGCGCCAGGCCACCCACCGTCTTCTTAATGTTGGATAGCGAACCCGAGGCGTCCAGCAGCGGTTCGGCATGGTTCAAGATCGTCAATGTCTTGAGCGCCCCGTCTGCATCCTTGGCGATCTGCACACGTGCGTCATTGAAAATCTTGGCTTGCTCCTTGGCGGAAGCTTCCTGTTCAGGGGGCATGTTTACGTTGACGCTTTGGGTCGAGTTGGCCTGGTTGTATTCTTTCACAAGCGCAGATTCAGTTCGGTTGCCGGGGTCGAAGTCGCGCCCAAACTTGATCTTGAACCACTGCGCCCCGTCGAGCTTCTCCGGGATGTCGCGCTTGGTGATATCCTGAATGAGCTTAGCGGAGTTCAGGGCGTCTATGGCGGGCTTATAGCCCATCCCGGCCAGCGTACTGATCTGATCGCGCCTATTAGGGTCCGTGAACCACGCCGGGAGATGCGCAGATGGCTGGTATGGCTGCTGGGGCCTTGGTGCCCCGGTCGCGTCCGTAGCTGTCCCGGTGTTGTTGGCAGCGTATTGCGCTCCCTGGGCTGATTGCATGGGCTGCGCGGGGAACCAACCCATAGGGACTTCCCCGAGGCCGGTAGCCTTCGCCAGCACGGAAGGATTGACCCCCCCGGCGCTGCCTTCCTGCTGCATCATGGCCCGCGTCACGCCAAAGCGCGTCATGGGGTCATTCCAGTCAAGTGGCTGGTGAACGTCCAGCCCGGTCATCTGCGCTACATTGGCCGAATATGCTTCCGGGTTGTTGTTGCCGTCTCCAGCAGGGGCGTAACGGCTAACTATCTTCCAGATGGTGTTGTGCCCGCCCTGGTTGTATCTGCCCAAGAGGTCCACCATCGCTTGCGTTCCAGCCTCCATGCTGGGGAAAGCCTGGAAAGCATTTTGCCCAGGAACCCTGATATTTCCAGGGTTGTTGTTTCGCTGCCAGATGGGCGCGCTTCCGCCCGTGCTGGGAGATGTCCAACTCAGGGGAGCGCTCTGCTGGGTGGAGAAGGGCGGCGAAGGCTGCGAATACACTGGGCTGTTTTCACCTGTGATGATGGACATGAAGTAGCGGTTCTTCTTGAGTTCTTCCGCCAGCTTTTGCGTCTCCATATCCTTGAGCGCGGAGGTAATCTCCATGCCCTTGTCTTCGCGGTCAGCAGCACGACGCATAAGACCAAGCTTTTCGTTTTGGAACTGGCGATCCAGGCCCCTGTCCAGGCCCTGCGAGAATCCCATGAGGCCCATGCCGATATCGTTTAGGATGCTCATTAGCACGCCTCCATTGTAAGAAATTCGAGGTGCTGTCGCTGCAAGTGCTCCTTGTAGGAGTCGTAGTTGTGGAATTGTCGGGCGATGGCCTCAGCCCGCGCCGCCTCTTCATGGAGTTCGATAAGGCCCAGCCCCATTTCCTGCTGGGCGCTCGCCACGCACCACGCAGGCACCTCCCCGGCACACGCGCACGGGCCTTCCAACCGCCTCAACCGTTTAGCCATATTGTTCATCTGATGTTCTCCCGCGCCTCAAGGGCGCTCAAACGTTGTTCGATTTCCGCCGTCTCAAGTGTCTTGCGGTGGCTCTCCAGCAACCCGGCTAGGGCCTGACCTTCGTTGGGGGTGATGTCGCCTCTGGCCACAGCCTCCAGAATGGCGCAGGTGGCTTTCGGTAGGTCCGCCGCGCACTCGATTTTCGGCAAGCCCGCCAGGGTGACGGGCGAGTCCTTGCGGGGCGGGGCTAGCCTCTCCAGACAAAGGCGCATGGCTACAGAATCGCCCGCTAAGGCCATCTCAACGGCTTTCCTGGTCAACGTCTCGGCCTCGCCATCAAGAAGCGCCAGGACGGCTAAGGTAGCCTTGTGGCGGCTCCCGGTGGGGCAGCCTGCCGGGTTTCCCGACTGGCCGGGCTTCCAGGGGCGGCCTGGCCCCCGCTGTTTTTTCTGTGTCTTATCTGTCATGTACGGATCTCTTTTGCGTGAACACTTTGCCTGCTGATTTCGATTTGCCGCGCCGCTTTCCAATGGCTTCCAGTTCAACCAAGGCTGCTTGCTCAAGAAGCGCCTCTTTCTTTTCCCGCTGGAATTTCTCTAGGGTCCAATAGGTCGCGTATTCCGCGCCCGATCGGCTCCCAGCCCACACGAACGGGCAGCGGTAGCGCACCTGAAATGCAAGGATGCTCTGTAAGGCCGCGTGCGGGTCCATCCGTGAGGTGTAGCGGTGCCGGGCTACGTCCTCCACACTCGCCTCGATCACCACGGCGAAGCACTCCAGAAACCGGGAACGCTCAAGCTCACGTTCAAAGCGCTCCCGGCCCACAGTCAGGCAACCGATAAGGTCATCCAGGGATTTGCGCTCAACCGAAACGCAATGCTCAAGCCCGGCAAGGCTGTAATCTCCAGTTGTCAGTGTCCCTCGTGTGAGGTGAGCGGGGTATTTGTCAGGAGCAAAGGGGAAGGGGAGCTGTTCGCGTGTGTCGATGATGATTGGAAGCAAGGGAGTCTTCGGGGGGTTACCCTTCACCGGCATCCCCCCTGTTGTCGTATATGCCCAACAAGTGGGCGTAAGCCACGCGGTACGCCTCGCCAGACCTTACCGCTGCGTGCGGGTGGCGGCTCGCGAAGCCCACCAGGGTTTTGAAGGCGGGCTTGATGACGTGAAACCATAGGCGGTCGCTATCTTCCCCCGCGTGCTGGCGGGCCAGGGCCTCCGCTTCCTTCAAGCGCGGCTCCAACTCAACCAGGGCGGAATATGTCAGTGTCGTTTTCATATGCTCAGCCCCTTGGCAGTTGATAGCCTGTATCAATTACGGGGGTTTCAGGGGTTTCGGGGGTTTGTTCCGGTCCTTTCAGGAAAACTGTCAAAGTAACTGTCTGACACTTTTTCCGCGTTGGGTTGTAGAAACCCCTAAAACCCCTGAAACCCCTAATTCTGAACATTCAGAACCTGCCACTGTGCGCTGCCGTTCAGAGTTTGGGCGAATTTTCCAATCTTCATCCCATCCACAACCCGCCCGGAATTGCGCTTGAGCCACTTTCCGAACTTACGGGTGTTGATGTCCCCTCGTTCACCGGCAATCGTGTCCAAGACCTCGGCAAGGGGGCTGTCCTCACTGTTGGCAGCCGTTTGGGCTACTTCCTTGATACTGCGGGGAGTCCGCCCGAACAGTTCCCACCACGCGTTCAGCAGCTCCCGCAGGGCAGAGGCTTCCGGGTCATCGTCAATGATGGCCGCCCGGCTCTCGCAGGGGTCAGGCTCACCGGCCCAAACCAGTGCGTTGCGCACCAGCCCGGCCCACATGGAGAAACTGCCGAACGGGGTTAGGGGCTGCTCTGGTTTGCCCGCCGCTAGGTAGCCCCGAATTATGACCAGCGCGGCAGATACGTACTGCTCGCGGTTCTTCATGGCCTCCACAACGGGGTCGAAGTCGAACACGCGTTCTTCTGGCCTCTCCATGCACGGATCAAGGCGACACAGCAGCGCCCGCCTCGACAGGTCGCCCGCCAGGGTCAGGTTGTTGCCGTTGGCAGAGAACAGCGCCGTGTTTGGAATCTCAACATGACCACTAGTGCCAAGGGGGCGGACCTTGACCGTTTCCGACGTAATGGCCTGGCAGAGAAGGTCAGAGCCCAGCACGCCGTTGATGTTGTCCAGGTTGATGATTGGATCACCGCCCAGGAGACAGCCAGCAAGGCGCTTGTCCAGTTCGTCGGCATCAGACGTGGCGGATAAGACCGCACTACGCCTGCCAGTTGCGAGGACAGCGGCAATATCCATCAGCGTAGACTTGCCAGAGCCGCGCACAGGGGCCGTAATGGAGAAGAGCGGCACGAAATCCAGGGCCGGGCGTGCAATCGCCGTCAGGATGAGGGACAGAGCTACGCTCCGGTCAACGTTATTCACGAAGGAGAACCCGGCCAGGAGTTCCCGTAGGAGTGAGAGGGCAAAGGCCGCATCCTCGATCGTAGGCTTGTCAGGGATGTTTACGGTTAGGTTGTGAGCCACATAGTAGCCCGTGCCCGCATCGTGGCCCTGAGCCAGTACCAGGGAGCCGTCGGGCCGGATGGTCGGGCAGGCGACCACGCCCCGGAGAGCGGGAAAGGGCCAGAGCCCGGAACGGGCAAGGATCGCATCGGCCACGGCAGCCGGTGGGTTGACCTGCCGCCAGTCATTGCTGCGCCCGTCGTAACGATCAAAACGGGCGTGCTTGGCTAGAACCACCTGAATGAACGGCTTTTGCACGTCCCGAAGCACAACCGCGCCCTGAGGCCTCGCAATGCCGTGTTGTGAGGAGGCAGCCGGGAGGTTTCCAACGCGCCACAATTGGCCGCCGCGCTGGAATATGCGGTGCTCAGTGGGTAGGTCGGGCTGAGAAAGAACCCCCTCGCAGGCGTCCACCAGATCGGCAAGGTGGCCGTCCCGAATCAGGATCACCGGGAGTTGTTCGCTTGCCTGGGGGCTCGTCTGGGGTTCCCATTCCGATGCGGCTTTTGCGAGGGCAAGAAGCCCTTCACGTGTGCCGCCATTCGCCAGCCAGTCGGACACATCGCCCTTAGGCGGAAGTCCGGGTAGTTCCACAACCTTAACCAGGGCAGCGACACCGTGAAGGGCCTGAGCAACTGCCTGCGCGTGCTTTCTGCCCGGATCATCATTATCCGGCAGGATGCAGACACGCTTTCCTATGAAATGTGAACTGTATTCAGGTCGCCACTTGCCCGCGCCCTGTGCGTTGCACGTACCCACCAACCCTACCGCCTTCAGGGCGTCTGCGTCCTTCTCGCCTTCGACAATGAACACTGCGTCAGCCTTGAGCACTTCCGGTAGGTGGTAAGGGACAAGCTCGATGCCTTTGACGCTGTTTATCCAACCGCCGCGCCCGTCGGGCCTGCGCTGAGTGAAGTTCTTGGGCTCCCAGCGTGTGACTTGGAAGACAAGTCCCCCGTCCGCCCCGTGGTAGTCATAACTTGCCACCACCCTCCGACGTGGGACGACCGTTGGTTTCGCATGTTTGGTAGCGTCCACGCCTAGTTCGCAGGCGAGAGCCTCGGCGGCCTCAACCTGTCCAACGCCACGAACCGCAGCATACAGGCTTATGATGTCGCCCCCGCCTTCACCCGTGGCAAAATCCTTCCAGACCCCGGTACTTCTGTTCACACTGAAGGACCGTCCATCCCCACCCGCCAGTTCTGCGGCGGCGTACTGACCGCCAACAAAACGGCCTCCGGGGACTAGGCGGGGAAGCAATGCGTCAGCGTTGGCTAGAGCGGCTTCCTTAACGCGGGGAAAATCTACGCGATGGCCCATCACTGTACGTCCCTACCCAGCACGTCAAATACCTGCTTGTACTCTAACCAATCATGATTTGGCGCGTGCCGCGCAAGCACGTTCAAGGTGTCGTTCATCACCCCCCAGAGATAATCCTTGCACGCCTCGGACTTGAACGCGCTAACATGGTCTCCCTGTAAGGTCTTGTGGCTGGCAATCGCACTCAGCAGAACGCTGATGGTGGCTGCTTCGCCTATAGCCAGGACGAGGATGTCACCAGCTCTCTTGATGACGGCAGGGTCAAGTACAACCTGTTCAATCTCGCCGCTGCTCATTGCTGCACCACCAGGCTGCCGCACAGGATGTCGTGAATCTCCCCGTAACCGCTCTCGGGGGCATATTTCGCCATAACACCGACAAGGTCGCGGAGGATCATGAAGAAATATTCCGATTCAAGACCATACATGGCTGCAGCAGATTCATTGCCACTGGCCCGACTGCTCCGCATCATATCCGTTGAATGCACCGACATTTGAGCTATTGTGCGGATGTGGGGGATCAAAACAGAGGAAACGATCTTCTGTGCTTCTTCTCTAACGTGGGCACAGGTGGGGTCATCATGCGCCCGGTCTGGGCCTGGATTGAATGACATGTGATTTTCTCCGGCCAACGTCAAAATACTTGACGCCAGGGCAGGGCATGGCTAGAAGGAAGCCGTTGCCCTGTAAAAGGGTTTACGATTTGACCAACACGCCCGAACTGCCGCCAAGCATAGATCGGGCGTTTTGGTTTTTTGACTTCTGCCGATTTCCTCAGTCTTCACCTCCCGACAGTCCCTAACTAGCCTTGCGACTAGCAAGGATGCCCTCTCTTATGCGTTGAAACTCTCGCACCACATGAGACGGTATCGGACGGTATTCGTTGAGATACTGACCCACTGAAGGAACAGAGTAGCCGACCTGTTGTGCAACCCGGTGTTGCGTCATGCCGTTCTCAGTGAAAAATTGCTTCCATTCGACTCCGCGTGTTGGGCTCATGCCTCCCCCTTTGACTGGATTCTTCTTCTGGTTCTTCTCGTGCTTAGCAATAAAAAAACACCAACGAGAATCAAGTCACCTGTGATTGGAAAGTGACATATGATTTTAAGCGCCTGCGTTGTCCCTTCCCTGTGACGGATTGTAAGCAGGCGGGGACGAAGTTTTTTATGCCTTTCTAGTTCACCTGCTGGCTTACTGCGGATTGCACCCACCTCATCGAGCACCCGAGGATAGCGCGTATCTCGCCGTTGCTATGCCCCTTGAGGTGCAGAGCGACGATCCTGTCCCGCAGGCACGGCCCCTCGCCCGGGGGCTCCGGGATGCGCTGGCCTCCACAGGAGCGCATAAGCTCCAGGGCCTTGTCCTTGCCCAACATGGTAATCAGGAGTTCACGCGACGGCATCTGCACGCCCCCCACCGGCACGTGAAGATGCGCGGTGTTTTACCTCAAGCTGGTTTAGCCAGCGAATAAGAGCTTCGCGGGTGTAGGCGACCTTGCCGCCGATGACGAGTGATTCAGGCCCTAGCCCGGCTGCGTCACGGTTCTGGAGGGTGCCGCGAGAGAAAGGCAAGCCGGGGTTTGTGTTGTACTGCGTCCAGCGGTGCCGCCAATAAAGGGCCGGTCCCACCGGGGGTTCGGGGAGGACTTCCCCCCAGTCGAAGCCGATACTGTTTACCATTCAAACACTCCCAGTTGAGGTTCAACAACAGAGCGCACCGATCCTGTGGCGCGTGCCCGCACCATGTCTGTGGCTCCAGCCTAGTTGTTGACTCGGGGAAGGGAGGGAAGTTAAGAGGTATGTGTGACTCTTGGCTCGCTCCCTGTAGCGGCCATCCGTTTCTAGCCCGTGGGTCTGGTACACCCACGGGCTTTTTCGTTGGCCGCTCCCCAGCTATCAAATCATTGTTCGCTCTTCTTCGACCTCTTCGCGTCTATGCCATCGTTAAGGTTGGCAACAAAGAGCCCGCTGTCTGTGTCCTCTTCAAGAGGATAGCGCATCGTCTTGCCCTCGAAGTCCACGGAAAACTTGTCCAGTGTTCCGCGCGCAGAGACAATAATGCCCTTCTGTCGTTCAGTGGCGGGGAGCGCTCCTTGTTCTGATTGCTCGTCCAGGAATTTGAAGACCAGCAACTTCCGCTCTCTGATGTACCCAAGTTTTACGAAAGGCTTCTTCTTAAGCTCGAATCGGTTGACGGCATCCGCCGAGAAGTTGATTAAGCCACGCGGCCAAATGGTGATTGTGTAGCTGCTTCCGGTCGGCGGAGAGTTGTCCCACTCGATGGCGTCCAGGCTTATTTTCATTTGTGGCTCCTGTGCTAATGGATGTACACAGAATTTTCCTGAAAGTCAAATTGCTGTCCAAGGCGTCGCTGTGTGCGCCTGATTAGTCCAGATTAAAGAGTCCTTGCTGTACCCTCATGTGTGGGGCTAAAATATCAAAAAAAAACCAAAGCACAATGCCCTTGTGGATCAAGCAATGGTGCGGGTTCACGGGCAACCTGTCCCGTCCAGTTCGGGGGGCCGCCCCTGTTCGGGAAGGATATTTGCCCCGGTTGTATGCGCGGCGTCGAAGAGGGGGGAGGGTCAACCTTGCACGAGTTGGCCGGGCTTCTTTGTGGCTTGTTTTTTATGGGATTCCAGGGTGTCCAGGGCTTGTTTGAAGTGGTCGGGGGCGAGGTGGCTGTAGCGCTCGGTCATGGCGGTGGTTGAGTGTCCAAGCAAGCGTCCGACGGTGATAAGCGGAACGCCATTTTGTACAAGCCATGATGCGAACGTGTGGCGAAGGGTGTGGAAGACAACCTTCTGACGGGAGTCCACGATCTCATCATTCAAACCAAGGTCGCTGACAACCTTGGTGAAGGTTTGGCTTATCTGTCCGACCTTTACGCCCGTTTCGGATGGAAACACCAGGGGGTTACCGTTTGCCGCAGGCTTTCGCTCTGAGAGCATGGCGCGCACAGCGTCGGTCATTGGAACTTGCCTAGTCTTGCCGCTCTTGGTGTCGCGCAGGGTCAAAACACCGCAATCAAAATCAACGTCCGGCCAGGCGAGGGAGAACACCTCCCCCGCGCGAAGTCCAGCATACAGGGAGAGTAGGGCCATGTCGTGGACGCCGAGGGAACGTTTCTTGAGTGCCGTCAAGAGCTGTTCGGCTTCCTCAGCTGTGAGAAAACGGGTGCGGCGGTTGTCAGCTTTCGGCGCGGAGACTTTGGCGGCGGGGCTGGTTCCACTGAATAAGTCGTGGTCACGGGCGAAGTTGAACAGCTGACGGATCACCGCCAGCACGTATGCTGCGCTCCTGGGGGCTCGCCCAGCATCTAGAACATTGCGCTTAATGCGCTCCAGGTGGATAGGGGCTACATCCTTGAGGGGCTTCGCGCCAATGACGGGAGAAATCCATAAGCGCCATACTTGCTCCTCTTTGGCGCACGTCCTAGCGGCCTTGTTCGTCTTGGTGAGTGGGTAGTAGCGCTCCCACGCCTGGGCGACAGTTACTCCAGCCCTTGCGGCCTCAATTTCCTCTTCTTGGCGTGCGGCTCTTGCCGCATCCGCCTCGGCGCGCTGTTCAGCCAGGGTGACAGCGCCCTTGCCGGTGCGCTTGGCCTCTTTGAGTTCCGCCAGTCGGGCCGATGCCTTGGCCTCGGTCATGCCCTCGGAAGCCCAGCCCAGCGCCTCTTCCTTGTCTTTTCCGTTCAGCTTGTACCTGATGAAGAAATACCGGTCAGGCTTCACGCCGTGCTTGCGGGTGGGGTGTTCGCGGTAACGTACTCCAGGGAATTTGCTTTTGATGTAGCCCATTGGCTTGCCCCGCTTTTGCCCCGCGTTTTCTTGTGAACATGGGTAAATTTTGGTGAAGGCGTGTGAAGATATTTATTGCATAACAGCTTGTATGTCAACGGATTGTGTATGTGTGGGTGAAGGGAGGTGAAGCCTGGGCTAAAGAACTCTTAATCCGTTGGTTGTAGGTTCGAGTCCTACATGGCCCACCAAGTAAAACAGGGGTTTAGGTGAACAGCCTAAGCCCCTGATTTCGTTTTTTGGGTTATTATTCATTTCATCACGGGACGCTCCGCCATAGGCGGTGTCGAATCCTCCGTGCGTCCGCCGGTGCCCGCAAGTCTGGCGCTGTGCGGGGCAACAGCACCCACCCCCTCCCCGATTACTCCAGCCCGCGCCGGAAGAACCACCCCGCCAGGGCCAACGTGGCCACGGCGATGACCGCCAGCGGCCATACCGCCTCCGCGGCCATGTCGAAAGGCATGCCCTTGAGCATGACCCCGCGCACGACCGGCAGGAAGTGGCGCATGGGGTTGGCGTAGGCGGCCGCCTGCAGCACCTGGGGCATGGTCTCGAGGGGCGTGGCGAAGCCCGAGAGCAGGGTGGCCGGGATCATGAAGGTGAACGTGCCCAGGATTGCCTGCTGCTGGGTGTTGCACAGCGAGGAGATGAACAGGCCGAAGCCCACCACGGAGAAGAGATAGAGCGCCAGGCATACGGCCAGGGTCCAAAGCGAGCCCACGCACGGCACGCGGAACAGCAGGATGGCCGCGGCGACGATGAAAACGCTCTCCGCGCATCCCAGGATCATGGCCGGCAGGGTCTTGCCCGCCAGGATCTCCCACGGGGAGAGGGGCGAGACCAGCAACTGGTCGAAGGTGCCCAGCTCGCGTTCGCGGGCAACGGAGAGCGACGTGACCACCAGCCCCACCACCATGCTCAGCATGCCGATGAGGTTCGGCACCGTGAACCAGAGGTAATCCAGGTTCGGGTTGAACCAGTTGCGGGCCGCCAGGACCGTCCGCGCGCCCGGCTGCCCGGCCAGCCTGGCCAGGTCTTCGTTGTAGCGGGTCACGATGAGCTCCGAGTATCCCTCCACGATCTGGGCCGCGTTGCTGCGCCTGCCGTCGAGGATGAGCTGGGCGGTCGCCTGCCGTCCGGCGGCCACCCCGCGCGAGAAACCCTCGTCGATGACCAGGACGGCCATGGCCCGGCTGCTCTCCAGGGCCGGGGCCACGTCCGCCTGGGCGTGCAGCGCGAAGACCCTGGTGAAGTAGGGCGAACCGGCGAAGCGCTGGGCCAGCTCCACCGCGTCCTTGCCGCCGTCCTTGTCCAGCACGGCCAGGTCGACGTTCTTCACCTCCAGCGTTGCCGCGAACGAGAACACGGCCAGCAGCAGCAGAGGCGGCAGGATGAGGGCCATGCGGCTCTTCCTGTCGCGCAGCACGGCCAGCAGCTCCTTGATTACAAGCGCGCGGATGCGTGGGCCGTTCATGCCAGGGTCCGGCGCGTGTTGCCGAGGGTGAGCGCGAGCGTGGCCGCGCAGATGACCGCCATGGCCGCCATGTTGGGCAGCAGGACCTCCCAGACGTCTCCGGCCAGGAAGAGGGTCTTCAGGCAGGAGACGTAGTACCGGGCCGCGATGCAGCGCGAGAGCAGCTCGATGGGGTAGGGCATGCTGGAGGGCTCGAACACGTAGCCGGAGAGGAAATACGCGGGCAGAAACGCGGCCTGGATGGCGGTCTGGGAGGCCACGAACTGGTTGTTGGCCAGTGAGGAGATCAGCAGCCCGAGCCCCAGGGCCGACAGCATGAAGACCGACGACACGGTCACCAGGGCCGCCAGCGAACCCCGGAACGGCACGCCGAACACGGCCAGCGTGATGCCCAGGCAGAGAAACATGGCCGCCATGCCCAGCAGGAAATAGGGGACCAGCTTGCCCAGCAGCATTTCGAAGCGCCCCAGCGGAGTGGCCAGCATGGCCTCCATGGTGCCGCGCTCCCACTCCCGGGCAACCACCAGCGCCGTGAGCAGGGCACCGATCAGGGTCAGGTTGATGGCCATGCCCCCCGGCAGCAGGCTGTTCAGGCTCACCAGCTCCTGGTTGTACCAGGTGCGCGGCACCAGCCGCACGAGCCCCGTCTGGCCCGCCCGCCTCTCGTCGCCGCGCTGCGCGAGCCAGGTTTGCCAGACGCCCATGGCGTAGTTCTGCAGAAAGGTCGCCGTGTTGGGCACCGAGCCGTCGGCGATGACCTGGAAGGGAACCTCACCGTCCATGCGCGCCAGATCCCTGCTGAAGGTCTGGGGGATGACCACAAGCCCGGACAGCCTGCCCGAGACCATGTCGCCGGTGAACTCGCGGCGGTCGTTGCCCTGGGTGACCTTGAAATATTTCGTGGCCCGGAAGGCGGCGGCCAAGTCCTGTGCGTCGGGCGAGTGATCCTCCAGGGCCAGGCCTATGGAAATGCCTTCGATGTCCAGGTTGGTGGAGTAACCGGAGAGCAGGGTCAGGAACACGGGCAGGATCAGGCCGATCAGGATGGACGACGGGTCCCGCATGATCTGCAGGGACTCCTTGACGATGACCGCCCAAAGCCGCCGCCAGGCCAGGGTGTTCATGCCGCCGTCCTCGCATCCCGCTCCGGCCCGCTGCGCTCCACCAGGGCGATGAAGGCCTCCTCCAGGCTGGGGTCGGGCGCGCCGGGGCCGCGAGCCTCGTCCTTGAGCTCGTCGGGGGAGCCGATGGCGATGGTCCGGCCCCGGTAGACCAGGGCGATGCGGTCGCAGTACTCGGCCTCGTCCATGAAGTGGGTGGTTATCATGATGGTGACGCCGCGTTCGACCATGCCGTTGATGTGCGTCCAGAACTCGCGCCGGGTGATGGGGTCCACGCCGGAGGTCGGTTCGTCGAGGAACAGCACGGCGGGTTCGTGCATCACCGCGCAGGCCAGGGCCAGGCGCTGCTTGAACCCCAGGGGGAGCGTGTCGGCCGATTCGCCCAGGTGCGGCCCGAGCGCGAAGATGTCGACCATGCTCTGCATGGCCTGCCTGCGGCGCGCGCCGGTCAGGCCGTAGATGCCGGAGAAGAACTCCAGGTTCTGACGGGCCGACAGCGTGCCGTAGAGCGAGAACTTCTGCGACATGTACCCGATGCGCGCCCTGGCCGCGCCAGGGCACGCGGCCAGGGACAGGCCGTCCACCAGGGCTTGCCCTTCGCTCGGCCTGAGCAGCCCGCACATCATCTTGAACGTGGTGGACTTGCCAGCGCCGTTGGGGCCGAGCAGGCCGAATATCTCCCCCTGCCGGATGGCGAAGGTGATGCCGCTGGCCGCCGTGAACCCGCCGAAGCGCTTGGTCAAGCCCCTGGCCTCCACCACGGCTTCGGGGCCGGGCTGCTTGGGCGCCATGTTGCGCGCCAGCACCGACACGCCCCCGGGGCCTCCGCCCAGGATGTCCAGGAAGGCGTCCTCGAAGCGCGGCGCGACGGGGTCGAGCGTGGCCCGGGGCCCGGCGTCCAGCGCCTGGAGGTCGAGCCCGGATGAGCCGTCGGCCAACACGAAGCGCACGTTGCGCCCCTGGATGACGCCGTCGATCACCCCCCGCAGCTCCAGCCCCCGGCGCAGGACCGCCCTGCGGCCGCCGCCGATGCCGCGCACCTGGAACACCCGGCCCCGCACCCGGCCCGTCAGCTCCGAAGGCTCGCCGGTGAAGAGCATCCGCCCCCGCGCGAAGAGCAGGACGTGGTCGCAGGCCTCGGCCTCGTCCAGGTAGGAGGTGCTCCAGAGCACCCCGATGCCCTGCGCCGCCAGGGCCTTGACCATGCGCCAGAGCTCGCGCCGCGAGATCGGGTCCACCCCGACGCTGGGCTCGTCCAGGAGCAGCAGCTCCGGCTTGCGGATCATGGCGCAGGCCAGCCCGAGCTTCTGCTTCATGCCGCCGGAGAGCCGCCCGGCCAGCCGCCCGGTGAACTGCTCCAGGCCGGTGAAGTCGAGCAGGCGGCGGAACGTCTCGGCCTCCTCGTCCGGGGGCAGGCCGCGCACCTCGGCGTAGAGCCGCAGGTTTTCGGCCACGCTCAGGTCCTCGTAGAGGCCGAACTTCTGGGGCATGTAGCCGATGCGCGCGTGGATGGCGTCCGCCCGCGTGACGGGATCGAGGCCCAGCACGGTGAGGCCGCCCTGCGTGGGGTGCAGCAGGCCCGCCAGCAGCCGGATGAAGGTCGTCTTGCCCGCCCCGTCCGGGCCGACGAGCCCCGTGACCCGCCCGGCCGGGATGTCCGCCGTGATGCCGTCCAGCGCGGGCGGATCCTGACGGGCGAAGCGCATGCTCAGCCCTGTCGCCACGACAAGGGGGGGAGTCATCGCTTCCGCCCGCCCGCGTCGCCCTCGGCGGGCCTGACGGTGACGGGCATGCCCTGGCGCAGGCCGTCGTCGGGGTTCTCCACGATAACGCGCAGCCTGTAGACGAGGTCCGTCCGGAGCGCCTGGGTCTCAACGTTCTTGGGCGTGAACTCCGCCGTGGGGGAGATGAAGCCCACGCTGCCCGCGTAGGGCTTGTCCGGCCTGCTGTCGGTGAAAACCAGCATGGGCATGCCGGGGCGCACCCTGCCCAGGTCCGGCTCGGGAACGTAGGCCCGCACCCACACCGGCCTGTCCACGGCCACCACAAGCACCGTGGCCGCGCCAGCCACCACGGCCCCGGGCTCGCGCACCCGCGAGAGCACGCGCCCGTCCGAGGGGCACACGATCCTGGTGTCGGCGAGGTCCGTTTCGGCCGTCTCCACCGAGGCCTGGGCGGAGCGGTAGGACGCCTCGGCCGCGGCCACGTCCTCCGCGCGGTAGCCCGCGAGCTGCAGGTCCAGGGCCTTGCGCGCCTTCAGAAGCTGGGCGCGCAGGGCGTCGCGGCTGTAGGCGGCCGATTCGCTCTCCTCCACGGAGACGGCGGCGTCCTTGAGCAGGTCCTTGCGGCGGCGCGCCAGGCGGTCGGCGTTCTCCACCTGCGCCTGGAGCTGCGCCACCTCGGCCCTGGCCTGGGCGATGTCCTCGGCGCGGAAGCCCGCGCGGTACTTGTTCATGGAGGCCATGGCCGCGTCGCGCTCCGCCTTGGCCTTGGCCAAGGCGTCCTTGTAGGGTTGGGCGTCGAGTTCGGCCAACACGTCCCCGGCCCTGACCGTGTCGCCCTCGTCCACCAGGACCGTCGCGATCTTGCCGGGCACCCTGAACGCCAGGTCCACCTGCCGGATGTCCACGTTGCCGTAGAGCCTGAGGCCCTCGCCCTCGCGCCCGTTGCGGGCGGCCCAGAGCCAGACCAGGGCGCAGGCGATCAGCGCCGCCGCCAGCCAAAGGAATATGCGTTTCATGCGTTGCCCCCGGAAGGCCCGGCCGCGAGGCCCTCGATCAGTGCCTCGGCCTGCCTGGTGCAGACGTGGACTATGGCCTGCACGTGCTCCTCCGGCAACCTGTCGCCGCCGACCAGGGCGAGCAGGCTGTGCATCCCCACGCGGAAGATGAACATCTGGCCCATGATGGAGAGGGTGTGCAGTTGCAGCTCCAGCGAGTCGGCGGGCAGGCGCAGCAGCCGGCCAAGCAGGCACCGGAGCGTCCCATGCACCCGCAGCAGGAATTTTTCGTGGAGTATGTTGAAGCCGGCCGTGGGCGCTATCTGCTCCTGGAGCATGATCCGCGCGCACAAACGGGATTCCTGGCTTTCCAGCATGGAGACGACCAACTCCCGGATCAGCTCCCGCAGGGCCAGGACGAGCCCGGCCCGCCCGGTGCCCGGAGCCTCGCAGGCCCGGTGCGCTCTCTCCAGGCAGGGGCCGAGCTCCTGCGTCTTCATGCTGACGATGTGCTCCAGGACAGCGTGGTAGAGCCCCTGCTTGCCCCCGAAATGGTACGGGATGGCCGCGAGGTTCACCCCGGCCTCCTGGGCCAGGGACCGCGTGGAGGTGGCCTCCATGCCGTGCAGGCCGAAGAGCTTGAGGCCCGCTTCGATGAGCCGCCCCTTCGTGTTGGTCTCCATGCGCGCCGCCTTGTCAGCGTGATTCCTGACGTTGTATTCATTCATTCGAATGAATCAACGTGGAGGGTTTGTCAAGGCGTCGGCGACGGATGCGCCCCTCGCGGGAGCGGCGGGCGCATTGTTTGGTTCAGAGCGCCCCGAGGCGTTTCAAGACCAGAAAGATCAGCGACGAGGCGCAGCCCAGGATGGTCGAGAGCGCCAGGGCGGTTTCGAACTCGCCTGTGGACACCGCGTTGTAGATTTCAAGCGACAGGGTGTTGGTGCGCCCCAGGATGTTGCCGCCGAGCATCATGGTGATGCCGACCTCCCCCAGGGAGCGGCCGAAGGCGAGGATGAGCCCGGCGGCCACCGTGCGCCGCACGTTGGGCAGCACCACCAGGAAGAAGGCCTGGAGCCTGGTCTTGCCCAGCACCAGGGCCGCCTCCACCGCGCGCTCAGGAAAGGAGCGGATGGCGGACTGCACCGGGCGCACGATCAGCGGCAGTCCGGCGATGAACGAGCCCAGCACCACCCCCCAGAAGGAGAAGACGATCTCCAGCCCGAAGCCGTGCAGCAGCCAGGAGCCGATCATGCTCTTGCGCCCCAACAGGAGAAGCAGGGCGAAACCGATGGCCACAGGCGGAAACACCAGGGGCAGCGTCACGGCCATCTCCACCAGGCCCCGCAGCGGGGCTTTGGGGCGCGCGAGGTATGCCCCGAGCCCGAGCCCCGCCGCCAGGTGCAGGGGGATGGTCAACAGCGCCGCCTTGGCGGTGAGCACCAGCGGGAACAGCACGCGCGGCTGCGCGAGCAGCTCCAGCAGGGCGGAAGGTCCGGTCACAGCCCGTGCTTTTCCGCGATGGCCCTGGCTTCCGGCGTGGCCAGGAACTCGAGGTAGCGGGCCACGTCGCCCTTGGCGGCCGCCTCGGGCATGACCGCGCCGACGATGAGGATCGGGTCGTACAGGGCCTGATCCACCGGGGCGTATCCGCCGATCTTGTCGCCCGCGCCCATGGCGTCCGTGACGTTGACCAGCCCGGCCTGCACCTCGCCGCTCATCAGATAGGCCGTGACCTGGGGCACGGTGGCCACCTCGATCAGCTTGGGTTTCACGGCCGCGAGCATGCCGGAGCGCTCCAGGAACTCCATCCCGGCCTTGCCGTAGATGGCGCTCTTGGCGTCGGGGATGGCGACCCGGTCGACAGCGGGTTTGGCGATGTCCGAGGGGGCCTTGACGGGCGCGCCCTTGGCCCAGGCCACCACCAGGCGGCCCTTGCCGACCGCCGCGTGCTTGAGCTCCCCGAGGCCCGGCACGGTCTGGAAGAAGGCCAGATCCCCGAAAATCACGTCGAAGCGCCCGCCCTCCTTGGCCTGGGCTGTAATCTGCCCCAGATGGCCGTAGCTCTCCTCGATCTTGATGCCCGTCTTGGCGCTGAAGGCCGTGTTGAGCTCCACAAGCAGGCGCTTATAGCCCGCGCCCGCACCGATGGTGACGGGTCCGGCGTGCGCCGCGCCCGAGGCGCAAACCGCCAGTATGAGCAGCGAGGCCGCGATGAAGCGGGGTCTCATTGATGTATCCTCCTGTCTGATTGCATTCGGGATAGGAGCGAGCGGCAGTCCTGCGCGTCGCGCTCCATCTGCGTCACTGTTTCCTCGATCCAGCCCGTGGCGAAACGCCCGCCGACCAGCGTGAGCACCCGCGAGGAGAGGTGGAACGCCTCCTCGATGGTGTGCGTCACGAGAACCATCATAATGCCGAGTTCGTCCGCCCTGCGCGCGAGCTGTTCGCCCACCGCCCTGCGTGTCGGAGGGTCCAGGGCGGAGAAAGGCTCGTCGAGCAGCAGCAGCTCGGGCTTGCGCGCCAGGGCCTGGCACACGGCGCAACGTTGGGTCTCCCCGCCGGAGACCGTGCCGGGGCGTTTGTCCCGCAGCTCCCAGATGTTCATGGAGCGCATGAGGGATTCGGCGTAGGGCCTGTCGCCCGTGGCGAAGAGCACGTTCTCCAGCAGGGTGAGGTGGGGGAAGAGCGCGAAGTCCTGGAAGAGCATGCCCACGGGCCGCTTCCACGGTTCGAGAAAGACGTCCAGCTGGTAGTCGGCCCAGAGCGCGTCCTGGAAGTGTATGGTGCCCGCGTCGGGCCTTTCGAGCCCGGCGATCAGGCGCAGGAGGGTGGTCTTGCCAGCGCCGGATGGGCCGACCAGCGCGGTGATGCCCGGGCCTTCCAGGGTCACGTAGGCTTCCAGGGTGAAGCGGGGGAGAATTTTGCGGCAATCGAGGCGCAACTGCATGGTCGGCTCGTGGGTCTGCTATCGGGGCATGCCGCCGTGTTGGGCGGAGTTTAGCGCCGGAGCCGGTTGGCCGCATGGATCGGGCTGCGGTCCGGTGGTGGGCGGTGCCTTGCGGCCAAGTCCCCTGACGTATGCCGTGTTTCGTACACCGGGGATAAATATTCAAGTTTATGCCGATTTTTCCGGGAATGGTGATGAAACTCCCCGTCCGGGCACCCGGATGATCCACTTCATGCCGCGCGACAACCAGGTGCAGAAGGCTGAGATCAACCGCGAGACCGTGATCGGCCACACGCCCGAGCACCCGCGGGCGGACGAGTACAGGGCGCTGGCCAAGAAGATTTCGGAGAACCAGATGTTCGTCAGCCCCAAGCCGCTCTCCGTGGACGAGTTGGAGAGCCTGCTGGTGGTGGTCGGGCTCATGAACTAGATGAGCAAACGTTTGGCCGGGTTCATGCGGCCTCACGAAAGGGGGGAAGGGCCCGGCGCAAGCCGGGCCCTTCCATTTTGTGCGGCGTTCGCCGCACTTCCCGAGAGTACCGGGCCATCAATTCGGTGCCGCCTTTCTTGCTTCAACGAGTCATGAAAAGTATCTTGTGTTTTTCTTGACAGAAACAAGCGAATCGATGATACCTCTAAATAGGAATGTATTCCTACCATGCCGGGGGGATTATGGTCCTGGACCCAGTGGAAGCCGAACGCCGGCTGGAGGCGTTCAAGCAGGCCTGCAAGGCCGCCGGGGAGAAGCTGACGTCGCAGCGCCTCGAGATATTTAAAGAAATCGCAGCAAGCGAGGAGCACCCGGATGCGGAGTCGGTCTACAGGGGCGTGCGCGCGCGGCTTCCGAACGTGTCGCTGGATACCGTGTACAGAACGTTGTGGTGGCTTACCAAGATGGGGATCGTGACGACTCTCGGCCCAACCCAGGACCGCACGCGCTTCGACGCCAACCTGACGCGCCATCATCATTTCGTCTGCATACGCTGCGGCCTGACGCGCGATTTCTACAGCGAGGAGCTGGACAGGCTTGTGCTCCCCGAATCCGTGGCGGCCATAGGCTCCATAGAGAGGACGCAGGTCGAAGTGAAGGGCATTTGCCATGCCTGCGCCAGGAAGGAGCAGGCAGATTCGCGGAATCTTGACGGAGGCTCGTGAGAATTTCAGTCAGGACGCAAAACGGCGTGGAAGCATGTCCTGCTGGCGTCCTGCATCGAGCTTCAGCCCGAGCTTTCTCATGGTGGAGTTCTGTCCGATGCATGCAATGAATTTCACATCCATGGAGGTTGGTTTATGAGCGACGGGAAGAAATGCCCGGTGACGGGCAGATCCAGCGGGCAGGTGGCCGGGAGCGGCACCTCGAACCGCGACTGGTGGCCCAATCAGTTGAACCTCAACATCCTGCACCAGCATTCCTGCAAATCCAACCCTATGGGGAGGGATTTCAACTACGCGGAAGAGTTCAAGAAGCTCGACCTCGAAGCCGTAAAGAAGGACCTCTTCGCGCTGATGACCGACTCGCAGGAGTGGTGGCCCGCCGACTACGGCCACTACGGACCGCTTTTCATCCGCATGGCCTGGCACAGCGCGGGCACCTACCGCGTGGGCGACGGGCGCGGCGGCGCGGGCTCCGGCAGCCAGCGCCTGGCCCCCCTGAACAGCTGGCCCGACAACGTCAACCTGGACAAGGCCCGCAGGCTGCTCTGGCCCATCAAGCAGAAGTACGGCCGCAAGATCTCCTGGGCGGACCTCATGGTCCTGGCGGGCACCTGCGCCATCGAGTCCATGGGGCTGAAACCCTTCGGTTTCGGCGGCGGGCGCGTGGACGTGTGGGAGCCCGAGCAGGACATCTACTGGGGCGCGGAGGACACCTGGCTGGGCGACACCCGCTACTCGGGCGACCGCCAGTTGGACAACCCCCTGGCCGCCGTGCAGATGGGCCTGATCTACGTGAACCCCGAAGGGCCCAACGGCAACCCCGACCCGGTGGCCTCCGGCCGCGACGTGCGCGAGACCTTCGCCCGCATGGCCATGAACGACGAGGAGACCGTGGCCCTGGTGGCGGGCGGGCACACCTTCGGCAAGTGCCACGGCGCGGGCGACGCCGCGCACGTGGGCCGCGAGCCCGAGGGCGCCGGCCTTGAGGAGCAGGGCCTGGGCTGGAAGAGCAGCTTCGGCAGCGGCAAGGGCGCCGACACCATCGGCAGCGGCATCGAGGGCGCCTGGAAGGCCCACCCCACCACCTGGGACATGGGCTACCTGACCACCCTGCTCAAGTACGAGTGGGAGCTGGTGAAGAGCCCGGCCGGAGCCAACCAGTGGCTCGCCAAGGACGTGGCCCCCGAGGACATGGTCGAGGGCGCGCAGGACAAGAACAAGAAGTACCGGCCCATGATGACCACGGCGGACCTCTCGCTGCGCTTCGACCCCATCTACGAGCCCATCGCGCGCAACTACCTGAAGAACCCCGAGAAGCTCGCCAATGACTTCGCCCGCGCCTGGTTCAAGCTCACCCACCGCGACATGGGCCCCATCTCGCGCTACCTGGGGCCGGACGTGCCGCAGGAGAAGCTCATCTGGCAGGACCCCGTCCCCGCCGTGGATCATGACCTCATCGACGAAAAAGACGCCAAGGACCTCAAGGCCGCCATCCTGGCCACCGGGCTCTCCGTGGCCGAGTTGGTATCCACCGCCTGGGCCGCCGCCTCCACCTTCCGGGGTTCGGACAAGCGCGGCGGGGCCAACGGCTCGCGCATCCGCCTGGCCCCACAGAAGGACTGGGAGGTCAACCAGCCCGTGCATCTGGCCAAGGTGCTGGCCGCGCTGGAGGGCGTGAAGGTCGAGTTCGACGCCTCGCAGTCCGGCGGCAAGGAGGTCTCCCTGGCGGACCTGATCGTGCTGGGCGGCTGCGCGGCCGTGGAGAAGGCCGCCAAGGACGCGGGCCAAATGGTGAGCGTGCCCTTCACCCCCGGGCGCACCGACGCCTCGGAGGGCATGACCGACGCGGCCTCCTTCGCGGTGCTGGAGCCCAAGGCCGACGCTTTCCGCAACTACCTCAAGGCCAAGTACTCCGTGACCGCCGAGGAGCTCATGGTGGACAAGGCCCAACTGCTGACCCTGACCGCGCCGGAGATGACCGTGCTCCTGGGCGGTTTGCGCGTGCTGGGTGCCAACTACGGCCAGACCCCGCACGGCGTGTTCACCGACCGGCCCGGCACGCTCACCAACGACTTCTTCGTGAACCTGCTGGACATGGGCACCGTGTGGAAGCCGGTCACGGAGGAGAACGAGCTGTTCGAGGGCCGCGACCGGGGCACGGGCGCGCCCAAGTGGACCGGCACCCGGGTCGACCTGGTGTTCGGCTCCAACTCCCAGTTGCGGGCCATCGCGGAGGTCTACGGTTGCGCGGATTCCCAGAAGAAGTTCGTGGACGACTTCGTCGCCGCCTGGACCAAGGTGATGAACCTGGACCGTTTCGACGTGCTGTAAGCTGACAAAGCCCCCCGCCGCGCAAGCGGCGGGGGAACCAAAACAAGCGCGGCGCTCCACACAGGTGAAGCGCCGCGTTTTCGTTTCGTTACTCGGGTATGCCGCTCTGGCGGCCCAACTTGTCCCAAGGCGCGCCGTTTAAGCGGCCGATTCCAGCCTGAAACACGCTGCTGCGGCGGCCCAATCCTCCCTAAGGCGCGCTGCGAAGGCGGCCGACTCCACCCAGGGCGCGCCACACGGAGCCTCAATCCTCCGCTTCGGGCGAGTCCCGCTGCGCCAGCCTCCTCTCCTGCATCCAGCACCACAGCACCGGGACCACGAACATGGTCACCAGCACGAAGACCATGCCCCCGAAGGGCGGGATGGCCATGGGCACCACCAGGTCCGCGCCGCGCCCGCGCGAGGTCAGCACCGGGATCAGCGCCAGGATGGTGGTGGCGGTGGTCATCAGGCAGGGGCGCACGCGCTTGAGGCCCGCTTCGATGGTGGCGGCCCGGATGGCGGCCACGTCCTGCGGCGCGTGCTCCAGGAAGCGGTCGCGCAGGTAGGTGGCCATGACCACGCCGTCGTTGGTGGCCACCCCGAACAGCGCCAGGAAGCCGACCCACACCGGCAGGGAGAGCGACAGCTCGTGCATCTGGAAGAGCTGGCGCATGTTCACGCCGAAGATGCTCACGTCCATGAACCAGGGCAGGCCGTAGAACCAGATCATGACGAAGCCGCCCGCCCAGGCCACGGGGATGGCCGAGAACACGATGAGCGAGGTGCTCACCGAGGAGAAGTGCATGTAGATCACCAGGAAGATCAGCGCCATGGTCAGCGGCAGGATGAAGGCCAGCCGCTTTTCGGCCCGGGCGTGGTTCTCGAAGGTGCCGGTGAAGTCGTAGGAGACGCCCGGCGGGAGCTCCAGCAGCCCGGCCTCGCGCATGGAGTCCAGGTAGGCCTTGGCGGACTCCACGGCGTGGATGGGCGTCACCCCGGCCTTGCCGTCGAAGATCACGTAGGCGGCGGTGAAGGTGTCCTCCCCGCGGATCATATTCGGGCCGGGGCTGTAGCGCACCTCCGCCACCTGGCCCAGGGGTATCTGCGCGCCCTCGGGGGTGGTCACCAGCAGCGCGCCGATGGCCTTGGGGTCGTCGCGCAGCTCGCGCTGGTAGCGCAGGCGCACGGGGTAGCGCTCCCGGCCTTCCACCGTGGTGGTGACCACGCGCCCGCCCAGGCCCGTCTCGATGGCGTCCTGCACGGCCTGGACCGTGAGGCCGTACATCCCGGCCCTGCCCCGGTCGATGGCGATTTCCAGGTAGGGCTTGGCCGTGATGCGGTCCGCCAGCACGGAGGACGGCTCGATGACCTTGATGTCGCGCAGGAAACGCTCGATGAGCTCGGCGGACTTCTCCACGCTGGGCACGTCCGGGCCCTTGACCCGCACCGCCACGGAGGCCCGGATGCCGCTCTGGAGCATGACCAGGCGGGCCGAGATGGGCTGCAGCTTGGGCGCGGTGGTCACGCCGGGCATGCGCGCGGCGGCGGCCACGGCGGCCCAGATGTCCTCCGGGCCGCGCACGCCGGGCCAGGCCGCGCGGCCGGGGTTGAGGGCGGGGTCCAGGGCGCGCCGCCAGAAGCGGAAGGGCTGTCCGGAGGGGTCCGGCACGAGGCGGCGCTCCTCGTCGCGGGCGTAGACCCCGCGCACGAAGTACCCGATCCCGTCCGGGGCGGCCACGGGCACCCCCTCGCGGTTCTCGGCGTACCCAACGGCGTCCGGGTCGTACCTGAAGCGCAGCACTGCGCCGTCCTCGTCGGCCAGGAACTCGGGGTGGTAGTTGACCACCGTCTCGATCATGTTGAGCGGCGCGGGGTCCAGGGGGGATTCGGCCCTGCCGAGCTTGCCCACCACGGAGGCCACCTCGGGCACGCGGCGCAGGGCCTCGTCCTGGCGCTGCACGATGTCCAGCACTTCGGCCGTGGAGGCGTGGGGCATGGTGGTGGGCATGTACAGGAAGGAACCCTCGTCCAGCGGGGGCATGAACTCCTTCTGCAGGCCCGGGAAGGCGCGCTCCATGGCGGCCAGGGGCGCGGAGGCGCGCATGAACTCGGGCAGCCAGCCGAACATGCCGCCGAAGCCCAGCCACACCAGCCCGCCCAGCAGCACCAGGGCGGCGGGCATGGCCAGGAAGGCGGCCTTGTGCTCCAGGCACCAGGCCAGCACGCGGGCGTAGCGGCGATGGAACAGGTGGAACAGGCCCAGCCAGGCCCCGAGGACAAGGCCCACGAACACCAGGTTGCGCATGACGCCGCGCTCCGGCCCCAGGGGCAGCCAGTGGCGGGCAAGCAGCAGGGCCACCCCGGCGATGGCCGTCCACACGGCCGCGCGGGTGAGAAGCGCCCTGCGCTCTGGCGATACGAACCGCCGGGCCAGGTACAGCCCGCCCACGGCGGTCATGGCCAGGCCCGCGGCGGCGTCCAGGAAGATGGCCAGCAGCGCTCCGCCGTAGACCGCCAGCTCGTAGGGGGAGAAATCCCTCGAGCGGTCCAGGCCCCTGCGCTTGAAGATCAGCTCGGCCGCCGGGGGGATGAGCCCAAGGGCCACCACCAGGGAGGCCGTCAGGGCGAAGGTCTTGGTGAAGGCCAGCGGGCGGAACAGCTTGCCCTCGGCCCCGGTCATGAAGAAGACGGGCAGGAAGCCGATGATGGTGGTGGCGATGGAGGCCAGCACCGCTCCGCCCACCTCGCGCGAGGCCAGGAAGACCGTGCGGGGCAGGGGTTCGCCGGGCGGGGCCTCGCCCAGCCTGCGCAGGATGTTCTCGGTGAGGATGATGCCCATGTCCACCATGGTGCCAATGGCGATGGCTATGCCCGCCAGGGCCACGATGTTGGCCTCCACCCCGAAGGCCTTCATGGCCAGGAAGGTCAGCAGCACGGCCAGGGGCAGCAGGGCCGAGATGAGCGCGGAGGCCCCCAGGTTCATCACCATGGCCAGGACCACGAGCACCGTGACCAGGATCTCGGAGACCAGGGCCTCGTCCAGGGTGTGCAGGGTCTCCTTGATGAGGCCGGAGCGGTCGTAGAAGGGCACAACCTTCACCTGGCTCACGGTGCCGTCCGGCAGGGTGCGCTTGGGCAGGGAGGGCTCGATGCGGGCGATGGCCGCCTTGACCCCGGCGATGACCTCCATGGGGTTGGCCCCGAAGCGCGTCACCACCACGCCGCCCACGGCCTCGTGGCCGTTCTTGTCCAGGGCGCCCTGGCGCAGGGCCGGGCCGAAGCTCAACGCGCCGAGCTCCTTGAGGAACACGGGCCGCCCGTCCCGGGTGGCCACCAGGGTCTTGCCCAGGTCGTCCAGGCTCTTGATGAAGCCCAGGCCGCGCACCAGGTATTCCACGCGGTTGATCTCGAGGGTGCGCGCGCCCACATCCAGGTTGGACTTCTGCACGGCGGCCGCCACTTCCTCCAGGGAGACGCCGTAGGCCTTGAGCAGT
The DNA here is from genome assembly GCF_022808715.1 of Fundidesulfovibrio agrisoli. Classification (GTDB taxonomy): domain Bacteria; phylum Desulfobacterota; class Desulfovibrionia; order Desulfovibrionales; family Desulfovibrionaceae; genus Fundidesulfovibrio; species Fundidesulfovibrio agrisoli. The sequence continues at coordinate 54,213 of NZ_JAKZKX010000016.1, forward strand.
TGCGGGTCCAGCTCGGCCTGGTATTCGCGCACGAAGCCGCCGATGGAGGCCGCCTCGGCCACGCCGGGCACGGCCAGCAGGGCGTAGCGCAGGTAGTAGTCCTGCAGGGTGCGCAGCTCGCTGGTCTCGAAGCCGCCCACGAAGCGGCCGGCCGTATCCAGCCCGTCCAGGGTGTACCAGAACACCTGGCCCAGGGCCGTGGCGTCCGGGCCCAGGCGCGGGGCCACCCCCGTGGGCAACAGGCCGGGCGGCAGGCTGGCCAGCTTCTCCAGGATGCGGGCGCGGGCGAAGTAGAAATCCACCCCTTCCTCGAAGACCACATAGACTTCCGAGAACCCGAACGAGGAGTTTGAGCGCACCGTCTTGACCCCGGCCACCCCGAGCAGTGCCGTGGTCAACGGATAGGTCACCTGCTCCTCCACGTCGCGCGGGGAGCGGCCCGACCACTCTGAGAAGACGATCTGCTGGTTTTCGCCGATGTTGGGGATGGCGTCCACGGCCACGGGGGAGCGCAAGAGCCAGGGCAGGTTCCAGTCGAACGGGGCCACGGCCAGGCCGCCCACAATGGTCAGGGCGGTCAGCAGGGCGACCACGAGCTTCTGGCGCTGGCAGAAGGACAGCACGCGCCCCAGCGGCCCGGTCCCTTGGGCCGGGCCGGAGAGGGGTTCCACGGGCAGGCCGGGCTTGTCGGGTGATTGCTTGCTCACCATGCGCCTCGCCTGCTCACTCGCCCGCCTGGGCCGGCGGGGCCGCCGGGGCGGGTGGGGTTGCCAGGACCGGCGGGGCCGCCGGGGCCAGGGGCCTGGGCTGCGGCGCGGTCCTTGGTGCGCTCTGTGGCGCGCTCTGTGGCGCGGCCTGTGGTGCGCCCTGGGGTGCGGCCTGGGGTGCGGCCTGTGGTGCGGCCTGGGGTGCGGCCTGTGGTGCGGCCTGGGTCTGTCCGCCCTGTCCGGGCGGGGGGCGGTGGCCCTTGTAGCGCAGGATGAACTTGTAGTCCTCGTCCAACTGCGGTTCGGCCGTACTGGGCCGGGTATCCTCCGGAACCACGGCGCCCTCGGCCCCGTATATCCCGGCGGGCGGGAACGCCGGAACCGGGGAGGGCCCCTTGGGGCGTTCGCTGGCCGGCAGTTCGATGGTGGCGGGGGGCGGCACGTTGATGCCGAAATCCTGCAGGCGAACGAGCCCCTCGGGCTGGAGCATGCTCGGCTTGGCCATGATCTGGCGCTCGCTGTCGAGCTTGAAGGCCCCGTTGGTGACCACCTCTTCGCCCTCCGCCAGGCCGGACTGCACCACGTAGACTCCGTCCGCCTTGGGGCCGAGCACGATCTCGCGGCCTTCGAACACTCCGGGCTTGCCGGGCACCGCCACGTAGACCACGGCGCGTCCGCCCGTGACCAGGGGGGCCGTATCGGGGATGACCAAGGGTGCGCGCTCGGGGGCCATGCCCGGGCTGGTGGGCCTGCCTTCCCTGTCCAGCAGGGCCTTGACCTTGCCGCGCAGGCTCATGCCGGGGCGCAGCAGGGCCTTGATGTCGTTGTAGCCCACCAGCACCCGGAAGGTCTTGTTCTTCTCGCTGAAGGTCGGCTCGATGATGATGACCTTGCCCCAGAAGGATTCGCCGGGGCGCGCCGGGGAGGAGAACTCCACCTCCTGGCCGATGCGCAGCCAGGGGAAGTCCTGCTCGAAGGCGTCGAAACTGGCCAGCACGAAGTTGGGGTCCGCGATCCTGACCAGGCGGGTGCCCTTGTTGACGTATGCGCCCTGGACGGTGTTGTTCTCGATGATGACGCCGCCCACGTTGGAGGTCAGGTTGGGCATGCGGATGGGGACGACGCCGGGGGGCCGCTCCAGGCGCAGCACCTGCGTGATGTCCTTGTCGGGCAGGCCGAAGCCCTTCAGGCGGGAGCGCAGCATGGCGAATTTGCGCTGGGCGTCCTGGATGGCCTTCTCGTCGGGCGGGGCCGCCGACGATGAGCGCAGCGCCTGGTTGACCGGCTGGCCCAGCAGCCGCGAGACGATGTCCGGGATTATGCGCACCTGCTCCAGCATCTGGATTTCCACGTCCTGGATGTCGGCGGAGTAGAAGTCGAAGAGGCGTTGGTCCGTGCGGATGTACTCGCCGCTGCGGCGGATGTAGACCCTGTCCACAATGCCGTTCACGGGGGCGTTGATGTCCGTGATGAAGGCGTCGTCGTATTCGATCTGCCCGTAGAGGTCCACCGAGGCGTTCACGTAGCGGCTTTCCACGCGCGAGGTGCTGATGCCCGCCAGGCGCATCTGCGCCGGGTCCAGATGGTTGTGGGCGGCGGCCCCGGGCTCCATGTCGCCCGTGACCACCGGGACCAGCTCCATGCCGCAGACCGGGCACTTGCCGGGCGCGGGCAGGGGAGGGATGTCGTTCATGGGGCAGGCGTAGAGCACCAGCTTGCCCTCGGTGGTTTCGCTCCCGGCGGCCTTGGGCGCGGTCTGCCCGTTGCCGCTCGCGGGGGCTTTCTCGGGGCTCTGGGAGCAAGCGGCCGCGAGGGCCAGAATCCAGACGGCCGCCACGAGGGCTATGAGCCGGGCCAGGGGGAATGCGTTGGATCGGGGGGCGGATACGTTCATGGTTTCCTATCCCAGTGTGAAGTCGGAGACGAGCATGGGCCAGACGGCGATGGCGGCCAGCGCCCCGGCCCCGGCCAGCGCGGCCATGCAGAGGCGGCGCTGCAGGCGCGGCAGGGCCTGGGCCAGGGAGGGGATGCCCCGCGCCCGCTCCACCGCGCCGACCCCGGCCCCGCAGACGCCCAGCAGCAGCAGGGACGCGTAGAGCGGGTAGCCGATCCAGTGGAACTCCGCCTTGAGCAGGCAAAAGGGGCAGTGGTGCGTGGGCAGCTCGTACCAGTAGACCGAAATGAAGGAGAGCAGGGCCAGGATGCCAATGAGGAACATGGCCCCGGACAGCCAGGCGAAGAGCCGCGCGCCCCGCCCCGTGGCCAGGAAGTGCGCGCCGCTGCGGGCCAGGGCCACCAGCCCGCCCCAGAAGAGGATCTGGGCCAGGGTGGGCGGCAGGTGGGCCAGGGAGGCCGACAGGCCCGTGGATTCCTCGCTGAACACGGCCCCGCAGCAGGAGGTGATGAGGTTCGGGGACAGGTGCGAGAAGTAGCCGAACTGCACGTAGGCCTCGAAGAGCACCAGCCCCGTCAGCGGCAGGAGCATGGCGTACTTGGGCTTGATGAGGGGGTAGTCGTAGCCCTGGTTGTCCAGGTGGTTGACGATGAGCCAGACCCCGCAGCCCAGGGCGGAGGCGATCTTGAGCAGCAGCGCGGTGTAGCCGTAGCTGTTGACGTTGAAGGTGCCCACCGCGCACATGGCGCCCACGAACAGGGTGTGCAAATCCTCCCCGGCGTAGATGAACAGGAACAGCGAGAGCAGCTCGAAGGCCATCACATAGGAGAGTATCGTGGAGATCAGGTAGGTCTTGCGCTCCAGGGCCAGCTGGCGCGGGTCGCCGCTGGAGAGGTCGAAGTGGCGCAGGATGGCCACGCCCTGCCACGCGGCGTAGGCCATGACCGCCCCGATGAGCCCCGAGGCCAGCAGCAGCGCGAGGACGACGGGCTTAACAATCATGGGGGCCCGCGGGCACGACCATGCCGTCGCGCAGGCTGATCACCTGGTCCACCACCTGCGCCTCGTGCACGATGGCGTCGTGGCTGGCGATGATGAACGTCTTGCCCTCCGCGCGCAGCTGGCCCACGATCTCCAGGAATTCCAGTGAGAGGGCGGTGTCCAGGTTGGCGGTGGGCTCGTCGGCGATGATGGTGGGCGGGTCGTTTATCAGGGCGCGGGCGATGGCCGTGCGCTGCTTCTCGCCGCCGGAGAGGCTCTCCACCGTCTGCCCGATCTTCCCGCCCAGGCGGAACTTCTCCAGCAGGGCGGCGGCCCGGTCGCGCACCTGGTGGCGGGGCTGGCCCAGGGGGCAGGCCGGGACCATCACGTTCTCCAGAGTGGTCAGCCCGGGCACCAGGTTGAAGCTCTGGAAGATGAAGCCGAAGGCCGTGCGCCTGAGCTCCGCCAGGAAGCGCTCCGGCAGGGAGGATATCTCCCGCTCGCCCAGGTGGATGCGCCCCGAGGTGGGGCGGGCCATGCAGCCCAGCAGCGAGAGCAGGGTGGTCTTGCCGGAGCCGCTGGGGCCGGTGAGCACCACCACCTTGTTCTCGGGCACGGCCGCGCTCACCCCGCGCAGGGCCACGTATTCGCTGGGCCTGCCGGGATTGAAGACCTTGGTGACGTTTTCAACACGGATCATGGTTCAACTCGCGCGCATGACCGTGTCCGGGTCGGTGATGGCCGCCCGCCAGGCCGGTATGACGGTTATGAAGGTGTAGGGCGCCACGGAGAGGAAGAACAGGGCCAGCAGCTCCGTGGGGCTGACCACGGGGCTCAGGGGGAAGTCCACGTAGAGCACGCTCCAGCCCTTGAGGGCCTGGGCGAACAGGCCCGCGTCCGCCAGGAACACGTGCGCGTAGGCGGCGATGGTGCCCAGCAGGAAGGAGGTGAGCGAGATGGCCAGCCCCTCCCAGAACTTCATCACCAGCACGTCGGCGGTGTCCCAGCCCAGGGCCTTGAGGATGCCGATCTCGTGGCGCTCCTCCGCGGAGAGGCCGGTGGCCTTGTCCCAGGCGAAGATGAAGAAGGCCAGGGCCGCCCCCGCGAAGACCACGATGACCATGCCTCCGCGCCACTCGAACACGGACTCGTAGGTCCGCAGGATCTCCTCGCGCTGGATGGGCCGGGTGTCGGGGTGTTCGCGTTGGATCTTCTCCGTGACGGTCTGCATTTCCTGGGGGTTGCGCACCGTGACCGCCAGGTCGGTGTACTGGCCCTCGGGCAGGCCGAACACCTGGCGGAAGGCCGTTTCGGACATGATGAGCAGGTCGGCGGAGACGAGGCGCGTCTCCTCGGGCAGCACCTGCACCGGTTTGAACCCGGTGGAGTCGCCCTTGAAGGTGCGGAAGAGGTAGCGTCCGTCCTGGAGGTTGGTCCAGGCCTTGGCGGCAGCCGGGCCGGCCACGATCTCGTCGTCGGCGTGGGCGAAGTCCGGCAGGCCGAGCACCGTGAAGGTCGCCCCCACGGCCCGGTTGAAATAGTAGCCCCACAGCCTGGGCTCCACCTCGCTCACGCCCCGAATCCTGCGGATGGAGTCGGCGTAGGAGGCGGGGATCGTGTCGAAGCGCCCGGCCAGCATCCGCTGCACCACCAGCTCCGGGGCCCCGGCCAGCACGGCCTGCCCTTCGGTGCGCAAGGCGCGGGAGAAGAACATCACCGAGGCGATCAGGAACACCACCAGGGCATACGCCAGCACCAGCGCGCCGTTCTTGGCCTTGCGCCGCACCAGGCTGGCCAGGGTGTAGTCGAGGAATGCGCGCTGGCGTTCGAGGGAGCTCATGGCCTGTCCTCCCCCACATCGGACCCGCCGACGGGCCCGCCGAGCGCGGTCAAAATGGCTGGCGGAGGCAGCAGCGCGCCGCTGGGGAAGTGCTCCAGGCTGCGCGGATGGTCCTGAAAGGCCGAGAACAGGTCCGCCTGGGAGAGGTGCCTGGTGTAGCGGGCCTCGGTGGAGAGGCAGAGGTCGGTCAGGCCCAGCTCGGCCACCAGTTGCGACTCCAGGGCCAGGCGGGCGTCGCGGCGGCCGGCGTCAGCCAGGGGGTAGCCGGCCAGCAGCCCCGCCAGGATGAACCCCAGGCCGCCCGTCACGGCCAGGAAGGCGTCGGAGGGGCGCATCAGTCCAGGGCCTTGAGCAGGGCCGGGGTGATGTCGCCGTAGCGCAGCACGCGCTTGCCCTTGTGGTCCTTGCGGAAGGCCTCGGCGTCGGCCTGGGTGGCCAGGGGGACAAGCTCGTGCCCCATGGGGCCGTAGGCGTCGCTGCCCGCCACGTAGAAGGCGTCCTGCGCCAGGATGGGCTTCAGCGAATAGAACTCGCTCACGTACAGCTCCGCGATCTGTTCCTTCTTGAAACCGGACAGGTAATGGCCCGGGTCGGCCACGAAGCGGAACATGTCCTTGGGGCCGTCGAAATAGAGGAGTTTGCCGTCGGTGAGTACGGCGTAGGCCAGCCAGTCCTTGTATTTGGCAACGAACATGCCGCAGACGGGGCACTTGTCTGTCTTGCCCGGCGGGGGGAGTTTCAGGGCGGCGGGCTGGGCGAGGGCGGCGGAGGCCAGGAGCAGCAGGCCAAGGACCAGAGGCGCGAGGCGAAGGGCTTTCTTCATGAAACTTCCTTTACGTAGCGGGCGTGCGCAGATGTGGAAGGACTCCGGTCGCGGCCGCGACACCCGGCCCCTGCGTCCGGGAAGGCGGCGCATACGTTTCAGGGCGGCTGTCGCGGGTCTCAGCGACGCCCTCCCCAACATCAGAAATGCGGCGATCAGCACGCGATTCCTGACGCTGCAAGGAACCGCGACGGTCCAAATATACGTACTTAATAACTAATGTACATTATGCCCGGAGAATGTAAAGCCCCGGCGGCATAAAAAACGTCTCCGCCGGGCCGGAGCGCATGGGCCAGGGCCGGGGGGAAACGGCCGCCCGTCCAGGGCGGCCGTTTTGCACGAGGGAGGGCCAGGCGCTGCATCCGCGCCCTGGCGGTCGGTTACTTCACGGCCCGCAACAACTGGAGGGCCTTCTGCGGGTTGTGGGCGCCCAGGGACCCGTCCATCAGCACCAGGTTCGCTTTCTCTCCAGCCGGTGAGGCGGCCTTGCCGCCCGCCGGAGTGGACTGGAGTTTCTGGACCTGCGTGAGCACGGCCTGCCTCGACTCCATCAGCGCCGCCCCCTTCGCGGCCCGGTCCGCGTCCTTGTGGCACTTGTCGCAGCTGGAGCGCATCCTGAACACGTCGGCCTCCTCGGGCGTCACGACCCGCATGGTGTGGGCCGAGACGTCCCACGGGTCCTTCGGGGTCTTCTGCGTTGCCCCGGCCCGGTTGCCCATCTTGGACATGTGGCAGTCCACGCAGACGACCCCTTTGGACGCGTGGACGCTGCCCTCGTACAGGGCCTTCTGGGCGGTGTGGCAGCCCACGCACTGCAGTTCCCTGGGGAGTTTGAGGCTGGAGGTCAGGTGCTTGGTGGCGTGGTCCAAGTGACAGGTGGAGCAGGTCACCCCGGCGGCCATGTGCCCGGAACGCATGGTGTCGTGGTATTGCTGGCGGTTCTTCCTGGAGTCCTCGTTGCCCCAGAAGTTGGCGGGCCTGGTGGAGTAGCTCCAGAACTCGACCTTGTCCTGGAGGTCGGTTTGGCCGCTCCTGAAGCCCAGGGGGAAGGCGAAGTCCTTGTCCTGCTTGCTGCTCACGCGGATGTGGCACTGCCCGCAGAGCTGCTCCTGCTGCCAGGTGCCCAGCTTGCGGGGGTTGAGGATGCCGCCCTGGCCCTGCGCGGCCACGTGCCTGGAGCCGGGGCCGTGGCACTGCTCGCAACCGATGCCGCCTTCCAGGCGGGAGAAGGCGTATTTGCCCTGCTCGTCCTTCTTGGCGCTGAAGGCGGTGGTGTGGCACCCGTTGCACTGGTAGTCCACGGTCTGCTTGGCGGGCATCTCCTCCGGCTTCCTGGGCCTGCCGTCGGGGGTGCCGTCGGCGGCCCACCAGAAGGGCGCGAAGGCGTTCTTGCGCCACTGCTTGTCGTTCTCCACCCAGCGGACCGGGCTGGGGTACACCTTGTCCCCGACCTTGAGGTAATATTGCTGCTCCCAAAGGGAGCCGAGCACCTCGACCACCTCGTAGCTCTGGGCGTTGGCCGGGGAATCGGCGTCCAGCAGCGTGACGTAGCGCTTATCGTCCCTGGTTTCGACCTTCACCTTGGGTGCGATCTTGACCTTGTTCTTGTCGGCGTCCTCGACCTCGACCCCCTCGAAGACCAGCTCCAGGCCGGAAAAATCGCCTTTGACGATGCCAACATCGTAAGGGCGCAGCATGTTGGCGTGGCCGGATGCGGACCACTCCTTGAACTCCTTGGCGTGGCAGGCCTTGCAGGCCTGGGAGCCCGCAAAAGTCGCCCCTTCTACGGCCGCCGTGGAGACCGACGGCCTGACCATGCCGGTTGGGGCCGTCATTCTGGGAGGCGTCTGGACGGCCTTCTCCCTGGCCTGGAGGGCGCCAGCCCCGCAAATTCCCAGCACCGCCAGGACCGCCGCCGCGGCGAACATCCGGTTTCCGCGCATTGTCACTCTCCTTGGGTTATCGGATCAATTGCCACAAGAGGCCCGCCGCGCCGCTCAATCCGACGAGAACGTGCATGGAGACTTTCCAGCGCACGAGCGCGGCCAGGGCCGCCACGGCCACGGCCATGGCGAAAACGTCGGCTCCGCCTGCGGGGAAGAACGTGTGCCAGGCGAAATAGACGCCGATCTTGAACACGACCCCCACCACCGCGCCCGATATGCCCGTCAGGGCCGCGCCGAGCCTGCGGTCGGCGGTGATGGCCTCGATGTAGGGCGCGCCCGCGAACACGAACATGAAGCTCGGCAGGAACATGGTGAAGGTGGTGAGCAGGCCCCCGGCGATCCCGGCGGCCAGAGGGGTCAGGTTCCCCGGTTGGTTCCAGGCCGCCAGGAAGCCCACGAACTGCGTGACCATGATGAGGGGGCCCGGAGTGGTCTCGGCCAGGCCCAGGCCGAGCAGCATCTCGCTCTGGGTCAGCCAGTCCAGCCGGACCGCATGGTCCACGATGTAGGCCAGGACGGCGTAGGCCCCGCCGAAGGTTACGAAGGGGGCCTTGCTGAAAAAGAGGGCGATCTGGGAGAGCGTGTCCGAGGCGCCCCGCCAGGCCAGCACCGGCAGCACCACGGCCGCCCAGATGGCCGCGAAGAGGCCCACGGTCTTGGCGACGTGCGTCAGCGGGGGCAGCGGCGCGGTGTCGCCGGGTTCATCCGGGATGCACTCCCGGGCGCCGGGGCGGGTACGGCAGAAAATGTCCGGGCGAACCCGCGCCAGGGCCATGCCCCCGAGCCCCGCCAGCAGCACGATCATGGGGAAGGACACCCCGAAGAACTGCCCCAGGACGAAGGAGCCGCCCGCGAAGGCGTAGAGCGCCGGGTGCCGCAGGGACTTCTTCGAGAGCCGGTAGAGCGCCTCCACCACGATGGCCACCACGGCGGCCGCGATGCCGTGGAAGACGCCCGCCACGGCGGGCACATGCCCCTTCGCGGCGGCCAGCCAGGAGAGGAACAGCATAAGCGCCACGGAGGGCAGCAGGAAGCACAACCCGGCCACGGCCCCGCCCGGGCGGCCGTTGAGCCGCCAGCCGATGTACACGGCCAGCTGGTGCGCCTCCGGCCCGGGCAAAAGCATGCAGAAGTTGAGCGCCCGCAGGAAGGCCTGCTCGCTGATCCAGCCCCGCTCATCCACCAGATTCCTGTGCATCATGGCGATCTGGCCCGCCGGGCCGCCGAAGTTGATGAACCCGAGCTGGAACCAGTAGCGGAAGGCCTCCTTCAGAGTGACCCGGGGGACGGCGCTGCCTGCATTCATCGTGTGGGCCTCGGTTGTCTCGTGAACCGTAAACTGGCTGCGCGGGTCACTGCTTCGCGGATGTGACGTTGAAATCCTTGAAGACCGTCACGCTGTCGTCCTTGGACCACAGGCCGACGCCCCCTGAAACCTCCCGGCCGAGGTCGAAACTGAGCAGTTCCTTGCCGTCCAGGTATCCCCTGAGTTTGCTCCCGTCGATGACCAGCCGCAATTCATGCCATACACCGGCAGGGGCCGGGGCGTTCGCCACTTCCTTGAGCGGGGTGCGGCGGCCCGACGCATAACGGTACAGGTTGAGGTTGCTTTCGAGGGCATTGGCCCGAAGCACGAGATAGTCCCCATTCTGCCTGTAGTCGAACATGATCCCCCCGGCTTGGTCGGAACGCCCGGAGAGGGGCTTGAACCGGACGGACACCTCGCCGCTTCGGAAATCGTTGGTGCCGGTGGAGAGCGCAATTGGGAAGTGTTCCCGTGGCGCGGCGGTGTTCCGGCTGCCGTCGACCTTCAAAGCGCGCTCCCCATCGATGGTCTCCCAGGCCCACTGGCCCTTGGCCGGTGCGAAATCGTCACCGCCCGCCGCCCATGCCGAAAATGCGGCGGATGACGCCAGTAGGGCCAAGAGCACCGCCAGGATCGCGAATGGAGTTCTGTTCACGGCAGCTCCTGCTGGTTTACAGACGGTTGCGCCTCATGGACCGCCCCCTGGTCTCCATTCTCGGGCGGGGCCGCACCTTCCTCCGGGGCGGAAGCGAGGTAGCGCTTCTCGAACCCGTCGCCGGACTGCGCCAAATCCGCGAATTCGGCCACGGAATCCGCCTTGGACCAAAGGCCCACCAGGCCCACGGGCGGCTGGTCGAAGTGGTGGACGATGTAGGGCTTGCCGTCCACGAACCCCGTGACGGTTCCGCCGCGCACCTCCACGGCCAGCTCCCGCCACTGGCCGGTCGCGACGGGCAGGCGCGTGCTGGCCAGCTCGGTCCTGCGGCCGTCCTTGAAGGCGAAGAGGATCAGGTTGCCCTCCAGGGCGTTGACGCGCAGCACCAGATAGGTGCCCGCGCTGCGCACGGCGAAGGCCAGCCCGGCGGCCTGGTCGATGACGCCCGCCACGGGCCGCACCATCAGGGCGGCCCGGCCGTCGCCCATCTCCGATCCCTTGGCCACGGCCAGCGGGAAGTGGAAGTAGGCCTCCACGGTGTCCAGGAAGCGCTGGTAGCGCCCGCCGGAGAGCCTGCCCATGAGCGAGGCCAGCCCCTTGGAGAGCCCCGTGGCCCACCTGGAGCCGTCCTGCCGGGCGACGCAGCGTCCCGCGCCGTCCGGGAGGCACTCCCAGTCGCCCAGGGCCAGGTGGAATTCCGGCAGGGGGTTCTCCCTGCGCTTGGCCAGCAGGTCGTAGTCGCCGCGTAGGAAGGCCTCGGCCATGGACTCGACCTCGTCCTGCCCGGTGATGGCCATGTCCAGGAGCCTGCTGCTGGCCAGCAGGCGGCCGAGCTGGTCCAGCGCGTCCTGCGTGGCCTGCATGGGCGCGCCCTTGAGGGAGGCGTCCAGCACGTCGCCGCTGGCCTCCACGGTGAAGCCAAGCCTCGCCAGCACCCGGGAGAGGAAGGCCACGCGCAGGCACTTGCCCGTGAAGCCGCCCGCACCGCCCGCGAAGCGCAGGGTCACGTGGTTCTGACCGGCCTGGGGGCCGCAGAAGGCGTCCACGTTGGCGAAGTGATACCCGAAGCGGGCCGAGAGGTTCAGGTAGTCCCGACCGACCATGGCGTAGGAGTCCCCCCCCGGTGCGCCCCCGCCCACCTCGGCGGTGGCGGAGGAGGCCATGAGGGTCATGAAGCTCTTGGCGTCGAAGGCGATGGTGCCGGACCAGGTGATGCCGGGGTGCGTGAACCCGCGCCACACGGCCAGCATGGGCGCGCTGCGCAGGTCGTCCGGGGTGATGTCGTCGCAGGTGGTCAGGTTCTCGCGCAGGCCGCCGCCAAGGTCAACGCAGTAGAGTATGAGCGGTATCTGCGCCTTGAGCCGGGCCACGGGCAGGTCGTCGGCCCCGGCGGTGTCGCACAGCCCGAACATCTCGCGCATGCCCATCTCGTGGGCGTAGCGCACCACGTCGTGCAGGGTCCGGCAGTTCTCGGGCTTGAACCCGGCGGAATCGGGGTCGGTGAGGGTCAGGGGCGCGAGCAGGTCCAGCGCGGCCCGCAGGCGGCGGTGCATGGGGCTGTCCACCAGGCGCGAACGCGGCCGGGAGGAGGGCGGCAGCTCGGCCCGGCCCTCCAGCACGCGCCCGCCGCTGGCGTCCAGGGTGACGATCTGGCCTGGGCTGAAGGCCTCGGGGCAGCCGGGCAGGCCGAACAGCGCCGGGATGCCCATCTCCCGCGCCACCGAGGCCAGGTGGCTGGCCGCGCCGCCCATGGCGGTGACCACGCCGCCCGCCCGGTCCAGCAGGGCGGCCAGCTCCGGTGCGGCGTTGCGGGCCGCGAGGATGGCCCCCTCCGGGATGGATTCGGGCACAGCGCCCTCCACGAGCGCGATCTCGCCGCTGGCGGCCCCGGCGCTGGCCGCGGTTCCGCCCTGAAGGATCACCGTGAGCCCCGCCGCCCAATCAGTGTCGGCTTGGGCCTGGCCCTGGGCCGAGACCTCGTCCCGCTCCAGCGCGCCCAGCGGCCTGGACTGCACCACAATCAGGGCGCCTTCCTGGTCCAGACACCACTCCACGTCCTGGGGGGAGCCGAAATACGCCTCCAGCTTAAGGCCCATGCGCCCAAGCTCCAGGGCCTGGGCCTCAGTGAGCAGGGCGGGTTCCGGGCGCGAAAGCACCCGCAGCGGTTCGCGCGAGAGGGCGTAGGCCGACGGCCGGGCCTCGCCTGAGACCAGCTTCTCGCCCAGGCCTTCCACCGCGTCCAGGCGCATGACCCCGCCGGAGGGGGATGCAGGGTCCGACGTGTACAATACGCCGCTCACCCGGCTGCGGACCATGGCCAGCACCAGCACGGCCATGGGGGCGTCCGCGTCCTCCAGGCCGTGGCGCAGCCGGTAGAGGATGGCGTGCGGGGTGTACTTGCTGGCGAAGACCTGGCGGCAGGCGGCCTCCAGCCCCTGCGGGGCCACGTTCAGCACGGACTCGTACTGCCCGGCGAAGCTGGCCGCGCCGTCCTCGCCCACGGCGCTGGAGCGCACGGCCAGCGTGAGCCCCGGGCCTTGCGCGGCGGCAAGATCCTCCAGGGCGGCGGCGAGTGCGCCGCTGACCTCGGGCGGAAAGGGTGCGTCCTGGACGGCCCGGCGAAGCCTGAGCGAGCGGGCCTCCAGATCCGGCAGGTTCAGGGGGGAGACGGGCTCCAGCTCCTTCGCCGCCAGCTCATCGAGCCCGGAAGCGCGCAGAAAAAGCCTGAACGCGGCGGTGGTCAGCACGAAGCCGTCCGGGGCGGGCAGGGCCGCGTCGGTTCGCACCCGGGCCAGCTTGGAGCCCTTGCCGCCGAGCAGGGCGTCCTGCGCCGCGGGGCCGCCCGTCCCGCCCGCCGCCGAAAGCGGGACCACCAGGGGGCCTTCCTGTCGCACCGTGCGCGGTTCCAGGGCGTCCAGCGCCCCGGCCAGCACGGCGTCCAGCGCGGGATAGAGCCCCTCATGGCGGCGTTGCGAGAGTTCGCTCAGGGCGTCGGCCATGCACCGGGTGGACTCCACGATGGCGCGGCAGGCGCCCCGCACCGCGCCCGTGGTGAAGGGCTCGCCCCCGTAGTAGGTCTGCTCCAGGGCGGCGAGCCCGTCGAGCACCGCGTCGTTCTCCGCGAGCATGTCGCGGAAATGGCGGTACTTGCGGGCGGCCCTGTCCTCAGGGTCGGCCAGGAGCAGACAGGCGTTCTTCTTCCTGAGAAATCCGAACAGGCTCATGGGCGGTCTCCACGGTGCGGGCCGGGGCCGGTCGCGGCCCCGGGGGATCAAGCTGAGTGAAATGCTCCCCGCCGTATTCTATCCGGACAATCCGGTAAGGCCCAAGGCCGCCTCGCCGGTGCGGGCAGCGCCGGAGCCGCACTCCGTGCTCAGGCCGGGGAGGAGATGTTCTCCGCGGCCGCGATGAGCCCCTGTATCTCCCGGTGATAGCCGAAGTAGCGGGCCATGGTGACGGCGTTTTTGCCGTATTTGGGGTAGGCCGCCAGGATCTCCTCGAAGCGGTCCTCGGCGTCGCGCGGGCCGCTCAGGGGCACCTTGCCATCGGTGATGATGTCCACCAGCCTGTCGGCATAGATGATGACGCGCTCCTCCAGGCGGTGCAGCGCGTAGTCCTTGACGGGCAGCCCGAACTCCGACGCCTCGGCCTCGCTGAGTCCGCCCCGGATGTGCTTTTCCATCACCGCGCAGACCTCGGGCGGCAGGCCGAGCTTCGCGCCCAGCTCCGCGCCGAGCTTTCCGTGCTCGATGGCGTGGGTCGCCGTCTTGCCCAGGTCGTGGAAGAGGGCGCCGCGCGCCACCAGGCGCATGTCCAGGGCCGCGCCGGTCCTCTCGGCGATGTCCAGGGCCAGCTCGGCCACGGCCAGGGAGTGGGCCAGGTCCTCCTCGTTCATGCCTTGGGCGCGCAGCAGCTCGACGTCCTCTGCGGCGATTTCAGGGTGCATGGCTCGTACCTCCAGCCCTTTCGGAAGATGGTTGGCAAACCAGGACGGACAGCCTGATTGCGTGATAGCGCGAATGCGCCGCGAAGGTCCAGATAAAGAGAAATTGGTGGGCGACGCGCCGGACAGGTGCGCGGTCATGGGGGCGCATCCTCCAGCCGGGGAGGGCGGAATCGCGGGAGCCTTCGACCGGTGGGGGACGGCAGGCAGCGAGGCCGGTCCTCCGGAAGCGAACGGGCCGTCCTCCTACGGGAGGCTCCCGAAACATCAGCGCCCCGCGCCCCCCGGTGGGGGCGCGGGGCGCTGCGCAATCGTGTCGCGCGCGGCCGTCGCCGGGCGCGGCTATTTCTTGATGGAGGTGACGATGGCCTTGTCCAGCCCAGGGTAGGACTCCAGGATGGCCTTCCTGGTGGCGAACAGCTCGCCCTGCCTCTGCTCGAAGTCCGCCTTGGAGTAGAGCTTCTCGGGCTGCAGCAGGATGGACTCAACCCCGCGCACGGCCCTGGGCACCTTGAGCCCGGTGGCCTCGCAGATCTCCCAGTCCTCCAGGTCGCCGCGCAGGATGGATTCCAGGATGTTCACCGTGTCGTGCAGGGTGATCTTGTGGTAGTGCTCGCCTTCGCCCACGCCGCCGGTGTTCAGCAGATAACAGTCGATGTGCGGGTTCCACTTGAGTATCTCATGGAACAGGTGGGCGTGCTCCACCCGGTCGCCCGCCAGGAAGGGGTCGTAGAAGAAGACGTTCTTGATCTTGCCCGCCTGGGTGGGGTCGCCCGCGGAGGACTCCATGGACTGGCCCAGCACCATGAAGGCCGTGGCCTGCCAGGGCGAGAGCTTGGCCACCGCCGGGATGGTGGGCCCGCGCGTGATGATGAAGAGGTTGTCCACCTCGTTCACCGCGATGAAGCGGGCGGCGTGCATGAAGTCGCGCCGCTCGATGACGGCGCGCCCGTTGGAGGTGCGCTCGATGTTGAAGAAGTCGATCCCCTTGTCGGCGGTGACGTGCACGTTCTCCAAGTAGGCGTCGGGCTTGAGCGCCCCGTAGAAGGTCTCGATCTGGTCGCTTGGGGTCAGGCCGTCGGTCTTGGCGTAGATGCCGCCCTGCTCGAAGCCGTGGAAGGAGCCGTCGCGCTTGAGGATGCCGCCGTCGTCCTGCACCAGCCATGATTCCTCGCCGATGTTGCGGGCCAGCACCCGGCAGGTCAGGGAGGTCTTGCCGTTGGCGGAGAGCGCCACGAACAGCGAGGTCTTGGTCTGCATGTCGCCGTTGCTCATCTGCAGAGTGTCGCGGCGGCAGCCCGAGTGCAGGAAGATGCCCTCGCGCCCGAGCTTGGCGCGCCAGTCCTCCCCGGCGAACACGCCCTTCTTCCACTCGCCCAGGTAGCTGGAGTTGCGCACGAACTTTATCATCCGGCCCGATTCGCCAAGCGCCAGGCGGATGGTGATGTCCTTCTCGGGCAGCACCTTGCCCGCGTTGCCGGCCCAGAATTCGTCATGGAAGAAGATCACCTGGTAGGTCGGGTCCGTGACGTCGTTGACGCGCGGGCCGAAGAGCTTGAGCCCGCCGTAGGCGATGTGCGCGAAGCGGCGCGGCACGATGAGCCGCGCGGTGATGGGGGTGGCCTCCTCGCGGATGAGCACGTCCAGGCAGATCAGCGGTTCGCTCTGCAGGATGGTCACGGCCTGCTGGAGCAGGTCGAGCTCCTGCTGGCCGAATTCGTCGTCGATGTTGTTCTTCGTGAAGGGCTTGGCCCGGGAGGTGGGCTCCGTGATGGCGACGAGGTTGCCGTAGACCGTTTCGAAAACGTCGGGTTCCTGAAGGCTTATGCGCCGCAGGCGGTCCGGCCCCGGGTTATGGACGATGCGCTCGTCATCGGCCGCCTGGGTATAGATTGTTTTGGCTGCCTGCTCGAACTGATCGAAAATATGCATGGTGCCTCACTGGGTTGGTTGGGGCGATTCGCCCTTGTACATCATTTCACGAAGCCATGCCAAGCCTCGAGGCGGGTTGCAATTGGCCCCGCCCTGACTTAGTGCGGGATATCAGGTTGTTGGCGAAGCACGCCGGGGAGGTCTGGTATGATCGTGGTCACCGGGGGAGCCGGGTTCATCGGAAGCGCGGTGGTCTGGAAGCTCAACGCGCTGGGGCAGGGCGACGTCCTGGTGGTGGACGCCCTGGGCTCGGGCGAGAAGTGGCGCAACCTCCCGGGCCTGCGCTACAACGAATACCGCCACAAGGACGACTTCCGGCGCTCCCTGGCCCAAGGGGGCAACCCCATGCGGGTGGAGGCCGTGGTGCACATGGGCGCATGCAGCGCCACCACCGAGCGCGACGCGGACTACCTCCACGACAACAACACCCGCTACAGCCTGGAGCTGTGCCGCTGGTGCCTGGAGAACGGGGTGCGCTTCGTCAACGCCTCCAGCGCGGCCACCTACGGCGACGGGTCCCAGGGCTTCCAGGACGGCTCCGAGGGGCTGGAGCGCCTGCGCCCCATGAACATGTACGGCTACTCCAAGCACCTTTTCGACCTGGCCGCCAAACGCGAGGGTTGGCTGGACAGTGTGGCCAGCCTGAAATTCTTCAACGTCTACGGCCCCAACGAATACCACAAGGGCGAGATGCGCAGCGTGGCCTGCAAGGCCTTCGAGCAGATCAGCGCGGGCGGGCCGGTGCGGTTGTTCCGCTCCCACCGCGAGGGCTGGGAGGACGGCGGCCAACTGCGCGACTTCGTCTACGTCAAGGACTGCGCCGAGGTGGTCTGCTGGCTGCTTACGCACCCGGAGGTGGGCGGCATCTTCAACGTGGGCACGGGCAAGGCCCGCAGCTTCCGGGACCTGGCACTGGCCGTGTACGCCGCCATGGGCGAGAAGCCGCGCATCGAATACGTGGACATGCCCGAGGCCATCCGCGACACCTACCAGTACTTCACCGAGGCGCCCATGGACCGCCTGCGCGAGGCCGGGTACCACGCGCCGTTCACCTCCCTGGAGGACGGCGTGGGGGACTATGTGCGGGGGTATCTGGCCGGGGGCTCGCCCTGGCTGTGAGGGCGAGCGCTAGAAGATGCGCTCGAACCTGATGCTCAGCCGCGCGGCGGCGTCCATGATCGCCTCCCTGAAGGTGGAGGCGATGATTCCCAGCCTGTGCACTGTTCCGGCCAGGGTTTCGGGGCTTTGGACGGTGATTCCGTCGATGGTTTCGCCGTACCTCCCGCTATCGACAAGAACAACCCGGCATCTTTTCATCAGGTGCGGCAGCAGCTTGCGGTGATAGCGCTCGAATCTCCCTCCCGTTCCCCAGATGAGCACCGAGTCCTGCGGCCCCAGCGCGGCGTAGGCCGCCAGCGCCTCCGCCAGTTCCTCCCAGGCCTCTAGAAGCTCGGCGCAGTCCAGCGCGATCCTCCCCAACACCTCGTTGCAGCCCGTGGCCGGGATGCGGGCCAGATACCCCTCCAGCAGCTCGCGGAATTCCGGCAGGAAGTGGCCGCGCATCCCTTGCGCCCCGCTGTTGGCCCGCACGGCGTTTTCCAGCCGCAGCCCCTTGGCGATGGCCAGCACGGTCCGGCGCATCTCCTGGCTGAAGTGGGCCTCCATGAAGCGCGTGACCACGTGGTTGCCGGTCTGCTGGATGTCCACGTGCATCAGGTCGCGTTCGAAGGGCTCGCAGGAGCGCAGCTCGTCCAGAACGATTTCATAGGAGGGGAAATAGCGCAGGGGCTGGCCCGGATACCCCTCGATGGCGGCCTGCACGGCAACCCGCAGGATGGACTTGCACAGGGAGTTTTCCACGAAGCGGCACTCCGGAATCTGTTCAGCCGGAACCTTGCCCACTTCGCGGGCGTTGAAGCCGTAGCGCTGGGGCGAGACGGTGAAGAGCACCTCCGGCAAGCCGCCCCCACGAATCCGGCGGACGCTCGCCAGGATGGAGCCGAGGTGCCGGAGCTCCTCCTGGACGGTGTTCCTGTGGTGGGAGTACTCCGCCGCCGGGATGCCGTTGGACCTGTTGATGCACAGCCCGCTGGATTTCAGCCTGATGACGTGGGGCGTGCCCGCCGTGACCACCACGTGCGTGCAGCGGCGCAGGGCCTCGCGCAGGGCCAGTACCTCGCGCTCCAGCAGCGCGGCGGTCTCCTCGCGGGTGGTGTGCAGCCTGTGGTCGAAGTGGAACAGGTAGGGGTTGTGCCCGCCGAGGCTGTCCGCATACTCGTGGATGCGCTCGGCGTAGGCCGGGTCCGTGCCGTCGGCGGCCCGGAGCACATGGGCCAATGACTCGAAGCTGTAGCCGAAGGTGGTGGGCAGGTTGCGGAAGCTCTCGATGCCCACCTGGCGCAGCGAGTCGTGCATGTGCGAGGCGAAGCAGGAGCCGAAGCACACGAAGCGGGCGGCATTGTCCGCCACCAGCGGCGTGTGCGGCAACTCCAGCACGCGCTTGGCCGGGTACTGGAGCCAGAAGAGCGTCCTGATGCGCGAAAGCTCGTCCGCGAGGGTCATTTCCATCGCCTGCCTCGGGATGTTGACGGCGGGCGCTACTTGCGCCGCTTGAACAGCTTCTCCAGCGCGGCCTTGTCCCAGGTGGCCACCACGGGCCTGCCGTGGGGGCAGTAGTCCCGGTCCGGCGCGGCGGCCCACTCGCGCACCAGGGCCAGGGCCTCGTCCGGGGCCAGCGCGTCCCCGGCCTTTATGGAGGCCTTGCAGCAGATCATGGCCCAAAGGTCCTCCATCTTGCGGGCCTGGCCAGCCACCAGCTCCTTCAGGAAATCCTTGGCCTGCCCGGTGCTCAAAAGCGGCGGGATGCCCCGCACGGCCACCACGCCGGGCCGCCCGCCCTCAAGCTGGAAGCCCAGGGAGGCCAGCTCGCTCCAGAGGGCGGTGATCTTGCGCTCCTCGGCCGGGTGCAGGGACAGCTCGAAGGGGATGGCCAGGGACTGGCTCTGGCCCTTGCTCTGGCTCTCGCGCATTCTGGAGTAGAGCACCCGCTCGTGGGCCGCGTGCTGGTCCAGCACGGCCAGGCCCTCCCCGGGCAGGCGCAATATCAGATAGGTGCCCGCGATCTGCCCCAGGTATTCCAGCCCGGCGGCCTTGCCGCCCGCGCGGGCGGCCGGGCGCTGCTCCTGCCCGCTCGGGCGGGCGAAGGCCGGGCCGTCCATTTTGGCTGCGGCGTAGTGCGCCTCCCTGTCCCGCAGGGACTGGGCGCCGGAAGGCCGGAAGCGCACCTCTCCTTCATCCGTGGCAACCCGTGGCCGTTCTCCTGCGTCCTCGCCGGGGCCTTCCCATCGCCCCGCCCCTGACGCCTGGTCATCGCCGCGGCGAGTGAAACCGGGCGCGAAATCCAAGTCCGAGGATGCGTCCCGGCCGGCCGGGCGCGGCCAGGCCTCCCCGGCGTCGCCCTCCTCGCGGGCCACCTCGCTCAGATACTGCCGGTAAGTGGCGTACTTGGGGCCGGACGGGGCCTGGGGGGCGAAGTCCTCCCGCTGGGGGGCGCCGGCCGTGCCGAGTTCCAGTTCCTCCGGCCCGGCGTCCGCCAGGGAGGGGCCCTGGTGGTCCAGCACGCGGGTCATGGGGGCGGATGGCGCGCCCAGGTCCAGGGCGCGGGCCACGGCGTTGCGCACCAGGGAGAAGGCCAGCTTCTCGTCCCGGAAGCGCACCTCGGTCTTGGCCGGGTGCACGTTGACGTCCACCTCGCCGGGCGGGGTCTCGATGAACAGCACGGCCACCGGATATTCGCGGGAGAGCATCCGGCCCTTGTAGGCGTCGCGCACGGCGCGCAGCAGCACGCGGTCCTGCACGGGGCGGTTGTTCACGTAGAAGAGCAGCCTGTCGGGCCTGGCCTGCCCGGCATGCGGTAGCCCGGCGAAGCCGCTCACGCGGCAGCCGTGCAGCTCGCCCTCCACCGGGGTCAGGGCCTGGGTCACGGCCGGGGGCCAGACGGCCTGCAGCCGCGAGAGCAGGTTCTGCCCGTTGACGAAGCGCAGCACGGTGCGCTCGCCCACGGTGAGCTTGAAGGCCACGTCCAGGCGGGCCAGGGCCACGCGCTCCAGCACCTCCTGGCAGCGCCTCAGCTCCGTGGCCTGGGACTTGAGGAATTTGAGCCGCGCGGGCACGTTGGCGAACAGGTCGCGCACCTCCACGCGGGTGCCCCGGGTCATGGCGGTGGGGCCTTCCTCGCGGAAGTCGCCGTAGTGCACGTCCATGAAGGCCGCGTCGGGGGAGTCCTCGCTCTTGGAGGCCAGCCTCAGCCGGGAGACAGAGGCGATGGAGGGCAAAGCCTCGCCACGGAAGCCGAAGGTGGCGATGGCCTCCAGGTCCTCCACCTGCACGAGCTTGCTGGTGGCGTGGCGGGTGAGCGCCAGGCGCAGCTCACCCTGGTCCATGCCGCGCCCGTTGTCCTGGATCAGGATCAGGCCCACGCCCCCGCCCTCCAGGGTGACCTGCACGCGGTCCGCCCCGGCGTCGAGGCTGTTTTCCACCAGCTCCTTGACGACACTCGAAGGCCGCTCTACCACCTCACCGGCGGCGATCTGGTTCTGGAGCTTGGGAGGCAATACCCGGATGGTGCTGTAGCTGCTCATACGCCCGCCTCCTATCCGATAGCGCACCGTCCGGCAACGGAGTAGCCATGAGCATTCTGTACAACAAGATGACGGCGGTCATTGACCTCGCCAATATCGTCCACAATTTCCAACTGTTGAACAACCGTTGCGGCGCGGCCGTGCCGGTGGTCAAGGCTGACGCCTACGGCCACGGCCTCATCGAGGTCTGCCGCGCCCTGGCCGATGCCGGCGCCGAGACCTTCGCCGTGGGCACGGTGGAGGAGGGCTCGGCCCTGCGCGCCAGCGGGCTGGCCAAACGCGTCATCTCGCTGCTGGGCCCCCTGGACCAGGCGGACTACGACGCCCTCTGGAGCGACTCCATCATCGGCTTCATCCACTGCCACGAGCAGCTCGACGCCCTGCAGGAGGCCCAGGCCCGCCACACCAGCGTGCTGCCCATCGCGCTCAAGTTCGATACGGGCATGCGCCGCCTGGGCTTCACCCTGGAGGACGTGCCCGCCCTGGCCCGTCGCCTGCGGGACATGGACAACGTCAAGCTGGAGATGGTCAGCACCCACCTGGCCACGGCGGACGAGCCCCAGTCGGCCGACTACGTGCGCGAGCAGGCCGAGCAGTTCAACGCCATCCGCGGCGCCCTGCTGGAGCACGGGCTGGAGCACACGGCCAACATGGCCAACTCCGCGGCCATGCTCACCCGGCCCGACCTTTACATGGACAACCAGCGCGCGGGCATCGCGCTCTACGGCTGCAACCCCCTGCACGGCACGCCCCTTGCCGAGGTGGGCCGGGGCCTCAAACCCGCCATGAGCGTGAAGACGCGCATCCTCTCCGTGCATCCGCTGAAAAAAGGCCAGAGCATCAGCTACGGCTGCACCTACACCGCCGGGAAGAACATGACCGTGGCCATCGTGGCCGCCGGGTACGCCGACGCCTACAGCCGGGGCCTCACCGGCAAGGCGCAAATGTGCCTCAAGGGGCAGCGGGTGCCGTTGCTGGGCCGCGTGTGCATGCAGATGTGCGCCGTCGACGTGACCGGCGTTCCCGGCGCGGCGCACGGCGACGAAATCTGGCTGCTGGGAGGGGAGGGCGAAGGGCGCATCACCCCGGAGGATCTGGCGGGCTGGTGGGGCTCCATCACCTACGAGGTGTTCTGCATGCTGGGGCTGAACAAGCGGGAATACGTCTAGCGGCCAGACGCATTGATCCCCGCTGGCGGAGTCACTGATAATTCAGGCCCGATGCGTATTGTTCCCTACGCATCGGGCCTGATTTTTGTGCATCGTCAACAGGTTGAGAGGACACGCCGCAAGAGGCGATTCCTCAAGAAGCGATTCTTCCGGCGGGCTGTCGGCCTCCACCGGAGCCCTTGCCCTGCCGTGTCTTCGCGCGCACGTCCGGCAGCCTATTTCCCCGCGCGGGCGCGCTTCTTCTCCAGGGTGACGCAGCGGATGCCCTCCCCGGCGAACCCGGGGCCGTAACAGGCGTTGTCCGACACGCACTCGGCGGGCCGCCGGTCGCCCTCGCGCCAGCGCTTCACCAGCCAGGGCTCGCAGATGAGCGGGCGGCACAGGGAGACGAAGTCCGCCAAACCGCCGCGCAGCAGTTCCTCCGCCACCTCGAAGGAGCGCACGCCCCCCACCAGGATCAGCGGGACGGTCAGCGCGCTCTTGCACAGCTTCGCGGCCCGCCGGTAGTATACCTCCGCCTCAGGCCCCTTGATGCGGCCCTTGCGCGCGGGCATGAAGGCCTCGCCCGCGGGCCTGCACCCGCCGGAAAGCTCCACCGCGTCCACCGAGGCGGCCTCCAGCATCTTCGCCACGGCGGCGGCGTCTTCGGGCGTGGGGCCGCCCTCCACGAAATCCTCCGAGTTGATCTTGGCCAGCACCGGGAAATCCGGCCCCACGGCCGCGCGCACGGCGGCCACCACCTCCAGCAGGAAGCGGGCGCGGTTCTCGAGCGTGCCGCCGTATTCGTCGGTGCGCTTGTTCCAGGCCGGGGAGAGGAACTGGCAGAGCAGGTAGCCGTGGGCGGCGTGGACCTGCACCGCGTCGAATCCGGCGGCCTTGGCCCGCGCGGCGGCCCTGGCAAAGGCCGCGACCAGGGCGGCGATGCCCTCGCGGTCCAGCTCGCGGCAGCCGGAGCCGTCCGGCATGGGAATGGGGCTGGGGCCGACGGCGGGCAGGCCGGTGAGCTGCGTGTTGGCCTGAGAGCCCGCGTGGGCCAGCTGCAGGGCGATGAGCCCCCCGGCCTCGTGCACGGAGGAGGCCAGCAGGGCCAGGCCCTGGTTCATGGAATCGTCGTGGATGCCCATCTGCTTGAGCCCGGCCTTGCCCTCCGGGCTGACGTAGCTGTGGCCGCTTATGATGAGGCCCACTTCGCCGCGCGCCAGGTCGGCCACGTACTCGGCCAGGCGCGGGGTCACTGAGCCGTCGTCCGCAGCCATGCCCTCCCAGGTGGCGGAGCGCACGAAGCGGTTGGGGATGGTGAGGGGGCCTATGGTCATGCCGGTGAACAGTTCGGACATGGGGAACCTCCGGGATGTGCGGGGTAAGGAAAGGATACGGAGCGTGCCATAACACGGGGGAGGGGCGGGCGTACAGTCGCGGGCGGGACAGCCGATGCCGGGAACGGGGCACGGTTCCGCACGCGCCACGAAAAAGGGCGGAAGCCCGCGCCCCCGCCCGTCAAAGCATCGTTCCGCCAATTCCGGCGGCTACTTCTTCTTCTCTGCCCGCTTGCCGCGCAGCCACCCGTACCAGGCGTCCAGCCCCTCCCGCGTGCGGCAGGAGGTGGGGAATATCTCGATGTCCTTGTTCAGGGCGCGCATGTGCTTCATGGCGCTCTCCATGCTGAAGTCCACGTAGGGCAGCAGGTCGGTCTTGTTGAGCACCGAGGCCGCGCTCAGGTTGAACATGAGCGGGTACTTCTCGGGCTTGTCGTCGCCCTCGGTCACGGAGAGCAGGGTGACCTTGTAGTCCTCGCCCACGTCGAACTCGGCCGGGCAGACCAGGTTGCCCACGTTCTCGATGAAGAGGATGTCCAGCCCCTCCATGTCGATCTGCTTGAGCGCCTCCAGGATCATGGAGGCGTTCAGGTGGCAGCCGCCCTCGGTGTTGATCTGCACTGCCTGGGCCCCGGTGGCGGCCACGCGGCGGGCGTCGTTGTCGGTCTGGAGGTCGCCCTCGATGACCGCCATCTTGAACTCGTCGCGCAGGTCGGCGAGGGTGCGCTCCAGCAGGCTGGTCTTGCCCGCGCCGGGGGAGCTCATCAGGTTCAGCGCCAGGATGCCGCGCTGGGCGAAAACTTCCTTGAGCTCCTGCGCAAGGCGCTCGTTGGCCTCCAGGACGTTGCGAACCACGGATACTTTCATGTTATTCCGCCTCGATGGATTCGATGTAGAGTTCCTTGCCCGCGAGCACCGTGTGCCCGAAATCCTCCCCGCAGGAGGGGCAGGGGATAAGCAGCCGCCCGTGCTCCTCGGTGGTGAACTCCGTGCCGCAGGAGAAACATTTGTATTTCGCCGGGATGGCCTCGATCTCGAAGATCGCGTCCTCCATGGGCGTCTTGGCCGTGAGGGCCATGAAGCAGGTCTCAAGGGCTTCGGGCACGGTGTTGGTCAGCGCGCCGTGCTTGACCTTCACGCGGATCAGCCGCTTGAGGCCGTTCTTCTCCATTTCCTGGGCGACGATGTCCAGGATGGACTGGGCGATGGACATTTCGTGCATGGTGACACCCTTGTGACCTAAATGGGAGCGAAACTCAAGAGCGCCGCCGCCAGCAAGGCGGGCAGCAGGTTGCCCACCCGGATCTGCGCGAAACCCAGCAGGTTCACCCCGATGCCGAAGATGAGCAGGCCCCCCGTGGCCGTGATCTGGGTGAGCAGGTCCGGCGTGACCACCCCCCGCAGCGCCCCGGCCCCGAGGGCGATGCACCCCTGGTAGAGGAATACCGGCGCCGCCGAGAACATCACGCCCACGCCGTAGGTGGAGGCCAGGGGGATGGAGGCGAAGCCGTCCAGCGTGGCCTTGGTCAGCAGGATGGTGGGGTCGCCGCGCAGGCCCTCGTCCAGGGAGCCCAGAATGGCCATGGAGCCCACGCAGTAGATCAGCGTGGCGGAGATGAACCCGTCGGTGAACATGGCGTTGGAGGAGCGGGTCACGCGCTTGAGCACCCCGCCCAGGGACTCCAGGCGCTCCTCGATGCGCAGCAGCTCCCCGGCGATGCCGCCCAGCACCAAGCTGAAGACGACGACCAGGGGCCTGTCCATCTTGAGGGCCATCTGCAGGCCGATGATGAGCACGGAGAGGCCCAGGCCCTGGAACACGATGCGCTTCACCGATTCGGGGAAGCGGCCGTGCATCATGAGGCCGAGCAGGCTCCCGGCGACGATGGCCAGGGCGTTGGCGATGGTACCCACAGGCATGTTCATGGAGCCCACGGAGCTACCAGTTTGACCAGGGGAGCACAAGGCAATCTTGACACGCGGGGGGCGTGGGCCTAAAGAGGAAAACCCATTTGCCGGGATGGCGGAATTGGTAGACGCAGCGGACTCAAAATCCGCCGGTCGCAAGGCCTTGGGGGTTCGAGTCCCCCTCCCGGTACCAAGATCATAATGGCCTGCGCTTTCATTTGGCGCAGGCCATTTTTCTTTTTCGGGGGCAGTCGTGAGGCCCTGGGATTTGGCTAGGCTCACGGAGTTAATCAATTAAATACAAATCCAGCGCTGGTGAATGGAAAATTATTGTCCGATATCACGGTCTTCGTTGTGATCCGTTCGATAATCCGGGGTGTGTGCAACCCCTCAGATAACGCCGAACTGGCCGGGCCGCTTTCTGGAGGTGCGCATTCTCAACCTGCTTGATTTCTACTGTAAATGTTGTCATTGAATCAATACGGTTGCACGATGTTGTATTGAGCGATGTACGACAAGCTGTCGGAGGCGGCGTCAAGAGCCTGTTGCTCGCTTCGCCCTAACCTGAGGGGGAGGAGTGTATATGACTCTTGCGGAGCGGTGGAAGGAATGGCGGTTCTCCGTACGCTATCGTTTGTTGTTGATAGTGATAGCCAGCGTGTTGCCCATGACCCTAGCCGCGTGTCTCGTCGCCTATACAAATTTTGGACGCAGGCAGGCGGACATAGCCAGCAGCATGCTTGCGTCCACGCGCAGCTATTCCAAGATCATCGATCAGGAACTGCGCGACATCCAGGCCGACCTGGAAATTCTAGCCAAATCCCCACAACTTGCGTCGGGCGATTTCTCCATTCTTCGCGACCGCACCCTGATGGCCCTCGCCAACCGCCCCGAGTCAGACATCATCCTGGCTGACGAGACGGG
This sequence comes from Fundidesulfovibrio agrisoli, assembly GCF_022808715.1. Classification (GTDB taxonomy): domain Bacteria; phylum Desulfobacterota; class Desulfovibrionia; order Desulfovibrionales; family Desulfovibrionaceae; genus Fundidesulfovibrio; species Fundidesulfovibrio agrisoli. The sequence goes on from NZ_JAKZKX010000016.1 coordinate 80,197, forward strand.
GCAGCAGGTGTTCAATTCCTATTTGCCGCCAGAAGCCCCTCTGCCGAAGCGCAACGTTCCCGACCGGGTGCGGCGGGTGTTCGAAACCGGCGAGAAAAGCGTCAGCGGTGTCTACAGGGGCGCTGTGACGGGGCGTTACATGATAAGTATCGATGTTCCCGTGATGCGCGCCGGCCGTGTCGTCTTCGATCTGGCGATGACCATCCCTGTCGATCACCTTATCGATGCGCTGATGCTTCCGCCGCTGCCGAAGGAGTGGACGGCGACGATCCTCGACAGCCAGGGCGCCATCGTCATGAGGACCGGCGACCAGAACAGGTTGCAGGGCCAGAAGTTCGACATGCCCGTTACGGAGCACCGCATGAGGGACTCCGCCGAGGGGGTGCTGGAGGATGCCGGATCGACGGGTGAGCCCTCGCTCGTCGGCTACAGCCACTCGAAAAGTTCAGGATGGACGGTGTTCATCAGCGTGCCCAAGGCACTTGTCGAACGTGACTTGTGGCAATGGCTGTATTTGAGCGTCGGGGGCACCTTGTTTCTCGGCAACCTTGGCCTTGCTCTTGCTTTGAGCCTGGGTGACAGCCTGAGCACCTCTCTCGACGAGCTTGCATCCGCCACTCTGAAATTGGGCCAGGGCAATCCCCAAAAGATCAGCGGAATGGATTTGAAGGAGACGCGGATCATCGCGAGTTCGATCACCATGGCCGGCGATCTGCTCATGAAGCGCGACGCCGAATTGCGAAACAGCATAGTTCTGGCAGATAAGCGCGCGCAATTATTGGATACGACTCTGGAGTCGATCGCGGAAGGGCTGTTCGTGCTCGGTGCGGATGGAACCATCCAGCGGCTCAATCAGCAGGCCATGCGGATGTTTCCTTTCCTGGCCGAAGGTGAACGGGTCGAAACCAATGACGGGCACCCTCCATTGGACGTTCTCAGGGACGGCGTGCCCCTTCTGCTCGATGAAATTCCCGCTTTCAGGGCTCTGCGGGGGGAAATTGTAACCGGTGAAGAGCTGTTTTTTTCGGACGGCGCGGAGATCAGGTTCTGGGGCTCCGTGAATGCAGCCCCGATTTACGGGCCGGAAGGATCAATCGCGGGGGCTGTCGTCACTGTACAGGACATCACCAAACGCAAGACGGACGAGGCTTTCCGCGCCGATGTGGAACGCATCGTCAGGCATGACATCAAATCGCCTCTCTTCAGTTTGCACGCCATGGCGGAACTCGCATTCAAGAGAGGCGTGGGAAATCAGTTTGATGACCATGTCCCCCATATACTTCATCAAATACGCAATGTGACCCTGATGGTGGATTCTGTGGACAAGCTTCTTCAGATGGAGGGCGGGGCGTATGAGGTGCAAAAGACCGCTTGCAGTTGCGCGCGATTGTTTGACTCAGTCCGTATGACAAACGACTCATTGCTGGAGCAGTCTGGTGTCACGCTGCTTATGAGTCCGGATGAACATCACCACATTTTGGAAGGCGAGGAGGTTTTATTGGAGGAGATGATCCAGAATCTGGTGAAAAACGCCATAGAGGCATCTCCGAAAGGTGGAGTCGTCGAGGTCACGCACAAGCATGAACGCCTGGGTGATAAGATCGAGTTCCACAATGAGGGGGCGATACCGCTTTGTGTACGCAGTAATTTTTTCGAAAAGTATGTCACCAGCGGCAAAGCGTACGGCACCGGCTTGGGGACGTACAGTGCCAGGCTCATAGCCAAAGCTCACGGCGGGGACATAACGTTTGCCACATCCGATCGCGAGGGAACGACGATCACGGTGACGCTGCCTTGCGGCCGTGACAGCTCCGTGTGCTGCGCGCCTGCGGCAGTTCCGCCGCAGTGTTGACGCGCCTGATCGAGGCGGCCTCCCAAGCCTACCCCACCAGTTGATCCACGCTCACTCCCAGCGCCGCCGCCACCTTGGCCAGCGTGGCACGGCGCGGTTTGGCCGACTTCGCCTCGATCTGCTCCAGCGCGGCTACGGAGGTGCCCATCTTGGCCGCCACCTGCTCCTTGGTCAGACCCAGGTGCTCTCGCCAGGCGCGGGCCAGGCTCTTGCGGCCCGAACCGGCCAATGTTGCGACTTCCTGGGGAATGTTCGTGGTGTCGTTGCTCATGCCCCGGCATAGAACGAAACGGGAGGCCCTGTCCACGCCGTGTCCCCGGCGACGGGCTGTGGTCTTCAGCTGCGTCGTGCGATCCCGGCGGCGCGTGGCCGCAGCCCGGGGCGGCCTGGCCCCCTCCTTCGTGTTTGGATGAGCTCAAAACGCAAGGGCCGCGGCTTCGGCAATGTGCCGTGCCGCAGCCCCGGTGAGCTGTCGCGGCCCTTGGGTGCGCGGGCCTGAGAGGGAGCGGGCCTACTTCGTCATATCCACCACCGTGGCTGTGGGATATTTTGAGAAGTCAGTGAAATAGTGGTCGAACACGAGCATGGTCGGCAGCCCCGCCTTGAGGAAGTACGGTGTCGACTGGAAATACGGCTGCATGATGGCGTTCCAGTTGTTGGCGTCGGACGGCAGCTTGCCATTGGTGAGTATGTAGAGCAGCGAGAGCCAGTTCGGCCCCGAGGTCGTGGTCGTTGTGGCGGCCTTTGGCGCCCCATAGGGCCGGTCGGGCAGGAAGGTGGAGTACTTCTGCCCCCAGTAGCCGTCCGGGAACCGCTTCACGATGAACTTGGGGTTGATGGTGCGCCAATCGCCGCGCTTCAGCAATGCCTTGGCCTTCTGGAAGGCCACGACCTGCTTGCCGTAATCGGTCAGGGCGAAGGTGGTCTGGTTGAGCAGGCCCTTCACATGCTCGATGTAGGCCCAGTCATACCCCGCGGTGTAGGTGTAGCACAGCGCGTCGTAGAGCTGCTGCGGGGTGTGGTAGCCCGCGCCGCCCACGCCGTTCACGGGGAACTTGTCCAGGAACCAGAGGTCCACGCAGGCCCAGAGCTGCTTGGAATTGTATTGGCGGGCCGCGCCGGCGTACATGGCCGTCATCAGGTCCACCGGGTTCTCCTTCAGGAGCTTGGGCGCGGTCTGCGCTCCGGCCCGGGCCACCACGTGGGCGTAGTCCGGGAAGACCATCTCGAACAGGGCGATCTTGTTGTATTGGGCGAAGTAGGAGACGAGGCTCGCAATTTTGGCCGAGACGGCGTCGAACGCGGCCTGCGGGGTCATCCCGCTGGTATCGACGAAGTAGGGCGGGAAGGTGCGGCCGTTGACCACCGAACCGCTCAGGGACTGCATGAGCAGGGCCTCGTCGTAGACCTGGCCGATGAACAGGGGGTCGTTCTTGAGCAGGTCAAGCGTGGCGGGCCTGAGATCCCAGCGGTAGGTGCCGTCGGAGTTGGTGAAGTAGGGCACGTCCGGGACGTAGTTCACCAACTCGGTGTTGAAGAGGTAGCTGAAGTTGTTGGCCCGGCAGAAATTCACGATGGTCATGAGCCCCGGGCCGTTCTCCTCCTCGGGGGAGAGGTGCCAGACGATGAACTGCACCCCCATCGCTTTCAGGCCGGTGAGGAAGGCCGGATTGCTGATCTGGGCGCTCCAGTTGTCGGCGTTGACGCCGAAGTGGTAGGTGGCGGCTTTGGCGGCGGGGGCGGAGAACAGCAAAAAAGCCGTCAGCAGGACACTGAGAACCATAGGAATCAAGGCGTGTGGCTTGGTTCGCATGACCGGATCTCCTCTCATCAAGATTCCCGGCGAGGCCCTGCTGGTTACGCAGTTTCGGAAAATTCCCCACCGGCTTCCCCAGGGTGTGGCTCCCCAGCCGCGAGGTACTCCACTGAGACATGGCTCGAACCGGGCGAACAGGCCGGGCAGCCTGCGGCGCGGTGTCGGGATCACGCCTCGGCCGTGCCCATTCGCGACGGCGCGGCCGGTATCCGGGGAACATGCTCTGAATGATAAGCCGGAAATGTCAAGGCGGAAGAGGCCCCCGGAAAGGAGTTCCGGCCCGGGAAGGGTACCGCGGCTATATCTTGTAGAAAAATTCCATGCGCATGGCCTTGAGGGCCTTGTAGAGCAGGATGGGCCCCACCACACCCGCGGCGAATCCCAGCGCGAACTGCACTGCGAAATCTTCCACGCCGAACACTTTGCGCAGCATGATCCGCGTTCCGGCGGTGAACAGGGTGTGCGCCACGTAGATGTGGATGCTGGCCGCGCCCAGGTAGGCAAGGCCCCGGGCCAGGGCCCCCTGGCCCAGGGCCAGCAGCATGGCCGTGGCGCCGGATATCCCGAAGGCCACGGCCGTGAAGGTCAGGATGCTCTGGTACAGGGGCAGGTGCAGCTCCCAGGCCGCGTCCGCCGTGGCCACGAACTGCACGGTCATGAGCCCGGCGGCCAGCACCAGCAAGGGCAGGGGCTTCGGTTCGCGCGGGGCCAGCCGCACCAGCGGGGCGCTGGCCACCCCCAGGCAGAAGTACAGGAAGTGCGTGCAGAAAAGGAACAATATCTTGGGCATGAACACCAGCCCCTTGATGGCGAACAGCGCCGAGGCCACGCCCACCAGCACGGGGACGCCCAGGGGGATCAGCAGGGCGAAGGCGGCGAAGAACAGGAACAGCTCGTACAGGAACCAGAAGATGTCGTAGGGTTCCCAGAACATGTAGAGGATCTGGTACAGCTCCGCAGGAGCGTTGCCCTGCACCGGGGACACCGCCCGCAGGGTCCAGACGATGAGCGACCAGACCACGTAGGGGTAGATGAGCGCCCTGGCCTTGCCCAGCGTCAGGGCCAGGCGCCCCCGGCGAAGGCTGCCCACGGCCAGGCAGCCCGAGACGAAGAACAGGGTCTGGGCCGCGAAGGTGTAGTTCCAGTCGTACAGGTTCAGGAAGGCTTGGGGCACACGCATCTCGGCCATGCGCAGCCCCCAGATCACATGCATCGCCACCACCAGCACGATTCCCCAGCCGCGCAGAAGGTCCACGGTCATCAGCCGGGGCTGCCCAGCGGGCTGGACGGAGGGCTGGCCAGCGGGCTGGACGGAGGGGTGGACGGCTCCCCCTGCGTCGTCCATGGGTTCGCATGGCCGCTGCATGACGGTCTCCTGTCGGGTCAGGTCCAAAGCCCTGGCTCCGGCGGAGAACAGGAAATCCGCAGTCGGCAGGATGCTGCCCAGCACCGGAACATAGGCGGCTGGCTTGATGCGCATGGCCGAGTCTCCCCTGATATGGAAGCATGATGCCCGGCGAGGACCAAGGGTTACACGGGCTCAGGCGGAGACCTCGCCGGTGTCCCTCGGGGGGGCTCCATATCTGCGGGGCACGCTTCGAGAAGGTGCTCCAACCCTGGCAAGGCCCGCTGCGTTAGGGGCGGCCGCTGCGGGCGAGCGCAGGCCCATCAGGCAGAATCAGGGGCAGGGGATCGACACGGCAAAGGTCATGGTCGAGGGCTTCGGATGGGGCGGCGTGGTGATCGTGCCGGACTGGAACATCAAGAAGGCGGTCGGACATTGTGCCGGCCCACGGGCATCACCCAGGCGTTCAGGAAATGCCAGGAAGGAAGAGGGCCCCTGGAAGGAGCCCCCGCCGGGCAGGCGTATCGCGGCTATATCTTGTAGACAAATTCCATGCGCATGGCCTTGAGGGCCTTGTAGAGCAGGATGGGCCCCACCACGCCCGCGGCGAATCCCAGCGCGAACTGCACTGCGAAATCTTCCACGCCGAACACTTTGCGCAGCATGATCCGCGTTCCGGCGGTGAACAGGGTGTGCGCCACGTAGATGTGGATGCTGGCCGCGCCCAGGTAGGCAAGGCCCCGGGCCAGGGCCCCCTGGCCCAGGGCCAGCAGCATGGCCGTGGCGCCGGATATCCCGAAGGCCACGGCCGTGAAGGTCAGGATGCTCTGGTACAGGGGCAGGTGCAGCTCCCAGGCCGCGTCCGCCGTGGCCACGAACTGCACGGTCATGAGCCCGGCGGCCAGCACCAGCAAGGGCAGGGGCTTCGGTTCGCGCGGGGCCAGCCGCACCAGCGGGGCGCTGGCCACCCCCAGGCAGAAGTACAGGAAGTGCGTGCAGAAAAGGAACAATATCTTGGGCATGAACACCAGCCCCTTGATGGCGAACAGCGCCGAGGCCACGCCCACCAGCACGGGGACGCCCAGGGGGATCAGCAGGGCGAAGGCGGCGAAGAACAGGAACAGCTCGTACAGGAACCAGAAGATGTCGTAGGGTTCCCAGAACATGTAGAGGATCTGGTACAGCTCCGCAGGAGCGTTGCCCTGCACCGGGGACACCGCCCGCAGGGTCCAGACGATGAGCGACCAGACCACGTAGGGGTAGATGAGCGCCCTGGCCTTGCCCAGCGTCAGGGCCAGGCGCCCCCGGCGAAGGCTGCCCACGGCCAGGCAGCCCGAGACGAAGAACAGGG
>NZ_JAKZKX010000017.1:0-29483 GCF_022808715.1 Fundidesulfovibrio agrisoli
CGCGTTTTCAAGCGCGGGGAAGCGTATCTACGCCGCCCGGCCCGCGGTGTCAACGACTTATTTCGTCGACGCTCAATCTTCGTTTTTCAATCCCCGCCGAAGCACTCGGCTCCGTCGGGCGAGGCGGCAACCTATGGGCTTCCGGCCTCCGCGTCAACAACTTTCTGCGAAGTTTTTTCGACACGTTCCGCTCCGGCCAGGGCGTCTCCACCCTTCCCGCAGCGGGCCGAACTTCCTACCGAAGCCAGCCTGCCGTGTCAACCGCATTTCGCGTCCTGTTGTCAATTTTCTCATCCTGCCCCGGCGGCCGTCAGGCCCTCCCGCAGCGGGAGAGGCTGTCTAGCCGGACCAGGCCCCCGCGTCAACAGTTTTTCCGCAACCGGCGGAACTTTTTTATGATTCTGGGCGGAGCTGGAGGCGCAAGACCTCCAGCCGTTAGGCTTTTTTCAGGAAGGCCGTCTTGAGCACCAGGCCCTTCACCTTGTCCGCGTTGCACTCGATCTCGCCCGCGTCGTCCGTGAGGCGAATGTTCTTGATGAGGGTGCCGCGCTTGAGGGTGACCGAGGTTCCCTTGACCTTCAAGTCCTTGATGAGCGTGACGCTGTCGCCGTCCTTGAGCAGGGTGCCGTTGCTGTCCTTCACTTTCAACTCGTCCATATGATGATCCTCCGCATAGTGTATCCGGCCGGGTTGCCCCGTCGGCGGGCGCACCCTGGCAAAACAGGAGCGCCCCGGCAAGGAGTTTTCGCCTGCCCGCAGGCCTCGGCCCCTAGGGAATGATGGAAAGCAGCAGGTACACGGCGAAAATGACCAGCAGCACCGCCCCTTGAAGCATGGTGGTCCGGCCGGTGGCCAACGAAAGCACGGACACGAAGAGCGAGAGCAGGAACAGCACGGTGGACTTGGCGTCGATGCCCAGGGTCAAGGTCATGCCAGTCAGCAGGGAGACCAGCGCCACCGTGGGGATGGTCAGCCCGATGGTGGCCAATGCGGAGCCCAGCGCCAGGTTGAGGCTGGTCTGCAGGCGGTTGGCGCGGGCCGCGCGCAGGGCGGCGAGGCCTTCCGGCAGGAGCACCACCGCCGCGATGATGATGCCGACCAGACTCTTGGGCGCTCCCGCCGCCTCCACGGCCTGCTCGATGGTAGGGGCCAGGGCTTTCGCCAGCAGGACCACCACTCCGAGGCAGGTCAGCAGCAGCCCGCCGCTCGCGGCAGCCTCTCGCCGGGTGGGCGGCAGGGCGTGGCAGGCTTCGTTGGCGGTGCCCTCCTCCGGCAGGAAATAGTCGCGGTGGCGCACGGTCTGCACCAGCACGAACGCCCCATAGAGCACGACCGTAACACCCGCCACAAACAGCATCTGTATGCTGCTGTAGGATGGGCCGGGCACCGTCTCGGCATAGTTGGGCAGAATCAGCACCAGCACCGATATGGCTGCCAGCGTGGTCAACGAGGCGCTCACCCCGTGCAGCCCGAAGCATTGCTCCTTGAACCGGACGCCGCCAACCAACAGGCACAGGCCGACGATGCCGTTGAGGATGATCATCACCGCCGCGAAGACCGTGTCCCGGGCCAAGGCGGCCGTGGCCTGCCCCCCGGCGAACATGAGCGACACGATGAGCGAGGCCTCGATCACCGTGACCGCGATGGCCAGCACCAGCGTGCCGAAGGGCTCGCCCACCTTGTGCGCCACCACCTCCGCATGGTGGACGCCAGCCAGCACCGCCCACATCAGGCCGGCGGCCAGCAGGAACTGGAACCACGCACCCAGGCCGAGCCCGGCGCAGGCATAGAGAGCCCAGGCCACGACCGGGGCCGCTATCGTCCACTGGGGGATCATGGGGGCGTGTTTCATGGCTCCGACACTACTACACCTGCCGTGCGTCGGGCAATCGCGACCGACGGGAATCTCAACCCGGGATTGTTCCGGCGGATTCATGTTTGCGGGCCGCCCGAACGCCAGAGATTCCCAAAGGGATGAACGGCATCCGCCTCCGTCATCTGGGCCGGAAGGGCCAAGTCCTCTGTTGTTGGGAGGGGGGCTTTGGCGTAGATTGCGCAAAAAACGGGATGGTCCCATGTTTCCGAAAGAACTGTTGCCGCTGTTCCCCTGGATGGCCGGGGTTCTCGGGCTGGTGCTCGGGAGCTTCTATACGGTGTGCGTGCACCGCTACCTCACGGAACAGTCCATCGTGTTCCCGGGTTCGCATTGCCCACACTGCAAGGGCAAACTGCGCTGGTGGGAGAACATCCCCCTGCTCTCCTGGATTCTGCTTCGCGGTCGTTGCGCCCGGTGCAAGGCGCCCATCTCCTGGCGGTACCCGCTCATGGAGGCACTGAGCTGCGCCTGGGCCGTGGCCATCGCCCTCAAGTTCGGCCCCGGCCTGACCTGGCTCGCGCTCATGGCCGTGGGCGGGGTGTTCCTGGTGGCATCCTTCATCGACCTGGTGCTGTTCATCCTGCCGGACGTGCTCACCTACCCCGGCGCCCTCTTCGGCGTGGGCACGGGCATCTTCTGCCTGGGCCTCCCCTGGGACCAGAGCCTCATCGGCGCGGCGGGCGGCTTCGGCGTGTTCTGGCTGCTGCGCTTCGTGCACATGCGCCTGCGCGGCGTGGAGGGTCTGGGCCTGGGCGACGTGAAACTCATGCTCATGATCGGCGGGCTCACCGGGTGGATGACCCTGCCCGCGGCGGTGCTCTTCGGGGCCGTGGCGGCGCTGGTGCTGGCCCCGATGTTCAAGCTGGCCTGGAAGGAGCAAGGCCCCCTGCGCATCCCCTTCGGCCCGTTCCTGTGCCTGGGGTGCATGGCGGCCCTGCTCTGGGGCGATAGGTTCATGGCCGCCCTGGCGGGCAAGATGTAGCGGAGCAGAACAGGCCTGCATCCGGCGGACCTCCCCGGAGGCGGGGAACACGTCGGCGGCCGGCTGGGCCGTGCGCCCTGCATGGAAGATGTTCAGGCTGAAGGTGTGAAGCTGCGGTCAGATGGCCTTGCCGTACCGCGCCTTGACCTTCTCTATGTAGGATTTCGTCTCCGAGATGTTGGGCACGCCGCCGCAACGGCTCACGGCGCCTGGCCCGGCGTTGTAGGCCGCCAGGGCCAAGCGCACATTGCCCCCGAATCGGTCCAGCAATTGGCGCATGTAGCGTGAGCCCGCCTCGATGTTCTTTGCGGCGTCGAAGCTGTCCTTGAGTTTCAGGTCCTGCGCGGTGCCCGGCATGATCTGCATCAGGCCCTGCGCCCCCTTGGGCGACACAGCCCGCACCTGAAATCCCGACTCCACCTCCACCATGGCCGTCACAAGCGAGGGGTCCAGGCCGTAGCGCCCGGCCTCCTTGATGATGATGGCCGCGATCTGTGCCCGGTCCGCCCCTTTGGGGATGCGGAAATAGAAGAACGGCCTGTACTCCGACGTGGTCTGGATGTCGGTGAGATGCACCGTGCCGGAGGGGTCCTGGTAGTGGTAGATGGTCTGCGCGCGCGCCGGGATTCCCACGGAAAGCAAGGCCACTGCCGCAGCCATCATGGCCGCGAGCCCGGGTCTGCCCCCTTTCCCCCTGCATATGTTTTGATTTTGCGGCATGACCTCGTCCCTCTGCATCACGAAATGCAAAAATCCAACCAAATGTCTCTTGGCTGGATTTTTGTCGAAAAGCAAGCGCTGTAATCAGCCGTTCAGCAACCGCCACAGGGCACAACAACAAGGTTCAGCGCATGCCGATCTTGGGGATGCTGAAGGTGTACTGGCCCGTCTCTGCGCCAGTCGACACCTGATAGCCGAACACGAAAAACTGGAACATGGTGTGTTCGGCCGCAGTCAGATACAGGGTGTACTGCAGGGTAGGCTGAGCGCCTGTGTAATCGGTGGAGATGTCGGTGCACCCAGCGCCCGTGCAGTTCTGCCACGCCTTGATGACGTAGGCGTACATGTTATAGTGCGCATTTGTGGAGTTGGTGGAGACCACAGAGCTGGGCCTGACGACCTCGACGCGCACGGGCACGGGGCTGGCCGTGCCCACCATGCTGGTCCGGGTGATGGACAGCAGGCCGGGCTTGCCCGAACCGCCCGGGTCCGTGGAGGATGTGGCCGGGTTGAACGGGCGGTAGTCGGTCTTGTCGTTGGCGCCGCCGAAGTTGTGCACGTTGTCGTCCCAACCGTAATAGGACGACGTGGAATAGGAGTTGGTGGGGGCCACCGTGGCGTTGGTGCCGATGCTCCAGGTGCTGCCCCAGAACACGTTGCCGATATGGTGGTTATCTGGGTCGTTGCGGCCGTCGCTGCTCACCGCAGGCGAGCCGGAGTGACCGGAGTTGGTGTAGATGTCGAACTCGACACCGATCTTGGGCGGGCGCAAGCCTACCCCGTGGCCCCAATATGGGTAGCCCGGCCCGGCGTACCCCAGGAACGAGCCGTGGGACACGCCCGCCTGGGGCCCGCCCGCGTCGCGCGGGCCGTTCCAGGTGCCGTTCTTGATGGCGAAGATGAAACCGTCAGCGTTGGAGCCGGAAGAGATGCTGTACGTGAAATAGACGCGGATGCCGTTGAGAAGGCTACCGACGCCGTTGTTGAAGTTGGCGCTGGCCACCAAGTTGCCGGTCCCCGCGCGGGTGGGGTCGAAGCTGATGCCCGCAGTGTAGTCGTTGAGCGAACTGGAGCTGACCGAAACGGCTGTGGGGGAAGCGGTGGTGACACCCTGCTTGGACTGGACGATGTAGATGCCTGTGCCGCTGTCCGGAGCGTTGATCAAGTTGGTAACAGTGTAGTTGGCTTCAAACGCCCCGCCCTGATTGACCGTGCCTGTTGATGTGATGATATAGTCGTAGGCGTTTGTCGGGCTCGTTACGACAGAGAGCTTTATCTGTTTGCCCGAGCCAAGTCCCGTTGTGATCGTTCGGCCGTTGAGTATGGTCAACGGGGTGTTGGTGGCACCGCTCAGAATGCTTGAGGCGTAGTTCGCCGCGTAGTTGATGCCGGATTCCGCCAGGAAGCGCGCTTGGTTGTCATAGGTCAGCATCAACTCGTTCTTACGGGCCGTAGAGGTCATGTTCAGCACCGCAGTGGTCAACGAAGCCATGATTGTGATGACTGCGATCACCCAAATCAACGAAAAGCCCGACTGACAGGTGATGTTCCCGGACGTGTTGCTGCTCATAGTTCTGGCCCCTGTCATTGGAACCGCTGCGAGTTCAGCTCGATCTTTGCCGAATACGTCTTCGTAACAGTATCTTTCGGCCCTACAACCTGCACCTGCATGCTCACGGCAGCAGGCACAGCCGGCGATGTTCCGTAGTTTTGTTGTGTCGTTGTAAACGCTGTCACGTTACTTAACAGTGTATTCCCATTTAGTTGCAGGTTCGTGCCTGTACGCTGAATGGTTGATTGTGTTGCATCTGTTCTATAATAGTATGTAATGACATTGCCTGCCAGCGAATAGCTTCGCTTGGTGTCTATGTTGGCCACCTCGTGGATGATGCGGGTCAACGCGGCCTGGGCGTTTTCGGCGGCGGCGGTTTCCGCACGCGCCTGCATGAAGCCCTGCGTCACATTGGCCAGTATGCCTAGCGCACTGGCCGCGACAATGCCCAGGATGGCCACTGCTGCGGCCACCTCAAGCACTGAAAATCCGCGTTCATGAGCCCGTGAATGTATCATAACTGTTTTGTAAATATGTATGTCGCACTTTCATTGGTGGCGTTGTTCTTGATTGTAACCAGCAGCGCAACGTCAGTATCTGAAGGGTCAAATTTATAGTTTGGATTTTTCGTTATGGTGTATGCGCTGCTTAGCCCATAGTTGCCGTTGACGATACGAGAGTTGAGCGCAGAAAGGTCATGCTGATACTGCGCCGTGCTGTTGCTGCCGTAGTCCGCGATGATGCTTGCCATGATGGACTGCACCCCAAGAGGCGTAGGCATATTTTTGAGAGGGTCAGCTCCGGTCGTGATCCCGGTAAGGAAATATGGAGCCACCATGGCCGCGAGAACCCCCAGTAGAGTGAGGGTGATGATCATTTCGATCAAGGCGAAACCGTTGCTACGGCGTTTCATGGCGCTCTCCGTTCAGGGTACGAAGCCCGTCTCGGTGGTGATGGTCACAGGGGTCTGGGGGTATCCCGCCACAGCGTAGGACAAGGTGCCGGAGGGTCTGCCCCTGTTGTCGAAGGTGGTGGTCCCAGCCGCCACCCCCATGGTGGAAAAGGTAAAGGTGTAGCTTGTGGGAGTGGGTGCGTTGCGCTGCACCGTGCAATTCTGGCCGTCAACCTGAAGCTGCCAGGTGTAGATGTCCGTTAGGGCCCTGGTGTGGGCGTAGCGCAGGTTGGACTTGAGCGTCTCTGCGTCGGAAATGGCGTCGGCATCGAGTTTTGAGTAGCGGACGACTCCAACTGCCGCGAGCACTGCCACAAGGATCAGCCCGACAACGATCTCCACCAAGCTGAGCCCCAGCTGGCACCGTCGTCCCTGGGCGGGGAGGAGGAATGGCATTTCGACGGGAGTCGCAACACCGCCCCCCCCGGCGGGGTCGCCCTCGCGGCGCAGCCTCCCCGTTGGGGCCACAAGGCAACTCCAACCGTAACCATCGTAGGAGATCATCGCGTTCGTGCCGGGCTTCATGGTTTCTGCCTCCGGGGTGCACGCCCGCCCCGCAATCATATCTCTCGATCCCAGAGCTGACATCCTGGCGACATGTGAGTGGCTTTCCTGCCGCCCACGCGCCGGACCGGGCATGTCGACTCTGCACAACCTTCGATCAAGATGCAATCTGCGCGCTCAAGCCGGGCGGAACCTGTTGGCCCCGCCCGGCTTGGTTCATCGCCGGATGTCTGTTCAGCTGCTGCTTACTGCAGGGTGACGGTCTTCTTCACCTTGGAGGGCGATTCGGCCACGACGTTGTCGTACTGGCCCTTGATGGGGTCGGGGCAGCCGGCCTTGGCCACTGCAACGTCGACGCCGGTGGTGCCGTTGGCGGTGTAAGTAACCTGGAAATCGCCAACCGTGAGGTAGTTGGTATAGGCCTTGCCGGTGTTGCGGGTGCCGCCGCTGGTCAGGTTGCCGGCGAGCGTGGCGACATCAACATAGGAACCATCCAGCTGCTCGGCCGAGTATTCCATGGTCACGTTGGAGGCTCCGGCGGCCAGGGCGCCCTGGATGGCGTTGGCGGCGGCGGCGGTCTGCATGTCCAGGTACTTCGGGATGGCGACGGCGGCCAGCATGCCGACGATAACCAGGACCGCGATGACTTCGATCAGGGTGAAGCCGCTCTGAGCCTTGCCGTTGTTGATGGTGCGGGTGGTGATGTTCATGGTGTCCTCCAAAGAGTTGTTTGAAATTTTCCGCCTCACCGAGGCGTCCCCTCTTTCCGGCCTTCTCGCCTTGGCAGGCGCTTTTCAACTTTGCGTCGCCGCCGGTGCCGCGCAGCGATGCCAGCCATAAAGCATTCGCCGTGCCAACCGCCGGAGCGCACGCACAACACCATGAAATAAATAGCATTTGATGTTCATCGCGCAATGCCTTGCGCGATACCCCTCCCCTCACCTCTCCATTTCTTGGAGCCAACCCAACACGCCTTGGTGTCGCGGCAAAGCCCCCCTTTGCTTCCCGCCTGTGATCGTTCGTGTTTGCAAGGGGTTGCCCGCTGCTTCCAAAATTCAAGGGACATCCGCTTGCCGGAGCGGCATCCGGCATCCCCACCCGATTTGTGGAAACTCTTTTCGATCTTTCGAACGCACTTTCGTGCATCGGGGGGGCCATGCTGACGAGCTCACAACAATTACCCCATGATTTCAGCTGGTAGCGAGTAAAAGAGCCCAGCGGACGAACTCACGCAGTTCAGTAAAAAATCGCGGTGGGGAAGCAGGCGGCAGACAGGCAAGGCGGGAAAGAAGCGAGGTTCGGCCGTACGACAGCGCGGAAGTGTCCGCAGGGGAAGGAGCAAAGGTGATTTGAAGGCTGAAAAATCAGCCCTGTTTGTAGGCGGAGGGGTCCAGTCCGTACTTCTTCACCCTGTGCCAGAGGCTGCGTTCCTTGATGCCGAGCATCCCGGCGGCCCTGGCCTGGACTCCCTGGCAGCGGATCAGGGCCGCGACGATGAGGCCCTTCTCGATTTCCTCGAGCCGGTCGTCCAGGTCCTTGGCTTTGGCTTCGGGCTGGTCCGGCATGGGGGGGGCGGCGGCGTTGGTCAGGCGGACCTGCGTGGGGAGATGCTCGCCCAGCACCTCCCCGTGGTCCCCGGCCAGCACCACGGCGCGCTCCAGGGTGTTGCGCAGCTCGCGCACGTTGCCGGGCCAGGCATAGGCCATGAGCAACTGCAGGGCTTCGGTGGAGATGCTCAGGCCGGGGCCGAAGCGATCGAGGAAATACGTGGCCAGCAAGGGGATGTCCGCAGGGCGCACCCGCAATGGAGGGAGGTGCAGGGGAAAGACGTTGAGCCTGTGATAGAGATCCTCACGGAACTCGTTCTTGCCGATCATCTCCTGGAGGTTCTTGTTGGTGGCGGCCACCAGGCGCACGTTGAAGCGGACGGGCTTGCTCCCGCCCACGCGTTCGGCCTCGCCGTTCTCCAGCGCGCGCAGGATCTTGGCCTGGGTCTCGATGGGCATGTCACCGATTTCGTCCAGGAAGAGGGTTCCCCCGCTGGCCTGCTCGAATTTGCCTTTTTTGGCCGCCACGGCCCCGGTGAAGGCCCCTTTCTCGTGGCCGAAGAGCTCGCTTTCCATCAACCCGGGAGGGATGGCCGCGCAGTTCACGGCCACGAACGGTTTGTCCTTGCGCTTGGAATGGGCGTGGATGGTGTTGGCGAAAAGATCCTTGCCGGTGCCGGATTCGCCCGTGAGCAGCACCGTGGCCTCGGACGGGGCGACCTTGGCCACCTGGGCCAGAACCCCGCGCACGGCGTGGCTTTCGCCGATGACTTCCGGGAACATGGCCTTTGCGTCCAGGCTGCCCAGAACCTGGGTGACATGCTCGAACATCTGGCCGAGGGCCTCGATCTCGGCTCCCCTGGCGTTCTCCATTCTCTCGGCCGAATCCTTGAGCATGGGCAGGTTCTTGGCCCGGTCAAGGAACCGCTTCACCGGGCGCAGCACCAGCCGCCCCAACAGCATGGCCAGGACGAACACCACGACCCCTGTCACGGCCGCCGTGAGGTAGCCGAACTGCAGCGTGGGCAGCTCGGGAATAAGGCTCGTCCCCATGGCTGCGGAAAGGCCGAGGATGCAAAGGGCCGCCACTCCGCCGAGGATGAACGGGATCAAAACCCCGAGGGATATGTCCACCCGGATGCGCTGGAACATCTATTTCACCATCTTGGTCATGTCCCACATGGGCAGATAGATGGCCAGGGCGAAAAAGCCCACCACCCCGGCCAGCCCGAGAATCAATATGGGGTTGATGGCAGCCGAAAGGCTCGCGACAGCGTACGAAACCTCGTCGTCGTAGTGGTTGGCCACGGCCTGGAGCATTTCCTCCAGGTTGCCCGACTCCTCGCCCACGGAGACCATGTTGATGACCATGGGGGTGAAGTGCTTGGTATGCCGGAATGGCGGGGCCAGGCCGCGCCCTTCCTTGAGTTGCGCCTTGATCTGGGAGAACTCCAGGGCGATGGCCGAGTTGCCGATGGTGCCGCCCAGAATGTCCAGGATGGTCAGCACAGACACGCCGCTGGCCTGCAGGATGGAGAAAATGGCCGCGAAGCGGGCCATGGCCGCCTTGGTGAACAGGGGGCCGAAAATGGGCACCGTCAGCCAGAAGCGGTCCCACATGAGCCTTCCGCGTTCCGTCTTGAGGAATTTCATGAAGGCGAACAGGCCCACGATGGCGCCAAAGAGCAGGTAATAGCCGTACGCCGCGAAAAATTCATACATGCCAATGGCGACCTTTGTCGGCCACGGCATCTCGATGTGAGCCTTGGCGAAAATCTCCACAAACTTCGGAATGACAAAGGTCAGAAGCACATAGAACGCCAGCCCGAGAACGATAACCACCGTGATGGGATACTGCAGTGCGGACTTGATGTCCGACTTGACCTTCCGTTCATGCTCGATGAGGTAGATCAGCCGGTGCAGCACCTCGGGCAGGGTGCCGGACTCCTCGCCCGCCTTGATCATGTTGCGGTAGAGCCCGGAAAACACCTTGGGGTGCTCGGAGAAAGCCTCGAACAGGGTTTTGCCCTGCTTGATGCTCGCGTTCATCTCGGCGCAGATGCGCTTGAGCTTCTTGTTTTCGGTCTGCTCTTCGAGGATGCGCAAAATCTCCAGGAGAGAGAGGCCCGCCTGGATCATGGTTCGCAACTGTTTGGTGAAGAGGATGACGTCCTTGGTGGGGACACCGGACATGTTGATGAAGAATTCGTCAATCTTGCCTGAAATACCGGCATTGGCATTGCCCGGAGCAAGAGAGACGGGGATGTAGCCCAACGCCAGCAATTTGCGCTGGGCGTGGTCGATGGTTTCCGCGTCCAGCGTTCCCCGGACGGTCTGTCCGGTTTCGCTCTGCGCCTGATATGAGAAAGTTGGCATGTAGTTATTTCAGGACTATTCTGAGTCCGGTAGGGGTCTTTTCAACCTGGGGCGCGAATGCGCCGGCCGAGGCGTCCTGGAGGTAGATCGCGATCCTCAGCTTATCAGGATGGACAGCGCTGCGCACTTTGTCAACCCGCGCCGACCCCACCTGCACCTCGCGGTCCGTCCGGCGCTCCCAGAGGCCGGGGATGTCCAGCACGAAGCGGGCGGGACGGGCCTTGAAGCTGATCTCGAAGCGCTCCACCGGCCTGTCTCCGACAATTTCGATCCTGTCCACACCTTCGAGCAGGGTGGCCCGCACCCCGTTGAACTGCATGGGGCCCGACGGGCGTTGGGCCGCAGGGTCCGAGGCCTCGGAGGGGGCTGGCCCCCCGCTTGCCCCGGGTTCAATGGCTGTCACAACCACGGGCGCGGACTGCCGCTCCTGCGCCGGGGCCGCGGGCTGCGGACCTGCCTGGGTCTGGGCCTGAGTCTGAGCCTGGGCCGCCTCTCCGGCCGCGGGCGATGCGGCGGGGGCCGCTGTTGGAGCCTGTCCGGCGGGCGTTTTGCCCTGGGAGGGCGCTTCGTCGCCCCCGGCAACCCGCGCGCCCCCCTCACCCTTTCTGAACCATGAGCCCACGTCCGGCATTGAGAGCTCCGGCAAGGAGAGCTTCGGCATCGACAGCTCCGGCAGCATGCTCCCCAGGCGACGCACTTCCAGGGGCGCACCCCCGAAATACGCCCAGCCCGCCACGGCCGCCAGCAGCAGGACCCCCGCCCCCAGCAGGCGCGGCCAGCGCCTGCGTCTTGGCAGCCCCAGGGTGCGCCAACGCATGCAACTGCGCACCACCCCCCAGGTGACGCGGGGTTTCTCCTTGATGATAACGGCCAGCAAGGCCTGGTGGCACAACTGCAGGATCTGGCGGGGGAAGCCGTCCGTGGCCAGGTAGACCGCCACGAAGGCCCCGAAGGTGAACAATCCCTCGGGCGAGATGTCCTTGGCGCACATGGCCAGCCGGGCCTGGATCAGGTCGCGCGTGGAGCGGAAGTCCAGCGGCCCCAGGCGGAAACGCATGTTCACCCTGTCGGCCAGGTTGGCCTTGGATTCCAGGATGGGCTCGAACTCGAGCTGCGCGAAGATCACGATCTGCAGCAGCTTGTGCTCGTTGGTTTCGAAGTTGAGCAGCTCGCGCAGTATCTCCAGGCATTCCAGCGAGATTTTCTGGCCCTCGTCCACGATGAGGGCCACCAGCCTGTCCTGCTCCACGGCCAGGGTCCACAGGGCGCTCTTGAGGTGCTCGCGCAGTTGCAGATCGCTGGCCTGGACCGCGCGGGCCTCCTCCAGACCGAAAAAGCCGGCCAGATGGATCAGGAACTCGCGCGCGTCGGAATAGGAAGGGTCCAGCACCAGGTGCGTCACCACGCCCTGGCGGCTGCCCAGCATGCGGATGAGCTGGCGGCACAGGGTGGTCTTGCCTGTGCCCACATGCCCGGTGACCACGCACAGGCCACGCTTGAGCCGCAGTGCGATCTCCAGGGCCTGGAGGCACTCCTTGTGCTGCGGTGCGTTGTAGAACAGGTCGGGGTCCGGCGAGTTTGAGAAAGGCTCCCGCCGGAGGTTCAACAGTTCGAAGTAGCGCATCTAGCCGCCGATCCTCCCGGTCTGCGGCGTGGCCGAGGGCGGCCCCAGAGGTATGGGCTGCCTGTCCGGCGCGGCCCCGGGAGCGGGCCCAGGAACGGGCTTGGCAGCCGGAGCCTGCGGAGACAGCCCGCCAGAGGCTCCCTGCTGCTGGGCGTCCTTGACCTCGGGGGATTTGAGGATCGTAGGCGTGATGAACACCAGGATGTCCTGCTTGGAGGCCTGCTTGCTCGTCTCCTTGAAGAGGTAGCCGGCCACGGGGATGTCCTTGAGGCCCGGCAGGCCCTGTTCGCCCTTGCTGCGGGTGTTCTTGGCCAGGCCGGAGATAATGATGGTGGCCCCGTCCTCCACGATGAGGGTGGTGTTGGTCTCCTTCTTGCGGATGGGCGGGTTGCCCATGACCCACTGGCTCTGATCCGTCACCACCTCGTCGTTCTTGATGATGAGCTTCATGCGCAGGTTCTTGCCGTCGATCACGTGGGGGGTCATTTCCAGGCGCAGCACCGCGTCGACGAACTGCACGTTGGTGCCGTTCTGGGAGACGGAGACGTAGGGCACCCTCTCGCCGTTCTCGGTGAAGGCCATGGCGTTGTCCAGGGTGGTCAGGGAGGGCTCGGAGACGATGTTGAGCTTGCCCTCCTTGGCCAGGGCGGTCAGCTGCATCTGCAGGAGGTTGCCGTTGGCCATGCCCCACACGAAGTTCAGCGCAGTGCCCTGAGCGCCCAGGCCCGTGGCCGACGAGGTGATCGCCGCGGGATAGTTGAAGGCGTAACCCATGCTCTGGGGACCCAGCCCGTAGATGGGCGTCGTTGTCCTGACGCCCTGGGTGTCGACCGAGGTGTTGTTGCCGGAAAGGACATAGGCCTTGTTGCCGTCCATGCCCGTGGCGCGGAAGAGCCCACCCCACTGGAAGCCCAGGTCGAAGAGCGAATCCCGCGTGGCCTCAACGATGAAGGCCTTGAGGTGCACCTGCAGCCTGGGCTCGTCCAGCTTCTCCACCAGCTTCACGAGCATTTCGCAGTGCTCGCGCGAGGCCTGGATGATGATGGAGCTGGAGTGCTTGTCCGCCACCACCATGCCCTTGATCTTGCCGAGCATGTCGTCGCCACCGCCTGAGGTTCCGCCCCCCGCGCCGCCGGGGAGCCCGGCCGGGGCTGCGCCCGCTTCGCTCCCTCCGCCACCGGCGCTGGACTTGGCCAGGTAGCCCTTGAGCGTCTTCTCAAGCTCGGTGACGTCCGCGTAGTTGACCTGCACCTTGGCGGTCACCATGGGCTCGACGGTCTTGAGCTTCTCGTTCTGGGCCAGCTTGTCCTCGATGGCCTTCTTCATGGCGTTCTGGTTCTTCATGTCCTCCAGTGTCATCACGCGCAGGATCTCGCCGTCCCAGTCGTGGGAGAGGCCGTTGGCGTTGAGGATGGAGGTGAAGGCCTGGTCCCACGGGGTGTCGCTGACGTTGAGGTTGACCTTGTACTTGCCCTGGCTTTCCGGAGCCTGGAGTGCGGCCGAGAGGATGATGTTCTGGTTGGCGATGCGGGCCATGGAGCGCAGCACGGCCTGGAGGTCGGTGTTGTAGAAGTTGAGCGAGACCCGCATGGTGGGCAGGTTGCGCTGGGGCTTGGCGGCGGAGAGTTTCTCCTCGGGCTTGACCTGCAACTGGGAGAAGTCGACCTTCTGCTTTTCGGGGGTGTAGGTCTTGTCCTTGGTTTCGTCGGCCAGCTTCTGCCACTTTTCGATGAGGGGGTCCTTCTCCTTGTTCTTGGCGCAGGAGGCCATGGCCACCAGCAGGAAAATGAGCGCCAGACGGAGGATGACCGAACCCGAGCGTATATCTTTCATTCGCACTCCTTGGCGCATGCGGCCGCGCCCGCCCTACCGCCCCGTGAAGAAGCTGGGGTCCTGGTAGGGGATGCGCACCTTGTTCTTGCGGACGATGCCCTGAAGCACCACCGCCTCGGGGGTGATCTCCACCACTTCGAAGCCGCCGCTTTCGAGTTGTTCGCCGGTCTGGTATTCGCGTCCGTTGATGACTGCAAGCGTCGACTGCCCCACGCGCACGAATCCGGTGTACTGAAACTTGTCGCGGTCCACCTGGGCCTCGGGGTCGGGCGGGCGGACGGCCAGCGGGTCGCGGGGCCAGGGCTGCTGGGCGCTCTTGACGGCCTGGATCTCGCGCTCGGAGAGCTGGACCTTTTCAAGGGCCTGCAACTGCGTCTCGCCCGCCTTCTTGGAGTCGGCCAGTTGCTGCGGGGTCAACGCCGACGGGGGAGGCTTGGACGACGGCCACAAAAGGTAGGCCGCGGCGATCAGGATCGCCGTGCCCATGACCGCGAGCAGGATTTTTTCGCGCTTCGAAATGTTCATGCCTACTCCGCCGCCAACCAGATCCTGATGGTGCAGTCCCTTGCGCCGCTGCCGGGCTGCAGCTTCAACGATTCGAGGTTCTCATAGCTGGGCATCATGGCCAGCTCCCCCAGGAAGTCCCGGATCTTGTCCATGGTGCCCCGGACGTGGACGTTCACGGCCAGGAACTTGGAGCCCTTGCCCAGGGACGACGGGTCCGGGGTCACGGTCTGCACCTCCAGCCCGGTCTTGACGATGACCTGGGCCAGGGTGTCCGTCAGTTCGGAAACTTCCTTCTGCCCCAGGCCCTGCTTGGCGGGCAGTTTGGGGGCGGTCGCGCCGCCAGCTTTGGCGATATCCAGCATCTTCATATAGATGGGATGTAGCGCGCCCTGTTCCTCGATGCGGAAGCTGGTCTGCTGCATCTGGAGGTCGAGGTCCTGGAGCTTCTTGTGCATGGGCACGATGCCAAGAAGCACGAAGAGCACCAGCACGCCCGTGCCGATGAGCAGATACAGGGCCGTCCTGGGCGGCAGGTTGCCGAAGCTGGTTCCGGATGCCATCTAGCGCCTCACCTGGCAGGTCAGGGTGAAACGGAGCATATCCTCGCCGGTGGAGGTCACCTCCAGGCTGCGCTTGCTCACCGAGGGCTCGCCCAAGAGCGGGGAGGTGCGCAACTGCACAAGATACGCCGAAAGCAGGGATTCGAGAATCTGGCTGTCACCCTTGACGTATCCTTCCAGGGTCAGGGTGTTGAGGTCCTCGCGCAGGTTTCTGACTCCGCCGGGCCTGGGCGGTGCGGGCTGCCCGGGCTGGACGGGTTTGGGCTGCTCCTCGGCCGTGCCGAGGTCGAGCGAAATGGAATAGAGCCGGACGTTCTCGGGGGTCAGCCCGGTCACGTCCTTGAGCAGGGCGGAGCCGAGGTTGCGCCCGGCAAAGGCGCGCATGTTCTCCACCGAGGCGCGCACTTTGGCGCCGGTCCCCAGCAGCAGGGGCATGTCCACCAGGGGCTGGTATTCGCCCAGGCGGCGCTCCAGGCCCCTGAGTTCCTGACCCTTGAGGTAGGCCTCGGTCTGCTGCCAGACGAAGAAGCCAAGCACGCAGACGGCCACGCCGAGCCAGGCCAGGGCCACCATGCGGTTGAGCCCGGCGACCCGGTCCTCCTCCTCCTTCTGCTTGTAGGTGTAGAGGAGGTTGCAGGCCCCGCGCACCGCACCCGTGAGGCCCAGGATCAGGCTGTAGGGCAGGCGTTCGTCCAGGGTGAGGCCGGGAGCCATGATCTGGAGCCTGCCCAGGTTGTCCGGGGACAGGGGGTCCAGATGCTCGCAGGGCACGCCAAGCTTTTCTGAAATATGCTCCAGCAGGCCGGGGCCAGCGCCCAAGGGGCCGGAGAGCAGCAGGCCGCCGACCTGCTCGTTGCCCAGCGTCACCGCATGGTGGGAGAAGGTCATCTGCACCTGGCGCAGCAGGCGCTCCCAGGCGGGCTTGAGCATCTCCAGCACGTCCTGGCTGGGGATGTCCCGCCCGGGGTGGTCCTGCGGCAGGGCCTCTGGTCCGGCGGCCATGTTCTCAAGCAGCAGGCGCGCCTCGGCCACGGTGAGGCCCTTGGGCTTGGCCGGTTCGGCCAGGAGGCCCGTGCCCATGGGTTCGAGCATGCTGGAGGCCTGCACGGAGAAGGAGGGCTCGCCCCCGGCCTGCACGAAGGTCAGCTCCGGTTCATCCCCGCCGCCGAAAGCCCCGGGCGCGCTCTCGGGGGGGGCGGGCGGCGTGTACTCCTTGGAGGATTCGGAGAGGGCCTGGGCCATGGCAGCCAGGCCGCCCTTGAGCACCCGCACGAACTGCAGCGCGCCGCCGCTGAAAATCTCCAGCCGGGAGAATTCGCTCCCCAGGTGCAGGCAAGCTCTGGTCTGGTCGCGGCCGGGCACCCAGCCCCCGCGCAGCAGGTCGCGCATGGCGATGGAAGGCAGGGTGATGCCGGCCAGGGGGTAGCCCGCCTGCAGGAAAAGGTTCCTGAGCTTCTCGAACTCCTCGCGCTTCACGGTGTAGGCCAGCACGGAGAGCTTGGGCGCGCCCTTCTCCATGACTTCGCCCTGCACTTCGTAGTCGAAGACCACGTCAGCGTCGTCGAAGGAGGCCTCTTTCTTGGCGGTCCAGTAGATGGTGTTGGAGATCTGCTTCTTGGCCGCCTTGGGCACCTGCAGGAACTGCAGGTCCGCGCTTTCGCCCGGCACCATGGCCCAGATGTCGGCGTCGGCCTTTCCCAGGAAATCCTTGAGGGCCAGGCGCAGCACCAGCGAGAGCTCCGGCGCGTCCGGCCCCTGTTCGGGGATGGAAACCGTCTTGAATTCCAGGGAGCGGGGGCGGCCCGAGGCCAGCGAGAGCTTGACCAGCCGGAACTCGTCCCCGGTCATCTCCACGCCGACGCGCATGTTCTTCGAGCCCGAGGCGGGAGCCAGCCCGCCCTTCTTGGGCCAGGCGAAGCCCCAGCGGGATTTGGCGGGCAACGGCTGTGGCGGGGGCGTGCCCTCTTGGCCGCCCTTCTTTCCCGTGCCCCGGATCAGGTCCAGGAGCTTTTCGGTGGAAGATGCTTGAGACGTAGAATCCACTGCCGAACGCTCCAATTTATCTCGCCTGTTGTGTTGCCCCATCTGTGGCGACTCATAGAGAAAAGTCAAGTGTCCAGATGCGTTTTCAATGCAGATTTCAGTGTGGCGAGGTCATATTCCAGCCCCATGAGTCCTGGATGCGGGGCCGTCGCCATGTGGCCCGGAACATGCCCCGGCCATGCGGCGTTCTCGTTTCGGCACCGGGCCGCATAATTTTCCGGCTGCTCCGCCTGATGCTCTCCGATAATCCCGTCACGGATTCCCGAATTCCTTACCGTACCCAGTTGCATTGAAATTGATTCCGCGTGCCCCCCGCAGCATGGATTGCACGTGGGCACAGCGGAATAGCTCCTTGCGCATCGCAACCTCCATGCCCCGCGACTACAGAATCGGTATTGGGCCCACATCTTCGCGCGCCGTCCCGGCCCTTCCGGGACAACTCCCAGTGGACGCGGCGGGCCGCCGCCGGTAGACAGGAGAAGCGGCTGCGGCGCGAATCCCCGCCAGGCCTCGCGCCGCCCGGCTCCCCAACGGGCCCTGAGCCCAGAACCCAACGCGGAGTCCCCATGGCCCAGATAGACGCCTTCTTTTCCATGATGCACGAGCTAGGCGCGTCGGACCTGCACCTCTCCAGCGGGTCCCAGCCGGTGATCCGGCTGCACGGCTCGCTCCAGCGGGTGAAGTTCAAGGTGCTGGAGCACGAGGAGCTCAAGAAGCTGCTCTTCGAGATCACTCCCGAACCCAAGATCAAGGAGTTCGAGGAGACCGGCGACGTGGACTTCGCCTACGCCGTGCCGGGCATCTCGCGCTACCGCGTGAACTTCTACAACCAGAGCCGGGGCATCGCCGCCGCCTTCCGCACCATCCCGGAGAAGGTGCTGAGCCTGGAGGAGCTGGGCATGCCCCCCATCCTCACGGAGCTGTGCAAGCTGCCCAAAGGCCTGGTGCTGGTCACCGGCCCCACGGGCTCGGGCAAGTCCACCACGCTGGCGGCCATGATCGACTACATCAACACCCAGCGCCAGGAGCACATCCTCACCATCGAGGACCCCATCGAGTTCCTGCACCAGCCCAAGAACTGCCTCGTCAACCAGCGGGAGGTCGGAAGGGACACGAAAAGTTTCACCTCCGCCCTTCGGGGGGCCCTGCGCGAGGACCCCGACGTGATCCTGGTGGGCGAAATGCGCGACCTGGAGACCATCCGCCTGGCCCTGGAGGCCGCCGAGACCGGCCACCTGGTGTTCTCCACCCTGCACACCATCAGCGCCTCCAAGACCGTGGACCGCATCATCGAGGTCTTCCCAGGCGACCAGCAGGAGCAGATCCGCTCCGCCCTCTCCGAGTCGCTGCGCGGCGTGGTGGCCCAGACGCTCTTCAAGCGCGTGGACAAGCCCGGCCGCTCGGCGGCCCTGGAGATACTGGTGGCCCTGCCCGCGGTGCGCAACCTCATCCGCGAGAAGCGTACCTTCCAGATCAACTCCGTCATCGAGACGGGCAAGAACCAGGGCATGCAGACCCTGGACGACGCCATCATGGAGCTCTACCAGGCCAGGAAGATTTCCATCGAGGACGCCTACAACAAGGCCATCCAGAAGGCCCGCTTCAAGGAATTCCTGCCCCAGCCGCCCAGCGGCCTGGACGAATGACCAAGCGCCCGCGCACGGAGGCACACGCATGCTCAGATCGCACTTCGACCATCTCGTGGGGCTGGCCCTGGCGCAGGCCCCCTCACTCTCCGACCTGCTCTTCACCGTGGGCAAGCGCCCCCAGGCCGAGCAGCACGGCGGCCTCAAGGACCTGGACCTGCCCCTCGGCCCCTTGAACGCCCGCCAGACCGAAGCCATGTCCCAGGTGCTCATGGGCCGCTCCGTCAGGCTCTACAAGGACCTGGTGGTAAAGGGCTCCTGCGACCTCTCCTATGAGCACCCCTCGCGCATCCGCTTCAGGGTGAACATCTTCTGGCAGCGCGGCTCCCTGGCGCTGGTGCTCAGGCAGCTCTCCTCCAAGGCGCCCACCATGGCCGGGCTCGGCCTGCCGGCCCTCTTCGGGGACATGGCCAAGGAGAAGTTCGGGCTCATCCTGGTCACGGGCGCCACGGGCACGGGCAAATCCACCTCGCTGGCCGCGCTCATCGACGAGATCAACGACAAGTCCGCCGTGCACATCATCACCCTGGAAGACCCGGTGGAGTTCGTTCACCCGCACAAGCGCGGCACCGTGAACCAGCGCGAGCTCGGGCAGGACTTCGACTCCTTCGCCTCCGGCCTGCGCGCGGCCCTGCGCCAGGCCCCCAAGGTGATCCTGGTGGGCGAAATGCGCGACCGCGAGACCGTGGAGACCGCCATGCAGGCCGCGGAGACCGGCCACCTGGTGCTGGGCACCCTGCACACATCGGACACTGGGCAGACCATCAACCGCATCATCGGCATGTTCGACATCAGCGAGGAGCGCCTCATCCGCCAGCGTCTGGCGGCCAGCCTCAAGTTCGTGGTCTCGCAGAGGCTCATGCCCAAGACCGGCGGCGGACGCGTGGCGGCCTTCGAGATTTTGCGCAACAACCTGCAGATCCGCGAAATCATCATGACCGGCGAGACCGGCGAGAAGTCCTACTACGGCACGGTGGAGTCCGGCTCCACCTTCGGCATGTTCACCTTCGACCAGTACCTGCTGGGCCTCTACGAGAAGGACCTGGTGGAGCGCGACACGGCCCTGGCCAACGCCACGGACCGCGCCAAGCTGATCCTGGCCATCGACCAGGTGCGGCTGCGCCGGGGCGAGAAGGTCTCCGACCTGGGCGAGCTCAAGCTCGACCTGGACTACAACAAGCCCGCCGGGGAGGACGACTTATGAGCGAGCAGACACCCATCCGCGAACCCGAGATGATCCCCTACGGGATGAAGGTGGCGCTCCTGTGCCTGGACGCGGGCCCCTGGCGCGACGCGGCCAGGGCCTACTTCACCGCCCAGGGCCACTACCTGCTGGACGAGCCCGAGGCGGCCGGGGCGGCCGCATCCCTGCGCGTGAACGCCGTGGACGTGGTGGTGGCGCACGAAACCAAGCAGGAGGCCCTGGAGGAGCTGCACGCCCGCCCTGGGCTCAAACGGCGCGACACCACGCTCTTCGTGGTGGGAGCCAAGCCCAGCCTGGATTCCTGGGGGGCGTTCCTGGCCGGGGCGGACTGGCTGCTGGCCGAGGCCGACGCGGGAAGGGCCGCCGAGCTGCTCAGTGAGGGGCTCAAGCGCCAGGAGGCCCAGCGGGAGCCGTGGGTTCTGGCGCAGGAGTGACATGGTACTGTGACAGGTGCTATTACTCATATAAGCCCTGTGCGGCCGACTTCTACATACGGGGCGTTCCTAATAATTGCTCCATGCTGAGGAAAAATCTCAATTCGAGAAAGGGGGTGTCTATGATGACAAAATCGGAACAACTCCAATTCTGTGAAAGACTGGACACCCTTCGCAAGATTGTCTCTGACGTAAATCTCCTTGCTAACAAATCAAGTCTTGTTCAGCAGACTGAATGGGGTGGAGCAGGCTTGATTATCACTACTGACCCAGACAGGAATCGTTGGGAATCAGACACATTTGTTGTTGTGGAAGACATCAAGCCAGTTTTGTGGCTAATGGATGAACTCCGAGAATTATACGATGAGCTGGGAAGTGACATAAGCAAGTACACATACTATCCGCACATAGGCAAATCAATCAGCAGAGAAATCTCTAATGGGCACACAGACACCATCAGCATTTTGAATACAATGATTGAAGCTGTCATAAATCTGGTCCTGACAAAATCTTAGTTTATCATATCAATAATGACGTACGTCATTAATAGCAGCACTAAACTCGCAAAGGGGCACAAAGTGCACAAATCAGAAGCATCTTATAAGCTCAAAAAGCGCGGGCTCTCCGATGAATTCATGCAGAATCTGCTCGACCCCATCGGCATTCTGAATCCATTACTGGACCAAGTTCACAATGACCACACCCTTCAACTGGCAATACGTGACGGATACGCCAACATATACTACAGAGGCGGAAGTCTATTTAAAATCACAGAAAACAAAGACGGATACAGTTTATTTTTCAACAAAAGCTACATAAAAGATTACAGTTCACTTGCGATGGACAAAAGCTCTATCCCAGCGTGCTCGCACAAAATCAACTCCAAATCCGAGACCATAGAGTGCGTTAAAACAATCCCACTCTTTAAAGACATAATTGATAAATACTTTTCAAGGCATCCAAAGCCAGAGCGAGAGTTTCAGCAATTAATTGTCCGCGAAAACAATTATTCAAGCATCTCCAACGAAAGCGAATACTTTATTACTGACATAGAGTACGCAGAGCGAGGCCTCCGATTTGACATGCTTGCAGTGCGCTGGCTTGTCGATGATCGCAAGACTGGCAAGTGCTCTTTGGCATTGATTGAATTAAAATACGGAGATGCTGCTCTGAACAATGTCGCAGGAATTAGTAAGCATTTGCATGACATAAAAGCATTTATGTCCACAGATACAAATCGAGAGCATTTAACGGCACTTGTCAGCAGCCAAATCAACCAACAGGAACAGTTAAGGCTATTGAGGTTTAACAAATGCGCGAATTGGGAACAATTTGAAGTAACCTCAGCGGAACCAGAAATAATTATAATACTTGCCAACCACAACCCAAGAAGTGACAACTTGCTGCGCGTCTTGAACTCGCCAGAGGTCAAACTATTCTCCGAGGATTACAATTTGAAATTTTTCGTTAATACTTTTTGCGGATATGCAATGCATTCAAAAAACATGTTGCCATATGGTGACTTTTTACATTTGTTACAGCACAGATGATGACATTACTGATTGAATTTGCTTACTTTGGAGTTATTACTTGTGCAAAGTCTATTTGACTGTGCATCGCGCAGCCTCCGAAATTGGTGGAAACTGCATAGAGATCGCGACATCCAGGGGTGAACGACTCATCCTGGATGTAGGCAAACCACTTGAAGGGCTCCTTGATTGTGAGGTGAGCCTTCCTGGTACACTTGACCTCTCCACTCAAGTGAGCGGAGTTCTCCTCACGCATGCTCACCAAGACCACTACGGCCTTCTCCAGTCACTACCTGACGACTGGCCCATTTATTGTGGAAGAGCGACCGCAAAACTCATCAAACTCGGCTTCGAGATAATTCATGGACCGATTGAGCGAACTTTCTCGACTTGGCAGACGAGCAAGCCGTTTGACGTTGGCCCTTTCAAAGTTACACCATTTCTGACGGACCATTCAGCCTTTGATGCCTACATGCTCCTAGTAGAGGTTGATGGGAAACGGATTCTCTACTCCGGGGATTTCCGGATGCACGGGCGAAAAGCTGCTCTTGTCGAACGGTTGATTCGCAAGCCACCTTCAGACATTAATGCCTTAGTCATGGAAGGGACAAATCTCGGACGCGAAAAAGTATGCAAAAGTGAAGCCGAACTTGAAGAAGAATTCGTCCAACTCTTCAAGCGGACCTCAGGCCGTGCATTCATCGCGTGGTCAGGTCAAAATGTAGATCGCACAGTCACGCTCTATCGAGCTTGTTTGAAAGCTGGCCGAACTCTTGTCGTTGATATCTACACAGCCGAAGTACTTGAATTGCTAAGTGAGTACGGGAGAATCCCGCAACCTGGGTGGCCCAGCCTGAAAGTGGTCGTCACGAAAACCCTTTCCAGTTTCTACAGACACAAAGGACGTGAACAAGTAACAGAACGAATGGCCAAAAAAGGGATATCTGCAAAAAAATTAGCGGCTACGCCGGAAAAATGGGTTGTGATGACCAGATCATCCCTAATCAAAGACTATATTGCTGCTGGCGTCACGCCAGACTCCAATGATATATGGAGCTGGTCCATGTGGCCTGGGTATCTCAATAAACCTCACGGCCAAGAAGTAAAAAACTGGTTTGAAATAAATAAAATCACATCAACTCACATACACACAAGCGGGCATGCCACTCCTGCAACACTCAGCGAGATCGCCCGAAGTATAAATGCAAAGGTATTAATACTAGTGCATGGGGATGCTTGGAAGAACGAAATGAAGGACATGCCGCCAGTTACTCAAGTCACAAATGGGGTACCATTTGTTATTTAATGCGTCACTGATGCGCGACGAATTCTCAATTCAAGTCTCAGAAAAGATTTGCCCGCCTACCGCACACAGCCACGCTATCGCACCTAGAAGAACGCGATGCTGGCCGCTTCCTCGATGGTCGAAAGCCCCGCGGCCACCTTGGCCAGGGCGTCCATCTTCAGGGTGGAGAACACCCCCGCCTCCACGGCGGCGTGCTCGATCTCGCGGGCCGAGGCCTTGCGCATGATGAGGTCCTGCACCATGTCGTCCACGTAGAGCACCTCATACACGCCCACGCGCCCGGCGTAGCCCAGGCCGTTGCAGTCCGGGCAGCCCTTGCCGCGCATGAAGGTCACGTCCTTGAGGTTGGCCAGGCCGAAGAGCTTCAAAAACTCCGGCGCGGGCTGGTAGGCCTCCTTGCACTTGGGGCAGATGCGGCGCATCAGGCGCTGGCCCACGGCCACGGCCAAGGTGGAGGCCACCAGGAAGGGCTCGATGCCCATCTCGGAGAGGCGAGTCAGGGCCTGGCAGGCCGTGTTGGTGTGCACGGTGGAGAGCACCTTGTGGCCCGTGAGGGCCGACTGCACGGCGATGCCCGCGGTCTCGCTGTCGCGGATCTCGCCCACCATGATGATGTCCGGGTCCTGGCGGAGGATGGCCCGCAGGCCCGAGGCGAAGGTCATGCCCGCGCGCACGTTGAGCTGCACCTGGCGGATGGTCTCGATGCGGTACTCCACCGGGTCTTCCAGGGTGATGATGTTCACCCCGGGCTGGTCCAGCTGGCGCAGGGCCGCGTAGAGCAGCGTGGTCTTGCCCGAACCGGTGGGGCCTGTGGCCAGGATCATGCCGAAGGGTCGTTCCATGCCCCGCAGGAGCTTGGCCTTGTCCACCTCGCTGACGCCCAGCTCGTCCATGGAGCTGCCCCGGGAGGAGCGCATCAGCAGTCGCAGCACGAGGTTCTCGCCGTGGATGGTGGGCAGGGTGGAGGCGCGGACGTTGACCTCCTTGCCGTCGAGCACGAAGGAGAAGCGGCCGTCCTGCGGGATGCGCGAGATGGTGATGTCCATGTTGGACAGCAGTTTCAGGCGCGAGAGCACCGTCAGGAACACGGACTTGGGCGGCGTGGGGAACTCGCGCAGCTCGCCGTCGATGCGGAAACGCATCTGGATGGTGTTGGCCATGGGCGAGAGGTGGATGTCGGAGGCGCGCTCCCGCACGGCCTGGGCCAGAATCTGGTTCACCAGGCGCACCACAGGGGCTTCCTGCACGGCGGACTGCAGCGACCCGGCCAGGTCGATGCCCTCCTCGGCCTCGTCGCCGGACTGCACCGAAAGCTCGTCGATGGTGCCCAGCATGTCCCCCAGGTGGGACTGCACGCCGTACTGCCCGGCCATGAGCTCCTCGAGCTCGGACCGGGTGCAGAACACGGGCTCCACCTCCAGCATGGCCACGCGCTCCACCTGGTCCAGTCGGTTGATGCTCTCCGGGTCGGCCGTGACCACGTAGAGCACGCCGCGCTCCAGCTTGACCGGCACCAGGTCCAGCTTGCGGGCCATGTCCTCGGGGAGGTACTCCTTGAGGGCCTTGTTCAGGGGGTATTTTTCGGCGGAATACTTGTCGATCTTGAGCTCGCGGCTGATGAAGTCCATGAGCTCGTTCTCGTTGAGGCGCCCCTGGTGCATGAGGTACTCGACGATCTTCCAGCCGGACTTGCGCTGAATCTGCCGGACCTGATCCACCTCTGACTTGCTGATCAGGCCGGAATCGACGAGTTTTTCGTGAAGAGCCTTCATGCGCGTGCGTTCCCCAATGAAATTCGAGTGCGCTTCCTAATAGCCGTCTTGCGCCATCCTGTCCATCGGGGACCCCTGGAGCGCCCTGCCCCTGCCCCTGCCCCTGCCCCCGATGGATGCGAGCCGCTGGGCGGGCGAAAAGTTACGCCCGCAGGGAAACTCCCTCCGCAATATGCGCTGGTTGCGCCGCCGACGGGCCGGGCGGCCGCCTCCCCGCCCGCCGCGGGCGCCGGTACGAAATGGACAGAGGGAACAAGCTGGGGTAGGAACACCCAAGCCCCCTGCAGAAGGAAGCCGTTCATGCCCACGGAATCGTCCACCCAGATCTACGTCGACACGTTCTTCGCCCGGCAGCCCATCTTCGACGCCGAGAAGCGCGTCTACGGCTATGAACTGCTCTACCGCAACAGCCCCCTGGAGCAGTCCGCCAACTTCACGGACAAGGACGTGGCCACCCTCACGGTGATCTCCAACTCCCTACTCTCCCCCCTGACGGGCCCGGCCCAGGCGGGAAAGAAGGTGTTCATCCACTTCTCGCGCATGTCGATCATCTCCAACGTGCACACCGCGCTGGACCCGCAGGCCACCGTCATCGAGGTGGAGCCCGTGCGGGAGCTCTCCCCCGAATACGAGTCCGCCCTGGCCGAGGCCAAGCGGCAGGGCTACAGCCTGGCGCTCAACCAGTTCATCCCGGGCAAGTGCTCACGCCGCCTGGTGGAGCTCTCCGACGTCATCTTCCTGGACACGCTCCAGCTCTCCGAGGAGGAACTGCAGCGCTCCATCGCGGGGCTCAAAGGCTTCAACTGCCTGCTCGCGGCCAAGCGCGTGGAGGACGACGCCCACTTCCAACTGGCCAAGAAGCTCGGCTTCCACCTGTTCCAGGGCTTCTTCTTCGAGAAGCCCATCATCGTGCCGGGGCGGAAGCTGCCCTCCAACAGGATCACGCGGCTCAACATCTACCGCACCCTGGAAAAGAACGGCATGGACCTGGAGGAGCTGACCCGCAACATCGAAGCCGACGTGTCCATCAGCTTCCGGCTGCTGACCTTCATCAACTCCCTGGCCTTCGGGCTGCGCTACAAGGTGGATTCCATCAAGCACGCCACCCGCCTGCTCGGCTGGCAGCAGATCAAGAACTGGCTGTGGCTGGTGGTGCTCTCCGACGTGATGCCCGAAGACAAGACCTCCGAGCTGCCCTACCTCTCCTCCATCAGGGCCAAGTTTCTGGAGCGCGCGGCCGCCAACCACAACGTGCGCGACTTCTCGCCGGACACGCTGTTCCTCATGGGCCTGTTCTCCCTGCTGGAGCCCATGCTGGATACGCCCATGCGCGAGCTGGTGACCTCCCTGCCCTTGGACGAAGAGGTCAAGGCCGCCCTCTGCGGCGAGAAGAACCGCTACAGCGACTGGCTGAGCATCGCCCGCTGCTTCGAATCCGGCGACTGGAGCAAGCTCGACGGACTGACGCAGGCGCTGGGCCTGGACCCCATCGTCCTGGCCAGCTCCTACTGCGAGGCGCTGACCTGGTCCAAGTCGCTCTACGAGCAGTCGTCCGACAACGCCTGCTGATTTCCCGACCCGCGCGCCGCCCTGGGCGGATTACATCATCCTGCCGTGGGTGAGGCCGAGGATGCCCACGATGATGAGGTACACGGCCACGATGTAGTTCAGCAGCCTTGGCATGATGAGTATGAGGATGCCTGCCATCAGGGAAATGAACGGCTGCACGGACACGTTGAAAATCATGGCGTCGCTCCTTGCGTGGGGGTTGTGCTCCTGGGCCTTGCGGCGAGCATAGCACATTCGGGCGCGTTTTCCACGACTTCCCGCAGCGCCCCGCCGTAAGGGCCGAGGCCCCTTGCCGTCCACTCATCCTCTCAATTCCGTCATGTAACCGCCTGAGCCCTCTCCAGGACAGGTGAACATGCCCCCTCAGCGCCCCCGCCCGCAACTTCCCTGTTGAAGGAGCGGGCCGCTTCGCGCTACGGGAACCCGGCCCCGACCGAAAATGATCGGGGCCCGACGCATCGTGAAGGAGTGCCGATGAAGACCATAGCCACGGGCCTGTGCGTCCTGTTGCTGCTGAGCGCCTGCGCCGTCTACAAGGACAAGCAGGGCCAGACCCACTACGAGGTGCTGCCGCAACCCAGCGAGGTGACCGTCGTGCATACGCCGCCGCCTCCGCCACCGCCGCCCCCAGCCTATTACTACGCCCCGGCCCCGCCACCGCCGCCTCCAGCCTATTACTACGCCCCGGCTCCGCCGCCGGCCGTGATCTACGAGCAGCGGGGAGGCGGGTACAACCCCGAGCACGACCGCAGCAAGCACGTGCAGGCCAACTGCAACACCGTCTGGACGGGCTGCGTCAACAACTGCAACACGCTGCAGAACCCCTCGCAACGCGCGGTGTGCATCGGCAACTGCAACCACTCGCGCGACCTTTGCATCAAGAAGGGGCTGGGATACTAGCAGCCTCGACTGAAGCGAACAAAGGCCGGGTGCGCCAAAAGCGCACCCGGCCTTTCATTATTCAATCCAGTGAGTTTGATGGGCGGGGCGCGGCCCCCGCCCAAGGCGATAGGGGAGTTGCGTCAGGGAACGGAGCGGGAGCCGCGCCCCCGTTAGACGCTCCCGACACCCCTCCCGGTTACACCCGGAATCCTGGGCTCAACTGCCCCGGCGGCCCGGCCCGCGCTCTCGCAGCGCCCGGAGCAGTTCGTCCGTGCTGGTGACGATCCTCTCGCAACTGGCCTGGATCATGGCGTTCACCAGCGCCCCGGGCACGTCCCCGGCCAGGCGGAAATCCGTGCGCACCCCGATCACCGGGATGCAGCGGGCGTGGGCGAAGCCGATCTCCCAGGCGGTGCCGTCGTCCACCTGGGGGCCGTCCAGCAGGGCCACCACCAGGGAGCACACGGCCAGGGCGTCGCGGCAGGCCTCCATCACCTTGCGCGGGGCGTCCTGGCCCCAGTTCGGTATGTCGTCCGGGTCGAACAGCTCGTAGGGCCAGACGACCCCCCTGCCGGTTTCGGCCTCGATGCGGGCCTTGGTGCCCCGGTGCCAGGCCCTGGTGCCCTCGCAGAACAGGGGGCCCGCCAGGTAGATGCGGTCGAGTTCGGGTGGAATGGTGACGCTCATGGTTGTTTCTCCGCTGAAAAGTGGTGACGCACGGAGCAGTAGCCCCTTCCCCGCCGCGAAACAACCGTTCGCAAGGCTCCGGGTCTGTTGCGGGGAGCCTCCCGCGGGCGTATGAGGTCGCAAAATGCCGCGCCGTGGCCGACAGGCAGGGTGCGGCGGCCACACCGGCAGCAAGGAGCGACCATGCGCCACATCCCGCTCGGCGACACTGGCATACAGGTTTCGGAGGTCGGCTTCGGCGGCATCCCCATCATCCGCCTGGAATCCGAACAGGCCCAGCGCGTCGTCCGCCACGCCCTGGACCGGGGCGTGAACTTCATCGACACCGCGCACATGTACCTCGACAGCGAGGAAAAGATCGGCAAGGCCATCGCCGGGCGCAGGCGGGAGGTGGCGCTGGCCTCCAAGACCATCCAGCGCCAGGGCGGCCCGGCCCTGGAGCAGTTGGAGACGAGCCTGCGCAGGATCGGCACCGAGCACATCGAACTCTACCAGTTCCACCAGGTCTCCCAGGATGCCGACCTGGACGCCCTCCTTGCCCCGGGCGGGGCCTACGAGGCCCTGTCCAAGGCCAGGGACGCGGGCAAGATCGGGCACCTGGGCATCAGCTCGCACAACCTGGCCATGGCCATCCGGCTGGTGGAGACCGGGCTGTTCGCCACCATCCAGTTTCCGCTGAACTTCATCGAGACCGCCGCCCTGGATGAACTCATCCCCAAGGCGCGGGCCGCGGGCATGGCCTACCTGGCCATGAAGCCCTTTGCCGGCGGCATGATCGACAGCGCCAGGATCGCCTTCGCCTACCTGCGCCAGCACCCGGAGTGCATCCCCCTGCCCGGCTTCGACACCACCCATGGCGTGGACGAGGTGCTGGACCTCTACGAAGCGCCCAACGCGGTGGACGAGGAGGCCCGGGCCGGGATGGAGCGCATCGTGGGCGAGTTGGGCGGGCGCTTCTGCCGCCGCTGCGAATACTGCCAGCCCTGCCCACAGGGCGTGCGCATCACCCCGGCCATGATGTACCGGGTGGTCTCCATCCGCATGTCGCCGCGGACGGCCGCGTCCTTCAGCGCGGTGGCCATGGAGAGCGTGCGCCAGTGCGTGGACTGCGGCGAGTGCCTGGAGAAATGCCCCTACGGCCTGCCCATCCCGGAGATGCTGCGCGAGCACCTGGAGCTGTACGACGCCCACAGGCTGCTGCCCAAGAGCTGAAGCAAGACCGATTTGAGACTTCCCGCGGCGGCAGGATCAGCCTGAGCAAGCCGCGCCCGTCTGCTCGCTGAGAAAATACTGTTCAACAACGACCTGCGGCGGGGGGGGGCGGGGGGGGGGCGGGGGGGGGCGGGGGGGGGGGGGGGGGGCCGCCCCCCCGCGGGGG
>NZ_JAKZKX010000017.1:29493-84704 GCF_022808715.1 Fundidesulfovibrio agrisoli
AAAATTTCTTCCACCCACCCCCCCGCGCCCCCCCCCCCCCCGGCGCCCCCCCCGCTTCGTTTTCGGGCAGGGGCTCACTCGCCCAGGTCGAGGTAGGTCTCGCCGGATTTTAAAAACTCATTGATTTTCTTGTACATCTGGCTGGCCTTGCGGGAGGCCTCCACGGCGGCCTTGGGGTCGCTCGCGCGGGCGTTGAGCGTGTAGAAGCTCACGGAAGGCTGCGAGAACTGCACGGCGATCACTAGCGGCAGCGCGCCGCCCGCATCCTTGATCTTGGCGGCCACCTGGGCCTCGTCCGCCCCTTCGATGGGGTTGAGCAGGGTCACGGTGGCGTGCTGGTTGGCGTTGAGGGTGGTCTTTCCGTAGTGGATCCACTTGCCCTGGGCCTCGGCCGCCAGGGCCTGGCCGCAGAGGCAGACGGCCAGCACCAGGGCCAGTGCGGAAGCTTTCAGGAATCTGAGCATGGATGCGCCCTCCGTATGCGTTGCGAAGTGATACGGAAAGTACGCGAATGCGCCCGGATGGCAAGGCGTTCGCGGGGCGGCGCGCCTCACTGTCCAGAGAGCAGCAGCGCGCTTATCCCACCCACCGGGGCGACCGGAGGCGCCTTGCCCACCGGCACGAAGGTGTAGCCCTCGGCCTGGATGCCCTCCACCATTTCCTTGAGGTAGGCGATGTCCAGGAAGGGGTGGAAGTAGCAGCCAGCCCAGCCGTCGCGCACCACCTTCACCAGCCGGGCCAGGGCGATGGCGTCGGCGGGCAGGCGCGGGGGCGTCTCATAGGGGCTTATGTAGTTGCAGGTTTCGGGCAGGCGTCTCGTGCCGTAGGCGTCGCGTTCGATGGTGTAGGGGGCGAACTGCTCCCTGAACTGGTACTTCCCGTTGTTGTCCAGGGCGAAATAGACGCCCCGGTCCAGCGCCAGGGGGAAGAAGCGGGCGAACACGCCGTAGTCCGTGGGCGAGGCCAGGTAATGCGGCGTGAGCCAGGCCACGGGGTAGAGGTTGGCCTTCCTGAGCAGGCTCAGGCCCGTGGTCAGCCTGTCCGTGGCCCACTGTTCGCTGTCCTCCGGGATGAAGCCCACGTAGCGCGTGGACCCGTCGGCCTTGCGCGTCACCCGGTAGAACTCCCAGTCGTCCGCGCTGACCCCGGTCTCGGGGTTCTTCACGGTGGAATACTGGTGCGTGTAGCCGTGCATGATGACGCGGCCGCCCCGCCTGGTCATGTACTGCACGGCTGCCAGCGTCTCCGGGGCCTCGGTCCAGGTGGAGGAATACGGCTTCTCGTAAACGTGGCGCGGGTCCTCGTATTGGGGGATCACGCTTATGGCGAAGGGGATTTTGCGGGAATACAGGTAGTCCGCGATGGCCCTGAGCTGCGCCGGGTTCTGGTGGGTGTGCACGTCCTCGATGCGCAGCACGGCCTGGTGGTTTTCGCTCACGCCGCTTTCCAGCACGTCGTGCAACACGTCGCAGAAGGCCAGGGCCCTGTCCGCATAGACCACGTTGTCGAAGGGATTGTCCGCCACGTAGTAGAGGTTCTTCGAACGCAGGATGTAGGGCGTGGTCTCGCCGGAGCTCTTCGCCAGGGCGATCACCCGCGCGTCGGGGCGGTCCTCCAGCGTGGTCATGGTCAGGTCCCCGCCGTTTCGCGGCAGGTCCGTCCCTTTGTACTCCACGGCGGACCAGTCCGTGGAGTTGACTATCTTCACGTAGTTGAGGCCGAACTTTTCCTGGAACTGGGCCTGGGTCGAGCCCCAGGCGATCCTGTGCAGGTTGTAGTTGATCCAGACCAGCTTCGTGTTCGTGTTCAGTGCGTCCTGAATGAAGTTCTGGTTCAGGGCCGCATTGAAGGTCGTGCCCAGGTAGAACACCACATCATAGGCGGCGGACTCGTTTTGCGTATAGGCGTCGACCGGATGCGAAACCACTACCGTGTTGAAGTGGCTGAGCAGATTCTTCAATTGCGTCGTGGAGAGCTCGCCGTTCCAGGCGCTTGTGCCCGAGCCGTCATAGACGACCAGCACGTTTTTCAATGCCTGAGCCAGACAAGGCGCGGCAATCGTCAATACAAGGCATAGGGCGATACACATTGCCCGAACGGATTTCATACGTGACCCTCACAAATTACGAAGACAACCCTACGTCTGCTGTCGGGAACCACATAGCACAACAAGGGCTGCTTGCATATACTACAGGCCAATTGGTGCGAGGGTTTTGGGCGTGAATCGCGAGCCTCTTCGTTGGCCGCACGCATCCCCGAGGGGCATGGCGCCCCGGGGCCGGTCCTAGCCAGCCAGCCTTCCGGGATCGCTGTAGACCCTGAAGCCGCCCGCGTCGACGTTGCCGATGAGCGTCAGCCCATGCTCCCGCGCCGACTCCACGGCCAGGGCCGTGGCCGCCGCCGTGGAGGCAAGCACCGGGATGCCCGCCCGCACGGCCTTGTGCACGATCTCTGAGGCCACCCGCCCGGTGCTCACGACCATCTTGTCCCCGGTGGGCAGCCCTTCCAGCAGGCACTGGCCCGCCAGGGTGTCGATGGCGTTGTGGCGGCCTATGTCCGAGCGGAACAGGAGCATCTCTCCGGCCGAGCACAGCGAGGCGTTGTGGCAGCCGCGGGTCAGGCGGTAGAGGTCCGAGCGGGCGTGCAGTTCCGCAGCCAGGCGGACGACCGCCGCCGGGTCCACCCAGCCCTTAGCGAGCGGCAGCTGGGTCCGGAGCCTCTGCCCCTGGCCCGCCAGCACGCGCCCGAGCCCGGAGGTCACGCTCAGGGCGTGCGCCCGGGGCTGGCTGTTTCGCAGCGCCACGCGGGCCTCCAGGGCGTCCGGCCCCTCTTCCACGTCCAGGGTTGCGATGTCCCGCGCGGATTCGATCAGCCCGCAGGAGAGCAGGTACCCCGCCGCCAGGAAGCGCGGGTGCGCGCCGGTAAACATGAGCCGCACGAGCTCCCGCCCGTTGACCACCATGCGCAACGGCACTTCGCGGATGGCCCGCACGCGAGCCGCCCGGAACACGCCGTCGCGGTATTCGAGCACATCGAAAGGGTGGTCCGTGGCCATGTTCGCTCCGCCGCGCCCGCGATTGCCTGCCGGGCCTGCTTGCGCTAGGGATTACAGACATTGACCGGAAAGGCCAAGCCCGGCCGCCCCGGGAGCCGGCCCTGAGCCGTTCAGGCGGGAGGTGGCATGGACCGCGACTTCGACATCACGCGCATCCGCGAGGCCGCCCGCGCCGCCGGGATGGGGGAAGCGCTCTCCCGGCGGGGGTTCCTGCTCCTTTCCGCATCCACCGCCGCCGCAGTCACCGCGCTGGGCCTCTGCGAGGCCCTGGGCGCGGACGCGCCGCTGGTCATCCTGGACAACGCCAAGGGCATGATCCTGGCCGACCCCACCCGCTGCGTGGGCTGCCAGCGCTGCGAGCTGGCCTGCGTGGAGTACAACGAGGGCAGGTCCCAGCCGTCGCTGGCGCGCATCAAGATTTCCCGATCCCTCAATTTCGGCCCAGGCGGGCCGGGCGGCGCGCAGGGGGCCTGGGGCAACGGCCTGGTGGTCCAGGGCGTGTGCCGCCAGTGCCCGCACCCCGTGCCCTGCGCCACGGCCTGCCCCAACGACGCCATCCGCCTCGACCCCGCCACCGGGGCGCGCGTGGTGGACGGCCAGGCCTGCGTGGGCTGCAAGCTCTGCCAGCGCTCCTGCCCCTGGAACATGCTCGTCTTCGACGAGGAAACCCAGAAGACGACCAAGTGCTTCCTCTGCGGCGGCAGCCCCAAATGCGTGGAGGCCTGCCCGGCCGACGCCCTGCGCTACGTCCCCTGGCGCGACACGACCCGCGAGGCACCGGCCAGGGCCGCGTCCCTTTCCCTGATAACGCCCGAGAAGACCGCATCCTGCCTGGAATGCCACGTGCCCGGACGCCCCGGGACCGTCACCAAATAGCACGGCAAGGAGTTTCCCATGGCCAGCGCGACAGGAGGCTTTGCCGGAAAAGTTCTGCGGGTGGACCTCTCCACGGGCGCAGTCAGCACCGAAAGCACCGTTGAGAGATACCTGGACGTCCTGGGGGGCACGGGCATCGGCTACCGCGTGCTCTGGGACGAGGTCCCCGCCGGCACGGGCGCCTTCGACCCGGCCAACAAGATCGTGTTCGCCACGGGCGTCCTGGCGGGCACGGGCGTGCCCTGCAACGGACGCACCGCCGTGACCACCATCTTCCCCACCTGCTGGCCCAAGCCCCTGGTGGGCTCGGGGCACATGGGCGGGCAGTTCGCGGCCAAGCTCAAGTACGCGGGCTACGACGCCCTGATCGTGGAAGGCAAGGCCGACCGCCCGGTGTGGATCAGCATCCGCAACTCCCAGGTGCAAATACGCGACGCGCGCGGCCTCTGGGGCGAGGGCATCCGCCGCGCCACCCTGGAGATCAGCCGTGAGATGGGCGGCGAGTGCGCCGTGGCGGCCATCGGCCAAGCGGGCGAGAAGCTCGCGCCCATGGCCATCGTGGCCAACTCCGTCTCCCACTCGGCGGGCGGCGTGGGCGGCGTCATGGGCTCCAAGAACCTCAAGGCCGTGGCCGTGCAGGGCGACGGCGCTGTGCGCCTGGCCGGGGACAAGGGCGAGTGGGAGCGGCTGGTCAAGTTTCACCTCTCGATCCTGGGCGGCAACAACCAGCATGTGGTGCCGAGCTTCCCCACGCCGCAGTCGGAATACTACAACCCCGGCTCCCGCTGGGTGGGCGAGCCGGGCAGGCGCTGGGGCGCGGCCGAGCCCCCCGTGGAGATCACCGGCAACATCCGCGACCTCAACCGCATCGCCTACCGCACCAACA
Source organism: Fundidesulfovibrio agrisoli (assembly GCF_022808715.1). Taxonomy (GTDB): domain Bacteria; phylum Desulfobacterota; class Desulfovibrionia; order Desulfovibrionales; family Desulfovibrionaceae; genus Fundidesulfovibrio; species Fundidesulfovibrio agrisoli. Next base: position 34,311 of record NZ_JAKZKX010000017.1, read on the forward strand.
GCGCGGCCTTCTACCTGGGCGCCAACGCCTGGCAGTACACGGTGCGCGGCAACGGCTGCACGGGCTGCCCCATACGCTGCCACACCATCGTCAAGGTGCCCTCGGTGGCGGCGAAATACGGCGTGGGGGAGATGGGGCAGAACACCTGCGCCGGGCTGCTCTTCGGGCGCGGCTTCTTCAGGAAGCTCGCCGCCGGGGACAAGAGCCACACCTCGCTGGAGGCCTGCATGCTGGGCATGCACCTGGCCGACGACCTGGGGCTCTGGTGCAACTACGGCCAGCTCCAGCGCGACCTCATCAAGCTCTATTACGACGGCACGCTCAAGGCCAAGCTAGGGGCCAAGGAGTACGACTCCATCCCCTGGGACAAGTACGAGAGCGGCGACCCCGCCTTCCTGCTGGACATGATCCCGCGCATCGCCAACCGCCAAGGGGAGCTCGGCGCGGTGCTCAGCCAGGGCACGGCGGGCCTGTTCACGGCCTGGTCCATCACCGAGCGGGACTGGAGCCAGGACAAGGAGACGGCCTACTGGAAGATGGGCCACCCCAAGCACCACGCCAACGAGGACGACGGCCAGTGCGGCGTCATCATCAACACCCAGTACAACCGGGACGCCCAATGCCACTCGCACGTCAACTTCGTGCGCAACGGCCTGCCCCTGGCGGTGCAGAAGCGGCTGGCCGCCGAGACCTGGGGCTCGCCCGAGGCGGTGGACGCCGTGGGCGACTACACCCCCGCCAACGTCTACAAGGCGCGCCGGGCCAAGTGGGCGCTCATCCGCAAGGAGCTTCACGACTCCCTGGGCCTGTGCAACTGGATGGGCCCCTGGGTGGCCTCCCCGCTCAAGGAGCGCGACTACGGCGGCGACGACAGCCTGGAGTCGAAGTTCTTCAGCCTGGCCACCGGCCTGAAAACAAACCGGGAGGAGCTGGACCGGATGGGCGAGCGCATCTTCGTGCTGCACCGGGCCCTCACCCAGCGCGACATGGGCGAGCCCGACCTTCGCTCGCGCCACGACACCGTGCCCGACTGGGTCTTCAAGGACGCCAACGGCGCGGCCCCCTTCAGCAAGGGGACCACCCGCATGGACCGTGAGGACATCGCCAAGGCCATGGACCTGTTCTACGAGGTCATGGACTGGGACCGCGCCACGGGCGCGCCCACCATGGAGGCGTACGCCCGGCTGGGCCTCCAGGACGTGGGCAGGCGGATGCAGGCCCTGAAGCTGACGCCGGGGACCAGAGGATGAACTCCGCAGGCGAGGACTGGGAGGAGGCAGCGGCCGAGGCCGTCAGGGAGGCCAGCCGCCAGGGCCGGGCCGTGTCGGCGGCCGAGGTGCTGGAGGCGCTGGCCGCGCGAGGCTTCGACGTCACATCGCCGGACGCCGGCGAGAAGGCGGAGGCTGCCCTGCGCGCCCATGCGGGCCTGGCCTGCTTCGCCGGGGCGGACGGCGCGGCGCGCTACCACGACCCCGCCCTGCTCAGCGCCACCTACGCCGGGATCATGGACCGCAAGGCGAGCCCGACGCTGCTCATGGCCGAGGAGATCCGCGCCAACTCTCGGGAATACCCACGCCCGGTGCCCGTGGAGCTGTTCGAGGCCGAGCCCTTCGGGCTCACCCCGGAACAGATCGGCGACGCCCTGCGGGCCATGGCCGAAAACCCCGCGTTCGAGGACATCGCCTTCACGGCCACCAGCACAGGGGCGGTCTACCTGTTCTCTTCGCGAAGCCTGGAGCCGGGGTACGCCAAGTTCCTGGCCGAACACGCCCAGAACCTGGCCATGAATCCCTGAGGGGCACCCAGGCCCCGGCAGGCCGCGCGCCGTCCGCATGGCGCACGGAGCCGGGCCGGGGTGCGTCCTGGCCAGCGGACTCCCGCGGCTTGATCCGGTGCGCCCAACGCCCGCCCCACCCTGCATCCCGCAGCTTCCAATTTCGTCCGGGAGGCGGCCGTCTGCCGAAAATGACTTGAGGTTCGGCTCTGAAGCCCCTCCGGGAGCGACAAAGCCGAACCTCATGAACAAGCGTGCGGTCATGAAGCGGTCGAGGCTACTTGACCTCCCTGACCGCCGGCACGGTCCATGAGCCGTCCAGTATCGAAGGCTTCGTCTCCTTCGGCCAGTAGAGCCGCAGCATGAGGATGAACTTGTCCTTGGGCGCCGGGAGCCAGTTGGATTCCCTGTCCGCCCCGGGGCTCATGTGCTGGATGTAGAGGTCGACCGAGCCGTCGGGGTTCGGTTTGAGATTCTGCCTGGCGCTGATGCTCTGGCGGTTGATCGGGTTTTTTACAAAGAAGTAGTCCTTGTCATACATGGTCAGCGACCAAAAACCCGCCGCCGGGGGAAGCTGCCCCTTCTCGAAGTGCATCACGTAATTCTTCTCGCCGTTATAGGACTCGAGGACGTTGGGGCCTTCGGAGGTGGGATACACGGCGTCCTGGGGCCTGTTGGCGCCCAGCCCGATGGCGGTTATCAGCGCGCGCTGGATGTAATTGGTGCCGTAGAGGCCGGTCCTGGTCGTGAAGACCCAGCCGTTTTCAAGCTTCATGTCGCCCGCGACAATGCCCTCCTTCAGCCAGAGCATGATCTTGTCGTTGGCGATCCGCGGCACGGTCGAGAACGCCTCGAGCGCTAGCGGGCTGAGCCTGCTCCCGTCGAAGGGCTTCCCCGGAACGATCCCGAGCTTGGCCATCTTCGCCAGCATGGGCTTGTCGGCGGGGGCCGGCGGGTTGTCCTTCATGAGCTGCGCCAGCAGGTTGAAGTAGTCGTGAGCGCTCAGGGCGTTGACCTGCTCACGCACGGCAAGCTTCATATCCATGGCGGGGTCCACTTTCCCGGCAGGGGGCGTGTACGGCTTGCCATACGCGCTGAGCGGAACGAGCGAGATCTCGTCCTGCAGCTTGTGCACGGTCGCGTAGTCCTCCGGCGTTCCCGTGCAGTAGATGCGCCCGAGCAGCCAGACGATGCCGGTGGGCGACTTGTACTCCTTCACGCCCTCGGGCAGCTTGCCCTTCCAGCCCGGGCCGGTGATGGCGTACTTCTGCGGTCCCGTTCCGGTGGTGCGCTTGCCGGGGACCTGGAAGACGTCCGTCCAGCCGTCGAGCATGGGGAAGAGGTAATAGCGGTCGTTGGCGTCCGGCAAGGTGAGCACGTAGGGCTCCTGGCTCACGTTGATCCACGCTGTGGTGTAGAGCGTGTCGGCGTTCGGCGCGGTCACGTCGCGGAACTCGGCCGTTGGGTACTCGCGCATCCTGACAAACTGCCCCATTGGAGCTCGCGTTCCTTCCGGCTTCTCGACGTTGGTCATGACGCGCCTGGTCATTTCCATGGTCACAAGCGGGTACCCGTAGATGTAGGCCTCCACGCCAAGCGCAACGGCCTCAAAGGGATTGTCTTTGGCCTGGCTGGAGCCAAAGGGGATCGCAACGGACAACAGCATGACGTACAAAATGAATTTTGCCCTGGAAATTACACTCATGAAGCTTCGCTCCTGTTGCAATAGTTTGTCCTCTTACAACCAGACGCATACAGCTGTGCGCGACCGTTCTATAATGACGAGAATGTCCTGGCGCATCAGAACGCCCTGTACGGCGGAAACAAACGGTTCAATCTCGAAACGTGGAGCCCGCAGCCGGAGTCGGGCCTGGAAGATGGTTGCGATCGGGACGATCCACACCGGATGACGACCCAATAAGTATATAACCACAGGGCAGATCGCGGTGCAACCGCAACCTCAAATTTTCTCCTGAGTTCCAACTCTGCGGGGTTATTGCAAGGGCGATCCCTCCCTGACAGACACCAACCGCCCCCCCCGGAGCAGGCCCGGCAATGCTCCGCGCAGGCAACCACAGCGTCCCCCCGATGACCGCGATGCGGAACACCAGGTTTATCCGAAACTCAGGCCGCCAGGAAATACAAGAGGCCGAGGCTGACCAGCCAGCCACCCATAAATGCCCTGAGAACGGGATCAGCCTGGCCAACCCTGCAAATCGAAGGTCGGATACGGAGCATGGAGGCTTCTTGCGTGCAACAATTGAAGGAACTTGAGCCGAACGCGGCAGACTGAAGCAGACGAGGCCGGGCGCCCCTGGAAAACCAAGCCGCAAAAGTTGTGATCGCAACAATAGTACCGGGCCACCCAAATCCGGGATACGCCAGGGACTAAACCGCAGGGATTAGGGTGTAGAACAGATCCAGCACTCTCAATTGGCGCGCTATTTTGAATGGTACCCGAGGTCGGGCTCGAACCGACAAGGAGTTGCCTCCGAGGGATTTTAAGTCCCTTGTGTCTACCAATTCCACCACTCGGGCATCGTGAGGGAAGCTGTTTCTAGCCGCCCGCATCCGTGCCGTCAATCACGGGTCTTGGCCCCGGGGGTTCCTGCTGATATGGGTTCGCCCATGTCACACTCACGCAACCGGCTGGTGGTGTTGGGCCTGGACGGCCTGCCTCTTTCCCTGGCGCGCTCGCTCTGCGCGGGCGGCAAGCTGCCCAATCTAGCGACGCTTGCGCTCTCGCCCAATGCCCGCGCCATGCGCGCCGAGCTGCCCGAGCTGTCCCCGGTCAACTGGGCCTCGGTGGTCACGGGGTTGAACCCGGGCGGGCACGGCGTGTTCGGCTTCAGCCGCATCGATCCGGCCACGTACACCCTCTCGCTCACGGACTCCTCCGCCATCCAGGCCCCCACGCTCTTCGAGCGCCTGGGGGCGCAGCACCGCACCTCCAAGGTCATCAATCTGCCCGGAGCCTACCCGGCTCGGCCCATGCCCGGCATGCTGGTGGCCGGCTTCGTGGCGCACGACCTGGCCCGCGCGGTGCACCCGCCCTTCCTGGCCTCCATCCTGGAGGGCGAGGGCTACGTGCTGGAGGCCGACACCACGCGCGGCGTCTCCGACCCGGACTACCTGCTCTCCCAGCTGCGACTCACGCTGCGCTCCCGACGCAAGGCCCTGGACCTGTTCTGGCCCGACCTGGCCTGGGACGCCTTCATGCTGGTGCTCACCGAGACGGACCGCATCTTCCACTTCTTTTATCCGGCCGTGGCCAACCCGGAGCACGCCCTGCACGGGGCCTTCATGGAGCTGCTCGCCGAGTGGGACGCGCTCATCGGCTTCGTGCTGGAGCTGTACAACGCGCTGCCCGAGCCGAAGCGCCTGGTCGTGCTGGCGGACCACGGCTTCACCGAATGCACCGCTGAGCTGGACCTCAACGTCTGGCTCATGCAGCAGGGGCTGCTCAAGCTCAAGGGGCTCGGATCGAACGAATTCGACAGCCAGGCCATCGCGCCCCACGAGTCCGCGGCCTTCGCCCTGGACCCCGGCCGCATCTACATCAACGTCAAGGAGCGCTTCGCGCGCGGCGTGTTCCACCAGTACATCGCGGACAAGCTGCGCGGCGAGCTCAAGGCCGCGCTCATGGAGCTGCGCGTGGACGGCAAGCCCGCCCTGGCCGCCGTGCACGAGGCCCAGGAGATCTACTCCGGCCCCTTCGTCTCCCGCGCGCCGGACCTGATCTGCGAGCCGATGCCCGGCATCTCGCTCACGGGCAAGTTCAACCGCACCGAGCTCACCGGGCTCTACGGCCGCTTCGGCTGCCACACCCCCGGCGACGCCTTCTTCTACGACTCGGCGGGCTCCGCGCCCGAAACCGTCAGCGCCGCCGGGCGCGAGCTGTTCGCCCACTTCGGCCTGACCCCAGAGGCCCGCCAGTGGCCATAGACTTCGCCAGCCAGCTGAACCCGGCCCAGCTCGAGGCGGTGATGGCCACCGACGGCCCGGTGCTGGTCATCGCCGGCGCGGGCTCGGGCAAGACGCGCACCCTGGTGCACCGCCTGGCCCGCCTGGTGGAGCTTAACGTGGAGCCCTCCTCCATCCTGCTGCTCACCTTCACGCGCAAGGCCGCCACGGAGATGCTGCACCGCGCCGAGCGCCTCCTGGGCATGACCCTGGGCGGTGTGCAGGGCGGCACCTTCCACTCCTTCTGCTTCGCCACGCTCAGGCGCTACCCGCAACTGGCGGGCGCGGGCGGGGTGAGCGTCATGGACCGCTCCGACGCCGAGGACGTCATGGGCCAGGTGCTGGGCCAGTTGGGCGCGGGCAAGGGCGACAAGAGCTTCCCCAAGAAGGGCTTCGTGCTGGAGCTTCTGAGCAAGGCCCGCAACAAGGAGCTCACCGTCCACGACGTGCTCTCCCGCGAGGCCTACCAGCTCCTGCCCCACGCGGCCACGCTGGAGGAGGCGGGCGACGCCTACCAGGAGTACAAGCAGAGCCACGGCCTGCTGGACTACGACGACATGCTCTTCACCCTGGAGCGGGTGCTCCTTCAGAACCCGGAGATGCTCGAGGCCATGCGCCGCCGCCACCGCTACATCATGGTGGACGAATACCAGGACACCAACCTGGTGCAGGCCCGGCTGGTGCGCCTGCTGGCGGGCGACGCGGGCAACGTGATGGCCGTGGGCGACGACGCCCAGTCCATCTACGCCTTCCGGGGCGCCAACGTGGAGAACATCCTGAGCTTCCCGCGCATCTACGAGGGCACGCGGGTGATCCGCCTGGAGCAGAACTACCGCTCCACCCAGCCCATCCTGGACCTGACCAACGAGGTGCTGCGCCACGCCAAGGACCGCTTCGACAAGAACCTCTTCTCGGAACGCCTGGACGGGCCGCGCCCCGAGCTCATCAAGGCCTACTCCGACCAGACCCAGGCCCGCCTGGTGGTGGAGAAGGTCCGCGAGCTCAAGCGCCGCTACATGCCCTGCGAGATCGCGGTGCTCTTCCGCGCGGGGTACCAGTCCTACTCGCTGGAGATCGGGCTGAACAAGGAGGGCATCGCCTTCCAGAAATTCGGTGGGCTGCGCTTCTCGGAAGCGGCCCACGTCAAGGACGCGGTGGCCTTCCTGCGCGTGACCCACAACCCCCGCGACGTGGTGGCCTGGAAGCGCGTGCTGACCCTGGTGGACAAGGTGGGCGAGAAGACGGCCCTCAAGCTGGCCGCAGCCGTGCGCGACGGCGAGGGCGGGGTGATCGAGAGCCACCGCAAGAAGAACCCCGGCCTCAACGCCCTGTTCGCCTTCCTGGAGGACCTGCGCGCCGAGCCCGGCGGCCCCCAGGCCATGCTGGAGCGCGCCGTGGCCTTCTACACGCCCACGCTCATGCACCTGCACCCCGAGGACTACCCGCGCCGCCTGCACGGCCTGGAGCAGCTGGGCCAGATCGCCCAGAACTACGCCCACCTGGAGCCCTTCCTGGCCGACCTGGCCCTGGAGAACCCCGAGGAGGAGCGCAAGGGCGTGCGGGAGGACGCCGTGGTGCTCTCCACGGTGCACTCGGCCAAGGGCCTTGAGTGGCCCGCCGTGATCCTCATCGACCTGGTGGACGACCGCTTCCCCTCCCGCCACGCCCTGGCCCGCCCGGAGGACCTGGAGGAGGAGCGCCGCCTGCTCTACGTGGCCTGCACCCGCGCCAAGGACGAACTGAGCCTGTTCGTGCCCGGCACCGTGTTCAACCGGGGCGGGGGCGGCTCCCAGCCGGCCATGCCCAGCCTGTTCATCCGCGAACTGCCGCGCGAGCTCTACAGCGAAAAGCGCGAGACCTTCTCCGGCGCGCTGGCCGACGCCTCGGCCAGGGTGGAATCCCTGGCCCCGATGAGCCACCGCCCGTCCGGGCATCCAGCGCCCACGCCGGCCCCGGCGCAAGCCCCCGTGGCCAACCCGGCCGCAGTGGGCTCAGGGCCGTCGCCCTTCGCCTCCTCCTCGGACGGCCCCCTGGGCTTCTGCCGCCACAAAATCTTCGGCCGGGGCAAGATCGTGGCCCGCCTGGACGGCGGCAAGTGCCGGGTGAACTTCCCGGGCTTCGGGCTCAAGGTCATCCTCTCAGACTATCTGGAGCTTGAAACGTGAGCGTGCGGGTCAGGCTTTTCCTGCTGCTGCTGGCGCTGACCGTGGCGCCCATGCTGCTCATGCGCCTCAACGGGCGGGTGGCGATGCAGACCCTGGCCGATCACCTGACCAACCGCTCCGCCCGCCTGCTGGTGGCCAAGGCCAAGGAGCAGATGCTGCTGCTCGTGCAGGACCACGCCCAGCTCTGGCAGAAGGAGGGTCAGCTCCTGCAGCAGACCCTGCGCGTCCAGGCCGTGGCCGTGGAGGACGCCCTGGAGGCCAGCCGCGACACGGACCTGACCGAGGCCTACCGCCTCTCCACCCCGCCGGGCGACACCCCGCTGCGCGGCCAGATCACCGTGCTGGAGGACGGGCGCGTCATCTCCTCCAATGAGAGCGCGCGCATGCCCCGCTCCTTCGACGCCAGGCAGACCATCTGGTACCGCCTGGCCCAGGGCGGGCAAGGCATCGTCTGGACCGCGCCCGTCATCGACCCGGGCACCCGGCGAGTGGGCATCACCCTCTCCACCGCCATCAAGGACGCCTCGGGCCGCGTGCTGGGCGTCACCGCGCTCACCGCGCCGTTCTCCATCGGCGGTTTCAGCCGGGAGCACATGCGCTCCATCTCGGAGCGCTCCAAGACCTTCCTGGTTGACTACGACCCGCCGGATACGCCCGGCCAGGGCTTCTCCATCATCGGCGAGGCCGACCCCAACCCGGAGGAGCCAGCCGGCGCGTCCGGCCAGAGCATGGGCCAGGGCATGGGCCAGAGCATGGGCCAGGGCATGATGCACGGCGCTGGGCACGGCCAGGGGATGCTCGGGCTCTCGGCGCCGCGCTGGCTCACGCCGGACGACCCCATCGACATGTCCCTGGTCAGGAGCGACCTCAAGCGCGGATTAAGCGGCGTGCGCCAAGCCGAGATCAACGGCAAGGACTACCTCTGGGCCTACGCCCCCACCGGGGTCAAGAACACGGCCCTGGTGCTCATCGCGCCCAAGAGCGACGCCGCCGCCGACGCGGAGCGGGCCTCGGAGTTCATCCAGACCAGTTTCAGCGAACAGCTGCACCTGACCCTGGTCATCCTGCTGGCCGCCCTGTTGGCCGTGGTGGCCGCCGCCTGGTTCGTGGCCCGGGGCTTCACCCGGCCCATCACGGCCCTGGCCGAAGCCTGGGAGAAGGTCGCCCACGGCGACTTCACCGTGCGCGTGAAGCCGGGGGGCGGCGGGGAGATCACCGCCCTGGGTCAGAGCTTCAACGAAATGATCCCCCATCTGGAGGAGCACACCCGGCTCAAGCACTCCATGGCCCTGGCCAGGGAGGTGCACCGCCTGCTGCTGCCCGGCACCCTGCCCACCGTGGCCGGGTTGGACATGGCCGCCCGCTCCATACCCTGCGAGGACACCGGCGGAGACTCCTACGACGTCATCCCCCGCGCGCACGGGCTGCCCGGCCTCACGGCGGCCATGGTGGGCGACGTCTCCGGCCACGGCCTGGACGCGGCCCTGCTCATGGCCACGGCGCGGGCCCTGGTGCGCATGCGGGTCCGGCAGCCCGGCAACGCGGCCCAGACCATCACGGACGTCTCCGCCCTGCTCGCCCAGGACACCTACGGCACCGGCCGCTTCATGACCATGTTCTACATCGAGCTCGACGCCCGCTCCCGGCGCATGGCCTGGGTGCGCGCCGGGCACGACCCGGCCATCCTCTACCGGGCCGGGGAGGACACCTTCGACGAGCTGCACGGCCAGGGCGTGCCCCTGGGCGTGCTGGAGCAGCGCTCCTTCGCCCAGTCCGAGCAGGCCTGGCCCGCCCCGGGCGACGTGCTGCTCATCGGCTCCGACGGCATCTGGGAGGCGCGCGGGCCCGACGGGACCATGTTCGGCAAGCAGCGCGTGCGCGAGGTGATGCGCGCCAACGCCTCCCGCTCGGCGGCCGCCATCATGGAGGCCGTGCTGGAGGAGCTGAGCGCCTTCCAGCAGGACGTGCCCTCCGCCGACGACGTGACCCTGCTGGTGCTCAAACCCCTCAACCCGGAGCGTAACGCATGATCCTCCCCGAGAAGGACGCCCGCTTCAAGGTCTGCCCCCTGCTGGCCACCCCCGACGGCAAGATGCGCTTCTGCCAGGGCGCCCAGTGCATGATGTGGCGTTTCGCCGAAGACCAGGAGGGCGGCGAGCCATCAGGGTTCTGCGGCCTGGCCTGCGCGCCCGTGGCCGCCGCCAAGAAGGCCCAGGCCATGGGTTTCATGGCCGCGGGAGCAAAAAAAGAGCCGGAAAACCCCTTCGGGTGAGCCGAGCTTTGACACGGTGCCGGGCTCGGGGTATGAGCACCCCGCCCGGAGCAACCACCCATGCGCGCACTCATCATCGACGACGACCCGGTCAACCGCCTTTACCTGCAAGAGGTCCTGTCCCCCTATGCGGAGACGGCTTCGGCCGACTCCGGCGAGTCGGGGCTCGATCTGTTCCGCAAGTCCATGAACTCGACCAGCGCCTTCGACGCCGTGCTGCTCGACGTGCAGATGCCCGGCATGGACGGCCACCAGACCCTGCGCAAGATCCGCGGCATGGAGCGCGACGCGGGCCTCACCCCCGCCGAGGAGGCCACGGTGCTGATGGTCTCCGGCTCGGGCGGCAGCCAGGACATCAAACGGGCCTTCTTCCAGGGCGGGGCGCTCAGCTACCTGACCAAGCCCGTGGACCCGGAGCAGCTCATTGACGAGTTGCGGAAGTTCGGCCTCATCGGTTAATCTGCCCCCGTCTCCATTTCGACCCCGCTGGAGGTACACATGCGCGCCCGCTCCCTGGCCGTGCTCATCGTGCTTCTCCTTGTCCCGGTGCTCTCCGCCCGCGACGACGCCCTGCCCGAGGGCTTCGTGCGCCTGCGCGCCGTGGCCCCGGGCATCCCGCAGGACATCCGCTACCACGGCTCCCACAACTTCCTCGGGCGCCCCGTGGCCGGTTACGAGGCCCCGGAGTGCATCCTGAGCAGACAGGCCGCCGACGCCCTCAAGGCCGTGGCCGACGAGCTGGCCGCCGGCGGCCAGGGCGTGCTCGTGTTCGACTGCTACCGCCCGCAGCGCGCCGTGGAGGACTTCGTGGCTTGGAGCAAGCTCCCCGGCGACCAGAAGACCAAGGGTGAGTTCTACCCCAACGTGGACAAGAAGGACTTCTTCAAGCTGGGCTACGTGGCCGAGAAGTCGGGCCATTCGCGCGGGTCCACCGTGGACCTGACCATCATCCCCCTGCCCGCCCCGCAGCCCGGGGCCTACGCGCCGGGCCAGCCGCTCACTCCCTGCACCGCGCCCTACGGCCAGCGCTACAACGACGGCGGCATCGACATGGGCACCGGCTACGACTGCATGGACGAGAAATCCCACCCGCTGACGGGCGACGTGCCCGCCGAGGCCAAGGCCAACAGGCTCAGGCTGCGCGAGCTGATGGTGAAGCATGGCTTCGCGCCCTATGACTACGAGTGGTGGCACTTCACCCTGAAGAACGAGCCCTTCCCCAAGACCTATTTCGACTTCCCGGTGACCGCCGGGAACCCGTAGGGAGGCCCGCCGATGCGCCTCACCCGTAGCCGCCCGCCCCTCCGGCCCCTCCTGCTGGCGCTGGCCGTGATCGCCGCGCTCTCCTTCGGCGCGCTGTCGCCCCGGGCCGTGGCGGCTCAGAGCGCCCTGCCCCCCGATACGGCGGCCTTCCTGGAATCGCTCGTGGGGAAGTACCCCGACTCCCGAATCCTGAACGACCCGCGCCTCAAACCTTTGCTCGTCGCCACTCTGGGCCCGCGCCGCTTCGCCCAACTGGTGCGGGGCTGGGGCAACAGGATCAACGACGTGGTGGTCTCGCCCATCGAGAAGCAGCAGGACGCCATCGTCATCACGGCCTGCAAGCCCCACGACTGCCTGGCCTTCAACGCCACCATCTACGTGAATTTGAAGGACGGCTCGGTGCAGGCCTGCTGGCGCGCCGAAGCCGGGGAGCCCGCCTTCGACCAGTGGCTCACCCCCCAGGGGGCCAAGGCCCTGGAAGACGGGGAGTGCACCGCCACCCGGCGGGAGCGGCGGGACATCTAGCCGATCCAAGGCGGCGCCCCCCTCGCGTTTGCGGTTTTTCGCAAAACCCGCTTGACAACCTTCGCCGGGGGCGCGTACCCATACGGCCCATGCAGACCCCCAACTTTGCCGCTGGCTTCTTTAACTGGTTTTATTTTTGGTTTAGCCGCGCCAGCGGTTCGGGGAGGGGTGCACGGTAACGCAAGTTAACCACACCACACCGAGGGCCGCTGGCAAACGCCGGCGGCCCTTTTGTTTTATCCAGGAGTCCGCCGGGGAAGGCGGAAATCGGTGCAAAACCGGAGGGAAAGTACAATGCTCATCGGAAAAGCCGTACGTCTGGAACGCATCTTCAACCGCAACAACAACCGCACCATCATCGTCCCCATGGACCACGGCGTCACCGTGGGCCCCATCGAGGGCCTCATCGACATGCGCGAGACCATCAACCAGGTGGCCGAGGGCGGCGCCAACGCGGTTCTGATGCACAAGGGCCTGGTGCGCTGCTCCCACCGCGGGCGCGGCCGCGACGTGGGCCTCATCATCCATCTCTCCGCCTCCACCACCATTTCCCCCTTCCCCAACGCCAAGACCCTGGTGGGCACCGTCGAAGACGCGCTGAAGCTCGGCGCGGACGCCGTGTCCCTGCACATCAACCTGGGCGACGAGACAGAGCGCCACATGCTGGAGGACTTCGGCCGCATCAGCTCCTCCGCTTCCGAGTGGGGCGTGCCCGTGCTGGCCATGGTCTACGCGCGCGGCCCCAAGGTGAAGAACGAGTACGACCCCGGCGTGGTGGCCCACTGCGCCCGCGTCGGCCTGGAGTTGGGCGCGGACGTGGTCAAGGTGCCCTACACCGGCGACGTGGAGACCTTCGCCCAGGTCTGCGACGCCTGCTGCATCCCGGTGGTCATCGCGGGCGGCCCCAAACTCTCCGACGTGCGCGACCTGGTGACCATGGCCCACGACTCCGTGCAGGCGGGCGGCTCCGGCCTGTCCATCGGCCGCAACATCTTCCAGTACGCCCAGCCCGCGCGCCTGGTGCAGGCCCTGCACGGCGTGGTGCACCTGAACTGGGAAGTCGAACAGGCCATGGAACTCCTCAAGGACTAGCAGCCTGTTGAAAAATTCCCGCTGGCTGCGTTGCTTCAAAAAAGTCAAACCCTCACGTATGCCAGATACGCTTCGGCCTTGACTATTTCTTGCGCCTTGCCAGCGAGCTTTTTGAACAGGCTGAACAAATCGATTCAGCTACGGGCTGCTAGGAGACGAAATTAATGAAATCCGTTTGGTTTTCCGCCCTGCCTTTCGACAAGACCCTGGTCACCCTGGCCCTGGAGTCCGGCGTTGACGCCATCGTGACCGACACAGCCCACGCGGGCGACGTGCGCGCCCTGGGCCGCGTGGAGGTGCTCACCCCGGAGAACGTCACCTACGTGACGCTTTCCTCCAAGGCCGACGAGGACACGGCCATCGCCGCGCTCAAATCCGGCGGCAAGTCCGTGCTCAAGCTCGGCTGGGAGATCATCCCCGTGGAGAACATCCTGGCCCAGTCCGAAGGGCTGGGCGTGGAGGTCGCCGACGCGGACCAGGCCCGCCTGGCCGCGGGCATCCTGGAGCGCGGCGTGGACGTGGTGGTGGTGCTGCCCGAGGCGGCGAAGGAGCTCAAGAAGATCGTGGCCGACGTCAAGCTCTCACAGGGTTGCGCCCGCCTGGCCAAGGCCGTGGTCACGGCCATCAAGCCCGCAGGGCTCGGCCACCGGGTCTGCGTGGACACCATGAGCATGTTCAAGAAGGGCCAGGGCATGCTCATCGGCAACTCCAGCGCCTTCACCTTCCTGGTGCACGCCGAGACCGAATCCAACCCGTACGTGGCCGCGCGGCCCTTCCGCGTGAACGCCGGGGCCGTGCACGCCTACGCCATCATGCCAGGCGACAAGACCAACTACCTGGAGGAGCTCTCCTCCGGGGACGAGGTGCTGGTGGTGGGCGCGGACGGAGCCACCTCCCTGGCCACCATCGGCCGGGTCAAGGTGGAGGTGCGGCCCATGCTCCAGATCACGGCCCGCTGCGGCGACGCCGAGGGCACCGTGTTCCTGCAGAACGCCGAGACCATCCGCCTCACCCGCCCCGGCGGCGAGCCCGTGAGCGTGGTCAGCCTCAAGGAGGGCGACGAGATCCTCTGCAGCACGGACCAGGCCGGCCGCCACTTCGGCATGCGCATCTGCGAAGAGATCAAGGAGGGCTAGGATGACGCTCGAGACGGACGATCCCGCGCGCGACGCCCCCTTGGACCACATCCGCGAGGCCATCGACGCGGCGGACAAGCAGCTCCTGGAACTGCTCAACAAGCGCGCGGCCTACTCGCTGGAGGTGGGCCGGCTCAAGGCGGGCAGCAACGAGCCCGTGTTCAAGCCCTTCCGCGAAAAGGAAGTGCTGGAGAAGCTCACCCGCGCCAACCCCGGCCCCCTGCCCAACGAGCACCTGCGCGCCATCTACCGGGAGATACTCTCCAGTTCGCGCAGGCTGCAGCGCACCCAGAAGGTGGCCTACCTGGGGCCGGAGGGCACGTTCTCCTACTTCGCGGCGTCGAGCTACCTGGGCGCCAGCGCTGACTTCCAGCCCTGCTCGGGCATCGACGAGGTGTTCGAGGCCGTGAGCCTGCGCGACGCGGAACTGGGCGTGATCCCGCTGGAGAACTCGCTCCAGGGCACCGTGGGCCAGAGCCTGGACATGTTCCTGCGCCACGACGTGTACATCCAGGCCGAAATGTACTGCAAGATCAGCCACTCGCTGCTCTCCAAGGGCACGGACCTCTCGCGCATCGAGGAGGTCTACTCCCACCCGCAGCCCCTGGCCCAGTGCGGGGCCTGGCTCAAGGCCCACCTGCCCCTGGCCCGGGTGATCCCCACGGAGTCCACCGCTGCGGCGGCAAGGCGCGTGGTCTACAACCCCAAGGCGGCGGCCATCGGCCACGTGAAGCTCTCCGAGATGCTGGGGCTGAACGTCCTGGCCACCCGCATCGAGGACCTGCCCGACAACTGGACCCGCTTCCTGGTGATCGGGCCAAGCGAAACCAAGACCGGCAGCCGCGACAAGACCTCCATCCTGTTCACCCTGCCGGACAAGCCGGGCGCGCTCTCGGCCGTGCTCTCCCGCCTGGCGGGCGAGGGCATCAACATGACCAAGCTGGAGTCGCGCCCGCTGCGCGGCGAGAAGTGGAAATACGTCTTCTTCGCGGACCTCCAGTGCGACCTGGGCGCGGACCAGTTCCAGGCCGTGGTGTCCGACCTGCGCCACGAGCTGCACTCCCTGCGCATCCTGGGCAGCTACCCCACGGGCCCGCACCTGGACGTTTCCGGCTCCGCCGTGGTGGAGAGGGGATAACAATGGCAGACACCATCGACATCCAGGCCCCGGCGTCCAAGTCGGTCTCGCACCGGGCCATGATCTGCGCGGCCCTGGCAAGGGGGACCTCCCTGGTCAGCCGCGCCCTGGAATCCGACGACCTGATCCGCACCCGGCAGTGCCTGGAGGCCGCCGGGGCGAAGTTCGAGAAGATCCCCGAAGGCTGGAGCGTCACCGGCGTGGGCGGCCAGCCCAAGGGCGGCGCGCTCTCCCCGGCGGACTGCAACGTGGGGGAGTCCGGCACCACCTGCCGCCTGCTCACGGCTGTGCTGGCCGCCGGGCGGGGCATGTTCCTGGTGCACGGGGAGGGGCGCATGCATTCCCGGCCCATCGGGCAGCTCACCGGGGCGCTGGTCCCGCTGGGGCCGCGCTTCGAGTGGCAGGGCCAGCCCGGCTACCCGCCCTTCGTCATCCGCACCGAGGGCCTCTCCGGCGGCGAGACCGCCATCGCCCTGGACGAATCCAGCCAGTACCTCTCGGGCATCCTGCTGGCCGCGCCCATGGCCGCCGGGCCGCTCACCGTGGGCGTGGCGGGCGAGAAGGTGGTCTCCTGGCCTTACGTGTCGCTCACGCTCATGGCCATGGCCGACTTCGGCGCGGACGTGGAGGTGAAGACCCTGGAAGGCGACGAGTGGGTCTCCACCGCCTTCACCGACGTGACCAGAGTGACCCCGGGGCGCATCCGCTTCGAGGTCAAGCCCGGGCAGTACCGCGCCCGGCCCTACGTGGTGGAGGCCGACTGGTCCAACGCCTCGTACTTCCTGGCGGCCGGTGCCGTGGGCCCGCGCCCGGTGCGCGTGATCGGGCTGCGGCGGGACTCGCTGCAGGGCGACCGCGCCATCCTGGACATCCTCGAGCGCATGGGCGCTAGCATCGCCTGGGGCGAATCCGGCGTCACCGTGAGCCCCCGGGGCCTGCGCGGCGTGGAGCTGGACATGGGCTCCTGCCCTGACCTGGTGCCCACGGTCTGCGCCGTGGCCGCACGGGCCACCGGGAGCACCACCATCCGCAACGTGGCGCACCTGCGCATCAAGGAGTCCGACCGGTTGGCAGCCTGCGCCCAGGAGCTGCGCAAGGCCGGGGCCGAAGTGGAGACCTTCGCCGACGGCCTGACCGTGACTCCGGGGCCGATCCCAACCGGGCGGGCTATCGAGTTCAGCACCTACGACGACCACCGCATGGCCATGAGCATGTCGCTCTTCGAGCTGGCCGGCGTGGAGGTGCGGCTGGACAACCCCGGCTGCGTGGCCAAGAGCTTCCCCGGGTTCTTCGAGCAGTGGGGGCGCACGCGTTGAGCACAGCGCAAGCCATCCGCACGCTCACCGTGGTGGGCTCCAAGGGCAAGATGGGCCGCATGATCGTGGCCCGCTGCCGCAAGGAGGGCCTGGCCTGCCACGAGCTGGACCAGCCCCTGGACGAGGCCGAGGCGCGGCGCGTGCTGCCCCGCTCGGACCTGGTGCTCCTGTGCGTGCCCGCCCAGGCGCTCACAGAGGTGCTGGCCTGGCTTAAGCCCATGATCCCCAAGGGCACCATCGTGGCGGACATCTGCTCCGTGAAGGTGCGGCCCATGGACGAAATGCTGGCCCTGCACCAGGGGCCGGTGGTGGGTACGCACCCGCTGTTCGGGCCGGTGCCGCCCGAGGGGGAGCCGCTGCGCGTGGCCGTATGCCACGGGCGCGGGGAGGAGGCCTGCCGCCAGGCCACGGAGCTGATGGCCCGGCTTGGCTTCGCGCCCTTCAACGCCGACGCCCACGACCATGACCGGGCCATGGCCTACGTGCAGGGGCTCAACTTCGTGACCACGGTGGCCTATCTGGCCTCACAGGCCAACCACGAGGAGTTCGCCCGCTATTTGACGCCGTCGTTCATGCGGCGCCTCGAATCGGCCAGGAAGCTGATTTTGGAGGACGCGGGGCTGTTCAGGCTGCTGTTCGAGGCCAACCCCTACAGCCTG
This sequence comes from Fundidesulfovibrio agrisoli, assembly GCF_022808715.1. Lineage (GTDB taxonomy): Bacteria > Desulfobacterota > Desulfovibrionia > Desulfovibrionales > Desulfovibrionaceae > Fundidesulfovibrio > Fundidesulfovibrio agrisoli. The sequence continues at coordinate 51,614 of NZ_JAKZKX010000017.1, forward strand.
GAGGCCGTGCGCTCGTACAGGAACTACCTGAACGTGGCCGCCGGCGGCGACCTGGAGCTGCTGGTGGAGCGGGCCAAAGGCTGGTGGCCGGATGGCGGCAAGCCGGGCGGAGCGAAAGGTTTTTCGCGGGGGAAGAAATAAGGGTTTCTTTTTCATAATGGCCCGTGGTGCCCCTCCTGCAGCCGCACCCGTGCCATATATTTGAAGAATATGACCCGGGTGCGGCTGCCGGAGGGGGCCCCCTCGCCCTCCCCCCGCTTTCAATTTTTTTTTTATATTCGGCGGGGGGGGGGGGGGGGGGGGGGCCACCACGGACCCAGGCCGCACGGTTGGATGCGAGACAGAAAGAATCCGACCGCAGATGATTGAAAACGCGGTGACGCGAGCCGTTGCCCGGCCCTGTCCCGCGAGGAAGGTGAAAGGCCATATTCTTCAAATATATGGTATTTCACCAACGAGCGGGACAGGGCCGGGCAACGGACGATGCGAATGAGCAGTCCCACGATGTGGGATTCCAAAGGGAGGAACTCCCTTTGGCCGCCGGAGGCATTTCCCGGCACGCTTGGACGACATACAACGAAACGAAGCAACGACTACGACAAGGACGCGCCATGATCGAGCTCCTGCAAGAAGCAAAGTGGCTGCCCGCCGACGTGCAGACCCCAATCAGCCTGTACCTCGGGCTGGTGGGCGACAGGCCGGGCATACTCTTCGAGTCCGCCGAGGTGGACGGCCGCCTGGGCCGCTACTCGATCCTGGCCTGGGATTTCCGCCTCACGGCCCAATGCCAGGAGGGCAAGCTCCTGCTCACCACCCGGGACGACCGCCTGAAGCCCCTCGAGGAGCTCTCGGGCCTGCCCTTCCTGGACGGCGTGCGCCAGCTCATGGCCGCCATCACCGTCACCCCCCCGGACGACGCGGGCGAGCTCCCGGCCATCACCCGGGGCCTCTACGGCTACTTCGGCTACGCCTCGGCCGCGCTGTTCACGCCCAAGCTGGCCAAGGTCATCCCCCCCAAGGACATGGACGTGACCCTGGTGCTGCCCGGCCACGTGGTGCTCTTCGACCACCTGCGCCACCGCTGCTGCCTGCTCACCCTGGGCGGCGGCATGCGCCCCAAGCTGGACACCACCAACGTGCTGCGCACGATGGACAAGCCCGAGATGGGCGCGGTGCTGCACCACCCCGGCGAGCAGCCTTTCCTTGAGAACGTGCGCAAGGCCAAGGAGATGATCCGCCAGGGCGAGTGCATCCAGGTGGTGCTCTCCAACCGCTTCCACGCACCCTTCAACGGCGATCCCTTCGCAGTGTACCGCAGGCTCAGGCAGGTGAACCCCTCGCCCTACATGTTCTTCGTGCGCCTGCCGAGGCTCACGCTGGTGGGCTCCTCCCCGGAGTTCCTGGTGCGCTGCGTGGACGGCAAGCTGACCACCGCGCCCATCGCCGGCACGCGCCCGCGCGGCAAGGACGAAGCCCAGGACGAACAGTTCGCGCAGGACCTCCTGGCCGACCCCAAGGAGCGCGCCGAGCACGTGATGCTCGTTGACCTGGGCCGCAACGACCTGGGCCGCATCGCCACCCCGGGCAGCGTGCGCGTTGAGAAATTCATGCAGGTGGAGCGGTTCTCCCACGTTTTGCACCTGACCTCCTACGTGACGGCCAAGCTCAAGGAGGGCCTGGACGCCCTGGACGTGATCGGCTCCGTGTTCCCGGCGGGCACGGTGAGCGGCGCGCCCAAGGTCCGCGCCATGGAGATCATCGCGGAGCTGGAGACCATCGCGCGCGGCCCCTACGCCGGGGCCATCGGCTGGCTCGGCCTGGACAAGGGCCGCGTGGACCTGGACACCGGCATCCTCATCCGCTCCATGTGGTTCAAGGACGGCATGGTCCACTGGCAGACCGGCGCGGGCATCGTCTACGACTCGATCCCCGAGATGGAATGGAAGGAAGTGCACAACAAGGCCCGCGTGCTCGCCGAAGTGCTTGCAAAACAGGAGGAAGGCGATGTTTTTGCTCGTCGATAACTTCGATTCGTTCACCTTCAATCTGGTGCAGTACTTCCAGCAGCTCGGCCTGGACCCCGTGGTCAAGACCAACGACGACCCGGAGATCATCGAGCTGGCCAAGTCCGGCAAGGTGGAGCGCTGCTGCATCTCCCCCGGCCCCAGCAGGCCGGAGAACGCCGGGCTCTGCCTGGAGTTCCTGAACCACCTGCCCAAGAAGACGCCGCTTCTGGGCGTGTGCCTGGGGCACCAGATCCTGGGGCATTACGCGGGCGCGCCCGTGGTGGTGGCGGACAGGATCATGCACGGCAAGACCAGCCAGGTGACCCACCGGGAAACGGGGCTCTTCGAGGGCGTGCCCAACCCCATGGAGGTCTGTAGGTACCACTCGCTGCTGGTTCTGGCGCACAAGGCCCCGGAGAAGTTGGAGATCACCGCCTGGACCGACGAGAACGAGGTCATGGGGCTCAGGTGGAAGGACCGCCCCTGGGTGGGTGTGCAGTTCCACCCGGAGAGCGTGCTCACGCCCGACGGCATGAAGCTGCTCAAGAATTTCCCGGAGAAGATTAGTTAATCCTGAACAGCTTGAACGATCATGAAAAAGAGTATCAAACACCAATCAGCAAAAGGGATACGTGCGCAGGAGTGGTGCAGTTTCCCACGAAAAATGATTGGTTTTCTTTTTAATTACTCAGGAATTAAAGCAATTTGGTGGATGGTTTCTCCTCCAAAATCTGATCAGTCCAATGAAAAACCATCCACCTTTGCACTGTGGGCAGTTGGCGTTTATACAGCAGTATTCACACTCGCCATGACAAGGCATGACAGTGCAGCAAAAATCCTGGAGACGCGACTATCAACGGTTTCATCGCAAATATCGAACAAAGAAACAAGACAAGTTGCCCTTCAAAGATTGATAGAGATACAGAAAAGCACATGCCCAATAAAGCCTGACTACTTCAACCCGCTCACAATACTGCTATCATTAGCTGGAGACGAAGCGAAAAATAAAAGCATAATTCAGTCAACAAAAGAGTTAATCACAATTTATAAGCTTGATCTGCACGACATCGACTTGTCTGGCCTTGATGTCGATGGGGTAAAGGGGCTCGATCATGCTAACTTTACTGGAAGCGATCTCTCATTTTCAAACTTTTCTAACACGATTGTTAACAACTCTAACTTTTCTGGTGCCGACCTCAGAGGAGCAAATTTCTATAATTCAACATGTCGAGACAGTAATTTTATAAATGCATGCATGATTGGAACGAGCTTTACTCACTCAAATCTAGAAAGATGTACATTTAACAACATCTCGAAACAATCCTGCCCAAAAAATAATATTTTTGTTAAGGGATACGCCATTGACAACTCAATCCCAGGGAATGATGAAACAAAAATAAAACACTCCGGAAGCCTAGGTGAAATAACATACCCATCAATTGTTGATAAAATCAAAAATACGCTTGGGATGGAAACCACAAGAATATTCCGCATGAAAGACAAATTCGCATCAAAATTATACTACACTCAACACGAAAATGTGGAGTTATACTTTGACCACTGCGAACTTGACGGAACGTCGTTCACAAATTCGGACTTAGCTGGATCGTTCTTTATATATTGCAATTTAATAAATACATTAATACAGCCAAACCAACTATTATCTGTGAACTCTTTATACGGATCAAAGCTTAACGACGCTCAATTAAGGATTCTCAGTGCCAGAAACGAGCTAATTAACGACACACCAAAACCGCGGAGAAAGATACGTATGATTATCTCCGATGGTAACTACAGCAAATAATTATAACGCAAAATTAAAGCTAGGCGAGTGATCCATGCCCCTCTCCATCCGCAACCTCTCCAACGGCGACGAGGCCGGGAGCGAAACCACCCTGTGGAAGTACCTGACGTTCGAGAAGTTTCTCGACTTCCTGCTCATGAAGCGTCTGTACTTCCGCCGCGTGGACCGTCTCCACGACCCTTACGAGTGCCTGATGCCGCCGGGCATGTACGCCACCGCCAGGGACGAGGAAAGCCCGGAGAGCTGGAAGCGTTTCCTGAAGCGCCACGACGACTACATCAGCAACGAGCGCTCCAAGGTGTTCGTGAACTCCTGGCACGTGAGCGAGCACGAGTCCGAGGCCATGTGGAAGCTCTTCGGGGGCAGCGGCCACTCCCTGGCGGTGCAGACCACCTTCGGCGCTCTGTCCAGCGAACTGGCCCCCCACGACCTCACCGCAGGCAAGGTGCTCTACAAGGACGTGGCCCAGGACGACTGCCAGATCAGCGACATCTACGACTTCTCCCTGCTCAAGCGCAGGCCCTTCGAGCACGAGAAGGAGTTCCGGCTGATCTTCATCAACGACGAGGGCGACCAGAACCCCCGGCTTCTGGACCCAAACGGCCTGCACATCACCGTGGAACCGGCGCACATCATCGAGAGCATCTACGTCTCGCCCCTCTCCGAGCCGTGGCAGTACGAGCTCTCGCTGGCCATCATCAAGCGGGAGGGGCTCTCGGACAGGGTGACGCGCTCGACGCTGTTCAACTGCCCGGTGATGCGCAAATAAAACGCTGAACGATTTTCCCGCCCGGCGAGCGCCGGGCGACGCCGAAACGACAGGCAAGAAGGAGCCCGCGATGGAAGTCCTCGAACATCTGGCCATAGGCAAGAACCTTACCGAAGAGCAGGCGCTGGCCTCGTTCCGCGCCATGTACAAGGGCGAGATGCCCGCCTCCTGCGTGGGCGCGTTCCTCATGGGCCTCAAGACCAAGGGCGAGACCGGGCTGGAGATCGCCTGCGGCGTCAAGGCCGCCCTGGAGGAGGCCCGCCTGGTGCCCGGCCTCGAAGGCGACCGCATCGACACCTGCGGCACCGGCGGGGACAACACCTGCTCCTTCAACTGCTCCACGGCCGTGGCCATGTACCTTGCCGCGCTCGGCCACAAGGTGGTCAAGCACGGCAACCGCTCCGTGTCCTCCACCTGCGGCTCGGCCGACGTGCTGGAGTCGCTCGGCGTTGGCCTCACCGTGGAGCCCGACGCCGTGGCCGACGCCCTGGCCCAGCGCAACTTCGTGTTCCTGTTCGCGCCCAACTTCCACCCGGCCTTCAAGCGCATCATGCCCATCCGCAAGGAGCTCGGCGCGCGCACGCTCTTCAACCTCATGGGGCCGCTGCTCAACCCGGCCCGGCCCACGCATCAGCTTTTGGGCGTGCCCACGGCCTCCTTCGTGCCGCTCATCGCGGAGGCGCTCTCGCTCTCGGGCGTGCGCAACGCCGCCGTGGTGCACGGCGCGGGCGGCTTCGACGAGCTCTCGCCCTTCGGCCCGGCCGAGGTCTGCTGGGTGCGCGACGGCTGGATGCGCCGCGACCGCATCGACCCCCTGGACTACGGCATCCCCCGCCACAAGCTCTCCGACGTGGCCGTGGCCAGCAAGGACGAGGCCGTGGCCGTGCTCATCGAGCTGATCCAGGGCGACGGCCCCCAGGCCATGAAGGACATGCTGGCCCTGAACCTGGGCACCGCCCTGCACCTCCTGGAGCCCGCCCTGACCCTCAAGCAAGGCATCGACAAGGCCCGCGACGCCATCGCCTCCCGCGCGGCCGCCGGCTTCTGGAGCCAGTTGACCCATGCTTAACCGATTCCGCGAAGCCAAGCAGGCCGAGATCGAGCGCCTCGTCAAACTGGAGGACGAGGGCCTCATGCCCCCGCCCTTCGAGGGCGAACGCCCGGACTTCATCCGCGCCCTGTGGGAGAACGGCCCCGGCGCGGTGATCGCCGAGTACAAGCGGGCCTCGCCCTCGCGCGGGGAGATCAACATGGGCCTCACCCCCGAGCAGGCGGCCGATGCCTACAGGAAGGCCGGAGCCGCGGCCATGTCCGTGCTCACGGAGGAGGTCTACTTCAAGGGCAGCCTGGAGTACCTCTCCCGCATGGCCGGCGCTGGCCTGCCCCTGCTCCGCAAGGACTTCATCCTGCACCCCGTGCAGGTGATCCACACGGCCTCCACCCCGGCCTCGGCCCTGCTGCTCATCGCGCGCATGTGCGAGGCGGAGGAGCTGCGCGCCATGCTGGGCCTGGCCGAAGCCTTCGGACTGGCCTGCGTGGTGGAGGTGTTCGACGAGGCCGACCTTAACAAGGTGGAGCCGCTGGAGCCCGAGATCATCCAGGTGAACAACCGCGACCTGGACAAGCTGACCACGGATTTCGCCGTGTCCGAGCGGCTGGCCGCGCGCAAGCAGGAAGGCCAGATATGGATCAGCGCCAGCGGGATAAAGACTCGGCAGGACGTGGAGCGCATGGCCGCGCTGGGCTACGACGCCGTGCTGGTGGGGACCTCGCTCATGAGCGGGGAGGACCCGGGCGCGGCCCTGGCCGGGCTGACTGGACGAAGGTAGAGCCGACGTGAAACCGCTCATAAAAGTTTGCGGCATGACCCTGCCCGAACAGGTTGCCGCCATAGACGCCCTGGGCGCGGACTTCCTGGGCTTCATCTTCGCGGCCAGGAGCCCGCGATGCGTCGCGCCCGGCCACGTGGCCTCCATCGCGCGCGGGCGGGCCAGGCGCGTGGGCGTGTTCGTGGAGCAGTCCGCCGCCGAGGTGCGCTCCATCATGGACGCGGCCGGGCTGGACTTCGCCCAGCTCCACGCCGGGCAGGACGAGGCCTTCTGCCGCGAGGTCGGGCCGGAGCGCGTCATCAGGGCCTTCTGGCCCCAGCGCCACGCCTCGCCTGCCGAGCTGGAGGCCGAGATGGCCCGCTACGCGGACTCCTGCTCCATGATGCTTTTGGACGCGGGCACCTCGGGCGGGGGCCACGGCACGAGCCTGGATTTTTCCGCCCTGGCCGGGCTCAAGGTCCCCCGGCCGTGGCTGCTGGCGGGCGGCCTTTCCCCGCTCAACGCCCAGGAGGCGCTTGAGCTGGCCCGCCCCGCCGGACTGGACATCAACTCCGGGGTCGAAACCGCGCCCGGCGTCAAGGATCTGGACAAGGTTTCGCAAACCATAGACATCGCAGCACGCAGCAAATAGAGGCTACCACCCATGCAGAAAGGTTATTTCGGATCGTTCGGAGGCATGTTCGTGCCGGAACTGCTCATGCCGCCGCTCCTCGAAATCGAGGAGGCCATGAACACCATCGTGCCCAGCGAGGCCTTCCAGAAAGAATTCAACGCCATGCTGGAGGACTACGTGGGCCGCCCCTCGGCCCTGTACCGCTGCCCCAACCTCTCGAAGAAGCTGGGCTTCAACCTCTGGCTCAAGCGCGAGGACCTGAACCACACGGGCGCGCACAAGATCAACAACGCCCTGGGCCAGGGCCTGCTGTGCAGGCACATGGGCAAGAAGGTGCTCCTGGCGGAGACGGGCGCGGGCATGCACGGCGTGGCCACGGCCACGGCGGCGGCCATGCTGGGCCTGGACTGCGTGGTGTACATGGGCGCCACGGACGTGGTGCGCCAGTCGCACAACGTGCGGCGCATGGGCCTGCTGGGCGCCACGGTGGTGCCCATCGAATCCGGCACGCAGACCTTGAAGGACGCCATCAACGCCGCCCTGCGCCGCTGGATCGCGGACCAGCGCACCACCCACTACTGCTTCGGCACGGCGGCCGGGCCGCACCCCTTCCCCACGCTGGTGCGCATGTTCCAGTCCGTCATCAGCCGGGAGGCCAGGGCCCAGATGCTTAAAAAAGCGGGCAAGCTGCCCGACTACGTGGTGGCCTGCGTGGGCGGCGGCTCCAATGCCATCGGGGCCTTCAACGAGTTCATCCCCGACGAGGGCGTTCAGCTCATCGGCGTGGAGGCCGCCGGCACCGGCGAGCCGGGCTGCCACCACTCCGCGCCCCTGAACCTGGGCACCCCCGGCGTGCTGCACGGGGCCATGAGCATGCTCCTGCAGACCGAGGACGGCCAGATCGAGCCCTCGCACTCCATCGCCCCGGGCCTGGACTACCCCGGCGTGGGCCCCGAGCACGCCCACCTGCAGGACTGCGGCCGCGCCCGCTACGTCACCGTCAACGACGGCCAGGCCCTGAGCGCCTTCCACACGCTCAGCCGCTCCGAGGGCATCATCCCGGCGCTGGAGAGCTCCCACGCGGTGGCCTGGGCCATCGAGAACGCGGCCGAGATCCCCAAGGGCAGCGACGTGCTGGTCTGCCTCTCCGGGCGCGGCGACAAGGACATCGGCATCATCGAGGAGTACGAGGCCAAGAAGGGCTGCTAGCCCTGAAGCCGTATTCCAGGCGATCCAGGTTCGTGTTATCCCCCTGCAATCCGAAAGGATCGCGCAGGGCCTAGAACTTCCAGAGTGAGGCCCGGACGCCTTCTGCCTCCTCCCCCGGCCCCTGCTCCCCGAGGCGCGACGATTTTCTTCAAATATATCGGCGTGCCTCGGGGAGCAGGGGCCGGGGGAGGAGGCAGAAGGCCCGAACGACCAGAACTCTTACAGATTCAACCGCAGCCAATCGGAGGCAACCTCATGTCCATCCTCACCGAACGCATCCGCGCCGCCAACGCCTCCGGCCGCAAGGCCGTCATCCCCTACCTGCCGGGCGGTTTCCCGGACCGCGACCGCTTCTGGAAGGAGCTGGCCGCGCTGGACGCGGGCGGAGCCGACGTCATCGAGATCGGCGTGCCCTTCTCCGACCCCGTGGCCGACGGCCCCACCGTGGAGCAGGCCAGCCTGGACTGCCTGGAGCAGGGCGTGACCCTGGCCTGGATTTTGAACGAGTTGAGCTGCCGCAAGGGCACCTTCAAGGCCGGGCTGGTGCTCATGGGCTACTACAACCCCTTCCTGCAGTACGGGCTGGAGCGCCTGGCCATGGACTGCGCGGCTGCGGGCGTCTCCGGGCTCATCATCCCGGACCTGCCCCTGGAGGAGGCCGAGCCCGTGGCCGAGATACTCTCCGGCTCCGGCGTGGACATCATCTGCCTCATCGGCCTGAACACCCCGGAAGACCGCTTGAAAGCCTACGCCAAGGCTGCGCGCGGGTTCGTGTACTTCGTCTCGGTGCTGGGCACCACGGGCATGCGCGAGAGCCTGCCGGAAGAGGTGCTCCAGAAGCTGGACGAGGTGCGCCCCATGTTCAACATGCCCATCGCCCTGGGTTTCGGCATCTCGCGCCCGGAGCAGGTGGCCCCCTTCGGGGACCGCATCGACGCCGTGGTCATCGGCTCGGCCCTGGTCAAGCACCTGCGCGACGGCGGCACCGGCGAGAGCTTCATGCAGGGCTGGCGCTGAGCCGGGCCTGACGCCCTGCCGGGGGATTCCCTCCGGCGGCGAAAGTCCGCCTCACGAGGCGGGCGGATAAGAATGCGCTTCGCCGCACCCCGACTGCGGCGTGAAACACGAGACAACTCCCGGCGCGGCGGGCCTGCCCGCCGCGTCGCCTTTTTGGGGGCGCGAACGAATGACCTGGGTCGCGTTGATGCTGATTGCGGCTTTCTGCCAGGCCGTGAAGGATCTCTGCCTCAAGCGCAGCGTGGCGGGCGTGGACGGGCTGGCCGTTGTCTGGGCCTACTGCCTGACCACCGCGCTCTTCATCGCGCCCTTCGCCCTGCGCGAGGGCATCCCCGCCATTACGCCCATGTTCTGGGTCTGCCTGGCCTGCACCGGGCCGCTGGCGGTGGTCACCTTCCACTTCTACGTCAAATCCCTTGAACTGTCCGACCTCTCGCTCTCGGCCCCCATGCTCACGGCCACCCCGCTCTTCCTGCTGCTCACCTCGCCCCTGATGCTGGGCGAGTTCCCGGACCCCATGGGCCTGGTGGGCATCGTGACCCTGGTGGTGGGCTCCTACGTGATGAACCTGAGCCACATGAAGAACGGCGTGTTCGAGCCCTTCAAGGCGCTCGTGCGCGCGCCCGGGCCGCGCTACATGCTGCTGGTGGCCTTTTTGTGGTCCGTCTCGGCCAACATCGACAAGATCGGGCTGCGCAACTCCTCCCCGCTGTTCTGGATCACCTGCGCCTTCGGGTTCACGGCGCTCCTGCTCACGCCCCTGGTCTGGCGCAGGACGCACCGGGGCTTCGCCCAGGTGCTTCAGGCCCCCTGGTACCTGCTGGCCACGGGCCTGCTGGAGGCCGCCACCTGCATCGGCCAGATGCAGGCCCTGACCATGACCATCGTGCCCTACGTCATCGCGGTGAAGCGCATGAGCGCGGTGTTCGCGGTGCTACTCGGGTGGCTGGTGCTGCGCGAGGGCAGCGTGCGGGAGCGCCTGGCGGGCGCGGCCCTCATGGTGCTGGGGGTTTTTCTCATCGCGTTTTTGGGGTAGGCTGCCGCCATGTCCACTCCCCAGCGCTTCATCCCCCATCTCTCCGAGGACGAACTGGCCGCACGGCAGACCGAGGGCCTGAACTGGACCCTGAACCACGCCTACGCGGGCTGCCCCGCCTACCGCGAGAAGCTTGCCGCCAGCGGCTGGCAGCCGGGCCAGGCCCTGACCCTGGACGACCTCCGGCGCCTGCCCCTCACCTCCGTGGAGGACCTGCGCCAGGGCTACCCCCTGCCCCTGCTCTCCGTGCCGCAGGAGCAGGTGGTGCGGGTGCACGCCTCCTCCGGCACCACGGGCAAGCGCAAGGTGCTGGCCTACACCCAGGGCGACATCGACACCTGGAAGCACATGTTCGCCCGCTGCTACGAGCTGGCCGGGCTCACCGCGCTGGACCGCGTGCAGATCGCCGTGGGCTACGGCCTCTGGACCGCCGGGGCGGGCTTCCAGCTGGGCTGCGAGCACTTCGGGGCCATGGCCGTGCCCGTGGGCCCCGGCAACATGGAGATCCACCTGCAGCTCCTGGAGGACATGGGCACCACCGTGCTCTGCTCCACCGCCTCCATGGCCCTGCTCATGGCCGAGGAGGTGCACAAGCGCCGCCTGAAGGACAAGATCGCCCTCAAGAAGGCCATCTTCGGGGCCGAGACGCACTCCGACAAGATGCGCGAGCGCATCCACGAGATGCTCGGCGTCCAGGAGAGCTTCGACATCGTGGGCATGACCGAGCTGTACGGCCCGGGCACCGGCCTGGAGTGCTCCGCGCACCACGGCATCCACTACTGGGCGGATCTGTACATCCTCGAGATCCTGAACCCGGAGACGCTCGAGCCCGTGGCCCCGGGCGAGATCGGCGAGATGGTGGTCACCACGCTGCGCAAAGAGGCCGCGCCCCTGATCCGCTACCGCACGCGTGACCTGACCCGGCTCATCCCCGGGGAGTGCCCCTGCGGCGTGAGCATGCCGCGCCACGAGCGGCTGCTGGGCCGCTCGGACGACATGATCATCTTCCGGGGCGTGAACATCTACCCCGGCCAGATCGCGGCCGTGATCGAACACTTCAAGGAACTGGGCAGCGAGTTCCGCATCCAGCTCTTCCGCAAAGGCGGCAAGGACCAGATGCTCCTGCAGGTGGAGCGCCGCCCCGAGACCGACCCCACGTACGACCAGAACCTCTCCAACGCCGTGTCGGAGGAACTGCGCAAGCAGGTGATGGTGCGGGCCTGGGTGGAGGTGGTTGGGCAAGGCGAGCTGCCGCGCAGCTTCGGCAAGACCAAGCGCGTGGTGGACGACCGCGAGAGCGGCGAGCAGGGGTGAGGGGCCATCTGTCTGATATCGCCCGGCTAGGCCCGAAAAGGGGTGTTCGCCAAAGCCCCACGGCCATTCTTATCGTCATCTGACCTCGCCGCGCGCAAGCAGCGCGTGCGTCCAGGAGTTCCCGCATGAGCACCTCCACCGCCGATTTCTTCCTGTCCCCCCCGCGCATCGTTTACGGGCCGGGTTCGCTCTCCTGCCTCGGCGGCGAGGCCGCCAAGCTCGGGCGCAAGGCCCTCGTCGTCACCGGGCGGGGTTCCTCGGCCAAGAGCGGCAGCCTGGAGAAGGTCCGCCAGGCCCTGCTGGGCGGCGGCCTGGAGGTGACGGTGTTCGCGGAGGTGGAGCCGGACCCGTCGGTTGCGACGGTGGAGAAAGGCGTGGCCCTGGCCCGGGAACGCGGCTGCGACCTGATCGTGGCCCTGGGCGGCGGCAGCCCCCTGGACGCGGGCAAGGCCATCTCGCTCATGCTGGGCAACCCCGGCAGCATCCAGGATTACGAGGCCAGCGCCCCGGAACGCTCCGGACCGCCGGTCATAGCCATCCCCACCACCGCCGGAACCGGCAGCGAGGTCACGCGAATCGCCGTCATCACCGACACCGCCGCGAAGAGGAAGACGCCCATCTTCGGGGACATGATGGTGCCCGCCCTGGCCATCCTGGACGCGGAGCTGACCGTCTCCATGCCCCGCCACGTGACGGCGGCCACGGGCATGGACGCCCTGACCCACGCCATCGAGGCCTATCTCTCCAGGAAGGCCAACCTGCTCACGGACCCGCTGGCCCTGGCCGCCATCAGCACCATCGCCGCCAACCTGCCCGTGGCGCTCGACTACCCGGAGGATCTGGAGGCCCGGCAGGAGATGCTCCTGGGCCAGCTCCAGGCCGGGCTGGCCTTCTCCAACAGTTCGGTGGGGCTGGTGCACTCCATGTCGCGCCCGCTGGGGGCCATGTTCGGCGTGCCGCACGGCGCGGCCAACGCCATGCTGCTGCCCGCCGTGACGGCCTACAATTTGTCGCGCTGCAAGAAGCGGCTGGGAGGGGTGGCGCTGGCCCTGGGCTGCCGCGAGCCCTCGGCCAAGGCCGCGGTGTGGGCGCTCAAGGATCTGTTCGCGGAGACGGGGCTGCCCGCGAAGCTCTCGGACTACGGGGTCACGGAGGAGGCCATCCCGGCCATGAGCGAGGACGCCCTGGCCGCCGGGAGCTCGCGCCTGAACCCGCGCCAGCCCGAGCTTGCGGATATCGAGGGGATTTATCGTTCGCTGCTGTAGGCGTACGGCGTCTGCTCGCCGAACGCCCCAACACCGGTCAGACATTCATTTCTCCCGATGAGGCGTCGCCTCGACCGGGAAACGTCGCATAGGCCTGACGGCCCTCCTAAGCGAGGAGGACCGTCAGGCCGTGCCATTAATAGCGGTAGTGCTCCGGCTTGTACGGGCCGTCGGCGCTCATGCCCATGTACTTGGCCTGCTCGGGGGTCAGGCGCTCGAGCTGCGCGCCCAGGCGCTCCAGGTGCAGCCTGGCCACTTCCTCGTCCAGGATCTTGGGCAGGGTGTACACGCCCACCGCGTAGTCCTTCTGGGCCAGCTCGATCTGGGCCAGGGCCTGGTTGGTGAAGCTGTTGGACATGACGAAGCTGGGGTGGCCGGTGGCGCAGCCCAGGTTCACCAGGCGGCCTTCGGCCAGCACCAGGATGGAGTTGCCGTTCTTCATGGTCCATTTGTCCACCAGGGGCTTGATCTCCACCTTTTTGCAGTGGGGGGTGGACTCCAGGTAGTGCATGGCGATTTCGGAGTCGAAGTGGCCGATGTTGCAGACGATGGCGCCGTCGCGCATCTTTTCCATGTGCGAGCCGTTGATGACGTCGAAGCAGCCCGTGGCGGTGACGAAGATGTCGCCCATGGAGCATGCCTTGTCCATGGTGGTCACTTCGTAGCCTTCCATGGCGGCCTGGAGCGCGCAGATGGGGTCGATCTCGGTGACGATCACGCGCGCGCCGAAGCCGCGCATGGAGTGGGCGCAGCCCTTGCCCACGTCGCCGTAGCCGGCCACCACCACGACCTTGCCCGCAACCATCACGTCGGTGGCGCGCTTGATGCCGTCCGCCAGGGACTCGCGGCAGCCGTAGAGGTTGTCGAACTTGGACTTGGTCACCGAGTCGTTGACGTTGATGGCCGGGAAGAGCAATTCGCCGTCCTTCATCATCTGGTAGAGGCGGTGCACGCCGGTGGTGGTCTCCTCGGAGACGCCCTTGATCTTGGCGGCCATGCGCTGGAAGCGGGTGGGGTCGGCCTTCACGGAGGCGGCCACGCGCTCCTGGATGATGGCGAACTCCTTGTTGTCGGAGGGCTTGTCCAGGATGGAGGGGTCCTTCTCGGCCTTGACGCCGTAGTGGATGAACAGGGTGGCGTCGCCGCCGTCGTCCACGATCAGGTCGGGGCCGGAGCCGTCGGGCCAGGTCAGGGCCATCTCCGTGCACCACCAGTAGTCTTCCAGGGTCTCGCCCTTCCAGGCGAACACGGCGGCGGTCTTGGCCTCGGCGATGGCCGCGGCGGCGTTGTCCTGGGTGGAGTAGATGTTGCAGCTGGCCCAGCGCAGGTCCGCGCCCAGCTCGTACAGGGTCTCGATGAGCATGGCGGTCTGGATGGTCATGTGCAGGCTGCCCGCGACCTTCAGGCCCTTGAGCGGCTTCTGCGGGCCGTACTTGGCGCGCACGGCCATGAGGCCGGGCATCTCGTTCTCGGCGATGACCATTTCCTTGCGGCCCCAATCGGCCTGGGACATGTCGGCGACCATGTTGGACAGGGTCAGGTCCAGGGGTTTGACGCTCATTGCGTTCTCCTTACTTTTCGGGCCGCAGGGCATCGAAAATGCCCAGCTCCAGGCCCAGTTTTATGCTGTGTCGTTCCATGCCGTTCGCCGCGAACCCGGCCTGTTCCAGCCAGGAGCGCACTTCGGCGGGGTCGAAGCCGAGCCAGCGGTCGCCGTAGCGCTGCCGCATGAGCTCGGCGTCATGCTTGAGATAGTCCACCACGATGAGCCGCCCGCCCGGGGCCACCACGCGGCGCGCCTCGCGCAGGGCGCGGGCGGGGTCGGAAAGATGGTGCAGGGTCAGGCTCAGCACCGCGATGTCGGCCTCGGCGTCGGCCAGGGGCAGGTGCTCCAGCTCCCCCACGCGCAGGCTGGCGGCCTCCAGTTCGGGGGCGCGCCGGGCCAGCTCCAGCATGGCCGGGGAGGCGTCCACCCCGATGAGGCGCCGGCACTTGGCCGAAAGCGCGGCCAGCAGCTCGCCCGGGCCGCAGCCCAGGTCCGCGATGACGCCGCACAGGGGCAGGCGCTTGAGGATCAGGCCCTCCAGGTCCAGGTCGCCCAGCACCTCGCGGCGCATGGCCCGCCAGTCCGGCGCGATGGCGTTGAAGAAGCTGCGCGTCTCGCGTTTGCGGGCCTCCAGTACCTCGCTTGCACGCTGGAGGTCCTCCTTGGGGCCGCAGTCCGCGATGAGCGGGGTCACGGCTTCGAGCAGCGCGGAGGGCTGGGTGCCGTAGAACACCCACAGCCCATCGCGCCTGGCCGTGAGCAGCCCGGACTCCACCAGGATGCGCAGATGGCGCGAGATGCGGCTCTGGCCCATGCCCAGCACGGCCACGATCTCGCCCACGTTGAGCTCGTGGCGGGTCAGCAGGCGCATCAGGCGCAGGCGCGTCTCGTCGGCCAGGGCCTTGAAGGCCGCCAGGCAGGGACAGCCGCTCACGGGTGCGTCCTGGTGAGGATGCGGTCGGCCAGCAGGCCGCCGATCAGGCCCCAGAAGGCGGAGCCGATGCCGAAGAAGCTCACCCCTGAGATGGTCAGCAACAGGGTGACCAGGGCGGCCTCGCGCCGGGTGGCGTCCTCCATGGCCTGGGAGAGGCCCGAGGCTATGGCCCCGAACAGCGCCAGCCCCGAGACCACGGCGATGAGCGCCCCGGGCAGCGCCGTGAACAGGCCCACCAGGGCCGCGCCGAACACGCCCACAAGCAGGTAGAAGACGCCGCAGACCACGGCCGCCACGTAGCGCCGGGCCGGGTCCGGGTGGGATTCGGGGCCGGTGCAGATGGCCGCCGTGATGGCCGCCAGGTTCACGCCGTGGCAGCCGAAGGGGGCCAGCAGCGTGGAGGCCAGCCCCGTGACCCAGACCAGTGGGTTGCCGGGTGTGTGATAGCCGCTGGCGCGCATGACGCCGAGGCCCGTGGCGTTCTGGCCGGTCATGGTCACCAGGAACAGGGGCAGGCCCAGGCCCACCACCGCGCCCGGGGTGAACACCGGCGGGGTGAACACGGGCGTGGCCAGGGAGGCGTGCACGGTGGAGAAATCAAGCGCGCCCTGGGCCCAGGCGGCGACGAAGCCGGAAAAGAGCGTGCAGACGATGGCGTAGCGCGGGGTGAGCCGCTTGGCCGCCAGGTAGGCCGCCACCATGACCCCGGCCAGCAGCGGGGCCTTGGCCAGGTAGCCGAACACGTCCACGCCGAAGCGCAGCAGGATGCCCGCCAACATGGCCGAGACGATGGGCCGGGGGATGCGGTCCATCATGGCCTGGAACACGCCGCTGGCCCCTGCCACCGTGATGAGCGCCCCGGCCGCCACGAAGGCCCCGATGGCCTCGGGGTACGGATAGGCCGCCCAGCCGGTCGCCAGCAAGGCCACCCCGGGGGTTGACCAGGCCGTAACCACCGGGTCGCGGTAGCGCAGCGAAAGCCAGATCCCCGTGACGCCCGAGCCGATGCAGATGGCCCAGATCCAGCTGGAGAGCTGCGCGGGCGAGAGGTTCGCGGCCGAGGCGGCCTGGAAGATGATGGCCGCCGGCCCCCCGAAGGAGACGGCCACCGCCACCAGCCCGGCGGTGACGGCCGAGAGGGAGGCGTCCTTGAAGAGGGACCGAGAAGCGGTGGGTGTATATGCGGCTATGCTCATGCGTGAATCTTTATATCAAGATATGTTGATATACTGTTTAGCGGCCTTCCCTTGGGTGGTCAAGGAAATTCGTGAGGAGGGGACGGAGGGGAATCAGCCGGGCCGGTGCACGGGCAAGGTGAAGCTGAACACGCTGCCGCCGCCCTGCCCCGGCTCCACCCAGATGCGCCCGCCGTAGTGCTCCACGATGTGGCGGCAGATGGCCAGGCCCAGGCCCGTGCCCTTGGGCTTGTCCTTGAGGGTGTCCTTGCGGTCGTGCTGGTGGAATTTGTCGAAGATCTTCTCGGTCTCTTCCGGGGAGATGCCAGGGCCGGTATCCTCCACGCAGACCACGAGCATGCCGCGCTCGTCCACCCCGGCCTCCACGAGCACGTGGCCCTCCTGGGTGAACTTGATGGCGTTGTCCAGCAGGTTGATGAGCACCTGGTGGATGCGGTCGCGGTCGGCATGGACCACGGGCAGGGTCACGGGCAGGTCCAGCCGGAGCTGCACGCCCGGCCTGTTCTCCAGGCGGCCCTCCACGGCCATGACCGCGTCCGCGGTGACGTCCACCACGTCCAATATCTCGTCGCGCCAGACCATCTTGCCGGACTCTATCCGCGAGAGGTCCAGCACGTCGTTGATGAGCCGGGTCAGGCGTTCGGACTCCTTCTCCACGATGTCGAGGTTGCGCAGGATGCGCTCGGCCTTGGGCTGCAGGCTGCCGCCCGGCTCGGGGGTGAAGAACTTCTGGAAGTCCTTCTCGATGAGCTTGGCGAAGCCCAGGATGGAGGTCAGGGGCGTGCGCAGCTCGTGCGACACGGAGGAGAGAAAGCCCGACTTCAGGCGCTCCAGCTGCTTGAGCTGCCGGTTGGCGGCCTCCATCTCGGCCACCTTGCGGAACAGGGCCTTGGTGCGCACCTCCACCTTGTTCTCCAGGCGCTGGTTCAGGGCTTCCAGCAGTGCCTCGGCCTTCTTGCGGCTGCGCACCTCGTCCTTGAGGCGGTCCATGGCGCTCTTGAGTTCGGAGGTTTTCTCCTCGATGAGGCGCTCCTGGCCGTCGCGGATGAGGCGCAGCTCCCCCTCGGAGGCGGCCAGGCGGTCGACCTTCTCCTCCAGGGCCTGGTTCATGTCCTGGATGCGCCGGTAGAGGTAGTGGCTCTCCAGGGCCTGGGCGGTGTTGTTCAGGATGATGGAGAGGATGGAGAGGGTCACCTCGCTGACGCCCCCGGCCATGTCCCCGAGTTCGGCCACGAACATGCCCCTGGTGCGGGAGGCCGTGGTGACCACGTGCAGCAGGCGGCGCGACCCGCCAGAGCACAGGGGGGAGAGCACCGCGCGCTTCTCGCGCAGGGCGAAGGCGAAGCAGCCGTCGTCTATGCGGGCGTCGACGAATTCCTGCAGTTCGGGCTGCGCGGAAGCCGGCTGGCACAGGGCGAACCTGAACGAGGAGTCGGCCTCGTCCACCAGCATGATGCCCATGCAAGTGAAGGGCAGAAGCCCCGCGATGCGCTCCAGGCACAGGCGCAGGATGGGCTCCGGCCCGTCCAGCCGGGCCATGCTCATGGAAAAGTCGGAGAGGGCCGCGGCCTGGTCCAGGGCGTCCAGCGCGAAGCGCGTGGTGCCCTCCAGGTGCCTGACGGCCGCCGGTTCCTCCGCGTTGTCGCCGAGGCCCCCGGCCAGGGAGATTTTTTCGCTAGTTGGCGCCATGGCTCATGAACACCCTTTCCAGGTGGTCCAGTTGGTTCTCCACCCGTTCGAAAACCGTGCAGGCCACGCCGGAGGGCGCGCCAAGGCGGTCGAAAGCTTCCGTGGAGAACGGCATGAGCACGGTCTGGCCGCCGGAGCCGAACACCAGGGCCTCCGCCAGGAAGTCCGCCGTGTGCACGATGGCCGCCTCGCGCACCTCGGGGCAATTGAGGGGTTTGTGGTGGTAGCCTGCGGCCTGGACCAGCCCGGGGGGCAGCTTCCAGGTTTTGAGCAGGGCTGCTCCGGCCTTGGCGTGGTCCAGGCCCAGGATGTGGCGCTCGGCGGCGCAGAGCGTCCAGCCCTGCCCGCGCGCAAGCTCCAGGGCGGCGCACTCCTTGCGGGGTTCGCGCAGCAGCAGGAGCAGCAGACCCACGTCGTGCAGCAGGCCGCCCACGAAATAACGCTCCGTGTTGGGCAGCCCCACGGCCGAGGCCAGGGCCCGCGCCCCGCAGGCCGTGGCCAGGCAGTGCCGCCAGAAGCCGCGCACGTCCAGGGAGGCGTGGGAGACGTCCTTGAAGAGGTCCATCACGGCCATGCCCAGGGCCAGGGCCGAAAGCTGCTGCACGCCGATGATGGTCACCGCGCGGGAAATGGTGTCGATGCGCTGGGAGAAGCCGTAGAACGGGCTGTTGACCACCTTGAGCAGCCGCGCGGAGAGCCCGGGGTCGCCCTGGATGATCTCGGCCAGTTCGACGGGGAAGGCGGAAGGGTCGTCCATGACCTGCGCCAGCCGGGCCAGCACCTCGGGCATGGCCCCGATGACGGGGTTGGATTCGGCCAGGGCCTTGGGGTCCAGCGGGGCCTGCGAGGGCGGGCCTTGCAGCGGAAGAGGGGTGACGCCGGGGGGCACGCGAAAGCTGTCGCCCCGGTTCAGCCGGGCCTCCAGCCGGGCCACCGCCAGGCGGTGGACGTCGCCGACGAAGGGGTGGGATGCGGGGTTGTTGGCCAGCCTGAGGGCCACGATCTCCCGGGCCAGAGCCGCGTTGCCCGGGTCTGCGTCCTGCTGCGGGTCATCGGCGGCGCCATCACCGGCGCAGGACGGCTCTTCGCCCAGCACCGCGACCTCGGCCACGCCCCAGGCCTTGAGCACGGAGATGAACCGCTCCGTCAGGAGGGTTCCCTCGCCCATGAGCAGCCTGCCGTTGACGTCGCGCACGGGCCTGGTCAGCGTCAGGCCGGGCCGAAGCTCGCTCACCCACATGCCACAACTCCGTCCGGCCCTGCTTCAAGGGCCTCACATCCTTGCATTCCGAAAGAGTATACATGGACAGCAGGGCGGATGCAAACCCTTGGCGAGCGGCCCGAAACGGCGTAGGCAGGCTCCATGACGAATCCAGACATCAAGGCCCCCATGCTCCCTGAAGAGATCGAGCGCCTGAGCTTCTCCATCATCGACTCCGAGGTTCCCGAGCCCCGCCCCTTCACGGGCCTGGAGTGGGAAGTGGCCCGCAGGCTGATCCACACCTCCGCCGACTTCGAGATGCCGTCCTTGCTGCGTTTCTCCCCCGGAGCCGTGGACGCGGGCGTGGCCGCCCTGCGCGCCGGGGCCACCATAGTCACGGACACCTTCATGTGCCTCAAGGGCATCCCCCGGCGGCGCATGGACGCCCTGGGCTGCCGCACAGTCTGCTTCATGGAGGATCCGGACGTGGCCGAAAAGGCCCGCGAAGCCGGAACCACCCGGGCCAGGATGGCCGTGGAGGCCGCCGCCGGGCTGGCGGGGCCGCTGATCTTCGCGGTGGGCAACGCGCCCACGGCGCTGCTAAGGCTCATGGAGTTGATGGATGAGGGCCGGCTGGCCCCCGCGCTGGTGGTGGGGATGCCAGTGGGCTTCGTCAACGCGGCGGAGTCGAAGGACATGCTCATCGCGCGCGGCGACGCGCCCTATGTGGCCCTGGCCGGGCGTAAGGGCGGCTCGGCCCTGGCGGCGGCCTGCGTCAACGCCCTGGCCGAGGCGGCGCTCAGGCGCTAGGAGCCTGTTGCAAAATTCCCGCTGGCTGCGTTGCTTCAAAAAAGTCAAACCCTCGCGTATGTCAACTACGCGTCGGGCCTGACTTTTTCTTGCGCCTTGCCAACGATTATTTTGAACAGGCTGAATTGATCGATTCAGGCCTGGAGTGAGCAGCCTAATCGGGCTGGGCCAGCGCCGTCTTGAGGTATTCCTGCGCGGCCCCGGCCCCCAGCGGCCTGGCGAAGAGGTAGCCCTGGCCCAGGGCGCAGCCCATGTGGCCGAGCGTCTCCAGCTCCTCCCGGCGCTCGATGCCCTCGGCCACCACGGAAAGCTCCAGGCTGGCGGCCAGCTGCACGATGGCCCGGACGATCTGGCGGTTGTCGCGGTCGCTGTCCAGGTTGCGCACGAAGGAGCGGTCCACCTTGAGGGCGTCCACCGGGAAGCGGCGGAGGTAGGCCAGGGATGAGTAGCCCGTCCCGAAGTCGTCGATCATGATCTGCAGCCCGAGCTTCTTCAGCTCGCCAAGCATCTCCACGGCGCGCTCCGCGTTCTGCATGACCACGCTCTCGGTGATCTCAAGCTTCACCGCCCCGCTGGGCAGGCCCGAATCGCGCAGGATGGCCCCCACCCGTTCGGTGAGGTCCGCCTGCATGAACTGCCGCCCCGAGAGGTTGACGCTCACGCTGAGCCCCTGCGCGCCCGGAATGGAGGCGCGCCAGCGGGCCAGTTGGGAGCAGGCTTCGGAGAGTATCCACTCGCCCAGGTTGAGGATCAGGCCCGAGGCCTCGGCCACGGGGATGAACTCGGCCGGGCTCACCAGCCCACGCTCCGGGTGCTTCCAGCGCATCAGGGCCTCGAACCCCGTGGGCCTGCCGTCCGGCAGGGAGACCAGGGGCTGGTAGGCCACGAAGAGCTCCCCGCGCTCCAGGGCGCGACGCAGGTCGTTCTCCAGGATCAGCCTGGAGCGCACCTCGTTGTGCATGGCCTGGTCGAAGATGCAGCTCTCGCCCTTGCCCAGGGACTTGGCCTTGAACATGGCGGTGTCCACGTCGCGCAGCACGTCCTCGGAGCTTTTGTAGCCCCCTTGGCCCAGAACCACGCCCACGCTGGCGGAGACGAAGAGCTCGTAGCCCTGCAGGTGCTCGGGGCGCGAAAGCTCCCGGCGGATGCGCTCCACCAGCTCCAGCGCGGCCCCGGAGCAGTCGCCCGCCTCCAGCAGCACGGCGAACTCGTCGCCGCCCATGCGCGCAAGCATGCCCCGGGGGCCGATCGTCCTGCGCAGGCGCAGGCTCACGGCCATGAGCAGGTTGTCGCCCAGGGTGTGGCCCAGGCCGTCGTTGACCACCTTGAAGTCGTCCAGGTCCAGGAAGAGCACGGCGAAGTCATGCCCGCCGCCCTGCCTGGAGAGGGCCGCGTCCAGCCTGAGCTTGAACTGGGCCCGGTTGGGCAGGCCGGTGAGCTCGTCGAAGAAGGCCTGGCGCTTGAGCCGCTCCTGGGCGCGCACGCGATCGGTGATGTCCTCGAAGACCACAACCGCGCCGGAGAGCTTGTCGCCAGAGAACAGGGGCGTGGAGAAATATTCCACCGGGAAGCTGGAGCCGTCCTTGCGCCAGTACACTTCGTCGGTGATGTGGCGGAACTTGCCGTCCTTGAGCGTCAGCTCCAGGGGGCACTCCTCCAGGGGATAGACCGAGCCGTCCGGGCGGGTGTGGTGGAAGAGCCAGTGCGCCTCGTGCCCCAGCAGCTCGCTCGAAGAAAATCCGGTGATCCTCTCCACGGCCGGGTTGGCGAAGCTGATGCGCCCCCGCAGGTCCAGCCCGAAGATGCCCTGGCTCACCGAGTTGAGTATGGCCGCGTTGCGCTCGCCCAGGGCCTCCAGCCGCTGCTCGGCCTGGAGGCGGGCCACCGCCTCGGAGAGCACGTTGGCCACGGCCTGCAGGGTGTGGATCTCGTCCTCCGTGAAGCGCCGGGGGGAAAGGGAGTGCACGCCCAGGGTGCCGTAGGGCTGCTCCGCCCCCAGGATGGCCACGCTCATGCCGCTGACCACGCCGTGTTCGCGCATGATCCGCGATGGCCTGAAGCGGCTCTCGGTGTCGATGTGCTCCATGATGACCGGCGCGTTGGACTTGAGCGCCAGCCCGGAGTGCGAGGCGTCCAGCGCCACCCGCGCCGTGCCCACGCTGCCCGGCCGCCAGCCTACGCCCGCGCGCAGCAGCAGGTCGCCCTCCGGGGTGAGCTCCAGCATGGTGGTCAGCTCGACGCCGAACAGGGTGGATACCAGCCTGCAGGTCTTGTCCATGAGCTCGTCCAGGCTCTGGCTGGCCAGGGCGAACAGCCCCAGCTCCGCCACCACGCCCTGCTGGAAGGCCTGCCTGCGCAGGTGGGCCATGTTGCCGCGCTGCTGGGTGATGTCGCGGGCGAAGACGGCCACCCGGGTGACCGCCCCCGCGTCGTCGAACACGGGCAGCAGGTTGTTGTCGAATATCAGCGCCTCGCGGTTGTCCTCGAAGCGCATGGGCTGGCCGCTCTCGATCACCCGGCCGACGCGGGCCATCCGCTCGCGGGCCACGTCCGCGGACATGAACTCGGCCATGTTGCGCCCAATCACGGAGCGGGCGTCCTGGGAGGCCATCTTGCGGGCTCCGTGCTCGTTGATGTCCAGGATGGTGCCGTCGCGGTCCAGCAGGAACATGGAGTCGAGGATGGCGTCGAGCAGGGCGCGGCTGTCTCGCTCCTTGCTTCTGAGCGCGTCCAGGGAACGCCGGTTCAGCTCTTCCCGCTCGGTCACCAAGGCGGTGACGTCAACCAGGAGCAGGGTCATGCCGGAGGGCGCGCCGGGCAGATGCGCGGCCGCCGCCAGGATGCGCCTGGTTTCCCCGGGCGCGGGCAGCTGCAGCTCGCCCCGGGAGGGCTCGGCCTCGGTGCAGGCCTCCAGCAGGGCTTCGAGCGGAGCGCGGCAGGCTTGGGGGAACAGTTCGAAAACCGGCGCGCCGGAGCCTGGTACGGCCGCGCCGAGCAGGGCCTCGAAGGCGGGGTTGGCCATGAGCACGCGGCGGGAGGCGTCCAGCACGGCCACGGCCTCCCCAAGGGAGGAGGCCATGACGCCGCAGCAGGCTTCGTCCCAGGGCCAGCGGCCTTCCGGCGCGGGGGTCTTGGGCTGGTCCGGTCCGGTCATGATGGGCTCACACGTTGAACAGGAAGTGGATCACGTCCCCGTCGCGCACCACGTACTCCTTGCCTTCCAGGCGCAGCACGCCCGCCGAGCGGCAGGCCGCTTCGGAGCCGTTGGCCACGTAGTCGCTGTAGGAGATGACCTCGGCCCGGATGAAGCCGCGCTCGAAATCCGTGTGGATGGCCGAGGCCGCCTTGGGGGCCTTCCAGCCGTCTTGGATGGTCCAGGCGCGGACCTCCTTTGGGCCCACGGTGAAGTAGCTGATGAGCCCGAGCACCCCGTAGCCGGTGCGGATCACCTGATCGAGGCCGGAGCTTTCGACCCCGTAGGATTCCAAAAATTCCTTGCGCTCCGCGTCGTCGAGGCCGCCCATCTCCTCCTCCATGCGGGCCGAAACCTTGACCACGGGCGAGCCGGTCTTGGCGGCGTGGGCGCGCACGGCCTGCACCTCGGGGCCGTCCTCGCCGAGGCCGTCCTCGGACACGTTGGCGCAGTAGATCACCTTCTTGGCCGTGATGGGGCCCATCTCCGCGAAGAGCTCGGCCATGGCGGCCTCGTCGGAACCAGGCATGGAGGAGGCGGGCTTGCCCTCCATCAGGTGTGCCAGCAGCTTCTCGGCCGCGGCCAGCTTGGCCTGGTGTTCCTTGCCGGCCTTGGCCTGCTTGCGCAGGCGGTCCATGCGGTTCTCCAGGGCCTGGGCGTCCGCCAGGATCAGCTCCGTCTCGATGACCTCGATGTCTTCAAGCGGGTTCACGCCGCCGTGAACGTGCACCACGTCGTCGTCCACGAAGCAGCGCACCACGTGCAGGATGGCCTGGGTCTCGCGGATGTTGGCCAGGAACTTGTTGCCCAGGCCCTCGCCCTTGCTCGCGCCCTTGACCAGGCCCGCGATGTCCGTGAACTCCACGGTGGCGGGCAGCACGCGCTGGGGATTGGCGATGCGGGCCAGGGCGTCCAGGCGGGGGTCGGGCACGGGGGCCACGGCCTTGTTGGGCTCGATGGTGCAGAAGGGATAGTTGGCGGCCTGGGCGTTCTGGGCCCTGGTCAGGGCATTGAACAGGGTGGACTTGCCCACGTTGGGCAGCCCGACGATGCCTATGGAAAGAGACATGGCGATCACCTTGGAGATGCAGGGATTATTGGGCGCGCACAGGACTGCCCTCGCGAGCGCGGCGCGCAACGCGGGCACATAGCGCGGCTCGGCCCCGGAGTCCAGCACTACCGGAGCCCCTTGGCTTGCGGCCCGGGCTTTGGTATCGCCGCCCGAGGCGCACCGCGCCGCCCAAGCCATGCCCAGCATACAACCGACCCAACGCCCTTCGCTTACGGCCCTGGCCGCCTGCCTGCTGCTGGCGGCGCTGGCCCTGCTCGCCCCGGCGCGGCCCTGCCCGGCCCAAAGCAGGGAGATCCCCGGCGTGAGCCGCCCCATCGTCATCGGGGGCGACCGGGACTACCCGCCCTACGAGTTCCTGGACAAGAACGGCCAGCCCGCGGGCTACAACGTGGACCTCAGCCGGGCCATC
Organism: Fundidesulfovibrio agrisoli; assembly: GCF_022808715.1. Lineage (GTDB taxonomy): Bacteria > Desulfobacterota > Desulfovibrionia > Desulfovibrionales > Desulfovibrionaceae > Fundidesulfovibrio > Fundidesulfovibrio agrisoli. The sequence continues at coordinate 76,526 of NZ_JAKZKX010000017.1, forward strand.
GCCGAGGTCATGGGCCTCACCGTGGAGTTCCGCCTGGGGGCCTGGGCCGAGATGCGCGCCGCCCTGGCCCGGGGCGAAGTGGACATCCTGGAGGGCATGTCCTACTCCGAGGAGCGCCTGCAGGAGGTGGAGTTCACCCCGCCGCACACCACCGTGGTGCACTCCGTGTTCGCCCGCAAGGACCTGCCGCCCGTCTCCTCCCTGGAGGACCTGCGCGGCCGCAACATCGTCATGCACCGGGGCGGCATCATGCACGACACCCTGGCGGGCATGGGCTTCACGGACGAGCTGCACTTCAGCGACACCCCGGCCGACGCCCTGCGCATGGTGGCCTCGGGCCACTGCGACTACGCTGTCACGGCCATGCTCCCCGGGCTCTACATCATCCGCGAGAACAAGCTGGACAACCTCTACGTGGCCGCCAACTCGGTGGCCACGGTGCGCTACGGCTACGCCGTGAAGAAGGGCAACACCGCCCTCAAGGAGCGCTTCAGCGAAGGCCTGGCCATCATCGACAAGACGGGCAAGTACGAGCAGATACGCCAGAAGTGGCTGGGCGTGCTGGAGGCCCGCCCCGTGCAGTGGGAGGCCGTGCTCTACTACGTGGGCGCGGTGGTGGCCCCGCTGGTGCTGCTGCTCGGGGCCACGGTGCTCTGGTCGCATTCGCTCAGGCGCAAGGTGGCCGAGCGAACGCGCTCCCTGACCAACGCCCTGGACCAGCTGGGCCGCAACCAGCAGCAGCTGGTGCAGGCGGACAAGATGGCGGCGCTGGGCATCCTGGTTTCGGGCGTGGCCCACGAGATCAACAACCCCAACGGCCTGATCCTGCTGAACATCCCCATCCTGCGCAAGGTCCAGGCGGACACGGCCCGCATCCTGGACGAGCACCTCGCCCGGCACGGGGAGTTCCGCCTGGGCGGCATCCCCTACGAGCGCATGCGCCGCGAGCTGCCCGCCATGCTGGAGGAGATGTTCGACGGCGCGCAGCGCATCAAGCGCATCGTCAACGACCTCAAGGATTTCGCCCGCAGCGACGAGGCCCGCGCCCGTGAGCCCGTGGACGTCAACCAGGCCGCGGGCAAGGCCGCGCGCCTGCTGGACCGCGCCATCCGCCAGGCCACGGACCGCTTCTCCCTGGACCTTGGCCAGGGCCTGCCCCCGGTGCTGGGCAACGCCCAGCGCATCGAGCAGGTGGTGGTCAACCTGTTGCTCAACGCCTGCCAGGCCCTGCCGGACCGCACCCGCGCCGTGACCCTCGCCACCCGCTACAACCGCGACTCCGATTGCGTGGAGCTCACCGTGCGCGACGAGGGCGTGGGCATCGCCCCCGAGCACATGCCCCACCTCACGGACCCCTTCTTCACCACCAAGCGCGCCCAGGGCGGCACGGGCCTGGGCCTCTCCGTGTCGGCGGGCATCGTCAAGGACATGGGCGGCGTGCTGGAGTTCCAGTCCAGCCCGGGTCACGGCACCGCCGCGACCCTCTCCCTGCCCGCCGCGCAACAGGCTTCGCAGCCGGGCCCGGCTCCCGGCGTCCCGGAGGAGCAACTGCCGTGAACACACCCTCCCCTTCCTTCACGATCCTGCTGGTGGACGACGAGCCCGCCTGGCTGCGCTCCATGGCCCTGACCCTGGAGAGCGCCGCGGGCATCACCAACACCCTCCCCTGCCAGGACAGCTCCCAGGTGATGGGCATCCTGGAGCGCGGCGGCGTGGGCCTCGTGCTCCTGGACCTGAACATGCCGGGCCTCGGCGGCGAGGAGCTGCTGGCCCTGATCGCGGAGCGCCACCCGGAGATCGCCTGCATCGTGGTCAGCGGCATGGACCAGCTGGCCGGGGCCATCCGCTGCATGAAGCTGGGGGCCTACGATTATCTGGTGAAGACCGACGAGGAGGAGCGCATCGTGGGCGGCGTGCTGCGCGCCGTGCGCATGCTGGAGCTACGCGACGAGAACCGCGAGGTGGCCAGCCGCCTTGTCACCGGCGGGCCGCGCCAGCCCGAGGCCTTCACCGGCATCGTCACCCGCAGCCGGGCCATGCGCGCCATCTTCGCCTACGTGGAGGCCGTGGCCGCCAGCCCCCAGCCCCTGCTCGTCACCGGGGAGAGCGGCGTGGGCAAGGAGCAGCTGGTGCGCGCGGCCCACGCCCTGAGCGGGCGCGCCGGGCCGCTGGTGGCCCTCAACGCCGCCGGGCTGGACGACGCCGTCTTCGCGGACACCCTCTTCGGCCACGTGCGCGGGGCCTACACCGGCGCGGACGCCCCCAGGCGCGGCATGATCGAGGAGGCCGCCGAGGGCACCCTGTTCCTGGACGAGATCGGCGACCTGAGCGTGGCCTCGCAGGTGAAGCTCTTGCGCCTGCTCCAGGAGGGCGAGTTCTACCCCCTCGGCAGCGACCAGCCCCGGCGCATCCGCGCCCGCATCGTGGTGGCCACCCACTGCGACCTGGCCGCCAAGGAGGCCGCCGGAACCTTCCGCCGCGACCTCTACTACCGCCTGCGCACCCACCACGTGCACGTGCCCCCGCTTCGGGAGCGCAGGGAGGACATCGAGCCCCTGCTGGCCCACTTCCTGGACGAATGCTCCCGGGAGCTGGGCCGGCCCAGGCCCGCCCTGCCGCCCGAACTGGCGCGGCGGCTGGCGGCCTACCCTTTCCCGGGCAACGTGCGCGAACTGCGGGCCATGGTCTACGACGCGGTGAGCGTGCGGCGCGGCGCGGCCCTGCCCCAGGAGCCCTTCCTCAAGGCCCTCGGCAGATTCGCCCCTGAAACCGGAGCGCAGCCCGGAGCGGAGAACCCCTTCGCCGCCTTCGAGAACCTGCCCAGCCTCTCCGAGGCGGCCCGCCTGCTGGTGGACGAGGCCATGCGCCGCTCGGGCGGCAACCAGACCCTGGCCGCGCGGCTGCTGGGCATCTCGCAGCCCGCGCTGAGCAAGCGCCTGAAGCTCAGCCGCCACGACGGGGCCTGAGCCCCCGCGCCGGGCAAGCCTGGCGACGCGCGCCCCTTGGCGCACTCCGCCGCAAAGCCGCCCCGCCCGCGTTCCCTGTGGGCGGCGCTGACGCTCATGCGCTTCTGCCACGCCATAACCAGGGTTATGGGGTCGCAACCGGGAAATAACCAGCCCAACTACTTGTAATCACAGCTATTATCTCAGAAGGTCCGCAAGGCCATAACTTTGGTTATGACCGACCAGGCCTTCGTCCGCCCTCCACGCAGACGCAACCACCTATCATTTCAGGATAAATCCACCCCGTGCCGATTTGGCATCGTCCCTGCTTAAAGGGAGCGCCGCACCCCGCCAGTGGCGGGCAGGCGGCGGACCAAGATTCCGGGCATAGCAACCTCAAGCACAGGAGTGGAAATGAGCCTGAACTTCAAGGCCCTTGCGCCGCTGATCGTCGGGGCGGTGTTGTGGGCGCTGCCGGTTCCCGCCGGGCTGGCCCCCAACGCATGGGCGTATTTCGCCATCTTCGCGGCCGTGGTGGTCGCCCTCATCCTGGAGCCCATCGCTCCGGCCCTGGCCGGCCTGGCGGGCGTGACCCTGGCGGCGCTCTTCAAGCTGGTGCCCATGGCCGCCGGCAAGGACCCCTCCGCGGCCGACGCCATCAAGTGGGCGCTCTCGGGCTTCTCCGACGGCACGGTCTGGCTGATCTTCGGCGCGTTCATGTTCGCCCTGGGCTATGAGAAAACCGGCCTTGGCAAGCGCCTGGCGCTGTCGCTCATCAAGGTCATGGGCAAGAAGGCCCTGGGCCTGGGGTACGCCGTCGCCCTGGCGGACCTGATCCTGGCGCCGTTCATGCCCTCCAACACCGCCCGCAGCGGCGGCACCATCTTCCCGGTCATCAAGAACATCCCCCCGCTCTACGGCTCCACCCCGGAGGACAACCCGCGCGGCCTCGGCGGCTACCTGATGTGGACGGCGCTGGCCACCACCTGCGTGACCTCCTCCATGTTCCTCACCAGCCTGGCGCCCAACATCCTGGCCCAGTCCCTGGTGGAAAAGACCACCAAGGTCGTGCTCAACTGGAACGACTGGTTCATGGGCTTCCTGCCGGTGGGCATCGTGCTCTTCGCCATCACCCCGCTGCTGGCCTACATCCTCTACCCGCCCACCAAGAAGTCCTCCGACGACGCCCCCATCTGGGCGGGCAACGAGCTCAAGAAGCTGGGCTCCATCACCTCCCGCGAGATCCTCATGGCCGTGCTGGCCCTGGGCGCCCTCCTGAGCTGGATCTTCCTGAAGGACCAGGTGCAGGCCACCACCGTGGCCCTTGCCGCCATCTGCCTGATGGTGGTGTTCAAGGTGGTCAGCTGGGACGACGTGATCGGCTACAAGCAGGCCTGGAACGTGCTGGCCTGGTTCGCCACCCTGGTCACCCTGGCCGACGGGCTGAACAAGGTGGGCTTCCTGGCCTGGTTCGCCAAGAGCATCTCCGGCTCCATGGTGGGCCTCTCGCCAACGGCCACCATGGTCGGCCTGGTGCTGGTGTTCTTCCTGAGCCACTACATGTTCGCCAGCGTCACCGCACACGTGGCGGCCATGCTGCCCGTGATGCTGGCCGCCGCCATGAACGTGCCCGGGCTGGATATCAGGCTGGTCTCCATCCTGCTCTGCGGGACGCTCGGCATCATGGGCGTCATCACGCCCTACGGCACCGGCCCCTCCCCCATCTACTACGGATCGGGCTACGTGAAGGGCAAGGACTTCTGGATCCTCGGCCTGGTGTTCGGCATCGTCTACCTCGGCGCGTTCCTGCTCATCGGCTTCCCCTGGAACCTCGCCCGGGCCTAGGCGCGGCGATTCCCGTTTCCCTCCTCGCGTCCCGGGCGGCTTCGGCCGCCCGGGGCCCCTCCCAAGGAGACACCATGCGGGTCATTTCATCCCAAAGCGTCGAGGACGCCGTGGCCGGGCTGTGCGTCACGGCCAACCGGCACCTGCCGCCGGACGTGCGCCGGGCCTTCCTGCACCGCCAGGCCGCCGAAAGCCCGCTGGGCAGAGAGGCCCTGCGCCAACTGCTGGACAACGCCGAACTGGCCGGGCAGCTGGGCCTGCCCCTCTGCCAGGACTGCGGGTTGGCCGTGTTCTTCGTGGAGCACGGCGAGGACGCGCGCGTTCAAGGCCTGCCGGTGCGCGAGGCCGTCAACCGGGGCATGGTCCGGGGCTACCGCGAAGGCTACCTGCGCAAGTCCACCTGCGACCCCTTCACCCGCGACAACCCCGGGGACAACTCCCCGGCCGTGGTGCATTTCGACATGGTGCCCGGCGATACGCTGCGCATCTCCATGATGGTCCAGGGCGCAAGCGCGGAGTATTCCCGCGCCGCCATGCTGGACCCGGCCCTGGGCGTGCAGGGCGTGCGCGAGTTCGCCATCCGTGGCGTGGCCGAGGCCTGCCGGGGCGTGTGCGCCCCCATGGTGGTCGGCCTCGGGGTGGGCGGCAGCTTCGAGTGGGCCGCGCAGGCTGCCGCTCGCGCCCTGCTGCGCCCGCTGGACATCGAGAACCCCGACCCCTTCCTGGCCGGGCTGGAGCAGTCCCTCACACAGGCCGCGAACCGGCTGGGCGCAGGGCCGCTGGGCCTGGGCGGGGCCACGACCTGCCTGGGCGTGAGCGCCCTGGCCGCGCCCTGCCACCCCGGCACCCTGCCCGTGGCCCTGGCCATCCAGTGCCACTCGGCCCGGCGCGGGGAGGTGACGCTGTGATCCGCACCCACGCCCTGTCCACGCCCCTCAGCGCCCAGGCCGCCTCGGAGCTGCGCAGCGGCGACGTGGCCTACCTCACGGGCTTCCTGCTGGCGGGGCGCGAACCGGCCCACCAGCGCCTCCTGGAGGATCTGGAGCGCGGCAGCCCCCCGGTGGAGCTGGAAGGGGCCGTGATCTACTACGTGGGCCCCAGCCCCATGACCCCGCAACGGCCCATCGGCGCGGCCGGGCCCAGCTCCGCCTGGCGCATGGACCCCTACACGCCGCGCCTGCTCCAGGCCGGAGTGCGAGCCACCATCGGCAAGGGCGCGCGCGGCCCCGAAGTGCTCACTGCCATGCGCCTTCACGGGGCCGTGTACCTCGCCGCCACGGGAGGTGCCGGGGCCCTGCTCTCGCTGTGCGTGCGGGAGGTCAGCATCGCGGCCTACCCGGAACTCGGGCCAGAGGCCCTGCACCTGCTGCGCGTGGAAAAGTTCCCCCTGACGGTGGTCAACGACAGCCTGGGCGGCGAACTCTACGCAGCGCCGGACCTGGACGCCGCCCTTCACGGCTAGAAGGGCTCCGAACCGATCGAAAACCGCCCCGAAGCGGATGCTTTCCGCCCCGCCCCGTGCTATGGGTGCCTAAACAGCATCCGCCGCCCTCGGGGGACCAATGCTCCGACGCTTCTCCATCTCTGCGCGCCTGTTCGGCCTTGCCGGGCTCGTGCTGCTCTCGGCTGTGGGCACCCTCGTGGTGCTGGGCCTGGCTTCCACGCGCCTGGAAAAGATGATGGTCCGGCACACCCAGACCACCCTGCTCGAATCCGAAAAGATCAAGATCAAGGCCCTGACGCACTCCATGTCCCTGGCTCTGGCCAACGCCATGGCCGACATCCCCGACGAGGCCAAGCGCACCAGGCTGGCCCGCAAGGCCGTGGACCCCGTGCGCTTCGAGGACGACGCCTCCGGCTACTTCTTCATCTACCGGGGCACCACCAACGTGGCCCTGCCCCCCCGCCCCGAACTGGTGGGGCGCGACCTCAACGACTTCGTGGACCGCAACGGCGTCTACTACGTGCGGGAGCTGGCCCGCCAGGCCGAGTTGGGCGGCGGTTACGTGCATTACGTCTTCACCAAGCCCGACGGCGTGCTCGAGGAGAAGGTCAGCTACGCCGAGCCCATCCCCGGCACGGACCTCTGGATCGGCACCGGGGTCTACCTGGACCGCGTCAACCGGGAGATGCGCTCCATCGCCAACGTGGTCACCGAGCTGTTCGAGACGGTGCTCGGCGCGGCCGCCGGGGCCACTGTCCTGATGATGGCGCTGCTCTGCCTGGCCTGCCTGGCCATCGCCCACAGCGTGGTGCGTCCGCTGGCGGAAGTGACCGACGCGGCCGAGCGCATCGCCGGGGGCGACCTGGACACCCGGCTCTCCGCCGGAGGCCGCGACGAGGCCACCCGGATGCAGGCCGCGCTCAACCGCATGACGCAGATCCTGCGGCGCAACATCAGCGAGATCGAGGCCCGCCGCCAGGAAGCGGAGGACAAGGCCAACCTGGCCCAGCAGGCCCTGCGCGAGGCCCGCCGCGCCGGCGAGGAGGTCGTGGTGCAGGTGGCCCGGCGCATCGAGAGCCTGCAGAAGATATCCTCCTCCGTGGCGCACCAGTTGCGCAACCCCACCACCATCATCGGCGGCCTGGCCGGGCTGCTGCTCAAGAAGCCCACCCTGCGCGAGCGCTACCTGGACTACCTCGACGGCATCGTGGAGGCCGCCCGGCGCATCGAGCACATCACCGCCGCCGTGAAGGAGTACAGCGCCATCCGCCTGGGCAGGCTCAGCCCCACCTCCGGCGCGGACCTGCTGGAGAAGGCCCGGACAGCCGCCGAGGCCCTGGCCCAGGCCATGAACAAGCAGGTGGTCTGGACCCTGGAGGACGACGGCTCCGTGGTGCGGGCCGACGCCGAACTGCTGGCGTTGGCGGTGCGGGAGGTGGCCATCAACGCCGTGGAGGCCCTGGAAAAGGACGAGGGGCACATCGCCATGAGCTCCCGGCGAGAGGAGGAGTGGCTGGTCATCACCGTGCAGGACGACGGGCGCGGCATCACCGCCGAGGACATGCTCTACGTGCTGGACCCCTTCCACAGCACCAAGCCCGTGGGCGTGGGCATGGGCCTGACCAAGGCCCAGCGAATCCTGCAGGAGCACGGCGGCTCCATCAGCGTGGAAAGCTCCCCGGGCAACGGGACCACGGTGCGCATGCGCCTGCGCACGGACCTCAGGGAGCTGCCCGTGCCCGGCGGGGAGCCGGTGGCCGTGTAGGCGGGGGAATGGGTGGAGGCGCCTCCGGCGGCCAAAGGGCCTTCGGCCCTCTGGACTCCCGTATAATTGGGTTTGAGTCTCCCAGGTGGCCTGCGGGGGGACGGCGCACGCCGATATATTTGAAGAACATCGTCCTGCGCCGTCCCCCCGCAGGCCACCTTGGAGACACCGCGGATCACG
>NZ_JAKZKX010000018.1:0-34681 GCF_022808715.1 Fundidesulfovibrio agrisoli
GCGCCCCGCCGGCGCGACCCAAGCTGCCGGGCCTGCGGCCCTCTGGCGAAGCGCCAGCGCAAGGTCGCGCCCGCCGGGGCGCGGCGCCAACCAGCGCATCGCGGCTACGAACCGTGGTGGGATGAAAAAGCCGGATTCAGGGAAGGGTGGCAGGCGGCATTGTCGTCAGCCACTACGACTGAAGAAGCCCGCCATCGAGAGTGGAGACCTGTTCTTCTGCCGCTGTGCAGCCTGGACGGGTGTGGAAAAGACGCGGATGCAAATGACCCGCGAAGCCGAAAGGGGTTCCAAGGGGCGCAGCCCCTTGGCCGCCGGAGGCCCCTACCCCCCTGAAAATCTCTCCGATCTAGTCGTCGTGGCTGTGGGGCACGTCGCCCAGCGCGTGCACGTGCACGTGGGTGTGGGGCGAGGCCGCCACGGCGTGCAGGTGCCCGTGGTCGAGCATGTAGTGCTCCGTGGCCACCTGGAGCAGGAAGTCCCACTCGTGGGAGACCACCAGCAACCCCAGGTCCAGCCCGGTGAGCACCTCGGCCACGCGGGCCTTGCTCTCCGGGTCCAGCCCGGTGGTGGGCTCGTCCAGCAACAGGGCCTTGGGGCGCATGGCCAGCACCCCGGCCAGGGAGGCCAGGCGCTTCTCCCCCCCGGAGAGCCGGTGCGTGAGCCTGGGGCCGAACCCGGCCAGCCCGACCATCTCCAGACAATGCTCCGCCGTCTCCCTGGCTTCGCGCGGGCTGCTGCCCAGGTTCAGCGGGCCGAAGGCCACGTCCTCTATCACGGTGGGGCAGAAGAGCTGGTCGTCCGGGTGCTGGAACAGGTAGCCCAGCACGCGCCGGGCGCAGCGCAGGCCCTCAGCGTCGGAACAGGCGGCGCCGTCCACGCGCACCGTGCCGCGCACCGGGCGCACCAGGCCCATGATGGTCTTGAGCAGGGTGGTCTTGCCCGAGCCGGTGTGCCCGGCGAGGCCCACGCGCCCGCCCGGCGCAAGCTTCAGGTTCAGGCCGGTGATCACTTCGCGGCCGGGGTAGCCGCAGTGCAGATCCTCGATGTCGATGAGCGTCATAGCGCCTCCGTGAACAGCACCGCGCAGGCCAGAACGGTGCAGCCAAGGCACAGGGCGGTGTCCGCCGCGCGCCAGCCGCTGGTTCCAAGAGTGCGGAAGCGCCCGTCGAAGCCCCGGCAGAGCATGGCCTGGTGGATGGCCCCGGCCCTGTCCATGGCCCGGATGAACAGCAGTGCCAAGAGCAGGGCGTAGGTGCTCCAGGCCCGGCGGCTGGTGCCGGGGTCGAAGCCGCGCAGCCTGGCCGCGGTGAGCAGCCGGTCCCACTCCCGGCGCATGAGCTCCAGGTAGCGGGCGGTCAGGGCCAGGATCAGACAGAGCTTGTCCGGCATGCCGAGCCCCGAGAGGGCCGCGCCGAACTCCGCCGGGCTGAGCGGCCGCACCAGCCCCCAGAAGATGAGCAGGATGGCGTTGCCCTTGGCGGTCATCAGCGCGGCCAGGGCCAGGCCCTCGCGGCTGAAGGGCCAGCCCGAAATGTGGAAGAGCGGCGCGCCCGGCACCGCGAAGGGCACCGTGGCCAGCAGCCCCAGAAAGAAAACGTTGACGAAGGCCATGCGCTTGAGGAGCGGCCCGGGGCCGTCCCAACCCAGAGCCAGGGCGGCGAGCCCGCAGGCCAGGGCCAGGCCCGCGCCGGGCCAGGAGTGGCAGACCGCAGACGCCACGCACAGGGCCACGGCTCCGGCCAGCCTGGAGCGGCCGTCCAATACGGGAGCGGGGGCCGGTACCACCTAGAGGTACTCCGGGCGCAGGCGCTTGATGAAGCCCAGGATGAGCAGGGTGATGACGCCCTCCACGCCCATGAGCGCCAAGTGCGTCCAGAAGAACAGCCCGGCGAACAGGGCCAGCTCCCCGCCGCTGGCCACCAGGGCCGTGTAGAGCAGCGCCAGGCTGCCCAGGATGGGCAGCGCCCCGCACAGGAAGGCGGCCACCGGGAAGGCCGGGCCGCCCTTGCGCAGCAGCGGGCGCAGCGCCAGCCCGGCGAGCACCGCCGGCAGGCCCATGACCACGGTGTTCACGCCGAGCACCGTGAGCCCGCCGAACTGGAAGAGCAGCGCCTGGAGCAAAAGCCCCACGAAGATTGCCGGAAAGGCCGCCCAGCCCAGGAGCGCGCCCATGAGCCCGGAGAGGATCAGGTGCACGCTGGCGGGCCCCAGGGGCAGATGCACCAGACTGGCGGCGAAGAAGGCGGCCGAGAGCACGCCGGTGCGCACCAGGGCCTCACCCTCCAGCTTGCGGATGCCCACGCCCAGGCCCACGGCGGCAAGGGCCGCGCCTGTGGCCAGCACGGGGGCTGAGAGAATTCCTTCGGAGATGTGCATTGCGTTACGTCCAGAGAGGCTTTGCCTGACGATGTCAGGGGACTGGTTCCGCCCACGCGGGGGGGCCGCGCGGGTGGGTGAGCAGTACCCCGTGGCGCCTGCTTGGGCAAGCATACATATTTCACATTCGTGTCGCATGGACAAACCTTCATGCGCCTGCCGATCCTGTTGACATCGATGCAACCAAGTTGCATTACCCGGGCATCACATCGTGAGGTAGTTCGATGATTCGTGCCTTTGTCGGAATACTGGTCCTGCTGGCCTGCGTGCTCCTGGGCGTCGCCGCCCAGGCCGCGCCCCTCGAGGTTGCGGTCAGCGTGGCTCCGCAGAAATACTTCATCCAGAAGCTGGCCGGGCCGCTGGCCCGCGTCTCCGTGATGGTCTCCCCCGGGGCGGACCCGCACAGCTTCGAGCCCAAGGCCAGCCAGATGGCCCAGGTGGCCGGAGCCAGGCTCTATTTCGCCCAGGGCGTGGAGTTCGAGCAGGTCTGGCTGCCCAGGATGGCCGCATCCAACAAGGGGCTGACCGTGGTGGACGCCACCGCCGGGATCGACCTGCTGCCCCTGGAGGAGCACGGCCACGACAAGGAAGCCGGGCACCAGCACGCCGCCGGCTCGGACAAGGAGACCGACCCCCACACCTGGACCTCCCCCCGCCTGGCCAAGCTGGAGGCCGCCAACATGGCCCGCGCCCTGGCCCAGGCCGACCCGGCCAACGCCCAGGCCTACGAGGCCAACCTGGCGGCCCTGAGCCAGGAGATCGACGCCCTGGACGCCTCCATCCGCGAAGCCCTGCAAGGGCTGCCCGAGGGGGCCTCCTTCCTGGTGTTCCACCCGGCCTGGGCCTACTTCGCAAGGGAGTACGGCCTGCGCGAGGTGGGCATCGAGGTGGGCGGCAAGGAGCCGGGACCGCGTCTTCTGCGCAAGATCATCGACGAATCCCGCAAGAAGGGCGTGAAGGTGGTCTTCGTGCAGCCCCAGTTCTCGCGCAAGGCCGCGCAGTCCGTGGCCGAGGGCATCGGCGCCACCCTGGCCGTGGCCGACGACCTGGCCGAGGACTGGGCCGCCAACCTGCTCCAGGTGGCCAAGGCTTTCCGGGAAGCCGCGAGATAAGGGGAAGGACATCAGGCGCATGAACGAACCGGCCATCGAACTCAAGGGCCTGAGCTTCGGCTACGACGGCTCCCCCGTGCTCGAAGGGGTGAACCTGAGCGTGCCCCAGGGCGAATACCTGGCCGTGCTCGGCCCAAACGGCGGCGGCAAGACCACCCTGCTCAAGCTCCTGCTGGGGCTGGAGCAGCCCACGGCGGGCACGGTGCGCGTGCTGGGGCAGGAGCCCTCGCAGGCTTCCCGGCTGGTGGGCTACATGCCGCAACTCACCTCCCAGGGGCGCGACTTCCCCATCTCCGTGCTGCAGACCGCGTTGCTCGGGCGGCTCAACTCCCGCTCCTGGTGGCCCCGCTGGCCCCGGCGCGACAGGGACAAGGCCATGGAATGCCTGGAGCGCGTGGGCGTGGAGCATCTGGCGGACAAGCCCCTCTCCGACCTCTCCGGCGGGCAGCGCCAGCGTGTGTTCATCGCCCGGGCCCTGGCCGGGGAGCCCAGGATGCTCCTGCTGGACGAGCCCACCGCCAGCGTGGACCCCGAGGGCCGGGCCTCCCTGCAGGAGCTGCTGGGCGAGCTGGCCAAGACCCTCACGGTGGTGCTGGTCAGCCACGACCTCTCCGTGATCTCGCGCCACGTGAGCTGCGTGGCCTGCGTGAACCGCACCGTGCACTTCCACCCCAGGCCCGAGGTCACGCCGGAGATGTTCGGCATGATGTACCAGTGCGGCCCCCACAGTTGCCCCGTGGAGATGATCGCCCACGGCATACCGCACCGGGTCCTGGCCCCGCACGAGGTCAAGCCGTGATCGACATCCTCTCCTACGATTTCATGCGCAACGCGCTCATGGCCGGGCTGCTGGCCAGCGTGGCCTGCGGCATCATCGGCACGCTGGTGGTGGTCAACCGGGTGGTGTTCGTGGCGGGGGGCATCTCCCACGCGGCATACGGCGGCGTGGGCCTGGCCTTCTTCCTGGGCCTTCCCGTGCTGCCGGTGACGGTGGCCTTCTCCCTGGGCGTGGCCGCGCTCATGGCCAAGGTGACCTTCGGCAAGCGGGAGCGGGCCGACACCGTGGTGGGCGTGCTCTGGGCCGCGGGCATGGCCTTCGGCATCATCCTCATGGACCTGACCCACGGCTACAACGTGGACCTGATGAGCTTCCTCTTCGGCTCCATCCTCTCGGTGCCGCAGTCCGACCTGTGGCTCATGGCCGGGCTGGACACGCTGCTGGTGGCCGTGGTGGCCTTCGCCTACCGGGGCTTCCTGGCCATGAGCTTCGACCCGGAGTTCGCCGGGCTGCGCGGCGTGCCGGTGAAGCTGCTGCACCTGGCCATGCTCTGCATGATCGCGGTGTCCATCGTGATGATCATCCGGGTGGTGGGCCTGATCCTGGTGATCGCCCTGCTGACCATCCCGCCCTACCTGGCCGAGCGCGGCGGGCGCTCCCTGGGCGGGATGATGACCGCCTCCGCGCTCTACTCCGTGCTGTTCTGCCTGAGCGGGCTGGCCCTCTCCTACGCCTTCGACCTGACCTCGGGCGCGAGTATCATCGCCGTGGCCACGGTGTGGTTCTTCGCCAGCCAGGGCCTCAAGGGAAGGCGCGCCTGATGTGCGGCTCCTGCGACCCCTCGCGTCTGCTGGAGGGCGGCAGCCTCAAGGCCACGCCCATGCGCCTGCGGGTGCTCTCGACGCTGCTGGCCGCCAGCGAGGCTCTGGGCGCGCCCGCCCTGCTCGAACTGCTGCGCCGCGAGGCCCCGGCGGACAAGGTGAGCCTCTACCGCACCCTGGAGACGCTCCTCCAGGCCGGGCTGGCCACCCGGCACGAGGCCGGGGACGGCAGCGTGCGCTACTGCGCGGCCGGCCCCGCCCACCCGGACCACCACCACTTCTACTGCCTGAGCTGCCACAGGCTCTACTGCCTGGAGCAGGACGCCGTGAGCGTGGGCACCCGGGTGCCCGGCGTGAGCCACGTGAGCGTGCGCCTGGACGGCACCTGCCAGCGCTGCCGCACAGGCGCGGACCAATGAAAGCCGCCTCGCCGGCAGGTTTTTCGTTGCCCGCGACTATGCCACGGAGTACATGGACGTCAGAAATCCCCACCAGCAGGAGACGCCCATGATCGACGACATAGCACAACACCTCGGCGAGAAGGCCGCCTACTACCTCGATCACGTCTGCAAGGCCGTTCCCAGGCACACCCTGCACCTGCCCGGGCCCGACGTGGTGGACCGCATCTACGCCCAGACGGACCGCTCCGTGCCAGTGCTGCGCAACCTGCAGGCCCTGGTGGGCTCCGGCAGGCTCGGCGGCACGGGCTACGTGTCCATCCTGCCCGTGGACCAGGGCATCGAACACTCCGCCGGGGCCTCCTTCGCGCCCAACCCCATCTATTTCGACCCGGAGAACATCGTGAAGCTGGCCCTGGAGGCGGGCTGCAACGGCGTGGCCTCCACCCTGGGCGTGCTCGGGGCCGTGGCGCGCAAGTACGCCCACAAGATCCCCTTCATCCTCAAGCTCAACCACAACGAGCTGCTCTCGCTGCCCGCCAAGGCGGACCAGATCATGTTCGCCCAGGTGGAGCAGGCCTTCGACATGGGCTGCGCCGCCGTGGGGGCCACGGTGTACTTCGGCGCGCCCGAATCCACCCGGCAGATCCAGGAGGTCTCCCACGCCTTCCGCCGCGCGCACGAGCTGGGCATGGCCACCATCCTCTGGTGCTACACGCGCAACCCGGCCTTCGTGAAGGACGGCGTGGACTACCACACCGCCGCCGACCTCACCGGCCAGGCCAACCACCTGGGCGTGACCATCCAGGCCGACATCATCAAACAGAAGCTGCCCACCACCAACGGCGGCTACACGGCCATCAAGTTCGGCAAGACTGACCCGCGTGTCTATTCGCAACTGACCACCGCCCACCCCATCGACCTCTGCCGCTATCAGGTGCTCAACTGCTACGCCGGACGCATGGGGCTCATCAACTCGGGCGGGCCTTCGGGCGGCGCCACGGACATGGCCGAGGCCGTGATGACCGCCGTGGTCAACAAGCGCGCGGGCGGCATGGGGCTGATTTCGGGGCGCAAGGCCTTCCAGCGCCCCATGGAGGACGGCGTGCGCCTGCTGCACGCCATCATGGACGTCTACCTCTGCAAGGATGTGACCGTGGCCTGATTGCCCGAACCGCCTTCGCAGAAGCCTGATTTGACAGGCGTTTCGTCCACTGCCGATTCCTGCGGCGACTTAAGGCGACACCCTTCGGGAGGGGCTGCCAGGCCCCTCCCGCTAGCCAGCCCATTTTTCCGGCCTTATATCTACTGAAGGCCCCCGGTGGACAAGCTCAAGCAACCGGCATAAGCGACACGCCCACGGGCCGGACGACCCGCGCCGCAAGGCGCGGCATAGGGGCCGCCCCATGAACCGCCGGACGCGGGCGGAAAGGAAATGCTTGCGCATTCGGCCGGTGGTAACCGGGCCGATTCCGGAAACGTCATCACTCAGAGGAATACAGCATGAAGCAGCACTGTCAGAAAACCAGTGCCCGATACAACGGCAGGATTCACCCCGTGGAGGGCACCCTGCGCGAAGGAATCATGACCTGCCCCGCCACCCGGTTGTCCGTGCTGCTCGCGGCGCTGCTCCTGGGCCTGGCGCTGACGCTCGCGGCCCTTCCGGCCAGGGCCGCCCAGGACGGTGCGGAGGCGGCCGCCGCGCCCGCGCCAGAGGCCTCCTTGGAAGCCCCCAAGCCCGCAGCCACGGTCGCGCCGGACCGCAGCAAGGCCCTGCTGGCCCTGTTGGACAGGATGAAATCGAGCTACGCCGCCCTCAAGGACTTCACCGCCACCTTCCAGAAGCAGGAGAAGGTCGGCAACAAGATGTTCCGGGACGACCACATCGAGCTCAAGTTTCAGAAGCCCTTCAAGGTCTACATGAAATGGATGGGCGAGGCCAAAGAGGCGCTCTACGTCGAGGGGCAGTACAACAACAAGGTGCTGGCCCGCTGTGACGGCCTGCTGGGCCTTGCCACCTGGTCCTTCAGCCCGAGGAGCTCCGCGCTCATGCGCGAGAGCCGCCACCCCATCACCGAGGTCGGCTTCGGGTTCATCCTGGACGTGATGAACAAGAACATCCCCAAGGCGCACGAGAACGGCGACATGGAGATCGTCAAGATGGGCGACGACCAGTTCGACGGCCGCCCCGCCACCGTGGTCGAAGCCAAGTTCAATTCGAGCGAGGCTCACCAGTACTACACCTCGCGCATCGTTTTCCACGTGGACAAGGAGTTCCTGCTGCCCGTGGGCATCGCCTGCTACGACGACAAGGGCGAGCTTCAGGAGGAGTACATCTACAAGAACCTGAAGCCCAACTCCGGCCTGACCGAGATGGATTTCTCCAAGGACAACAAGGAATACCGCTTCTAACGGCTGCCCCGGGCGCACGGCCGCCGGGCCGGGCCCAACGCGAAGCCGGAAAGGATTCCAAAGGAACGAAGTTCCTTTGGCGGGAGTGTCCAGAGAGGGCGGAGCCCTCTTTGGCCGCCGGAGGCTTCTCCTCCCTCCTGCCGAGCCTGATGAAACTTCGGGCGGAACCGTGGGGCCGGGATAAGGATGCGGTTTGTTTGCTTGCGCCCGTGCAGAGGCTGTGAGTTGTGGCGGGTCCAGCCGTGGCCTCCCCGAAGCCGAACTGGCTGATGTTCTTCAAATACAGCGGACAGTTCGGCTTCGGGGAGGTTGCGGCTGGAGCCTGGGAGACCGTGAAGCCTCCGGCGGCCAAAGGGAGTTCCTCCCTTTGGAATCCCATCCGGCTTCGCGTCGCGCCTGGAAACGGTGTTGGTGCCAGTCTACGATTTGCATGACGAGATATGCCATGATTGTAATACGGAACGTTCTCTTCGTCTTTCCCGCTGCCTGCTGAGGCTCCCGGAGTAGCCCCCTCCCATGTACGAATCCTTTCAGATTTTCGCCCAGATCTGCGTGGCCATCCTGTTGGAGGCCGCGCCGTTTCTGCTTCTGGGGGCGCTGGCCTCGGGCCTGTTCGAGGTGTTCGCCTCCAGGGACTGGATCGAGCGGCTCATGCCCCGCTCCCCCCTGGCGGGCGTTCTCGCGGGCACCGTGCTCGGGCTGATGATGCCCTGCTGCGAGTGCGGCATCGTGCCCCTGGTGCGCCGCCTCATCGCCAAGGGCGTGCCCCCGGCCACGGCCATGACCTTCATGCTGGCCGGGCCGGTCATCAACCCGGTGGTGCTGGCCTCCACCTTCGTGGCCTTCCAGGGCGACCTGACCGTGGTGGCCCTGCGCTGCGCCCTTGTGGCGTTGATCGCGGCCGCCGTGGGCTTCAGCCTGCGCAACAAGTCTCCGGAGGAGATCCTGCTGCCCGCTGCCGCGTCCGGGGCCGCCTGCGGCTGCGGTGACGAACCCGCCCCCGCCGGGGCGCTGTTCGGCTCCCTGGCCGACGCCGCGCCGCTCTCCGCGCTCAAGGGGCCGAGCCTGCGCACCCGGCTGGACCACGCCCTGCGCCACGCCCAGGGCGACTTCCTGGACATGTTCCGCATCCTCATTCTCGGGGCCATGGTGGCGGCGGCCTTCAAGACCTTCGTCCCGGCGGGCTTCGTGAGCATGATGCAGGGCGACCTGATGCTCTCGGTTGTGGGCATGATGGGCCTTGCCGTGCTGCTCTCCCTGTGCTCCCAGGCCGACGCCTTCGTGGCCGCCTCCTTCTCGGGCTTCCCCCTGGCCGCCCGGCTGGCCTTCCTGGCCCTGGGGCCGGTGCTGGACGTCAAGCTCGTGCTCATGTGGCAGGGGGCTTTCCGCTACAAGGTCATCAAGCTGCTGGCGCTGGTGCCCATGGTCCTGGTCTTTTCCGCCTGCATGCTGCTGGGAGCGGCCTTGAAGCTCTGGGGGCCGCAATGACGCCGCGCAGACTGCCCGCGACAGCGGAATCCCTGTGCCTGCTGGGCCTGGCCGGATTCATGGCCTGGCTGCTGCTGGGGGGCGACTACTGGATGTATCTCAACCCGCGCTTCAAGGCCCTCACCTGGGCCGCCGCCGGAGCCCTGGCCCTGCTGGGCGGCTACGGGTTGTGGCGGCCCTCGCCCAGGGCCGCCTGGCTGCGCGCCGGGCTGTTCGCCTTCACCCTGGCCCTGTGCGTGGTCAGCGGACTGGCCGTGCATGAAGGAGCGGAGAAGATGGGCGCGGAGCCCCAGGCCATGCGGGAGGCCGAGGCGACCCCGGAGCCCCGCGTGAAGAAGCGGGGCGTGGAGTACATCCGCATCAACCTGGGCGAGCTCTACGACATCGTGGGCAAGCCCCAGCCGGAGCTCATCGGCCTGGACTACGCCGTGCGCGGCTTCGTGCGCCGCACCCCGGAGCTGGACGCCGAGGGCGAGTTCGTTCTCTACCGCGTGGCCCTGTACTGCTGCTACGCGGACTCGACCGCCGTGGGCTTCCGGGTGCGCCCGCCCAAGGGTGGAAAGCTTCCGGAGAACGGGGCCTGGGTGGTGGCCTACGGCAAGCTCGACCGCCTGGACCGCCCAAAGCCCGAGGCCGAGGAATCCCTCGGAGGCTCGGCCTTCTCCTCCGTGAACGAAGACTACAGGATCGCGGCTTCGCTCATCGAGGCGGAAAAGGCGCCCGGCATGGGCATGATGTACGAGTGGCGCCCACAGGAGCCCTACGCCTACTAGCCGTCTGAATGGGTTTCCCCCGGACCAAGGCGGAGGGATCCGCCGCCGCGGGAATCGAAACCCTCCGCCCGGCGTGGCCGCCGGAAGTATTGAAACGAACGAGCCCCGCGCACTGCCGTGCGCGGGGCTTTCCATTTGATTGCGCCAGGGCGGGTTCAGGCTTTCGGGGCCGCGTCCAAAGCGTCGAGCAGGGTTTCGATCTTGCCGCGCGCCTTGAGCGCCTCCAGCCAGTGCGGGGGCAGGGCATCCAGCCCGCGCCAGGCCCCCAGGACCATCCCGATGAGCATGTTGCGCGCGGCAGAGTCGCCCCCGGCCATGGTGGAATCCACCAGGGCCTCGGCCGGGGCATCCTGATGGCGCAGGATCACCTGCACGGTGGACTGGAAGGCCCCGTCCACATGGCAGCTCTGCCCGAACCTGTTGATTGCCGTGAGGCAGTCCGTGCCCTGCTGGGCCTGGGCGTCGGCGAACCACTGGTGCAACGGGGAGCCGGGCAGCCTGCCCGCCAGCGCCCGGGCCATGGCCTCGCGGGGGGGCGTACCGCCCAGAACGGCCGCCGTGGTGCGGGCGAAGAACTCGGCCGAATCGCCCACCTTGCCGTTGTTGTGCGTCAGGGTGGTCTGGCGGCGGCAGGCGGCCACCAGGGCCTCCTCGTCGCCATGCAGCAGATAGACCAGCGGGGCGATGCGCGAGGCCCCGGCCAGGTCGTCGGAGATGGAGCCCGCGTCGCCGTATTCCCAGCCCGCGACCAGCTGGTTCAAGGTGTTGCGGGTGGCGCGGTCCACGTAGCTTGGCGCGCCTCCCTCGAAGTGAGCCCGCCAGGCGCGGGAGAAATCCTCGGCGTCGAAGCCCTTGGCCCGCGCCAGGGATTCGAGCAGCACCATGGTCTGGTCGCCGTAGTGGGTGAAGTCGCCGGCCTGCTTGCCCGGATGGTAGGAGTCGGGCCCGGGGGCCTTGAGCCTGTCGATGCGGCCGTGCACCTCGGCCAGGAGTTGCTGGTCGTATATCCAGTGGACGCCCAGGGCCAGGCTGTCCCCGAGGAAGCTCGTCAACACCATTGCGCGCGCCGCGTCTGCCATTCCTGACCTCCAAGGTTGCGATTGCGCTCATTGTTACGCCCGCATCCGGGCCGGGGCAAGTGTATAGGGACGAAAACAGTCGGGGCGCGCGGCTTATGCGGCCGCGCGCCCCTTGTGGTGGAGGAAGGCGAGGAGAAAGCGGTTGCGTGTTAGCCCAGGATGGCCTTGATGTCCTCATCCGGGGTGGTGATGGGCATGATGTTCAGCTTGTCCACCAGAACCTTCAGCACGTTGGGGGTGACGAAGGCGGGCAGGGAGGGTCCGAGGCGGATGTCCTTGATACCCAGGGCCACCAGGGTGAGCAGGATGGCCACGGCCTTCTGCTCGTACCAGGACAGGACCATGGAGAGCGGCAGGTCGTTGACGCCGCAGTTGAAGGCTCCGGCCAGGGCGATGGCTACCTGGATGGCGGAGTAGGCGTCGTTGCACTGGCCCATGTCCAGCAGGCGGGGGATGCCGCCGATGTCGCCCAGGTCCTTGTCGAAGAAGCGGAACTTGCCGCAGGCCAGGGTCAGGACCACGGTGTCCTTGGGCAGCTTCTCCACGAACTCGGTGTAGTAGTTGCGGCCGGGCTTGGCGCCGTCGCAGCCGGCCACCAGGAAGAAGCGGCGGATGGCGCCGGACTTCACCGCGTCGATGACCTTGTCCGCCACGCCCAGGACGGCGTTGCGGGCGAAGCCGGTGAGCACCTGCTTGCCGGGCACGTCGGCGGCGAAGCCGGGCAGCTTCAGGGCGTGCTCGATCACGGCGGAGAAGTCGTAGCCGTCGACGTGCTTCACGCCGGGGAAGCCCACCAGGCCGTGGGTGAAGACGTTGTCCTTGTAGGACTCGGAGGGCTTCATCAGGCAGTTGGTGGTGAAGAGGATCGCGCCGGGGAACTGGGCGAACTCCTTCTGCTGGTTCTGCCAGGCCGTGCCGAAGTGCCCGTAGAGGTGGGGATACTTCTGCTTGAGCTTGGGGTAGCCGTGGGCGGGCAGCATCTCGCCGTGGGTGTACACGTTGATGCTCTTGCCCTCGGTCTGCTTGAGCAGCTCTTCCAGATCCTTCAGGTCGTGGCCGGTAATCAGGATGGCCTTGCCAGCCTTCTGGCCCAGGGGCACGGCGGTGGGCGTGGGGTGGCCGTAGGCTTCGGTGTTGGCCTTGTCCAGGGCTTCCATGGCCAGCAGGTTCACCTGGCCGGCCTTGATGGCGCTGTTGAACCAATAGTCCATGCCCAGGCCGGGCTTGGTGGCGGCGGCCATGGCCTCGTGGATGTAGTCGTAGATTTCCTTGTTCTCGACACCCAGGATGCGGGCGTGGTCGGCGTAGGCGGCCAGGCCCTTGAGCCCGAAGAGCACCATGTGCTGCAGCGACACGATGTCGGGGTCGGTGTCGGGGTTGTCCTTCATGCCGCCCTTGCCGGTGGCGGCCTCGGCGACCAGGGCCTCCATGCCGGCCGGGGCGGTGAAGCTCACGGAGGCGTGCGCGGGGATGGCGCCGCCGGCGGCCTTGACCTTGGCTTTGAGGGCCTCGCGCAGCGAGACGGTCTGGTTGATCCAGGCCTGGAAGCGGGCGGGGTCGAAGTCCACGTTGGTCAGGGTGGCGAAGAGCATGGCGGGCACGTGGCGGTCGACCTCGACGTCGACCACGCCGACCTTGCGGCCTTCCTCGGCCACGAGGCTCAGGCCGCGCAGGGCGTAGACCAGCAGGTCCTGCAGGTTGGAGGTGGTGTCGTCCTTGCTGCACACGCCGATCTTGTCGCAGCCCTTGCCGTGCATCGTCTGCTCACACTGGTAACAGAACATATTGATCCTCCCTTGGGGTTGGTTGGCGATTGCCGTCGTCTGGAGCGGTATATAGGCCCACCGCCCTAAGCCGGATGTGACCTGTGTCACACGGCGACAAAAAAGATGATTTTTATCCTCCTTTCTGCCTCCCCCGCCCGATCCGGCGTGCTTGACGCTGCCCGCGCCCCAGGGCATTGGATAGGGGGAAACCGGAGAACTTATGCGACTCTACCACGCCATTCTGGTCTTGTCTCTGCTCATTGTGGGCATCAACGCCAGTTTTCAGGCTGTCTGGCTGAGCCAGTTCTCCAAGGTGCGGGACAGCGTGGAGGAATTCAGCAGCAGCTGGCTCCCGGCCGTGCGCCTGGCCAGCGCCCTGGCCCGCCTCGCGGGGGAATACCGGCGCATGGAGATGGACTACCTGCTCACCGAGGACCACCGCGAGCTGGCCGTGCTGACCAGGCGGATGACCCGCGTGACCGCCGCCATCGAGAACGCGGAGATGCGCCTGGCGGGCCTGATGGCCACCCGCTCCGAGCGCGATGCCCTGACCACCTACCTGGAATCGCGCAGCCGCTTCCAGGAGGAGCACCGCGACATCCTCAACGAAACCCTGGCCGGGCACCCCGAGGTGGCCCGCAACATCTCGGCCAAAGGGTCGGCCCAGCACTTCGCGGCCATGATGGCCTCCCTGGAGACCATCGAGCGCCTCAACCAGGAGTCCGGCGAGCAGGCCGTCTCCAACGCGGGCCGGCTCTACAGGCGCATGGCCACCACCATGCTGGCCGTGGGCCTGGGCAGCATCGCCCTGGCCGTGGCCGCGGCCGTGCTGGCCGCCAGGCGCATCAGCCACCCCATTGCCGAGCTGGCGAACTGCATGGCCACCATGCCGGAGGAGGGCCTCCCCGGATGCCCCATCAAACAGCCCGGCCGGGCCGTGCAGGAGGTCAGCCTGCTCTACCGCGCCTTCCAGAACCTCACCGGGCAGTTGGCCCTTTCCATGAAGCGCCTGGAGGAGCTCGCCGTCACGGACCAGCTCACCGGGGCGGCCAACCGGCACCGGCTCATGGCCGAAGGAATCCGGGCGATGGACCTCTGCCAGCGCGCGGGCAGCCCATGCTCCGCCCTGATGATCGACATCGACCACTTCAAGCGCGTCAACGACACGCACGGCCACGCCGCCGGGGACGCAGTGCTGCGCCACATCTCAAGGGAACTGGTCCGCCACCTGCGCGCCTCGGACCTGCTGGCCCGCTACGGCGGGGAGGAATTCGTGATACTGGCCCCCAACTCCGGCCCGGAGGAGGCGGCCCAACTGGCCGAGCGGCTGCGCCGGGCCGTGGAGGTCCACCCCGCCCTGGCCGCCGGGGCGACCATCCCCGTCACCGTGAGCATCGGCGTGGCGGGCGGCCAACTGGCTCCAAAGGATTTCGAGTCCCTGCTCCACGACGCGGACACGGCCCTGTACGAGGCCAAGCGCTCCGGCAGGAACAGGGTGGCCACCGCCGGTGAACCCGCCTAGCCGCTTCTTCCTCATCTTGGTAGCCCTGCTGGCCTGGCTGGCCGCCGCGGCCCCGGCCCGGGCCGTGGAGGTGCGCATGGGCGGCGAGCACTACGTCTATGCGGCCAGCTTCGTGAACCGAAACTTCACCGGCTGGAGCGCGGACGGCTCCCAGACCGAGGACGCCTTCACCCTCTGGCAGCGCACGCGCCTGCGCCTGGACCTCACCTCCGGCGAGAACCTTGGATTCAGCCTCTGGGCCCAGGTGCAGAACACCCCCTGGGGCAATTCCACCCTCACCGTGGACAACCCGGCCGTGGCCGTACAGATCTTCAAGGCCTACCTTCTCTTCAAGGTTCCCGGCACCGGGATCGAGGCGGCGGCGGGCAAGCTGACCGTGACCCTGCCCCAGTCCGAGGCCTTCAGCGGAAGCATCGTCCTGGATTCGGAGCTGGGCGCGCTCACCGCCAAGGCCCCCCTGGGCGAGAGCGCTTCCATCACCCTCGGCTACGGGCGTCCGCTGGGCTACGTCAACGCCCTGGAGAACGTGGCGGCCAACCCCCGCGACGTTTTGGACCTGTTCTTCGCCGCCCTGCCCGTGACGGGCGAGGCCATCTCGGCCACGCCCTGGCTCATGGCCGGGCTCTTCGCCAACAACGGGGCCAACACCCCCTATCAGGGCGCGGGCGGCCCGCCGGACCTGGGCTACATCCGGCAGGACATGCTCTCCATCGGCTATTTCGAGCGGACGCCCGGTTTCCGCCAGTCCTGCGCGCCCTACTTCTGGGCCGGGTCGAGCTTCAAGCTGGGGCTTGAGAGGGTGAGCCTGTACGCCGACGCGGCGGCCGGCCTGGGCGGGGCCTGGGACGCGCCCAAGAATCGGCGGCGGGGCGTCTTCATGGATGCGGCCGCGTCCTACGACGCCCTGGGCTTCATGGCCCCGCGCCTGTTCGGCTGGTGGTCCAGCGGGGAGGACGCGGACGTGCGGGGCGGCTCCGAGCGCATGCCCGCCCTGGTGCGCACCTGGAACGCCGGGGCCTCCTACCTGTTCTCCACCGGCCAGGTGTTCGACAACACGACGAGCACCAACGCCTGCCCCGTCGGGGCCTGGGGCCTGGGCGCGAGCCTGGACGCCGTGAGCATCATCCCGGAGCTGACTTCGCGGCTCACCGCCGTGTACGCGCGCGGCGCGAACGACCCCAAAGCCCTGCGCCGCGCCGTGGAGCTCACCGGGGAGAACGGCATGGCCCAGATGGGCAGGCACCTGAGCGTGAACGAGCACCTGATCGGCGTGAACTTCGACCACACCTGGGCGGTGTGCGACGGTCTCAAGATCGTGGTGGAGACGGGCTGGGCCCACGCGGGCGGGCTGCAGCGAAGCATCTGGGGCCGCCGCTTCACGGACGCCGCGCGCGATTCCTGGAAGGCGGCCTGGGGGCTGCTGTACACGTTCTGAGCCCGGCGCGGGCCAGTCCGGGCCAGTCTGGGCCAGTCTGGCCTTGCCCGCCGGGTTCAACGCGGCTATGCTGTATGGATAATCCCCCGGTGCCCGCCGGACCCGGCGGCCTTGACCCCTATCCGGGGGGCCATTACAAGTGCCCACGCCACGCGACAAGGATACGCACATGTTCAAACCCGATTTCGAGAAGGGCGGGGGCCTTGTGCCCGCCATCGCCCAGGACGCCGCCACCGGCGAAGTGCTCATGCTGGCCTACATGAACGAGGCCGCCTGGGAGAAAACCCTGGAGACCGGCGAGGTCCACTACTACAGCCGCAGCCGCAACAAGCTCTGGCACAAGGGCGGCACATCCGGCCACACCCAGAAGGTCAAGTCCATCCGCCTGGACTGCGACCGCGACGCCGTTGTCGTGCTCATCGAGCAGATCGGCGGCGCGGCCTGCCACGAGGGCTACCGCTCCTGCTTCTTCCGCGAGGTCGGCAAGGACGGCGAGCCCGTGCTGTGCTCCCCCAAGGTGTTCGACCCCGAAAAGGTCTACGGTCCCGGCGCCTGATGAAGCCAGGCTCACACCGCTCCCGGCTGATAACGGCCGCAGTGGCCCTGCCCTTGCTGGCCCTGTGCGTCTGGCAGGGCGGAGCGCTCATGCTGGCCCTGGTCACGGCCGGCACTCTGGCCGCGCTCTGGGAATTCCAGGCGCTGTACCCCGGCGCGCCGCCGTGCGCGCGCGGGCTCAGCCTGGTTCTGGGCGCGCTCATGTGCTGGCTTGGCTTCGAGTTCGGCCCCGCCGCCGCCCTGGCCGTGCTTCCCGCGGCCTTCTGGCTGGAGGAGCTGGCCAGGCTCTGGCACGGCGCGCAGGGCACGCCCCGCTGGTACCTGGCGGCCTCGCTGGCCTACATCCCGGCCAGCCTGCAGTTCGTGCCCGGGTTCTCCCCGGCGGAGACCGCCCTGGTGCTCCTGGCCGTGATGGCCTCGGACACGGGCGCCTATTACGCGGGCACCATCATCGGCGGCCCCAAGATCTGGCCTTCCGTCTCCCCCAAGAAGACCTGGGCGGGAAGCTTCGGCAGCCTGGCCTCCACCGTGGCCGTGTGCCTGGCCTTCGGCGCGCTGCGCGGCACTGCCCAGCTGATGTGCTTCGCGGCCCTGGGCGCGGCCCTGGCCGTGGCGGCCCAAATGGGCGACTTCATGGAATCCGCGCTGAAGCGCGCGGCGGGCGTCAAGGATTCCGGAGCCCTGCTGCCCGGACACGGCGGCGTGCTGGACCGCATCGACGGCATGCTCCCGGCCATCCTGGTCTACGCCCTGGCTCGCAGCCTCTTCGGAGCGATATGATCGACTACATCTCCTCCCTGCCGGGGGCCGAGGCCCTGCCCGGCTTCCCCAGGAGGCTCGCCGTCCTGGGCTCCACAGGCTCCATCGGGGAATCCGCCCTGGCCGTGGCCGCGGACCATCCCGAGGAAATCTCCGTGCTGGCCCTGGCCGGGGGCCGCAACGTGGAGCGCCTGGCCGCCCAGGCCGCGCGCTTCCGCCCCCGCTACCTGGCCATGCTGGAGGAGGCCGGAGCCTGGAAACTGCGCTCCATGCTGCCCGCAGGCTACGCTCCCGAAATTCTCTCCGGCCCCGAGGCCTACGTGACCCTGGCCACCCTCGAGGACGCCGACGTGGTGCTCTCGGCCATCGTGGGCGCGGCCGGGCTGCCGCCCACCCTGGCCGCCGCCGAGGCGGGCAAGGTGGTGGCCCTGGCCAACAAGGAATCCCTGGTGCTGGCCGGGCACCTGATCCGCCGGGCCTGCCGCGAGTCCGGGGCCGTGATCCTGCCCGTGGACTCGGAGCACAACGCCCTGTTCCAGTCGCTGGCCGGGCACGACGGGCAGGACGTGGACCATCTGGTCCTCACCGCCTCGGGCGGCCCCTTCCGGGACTGGCCCGCGGCCGACATCCCCAAGGCCACGGCGGCCCAGGCCCTCAAGCACCCCAACTGGTCCATGGGCGCCAAGATCAGCATCGACTCGGCCACGCTCATGAACAAGGGGCTGGAGGTCATCGAGGCCTGCCAGCTCTACGGCCTGCCCCAGGAGCGCGTGAAGGTGCTGGTGCACCCGCAGTCCATCGTGCACTCCCTGGCCGCCTACCGCGACGGTTCGCTGCTGGCGCAGATGGGCCAGCCGGACATGCGCATCGCCATCGCCTACTGTCTGTGCTACCCCCGGCGGCTGCCGCTCAGGCTCGAACCGCTGGACCTTGCCGCCCTGGGCACGCTCAGCTTCAGCCACCCGCGCACCAAGGACTTCCCCTGCCTGGAGCTGGCCCGGCACGCGGCCGCGGCGGGTCCGGGGCACTGCGTCACGCTCAACGCCGCCAACGAGGTGGCCGTGGAGCTCTTCCTCAAGGACAGCATCGGCTTCCCCGACATCGCCCGGGCCGTCTCCTGGGCGCTGGACAGACACCCGGGGCTGGACGATCCCGATTTCATGACCATTTTGGAGGTGGACCGGGCCACGCGCAGCGCGGTGGCCGCATACCTCACGGGAACCTCATGATAGACTTTCTGGGCAAGGCCCTCACCTTCGTCGTCGTCATCGGCGTGCTCATCTTCATCCACGAGCTGGGGCACTTCATCGTGGCCCGCATCTTCGGCATGGGCGTGCGCACCTTCTCCCTGGGCTTCGGGCCGCAGCTCGTCGGCTTCCGCCGGGGCTCCACCCAATACCGCATCTCGCTCATCCCCCTGGGCGGCTACGTGCAGCTGGTGGGCCAGGACAACGAGGAGGACTCCACCGAGGGCTTCCCGCCCGAACAGTGGTTCGTGCGCAGGCCCTCCTGGCAGCGCATGCTGGTGGTTGCCGCCGGGCCGCTGTTCAACCTGGGGCTGGCCTGGGCGCTCTACGCCTCCATGTTCTACGCCCACGGCCGCTTCGAGACCCCGGCCCACATCGGCCAGGTCACGGCCCAGAGCGCGGCGGAGCGCGCCGGGCTCATGCAGGGCGACACTGTCTACGCCGTCGACGGCGCGCCCATCAGCTACTTCCGGGAGCTGCAAAAAGCCGTCGAGCGCAGCAATGGCGCGCCCCTGTACCTCGGCGTGGAGCGCGGGTCCGACAAGCTGACCATCACCATCACGCCGGACATGCTGCCCCAGAAGAACATCTTCGGGGAGGATATAAGCAAGCCCATCCTGGGCATCCGCTCCACGCAGGAGTCCATCAACATCCCGCTCGGGTTCGCGGAAGCCATGAGCGAGGGCCTGCACCAGACCTGGGAGATCACCTCCATGACGGGCCAGGTGTTCTACAAGCTGGTCATGGGCGTGGTGCCCGTGTCCTCCCTGGGCGGCCCGATCATGATCGCGGAGCTGGTGGGCAAGGGCGCGGAGCAGGGCCTGTCCTCCGTGGTCACGCTCACGGCCATGATAAGCGTGAACCTGGCCATCCTGAACCTGCTGCCCATCCCCGTGCTCGACGGCGGGCACATTCTCTTCTACGCCCTGGAGACCATCTTCCGCCGCCCCGTGCCCGAGCGCATCCGCGCCGTGACCACCAAGATCGGCTTCGCCCTGCTCATGGCGATGATGCTCCTGGCCACCGCCAACGACCTCATCAGGCTGGTCGGCGGAGGCGGGCCCAAGTGATTCTGGCGCTCAACACCGCCGAGGAGCGCCTGCAGATCCTGCTGGTGGACGGCGGCGGCCTGCGCGGCCTCTTCGAGGAGGACTGCCCCGGGCGCATGAACGAGATCATGGCCCCCGAGGCCGCCCGGATGCTCGCGGCCGCCCCCGGCGAACTTACAGGCGTGGCCTGCGTGCGCGGCCCGGGCAGCTTCACCGGGGTGCGCCTGGGCCTGGCCTACGCCCACGGGCTGTGCCTGGCCCGGTCCCTGCCCCTGGCCGGGCTCGACTACCTGCCCCTGCTGGCCGTCTGCGCCCGGGAGGAGGCCCCCGGCTGCGAGCTGCACGTGCTCACGCACTCGCGCACGGCCCGGGTCTACCATCAGAGCTTCGAGCCCTGCGGCACGCCCCTCACCCCCCCGAAGGATCTGCCCGCACAGGCCGCCGCGCAGCTCATCCGCCAGCGCGCCGCCGCCGGGCCGGTGGCCGTGCTGGGTTCGGGCCTGCGCCGCAACCCGTCCCACTTCGAGGATCTCGGCCCCGCCCTGCGCCTGGGCCTGATCGACCCAACCCCGTCCGCCTTGGCACAGGCCGCTTTGGCCGCCGCCTTCACCGGCCCGCCCGTGGACGCCCTGTACCTGCGCGGCTCCGACGCTGAGGAGAACCTGGCCTCCATCGCCGCCGGGCGCGGCCTCACGCCCGAGGAGGCTCAGGCCCGCCTGGACCGCGCTCTCTCGGACTGAAAGCACGCCCCCCTCCTTCCTGCGGATCATTCTGGAACGACTGACTATTCACCCCCTGAAATTCCCCGCTTGCGCCTTGAACCGGCTTGTTTTTTCCGTTAGGGGTGGCATCTGAGCCATCAGCCCGATTTTTCCGGGCTGCACACCACTCGCAACGGAGGAAACAGCATGGCGGTGTTCAAATGCAAGAACGCTGACGACGTGCTCAAGGCGGTGAAGGACTACAACGTGTCCTTCGTCCAGTTCTGGTTCATCGACATCCTGGGAATGCTCAAGAGCTTCCAGATAACCCCCCGGGAGCTGGAGGCCGCCTTCGACGAGGGCATGGGCTTCGACGGCTCCTCCATCACGGGCTTCACCAAGATCCACGAATCGGACATGGTGGCCTTCCCCGACCCCACCACCTTCCAGCTGGTGGCCTGGCGCCCCTCCGACCGCCCCGTGGCGCGCCTGTTCTGCGACGTGAAGAGCCCTGACGGAACCCCCTTCGCGGCCGACTCCCGCTATGTGCTCAAGCGCATGCTGAAGAAGGCAGCCGACCTGGGTTACACCTACTACGTTGGCCCCGAGCTCGAATTCTTCCTGTTCGCCAACTCCTCGGAGCCCAAGATCCTGGACCGCGGCGGCTATTTCGACGCCCCGCCCCTGGACCTGGCCAACGACGTGCGCCGCGACATCATCTTCGCCCTGGAGTCCATGGGCATCGCGGTGGAGTACTCCCACCACGAGGTGGCCCCCTCCCAGCACGAAATCGACCTGCGCTACAACGAGGCCATGGCCATGGCCGACACCGCCATGACCTACCGCGTGGTGGTCAAGGAGGTGGCCCGCAAGCACGGCTGCTACGCCACCTTCATGCCTAAGCCCCTCTTCGGCGAGAACGGCTCGGGCATGCACGTGCACCAGTCCCTGTTCAAGGGCACCAAGAACTGCTTCTACGACGCCTCCTCCCCCAACCACCTCTCCACCGAGGCCCAGGCCTACATCGCGGGCCTGCTCAAGCACGCGCCGGAGTTCTGCCTGGTCACCAACCAGTGGGTGAACTCCTACAAGCGCCTGGTGCCCGGCTACGAGGCCCCGGTGTACATCGCCTGGGCCCAGCGCAACCGTTCGGCCCTGATCCGCGTGCCCATGTACAAGCCCGGCAAGGAGGCCGCCACCCGCATCGAGCTGCGCTGCCCCGACCCGGCCGCCAACCCCTACCTGGCCTTCGCGGCCATGCTGGGCGCGGGCCTCAAGGGCATCGAGGCGGGCTACAAGCTGGCCAAGCCCGTGGAGGACAACATCTTCCACATGTCCGAGCGCGAGATGAAGAAGCACGGCATCGCCGCCCTGCCCGGCAGCCTCTACGACGCCGTGGCCCACCTGGAGAAGTCCACCCTGATGAAGGAGGTGCTCGGCGAGCACCTGCACTCCGCCCTGGTGGAGTACAAGGCCGACGAGTGGGACCGCTACCGGGTGCAGGTCACCGAGTGGGAGATCGAGAAGTACCTGCCGATCCTCTAGACGGCAGGCAGACGCAAACGCGAAGGCCGCCCGGCGACGGGCGGCCTTTTTTATGGCCTCGCGGGAAACGAATTCTTGCGCTCATCGCCCACACGGGTATCCTGCGCCAGCGCAAACAGGAGGCCTCATGATTCCCAACCAGCGAGAACTCTTCGGCATTCCCGACGACGTGGTCTACTTCAACTGCGCCTACACCTCCCCCCTGCCCGCCCCCGTGGAGCAGGCCGGGCGCGAGGCCGTGGCGCTCAAGCGCACTCCCTGGAAGCTCCCCCCCGAGCTCTTCATCAGCGGCCCGGAACGCACCCGCGCCGCCTTCGCCGCCGTGCTCGGCTGCGACCCCGAGGGCGTGGCCCTGGTGCCCGCCGTATCCTACGCCATGGCCGTGGCCGCCAAAAACCTGCCCCTGGCCGAGGACCGCGTCGTGCTGATGCTCGACGAGCAGTTCCCCTCCAACGTGTACCCCTGGCTGAAGATGGCCCCTGGCCGCGTGCGGGCCGTGCCCCGCCCCAAGGAGGGAACCTGGTCCGACGCGGTGCTGGCTTCCGTGACCCCGGACGTGGGCCTGGTGGCCCTGCCCAACTGCCACTGGACCGACGGCACCGTGTTCGACCTGGCCGCCGTGCGCGCCGCCTGCGACGCCGTGGGCGCGCATCTGGTGGTGGACGCCACGCAGTCCCTGGGGGCCATGCCCTTCGACATGGCCGCCGTGCGCCCGGACGTGCTGGCCGCCTCGGGCCACAAGTGGCTGCTGGGCCCCTACGGCGTGAGCTACCTCTACCTGGACGCCAAGTGGCGCGGCGGGGAACCCCTGGAGGAGAACTGGCTCAACCGCGAGGGCAGCGAGGATTTCTCCCGCCTGACCGAATACCGCGACGGCTACCGCCCCGGCGCGCGCCGCTTCGACATGGGCGAGGTGAGCAGCTTCGCGCTCATGCCCATGGCCTCCACGGCGCTTGAGCTCATCGCCTCCTGGGGCGTGGAGAACGTGGCCGCCTCCCTCAAGCCGGTGGTCGCGCGGCTGGCTGTCATGGGGCAGGCGTTCGGGCTCACGCCCGTGCCCGAGGCGGAGCGCGCCCCGCACATGATTGGCCTCAAACTGACCAACCGCCTGGCCAAACCCGTGGTGCAGGGCATGGTCTACCAGAACGTGTTCGCCAGCGCGCGCGGCTCGGTCATCCGCCTGGCCCCGCACCTCTTCGCCAACGCCCGCGACGTGGAGCTCTTCACCAACGCCCTGGCGCGCAACCTCTCCACTTAGCGCGCATTCGAAAAATGAACAGGCCCCCGCAGCGGTACACACCGCCGCGGGGGCCTTTGTTGCCTTTAGCCGGGGACTCCCCCGCCCGGAACCTGAACGCGAACCTGCGATCAGACCTTGCGGCTGGCGATGAGGCCCTTGAAGACCTCCATCATCAGGGAGTTGGTGGTGTTGGTGACGCTGGCCTGGGCCTCAAATTCCGCCGAGCGTTTGTGGGCCGCCGCGGAAAAGTATTGCAGGATGAGCTGGTTGACCGCCAAGCCCTGCTGCACGGGTGTTTCGAATCCCAGTTTGTTCGACATGTGTGACCTCGCATCCGGCCGCGTTCGCTGAGCGCACCTGGCCGTAACAGTCTTATCGGCCTCATCCTTCCGAAGTTTAGGCCTGTCAGCGAAAAATCCGCCCGGCCGGAGCCGGGCGGATCGTATTCTACGGATGCGCCCGTCGTCAGCCGGGTTGGGCGCAGTCCCCGGCCGAGGTCAGCTGGGCGAGCTCCTCCTCGGTGAACACCCGGTCGATATCCAGCAGGATGATGAAGCTCTCCCCATGCCTGCCGATGCCCTTGATGAAGTCCGCCCTGACGGACGTGCCCATGCGCGGCGCGGGCTCAACGTCCCCGGGCTCGATGTCCATGACCTCCTGGACGGAGTCGGCCAGCGCGCCCAGCACGGCCTGCTCGCCGCCGAGGTTGACCTCCACGATGATGATGCAGGTGTCCACCGTGCTCTCGGCGGCCGGCATGCCGAACTTGAGGCGCACGTCCACCACGGGCACGGCGCGGCCCCTGAGGTTGATGACGCCCCGGATGTGCTCCGGGGTTCGCGGCACTTTGGTGATGGGGGTCAGCTCCAGGACTTCGCGCACCGAGGCGATGTCCAGCGCGAACACCTCCTCCCCGAGGGTGAAGGTCAGATACTGATTGGTGCTGTCGCTCACTTCGCGCTCCCGGGCTTAGAATTTTTCGAAATCGTCGTCGCCGTGGGTCTCCGGCCCCATGTTCAGCTCCACTCCCTTTCGGGCTGGCGCGGCCTTGCGCGCGGCCGCGCCGGGGCGCGCCGTCATGCCCATGGACGGCAGCGCCCTGGGAGCCCTGCGCTGCGCAGTGTTCTTGAGCCTGAAGAAGCCCACCGTGGCCAGAAGCTGCTCGGCCTGGCTGGAGAGCTCCTCCGAGGTGGAGGCCATCTCCTCCGAGGCTGAGGCGTTCTGCTGGATCACCTGGTCCAGCTGCTGCACGGCCTTGTTGATCTGGTCCGCCCCGGCGTTCTGCTCCTTGGAGGCCGCCGCGATCTCCTGCACCAGCTCGGCCGTCTTCTTGATGTCGGGCACGATGGCCCCAAGCATCTGCCCCGCCTTGTCGGCCACGGCCACGGATTCAGACGACAGCGACGATATTTCGGCCGCGGCGTGGCCCGAGCGCTCGGCCAGCTTGCGCACCTCGGCCGCGACCACCGCGAAGCCCTTGCCGTGCTCGCCCGCGCGGGCGGCCTCGATTGCGGCGTTGAGCGCCAGCAGGTTGGTCTGGCGGGCTATCTCCTCGATGATGGATATCTTCTCCGCGATCTGCTTCATGGCCCCCACGGTCTGGATCACGGCCTGGCCGCCTTCCTCGGCGTCCCTGGCGGCCTTGAGTGCCATGGCCTCGGTCTGGAGGGAGTTGTCGGCGTTCTGCTGGATGTTGGAGGCCATCTCCTCCATGGAGGAGGAGACCTCCTCCACGCTTGCGGCCTGTTCGGAAGCGCCCTGGGAGAGCGACTCCGCCGTGGCCGAAAGCTGCTGGCTGCCCGAGGCCACGTTGTTGGCCCCCTCCACCACCTCGCCCATGACCTCGCTCAGGCGCTGCACCATGGTGCGCAGGGAGTCGGCCAGCACGCCGATCTCGTCCTTCTGGTCCACGTCGAGCTCCTGGGTCATGTCGCCTTCGGCCATCTTCTGGGCGAAGGCCACGCCCTTGACCACCGGGCCGGTGATGCCCCTGGTGATGACGATGGCCACAACCACGCCCAGCAGCAGAGCCAGGGCAAGGCCCACGGCCATGACCGTCGACGCCGTGGAAAGGCTCTGTGAGGCGGCGGTGGTCGCATCCTGCGTGAGCTTCACGCCCTCGGCAGCCGTGGCGTTGGCCGCGGCGAGCATGGCCTCGGCGTATTGGGTGCGCTTCTTGGCCAGCTCCTCTGCCTGCTCCATGTTGCGGATGGTGACGGCGATGGTCTCCCTATAGGTTTCGAGGGCCTTTTTCAGCCCTTCCAACTGCCGAATATTCTCCTCCCGGCGGGTCATGGGGCGGAGGATGTCCAGGTTCTTCTGGATGGCATCGAAATGGCCGAAGGCTTCTTTGACGTGCTTGGGGTCCCGGCTTGCGATGGAGTTCAGGTTGGCGATGCGGATCGCCGTACCTTCGATGATGACGTCCTCCATGATGTCCAGCTTGCGCAGCCGTTCCTTGAGGATCGACGGATCAGCCTTGGCGTCGATGTCCGTGATGCCGGCGTCGCGCTGGCTGGAGTAGAAGTCGTCGGCGTTTTTGACGAAGGCCGCGGCCGCGGCCTCCATGCTGCGCCGGTTGGCCGACTGGGCTTTATCCAGCTCGTTGGTCTGGATCGTATATTTCTTGTACTCGCCGAAAGCGGCTGCGGCTTTTTCGGTGTTCTGCTTGAGCTGGGTCAGGCCGGGATATTTCTTGGCCAGTTCCGCTGCGGCGGACAGGCCCTTTTCCACCGCGTCGAAGCCCTTGAGGCTCAACTCCCAGTAACGCGCTTCACCCGTAAGCCCGTAGCTGCGGGTGTTGAGCATGGTCTCCTGCACGGAGCGCTCGATTTCACCGGCCACGGTCACCTGCGGGGCCACTTCAAGTGCCAGGCGGTCCGCCTGCTTGCCCACCGAGAGCATGTTCCACATGGCCATGCCGCCGAGCAGCCCGGCTATCAGTATGAGTACGCCGAAGCCCAGGCCGATCTTCACCCCGAGTTTCAAGTTGCGCATAGATACATCCTTTATTGTAAAAATTCTTATATTGTGGACAGCCAAAATAGCGCCTTGGCGTAATAAATAGTGAAAAGCCGTTCTATAGTCCAGCGGCTAAAGACCTGAAGAAACTGATGGAGGGCCGGGCCCGACGAAATCAGGAGGATTCAGGCGGGATCAGACGGGATCGAGCGGATCAGGAGGCGATCAAGAGGGCTCAGGAGCCGTGCAGGATGTCCACCCAGGCGTTCTCCCACCAGGGTGTGAAGCGAGCGCCCGTGAGCAGGCACGGGCCGAGGACCACTTCCGGGTCCCAGGTCCAGAGGGTGCGCCCGGACACCCCGCCCAGGCGCAGGGCCGCCTCGGGGGTGGCCAGCACGTGGGGGGTCTTCATGCGGGCGGCGTCGGCGGCCAGCTGCTGCTGGTCCTGCGGGGAGAAGCGGTGCCCGTCGGGGAAGGCCACGCGCAGCCTCGGCGGCAGGCCCAGGAACTGTTGCGCGGCCTTGGCGGCCACGTCCTGGCTGGAGTGCGGGGCCACCAGCATGTAGGGCTCGCCCCCCAGGCTTTCGGCGCTCTCGCCGCCGGGGCCGCGAAGCTGCCAGATCTTGGGCCACACGGTGAACACCGGCTTGGCGAAGCGCTCCAGCCTGCGCTTGGCCAGGGGCTCGCGCAGGGGCAGCTCGTCGGGCCAGAGGTGCAGCACGAAGGCCCCGGCCCGGTTGAGCGCCGTTGCGCCCTCGCCCCAGAACCCGGCGGGCACGGCGCGGTTCCAGCCCTTGTCCAGGTCGTGGGGGCTAAGCAGCACGATGTCGCACTTGCGGCGCACGGAAAGGTCGGAGAACAGGTCGTGCAGGATGAACAGGTCCGGGTGGACGGCCTCCCAGGCGGACTTGCCCGCGCGCACGGGGTTGTCGTCGGCCAGGATGACCGCCTCGGGATGGTACTGTGAGAGCAGCCCGGCGTCGGTGCCGCACAGGGCCGGAGGCGTGCCCGGCTGCACGGAGAGGGGCATGTCGTCGGGCTCGCCGTCGCCGGGCCCGGTCAGCAGCGCCGGGGTGAGCCCCTTGGCCTTGGCCCAGCCCAGCAGCCAGGCCGAGAGCATGATCTTGCCCCTGGCCAGGGAGGAGATGGAGCCCACGCCCACCGCCGGGGCCGGGGGCGTCCAGCTGGGAGGCAGGCCTTTGCGGCGCAGGGCCTCCCTGATGCGCCCGGCAAGGGCGTTCGCCGCGCCCACGGGGGTCAGCAAAGGCCGGAGCCGTTGTTGCCAGAGAAGTATGTCCTGCATGGGGGGATGAAGCCGGGGAGGCCGGGGGGCACTCTGAGGGGCCCCCCGGCGCTTGGTCTTCTTAGTCGCGGTTGCCGCCGAAGAAGCGCAGCATGATGAGGAACAGGTTGATGAAGTCCAGGTAGAGGGTCAGCGCGCCCAGGATGGAGCCGCGGCGCAGGGCCGTAGCGTCGCCCATGGGGGCGGCGGCGCCCATGTCCTTGAGGCGCTGGGTGTCGTAGGCGGTGAGGCCGGTGAAGACCAGCACGCCCACGCAGTTGATGATGAAGGCCATGGCGCTGCTTTGCAGGAAGATGTTCACCAGCGACGCGATGATGATGCCGATGAGCCCCATGAACATGAAGCTGCCCAGGCTGGTCAGGTCGCGCTTGGTGACCATGCCGTACACGCTCATGGCCAGGAACATGCCCGCGCTCACGGCGAAGGCCGAGGTGATGGAGGTGGCCGTGTAGACCAGGAAGATGCTGGAGAGCGTGACGCCGTTCAGGGCGCTGTAAGCCAGGAACATGCCTGTGGCAGTGCCGGAGGCCATGCGGTTGATGCGGGCGGAGAGGCCCACGACCAGGCCCAGCTCGGCCAGGATGAGCACGATGAGCACCACGGGATTGAAGGCGATCTTGTAGACGGCGGGGCTGGACGCGACCATGACAGCGATCAGCGCGGTCAGGCCGAGGCCGGCCGCCATCCAGCCGTACACGCCGCGCATGAAGGCGTTGAGCGCCTCGGCGCGGGAGAGCGACTGTTGAGCGTTGGCGGCATTGTACATGTCGAAGCTCCTTATGTTGAATCTCGCGTTTGTGCTCCAGATAGTCCCTGTCGGGCCGGAATGCAAGGGCTCACCCTTTCGCCTCCCACTGCTCCAGGGCTGCCAGGGCCCTGGCCAGCTCGGTGACGTCGAAGTGCTGCACCACCACGGAATCCACCGCGCCGTCCGCCCCGAACACCGGGTACAGCACGGTCTCCATGACCAAGTCCAGGTCCTGGGCGGGCTCGTGGGTCCTGTGGGCGTTGAAGACGTAGCGCGGCATGCGCACGATGGCCCCGGCCAGGGCCTGCCGGAAGTAGCCCGGCACGCCGAGCATGATGAGCTGGGGGTCGGTGAAAACGGAGAAGTCCTGCGGGGGATGGTCCAGGCTGGCGGCGGCCATGGCGGCCTTGTTCACGCGCAGCACATGGCCCTCCCTGTCGAACCAGATCTGCATGATGGGGCTTTCGTCGAACACGGAACGGAAGGCCTCGCACTCGGCCCGCAGCCGGGCGTGCGCCTTCTTGCGCACCGCCTCGGCGGCCTCCAGCTGCCTGAGCGCCTGGCGCAGGCGCTCGACCTCGGCCTCTAGCTCCTGCCGCGTGGGTGTCTGCCGCTCGTCCATACTACCTCCGGGCGTGATACGGCCTACTCGTCCTCCAGGCTGGAGACGTCGCCCGGGGCGGCGCCCGTCTCCTCGGCGCGCAGGAGCCTGCGCATGATCTTGCCGCTCTTGGTATGGGGCAGGCGATCGCGGAAGGCGAAGGAACGCACCGCCACGAATGGCCCCAGCTCGCGGTGGATGTGCGTGGTGAGCGACTTGATGAGCTCGTCCTCCGAGTCGAAGTCCTTGTGCCACTCCTCGGCGCGCACCACGAAGCACTTGGCGGCCTCGCCCTTGATGGGGTCGGGCACGCCGATGACGGCGGCCTCCACCACGGCCTTGTGCGCGGTGAGCGCGGCCTCCACCTCGGCGGGGCCGATGCGGTGCCCGCCGATGTTGAGCACGTCGTCGGCGCGGCCCTGGAACCAGAAGTAGCCGTCCTCGTCCTTGCGGGCCACGTCGCCCGCGAAATAGACCCCGGGGATCTTCTCCCAGTAGGCCTTCTTGTAGCCCTCGTCGTCGTGCCAGAGGGTGCGGGCCATGGCGGGCCAAGGTTTGCGCACCACCACGAAGCCGCCCTTGTCCGGCCCGGCTGGGTTGCCGGAGCGGTCCACCACGTCAACGTCCACCCCCGGCAGGGGCCGCCCCGCGCTGCCGGGCTTCAAGAGCGAGATGGGCAGCGGCGAGACCATGAACATGCCCGTTTCGGTCTGCCACCAGGTGTCCAGCAGTGGGCACTCGCTGCGTCCGATGTACTTGTGGAACCAGACCCAGGGTTCGGGGCCGATGGGCTCGCCCACGCTGCCCAGCAGGCGCAGGGTGGAGAGGTCGTGGCGGCGCGGGTACTGCCCACCGTAGCGCATGAGCATGCGGATGAGCGTGGGCGTGGTGTAGAGGATGGTCACGCCGTAGCGGGCCACGATGTTCCAGAGCCTGTCAGCCTGCGGATAGAGCGGGTGCCCCTCGTAGAGCACCACCGTGGTTCCCGCCATGAGCGGGCCGAACACCACGTAGCTGTGCCCGGTGATCCAGCCCGGGTCGGCCGTGCAGAGGTAGAGGTCCGTGGGCTTGACGTCCATGACCCAGCGGTAGGTGGAATGCACGCCCACCATGTAGCCGCCGTGGGTGTGCACCAGGCCCTTGGGCTTGCCCGTGGCCCCGGAGGTGTAGAGCAGGAAGAGCGGGTCCTCGGCGTCCATGACCTCGGTGGGGGCCTGGGGGCGCTCCTGGCGCAGCAGGTCCTCGTAGCGCAGGTCGCGCGGCTCCACCATGTCCAGCTCGACGCCGGCGCGGTGCACCACGATGACGGACTCGGTGCAGTCGCAGTCCTCCCCGAAGAGGGCCTCGTCCACCACGGACTTGAGGTTGATGACCCGGCCGTTGCGGTAGAAGCCGTCCGCCGTGACGATCACCTTGGGGCGGCAGCTCTCGATGCGCTCCCGCAGGGACTTGGTGGAGTAGCCCGCGAACACGAGGGTCTGCACCGCGCCGATCTTGGCCGTGGCCAGCATGGTGATGATGGTCTCGGGCAGGGGCGGCAGGAAGATCAGGATGCGGTCGCCCTTGCCCACGCCCAGGGAGCGCAGGGCGTTGGCGAAGCGGCAGACGTCGCGGAAGAGCTCGTAATAGGTGTACTTGCGGCACTCGCCGGATTCGCCCTCCCAGATGATGGCCAGCTTGTTCTTGTTGACCGTGTGGATGTGGCGGTCCAGCGCGTTGTGCACCAGGTTGCACTTGCCGCCGGTGAACCAGCGGAAATAGGGCGGGGTGGTATCGTCGAGGACCTGCGTCCACTTCTCGAACCAGTCCAGTTCGGCGGCCTGCTCCTCCCAGAACAGGCGGTAGTCCAGGTCCGCCAGCTTCTGGGCGGCCTTGAGCTCGTTCTGGCCCATGTTGGCTTCGCGCACCACCTGGGGCAGTGGGCGGAAGACCCGTTCTTCCCTGAGAAGGCTATCGACGAGGCCGGTTTCCATACGATGCTCCTGATGCCAGACGATACTGCGGGGCGGCCGGGGGGCGCGTCACAGGCCGAGAACCTGTTTCAGCTCGCCGATGCGGCGGCGGCTGATGGGCAGCTCGATGCGGGTTTTACCCTGGGTGCGCAGCATGAACTGGCCCCCGGGCAGGCTGGCGATCTCGGTGACGGCCTCCAGGTTCACGAGGAATTTGCGATGCACCCTGAAGAACCCGTGGGGCGCCAGGCGCTCCTCCAGGTTCTTCAGGCGGTAGGAGGTCAGGAACTTCTGCTGCGCGGTGTGCACGAAGGAGTAGTCCTCGTAGGCCTCCACGAAAAGTATGTGCGGGTACGGCAGGAGCAGGGTGCGCCCGTCCAGTGTGATGGGCAGCTTCTCGATGTCCACCGGCTTGCGCTTGAGGGTCAGGTCCCAGGCGTTCTTGAGGGCGGAGATGAAGGGGCCTTCCTCGTCCTCCTCGATGGGGAGCTGGAGGGTCTGCTGGTCGTCCTGGGCGCTGGCGGAGCGCTCCTCGGGCCAGGCTCCGGCGGGCTGGACCTCCTTGAAGCCGGGCGAGAGCCCGCGCAGCCGGGTGAGGGTCAGCTCCAGGCGCTGGGGCGTCACCGGCCAGATGAGGTAGTCTGCCGCGCCCAGCTCGAAGGCCTTGTAGGCCTGGGACTCGTCCGGGGCCACGAAGACCAGGGCCGGGCGCTGGCGGCGGCCCGCCAGCATCTGGGCCAGCTCGATGCCCGAGGTGGGGCCGGGCAGGTCCGGCCCGACGAAGAACACCCCGTAGGGGATGGCCTCCAGCATCTCCATGGCCTCGAAGGCCGTGGCCGCCTCGCCCAGCACGCGCAGGAAGTCCACCCCCGCGAGGATCTGACGCAGCCCGGCCCGCACGGCCGGGTCGGCGTGGATGATGAGCGTTTTCACGTGCGGCATGGGCGGGGCTCCCTCATGGAAAGGTCATAGCGGCTCCGGCCCGGCGCGGCAAGGGCGGGGGGAAATCTCTTTGGTCAGCGGCGGCTTGGCCTCGGTGAACGGAAGGGCGGATCGGGAACGATATGAAAAAATTCAGAACTATTTCCCCACATAGCCCTATATGGGGTGATTTTAATTTTCGCTTGCATACAATCCTCCTAAACATCAAGGAGGCATACCATGCTTTTCAATACCCTCGGAAACTCTCTACTCGGCTCAACCTGGGATGACGATGAGTCGTCATCTCCTGGTTTCCCGTATTGGCGCCGGAACATGATCCAACATGGTGGGCAACCCCCTATCGGGCTCCCCTTAGCAACTGGCGAACCGCCTTATCCGGTCGCCCTGGGACTGACTGACCAAAACGAGTTGCAGCCGCTAGAGCCTATCCCATGGGCAGGCCTCCTCTGACTCGTGAGCAAACATTACGAGGCTACGCAAGGTTGATGGGAGTTGATCCATCACGAATCGATCCAGTGACGATGTCGCTCAAGAGCAGCGATAGCTCCGACGGCGTCGAACAGGATAACGTGGCAAGCACTGGGCGCTCCGGCCTACTGGCAAATGTGGGTGGCCGTCCTAGGGGATGGCAGGGCTCGGTAGGGATAGTGCCGGAGAATGAACCCGGCCCCATGAACGAGCCCTACGACCCCGAGGGCGACGCCGTGCGAGGAAGGAATTGGGAATTCCTTTCTCCGGCAATGAAAGAACGGCTCCGGGAACGCCTGAAAGGCTCACCTTTTGAGAATGCGGATCTGGACTCGCTCAAGATCCATGTGGGGGAGACTCCTTGGTACATGCCTTCGGACAAAGGCGGAATCACCTTGGAGGATCATATCTACATCGACACTTCCAGGATGAAGAACGGGTTCAGGCCGTTAGACGATGAAAATCACCTAAGCCTCTTAACTGAGGAAGTGATTCATACGGACCAGTACAAGAACGGGATGACGCGACCAGGCTATCTCTGGGAGGCAGCCAAACACGGCTACGAGCGGAATCCCTATGAAATCGCGGCCCAATCGGTTGCTTGGCCTGGGTATGAAGCTCCAGCACAGCTTGAGCGCGTGGCCCCTCCCACAAAGGAGGAATGGCAACAACGCTAGCCGCCGAGACAGATTTGCCAGGGCGGCAGTCGGGATCACCACGCCGGTTGCCGCCCAAATGAACGATACGCTGCACTCAACAATCGCATTGACTTACATTAAATATAAAATATACTATTTTTGTCGTTCATCTGGAGTTACAATGCGAAAAAGACACTTGCTCACCTCCGCCTCTCTCCTTCTGGCCGCACTGATCCTCTCCGGTTGCCTCGGCCGGACCAACTACACCAGGCTCGATCCCCGTTGCCGGGACTGGACGCGCAGCGGCGTCCGTTCCTGGCAGTTCGCCGAGTCCGGCCCCGACATGGACACCTTCTATGAATACTACATGTGCAAGCATGCCTATACGCACCACATGATCGGGGACACGACCTATTTCGAATCACACCCGGAAGAGGCGCTCGACACCATCCGGCGCAAAATCCCCCACGTGAGGAGCAACAACGAGCTCAATGCGGTCATCCGTCTGCTGCACCAGATGCTCGTTTTGAAGCTCTGCGACCAGGCGGAGTACGATCGCCTCACGGCGCAACTGCATGAAATCAACAAGACCCTCAGATGACAAGCAGACGGCCCCGCAGCATCAGGACAAATTTTGGGCACATCTCTAGAGCACGCCGGACGTAGCGTTTCCACGCTCTTCCTGGCTCATCCCCCCGCCCGAGCGGCTGGTTCGGGATTGACGGACACCCGTTGCGAGAGGAGGACCCTTTCGCCCCACCCCACGGGGCTGTTGCCCTCCCCGCGCATTTTCTATAAGGATGCAAAACAGCTGATAGTTCGCCAATTAACGAGAGAGGAACTCCCATGCTTATCCGCGACTGGATGACCAAAGACGTTATCTGCGTGCAGCCCGAGACATCCATGATGAAGGCCTCAAAGCTCATGCGCGAGCATAAAATCAGCAGGCTGCCGGTTGTGGACGACTCCAACCGCCTGCTGGGCATCGTCTCCGATCGCGACCTCAAGGAGGCCTCCCCCTCCAAGGCCACATCGCTGGACATGCACGAGCTGTACTACCTGCTCTCCGAGATCAAGGTCAAAGACATCATGACCAAAACCCCCCTGGCCGTGAAGCCCTCGGAGACCGTGGAAAAAGCCGCCGTGCTCATGATGAACAACAACTTCGGCGGCCTGCCCGTGGTTGACGACAACCTCAAGGTCGTGGGCATCCTCACCGACTCCGACGTGTTCAAGGTGCTGGTGAACATCACCGGCATCACCGAAGGCGGCGTGCAGCTGGCCTTCAGCCTGCCCAACAGCCCCGGCAGCCTCAAGTCCGTCATGGACGACCTCAAGGGATACGACGCCCGCATCATCAGCGTG
Organism: Fundidesulfovibrio agrisoli; assembly: GCF_022808715.1. Lineage (GTDB taxonomy): Bacteria > Desulfobacterota > Desulfovibrionia > Desulfovibrionales > Desulfovibrionaceae > Fundidesulfovibrio > Fundidesulfovibrio agrisoli. The sequence continues at coordinate 34,035 of NZ_JAKZKX010000018.1, forward strand.
CTGACCAGCTTCACCCACGCCGACGAAGGCCACCGCGACGTCTACATCCGCATCCACGACCCCGAGAAGGCCGTGCTCACCCGCATGGTGGACGAACTGGGCCAGAAGTACACCCTGCTCTACTGGGTGCGCGACAACCTCAAGCCCATCGTCGCCTAGCCCGGCGCAACGCAACGAAAACGCCCCCGGCGCTCCATGCCTGGAGCGCCGGGGGTTTGCGCATCCTGCGGGCTTGACTTGCGGCCCGCGCGTCATAGTTCACTGGGCACGCACCCGCGTATGCTCCATTCATCCTCAAGGAGACTTCCATGCTCGAAAAGCGCAACTGCCCCCATTGCGGCCAGGCCATGAGCGAATGGCTCGGCCCCCCGGAAAGCGGCTGGGGCATGATCCTGGTCTGCAACAACAACGAATGCGTCTACTTCAAGGGTTCCCCGCGCATGATCCGCCAAACCGAGGAGGAATCTCCCCTGGGTTGCCGCTACGCCGAGGACCCCGACAACAACTACACACCCTTCAGCCTGGTGGCCTGGCACGGCGCCTGCCGCGACTAGGCTTCCCACCGCCGGGAACCGCTTCGGGCCCCCCCCCCCCCCCCCGCCGGGCGGAGCATATTTAAATTCCGTAGAGCACCGCGTGGTAACCCC
>NZ_JAKZKX010000018.1:34691-82205 GCF_022808715.1 Fundidesulfovibrio agrisoli
CGCGACTAGGGTTCCCACCGCGGGGAACCGGTGCGGCCCGCCGCGCCACGCGCGGCGGGCCGAAACTTTTTCATTCGCCTTCTCGCAGGTCTTCTTCCCGGCTGCTGCGCAGCACGTCCTCCAGTTCCTCCCCCGCGAAGCCCAAAAGCATAAGCAACCGACGATGCTTGTCCGGGGAACGCCGCTCCCATTCCCGGTGCATGGCGAGCATCTCCTCGCGGTCCATGCCGGCGGCTTCCAGAAGCGCCGTGAGCGAGGCCCGGTCGGTCAGACCGGCCGGGGGCAGCTCCGGCCCGCCCCCAAGCAGGGAGAGAGCCAGACGCTGTTTGGCGCGCACGGCGGCAGCCTCGCGCTCCAGGGCCTTCAGCCTGGCCGCCAACGCCCGGGAGACGGCCGTCTCCGGGGCGTCCAGCGCGGCCTTGATCTCGGCTAGGCTCAACCCGAGGCTCCGATAGAGCAGTATGCGCTCAAGCCTCCCGGCCTCGGCCTCGCCGTAGGCGCGGTAGTCGCCCGATGCCCGATGCCTGGGACGCAGAAGCCCGATGGAGTCGTAATAGAGCAGCGTGCTGCGGGAGAGCCCGAAGCGTTTCGCAAGCCTACCGACCGTCCATTCAGCCACGCGGTTCTCCTGCTGCGGGAGCCATGCGGCCCGTGCGCAGATAGGTTTCCAGGTAGTTCTCAAGAGCGGCCATGGAGTGCGGTCGTCCGCCGGAAGCATAGACTTCCAGAAGCTCTTCGCCCCGCGCCGACAGCGCCGTAAACACCCTCGTCCATTCGGCCCTGGTGCGATTGCCATCCACGGCTTCAAGCCCGATGCGCAGCGCGATGGTCATGACGCCCGGAACGAAGCTCACGAACCCTATGCCCTGAGGCGGCTCATAGCGGCTGACCTGCCAGACGCGCCCCTCCTCGCCAGGGAAGTCCGTGCGGAACATGCAGTCCAGCTCGGCAACGCCTGAGTCCGAATGAATCATCACGCATTTCCAGCCTGGAATCCAGTCATACTCCAGCACTGGGCAGAGCAGCGGGAACACCTGCCGCGGCGTGCCCGACAGCTCCATGACATCCTGCAACACTACGCGTTTCGCCTGAATCGTCGACATGCTTCTGTCCTCCTTGTTGTGTGACGCGGGCATTGCTGGGGTGTGAAGCTGTAGACAAGTCAAGCGCGTCTTTTTCACTCGACCATCGGCCCGTCATTTGGCATCCTCGCGCCCCGACCCGCACCCAAGGACATCGCATGCCATTTCTCACCCTTCTGGCCCTGGCCCTTGCCCTGGCCATGGACGCCTTCGCCGTCTCCCTGGCCACCGGCATCTGCCTGCGCACCCCCACCACCGCCCAGGCCCTGCGCATGGCGGGCGCGTTCGGCTTCTTCCAGGCCGCCATGCCCGTCATCGGCTGGTTCCTGGGCCTTGTCGTGCGCTCCTTCGTGGAGTCCTACGCGGCCTGGGTGGCCTTCGCCCTGCTGGCTTTCGTGGGCGGCAAGATGATCTGGGAGGGCCTGCAGGCCAAGGACGAGGACGACTCCTGCCCCCCCAAGGATCCCACCAAAGGCTCGCGCCTGCTGCTGCTGGCCGTGGCCACCAGCATCGACGCACTGGCCGTCGGGCTGAGCTTTTCCGTGCTGGGCCAGGCCATCTGGTTCCCGGCGCTGGTCATCGGGGTGGTCTGCTTCATCGTGGCCGGACTCGGGGTGCGCCTTGGCTGCATGATCGGCCACCTGGCCGCCGTGAGCCGCTACGCCGAACTGCTGGGCGGGGCCACGCTGCTGGCCATCGGCGTCAAGCTGGTGCTCTAGCCCCCCGGCGCCGCATCAGCCCGGCATCGTTCGCTTTCGCATACGGGCCGGGCCAACCCGACGCCCGCCACTCCGCGACGGCTCCCACAGGACGCTTGAGGCTGAACACGTTTTAAGCTACCGAGCGCCCATGGACATTTTCAGCATCGTTCTCACGGTCACGGGCCTGTGCCTGTTCGAGACCATCAGCTCCATAGACAACGCCATCATCAACGCCGAAGTGCTCTCCACCATGCGCCCGAAATACCGGCGCTGGTTCCTGGTGTGGGGCATCATCATCGCGGTCTTCGCCGTGCGCGGGCTGCTGCCCTGGCTCATCGTCTGGGTGGTCACGCCCGGCATCGGCCCCTGGGAGGCCCTGACGGCCACCTTCTCCTCCGACCCGCGCGTTATGCAGGCCGTGGACAGCTCCTCCCCGGTGCTGCTCATGGGCGGCGGCATCTTCCTGGTGATGCTCTTCCTGCACTGGGTCTTCCTGGAGGAAAAGAACTTCGGCCTGCCGGGCGAGCGCTTCCTGATGCGCCAGGGTGTCTGGTTCTACGCCCTGGCCTCGGTGCTGCTCACGGTGGTGGTCTGGTACGCCATGAAGGTCAACGACACCCTGGCCTTCGGCGCGGTGGTGGGCTCCACGGCCTTCTTCATCACCCACGGCTTCAAGCAGAACGCGGAACAGAGCGAGCAGGAGCTGCTGCACTCCCACAAGTCCGACATCGCCAAGATCCTCTACTTGGAGATCATCGACGCCACCTTCTCCATCGACGGCGTGCTGGGGGCCTTCGCCTTCACGCTCTCGGTGCCGCTGATCCTGGTGGGCAACGGCCTGGGCGCGTTCGTGGTGCGCGAGCTCACCGTGCGCAACGTGGAGACCATCAAGCGCTACCGCTTCCTCAAGAACGGGGCCATGTACTCGGTGCTCTTCCTGGGCTGGATCATGATCCTGGACGCCTTCGGGGTGCACATCCCGCATTGGGTGTCCCCGGTGATCACTTTCGGCGTTGTCGGGTACTTCTTCCTCAAGTCGCGCCGGTTCCTCCAGGTCAATCCCTAGCGTTCGCCCTGGACAGCATTCGGCACAGCCTGTATAGTGCCGCAAATTTGTATCGGAAGGAGCCTCACATGAAACGTGCGATAACCTTGATTCTGGCGCTCGGCCTGGTCCTCGGCCTGGGCGCGGCCGCCTCCGCCCAGGACGACACCCCCGCCGCCCCCAAGGGCGAGAAGGCCTTCCAGGCCATGGACACCAACGGCGACGGCAAGATCAGCAAGGAAGAGTTCCTCAACGCCGCCAAGAAGCGCGCCGAGATGCGCTTCATCAAGCTCGACGCCAACGGCGATGGCGTGCTCACCAAGGACGAACTGGCCCAGGCCAAGGGCAAGCGCCGCGCCCCCAAGGCCGCCGCGCCCGCGCCCGCCCAGCAGTAGCCCCCGCGGCACCGGCCATTTTCGCGGCCCGCCTCCCTGATGTGCGAGAGGGGCGGGCCGCTGTATTTGTTGCGGTTTTGTCCGCCGGCCGCCCCGTGCCCTCCAACTAAACGCCCTGTCACTTGACACGGGCGCGAACGGGCATACAAAGACCCCGTTCACGATACAGGTGGAGGCGCGCCTTGATACTGATCTCTGTCTTCCTTTGTGCCCTTGCGGCCCTGCTGGCCATGCCCGCCGACGCGCTGGCCTGGGGTCCAGGGGTGCACACAGCCGCCGCCCGTTTCGTGCTGGCGAACCTGGATCTGCTGCCCGTGCACGTTGCCGGCGTTCTGGCCCAGTTCCCCAACTCGTTCTTCTACGGCTGCCTGAGCGCCGACTTCTTCGTGGGCAAGGGCACCCGGGTTCGCCCCGGCCACAGCCACAACTGGGACTCGGCCGACCGCCTGCTGGAGGCCGCGCACACGCCGCAGCTCATGTCCCACGCTTTGGGCTACGCCAGCCACCTGGCCGCCGACGTGGTGGCGCACTCCATCTACGTGCCGGGCGTGCTGGCCTCCACGCACCTGCCCTCCGGCCCCACCCACGTCTACATCGAGATGCAGGCCGACTCGCGCCTCACGGGCGGGCTCGGCCGTGCGGGCAAGCTCTCGCGCCGCCTGCAGCGCGCCGTGGACCGCAGCATGGTCTGCGCGCTTGAGAAGAACCCCCTCAGCTACCAGTGCCGCAAGCGCGTGTTCCGCAGCGGGGAGCGCCTGAGCTGCCTGCCCGGCTGGAACCGCTCCCTCATGCTGGCCCAGCGCCTGATGCCCCTGCCCGAAGGCTGGCACGACCTGGACGAGATGTTCACCCTGAGCCTGCGCTCCGTGCTGGACGTGCTGCGCGACGTGAACGGCACCACCCTGCGCGGCTTCGACCCCATCGGCAGCCGCGAACTGGCCCGCGCCAAGCGCGGCGTGCGCCCCGCGGTGCACCCCTGCCTGGATGAGCTGCCCGCCCTGCCCGGGGCCGACCTGCAGCAGGAAGTGGCCTAGCGATCAACGTTGGAGCCGGGGGAGGAAGAGCCTCCGGCGGCCAGGGGCGCCGCCCCTGGACCCCGCCAAAGGGAGTTCCTCCCGTTGGAATCCCATAGAATGATTCCCTTTTCTCCCACCACGGATCAGGCGGCAGGTTGACGCTTCCCGCCTCGCAACGGGCGTTCACCGGACGCCACACGCCCTCCAACAAGCGATCTCCCCAGTGAATGATATTTGCGGGTCAAGGGGGCCACGCCCCCTTGCGGGGCGTGGGGCAGCGCCCCACATTCCTCGCCCCACTTCCTGCGCCTCACTTTGCCCCAGCCCAAAACATAGGCGCGGCAGAACGCCGCGCCTTTATCAGCCGAATCACCGAAATAACGGATCAGAACAGCTTGCCCGGGTCCTCCAGCAGGGCGGCCAGCACCGAGGGGTCTGCCAGGGCCGAAGTGTCGCCCATGCGGCCCTCCGCTGCCCCGCGCAACGCCTGCCGCGCGATCTTGCCGGAGCGGGTCTTGGGGAGTTCCTCCACCACGCGGATGCACAGCGTCCCCGCGAACTCCTCCACCTGGGCGCGCACGGCCTGCTCCAGCTCCTCCTCCAGGCCGAAGGGCTCACCGGCCTCGGCGCGCAGCGTGACGTAGACCACCACGGTGTCGCCCGAACCCACGGCCGCGGCCTCGGCCACGGCGGAATGCGCGGCCACGGCGGCCTCCACGGCGGCCACGGGCAGCTCCGCCCCGGCGATTCCGGAGCGGCCCAGGATCACAAAAGTCCCGTCCGGGGTCGTCTGCGCCAGATCGCCCGTGTCGTAGGAAGATCCGGCCTCCAGCGGCTGGCCCACCAGGGCCGAGGCCATGGAGGGCCAGGGCGCGTCCAGGGCCAGATGACCCAGCAGGTTCATGGAGGCCTCCACCCCGGGCAGGGGCGTGAGCCCGCCACGGCTGCCGGAGAGCATGAGCACGCCGCCCGTTTCGGTCTGGCCCCAGGCGTCCACCACCGGGGCGCGGCCCTTGCCAACCGAGCGGGCCAGCCACTGCCTGTTCTCGGGGGTGAGCTTCTCGCCCACGCTGACGATGAGCTTGAGCGCTGGCAGATCCCGCCCGGCGGGCCAGGCCTCACCCTCGCGCATGAGCTGCCCCGTGAGCGCGGGCGTGGTGATGAGTGTGGCCACCTGGTGCTTCTGGGCGATGCGCCAGAGCCGGTCCGGCTTGGGGTGCAGGGGCGAGCCCTCGTAGAGCAGCGTCGTGGCCCCCAGGCTAAGCGGGGCGTAGAGCGCGTAGGCCGTGTTCATGATCCAGCCCGGCTCCGAGAGGCACCACATGGTCATGCCGGGGCCCACGCCGAAGGCGTGCCGCGCGGAGTGGGCGCAACCGGCCAGGAATCCGCCCGCGGCGTGCACCACGCCCTTGGGGTGGCCCGAGGAGCCCGAGGTGTAGAGGATGAACAAGGGGTCCGCCGCGCCGTGCACGGCTCCGGGCAAGGCCGGGACAACGGCGTGGGCCTCCATGAGCTCGTGCCACCAGAGGTCGCCCTCGCGCAGCGCCTCCGGGGCCTGGCCCGTGCGCCGGACCACCACCCTCCTGGGGCCCCCCTCGGGTTGGCTGACGGCCACGGCCCGCCCGGCCTTGAAATATCCGTCCGCAGTGATGACGAGCATGGCCACGCAGGCGGACAACCGCTCGGAGACCACCGTCGGGGAGAGCCCCGCCGGGAACGTCAGGTGCACCGCGCCCAACCGGGCCAGGGCAAGGGTGGCCACTACCAGCTCAGGCAGGGCGGGCAGGCTCAGGCCCACCACGCAGCCCTTGCTCACGCCGAGCCCGGCCAGCACCACGGCCGCGCGGCGAACCTGCTCCAGCAGGGTACCGTAGGTGAAGACGACGGCCTGGTTTTCGGGCTCGCCCTGCCAGATCAGAGCGGGCACGTCGTCGCGCCCGGCGGCCACGTGGCGGTCCAGGCAGTTGGCGCACACGTCGATGGCGGCACCCTTGAACCAGCCTGAAGGCGAGCTGAAGGTGTCGGGACAGGCCTTTTCCCATGGGGCGCGCCAGGCCAGGAGTTCGCTGGCGCGGTCGCTCCAGAAGCGTTCGCGGTCGTGGGGGTTCATGGCTCTCCTTGGCGTCTGCTAAAAGAGGCTTGCCGGATCGGTGGCGGCCTACTATCCTGCGGCCGACGTGCACGCGACCGTCGGCCGGAATCCGGCCTGGCCGCAATCGCTTGAAACTTATAGCGCAACCCCCGGACATCAACAAGCGGCGAACCATGAGCGTTGCCAATCTCGAAGGGCTGTTCAAGCCCACTTCGGTCGCAGTGGTCGGAGCCACCAACGAGGAAGGCCACGTTGGTCGCGTGGTCATGGAGAACCTCCTGGGCGGGGCCTTCCTGGGCCCGGTCATGCCCCTCTCCCCCGACGAGGACACGGTCCTGGGCGTGGAGGCCTACAAGAGCGTGGATACGCTCCCCCTTACGCCCGATCTGGCCATCATCTGCACGCCGCCCGACACCGCTCCCGAATACATCTACCGCCTGGGCAGGCGCGGGGTGAAGGCCGCCGTGGCCCTGTGCCCCGGCTACACAAAGCTGTCGGCAGGCGAGAAGTGGGAGATTCAGGAGAAGATGCTCGCCGCCGCCGAGGAGGAAGGCATCCGCATCCTTGGGCCTTCGGGCCTGGGGCTCATCATCCCGCCCATCGGGCTCAACGCCAGCCTGGTCAAGGCGGAGCCGCCCAAAGGCCGCATCGCCTTCGTCTCGCAGTCGGCCTCGCTGTTCACCGGCGTCCTGGACTGGGCCAGGGCGCACCGTATCGGCTTCTCCTGCGTGGTATCGCTGGGCGACCGGCTGGACCTGGAATACCAGGACCTGTTCGACTACCTCTCCTCCGACCCCAACACGCGCTCCATTCTTCTTTTCATCGAGTCCGTTGGCGACGCCCGCACCTTCATGAGTGCGGCCCGCGCGGCCGCGCGCAACAAGCCCGTGCTTGTGGTCAAACCGGGGCGCAGGCGCGGACCCGGCGGGGAGCCAATCGCCAAGCCCGGCCAGGGCCTGGACGAGGTCTACCACGAGGCTTTCCGCCGCGCGGGCATCCTGCGCGTGTTCGAGATCGACGCCCTGTTCGACGCGGCCCAGACCCTGGCGCGCAGCCAGCAGCTCAAGGGCGACAAGCTGGCCATCCTGACCAATGGAGGCTCCATCGGCGTCATGGCCGCCGACACCCTGGTGGAGGGCGGCGGCAAGCTGGCCACCCTCTCGGAGCAGACCGCCGCCCACCTGCGCGAGATCATCGGCCCCAACTGGCTGCGCGACGGCATCGTGGACATGGGGCTCACCGCCACGCCCGAACTGTATTCGCAAGTGCTCGCCGCCCTGCTCAAGGACAAGGAGCCCAACGCCATCCTGGTGATGCACGTGCCCTTCGCCTCCGTCACCGGGGACGACGTGGCACAGGCCGTGGTGCAGACATCCTCCAAGAGCCAGCGCCCTGTGTTCACCTGCTGGCTGGGGCACGCCGTGGCCGAAACCGCCCGGGCGATGTTCAACCAGGCGGGCATACCCAGCTACGCCACGCCGGACACGGCCGTGCGCGCCTTCCTGGACATGGCCAACCACCGCCGCACCCAGGAGCTGCTCATGGAGATGCCCGCGGACCTGCCCGCGGGCTTCAGCCCCGACACCGACGTGGCCCAGGGCGTGGTGCTCTCCGTGCTGGAGGCCGGGCGCTCCGAGCTCACGGAGCCGGAGGCCAAGGTGGTGCTGGCCTCCTACGGCATCCCGGTGATCCGCTCCAAACTGGTCAGGACCGTGGAGGAGGTCTCCGCCGCCGCCGAGGAGCTGGGTTTCCCCGTGGCCCTCAAGATTTTCTCGCCCGACATCCCCCAGCCCTTCGACGTGGGCGGCGTGGTGCTCGACATCGAGGACCAGGAAGAGCTGCGCCAGGCCGCCGTGGCCATCCGCACCCGGGCGCGCAAGCTCCAGCTCGGTGCGGACATCCAGGGCTTCATCGTGCAGCGCATGGGCCGCCGCGGCGCGCAGGAGCTGCTCATCCAGGCCCAGGTGGACCCCGTCTTCGGGCCCTTCCTGCGCTTCGGCCAGGGCGGGCTTGCGGCCAAGCTCTCGCAGGACAAGGCCGTGGCCCTTCCGCCGATCAACGCCAGCCTGGCGCGCGACCTGATAAACCGCACCCGCGTGGCCGCCTTCCTGCGCGGCCTGGGCGGACGCCCCCCGGCTGACATGGACGCCATCTGCCTGACCCTCATCAAAATCGCCCAACTCGTCACGGACATCCCCCAGATCATCGAGATCGACGTGAACCCCATGTTCGCGGACAGCCAGGGCGTGGCGGTGCTGGGCGCGCGCATCCGCGTGGCCGAGGCCATGTCCGGCGGGCAGGAACGCCTGGCCATCCGCCCCTACCCCCGCGAACTGGAGGAGGAGGCCGTGCTCAAGAACGGGCGGCACATCCTCATCCGGCCCATCCGCCCCGAGGACGAACCCGCCCACTACGAGCTGCTCAAGCGCATCACCCCCGAGGACCTGCGCTACCGCTTCTTCGGCGTGGTGCGCGAGCTCTCGCACATGGAGATGGCCCGCCTGACCCAGATCGACTACGAGCGCGAGATGGCCTTCATCGCCACCGCGCCCGACGAGGAAGGCCACAACGAGACCCTGGGCGTGGTGCGGGCCTCCACCAAGCCGGACAACTCCCAGGCGGAGTTCGCCATCCTGGTGCGCTCGGACCAGAAAGGCCTGGGCATGGGGCGCCTGCTCATGGAGAAGATCATCCGCTACTGCCGGGACCGGGGCACCGCGGTGCTCTCCGGGCAGGCCCTGCTGGACAACAAGGGCATGCAGGGGCTGGCCGAGAAGGTGGGCTTCGACGTCTGGCGCAACACCGACGAGGACATCGCGGACATGCGCCTGGAGCTGAACAAGCGATAGCTTTCCGATAAGCTACCATTACTATCCAACCGTTAATCTTTGTCTTTTAGACAGCACCTTCCCCATGAACACCTCCGACGACTCCGGGCGCAACATCGCCCGCCTGCTGATAACAAGCCCTGACAGGCCCGGCCTCGTGGCGGCCGTGAGCCAGTTCATCTTCTCCCACGGGGCGAACATCACCCAGCTGGACCAGCACTCCACCGACCCCGAGGGCGGCAAGTTCTTCATGCGCCTGGAGTTCCAGACCCCGCACCTGGATCTGGGGCGCGAGGCCCTGATGGCCGCCTTCGACCAGGTGGTGGCCAAGCCCTTCGAGATGCAGTGGTCCATCCAGTACGCCAGGCCCGCAAAGCGGCTGGCGATCATGGTCTCTCGCCATGAGCACTGCCTGATGGAGCTGCTGTGGCGCTGGTCCCGAGGGGAGCTGCCCTGCGAGGCGGCCATGGTGGTCAGCAACCACCCGGACCTCAAGGAGGCCGTGGAGCGCTTCGGCGTGCCCTTCCACTACATCCCGGTGCCCCCGCGCGATCCCGAGGCCAAGCGCAAGGCCGAGGAGCAGGCCCTGGAGCTGATCCGGGGCAAGGCCGACGCCGTGGTGCTGGCCAGGTACATGCAGATCCTCTCGCCGGAATTCATCGCGGGCACTGGCGTACCCATCATCAACATCCACCACTCCTTCCTGCCCGCGTTCATCGGGGCCGACCCGTACCGCCAGGCCTTCCAGCGCGGGGTGAAGCTCATCGGGGCCACGGCGCACTACGTCACCGCCGAGCTGGACGCCGGGCCAATCATCAGCCAGGACGTGGCGCACGTTTCGCACCGCCACGGCGTGGAGGATTTGAAGGACCTGGGGCGCGACCTGGAACGGCAGGTGCTGGCCCGCGCCGTGCGGGCGCACCTGGAGGACAGGATCATCGTGGACGGCAACAAGACCGTGGTGTTCTAGCGGGTTTAGCGGAGAAAAGATCCGGGTCGTGGTCTTCATGGCGGGGCGGGGAAAGCCTTCCCGGTCAGGCCGGTCCGGCTTGGCCTGGACGCAAACCCCGCGACAGCGCCCCCTTTCTCGATAAAACGCCCCCTCCCGGTTGCTCCGGGAGGGGGCGTCTTCGTACTGAGGCGGCCGCCCTGCGGTTGACCGGCCGTCTTATCGGGCGGGCTCGAAACTCCGGGTCACGTCTCCGGCCAGGGCGGGGTTTCGCGGGTTGAGCTTTCTGGTTTGGCCGCCTGCGGAGAAATCAATCCGGGAGAGGTCGACCCAGATCACGTTGGGGTTTTGAACCCAGGAAAAATAGAAGATGCGGTTCTTCACATCCGTGGCGGAGAGCCACCAGGTCGGGTACACACCCTCGCCGGTGCGCCCCCTGTACGGCGCGCCGAAGGGCACGGCGACGTTACGCGCGACGCTCATCACCAGGCCCACGGCCTGTTCGCTGTCGGCCGGGGCCGGGAGATATTGCAGATAGTACGCCGCGCGCACGAAACGGTTGGCGCTTTCGGTGTCGCCCGGCAAATCCTTCTCGCCGCCAAGCCCGATGAACTGCTTGGCGTTGGCGAGTTGCTCGTCGTACGGGGGGTCGTTGGTCATCACGGTGTATTGCGCGCCGTGGTGCACCTTCAGCTTGCCGTCGATGATCTCGAAGACGGCCGAATCGCCGCTCGGGTCCTCGATGGCCATGTGCCCGCCAAGCACCTCGCTCCCCAAGTTGACGCTCACGATGTCGACCTTCTTCATGCCCTCCACGGCCTCGGCGACCGTGGCGAAGTTGTCCAGAATGTAGCGGAGCCAGCGCATGTAGTTCACGCCGGGCTTTCCGCCGGGGGCGGCGTATTTCGTGGTTTCGAGGTACAACAGGTGCGCGGCCAGCCCCTTCTCATTCAGGCCGTCCGTCCCTCCTTCGCTCTCGTCGAAGCCAAGCTGGCTTGCGAATCCGTAGATGCCGCAAACCACGCTGCCGTATTTGGAGGTCCAGGTTGCGGCCTTGGGCCCGGCATCGCCTCGAATCCGCTGCCCTCTCGGGTAGACGAAGAGCCAGTCGTCAAAGGTGTGCGACCAGTCCATCGTGCGCGCCGTGACCATTGCCGCGCCGGAATTGTTCCAAAACACGCGGGAGCAGGCGTGCGAGGCGCCGGGGAACGACACGCCGAGCGCCATGAACGCGACAATTGCGACAAGTGCCGCCCGGAAGTCAGCGCGATAAGCCATAAAACCTCCACGATAATACTTGCGGCCAATATTATCCGAGCGCAAACGGCCCGTCCAGCCGCAGGTTCGCAGACGAAGCCGCCCCAGCTCCGCCCGGCATGCACATCGGCCCGGCGCATCCCCGCCGGCCCGACGAAAAACGGGGCGGGCCATCAGGCCCGCCCCGTCGTCGTTTCCGCAGCTTTTTCGCTCTTCTACCCGGCGAACTCCGCCAGCACGCTCTCGATCACGTACTCCACCTCGGCGTCCGTCATCTTCGGGTAGAACGGGATGGAGATGGTCCTGTCGCCGATGGCTTCGGCGTTGGGGAAGTCCCCGCGCTTGAAGCCGAAGGTCTCCTTGAACCAGGTCAGGTTGTGGATGGCCCGGAAGTTCACGGCCACGCCCACGCCGCGCTGTTGCAGCCCGTGGAGGATCTGGTCGCGCCGCTCGGGCTCGGCCCAGACGGTGTAGAGGTGGTGCCCGCTCTTGCCGACCACCGTGGGGCGGGGCACCTTGCCCTCGAAGGCGGCCTCGTAGCGATTGAAAATCTCGCGCCGCCTGGCCCAGAGCCCGTCCAGGCGGTCGAGCTGGTTGACCAGCAGGGCGGAGTGGATGTCGTCCAGATTGCACTTCCAGCCCAGGCGCAGCATGTCCCAGTGCTGGTAGGCCCCGTGGTAGCGCCCGGCGGCGTTCTTGCTCATGCCGTGCAGGGTGAGCAGCTTGATGTCCCGGGCCAGGGACTCGTGCCGGGTGACGACAGCGCCGCCCTCGCCGCAGGCCAGGTTCTTGGTGGCGTAGAAGCTGTAGCAGGCCGCGTCCGAGAGGTGGCCGGGGCGCACGCCGTCGCGCTCGCCCTCCACGCAGTGGGCGCAGTCCTCGATGAGGAAGAGCTTGTGCTTGTCCGCGATGGCGCGCAGGGCGTGCATGTCGCACATGACGCCGTAGAGGTGCACCGGGATGATGGCCTTGGTGCGCGGGGTGATGGCGGCCTCAACGGCGGCGGGGTCGATGCAGCCGGTGGCGGGGTCAACGTCCACGAGCACGGGCTTGGCCCGGGCGTGCTCCACGCAGGTGGCCGAGGCGATGAAGGTCATGGGCGTGGTGATGACCTCGTCCCCGGGGCCGATGCCCAGGCCCTCCAGGGCCAGGTGCATGGCCGCCGTGCAGGAGTTCACGCAGACCACGTGGGGCACGCCGGTGTAGGCGGCGAACTTGCGCTCGAACTCGGCCGTGACCGGGCCTGTGGTCAGGAACACGGAGCCGAGCACGGAGACGACCTTGTCGATGTCCGCCTGGTCCAGGGCGTGGCGGTAGAATTCAACCTTCATGGCGGTCCTCGCTGGGAGTTTGGCCCAGGCCCCGTCCAGGCGGCGGGGCGGCCATTTCCGGGGTGGTTTGCCGGACGGGGCCGGAAAAGTCCAGGATGTGGAGATTCACGGCGTGAACGAAGCCACCGCCTCGATGACCTCGTCCTGGCTTGCCTCGTCCAGGTCGTTGTAGAAGGGCAGGCGCAGCAGGCGGTCCGAGAGGTCCTCGGCCACGGGGCACTGCCCGGGGCGGCCGCCGAAGCCGCGGCCCATGGGGGAAAGATGCAAGGGCACGTAGTGGAACACGGCCAGGATGGATTTCGCTTTCAGTTCCGCGATGATGCGCTGGCGGCTCTCCAGCGAAGGCATGAGCATGTGGAACATGTGGTAGGACTGGCCGCAGTGCTCCGGGACCACGGGCAGGCGCACCCCGCTTGAGTCGGCCCAGCCGGCCAGGCCGTCGCGGTAGCGCTCCCAGATGGCCCGGCGCTTGGCCTGAATGCGTTCGCGCTGCTCCAACTGGGCGTAGAGGAAGGCGGCCAGCACCTCGGAGGGCAGGTAGCTCGAGCCCAGGTCCACCCAGGTGTACTTGTCCACCTCGCCCCGGAAGAAGCTGGAGCGGTTGGTGCCCTTCTCGCGGATGATCTCGGCGCGGGCGGCCAGCTCCGGGTCGTTGACGACCAGGGCCCCGCCTTCGCCGCAGGTGAAGTTCTTGGTCTCGTGGAAGCTCTGGGTGGCCAGGGCCCCGAAGCTGCCCAGGGGCCTGCCCTTGTAGCTGCCGAACAGGCCGTGGGCGTTGTCCTCCACCAGGGCCGCGCCGATTGGGGCCGTAAGCTCCAGGATGCGGTCCATCTCGCAGCCCACTCCGGCGTAGTGCACGGCCACCACGGCCTTGGTGGCCGGGGTGAGCAGGCCCTCAAGGGCGTTCTCGTCCAGGTTGAGCGTGTCCGGGCGGATGTCCGCGAACACGGGCCTGGCCCCGCGCAGGATGAAGGCGTTCACCGAGGAGACGAAGGTGAACGAGGGCACCACCACCTCCTGGCCGGGCTCCAGGCGCAGCAGCAGGGCCGCCATCTCCAGGGCGTGCGTGCAGGAGGTGGTCAGGAGCACCTTGGCGGCGCCCAGCTCGCGCTCAAGAAGCTCGTGGCACTTGCGGCTGAAGAGCCCGTCGCCGGATATCTTGCCGCTGGCCAGTGCTTCGATGATGTGCTGCTGCTCGGCCCCGGCGAAACAGGGGCGGTTGAAGGGGATGCGGTAGTTCATCACTGCTTGGGGGGCTCCGGAAAGTTCAGGCGCTGGGCCTCGGTGTACACGGGCTTGTCCATGAGGCGCAGGTACATGCGGGCGAAATATTCCCCGATGATGCCCAGGGCGAAGAGCTGCGCGCCGGAGAAGATGCAGATGATCGAGGCCAGGAAGGGGAAGCCCTGCATGGTGGTGCCCTGGATCAGGTAGCGCCCCAGCACGAAGGCCAAGAGCCCCACGCCCGCCAGGGTCAGCACGAAGCCCACCAGGCTGGCCAGTTGCAGGGGCAGCACCGTGTAGCCGGTGATCATGTTCACGGCGTGGATGAGCAGCTTGCGCAGGTTGTAGCCGGAGACGCCCTCGCGCCGGGGCTCGTGGCGCACCTGCACCGCGCCGAAGCGCGTGGTTCCCCAGGAGAGCATCACGTCGATGTTGGGCAGGGGGTTGCGGCAGTCCGCGAAGGCGTCGCGCAGTTCGGTGCGGAACACCCGGAAGGCCGAGACGCTCTGAGCCGCCGCCACGCCCATGGCCTGCTGGAGCACACGCTTGGTCAGGCGCGAGGCCAGATTGCGCAGCAGGCCGTGCTGCTCCTGGGCGCAGGCCCCGTAGACCACGGCGTGGCCTTTGGCGAACTCCTCCAGCAGCCGGGGGATCTCCTCCGGGGGGTGCTGCAGGTCGTCGTCCATGGTCACGATGACCGGGTACGTTGCCGCGCGGATGCCGCAGAGCAGCGCGTTGTGCTGCCCCTGGTTGCGCATCATGCGGATGGCCTTGCAGCGCGGGTCGATGGCGGCCAGTTCCTCCAGCACGCTCCAGCTGCCGTCCGGGCTGGCGTCGTCCACGAAGACGACCTCATAGCTCCCGGCGCAGATGTCCAGCACCGCGCGCAGGCGCTCCCACAGGGCGGGAACGGTGGCGCGGCCGTTGTACACGGGGATGACGACGGAAATATCCAGCATGGACATGGGGCTTCCTAGCCGTTTTTGCGCAGGATGAACAGCTTCTGCACCCCGTAGTCCCCCCAGGAGGGCAGCATCCCGGCCAGACGGTTGACCTCGCTCAGGGGGTCGACGGCCTTGACCAGGGACCCGGGCAGGTGCTCCAGCAGCGGCTTGAGCACGCGGGTGAACAGGTAATAGGTGCTGGAGAACTCCAGCGTCTCCACCGTGACGCCCGGCCCCCAGTCCTTGGCGGCCAGGGTGTCGGCGTCCAGGTAGAGGTTGAAGGCGGGCATGGAGAGGGGTTTCTGGCCCAGCTCCGCGCGCAGGCGGTTCAGGGCTTCGAGGCCCTGCAGGGTGGCCTCGGAGAGCAGCACCTCGCCGCCGGGGCGCGCCACGCGCAGGCACTCGCGGATGCCCTGCTCCTGCGCTTCGAGATTCTGCAGGTTGATGACCACCCGGGTGGTGATGACCGTGTCGAAGCTGTCGCTTGCGAAGGGCAGCGCGCGGATGTCGCCGGTCTCGAAGCTGGCGCGGCCGCGCAGGCCGGGGGCGGCCTCGCGCAGGTGCCCGCGCGCGGCCTCGATCATCTCGGGCACGTAGTCCATGCCGGTGATGTCGATGTCGAGGGCCTGGGCGTAGGCCAGGGTGGCGTGCCCGTTGGAGCAGCCTATGTCCAGCACGCGGGAGCCTTCGCGCAGGCGCGGGGCGATGACCCGCTTCTCGATCTCGATGGCGTGGGCGTCGGACCAGGAGGCGCAGTGCGACGCGCCGTGGCGCTTGGCCTGGCTCGTCCAATGCTCCTTGATGCCGGAATCTTCCAGTTTGGCCTTCATGGTGTCTCCAGCGGTCATCCGGCCTTGACGGCGGTGACGAAGAACCCGGACGCGATGCGCTCCGCGCCGGGCTGGCGCTCCAACAGGCGGTCCAGGTGTTTGAGCGGGAAAAGGGTCAGCATGAGCCCCAGGGCCAGCAGGTCCCGAGCCTTGGCGTTGCCGAAGCTGAAGAGCAGCGAGAGCCACTCCACGGTCATCCAGAGCCAGCAGGACGTGGGGCCCGCCCCGATGGCGACTTCCACCTGCTCGAAATCCCTGAACAGCTCAAGCGCGCCGTTTCGCGTCCAGCGGTTGTAGTCCGAGGGGGCGGCGTGCAAGGGCTGGCCGAAGGGGATGAAGCAGCAGACGCGCCCGCCCGGCTTGAGCACCCGGCGCATCTGGGCCAGCACGGCCTGCGGGTTCGGCACGTGTTCGAGCATGGCCAGGTTGAAGACACAGTCCACGGAGGCGTCCGGGAAGGGCAGGTCCGCCGCGTCGGCGCAGATGTCCACGCAGTCGAAGGGCGTGATGTCCACGTTGATGATGTCCGGGCGGCCGGGCAGGCCCAGGGGGCCGCTGCCAAGGTTGACCACGGTCATGGGCGGCGCGCTCTCGGCCAGGGCCTTCTCAAGCCCCTGGCGCATGGCGCGGGAGACCAGCACCGGCGAGAAGGCCTCCACCAGGAAGCGGTAGAGCCTGGGCCAGCGCTTGAGGAAGCCCTGGAGCCCGCCCGCGAGGCCGCCGCCCGCGCTCTTGGCGGTGGGCACCGCCTCCACGCAGTGGAAGACCCCATCCACGAGGGTGTAGGGCTTGGTCAGCAGGGAAAGGATGATCTCGTGCTTGGACATATGGGGTTGCGTGTCCTGGAGGGTTCCTGTCGGAAGCTCGCCGCTTCTACTCCAAGGCCAAGGCGACCGCAAGGGCGGCGCTTCCGCCTGAATTCCGGCTCAATCCCTGTTCTAGCCCGGTCCAAGCCCGGTTCAATCGACGAAACGCAGGGCCGCCTGGCGCGCTCCCGCTGGCACCGGCACCGCCACCACCCCGGCGGGGCCGGGCTCGGGGCGCGCGGCCCTGCCGTCCACCTCGGCCGCCCAGCGGTGGTGCCAGGGCAGAGCGAAGAGCACCCGCCCTTGCGGGCCGGGCTCCAGCTCCGCGAAGGCGGCCATGGCTCCCACGCTCGCCCGCTTGACCAGCGGAGCCCCGGCCAGGGGCATGGGTCTGGCCTCGGCCTTGAGCAGGCGCACCGTGCCGCCCGCCTTGGCTGGGTTGAGTTCGTAATCAACATGCTCCCCGCCCTCGTAGGGCACGCGCAGCACCGTGGCGCCAGGCCCGGCCAGGAAGGAGCGCCGCGCAGGGCCGCCCGTGAGCACCACGTCAGCGGGGCCGTCCGACTCGATCTCCAGGCGCAGCTCCACGGGGCCTCCGCCGGGGTTCTCCAGCAGCCGCCCGGCGTTGGGCAGGGGGCGCAGGCGTATCAGGCCGCGCAGGGCCGCCTGGGCCGTCCAGGGCGTGTACGGCACGAAGAAGGCCTGCCCGCCGTAGCCCGGATACAGGAAGGCGGCGGGTTCGTTCTCCACGCCTCCGATCCCGGGGGCGTCCAAACGCTTCAAACCGTAGGGGCCGAGGGCGTTCTCGCGGAACTCGCCGTCCTGCCGGGCGTAGACGTACTTCACCCCCCAGAGGGTCAGGGCCAGCGGCCCCACGTGGTGCACGAACGCCGCCGGGGATGAGGCGTGGCGCAGGCTGCCCGCCAACGCCGCCGTGGGGTACGGCAGGAGCGTGCCGCCGGACTTGGCGAACAGGTCCAGGGTGATCGGGTAGAAGCGGGTCGCCTGGTATTGCAGCACCTGGAAGCCCTGCTCCGGGTCGCGCCGGGCCAGATCGCCCAGGGCCAGTTCGGCCGAGGCCCGCCCAACGGGGGGAAGGGGCCGCCCCTCGCAGCGGTACACCCGGTAGACTTCGTCCTGGAAGAGCCCGATCTGGTCGCGCGGCAGCGACCCGCCCTCGTCGAACCAGGCCGCAAGCCGGTAGCCGGGCACCTCGGGCGCGGGCTCGCCCAGCTTGTCCGACACCAGCACCAGATATTCGGGCCTGCGCTCGGCCAGCAGTTCCAGGCGCGCGCCCACGGCCACCACGGCCCAGCGGAAGGGGTCCACCCGCAAAAACTGGGACACGGGCTGGCCCGTATCCCCCAGGGGCACGCCCACGCTTGCGCCGCCGGGCACGTTGCTCTCGATCCAGGCGTGGCAGAGCTGGCGGTTGGCGGGCGAGGTCGCGTAGCGCAGCGCCGCCAGGTCCGCGTTCGCCAAAGGTGCCAGGACCGCAACAGCCAGCACGGCCGTCATGGCCCGACGGGCCGGGCCGCGCTCCCCGAGCCTTTCCCCGATCCTGGCCTGGACCCAGCCCAGCCCGCAGGCCAGCAGCAAAAGGCCCAAGGCCGAGGAGGTGTAATAGTAGTAGGTGATCTCCGCGAAGGTCCGCCCGGCGGCCACGGCCATGTAGCCCATCTGGAGCAGGCAGGCCGCCCAGAGCGCGGCCCAGGCCGACACCGCGAAGCGCGCACGGACCCAGAGCAGCCCCGCGCCGATCAGCGCGGCCGGGTAGGCCCACTTGAGGGCCGGGCCGAAAAACACGTCCAGGGTGAACAGATGGCGCAGAATCTGGCCGTAATAGCCGCCCTGCGCCGCCGCCTGGCCCCCCGTAGCCTGGGCCTGGGGCGCGTGCATCACCTGCATGTAGCCGCCAAGCCAGCGCGCGATGTTGCCAAGCCCGAACAGTGGCAGGGGGTTGGCCACCAGAAAGGCCGCGGCGCAGGCCCCGGCCGCCTGGGCCAGCCAGGGCAGCATAGGCGCGCCCTCGCGCCGCGCCCGAACAAAGCCCAGCCAGAGCAGCACCCCGGCGAAGGGCACGCAAGTCAGCTTGATGGAGGCCGAGAGCCCGAGCAGGCCCCAGGCCGCCAGCAGGTTGCGCCGTCCTCCGTCACGGAAATGGTTCAGGGCGAAGTGCAGGCTCAACACGCCCATGAGCAGGGCCGCGCTGTCCGGCTTGAGCCGCGTCTCGAACCCGGTGAGGAAAGGGGTGAGCGCCAGCAGCCAGGCACCCCAGACCCCCGCCGGGCGGGAGACGTGGCGGGAGAGCAGCAGCCAGCCGGCCAGGGGCAGCCACATGGTGAAGGCCAGCAGCTGGTACACGGCGAAGGCCTTGTAGGCGCGCGTAAGCTCCCTGGGGTAGAGCAGGTAGAGGGAGGGGTCCTCGAAGCGGGTGATGAGGCCCAGGCGGTCCAGCGCGGCCATGACAGGGCGCGCAACGTGCAGCACCGGCCCGCCCACGCCGAACAGGTAGGAGAAGCGGTCCTCGTGCAGGGTGGAGTAGCCCAGGGCCGCGCGCAGCCCGATGACGCCGTCGTCCTCGAAGGTGTTGACGCGCAGGGGCTTGGAGGTGTTGAGCGGGTAGCCCTCGGGGTCGGCCGCGCCGCGCAGGCCCGAGATGGCCGCGAGCTGGACGATCAGCAGCAGGAGCACGGCCAGTAGCGCCGCCGCCGGCGGCCGAACGGCCCCGCCCCCCTGGTCCGGGCCGCTCCCGGGAGGACGGCGGCCTGTCGTCATGCTTTCCCCTCGGTGCGCCGCGCCCCTAACGCCCACGGGCCTGGTAGCGGTTTATCTTGCCCTCCAGCCTGCGGGAGAAGGCCGTGAGCACGTAGCAGATCAGAAAATACATGGCCGCGATGGCGATGAAGATCTCCGAGGGGGCGTTCATGGTCCTGTTGTTGATCTGCGTGGCGGCCTTGGTCAGCTCGGTCACGCCGATGATGAAGCCCAGGGAGGTGTCCTTGGTGAGGGAGACGAACTGGTTCACGAAGGACGGGATCATGTTGAACAGCGCCTGCGGCAGGATCACGTAGATCATGGCCTGCGTGTGGGAGAGGCCCGAGCCGCGCGCGGCCTCCATCTGCCCCTTGGGCAGCGAGAGCACGCCCGCGCGCACGATCTCGGCGATGTAGGCGCTGGTGAACACGATCAGGGCGATCATGGCCGCCTGCTCGCCCGGCAGGCTCTTGCCCAGGACCACCGGCGCCAGGAAATAGAACCAGAAGATGACCATGAGCAGCGGCGTGCCCCGGATGATCTCGATGTAGATGAGCGCGGGCACGCGCAGCCACGCCTTCTTGGAGAGGCGGAAAACGCCCACAAGCAGGCCCAGCCAGAACGCGCCGAAGATGCCCACCAGGGCCATGACGATGGAGAGGGCCAGGCCGCCCAGGGGCCCCTTGGGGTAGGCCCCCAGGAGCAGGTAGCTCATGTTGTTCCAGACTACGTCCCAGTGCATGGCTTACCTTCCCAGGCGCAGCACGCGCACGTTGTAGATCTGGATTGCGCCCGAAACCAGCAGCGAGATGCTCAGGTAGATGAGCGTGGCCGCGGTGAAGGCCTCGAAGCCGTGGAACGTCTGGGACTCGATCTGGCGGGCCATGTAGGTCAGGTCCATGACGCCGATGGTCATCACCAGGGAGGAGTTCTTGATGAGGTTCAGGAACTGCGAGATCAGGGGCGGAATGATGATCCTGAAGGCCTGGGGCAGGATGACGTAGCCCATGGCCTGCAGGAAGGAGAGCCCGCAGGCCCGCGAGGCCTCGAGCTGCGTCTTGGGGATGGCGTAGATGCCTGAGCGGAGGTCCTCCGCGATGAAGGCGGCGGTGTACACCGTGAGCGAGATGACGCCCGCGGCGAACTCGAAATCCTGGGCGTAGAGCCACTTGTTCCAGGACACGGGCAGCACCGCGGCGGAACCGAAATACCAGAAGAATATCTGCACGAGCAGCGGCGTGTTCCTGAAGAATTCCGTGAAGGAGGCGCTGAGCCATTCCAGCGCCTTGACCTTGGTCAGGCGCATGACGCAGACGATGGTGCCCAGCGTCAGTGAGAGGGCGATGGACAGCGCGGAAATCTTGAGGGTGGTCACAAGGCCATCGGCGAGCATGACGCCGTACTCCCCGCTCACCACGAGACCCCAGTCGAATTGATACGCCAACGTGCTGCTCCTGTCGGGGTTTTGGGCCCCGGTCCCGCACGGAGGCGTCGCCTCGCGCGGGGAAAGCCGGAGGGGACAGGGCCCCTCCGGCGGTCACGCTTCTGCTAGGGCCAGAGTTCCATGGTCCAGGTCAGGGGGATGTAGTACTTGGTGTCCTTGCCGAACCACTTGTTGTAGATCTGCTGGTACTTGCCCTCGGTCCAGAGGTCCATCAGGGCGAAGTTGATGGCGTCGCGCAGCTTGGACTCGTTCTCGACGATGCCCAGGCCGTAAGGCTCGGCGGAAATGGCCTCGCCGACCACGGCGAAGTCGTCGGGCTTGTCGTCCTTGTTGCGCAGGCCGTGCAGGATGGCTTCGTCGGTGGTCACGGCCTCGACCTTGCCCTGCTTGAGGGCCAGGAAGGCCTCGGGGTAGGTCTCGAAGGAGATGATGGTGGCCTGGGGCTGGGCGGCCTTGGCGTTCTTCTCGGAGGTGGAGCCCTTGGCGGAGCCGATCTTCTTGCCGGCCAGGTCCTTGATGGACTTGATGCCGCCGTCCTTCTTCACCAGAAGCTTCTGGTCGGTGGAGAAGTAGGTGATGGAGTAGTCGATGGTCTTGTCGCGCTCGCGGGAGTGGGTCATGGTGGCGGCCACCACGTCGATCTCGCCCTGGCTGAGCATGGGGATGCGGGTGGAGGAGGTGACGGGCTTGATCTCGAGCTTCACGCCCATCTTCTCGGCGATGGCGGCCATCAGGTCGATCTCGAAGCCCACGATCTGCTTGCTGGCCTCGTCGACATAGCCGAAGGGAGGCTGGGAGTCCTTCACGCCGGCAACCAGGACGCCCTTCTTCTTGATGTCCTCGAACTTGTTGGCCAGCGCCGGAAGCGCAGACAAGGCCAGGACCAGGATGGCCGTAACAGCCACGGCAAAACGCTTCATCGTCGAACCTCCTCGCGGTTGCAGGTTGGGCTAGAGGATTTCCTTCAGGAATGCGCGGGTGCGCTCGTGTTTGGGATTCTTGAAGAACTCGCTGGGCGGCCCTTCCTCGATGATCTCCCCGCCGTCCATGAAGATCACCCTGTCGGCCACCTCGCGGGCGAAGCCCATCTCGTGGGTCACGCAGAGCATGGTCATGCCGTCGCGGGCCAGATCCTTCATGACGTTGAGGACTTCGTTTATCATCTCCGGGTCCAGCGCGGAGGTGGGTTCGTCGAAGAGCATGACCTTGGGGCGCATGGCCAGGGCGCGGGCGATGGCCACGCGCTGCTGCTGGCCGCCGGAGAGCTCGGCCGGATATTTGTACGCCTGGTCGTGGATGCCCACGCGCTCGAGCAGGTCCAGCGCAAGGCGCTCGGCGTCGGCCTTGTCCATCTTGCGCACCTTTATGGGCGCAAGGGTGACGTTCCTCAGCACGGAGAGGTGCGGATAGAGGTTGAACTGCTGGAAGACGATGCCGATCTCGGAGCGCAAGAGGTTGACGTCAACCGAGGAGTCGTGGATGTCGCGGCCGTCGAAGAGGATGGTGCCGCGCTGGTATTCCTCCAGGCGGTTGACGCAGCGGATCAGGGTGGACTTGCCCGAGCCCGAGGGCCCGCAGATGACCAGCACCTCGCCCTGCTCCACGGCTTCTTCGATGCCCTTGAGCACGTGGAAATCCCCGTACCATTTGTGCACATCCTTGAATTCGATCATGGGCATCAGCTTGGTTCCTCCGGCAAAAATAAACACGATCGACAAACTCGGCAGACTACCCGGAAATCCCGCCATGTCAAGGCTGGCCTTCCCTCCGGGACTTTCAGCGCCCCTCCGGGGAGGCGCACAGCCCCATCTCCGCCTCCGGGCAGCCCAGGCGCAGCAGCACATCCCCCCGCGCCTCCCCGGCGCGGTCCGCCCCCGGCGCCGCGCCCGAGAGCACCAACCCCACATGGGCGCAAATGGTGGCCAGCACTGACCTTACGGCCCCTTCCGGCCCGGCGCATACCATCCGCGCCGCGCCTGGGGCTTCGGCCACCACCGCCTGCATTCTTTCGCCAAGATGCAGGGAGTAGCGCAGCACGCCGCCCTCCTTCAGCGGAGCCAGGGAATCGTAGGAATACCGCATGCCCGCCAGTTCATCGCGGCCAAGCGCGCCCAGGGCCTTGAGCGGGCAGCCCACGAACCGTGGGAAGGCCCGCTCCAGGGCTTCCACCAGCCTGCGTACGGCCCGGCCCTCCCCCCGGGGGCCGAGCACCGCGTCCAGCTCCTTGCGGCGGGCCTCCTCCTGGCGGGAGTACTCTTCCAGCACGAGGCTGAACTGCTCCATGGTCAAGGCCCTCTGGGTCAGCAGGGCCTCGCCCAGGTGCACCTGATGCACGTGCTGGCGGAAAAGAAGATCGTCCATGTCCGCGCGCGTGACGAAGCCCTCGGCCACGGCCAGCTCGCCGAAATTCAGGTCGGCCGCGCGCTGCGCCGCCAGGATGGAGCGCACCTGATCCGGGGTGAGCAGGCCCGCCTCCTCGGCCAGGTCGCCCAGCCTGCGGTTGGCCTCCATCTGCAGGGCGACGGCCTGGTCGAGCTGGCCTTGCGTCACCAGCCCCTGCTTGAGCAGGTAATGCCCCAGGAACAATCGCCTCATTCCCCACCCCTTTTGGCGGCCCCGGCCTCGAAGCTGGGGAGCTCCAGGCTGGTGGCGGCGATGGTTTCCAGGGATTTCTCCCGGATGTAGTCCACGAACAGCCGGGCTTCCGGAAAATCCCGCTGGCGTTTGAGGGCCTCATCCAGCATGCGCCTGGCGGCCCGGAGCCGCCCCGCCTCGTAGAGGGTCCTGGCCAGGTTGTAGTAGAGGTTCTGGTCTTCGCGGCTCAGGCGCAGGGCCTTGCAGTAGTGGATCATGGCCTGCCGGTGCATGCCCGCCTTGCGCAGCTTGATGCCGAACTCGTTGAAGAGGTGCTTGTGCTCGGGGGCGGTGGCGCCCGAGAGGCGGGAGATGCGCC
Source organism: Fundidesulfovibrio agrisoli (assembly GCF_022808715.1). Taxonomy (GTDB): domain Bacteria; phylum Desulfobacterota; class Desulfovibrionia; order Desulfovibrionales; family Desulfovibrionaceae; genus Fundidesulfovibrio; species Fundidesulfovibrio agrisoli. The sequence continues at coordinate 58,346 of NZ_JAKZKX010000018.1, forward strand.
GGAACACCAGAAGCGCGCCTTCCTTCTCGCCCCGGTCCAGGTAGGTCAGGCCCAGGCCGAAGCTGGCGCGCACGTGGTGTTCGTCCAGGCGCAGGGCGTTCTTGAACTCGAACTCGGCGGAAAACAGCGCCCCGTCCTGGCGCAGGCTCTCGGCCTGGTCCACCGTCTTCTCCAGGGAGGCCAGGGCCGGGAGCATGTGCTCCAGGTAGATGTCGGGCGCGGGGATGAAGGATTTGAACAGCTTCTCCTTGTCGATGACGCGCTTGCGCCCCAGGGGGACATACTGCTGGGAGAGGGGCTGGCAGACAATCTCGCCCGTGGGGGACTCCTCCACGTAGACGTACACCGTCTGCTTCACCCGGCGTTTGGTGGCGCCGAAGCCCACCACGGTCACGCTCACGGTGGAAAATACGCCCTTGATGGCCTGCCCGGACTGCTGGTGGGTATCGAAGGTCATCGTGACCATTGTCTAGCAAATTACCCATCAGCCGTCCACGCACGCATGCGGGCTGCCGATCCGGACCTGCCGCCCCGGGCGAGGCGAACCGGCTGTCCGAGAACGTTTGCGCCTGACCGAAATTGCTGATGACCCCGGAGCTTCGATGGGCTAAAGACCGCAGCCATGAAGAGCGACCTCGAATCCCTGCGCATCACGCGCGACGCCGAAGGCGCCCCCGCCGCCGGCGCGCGCCGCTGGCGGCCCGGCGCCAAGACATGGTTCGCCGCCCTGGCCCTCCTGGCCCTGGCCTTGTGGTGGTTCGTTCCCCGCACCACCCAGGTGGAGACGGTGCAGGCCGTGCTGGTGCACCCCACCCGCGCCCTGACCCTGGTCAACGCCACGGGCTACGTGGTGGCGGACCGCAAGGCCGCCGTGGCCTCCAAGATCACCAGCCGGCTGGTCTGGCTGGGCGTGGAGGAAGGCAGCCGCGTGCGCAAGGGCGACGTGATCGCCCGGCTGGAAGGCGAAGACGTGGCCGCCGCGCTCAAGCAGGCCGAGGCCGACCTGGCCGCCGCCCGCTTCATGGTGGACGAGACCAGGGCCGAACTCGACGACGCCACCCTGAACCACGACCGCTTCCGGGAACTGGACAAACGCAAGGTGGTGGCCCGCTCCGAATACGACCAGGCCGTGGCCCGCTACCGCAAGGCCCAGGCCGCCCACGAGAACGCCGTGCGCATGGTGGCCGCGCGCAAGGCCGCCCTGGAGCTGGCCAAGGCCAACCTGGAGTACACCGTGGTGCGCGCCCCCTTCGACGCCGTGGTGCTCACCAAGAGCGCGGACGTGGGCGACATCGTGACCCCGCTCTCGGCCTCGGCCACGTCCAAGGCCTCGGTGGTCACCCTGGCGGACCTGGGCTCCCTGCAGATCGAGGCCGACGTCTCCGAATCGAACCTGGCCAAGGTGCGCCAGGGCCAGCCCGTGGAGATCATGCTCGACGCCTACGGCGAGGAGCGCTTCCCCGGGCATGTGCACATGATCGTGCCCACGGCGGACAAAGCCAAGGCCACGGTGATGGTCAAGGTGCGCTTCGACGAGCTGGACCAGCGCGTGCTGCCGCAGATGAGCGCCAAGGTGGCCTTCCTGGAGCGCGCCCCCACCCCCCAGGAGCAGACGCCCCGCCTGGCCGTGCCCCTGCGCGCCCTGACCGGGCCGGAGAGCGCCAGGGCCGTGTTCCTGGCCAAGGACGGCAAGGCCCGCCTGACCCCGGTGAACCTGGGCATGAAGCTGGGCGACATGGTGGAGATAACCTCGGGTTTGAGCGCCGGGGACAAGGTGGTGCTCTCCCCGCCCGACACCCTCAAGGACGGCGGCCGCGTGGAGGCCGCCGGGAAATGAGCTCCGGCCCCCTGATCGAGATCCGCCGCCTGTACAAGTCCTACACGCGCGGCGGCCAGGCCATCCCCGTGCTCACGGACGTCTCCTTCGAGATCGGGCGCGGGGAGTTCCTGGCCCTCATGGGCCCCTCGGGCTCGGGCAAGTCCACCCTGCTCAACTGCCTGGCGGGCATCGACCGGGTGGATTCGGGTGAAATCGTGGTCAACGGGCAGGACATCACCCTGCTGGACGAAACCGACCTTGCCCGCTGGCGCAGCCGCAGCGTGGGCTTCATCTTCCAGTTCTACAACCTGATCCCCGTGCTCACGGCCCTGGAGAACGTGGAGCTGCCCCTGCTGCTCACCGGCCTCACCCGCCGGGAGCGCCGCGAGCACGCCGCGGCCGCCCTGGCCGCCGTGGGCCTCTCCGACCGCAGCGACCACTACCCGGCCCAGCTCTCCGGCGGGCAGCAGCAGCGCGTGGCCATCGCCCGGGCCGTGGTCACGGACCCGGACATCCTTGTGGCGGACGAGCCCACCGGCGACCTGGACCGCACCTCCGCCGAGGAGATCCTCACCCTGATGAACCGCCTGAACCAGGAGCTGGAGAAGACCATCATCATGGTCACGCACGACCCGCGCGCCGCCCAGGAGGCCCACGTGCTGCGCCACCTGGACAAGGGGGAGCTCTCCCGTGCTGCTGATACGCCTGGCCGTTAAGAACGCCTTCCGCCACCGGCTGCGCTCCGTGCTGACCATCCTGGGCGTGGCCGTGGCCATCCTGGCCTTCGGCCTGCTGCGCACCGTGGTGGACGCCTGGTACTCCGGCGTGGAGGCCAGCGCCGCCGACCGTCTGGTGACGCGCAACGCCATCTCCCTGACCTTTTCCCTGCCCCTGGCCTACCGCGAGAAGATCCGCGCCGTGCCCGGCGTCACCGAAGTCAGCCAGGGCAACTGGTTCGGCGGCATCTACGTGGACGAGAAGAACTTCTTCGCCAACTTCGCCTACGACATCCCCTCCCTGCTGGCCATCTACCCGGAGATTTCCGTCAAGGACAAGGACCAGCTCTCCTCCCTGCTGCGCGACCGCAAGGGCGCGCTGGTGGGCGAGAAGCTGGCCAAGCGCTTCGGCTGGAAGGTCGGGGACCAGGTCACCTTGCGCGGCACCATCTTCATCGGCGACTGGGACTTCACCATCCGCGCCCTCTACAAGGCCACCCGCGCGGGCATCGACGAAAGCCAGTTCTTCTTCCACTGGACCTACCTCGACGAGACCCTGCGCGCCACCATGCCCACCCGGGCGGGCCAGGTGGGCTTCTACATGGTGGGCATCGACGACCCCTCCCGCTCGGCGGACATCTCCCGCGCCATCGACGCCCAGTTCGCCAACTCCCTGGCCGAAACCCTCACCGAGACGGAGAAGGCCTTCCAGATGGGCTTCGTCTCCATGTCCTCCGCCATCATTCTGGCCATCAAGCTGGTGAGCTTCGTGGTGGTGCTCATCATCCTGGCGGTGTCGGCCAACACCATGGCCATGTCCGCGCGGGAGCGCAGCGGGGAGTACGCCGTGCTCAAGACCCTGGGTTTCGGCTCCTCCACGCTGGCGCTGCTCATCGCGGGCGAGGCCCTGGCCCTCTCCGTCACCGGGGCCTGCCTGGGCCTGGCCCTGGTGCTGCCCTGCGCCAAGGCAGTGGGCTCCTTCATGACGGACTTCTTCCCCGTGTTCCTCGTCTCCGACCAGACCATCACCCTGAGCCTGGCCGCCGGGGTGGCGGTGGGCCTGCTCTCCGCCGCGTACCCGGCCCTGTACGCGGCCCGGGTGGGCATCGCCCAGGCCCTTCGCAAGGTGGGCTGACGTGGCCATCCCGCTCAGCTACTCCTGGCGCAACCTGCTCACGCGGCGGGTGACCACCGTGCTCACCGCGGGCGGCATGGCCCTGGTGGTCTTCGTGTTCACGGCCACGCTCATGCTGGCCGAAGGCCTGCGCCAGACGCTCGTCTCCACCGGCAGCCCCGACAACGTGGTGGTGCTGCGCAAGAGCTCCGAGACCGAGGTGCAGTCCACCCTGGACCGGCAGGTTTCCAACATCGCCGCCACCCAGCCGGAATTGGCCACCGACTCCCAGGGCAGGACAATGGCCGCCCGCGAGGTGGTGGTGCTCTTCGTGCTGCCCAAGCGCACCGGCGAAAAATCCAACGTGGTCATCCGGGGCGTCGGGGAAACCTCTCTCGAGCTTCGGCCCCAGGTGCGCCTCATCGAGGGCAGGATGCCCGCGCCCGGCTCCACCGAGATCATGGTGGGCCAGAGCGTGCTCACCAAGTTCGCGGGGGTGGGCCTGGGCCAGACCATGCGCTTCGGCCAGCGCCTCTGGACCGTGGTGGGCGTGTTCGACGCGGGCCGGACGGGCTTCTCCTCGGAAATATGGGGCGACGCGGAGCAACTGATGCAGGCCTTCCGCCGCCAGGCCTTCTCCGTGGTGGTGGCCAAGCTGCGCGACCCGGACGGCTTCGAGCCCTACAAGGCCCGCATCGAGGGCGACCCCAGGCTGCAGGCCGAGGTCAAGCGCGAGCGCCAGTACTACGAGGACCAGTCCAAGGCCCTGTCGCGCTTCCTGAAGGTGCTGGGCGTCTCGCTCACGGGCATCTTCTCCGTGGGGGCCATGCTGGGCGCGAGCATCACCATGTATTCCTCCGTGGCCACCCGCACCGCCGAGATCGGCACCCTGCGCGCGCTTGGCTTCCGGCGCAGGGACATCCTGCTGGCCTTCCTGGCCGAGGCCCTGCTGCTGGGCGCGCTGGGCGGCGCGGCGGGAGTCGCGGCCTCGTCCCTGCTCGGATTTTTGACGTTTTCGACAACCAACTTCCAGACCTTCTCCGAGCTGGCCTTCGGCTTCACCCTCACCGGGGAGATCGCGGCCACCTCCGTGGGCTTCGCCCTGTTCATGGGCGTGGTGGGCGGTTTTTTGCCCGCGCTCAGGGCCTCGCGCCTGGTGATCGTGGAGGCGCTGCGTTCGGGGTGAGAAGCTGGAGATAGAGAGAACCAGAGAAAGGTGGAGGCCTCCGGCGGCCAAAGGAACTTTGTTCCTTTGGAATCCTTTCTCGCTTCGCGTTTGTGACGGTGCGAATCCCTCCTCCTGGCTCGACTTGGCTGACAAAGCCCTCGTCGCATTCCACCCGCTTGACACTCCGGGCTACCGGGACTAGATTTTGAAAATGAATTTCATTCTCCACATCCTCACGGAATCCTGGGCCGTCCTGCTGGAATCGGCCCCGTTCATGCTGTTCGGCTTCTTCCTGGCCGGGCTGCTCAAAGCACTCGTGCCCCCGTCCCTGATGACCAAGCACCTGGGCGGCACCGGCCTCTGGCCCGTGCTCAAGGCCGCGCTGGTGGGCGTGCCCATCCCCCTGTGCTCCTGCGGGGTGCTGCCGGCCGCCGCCGGGCTGCGCGACGCCGGTGCCAGCAAGGGCGCGGCCGCGGCCTTCATGATCTCCACCCCCGAGACCGGCGTGGACTCCATCGCCGTGAACTGGGCCCTGCTCGACCCGTTGATGACCATCGTGCGCCCCGTGGCCGCCTTCGTCACCGGCGCGCTGGCCGGGGTGCTGGTGAACCGCTTCGCCCCGGACGAAGCCCCCGCCGGGGCGAGGCCCAGGCCGCTCATCCCCCTTGACGCCTTCGCCGTGCGCAAGCCGCCGCTGCTTTCCAGGCTGCGGGCCGGGCTGGAGTACGCCTTCGGGGAGATGCTCTCCGGCATCGGGCGCTGGTTCCTGCTGGGCGTGCTGGTGGCGGGCCTCATCGGGGCCATCCTGCCCGCCGACGGGATGGAGCGCGTCCTGGGCACGGGCCTGTGGCCCATGCTGGCCATGCTGGCCCTGGGAATCCCGCTCTACGTTTGCGCCACTGCCTCAACGCCCATCGCGGCAGCCCTGGCCATGAAGGGGCTCTCCCCCGGCGCGGCCCTGGTCTTCCTGCTGGCGGGCCCGGCCACCAACGCCGCGGGGATCACCGTGGTGGCCCGCATGCTGGGGCTGCGCGCCACGGGCATCTACCTGGCCTGCATCGCGGGCTGTTCGCTGCTGTTCGGCCTGGCCGTGGACGCCCTCTATCTGGGGCTCGGGCTGGGGGTCTCGGGGTGGGTGCACGCCTCGATGGAGGAGGCCGACGGCTGGTTCGGGTACGCCTGCGCCGCGCTGCTGCTGGCCCTGGTGGCCCGGCAGGAGCTCAAAAAACTGCGGCCGGGAGGACGCGCCCCCCGGCCGTGCTGAAACGAAGCGTAATCGCGCCTATTCCTCGGTCTGCCCGATGGTGCGCACGCAGAGCAGCTTTTCCCAGTCGTAGTAGGTGTTGATGGACTCGGTGCCGCTCTTCTCGGTCACGCGCAGGAAGTCCTCGCCCAGGAAGAGCACGGCGCCTTCGTAGACCTTGCCCTCGTTGATCTGGATCTTCAGGCCCTTGCGCAGCTTGCGGGAGAGGGTTCCGTGCACCGGCATGGAGGCGTATTCGAACACTTTTTCCCATGTAGACTTGTTCATAATGATTCTCCTTGAGGAAACGATCTGGGAGCAAGCTAGCACCTTGCCGCCCGGATTGCACCTGAAATTTACAATTTTAGCAATTGTTGCAGGTTTGCGGGCCAGCCGGGCCAGGGATGGACTCCGGGCCGGATGTGGGATAAATGCCCCGCACACCGAACGCGCCAGCAAGGAGAGCACACATGGTTCTTATGGAAACCTCCATGGGCCTTATCACCATCGAACTTTTCCCCGACAAGGCCCCCCAGACCGTGGCTAACTTCCTCAAATACGTGGACGAGGGCTTCTACGAAGGCACCATCTTCCACCGGGTCATCGCCAACTTCATGATCCAGGGCGGCGGCCTCTCCGCCACCATGAAGGAGAAGCAGACCCACGCCCCCGTCATCAACGAGGCCGACAACGGGCTCTCCAACGTGAAGGGCACCATCGCCATGGCCCGCACCATGGACCCCAACAGCGCCACCGCGCAGTTCTTCATCAACGTCAACGACAACCTCTTCCTCGACCACAAGAGCAAGACCCCCGACGGCTGGGGCTACTGCGTGTTCGGCAAGGTGGTGGATGGAATGGACGTGGTGGAGAAGATCAAGAAGGTCCGCACCCGCAGGGCCGGCTTCCACGACGACGTGCCCGTGGAGCCCGTAACCATCAACAGCGTGCTGCGCGAGGAATAGCCCCGCGTGGCTGAAGATCGCATCGGGCGGGGCCGGGAACTCCTGGCCCGCCTGAACCCCGATAACGACCGCCTGCTCCGGGGCCTGCTCGACGGCCTGGCCCCGGAGATGGTGGAGATGATCCAGGGTTTCTTCGGCGACGTCTACACCCGCCCGGGCCTTCCCCTGCGCGAGCGCATGATCGTCACGCTGGCGGCCCTGGCCGCGCTGGGCCACGCCCAGCCCCAGCTCCAGGCCCACGTGAAGAACGCCCTGAACGCGGGGCTCACGCCCGAGGAGATCACGGAGATTTTCGTGCAGATATCCGGCTACGCCGGGTTCCCTGCCTCGCTCAACGCCCTGGCCACGGCCAAGGGCGTTTTCCAGCAGAACAAACGCTAAGCCCCAAGGCCACATCACCATGCCCAACGTGTACCTCATCGGCGCAGGCCCCGGCGACCCCGGACTTCTGACCGTCAAGGCCAAGGCCATCCTCGAGACCTGCGACGTGCTGGTCTACGACTACCTGGCCAACAAGGCCTTCCTGGACTACTGCCGCCCCGGCGCCGAGATCATCTACGTGGGCAAGAAAGGCGGGGACCACACCCTGCCCCAGGGCGAGATCAACAAGCTCCTGGTGGCCAAGGCCAAGGAGGGCAAGGTCGTGGCCCGGCTCAAGGGCGGCGACCCCTACGTGTTCGGGCGCGGCGCGGAAGAGGCCGAGGAGCTGCTGGAAGACGGCCTGACCTTCGAGGTCATCCCCGGCGTGACCAGCGCCGTGGCCGCCCCGGCCTACGCGGGCATCCCCATCACGCACCGCAAGTACGCCTCCTCCGTGAGCTTCATCACCGGCCACGAGGACCCCACCAAGGACGAATCCGCCCACAACTGGGACGCCCTGGCCAAGGCCGCGTCCACCCTGGTCTTCTTCATGGGCGTGAAGAATCTGGAAGACATCTCCCGCCGGTTGATCGAGGGCGGGCGCAGCCCCGAGACCCCGGCCGCCCTGGTGCGCTGGGGCACCACCTGCCGCCACCGCTCCATGGTCTCCACCTTGAAGGACATCCCCCGCGAGGCCCGCGAGAAGGGCTTCAAGGCCCCGTCGCTGCTGGTGGTGGGCGAGGTGGTGCAGCTGCACGACAAGCTCAACTGGTTTGAGCAGCGCCCCCTGCTGGGCAAGGGCGTGGTGGTCACCCGCTCCCGCGAGCAGGCCAGCGACCTGACCCGCGTGCTCAGCGACTTGGGCGCCTGCACCTGGGAGTTCCCCACCATCGAGGTGGCCCCCCTGGCCGACACCACCCCGGTGCGCGAGGCCGTGGGCAACCTGGGCTGCTATGACTGGCTGGTGTTCACCTCGGTGAACGGGGTCAAATATTTCTGGCACGAGATGCAAGCCATGGGCAAGGACGCCCGCGCCCTGGGCGGGCTCATGGTGGCGGCCATCGGTCCCGCCACGGCCCAGGCCCTGGCCGAGCGCGGCATCCGCGCGGACTTCGTGCCCGACAAGTACGTGGCCGAGTCCGTGGTGGAGGGGTTGCTGGCCTTGCAGATCGGAGGCAAGCGCGTGCTCATCCCGCGCGCGCTCAAGGCCCGCGAGGTGCTGCCGGACGAGCTGTGCCGCGCCGGAGCCCAGGTCGAGGTGCTGCCCGTGTACGAGACCAAGCTGGCCAGCCACGACCCGGACGAGATCGTGGCGGGCATCGAAGGCGACGAGATCCACTACCTGACCTTCACCAGCTCCTCCACGGTGGACAACTTCTTCCAGATGATCCCGGCGGACCGCCTTACCCCCCTGCGGGAGAAGATCAAGATCGCCTGCATCGGGCCCATCACGGCCGCCACCCTGGCCAAGTACGGCTTCACGCCGGACATCCAGCCCGAGAGCTACACCATCCCGGCCCTGGCCCAGGCCGTGGCGGAAAGCTCCAAGGAATCCTGAGCGCCGTGACCCTGCCCATCGCCGTCCTGGTTTCCGGCTCCGGGTCGAACCTCCAGGCGCTCATCGAGCGTGTGGAGTCCGGAGCCCTGGACGCGCGCATCGCCCTGGTGCTCTCCAACAAGCCCGAGGCCCTTGCCCTGGAGCGCGCCCGCGCCTGCGGCATCAAGGCCGTGGCCCTGCCCCACGCCGACTACCCGGACCGGGCCGCGTTCGACGCGGCCATGGTGGCCGCCATCCGGCAGTCCGGGGCCGAGGCCGTGGTCATGGCCGGGTTCATGCGGCTGCTGACCCCGGTGTTCATCCACGCCTTCCCCGGCCGGATCATCAACATCCACCCCGCCCTGCTGCCCAGCTTCGCGGGCGCGCACGGGCAACGGGACGCCGCAAACTACGGTGTTGCCATCTCCGGGGCCACCGTGCACTTCGTGGACGAGATCATGGACCACGGACCCGTGGTCATCCAGGCCGCCGTGCCCGCCTACCCCGACGACGACGCCGCCAGCCTGGGCGAGCGCATCCTGGCCATGGAGCACCGCATCCTGCCCCAGGCCGTGCAGTGGCTGGCCACCGGGAGGCTCAGCATCGAAGGGCGCAAGGTGCGGCTGCGAGACGCGGGGCTGCCCAAGGCCGTGGTGGAGGGCGCGCTGGTCAACCCGCCGCTGGAGCAAGGATTCTAGCCCGTTTTTCGTCACCTGGCCGCCAAGTTTCTCGCTGTTGAAGCGGCCCTCCTAGTCCTCCCCAACCTTCTGCGCCAGGCAGACCACGTACCCATCCGGGTCGCGCACGTACCACTCCCTCATGCCGTAGAAGCTGGTCTCCGGCTCCTTGATGGTGGGCACGATGGACTGGATGCGCCGGTGCAGGCCCTCCAGGTCCTCCACGACCACGTAGAGCGTCAGCGTGCCGCCCGTGGCCCGGCCCGTGAACAGGGGCAGCTCGCGCTCCAGGCTGTCGCGGCGGTTGACCATCACCGCCGCCGGGCCGGAGACGAACATGGCCCAGATCAGGTCCGCGCCGGGCATGCGCCCGTGGTACATCCTGTGCTCAACGTCCACGCATTCGGCCACGCTGAAGCCCAGCAGGCCCACCCAGAAGTCGATGGAGCGGTTGACGTCCCCGACCATGAGATTTGTGGTGATGGATTGAGCGGCCATGGGCCTCACCTCCGCTGAGAATTGAAAAAGGCCGGCAGCCGTTTGGATACGACTGCCGGCCAGGTTATCTCCGAATTGCGTCCAGCCGCTAGGCTTTGCCCACCAACTCCTTGAGCTTGGCCAGGGCGGCCTGGATGCCCGAGGCGTCGGTGCCTCCGGCCTGGGCCATGTCCGGCCTGCCGCCGCCGGAGCCGCCTACCAGGGCGGCCACATCCTTGATGAGGGTCTGGGCGGTGAACCTGGCGTGCAGGTCCTTGCTGACGGCCAGCACCAGGGCCACCTTGCCGTCCTCGCCCGCGCCGATGAGGCAGGCCACGCCCGAGGGCATCTTGGAGCGCACGTCGTCCATGGTGTCGCGCAGGGACTTCATGGTGGCGCCCTGCACCTCGGCGGCCAGCAGCTTCACGCCGCCCACCTCCTCCACGGAGTCCATGAGGTCGCGCCCCTGGCCCGAGGCCAACTTGGCCTGGAGCTGCTCCTTGTCCTTGGTCAAGGCCTTGACCTGGGCCTGCATGGCCTTGAGGCGCTCCACAAGCTCGCCCGGGCGGGCGCGCAGCACCTCGGCGGCCTCGTCCAGCTCGCGTTTGGCGGCCTGCATCTGGCCCAGCAGGTTCCAGCCCGTGGCGGCCTCGATGCGGCGCACGCCGGCGGCCACGCCGGTCTCCGAAATGATGGCGAACCCGCCGGCCTGGCCCGTGGCCCGCAGGTGGGTGCCGCCGCACAGCTCCGTGGAGACGCCGGGCACCGAGACCACGGTGACCTCGTCGCCGTATTTCTCGCCGAAGAGGGCCATGGCCCCCTTGGCCTGGGCCTCCTGGTAGCCCATGACCGCGCGGTCCACCGCGATGTCGGCCAGGATGGCCTCGTTGACCTTGCGCTCCACCAGGGAGAGCTCCTCGGGCGTCAGGGCGGAGATGTGGGTGAAGTCGAAACGCAGCCTGTCCGGCCCCACCAGGGAGCCCGCCTGCTTCACGTGCTCGCCCAGCACCTCGCGCAGGGCGGCGTGCAGCAGGTGGGTGGTGGTGTGGTTGCGGGCCGAGGCCAGGCGCTGGTCCTCGTCCACGATGAGCTTGGCTTCCTGGTCCAGCAGCAGCTCGCCCTCGTTGACGAACACGCGATGCGTGGTCAGCTCGGGGCTGGGCTTGAGGGTGTCCAGCACGTCGGCGGAGCCGGTCATGGTCTCCACGCTGCCCTTGTCGCCCATCTGGCCGCCGGATTCGCCGTAGAAGGGGGTCTGCGCGAACACGGCGTTGCCGCCCTCGCCCTGGATGATGCGCTCGACCGGCAGGCCGTCCTCGCCCAGCAGGGCGATCACGCGGGACTGGGCCTCAAGCTGCCCGTAGCCCACGAAGCGGGACTTGAGCCCCGTCTCCAGGAGCTTCTTGAACTGCCCGGCCACGTCGGTCTCGCCGGAGCCCTTCCAGGCCTTCTTGGCGCGGGTCTTCTGCTCCTGCATGCAGGCGGTGTAGCCCGCCTCGTCCACGCCGAAGCCTTGCTTGCCCGCCACGTCGGTGATGATGTCCAGGGGGAAGCCGTAGGTGTCGTAGAGCTTGAAGGCGGCCTCGCCGGAGATGATGTTCACGTTGTTCCTGCGGGAGGCGGCCATCTCCTCCTCGAGGATCTCCAGGCCCTTGTCCAGCGTGGCGGAGAAGCGCTCCTCCTCCTCGCGGACCACGCGGGTCATGAAGTCCATGCCCTCCACGATCTCGGGGTACTGCACGCCCATGACGTCCACCACCACGGGGGCCACCCGGTGCAGGAAGGGGTCGCGCAGGCCCATGAGGCGGCCGAAGCGGAAGGCGCGGCGGATCAGGCGGCGCAGCACGTAGCCCCTGCCCTCGTTGGAGGGCAGGATGGAGTCCGCGATGAGGAAGGCCATGGCCCGGCTGTGGTCCGCGATGACGCGCAGGGCGGTGTCGCTCTCCTCGTCGGCGCGGTACTTCACGCCCGCCAGCTCGGCCGTGGCCGCGATGATGGGGGTGAACAGGTCGGAATCGAAGTTGGAGTACACGCCCTGGCACACGCCGGAGATGCGCTCCAGGCCCATGCCCGTGTCGATGGAGGGGCGCGGCAGGGGCACGCGCTTGCCCGGCTCGATCTGGTCGAACTGCATGAACACCAGGTTCCAGATCTCCAGGAAGCGGTCGCAGTCGCACTTGCCGATGCCGCAATCCGGGCCGCAGCTCATGTGCTCGCCCTGGTCGATGAGGATCTCGGAGCAGGGGCCGCAGGGGCCGGTGTCGCCCATGGACCAGAAGTTGTCCTTGTCGCCCAGGCGGATGATGCGCTTCTCGGGCACGTCGGCGATCTTGCGCCACAGGCCGTGGGCCTCGTCGTCGTCCAGGTAGACGGTGGCGTAGAGCTTGTCCTTGGGGAGCTTCATCTCATCGGTGAGGAAGCCCCAGGCCAGGCGGATGGCCTCCTCCTTGAAGTAGTCGCCGAAGGAGAAGTTGCCCAGCATCTCGAAGAAGGTGTGGTGGCGGGCGGTGCGGCCCACGTTCTCCAGGTCGTTGTGCTTGCCGCCCACGCGCAGGCACTTCTGGGAGGTGGCGGCGCGGGTGTAGTCGCGTTTCTCCTGGCCCAGGAAGACCTTCTTGAACTGCACCATGCCCGCGTTGGTGAAGAGCAGGCTGGGGTCCTCCCTGGGCACCAGGGAGGAGCTGGCCACCTCGGTGTGGCCGTTGGCGACGAAATAATCCAGGAACTTGCGACGGATTTCAGTGGCGCTGATCACGAAAAGTCTCCTTGGGAAGCGGCGATGCCCGCAGGCCCTCACGGGCCGGCGTATGAATCAGCCCCCGGGCCGCATGCCCCGGGGGAAGGCGTTCATGTCCTCGATCATCTCCCTGTTCAGGGGCCCCACGGCCGTGGTCATCACCACGTAGGACCGCGAGCCCACGAAGCACAGGGTGTACTCTATCACCATCTCCGCGCCGTCCTTGCGCCCGAACAGGCGCAGGTAGCGGCAGGGCAGCCCGCCCAGCTCCACCGCGCCGCTCTGTGAGACGCGCACGTCGAAGGTCAGACGTTCGGCGTTGCGCACGGCCGCGGCCTCCATCCTGGCCGGGTCGATGGGCGTCTGGTCAACCCAGACAGCGCCGAGCATCCTGCCGGAGCGGTTCGCGAACTGGTACTCGTACGCCGGGTTGGAGATGTCCTCCATCATTTCCCAGCGGGCCGGGTCGAAGTAGAAGGCGTAGCCGTCCATGCCGCGCACGGAGGGCATCCCGGCCATTTCCGGGGCCGGGGCGGGCGCAACGGCGGCGCCGCGCTTCTGCGCCGCGCAGCCGCAGAGGGCGGCCAGGGCCAGAGAAGCCCACAGTATCGCCCCGAGGCGCGCAGCCGCTCCGTGCGGGAGCATCAGGCCTCGCCCGCTTCCTGCGCCTCGGAGGCTTCCTTCAGGCCCAGGTGCTCGTAAATCTTGTCCTCGATCTGCTGGCGGATGTCCGGGTGCTCCAGCAGGAAGGCGCGGACGTTCTCCTTGCCCTGGCCCAGGCGCTCGGTGCCGTAGGCGAACCACGCGCCGGACTTGTCCACGATGTTCATCTCCACGCCCATGTCGATGATCTCGCCCTCGCGGGAGATGCCGGTGCCGTAGAGGATGTCGAACTGGGCCTCGCGGAAGGGCGGGGCCACCTTGTTCTTGACCACCTTCACGCGGCAGCGCGAGCCGTAGACCTCCTCCTTGTCCTTGAGGGTCTGGATCTTGCGGATGTCCATGCGGGTGGAGGCGTAGAACTTGAGCGCGTTGCCGCCCGTGGTGGTCTCGGGGCTGCCGTAGCCCGTGACGCCGATCTTCATGCGGATCTGGTTGATGAAGATCACCGCCGTGTTGGACTTGTGGATGGTGCCCGTGAGCTTGCGCATGGCGTGGCTCATGAGCCGGGCCTGCCCGCCCACCTGGGATTCGCCCATCTCGCCCTCGAGTTCCGCCTGGGGGATCAGCGCGGCCACGGAGTCGATGACGATGACGTCCACGGCGCTGGAGCGCACCAGCATGTCCGTGATGTCCAGGGCCTGCTCGCCGAAGTCCGGCTGGGAGATGAGCAGCTCGTCGGTCTTCACGCCCAGGCGGCGGGCGTAGGTGATGTCCAGGGCGTGCTCGGCGTCGATGAAGGCGGCGGTGCCGCCCCTCTTCTGGGCCTGGGCGATGATGTGCAGGGCCAGGGTGGTCTTGCCCGAGGACTCGGGGCCGTAGATCTCGGTGACGCGCCCCTGGGGGATGCCGCCGATGCCCAAGGCCACGTCCACGCCGATGGAGCCCGTGGGGATGGCGGGGATGGCCACGTGGGCGTCCTCGTCGAGGCGCATGACCGAGCCCTGCCCGTACTTGCGTTCGATGGTGGTCAGCGCGGTGGCGAGCGCCTCCAGGCGGGCGTCCTGGGGATTGGCAGCGGCTTTCTTGGCCATGTGGGTGCGTCCTTGTTCGAAAGTGGGAAATGCCATGAGGCCATAGCAAATGCCCCGCCCCGGGGCAACGTCCATTTTTGCAGGACAACCAGGCCGTTTCCGGGCCGCAACGCTTGTCCCGCCGCCGGGGAACGGTTACGCTCCCCCCAAACCCCGTGAGGAGGGCCTATGAGCTTCTTGAAAGAGTTCAAGGAATTCGCCATGCGCGGCAACGTCATGGACCTGGCGGTGGGCGTCATCATCGGCGCGGCTTTCGGCAAGATCGTCTCTTCCCTGGTGGCGGACGTCATCATGCCGCCCGTGGGGATGCTCCTGGGCGGGGTGGACTTCACCAGCCTCAAGCTCACCCTGGCCCCGCCCATCGAGGGCATGAAGGGCGCCACCCTGAACTACGGGAACTTCATCCAGGCCCTGGTGGATTTCATCATCGTGGCCTTCGCCATCTTCCTGATGGTCAAGGGGCTGAACACCCTCAAGCGCAGGATGGAGGCCCCCGCGCCGGACGCCCCGCCGCCGCCCGTCCCGGCGGACGTGGCCCTGCTCACGGAGATCCGCGACCTGCTCAAGGCCCAAAAGGCCTAGCCTCGCCTTTTGCCGCGCTCGCTGATAGGCATGCGCCGGGCGACGCTCCTTCGGGGGCGGCCGCATCCGCATGAAGGAGACTCTTTTCCCCGCCATGAAACAATACGACGCCCTGGCCATGTTCTCCGGCGGCCTGGATTCCATCCTGGCCGCCAAAACCATCATCGAGCAGGGGCTTTCCGTGCTCGGCCTGCACTTCGTCAGCCCCTTCTTCGGCCACCCGGACAAGGTGGCCCATTGGTCCGAAACCTACGGGCTGGACATCGAGACCGTGGACGTGGGCGACGAATTCGTCGCGCTGCTGGCCTCGCGCCCGCCCCACGGCGTGGGCAAGTGCCTGAACCCCTGTGTGGACTGCAAAATCCTCATGCTCAGGCGCTGCAAGGAGCTGATGCCCGTCTACGGCGCCAAGATGATCCTCACCGGGGAGGTCAAGGGCCAGCGCCCCATGTCCCAGCGGCGCGACGCCCTGGACGTTATCAGCCGCCAGGCGGGCGTGCGCGACGTGCTCTTGCGCCCGCTCTCGGCCCTGAACATGAAGCCCTCACCCGCCGAAATCGACGGCCTGGTGGACCGCGAGAAGCTGCACAACTTCAACGGCCGCACCCGCAAGCCCCAGTTCGCCCTGGCCAAGCGCCTGGGCATCACCGAGTATCCGCAGCCCGCCGGGGGCTGCAAGCTGACCATCCTGGATTCGGCCAAACGCTACGTGCCCCTGTTCGAGCACGCCGACCCGCCGCGCGCAGCGGACTTCCACCTGGCCAACGTGGGCAGGCAGTTCTGGGCCGGGCCGCACTGGCTGGCCATGGGCCGCAACCAGGAGGACAACGCCGCCCTGGCCGAACTGGCCCAGGCCGGGGACATCCTGCTGGACGTGAAGGACCACCCGAGCCCCTTCGGGCTCATCCGGCCCCTGCCCGGGGCGGACTGGAGCCGCGCCGCCCTGGAGGACGCCGCCGCGCTGCTGGCCTCCTACTCGCCCAAGGCCGTGGCGGCGGCCGGGAGCAGGAACGGCCCCATCATTGTGCTGGCCACTCGCGGCGGCGAGACCACGGAGCTGGAAGTGACGCCCGAACGCGCATCGCGCCTTGGGCTCGCGGAGTTGGACTGGGAGAGCTGCCTGCCCGCCAAGCGGGCCATGTTCGGCGAGGGAGACCAGGACGACGGGTATTGAGGCGGAGGGTCGCCGCGCCACCCGGGGATGCGGCGCGGCGCGCCATGACTTCAAGGACGAGCGGCGCTTCTGGTGAAGTTCTCTTCCAGGTGGGCAAGAAATGCGGCCATCATCGCTTCTGCGCTCGCCTTGGGGCGCGGGAAGCTCTCCAGCAGCCCGTTGACGAGCAGGACGGCGGGGATGGGCACGGCAAGCGTCGGCTTTGCCGCCGCGCCATTGAACGAGGCGAGCGCGCTTCCCAAATCGTACGCCAGAGGGATCTTTTTCATCATATTGCCCGGCTTGAAGATCTGCGCACAGCATTCCCGAGGCGAACTGACCATGTATTGGCGGCACACCAGAGGCCGGAATGCATATACCGAGCAGGCCCCGTCCACAAGAAACGGGCAAGCCAGCTGGAGCTCCCAATACTTTTTCTGCACCTCCACCAGGCGTTTCGAATCGGTAAAGCAATTCGCGTGGGAGTCGAGCATCTCGGCCAGCAGGCCATGCCTCTCAAGGATCTGGAGCATGGACCGCAGCGCTGCTTTCACCCGCGCCCGCTCCTTCGGCTCCATCAAGGAGACTATGTGGGCGAGCAGCAGCGCCTCGTGATCGGACATCACGATCAGCTGATAACAACAGGAGACGCACCCCTTCTCGCATGACGCGCGGGAGCCTTCCGCGGCGGCGGCCGCCAATGCGTGAGCGATCAGCTCGTTCGAGAGTGAAAATATCTCCGGCAGGATGTCCACCAGGGCGACCTCCCCTTCCGGCGGGAAGAACGCGCATGAGACGGATATCCCCGAAGCAAAATCGATGTGAAGATTCTTCCCCGAAGCGGCGTCGCTTATGCGGATGTCCATGCCTTCCCCACAATGAGCATGCTCGCAAGCCGGGTCGGATCTCCCCCGTGAACGCGAGGCGCGTTGGCGGCCCGATCGAGGATCGCCGCCCTTTCCGATGGCGACTCGTTCGCCAGCCTTTCTCACCGGCAGCCTACCAAGCCCGGGCAGGGCAAGCAAGCGACCCGCCGCCCGGAACGGGTTTCGCCCCATGCGCCGCCAGGAGGGCGGCGATCCCCCGCCCACGAAAAAACGCGGCGCGCGGGGGAACCCGCGCGCCGCGCAATCCATTTCTCAACCGGCCGGGGCTAGTCTTCGGCGATCTTCTGCAAGGCCAGGTACAGGGCCTGCGTTCCGTTCGACCCGAAGCCCATGGCCTGGGCCTCGCGGTAGATCTCCTCCACGAGCATCAGGCCTTTGAGCCTGAAGCCCATACGCTTGGACTCCTCCACCACGATGCCCATATCCTTGATGAAGTGGTCGATGATGAAGCCCGGGGCGTAATCGTCCTTCAAGATGCGGGGCCAGAGGTTGTTCAGGGCCGGGCAGGCCGCCGCGCCCGTGGCGATGGACTCCAGCACCCTGGAGGGCTCCAGGCCCGCGCGCACCGCGTAGAGCAGGCTCTCGCACACGCCGATCATGTGCCCGGCGATGACGATCTGGTTGCACATCTTGGCGTGCTGCCCGCTGCCCGCCGGCCCCTGGTGCACGATGGTCTTGCCCATGGCCCCGAACAGGGGGCGCACCGCCTCGAACACCTCGGGCGCGCCGCCCACCATGATGGAGAGCGCGGCGTTGCGCGCGCCCACGTCCCCGCCGGAGACAGGGGCGTCCAGGGCGAACATCCCGGCGTCCTCGGCCTTGTCCGCGATCTCCACGGCCAGGCTGGGGCTATTGGTGGTCATGTCCACCAGGACGGCCCCCGTCCCTGCCCCGGCGAACACGCCGTCCGCGCCGAAATAGACCTCGCGCACGTCCTTGGGGAAGCCCACGATGGTGAACACCACGTCGGAGGCCTGGGCCACGTCCCTGGGGGTGTCGGCCCAGGTTGCCCCCCTCGCCAGCAGGGGCTCCGCCTTGAGTTTGCTGCGGTTGTAGACGGTCATCGCATATCCGGCGTCCATCAGGTGCCCGCACATGGAGCTGCCCATGATTCCGGTGCCGATCCAGCCGATGCGCGTGACGGAGGGGTCCGCCGGGCGCAGGTTTGTCGTGTTCGTCATGGCTGTTCCTCGCTTCGCAGTAACGATTCCGTGATCTCGCCGCGTCATAGCCCAGAGTGGCGGAAAAGGCCACGAACCCGGACATTGCTTCGCCTGGCGAATAGCCGGCGCGGGGACGCCGATCCCCCCAAAATCGGAGACGGTTGCAGGCGCGATATGAGAGGGCTACCCGTCTGCCATCACATCGTCACCAAGTTCAACATAACGCTTGAACACAATTGTCAAATCATTGTATTCTTTGCGATGAATGCCGTGCGATCCGATTCGCACGCACCATCCCGAATCAACCCCAGCGTTGATGACCACCTTTGGAGGAGTTCATGCAGTTTTCCGTTCGTTCCAAGATGATGTTCGGTTTCGGGCTGGTGCTCGCCGCCATGGCGGTGGGTGCGGCAATAATGGCCCTGTCCCTGGGAACGGTCCGCGAGAGGGCTGCCCTGGTCCGCTCCGAAAGCCTGCCCTTCGCGGGCCGGGCGGCCACCATGAAGCTCATGGCGGTGGAGGTGCAGCAGTACCTCACCGACGTCTCCGCCACCGGGGAGGAGGACGGCCTGGCCGACGCCGAGAAGTCCGCCGCCGCGTTCCGCGAGGCCCTGGGCGAGTTCAAAGCCATGTTCACCCGCGAGAAGGACGCCAGGATGCTCGCCGAGGTCGAGGCCATCGGCAAGCTCTTCGATGAGATGTACGCCCTGGGCAAGCGCATGGCCGGGGTCTACGTGAAGGACGGGCGCGAGGCGGGCAACCTCATCATGAAGGATTTCGACGCCAAGACGGACGCCCTTGCCGACCGGATCGCCCCCTTGCAGGAGGGCCAGTACAAGGAGGCCGACGAACAGGTGGAGGCCGTGGTCGCCGACATCTCGGGCGACCTCAAGCTGCAGCTCGGGCTGCTCGCGGTCTCCCTGTGCATCGGGCTTGCGGCGGCGGTGTGGGTCTCCCGCAGCATCCTGAACCAGTTGGGCGCGGAGCCGGCCGTGGTGGCCGCGCTGGCCGACGCCATCGCCAAGGGCGAGCTTGCCCGGGTGCTCACGGCCCGCACCGGCAAGGAGAGGGGCGTCCACTCCGCCATGCTGGACATGGCCTGCAAGCTTCAGGCTGCCTTCGAGGAGGTGCACGCCGAAAAGGCGGATGCCCTGGCCAAGTCCGAGGAGGCCGAGCTGGCCCGCCATGAAGCCCTGGAGGCCCGGGCCATGGCCGAGCGATCCCGCCTGGAGGGCCTGCGCGAGGCCGCCGAACGGCTGGACAGCTTCGCCGGGGAGATGGCCTCCCTGGGCCAGGCACTGGGCTCCCGAGTGGAGCAGGTGGTGGACGGCACCCGCGAGCAGAGCCAGCGCACCATGGAGACCGCCACCGCCATGGAGGAGATGGCCGCCACCGTGCTGGAGGTCGCCGGCACCGCGGCCAAGGCCGCGGAAATTTCCGGCGAGGCGGGCAAGCAGGCCCGCAAGGGGCTTGAGGTCGTGCAGGAGGTGGTGGCCGCCACGGACGAGGTGCGCAACCGCTCCGTGGCCATGAAGACCAGCCTGGACAGCCTGGGCACCCACGCCGAGGGCATCGGCAGGATCATGACCGTCATCTCCGACATAGCGGACCAGACCAACCTGCTGGCCTTGAACGCCGCCATCGAGGCGGCCCGCGCGGGCGACGCGGGGCGCGGCTTCGCGGTCGTGGCCGACGAGGTCCGCAAGCTGGCCGAGAAGACCATGCAGGCCACGGGCGAGGTGTCCTCCGTGGTCGCGGCCATCCAGGCCGGCGTGAAGGAGAACATCGTGGGCATGGAGGGCACGGCCACGGCAGCCAGCAGAACCTCCGACCTGGCCGGCGGCGCGGGCAGGACCCTCATGGAGATCGTGGCCCGGATCGAAGGCACCGCGGACCAGGTCCGGGCCATCGCAACGGCTTCCGAGCAGCAGTCCCAGGCCTCGGAGGAGATCAACCAGGCCGTGAGCGCGGTGAGCCAGATCGCCGTTCGCACCTCGGAGGAGATGATCTCCGCCGGGCGAGACCTCGAGCGCCTCTCCGGCGCGGCCGCCAACCTCAAGGACCTCGTAGACGGCATGCGCCGCGAAGCCATCGCCGCTTCCTAGCCCATCCCTTTCCCGCCCCGGGGCCGCCTGACGGCCCCGGGGCTCCGTTTCAGCCTCATCCCTCATTGCATCCACCCCGCATTGTGCAGGCATCTGCCACAGCTAAGCCCTTCCCTTGCGCTTTCCGTTTCGCTACTATCGAGACAAGAATTGAAAACTTCAACAATTCGAACACGGGATGTAATGCTATGGGCGTAAGATTTCTCGTTTCTCCATGGTGGGTCTCCGCTCTGACAGTATCTTCCTGCGCCACATTGATGCTGCTTTGGGCGTCTGGTGTATCAATCACAGGTGGCCTTGTCGCATCGCTCGTCTTCATATCTTTATCAATATTGACGGCGATGCTGTTATCGAAAAACGAAACAACGTTGCGGGC
This sequence comes from Fundidesulfovibrio agrisoli, assembly GCF_022808715.1. Lineage (GTDB taxonomy): Bacteria > Desulfobacterota > Desulfovibrionia > Desulfovibrionales > Desulfovibrionaceae > Fundidesulfovibrio > Fundidesulfovibrio agrisoli. The sequence goes on from NZ_JAKZKX010000018.1 coordinate 79,119, forward strand.
GCTCGCGAAGCCCCTCAAGCGCATCTCCGAAGGCGACTATTCGGCGCGCGTTGAAGACCTGCAGCATGAGGCCTGCGGCACCGCAAGCTTCTTCGCCGCGACGGCAAAGGCCGCGGTGGACAAGCTGCTTGGCGAGCTCGGCTTCGCCCGGGGCGTGCTCATGGGCATGGCCACCCCGTGCGTGGTGGTGGACGTGGAGCAGGTGCTGCGCTTCACCAACAAGAACCTGCTGCGCATCCTGGAGCAGGACGGCGTCCCCAACGACTACTACGGCCAGAACGTGGCCTATTTCTTCTACGGCGACGCCTCCCGCCCCACGGTGCTCGGCGTGGCCATGCAGGAGAACCGCGAGATCACCAAAGAGGTGGAGCTCACCGGGCGCAAGGGCGGCAAGCGCAGCCTGCGCATCGACGCCTCCCCGCTCTACGGCTTGGACGGCAAGCTGATGGGCTCGCTGTGCGTCTACGCCGACCTGACCGAACTGCGCGTGCAGGAGGCCAGCCTGCTGGAGACCAACGCCCGCGTGGCCAGCGGGTCGGCCCAGGCCGACGAGATCAGCGGGCAGGTGGCCCAGGCCGCGCAGCAGTTGGCCGGTATCGTCGCCTCCTCCCACACCGGGGCCGAGCAGCAGAACACGCGCATCGCGGAGACGCTGGCGGCCATGTCCGAAATGAACGGCACCGTGCTGGAGGTGGCGCGCAACGCCTCCCAGGCGGCGGAGACCTCCTCCCAGGCCCGCAGGCAGGCCGAGGACGGGGCCGGAGTCGTGGGCAAGGTGGTGGACGGCATCGCCCAGGTGCAGACCGAGGCCCTGGCCCTCAAGCAGGACATGGCCAACCTTGGCGGACAGGCCGACGCCATCGGCAGGATCATGAACGTCATCAGCGACATAGCCGACCAGACCAACCTGCTGGCCTTAAACGCCGCCATCGAGGCCGCCCGCGCGGGCGAGGCGGGAAGAGGCTTCGCCGTGGTGGCCGACGAGGTGCGCAAGCTCGCCGAGAAGACCATGACCGCCACCAAGGAGGTGGGCGAGGCCATCTCCGGCATCCAGCAGGGAACCGCGCACAGCATCCAGAGCGTGGAGCGCGCGGTGCAACGCATCGACGAGGCCACGGGCCTGGCCGGGCAGTCCGGCCAATCCCTGCAAGAGATCGTGCGCCTGGTGGAGGCCACGGCGGACCAGGTGCGCTCCATCGCGGCGGCCAGCGAGCAGCAGTCCGCCGCCAGCGAGCAGATCAACCGCTCCGTGGAGGACGTGAGCAACATCTCCCGGGCCACCGCCCAGGACATGACCCTGGCCGCCAGGGCCGTGGACGAGCTGGCGGGCCGCGCCCGGGTGCTGCGAGAGATCATCGAGGGCCTGCAAGGCAACGCCGCCCGGCGAGCCCTGACCTGACCAAAACACCCAAGGAACGAAACGGCCCGCGGCAGGCCCCCGATCAGGGGATCGGCCGCGGGCTCCCGCTGTCGCGCCCTCTCTCGGACTTCCCAAGCAGGGCAAACTCCGATTTACTGCCTCTCGCCTCCTCTGGTAGCATCGGGTAACCGCCGTCTCCCCTTCGGGAGGCAGAACCCGGAAGGAGAGCCGACCCATGCCCCCAGGAGCAGACGGCAGCCGCGCCCAGAAGCCGCAGCGCACGGCCCCCGCCGGAGCGCCCGAGAGCACGCCCGACAACAGGCGCTGCGGGCCGGCCGCCGCGCTCTGCGCCGGGCTGCTCATCGCGGCGGCGGCCGTGCTGTTCCAGGCCAGCCCGCCAGGGCGCCAGCTCGAATCCCAACTGCTCGACCTCTTCTTCCTGCTGCGCGGCCCCAGGACCGCCCCTCCGGACATCGTCATCGCCGCCATCGACGAGCCCTCCATCCAGGAGCTGGGCCTGGCCTGGCCCTGGCCCAGGCGCGTGCACGCGGCCCTGCTGCGTGAGCTCGCGGACGCGGGCGCGCGCCTCGTCGTCCTGGACGTGATCTTCGCGGAGCCCTCCACCCCGGAGGACGATCAGGCCCTGGAGGACGCCCTGCGCGCAAACGGCCGCGTCCTGCTGGCCTCCACCGTGGACGCGGCCGAGGACGCGGCCTTCAGCCGGGTGATGCTGGTGCGCCCCCTGCCACGCTTCGAGCGCGCCGCCCTGGGCACGGGCCTGGCCATGCTCACCCCGGACCCGGACGGCACGGTGCGCCGCTTCTCGAGCATCCTGGCCGGGCAGGCCACCCTGCCCGCGGCCGCCCTGCTCGCCCTGGAGCCGGGGCGGAAGAGCATCCCCGCGGGCGGGCTGGTGGACCATCCCGGCCCGGCGCGCAGCGTGCGCACGGTCTCCTACACGCAGGCCCTGGACTGGCGGGCCTCCCTGCCCCCCGGCTTCCTCAAGGACAAAATCGTGCTGGTGGGCCGGTCCCTGGCGGCCAGCCCGGAGCTCACCGTGCAGGCCGACGCCTTCCGCACCCCGTTCAGCCGCCAGGCCGGGGCCAACGTGCCCGGGGTGGAGGTGCACGCGGCCATCCTGGCCCAGCTTCTCGCCGGGCGGGCCGGGGCCGTGGCCCCGGGCTGGGCCGTGGCGGCGGCCGCGCTGGCGCTCGTCCCTGGGGCCGCGCTCCTGCTGCGGCGCCTGCGGCCCCTGCCGGCGGCCCTGGCCTCGCTGGGCGGGGCTGGCGGCGCGCTGGGGTCCTCCTACGCGCTCTTCGCCGCCGAGCTGACCTGGTTCCCGGCCCTGGGCCTCACCGGCGGTATCCTGGCCGTGGAGGGTTTCCTGCTGCTGGAGGGCTACGCCCGCGCCGCGCGGGAGCGCAGGCAGATGCGCGCCGCGTTCTCGCGTTACGTGTCCCCGGCGGTGGTGGACATGCTTCTGGCCCGGCCCGAGCTCCTGGAGCCGGGCGGGGAGGAGGCCGAGGCCACGGTGCTCTTCTCCGACCTGGCCGGGTTCACCTCCTTTTCGGAGCGCATGGCCCCGGGGGAGCTCATGGCGGGTAATCCCCCCAATAAAAGGTTGTTCTGAAAAGTAGAATTTTCTCGTAAACCCAGGCGAGGAGATTTTACATGAAGACGTCCCGCTACTCCGACAGTCAGATCCTGAGCATCCTGAAGCAAGCCGA
>NZ_JAKZKX010000019.1:0-43049 GCF_022808715.1 Fundidesulfovibrio agrisoli
CATCAGACATATTTGAAGAATGTCGAATGGCTTCCGCCCACGGAGCGCCCAACGGAGGCAATTTGGTTATCGCGTTGGCTTGAGGAATCTGAATCGTGTTCTGTTGAACCAGGTTGGGGACACTGAAACACGGAATCATGCCCTGAATTCCCAACAAAAAGACCCCTCCTGGGCCGGTACGGCCCAGGAGGGGTCTTTCAACATTCCATCAGTTCGAAAATCTAGCGCTCAAGACGCGAAGCTGAATGGGGTTCCAAGGGGCGCAGCCCCTTGGCCGCCGGAGGCCCCTTCCCCTTCGTGCATCAGTTTGGGACAAGGCCGTCCGCCAACTCCCTAAAACATCTGCTTCATCAATCCGGCGGACTGGCCAACCACCAGCTTGCCTTCGCGGGTGACGATCAGGTCCTCCACAGGCACATTTGTCCCGGCCAATTCGGCGGCCTGGTGCACCAGGGAGGACAGCCCGGTGCAGCAGGGCACTTCCATGCGCACCACCTGGACCCTCTTGAGCCCCGCGCCCCTGAACATGGCCACCAGCTTCTGCATGTAGGGCTGGGGATCGTCGAACTTGGGGCATGCGATCATGACGACCTTTCCGCCCAGGCGGCTGTTGAAGTCCGGCAGGGCCACGGGGGCGCAGTCGGCGGCGATGACGACCTCGGCCCCGCGCAGGAAGGGGGCGTCCGCCGGGACGAGCCTGAGCTTCACGGGCCAGTGGCCCAGCTGCGATGCCTGTTCGGCCTTGGCGAAGCCCGGAGCGGCGGGCGTGGCGGGGGCGGCGGCCTGCGGCGCGCGGTTCATGGTCATCATGTTGGAGCCGGGGCAGCCGCAACCCAGCTTGGGCGCGGGCTTGGGCTGCTCGGCGGCCTTCATGGCCTCCAGTTCGTGGTGCACGGCGTCCTCGTCGAACTCGTCGGCCTCGCGCTCGATGACCTTGAGCGCGCCCATGGGGCAGTGGCCCAGACACGCGCCCAGCCCGTCGCAGAGCTTGTCGGCCTTGAGCCTGGCCTTGCCGTCGATGATGCTGATGGCGCCCTCGGCGCAGTTGGGCAGGCACTCGCCGCAGCCGTTGCACAGTTCCTCGTCTATCTGCACGATCTTACGAATCGTTTTCATCTGTCTTCCTCCCTTCGTCGGTTGGCCACCATATAGGCCCGGGTGAACCCCCAAGCTGTGACGCACGTCACATGGGGCCAAGAAAATGCATTTTTCATCATTTTCCCGCCGAAAGCCAGATGCCAAGGCCCACCGCCAGACACCCCAGCGCCTGCCCGGCCGTAGGCGCGGCCCCTGAGAGGAGCCAACTGGAGAACACCGCGCTCACTGGCATGAGCCCCGTGATGACGGCGGCCTGGCTCGCGCTGGCGCTGCCCACGCCCCTGAACCAGAACACGTAGCCCCCGGCGGTGACCAGCACACCCAGGGCGGCCACGGCCAGCCAGGCCCCGGGCCCGGCCACGAGCGCGGCTGAAGGGTCAAGGGTCCAGAGCGCCCAGGGCAGCACCATGAAGAAGCCCAGCATGGTGATGCGGAGGGCGGCCTCCAAAGGGGTGAGCCAGGCGGGCAGCCACTTGAGGGCCAGCAGGAACACGGACTCTCCGGCCACTGCCGCCAGGAGCAGTGCGTCGGAACCGGAGGGGGACCAGCCAGCGCCCGAGTCGGGGCCGACGCCGAACACGTTCCTGGCGGCCAGCACGCCAGCCACGCAGAGGGCCACGCCCCCGAGCGCGCGCAATCCGGGTCGCTCCCTGAACAGGATCACCCCGAGCAGGACCATCACGGCCGGGGTGGCGCTGGTGAACACGCCCGCGGCGGCGGCCCCGCCGCCTTCCATGCCCAGCCAGAGGCAGGCGTTGAAGACCACCACCCCGCACAGGGCCTGCAGCGCCAGCACGGCCCAGTGGCGCGGCTCCAGGCGCGGGACGGCCCCGCTCCCAGGGCTCAGCGCGCGCAGCACGGCCCAGGCCAGCACCAGGCGCACGGCCAGAACCTGAGGGAGAGCCATGCCGCGCAGGGCCACCTCGCCCAGCGGGGCCGTGGCCCCAACCAGGAGCATGGCCAGGCACATGGAGAGCAGCGGGAAGCGCGGGCGCATGGCTGCTCCTGCAGGCGCGGCTTCACCGGAAGAAGCGGCGGAGAGGATGTCGGCGGAAACGGAAGACGGCATGGGAAACCTCCAGGGAACTTCTGGAGGCGTGCCCTGCCATGCGGCGGCCTCAGCGGTCTTGAACGATCTTGCGGTAGGCCCCGGGGGTCAGGCCCAGGATGCGCCGGAAATGGCGGTTGAGGTGGCTCTGGTCCGCGAAGCCGGAATCCAGGGCGGCCTGGGCCGCGATCTCGCCGCGCTCAAGCAGGGCGCGGGCGCGGTTCACGCGCAGTTGCACCTGGTATTCATGGGGCGCAAGCCCCACGGACTGCCGGAACACCCGGTTGAGGTGGAAGCCGGAGAGGCCCGTGGCCTGGGCCAGCTCCTCCAGAGGGACGGATTCGGCGAAGCGCTCGCGCAGGATGTCCTTCACGGCGCGCACGGCCCCCGGCTCGCGCCGGGGGAGCCTGTCCCTCCTCCCGTCGGCGTGGCGCGCGATCCAGGCCCCGAGCACGTTCACCAGCCTGCTCTGGCGCTCCAGCAAGGTGGTCTGGCCCTGGTCCAGGTCGCGGTGCAGGGCGCACAAGGCCGCCGCCAGTTCGGGGTCGCGCAGCACCCCGGCCCCGAAATCCGGCAGCTGGCCCGGCTTGCCGCCCAGTTGCGCGGCCACGGCGGCCACGGCACGGGGTTCGAGGTAGAACATGCGGTAGCTCCAGCCCTGGGGCGTGCCGGGCCAGCCGTCGTGCACCTCGCCCGGGGCCACCATGTTCACCTCCCCGGCGCGGGCCATGCAGTCGCGCCCGAGGTAGCGGAAGCCCAGCGCCCCCTCGACCAGCGCGCCAACCGCGTAGCCGTCGTGGAAATGCCTGGCGTAGCGCGTGTCGCAGCGGCTGGCCCGCAACAGGTCCACCCCGTCAAGGCCGGGCGCGCGCCACAGCCTCAAGTCGGATACGTTCAACGCCCGCCCCCCAAAGCTTTTGGCGCGCCGTCCTGCCCGTACCCGGCGATGATCCGGCCCAGGGCGGCCTGCTCCTGCTCCAGGCGCTCCACCACCCGCTGGGAGCGCGCGGTGTTGGCCGCTATCTCCTCCGCCAGGCTGGAGACGGCCTCAACTGCCTGGGCCACCTGCTCCATGGCCTGGGCCTGGTTGCGCGCGTCGCCTGAGATAGCGGCGGTCTGCCCGGCGGAGCGGCCCACGATGTCCACGATGGAGGCGAAGACCTCCCCCGACTCGCGCGAGAGGCCCGTGGCCAGGGAGATGGCCCGCACGGCCTCGTCCATGCGCTCCACGTTGCGCTTGGCGCCCTCCTGGATGGCGTGCACCGAGCGGTTGACCTCCTGGGTGGCGGTCATGGTCTTCTCGGCCAGCTTGCGCACCTCGTCGGCCACCACCGCGAAGCCCCTGCCCGCATCGCCCGCGCGCGCGGCCTCGATTGCGGCGTTGAGGGCCAGCAGGTTGGTCTGGTCGGCGATGTCCGCGATGGTGGTCAGGATGGCTCCGATGGACTGGCTCTGCGCGCCCAGCTCGTGCATGGAGGCCGCCAGCGCCCTGGCCTGGGCGTCCACCGCCTCGATGGCCTCCACGGAGCGCTCCACCACGCCCGCGCCCGCCCTGGCCTTGCCGCTGGCGTCTTCGGCGAGCCCGGCGACCTCCTCGACCAGGCGCGACACGTGCGTCAGGGAGGCGTTCATGGCCTGCACCTCGCGGGAGGTGCCCTCCACGCGCTTGCGCTGCTCCTGCGCGCCCTGGGCGGTCTGGGTGAGGCCCACGCAGAGCTCCTCCACCACGCCGCCGATGCTCTGGGCCGTGTGGCCCATGGCCGAGGCCGCGGCCTGCTCGCCCTCGCGCCGGGCGTTCTCGGCCCGTTCCAAAGCCTCCCGGGCGATGCCTGTCTGCTCACCGGCCTGGCGGGCCTGCTCCCCGGCTTCGCGGGTCTTGTCCTCGGCCAGGGCCAGGCTCTCGCGCAGGCGCTCCACCATGGCGCGCATGGCGTCGCGCAGCACGCGCAGCTCGGCGTGGAAGGCCACCGGCGGCACCGTGGCCGCCAGATCCCCCCCGGCCACGTCCACGGAGTAGCGTGCCAGGGCGTCCACCTGGCGGCCCACGAAAGTCCTGGTGAGCCAGAGGGTCAGCAGAAGCCCGGCCACGAACACCGCGCCCAGGCCCAGGCCGCACCACAGGCGCAGCTGGTTCACCTTGGCCTTGATGTCGTCGATGTAGACGCCGGAGCCGATGAGCCAGCCCCAATCCTTGACGATGACGCCGTAGGAGAGCTTGGGCCACACCCCGCTGCTCACGCCGTTTTGCGTGGGCCGGGGCCAGGAATAGGTGATGAAGCCGTCGCCGGTGTCGCTGGCGGCGCGCAGCAGTTCGGAAAACAGGTTGCCCTTGCCCCCGGCCACGGGGACGAGCTCGCCCTTGAGCCCCCTCTGGGCGGACGTGGCGCAGGCGAACTTGGGGTCGTCCAGCACCTTGCCATCCAGGGCGGGCACCGTGGGGTGCATGACCATGCGCGGCACCGGGGTGGTGAGGTCGTTGATCCAGAAGTAGTCGTTGTTGCCGTAGCGCATGCCCTTGATGCGGGCCGTGGCCCTGCGCTTGGCCTCGCCCAGGTCCATCTCGCCGCGCTTCACCTGGGCGTCGTAGTCCTTGATGAGGGAGGTAACGGAGCCCACCAGGTTGTGGAGGTTCTCCTTGTTGATCTCGATAAGCTCGCTCTCCATTCTGGGGAGCACGAGCCCGAAGAGCAGCAGGGCGAATATGGCTGTGGAATAGACCGAGATGGAGAGGAACTTGATGGTGAGCCGGGAATCGGCGAGTCTGCCAAAGACGGAAGAAGCCATGCCGAGTCCCTCCAGTGCGCGTACAGTTGGGGCAACATGCTAATTTTGTTCAAACTGCATCGCTTCGCGGCGAAAGTAAAGGGCGGCCCACGAGGGGCCGCCCTGGAATACGGCGATGCGGCGGATGCCTAGCCGAACAGCTTGCTCTTGCCCTCGATGAGGTCCGTGACCACGCCGGGATCGGCCAGGGTGGAGGTGTCGCCCAACTGCCCGATCTCGCCCTCGGCGATCTTGCGCAGGATGCGGCGCATGATCTTGCCCGAGCGGGTCTTGGGCAGGCCCTGGGCGAACTGGATGACGTCCGGGGTGGCGATGGGCCCGATCTCGGCGCGCACGTGCTTCTTGAGCGCGGCCAGCAACTCGTCCGTGGCCTCCACGCCCTCCTTGAGGGTGATGTAGGCGTAGATGGCCTGGCCCTTGATGTCGTGGGGCATGCCCACCACGGCGGCCTCGGCCACGTCGGGGTGCGCCACCAGGGCGGACTCGATCTCGGCGGTGCCCATGCGGTGGCCCGAGACGTTCACCACGTCGTCCACGCGGCCCATGATCCACACGTAGCCGTCTGCGTCCATGCGCGCGCCGTCGCCGGTCTCGTAGACACCGGGGAAGGCGCTGAAATACTGGTTCTTGAAGCGCACCGGGTCGCCCCAGACGCCGCGCAGCATGCCGGGCCACGGCATGGCCTGAATCAGGAAGCCGCCCTGGCCGCAGCAGACCTCCTTGCCGTCCTTGTCCACCACCTTGGGCAGGATGCCGGGCAGGGGCAGCGTGGCGGAGCCCGGCTTGAGCGGGGTGGCGTAGGGCAGCGGGGAGATCATCAGGCCGCCCGTCTCGGTCTGCCACCAGGTGTCCACGATGGGCAGCCTGCCGCCGCCGATGTTGTCGTGGTACCAGATCCAGGCTTCGGGGTTGATGGGCTCGCCCACGGAGCCCAGGATGCGCAGCGACGAGAGGTCGTGCCCCTGGGTCCACTTCACGCCTTCGCGCATGAGCGCGCGGATGGCCGTGGGCGCGGTGTAGAAGATGTTCACCTTGAACTTCTCCACCGTGGCCCAGAAGCGGTCAGGGCCGGGCCAGGTGGGCACGCCCTCGAACATCACCGAGGATGCGCCCAGGGCCAGGGGGCCGTAGACGATGTAGCTGTGGCCCGTGACCCAGCCGATGTCCGCCGTGCACCAGTGGACGTCCTCCTCCTGGATGTCGAACACGAGCTGGGTGGTGTGCGCGGCGTAGGTCAGGTAGCCGCCGGAGGTGTGGAACACGCCCTTGGGCTTGCCCGTGGAGCCGGAGGTGTAGAGGATGAAGAGCACGTCCTCGGAGTCCATGGGCTCGTAGGGGCAGGGGGCGTTCACGCCGGGGGCGCTCATGGCGTCGTGCCACCAGACGTCGCGGCCCTCCTCCATGTTGATGGGTGTCCCGGCGGAGTTGTGCACCACCACCTTCTGGATGCTGGGGCATTCCTTGAGGGCCTCGTCCACGTTGCCCTTGAGCCCGATGGCCTTGCCCGCGCGGCGCACGGCGTCGCCGCAGACCAGCACCTTGGCCTGGCAGTCGTTGATGCGGTCGCGCAGGGAGTGGGCGGAGAAGCCCGCGAACACGATGGAGTGGGGCGCGCCGATCTTGGCGCAGGCCAGCATGGCCACGGCCAGCTCCGGCACCATGCCCAGGTAGAGGGCCACGCGGTCGCCCTTCTGCACGCCCAGGCCCTTGAGCACGTTGGCGAAGCGGTTCACCTCGTCGGCGAGCATCTGATAGGTGAGCACGCGCACGTCCTCGGGGCGGTCGCCCTGCCAGATGATGGCCGCCTTGTTGCGGCGCGGGCCGGCCAGGTGGCGCTCCAGGCAGTTGTAGGCCACGTTGAGCTTGCCGCCCTTGAACCACTCGAAGCGGGCGGCCTCGAAGTCGCAGTCCATGACCTTGCCGAACGGTTCGTACCAGGTCAGCAACTCCTTGGCGCGGTCGCCCCAGTAGCCCTCGGGGTCCTCGATGGAGCGTTTGTATACTGCGCGGTATTCGTCGAGGCTCTTGATATGTGCCCTGCCCTGGTGGCCGCCCACGGGCGGATTGAAGACGCGGTTCTCGTGGAGCAGAGATTCGATGTTGTCGGTCATGAACGGGCTCCTTGCGTATGTATGATGGTCAGTCGGTTATACGAGTCCCGGTGAAATTACATCCGCCTTTCAGGCAAGCGGCCTGCATGCGGCGGTGAGCGGCGTCAGAAAGCCGGTTGGGGGGCCTGGGCCCCGCCGGGCGCGCCCAGCCTGAGCACGGTTTCCAGGGGCAGCGGCTCGCCCTGCCTGCTCACGCGCATGATGGAAAGGAATCGTTGCAGCACCTGGGCCGTGAGGTAGGCATCGCCCAGGGCGTCGTGCGCGCCGCGCGGCGGAATGCCCAGGGCCCGGGCCACGGAGTAGAGGGTGGCGTCCTTGAGGGGCAGCTCCTCCAGCAGTTGGGAGCCGCGCCCGCCCCGGATGGAGAGGTAGAGCCCCAGCACGTCCAGGCAGCGCTCCGGGGCCTTGGGCAGTTTGAGCCGTTTGGCCCAAGCCTTGAGGAAGGCCATGTCCAGGCCCACGTGCCAGCCGACCAGCACCGCGTCGCCGCAGAAGTCCAGGAAGCGGGGCAGGGCTTCGGCCAGGGGCGGCTGGTCAGCCAGTTGGGCCGGGGTGAGCAGGTGCACGCGCACGCTCTCCGTGCTGGGTTTGGCCCGGGCGGGGCGCACCAGGGCCGAGAACGCGCCCCCGGCCTCGATCCGGCCCCCGCGCATGCGCACCGCCCCGATGGAGAGGATGTCGTCGCGCGAGGGGTCCAGCCCTCCGGTCTCCAGGTCGAAGACCACGAAGGCCGTCTCGTCCGCCATGCGCCCGGATTCCCGGTTGGACCAAGGCCACCAGCTCATAGCCTACCCTCCCGCCGCCGTGCGGCACATGCGCTCCAGGGCGCGGTCCAGGGGGCTGCGCCGCGCGGGCTCCCCCACCCACTGCCAGGCCGTCAGGTACTCCAGAGACTGCGAGAGGCCCGGCCTGGCCCAGCCCAGGGCCTCCAGGGCCTGAGCCCTCTCCACGCTTGAAATTCGGGACACGTTGGCCCGGAGCGACAGGCTCCGGGTCAGCTCAACCAGGCGCTCCACCAGGGGCGCGCCCTCGTAGGAGGGGCCCGGCGGGGCCGCGTTGGACCCGGCCGCCAGGGAGAGCATCTGCGCGCGCAGGGCCTCGGCCATCCAGGCCAGGCCGTGCACGGGCCGGAAATCGAGCCAGTCCTTGCTGGCGGGGCCGTGGCGCATCCAGGAGGTCATCCTTTCGCGCCAGTCCTTCAGCGTGCCGCGCCAGGCCTCGTTGGAGGCTCCGGGAGCCCTGGGCCCCCCGGCCATCTGGGCGGACTCCAAGGCCCGACCCAGCCATTGACCCAGCTGCGCGGCCCAGCGCGCCATCTCGGGCCCCTCCTCGTGGATCAGGGCGTGCCACATGGGGCACAGGGCCGGGCCTTCCCTCCGGGCGGCCCGCCCGAACACCATCAGGCAATAGCCGCCGGGGGGCGGCCCAAGGAAATCCTCGCCGAGCTGGCAGGCCCGCGAGACCAGGGCCTCGCGCACCCCGCCGACCATGCGGCCCAGGCTGGCGGCCCCCGCGCCTTCGCGCAGGAGCGTCAGGGCCAGCCTGTCCAGCCCTGCGGCGGCCCGGGCCAGGTCCTGCAGGTCGGCGGCCCCCGCGGCCAGCGCGGCCAGGGCCGGGGGCGAGCCCACCCGGCGCAGCATGAGCTCCTGCGCGGAGAGTACGCCCAGGGCCAGCCTGCCCTCCATGACCACCACGTGGCGGATGTGGTGGCGGGTCATGGCCATGAAGGCCTCGAAGCAGCTGGCCTCGCCGTCCAGGGAGACCACGGGGGAGGTCATCACTTCGCGCACCGGGGTGCGCGGCCCCAGGCCCTTGGCCACGGCCTTGGCCCTGAAGTCCTTGTCGGTGACGATGCCGCAGGGGATGCCCCCCTCGTCCAGGACCACGGCCGCGTCACTATCCTGACGCCCCATGACCCTGGCCACGTCCTCGATGGACAAGTTCTCCGGCACCCCCTCGCAGCGCCGCACCACCTCGGCCACGTGGACCGCGGCCAGGGGCCGCCCCTCGACCCAGGCCGGGATGCCGCGCACCATGCCGGCCATGCCCAGCTCCAGCACGGCCTCGCTCAAGCGCCCGGACAGGAAGTCCTCCAGCTCGGGCCTGCCTTCCACGGCCCGGAGCACGGCCTCCGGCGGCAGCAGGCAGCACACGCAGTCCTCGAGGGCCTCGGCCCTGCCGTCAGGGCCGAAAATCTCGCCCTCGCCGAACTGGTGCCCGTCGCAGAGCACCAGCCCCTTCTTGACCGCGAGCACGTACCCGGCCCCGGCCCCTTTCTGCCCCAGGATGAGCGTCCCGGCCGGATAGAAGTCCACGGCGGCCACGCTCGCCAGTTCCAAAACCCGCCCCGGTTCCAGGAAGGAAAGGGGCGGGCACTCCCGCAGAAAGGCGACGATGTCTTCTATAATCATGTGAGCAGGTGCAGTGCGTAACGGTTGGAGAGAATCGCCTGGAAGGCGGCCACTGCCTTGAAGCACTCCTTGAGCCGCGCGCGCTCCAGCCCGGAGAGCAGCTCCGGGCGCACGTGGTTGCCCGGCTCGCGGCCCGTGGCCAGGGCCATGGCCTGGAAGCGCAATCTGAGCTCTTGCATGAACTCCAAGGCCTGGGTCAAGTCGCCGGCGGTTTCCTCCCCGATGACCCCGGCCCGCGCGGCCCTGCCCAGGCGGGATGCACTATCCGTGCCCTGGGGTTCCCTGCCCTGCGGCAGGTCCAGGTCCAGCACGCGCGCGCCCTGGGTCAGGGGGAAGATGCCGCCGCGCTTGATGTCGAGCCCGCCGTGCTCCGGCCCGCCCCGCTCGGTGACGAGCGCCCCGAAGATGGAGAGCGGCGGCTCGAAGCGCACGGCCTCCCGCGCCATGTAGCGCAAGGCCCGGGAGTTGCCCGCCACGCTCTCGCGCAGGGCCGCGCGCAGGCCCGCGCTGAGCGCGCGCTCGCCCAGGATGTGCCGGGCGTCCGCCAGCAGGGAGAGGGCCAGCACCGCGTCCGGCCCGAGGTCGCGCCCCAGGGCCTCCAGGTGCTTGCTCCAGGCGGGCAGGGGCATGCGCCAGGCCGCGTGGTCCGCCGTGACGCCGTGCTGGCAGGGCGGCAGCCCGGCCTGCTCCAGAATGCCCATGAGCCGTATGGCGAAGCCCTCGGCCAAGGCCTCGTCCGTGCTCGCGCCCAGCACCAGGGCGTTGTCCTGGTCCGTGGAGAGGAACTGCTCCCGCCGGCCCTCGCTGCCCAGGGCCACCAGGGCGAACGGGCCGGGATGCCCGCCTCCCTCAAGGGCCAGCTCGGCCGCGCGGGTGAAGAGCTGGTCGCGCACGGCGGCGGCCAGCGCCCCGGCCCGGGCCACGCCCGCGCCCTGGGTCAGCCAGCGCGGCAGCAGCGCCCCCAGGGCCTGGGCCGCCCGGGCGAGCTCCTCCGGCCCCTGCGCCCGGGCGATGGCCGCGCAGAGCGCCACGGGGCTCTCCAGCCGGGCGGCCAGGAGGTCGCGCTCCTCCAGCAGGGCGACCACGTCGCCGCCCGCGTCCGTGACGCCCAGGCGGCGAATGTTGTGGCGGATCATGAGCAGGAAGGCCTCGGAGACCAGCTCCTCGCTGCCCACGCTCACGAGCCCCTCGGTCATGAGCGCTCCGGCCGAGGCCTCGGGCGATACCCCGTCGGCCACGGCCCAGACGATGTCGCGCTCGGTGAGGATGCCCTGCACGGCCTGAGGCGTGCCCACAAGGCAAGCGCTCAGGCGGGCGGCGCGCATGGCGCGCGCCGCCTCCCCGAGCGTCGTCCCCGGCTGGGCGAAGACCGGAGCCTTGAGCGCAAGGCTGCCGACCTTCAGGCCCAGGAATCCCTCGTCGCTTTCCGTCATTCCACGCCCACCCCCAGGTAGTTGCGCACTTTCTGGTCTTCATAGAGCCGGGTGGCGTCCGGCTCGGGAGCCAGCACCGATCCCAGCCAGCCTGCCGCGAAGGCCAGGGGCATGGAGATGAGCGCCGGGTTCTTCCAGGGGAAGATGGCCTGCTGGAAGTGGAAGATGTCCACCCAGACCGTGGGCGAGATCACGATCAGGACCACCGCCGTCACGGAGCCCACTACGATGCTGGCCGTGGCCCCGGTGGTGGACATGCCCCGCCAGAGGATGGAGAGCAGCAGCGCCGGGAAGTTGCCGCTGGCCGCGATTGCGAAGGCCAGGCCCACCATGAAGGCCACGTTCTGGCCCTTGAAGGCGATGCCCAGGGCCATGGCCACCACGCCCAGGGCCACGGTTGCCCGCTTGGCCATGCGCACTTCCTGCTCCTCGGTGGTTTTGCCGCTCTTGAACACGTTCACGTAGAGGTCGTGGGAGAAGGTGGCCGCACCGGCCAGGGTCAGGCCCGCCACCACGGCCAGGATGGTGGCGAAGGCCACCGCCGCGATGAAGCCCAGGAACATGGTGCCGCCCGTGGTCTCGGCCAGCAGCAGCGCGGCCATGTTGCCGCCCTTGTCCAGCTTGGAGATCACGTCCTGCCCCACCAGCACCATGGCGCCGAAGCCGATGATGAAGGTCAGGATGTAGAAGTAGGAGATGAAGCCCGTGGCGTAGAACACGCTTTTGCGGGCCTGTTCGGCGTCGGGCACGGTGTAGAAGCGCATCAGGATGTGCGGCAGCCCGGCGGTGCCGAACATGAGCGCCACGCCCAGGGACACGGCGTCCCAGGGGTTGGAGACCAGGCCGCCCGGCTCCAGCACCTTCTGCCCGTAGCGGCGCGAGGCCTCGGCCAGCAGCTCGGAGGGGTCGAACCCGAACTTGGAGAGCACCATGAAGACCATCACGGAGGCTCCGCCCAAAAGCAGCACGGCCTTGATGATCTGCACCCAGGTGGTGGCGAGCATGCCGCCGAAGAGCACGTACATGATCATCACCACGCCCACGATGATGATGGCCCACTCGTAGGGCAGGCCGAACATCAGGTTCACGAGCGACCCCGAACCCACCATCTGGGCGATGAGGTAGAAGGCCACCGTCATGAGCGAGCCGCAGGAGGCCGCCACGCGGATGGGCTTCTGGCGCAGGCGGTAGGCCACCACGTCCGCGAAGGTGTACTTGCCCAGGTTGCGCAGAGGCTCCGCGATGAGGAACATGATGAGCGGCCACCCGACGAGGAAGCCGATGGAGTAGATCAGCCCGTCATAGCCCTTGAGGGCCACCAAGCCCGCGATGCCCAGGAAGGACGCGGCGGACATATAGTCGCCCGCCAGGGCCAGGCCGTTCTGGAACCCCGTGACCGAACGCCCGGCGGCGTAGAAGTCAGAGGCTGTTTTCGATTTTTTGGCCGCGAAATAGGTGATGACCAGGGTGGCGGCCACGAACAGGAAAAAGAAGATGATCGAGACAGTGTTGGGCTGGCCGATGGTGAAGGTCGTCGTGTTCATGGGCTACCTCTTCATGCTCTCGATGCAATCTTTCACGGAGCGATCATACACGGTATTTGCCCAGCGCACGTACAGGCCGGTAAGGACGCAAGCGGACACTATCACACCCAAGCCCACAGGTATACCCAGCGGGATGTAGGTTCCCACCTTTTGCGCCAGCACGTGGCGGCCGAAGGCCAACAGCAGGATGAAGCCGAAATAGATTGTCAGCATGAGCGCCGTGAGCGACAGCGAGATGGACCATTTCTTGCGCACAAGTTCCTGGAACCGTGACTGGTCGAGGGATGCGTGATGCATGGTTTTCCTCCTGGGGTGCGGGATGGCGTCGGCTCAGCGCGCTTCCAAGCCGGGCGCGATTCGTATGTATACCGGGGCGCAAGAAAAAAAAGGGGTGTTTCGGCGAGCGGTTGAAGCTTTGGCAATGGCCGGTGGACGGTTTTTGGGGCCGCCGTTCACCTGCGGCGGAAGACCGTTTAGCCTGGCGAACGGCTTTCGGCGGGGTGTGGACGGGCGGGCGGTGTTGAGGGCCTGCGCCGGGACGGACCGGAATAGGCCGGGCGCGGCCCTGGCTGCAGGCAAGACGGGTATTTCTTGAGGGACGCCGGGCTTCAATCCCTGCCGATCCCGGCGGGCGGGGCCAGGTGCGAAGCTGGCTTCGGGGCAGGGGCCGCCGAGGGGGCCGAACTGTAAGCAGGACGGGGCGCGGGCTGAACGCTGCCGGGCTTGGAACACGTGGATGGAAGCCACGAAAGGAAGGTAAGGAGGCTCACCAGCAACAGGGCGATCTCAAAATACCAGCTCTGCGCGTCCTCCCCGCGGTGTTTCCTGTTGATCGCTACGACTCAGCAGACAGTCGACCTGACTGAGGCGGCTATGCCGAGAAGGACTTCCAATACCAGCTGCATATATGCCAAGCCATACCATACTTGCTTTTTACTCAAGCCTGGACCGGTCCGCATTGCCGGGCGGCGAGAACGGCCGCCCGGCACGAGGCCCATTCTGCCTCGTCGGGGTTATTGATCCACCACTCGTCGAACTCCTCCGGATCTGGCCGGTCCCGGATCTTCTTTCCTATCGCGTGTTCCATAAAGTCCTCAGCGCTCTCCATGGCTGCGAACGGGGCCAGCATGGGGAGCGCTGGAGCGGGGTATTCAATGAAACGCCGGACGCCCCCCTACCCGCCCTGCAACAGCAATATGCGCAGCGCTGGCCAGGCCCGCATCGTGTGCGTGAGAACACGACTCGGCAGCGATCTGTTCGCGGTGGAACCGGTGCCGAGCTGGCCATCGGAATTGTTGCCCCAGGCCCAGGCCGCGCCCTTGCCGTCCAGAGCCAGTGAATGGTTGCCGCCGGGGGCGACCGCCACCCAGGTCCGTTCCGCCCCCACCCGGACCGGGGAGGGCCGTTCCGTCGCGGAGCCGTCGCCGAGCTGGCCGAAGCCGTTGTATCCCCAGGCCCAGAGGCTGCCGTCCGTCTTGACCGCCAGGTTGTGATAGCTGCCTGAGGCAACCATGGCGCAGTTGTACATTCCGATCATCACCGGCGAGATCTGTTGGGTCGTCCCCCCATCGCCGAGCTGACCATGCGCGTTGGCCCCGAAAGCATACAGCGAGCCGCCGTACTTCATCGCCAGGCTGTGGATGTAGCCTGCGGCGACCGCGCCCCAGTTGGTGTCCAGGCCGTAACGCACCGGCCTGAACCTGGTTGTGGTGGAACCGTCCCCGACCTGGCCCCAGTCGTTGCGCCCCCATGCCCAGAGGCTGCCGTCGCCTCCGATGGCCAGCGCGTGGTCGCCCCCGGCCGCGACCTGGGCCCAGTCCTGAACAGGGTTCACGAGTATGGGCGACAGCCTGTTCTCGCTGCTTCCATCCCCCAGCTGGCCCAGGTTGTTGTGGCCCCAGGCCCGGAGCGTTCCGTCGCTCTTTATGGCCAGAGAATGGCGGTACCCCGTACTGATCATGGCCCAGTCGGCATCCTGGCCGACCTGCACGGGGCTGCTCCTGGAGGTGGTGCTGCCGTCGCCGAGCTGGCCGAAGGCGTTATACCCGAATGCCCACAAAGTGCCGTCGGTCTTAAGCGCCAGGGTGTGGTCGAAATGGGTCGCGACGGCGGCCCAGTCCGTGCCCGTGCCGACCCGCTTGGGGAGCAGCCGGTGCGTGGTGCCGCCGTCGCCGAGCTGGCCGTAATTGTTCCAGCCCCAGGTCCAGAGCGTTCCGTCGGGGTAGACGATGGCCGAGTGGCCGGAACCCGCCGCCATGTGGGTCGCCCCCACGTACCAAACGGCGGGGGTGGCCCAGGAGGTGCTTTGCCAATCGCCCGCGCCGTTTTTCCCGACCGCGCGCAGGATATGCCGACCCTTGGCCAGCCCGCTCAGCGTGATCGGTGTTCCGACGGGTATTTCCCCGCTCCAGGCTCCGTCGTCGAGCTGATACCTGTAGGCCGTCACCCCGGATCCGCCCACGTCGAGGGCGGCGGAACTCCGCATGCCGGGACTGGCGCCGGAGACGACCGCCGTGACCCGCGCAAGCTTTGGCGTGATCTGCAGGGACGTCGTCCCGTTCCCCAAGGCGGAGAACTCCCCCCGGCCCCAGGACCAGAGCGCCCCCCCTGTCTTGAGGGCGAGCGTCTGGTCCGCGCCTCCGGCCACGGCGGCCCAGTGATTGTCCGTGCCGATCCTGAACGGGGCGGTGCGGTTCGTCGAGCCGCCGTCTCCGAGTTGAGAAAATTCGTCGTTGCCCCAGGCCCAGAGGCTCCCGTCGTTCTTGATGGCCAGGGTGTGGCTCATGCCGGTCGAAATGGCCATCCAGTCCGTGTCCATACCGATCCTGACAGGAGTTTTCCTGCTCGTCGTGGTCCCGTCGCCGAGCTGGCCCTTGTCGTTGTATCCCCAGGCCCAGAGGCTGCCATCGTTCTTCAGGGCCACGGTATGCCAGTACCCCGCACTGATGACGGCCCAATCCGTGTCAGTACCGATCTGCACCGGCGAAGGGCTGTTGAAGACCGGGCCATTTCCCAATTGCCCCATGGAATTGTCGCCAAAACCCCAGAGCGTGCCGTCGCTCTTGATTATCATGGAATGCAGGACGCCCGCCGCCGCCCACACCGCCTTGTAGCCTTCGTGGATTTCCGCTGGCTGGTGGACGTCGTCCGTGGTGCCGTTGCCGAGTTGGCCGTCGGAGTTGATCCCCCAGGTCCAGAGGGTGCCGTTCTTTCTTATGGCCAACACATGGTAGGAGCCCAGGTATACCTTGGCCCAGTCGGAATCGAGGCCCACCTGTCCGGGCTGGTGCCTGCCAGTTGGGAAGTCGCCGCCGAGTTGGCCGTGGTCGTTGCTCCCCCAGGCCCAGAGGGAGCCTTCCTTCTTGATGGCCATGGTGAAGACGGATTTTGCGGCCACCTGGTCCCAGAACTTTTCCTCCCCGATCTGCACCGGTGATGGCCTGGTGACGGTGGTTCCATCACCCACCTGGCCATAGAAGTTGGCCCCCCAGGCCCACAGTGAGCCGTCCGGGGCGACCCGGGCGCCATGGACCATGCCCGAGGCAATCTTTTCCGCCTGACAGGGAATACACGAGAAAAGAAAGGCTGCTGCTACAAAGAGATGGAGAGAAAAATATCTCATTTTCTGCCTCCAGGTACGGAAATGCGATTGCCGGAATGGCCACGCACCCGTCACAACCTCTATAAACAGCGAATCTCACACCGCCTTTGTCTTGCATCGAATGAAATATGCGCCACCTGAACCACACTCTTGTTCGTCGGAAACCGTTCTGGGCTGGCGACACGCAATCCCCACACCACGCCAGCACGGTCTTATATCTGTATCCTTCCATGCAGGAATATTGAAAACAAGCAAGAACAAATTTCACATAATTGCCGCGCATAATCAGCACGTTGCGATCAACGCCATACGCCTGGCGCATAATTCCCTGATTTATCACGAAATAGACAGGAGCGGGCAGAGAACTGCACCGACACCCGGGCGCGGTGGCCCATGGAACCAGCCGGGACGGGAAAACGAGCCCGGGCAGATCGCCCCGAGCGCTCCCGCCGGTCACGTCCGGGGATGAGCGTCGGCATCATACGTCCAAGTCGGTGTCCGGGAAAACCCTAGGGCAATCCAATATTGCCTCCTGAGGCTGACAAATGATTCCAAGCTGGACTTATCTGGAGGCGCCTCCTTGATTTGTCTCTAAAATGAGTGCCCGCTGCAGCTCATCACGTTCCGAAAACGAAAAGGCATGGCCGTCTCCGACCATGCCTCTCGCACAACCCCAAAGTTTCGTCCCTCGAATCAACCGCAGCCCTCGCCGCCGCCGGTGCAGCCGCTGCCCATCTTGCAGCCGCCGCCGCCCTTGGCGCGCAGGTGTTCGATGTCGCCGGTCTTGTAGATGGCGTCCAGGCCCTGGGTGATGAACCCGGACATGGCCACAACCTTCACGCCCTCCTCCTCCAGGATGGCCTGGGGGGTGTCGCCCACGCCGGAGACCAGCGCGGCCCTGCAGTCCGAGAGGCTCTTGGCCAGCTCGTACCAGCGCTTGGGGCCGGTGCCCGCGGCCGGGGCCGGGCGCGTCTCGACCATCTTGTAGCCGCCAGCGCCGTCCTCGCCCCAAATCTGGAAGCTCGCGGCCTCGCCCAGGTGCATGTTCACGAGCATGCCCTCCATGCTGGCCACGGCCACGTTAGGGCGGGAGGCGTCCAGCCCGGCGGACTTGTCGGATGCGCAGGCCGAGAGCAGCCCGGAGAACTGGCGGGAACAGTCCTTCTCCAGGAGGCCCACGGCGTCGGCGCGGCAGCGCTGGCAGTGGCGCATCTGGGGCAGGTAGCCCTCGGCCATGGCGCGGATGGCCTCCACGTCGTCCTTGGTGGGCTCGATGATGTGCTCGAATTTGGTGTCCTTGTTGGGGATGAGCGCCATGCAGTTGAGCAGGTTCACGCCCATGGACTTCATCTTGGCCGCGATGGCCTCGATGTGCTGGTCGTTGACGCCGGGGATGATGATCGTGTTGATCTTGACGATCAGGTCCTTCTCCTTGAGGCGACGGATGGACTCCTCCTGGCGCTCAAGCAGGATGCGGGCGGCTTCGCGGCCGCGGTAGAGCACCTTGCCCACCCGCGCCCAGGAGTAGATCTTCTCGGCGATGTCCAGGTCGATGGCGTTGACCGTCACCGTGACGTGGGAGACGCCGATCTCGGCCAGCTCGTCCACGTGCTCGGCCAGCTCCAACCCGTTGGAGGACAGGCACAGGATCATGTCGGGCCACTTGGCCTTGATGCGGCGCATGGTCTCCAGCGTCTGCTTGGCGTTGGCCATGGGGTCGCCTGGGCCGGCGATGCCCACCACGGTGATGCGCGGCTCGGCCTCCAGCACCTTCTCCATGTACAGGATGGCCTGGGCCGGGGTGAGCACCGAGGAGGTGACGCCCGGGCGCGACTCGTTCACGCAGTCGTACTTGCGGTTGCAGTAGTTGCACTGGATGTTGCACTTGGGCGCCACCGGCAGGTGGATGCGCGCGCAGGAGCCCTTGGCGTCCTTGTTGAAACAGGGGTGCTTGGAAAGATCCATGGCCATGGGGGTGCTCCTTAAATGTATCCGTACCCGATGTCGGAGTCGGTCTGTTTCTTTTCGATCATGGCGTTGACCACCCGGTCGAACAGCTCCTGGGCGCCCAGGTAGCAGAGGTGGTGCAGCCTGTGGCCGCCGAAACGGTCGTGGATGGGGAAGCCCACCCGGACCAGGGGAACGTTCAGCTCGCGGGCCAGGCGGTAGCCCTTGGAGTGGCCCAGGAAGAAGTCCGGGGCCAGTTCGCGGGCGCGGTCCGCGATGTCGTAGAAGTCCACGCCTTCGCGCACTTCGGGCATCTCGGGCACCAGGCCCTCGCAGGCGGCCTCCACGGCGGCCTTGAGCCTTCCCGAGCGGCCGCCTCCGGCCACCAGCACCGGGGTCACGCCGATCTCGGCCATGAACGAGGTCAGGCCCACGATGAGGTCCTCCTCGCCGTAGATCACGCAGCGCTTCTGGGAGATGTATTTGTGGCCGTCCACGAAGGCGTCCAGCAGGCGGCCGCGTTCCAGGGCGTGGCGGCGGGGCGTGGGCGCGCAGGCCACTGACTCGAGGGCCTTGAAGAACTCGTCCGAGGCGCGCAGCCCGATGGGCAGGCCCATGCGGTGCGCGGGAACGCCGAAGCGCGCGGCCAGCAGCCCGGCTGCGGTGCCCGCCTCGCCCACGGGCGCCAGGGTGGCCCCGAACTCGAAGCTGGCCTTGGCCCCGCCCAGGGCGCGGATGGCGGCCACGGGGGTGCCGCCGGAGGGCAGCTTCTCGTAGTCGTCCAGGGCCGGGCCGTCGAGGGTCTCGGAGTAGTCGGGCAGGATGGCGGCGTTCATCCCGAAGGAGGCGAACACGTCCTTCAGGTGCCGGATGTCCGCGCAGGAGACGAAGCCCGGGAAGCAGCCCACGGAGTCGTTGGGCTCGCCGGCCTGGGCCAGCTGCTCCACCACGGCCTTGACCGCGGCGGTGAAGCCTTCCATGTGCGAGCCGGAGTAGCTGGGGGTGGACACGTTGACCACGGGGGCCAGCTCCAGGTCGGCGAATTCGCGGCGGAACTCGCCCAGGATGCCGGGCACGTCGTCGCCGATGGTTTCGGTGAGGCAGGTGGTGGCCACGCCGATCAGACCCGCGCCGTACTTGTCCATGACAGTGAGCAGGCCCTTCTTCAGGTTGGGGCCGCCGCCGTAGATGGCCTGCTTCTCGCCCAGGGAGCTGGAGGCGATGTCCATGGGCTCGCGGAAGTGGCTGATGATGTAGCGGCGCATGTAGGTGGCGCAGCCCTGCGAACCGTGCAGGAAGGGCACGCCGCCCTCGATGCCCTTGAACACCAGGGTGGCGCCCAGGGGTTTGCACAGCTTGCAGGCGTTGGTGGTGGAGACGAAGTTCTCCGCCGGGGCCTTGGCCGCCTTGATATTCTTCACGGGGGCGCTCACAGGGAACACTCCTTCGGCAGGTCCGCGCCTTCGCCGGCCAGAACCTTGCCGCTCCTGCGGGGTACGAACTTCCACACCGGGCTCATCACGGTGCGGTGGACCTCCAGGGCGAAATTGTACATGCCCACGAACCCTTCCAGGGCTTCCTTGCGCTCGTGGTTGTGGTCGCAGAAGCCCACGCCCAGCTTGTAGGCGATGGGGCGCTCCTTCACGCCGCCCACGAAGATGTCCACGTCCTTCTCCTTGAGGAAGGCGGAGAGCTCCAGGGGGTTGGCGTCGTCCACGATGATGGTGCCGGGGTCGCAGATGGAGGCCAGCTCCTCGTAGTCCTCCTCGGTGCCCGTCTGGGAGCCCGCGATCACCACTGACATGCCCAGGTGGCGGAAGGCCTTGATGAGGGAGAAGGCCTTGAAGGCGCCGCCCACGTAGATGGCGGCCTTCTTGCCTTCGAGGTCCTTTCTGAATTCCTGGAGCTTGGGGTAGAGCACGGCCAGCTCTTCCTTCACCAGCTCCTGGGTGCGCACCAGGATGCCGGGGTCTTTGTCCTTGAAGAAGCGGGCAACGGTGTAGAGTGCCTCGGCCATGTCCTCGATGCCGAAGTAGGAGACCTTGACGAAGGGGGTGCCGTACTTCTCCTTCATCATCTTGGCCAGGTCCATGGTGGAGCCGGAGCACTGCACCACGTTGAGCGCCGCGCCGTGGGCCCGGGCGATGTCGCCCACGCGGCCGTCGCCGGTGATGTTGGCCACCACCTTGATGCCCATGCGCTCGAAATATTCGCGGATGATCCAGATCTCGCCCGCCAGGTTGAAGTCGCCCAGGATGTTCAGCGACAGCGGCCCGATGTCCGAGGTGTCGCCGGTGCCCATCAGGGTGAACATGGCCTTGCAGGCGGCCAGGTAGCCCTCGCGCTTGTTGCCCTTGAAACCCTCGGACTGCACCGGGATCACGGGGATGCCCTTCTCGGCCGAGACCTTCTTGCACACGGCCTGGAGGTCGTCCCCGATGATGCCCACGATGCAGGTGGAGTAGACGAAGGCGGCCTTGGGCTGGTGGCGGTCGATGAGTTCGGTGAGGGCGGCGTAGAGCTTCTTCTCGCCGCCGAAGATCACGTCGGTCTCCTGCAGGTCCGTGGAGAAGGAGAGGCGGTGCAGCTCCGGCCCGGAGGAGAGCGCGCCCCGGATGTCCCAGGTGTAGGCGGCGCAGCCGATGGGTCCGTGCACCAGATGCAGGGCGTCCGCGATGGGATAGAGCACCACGCGCGAGCCGCAGAACACGCAGGCCCGCTGGCTCACGGCCCCTGCCAGGGAGTCGCGGTTGCAGGCCAGCTTGAAGGGCCCTTCGCCCTTGCGGTGGATCTGGTCCTTGCGTTCTTCGAATATCAGGTCGGACACGGTGTGCCTCGTTGGTTGTGCGGCTTAGGACGCCAGCGTTCTCAGACAGAGAGCGTAATACAGAGCCTGGATAACCAAACTGCCTGCCAGGGCTCCTGCCATTTCGAGAGTGTCGCGGATGGTGGTTGCGCTCATGATCCTACTCCCTGTCTGTTGGTGGCTTGTTGTTTTCTACCAACGACATCAAGTCTCGTGCCAATAGAAAAAAGTCGCGATTCCAAATGGTTGACAATGCAGACCCTGATGATGCGACACAAAAACGCACACTATTGTACAAATTTGTAAGACACGTATGTCCGAAGCCGGAAAAAGGGAGCGCCCCCGGCCGCTTCGGGCGGCCGGGGGCGCAAGGGGAAATGGATGACGTGGGGGCTACCTGGCCAGGGTCTCCAGGCAATAGACGTACATGCCCGCCTGGATGGTCAGGCTGCTCAGCAAGGTCAAGGCCATGGGCCTGAAAAGGTCCGACATGGTGTATCCTCCGGCTGCGGCGGCCGCGCTGGCCGCCGGAAAAGGTGCGATTGCGCCGAACCGGCCCAGCGGGCCGCTCGACAAGCTGGAGGAAGGCTAGGCTTGAATTGTTACAGGCCAGCCGCGCGTGCGTGGACTTTCAGATGACAAACGGGGAATGTTCAGAGCTTGCGCTGGGCGCGCGCCAAGCTGCGGGCAGCGAGGCCCAGGCCAGTGTCGCGCGTTTGAATGCCCCCCAGAGGGGCGAAGCCTGACCGATCAAAAACGCCCTACCGGGCTCAGGCCAGGGCCAGGCGTGCCCGGCCGCCGTCCTTGGCGGCGCCCAGGGCGGCCTGCGCCGCGCGCACCAGGGCCAGGGGGGCGTCGCCGCGCCCGGGCGTCATGGTGGCCAGGCCCACGCTCACGCTGACGAAACCGCCGTGGACCGACTCCAGGTGGGGGATCTCCATGCCCGCCACCTCGTCCAGGATGCGCTGGCCCACCACGGCAGCGCCCTCGGCCGCGGTGCCAGGCAGCAGGGCCGCGAAGGTGTCTCCCTCCAGGCGGGCCACCACGTCCACCTCGCGGTACAGGCAGCGCATGAGCGCGCGGGCCACGGCCCGCAGGCATTCATCCCCGGCCAGGGAGCCGTAGTGCACGTTGTAGGACTGAAGGCTGTCCACGTTCACCAACAGCAGGGACAGGGAGGTGCCCTCGCGCTGGGCCTGGGCCCAATCGCGTGAGAGCAGGCGCTCGAAGCTGGGGCGGTTCATGGCCCCGGTGAGGCCGTCCACCTGGGTGAGTTGGGTGACCTGCTCCAGGGCGTCGTCCAGGTCCTGCTGGACGGAGCGGGCCAGGTCGGCCACGCGCCGGGCGCGCTGGGCCAGGGCTTCGTACTCCTCCAGGAGTTCGGCGAGGTGGGGGGCCAGGGTGTTGGACTCTCCGCACGCCACGGCGGCCTGTTCGGCTTCCGAAAGCGCCCGCCTGATCCTGGCGGCGACGCTTTTCTCTTTTTCCAACAGGTCCGGGGCGATTTCCATGGGGGCTCCTCTGGCGTGTGATGACGGCGCATCTTAGCCGCAGGAGGGGCGGGCGTCCAGCGGACAGGGGCCTCCTGGCAGGGTCAGAAGCAATCCTCCCGGTTGCCATTATTCCCATTGCCCAGACTTTGAACATGAACAGATCAGGACCAGCGATGCTTTTAACACCTCGGAATCACCTGATCTCATCAAGTGCATTTCATGAATATTTCATCTTGACCTTGGAATTGATTTTGATAATCACTGCCAAAATCACTCAGGAAACCTTGATGAAGCCGTATCCAGCCCCCCCGCCCCGCCGCAAGAATCGTTACGCCCTGAACGCCAAGGTGGCCGAGACCAAACTGCTCGCCCTGGCCGACGCCATGGCCAAAGGGGCCACCGCCAGCGACGCGTCCCGCTCCCTGAAGCTCAACCGCAACACCGTCAACCGCTACTACCAACTCTTCAGGCAGGCGCTCTCCAAGGACGTGCCTGAAAGCCTCAGGACGGTGCCCTCCGGCGCTCCGGTCATCGGGTTGTTCCTGACATCCACGGCGACCCACTTCCGCGTCTTGCCCGACAGCCAGCGCGACACGGCGCTGCAGATCTTCCGCGGGAGCCTGGACGCCAACATGGCCTGTCTCACCCCCGGCTGGCCGGGCTACGACGCGCTGGGGCAGCCCTCCACGGATACATTCCAGATCATGCCCTGTTGCCTGGTGAGCGCGGCGGGACAGCAGCGCCTCAAAAATTCCTGGAGCAACATCCGCGCCCGGCTCTGCAACTTCCGAGGCATCCCGCGCCAGAATTACTGGCAGCACCTCCACGTCTGCGAGCTGTTCGACACCCTCGGGCAGGAGGAACTGCAGCAGCGCCTGATCCAGGCCCTGCTCGCCGCCGGATGACGGCGCTTCAAGGCTTCCAACCGTTTCGCATCCCCTGAACCATCACCCACTGGGAGGACACCTCATGAATATCGATTCCAAATCCACATTCCTGTTCCTTGGCGGGGCCGCCCTCGGCGCCCTGGCCGCATACGCCCTGACCCGCGAGAACTCGGCGCTCAAACCCGTGCTCACCGATCTGATGGCGGGCGGCCTGAACCTCAAGGAGAAATTCCAGGGCGTGGTGGAACACGCCAAGGAGAACCTGGACGACCTGATGGCCGAGGCCGAGCACGCCCGAAAGTCCCGCGAGGCAACCGCCGGGGAGACCAAGGCCTCGTGAATTGCCAGGTCGTCCATTCCACGCCGGGCCGGGTCCGGGTGCGCTTCACGCCGCCCCGCACGGTGCTCGGCCTCTCTCACAGGCTGAAACACATCGAGCGGATGGACGGGGTGGCGAGCGCCCGCGTCAGCCCCCGCACCGGCTCGGTATTGCTGCGGTTCGATCCTGAGGCGGTCACTCCCCGCATCCTCCTGGACGCACTGGTTTCCCGCGGGGGCGGCCCGTCCGCGGCAAACTCGGCGGATTCCGGGACCGATGCCCTGGTGCCCAAGATCATGCCTGGAGAGGCGGCTCCGGACTGCCGCACCCGCAGGCCGGACGAGCGCCCCACGCCGGGCTTCCTGGGCATTGTCGCGCCGCTGCTGTTGCGCCCCGTGCTGCCCGCCGGGTTCCGGCTGGCCCTGAGCCTGCGCGGTGCGCTGCCCCGCCTGTGGCAGGGCCTGCGGGCGCTGGGTTCGGGGAAGCTCTCCATGGACGTGCTGGACGCCGCCGCCCTTGGCATCTGCATCGTGCGCCGCGACTACCGGTCGCTCGGCACCATCACCCTGATGCTCTCCGCCGGGGAGTTCCTCGAATCCTGGAGCCGCAGGCGCTCCGAGGAGAGCCTGGCCGCCACGCTCGCCTCCCAGACCGTCTGGGCCTGGGTCAGGCGCGGCAGCGAGGAGGAGCAGCTGGACGCCAGGCTGGTGAAGCCCGGCGACCTGGTCGTGATCCGCCTGGGGGCGGTGGCCCCGGTGGACGGCGTGGTGGAGGAAGGCGAAGCCCTGGTGAACCAGAGCTCCATGACCGGGGAGGTGCGCGGGGTGCCCAAGCGCCCCGGCAGCGCCGTCTTCGCCGGGACCGTGGTGGAGGAGGGCGAGGTCGTGGTCAAGGCCACGGGCGGCAGCGACGCCACGCGCTGGCGGCGCATGCTCGCCCTGGTGGAGCAGGCCGAGCTGCGCAAGGCCGGGGTGCAGAGCCAGGCCGAAAAATTGGCCGGGAACCTGGTGCCCTTCTCGCTGGGGCTGGCGGGGGCGGTCTACGCCGTCACCCGCGACCCGCGCCGGGCCGCCTCCGTGCTGCTGGTGGACTATTCCTGCGCCATCAAACTGGCCACGCCCCTGGCCGTGCTGGCCTGCATGCGCCAGATGGCCGCCTCGGGCGTGGTGGTCAAGGGCGGCGCCCCCCTTGAAAACCTGGCCAAGGCAGACGTGTTCGTCTTCGACAAGACCGGCACCCTGACCATGGCCGAACCCGCCGTGCGCGAAGTGCTCCCCTTCGGAGGGCACACCCGCGAGGACGTGCTGCGCATCGCCGCCTGCCTGGAGGAGCACTTCCCCCATCCGGTGGCCCGCGCCGTGGTGCGCCAGGCCAAAATCGAGGACATCGTCCACCAGGAGGAACACGCCCGCGTGGAATACGTGGCCGCCCACGGGGTGGCCAGCTGGCTCAAGGGCCAGCGGGTGCTGCTGGGCAGCAGGCACTTCATCCACGAGGACGAGAAGGTGCCCCTGGGGGAAGCCGAGGACGTGGCGAACGTCTTGGCGGAACAGGGGCACTCCCTGCTGTACCTGGCCGTGGGGGACGCCCTGGCCGGGCTCATCACCCTGGACGACCCCCTGCGGCCCGAAGCGGCCCAGGCCCTCCAGGCGCTGCACGACACCGGGGTCAAGCGCGTCGTCATGCTCACCGGCGACCTGGACGGCATGGCCGCGCGCATCTCAAAACAGCTCGGCATCACCGAGTGGGTCGCCCAGGTGCTCCCGGACGAAAAGCACCGGGTGGTCGAGGATCTGCTGGCCGAGGGCCACACCGTGGCCATGGTGGGCGACGGGCTCAACGACGCCCCGGCCCTGGTCAGGGCCTCCGTGGGCATCTCCATGCACCAGGGCGCGGACGTCACCAGGGAGGTGGCCGACGTGGTGCTCACCACCGGCGACCTCACCGCCCTGGCCAGGGCGCGCCTGCTGGCCAAGTCCGCGCTGGAAAGGGTCAAACGCAACTACCTGCTGATCGTCGGGGTCAACACCCTGCTGCTGGCGGGCGGGCTGGTGGGCAGGCTTTCGCCCCAGATCTCGGCGCTGATGCACAACAGCGCCACCCTGGCGGCGGCCGTCAACGCCCTGCGCCCGCTCAAGGCGGTTCAGCCTGCGACGAAGGAGTCCTGACATGCTCACGAGCATCCTGCCCGGCCGCATCCGGGCGCGGCTGGAGCCCGGCTTCCCCGAACACGCGCTGCAGGCACTGCGCGCCGCCCTGGGCGAGGCCGTCACGGGGGTGACGCTTAAGCACAACCCGCGCAGCAACAGCCTGCTGATAACCTACCCGCCCGGCCCCGGGCACGACCGCGCGGTGCGCAAAACCCTGGAGGAGCGGCTCGCGCCCGCCGCACCCTGCGCCAAAAGGAGCCTCGCCTGGCCCTCCATGCGCAGCGTGAAGCGGGGCATGGCCGCAAGCCTGGGCCTGGCCCTGGCCGCCCTGGCCCTGCGCAACGAGCGCGCCCACGCCTGGGCAGGAGGCGCGTTCGCCGCGCTGCTGGCAAGGCACCTCTACGTGTACCGCAAGCGGCTGTTCAAATAGCCGCCCACCCTGGTCCGGCTTTCGTACTCCATGTCACGACGCACGAAGGGCGCCCCGAACAAGTCGGGGCGCCCTTCTCCCTGAGGTGAGGCAGGCAGGAGGCCCATTCACGCCGGCCTGGCACCCGGCATGAAGTCGTGCGCCCGGCCGGGGAGCGCGCTCTCTTCGCTCTCCGGCCGGGGCGTAAATAGCAGTCTAGATCAGGTAGTCTTCGCAGGGCTCGCCGTTCTCCAGCGCGTCCAGGATCTCGTCCACCTTCTCCTCGGAGTCGATGCCGCCGTACCACCACTGCTCGGGGTAGACGATCATCACGGGGCCCTGCTCGCACTGCTTGAGGCAGCCGGAGCCGGTGATGAGGATGTCCAGGCCGCGGTCCAGAATCTCGGTCTCCATGTATTGCAGCATGCCGCCGCCGGCCTTGAAGCAGACGCCCTTGGGCTCGCCCTTGGCGCGGAAGCTGTTGCAGACCAGGATGTGGTGTTTGGGTTTGTTGACCATCTTCGCTACTCCTCTTTGAGTTTCCGCCCGGCCCCCGCGCCCCCCTTTCGGGGCCGCGCGCGGGCCGGGCGGTATGGTGAGGCCGGGGGCGCGCACCCCCGATGTGTCGCCTAGTAAACCAGCTCGAACTCGGTCTCGGAGGCGTCGCGGTCGCGGCGCGTGAGCAGGGCGTCGAGGATCTTCTCCATCAGCCGCAGGGCGCCCTTGTAGCCCACGGTGGGGAACATGGAGTGGCCGAAGCGGTCGACGATGGGGAACCCGTGGCGGATCAGCGGGATGTCCTCGTCGCGGGCGATGTACTTCATGTAGGAGTTGCCGATCAGCAGGTCCACGGGCTCCTGCTTGATCCACTGGTGCAGCAGGAACATGTCGCCGGGGCACTTGAACTTGACTTCGCCGGGCACGTCCTTGGTGATCTCGCGGATGGCCTTCTCCAGCTTGTTGCCGGGGGTTCCGGAGACGATGTAGGCCGGGATCATGTCCAGCTCCACCAGGAACTTGGTCAGGCCGATGATCTGGTCGGGGTCGCCGGCCAGGGCAACGCGCTTGCCGTAGAAGTACTGGCTGTAGTCGGAGAGGACGTCCACCACCTGGCCGCGCTCGAAGTCGATGGAGGCGGGCACGGCCTTGCCGCTCATCTTGGAGAGGGCCATGATGTAGGCGTCGGTGTCCTCGATGCCGAAGGGCAGGCCCATGATCTCGCAGGGGACCTTGAACTCGGCGTCCAGGTACTTGGCCGGGGCGGCGGCGGCCCACTGGCCCAGGGCGATGGTGCCCACGGCGTCGCCGGAGGACATGATCTCCTCAACGGTGGCTCCGCCCTTGGGGAACATCTCGTACTTGCCGGTCAGGGGGGCGTCCATGACGCCGGAGGTGTCCGGGAACATGGTCACGTCGGCGCCCATGAGCTTGGCCAGGCGCTTGATCTCGGCCATGTCCGAGGGCTCGCAGAAGCCGGGGATCACGTTGACCTTGCCGTTCTTGGTCCCGGTGGACTTGGCCAGGTTCTTGACCATGCCCTGCACCATGTTGGAGTAGCCCGTGACGTGCGAACCCACGTAGGAGGGGGTGTTGCAGTAGATCACGTGCTTGCCCGCGGGCACCTTGCCCTCGGTGCGGGCCTTCTCCACGATCTGGGTCATGTCGTCGCCGATGGTCTCGGAGAGGCAGGTGGTGTGCACCGCCACGACCTCGGGCTCGTACACGGAGAAGATGTTCTGGATGGCGGTGAGCAGGTTGGCCTGCCCGCCGAACACCGAGGAGCCTTCCGTGAAGGAGCTGGTGGCCGCGGTGACGGGTTCCTTGTAGTGCCTGGTCAGCGCGGAGCGGTGGTAGGCACAGCATCCCTGGGAGCCGTGGGAGTGCGGCATGCACCCGTGGATGCCCAGGGCCGCGTACATGGCGCCGACGGGCTGGCAGGTCTTGGCCGGGTTGATGGTCAGGGCCGTGCGGTCGACCGTGATTTCGGCCGGTGTGTGTCTGAGCATAGCCATGGTAGTTCCTCCTAGCCGGCCACGTAGCAGGCGGTGAGTTCGGGACCATCCGCGGCCCAGGGAGCCTTGACCTTGCTCCAGACCTTGGTGTTCACCATCCTGTCGATGTCTTTGTAGTAGTTCACAGCGCCCCGGAACCCGGCGTACGGACCGCCGTAGTCGTAGGAGTGCAGCTGCTTCAGGGGCACGCCCATCTTCTGCACGGAGTACTTCTCCTTGATGCCGGCGCAGAAGATGTCGGGCTTGTACATTTCGATCAGCTTGTCGGCCTCGTACTGGTTGAGGTCGTCGATGATCATTGTCTTGGGAGCCATGTCGGGCACCAGGCCTTCGTACTCCTTGTACTTCCAGCCGGATTCCTCGCGGGCCTTCATGTCCTCCTCGCTCATGCGGGGGCTGTAGCGCTCGGGGTCGGCCTCGACGTGCAGCTCCTCGATGTTGCGGGAGTCGGCGTCGATCTTGATGGTCGGGATGACGTGGCGGCCTTCGTAGTCGTCGCGGTGGGCGAACTCGTAACCGGCGGCCAGGGTGGTCATGCCCAGTTCGGCGAAGAGCTCCTGGTAGTGGTGCGCGCGGGAGCCGCCCACGAAGAGCATCGCGGTCTTGCCGGTGGTGCGGGGCTTGATCTTGGCCAGGGCGGCCTCGACCAGGGGCATCTCCTCGGCGATGACGGCCTCGACCTTGGCGATCAGCTCGGGGTCGCCGAAGTGGGCGGCAATGCGGCGCAGGCTCTTGGCCGTGGCGTGGGCGCCGATGAAGTTCACCTTGATCCAGGGGATGCCGTACTTGGTCTCCATCATGTCCGCCACGTAGTTGATGGAGCGGTGGCACATGACGCAGGAGAGGTCGGCCATCTGGGCGGAGGCGAAGTCGTTGTAGGTCGAGTTGCCGGAGAAGGTGGCGTTCACGGTGATGCCGCACTTGTCCAGGATGCGCTCGATCTCGAAGGCGTCGCCGCCGATGTTGTACTCGCCCAGCATGTTGATGTTGTACTTGCCGGTGCGGTTGGGGGTGTCGGAGGTGCCGATGACCTCGGTGAAGATCTTGTTGTTGGCGATGTGGTGGCCGGCGGACTGCGAGACGCCCTTGTAGCCCTCGCAGGAGAAGCCGAAGATGTTGATGCCGAGCAGGGCCTTCATCTCGCGGGCCACGGCGTGCACGTCGTCGCCGATGAGGCCGACGGGGCAGGTGGAGAAGATGGCGATGGCCTTGGGCTTGAACAGGTCGTAGGCTTCCTGGATGGCCCTCTTGAGCTTCTTCTCGCCGCCGAAGATGATGTCCTCGTCCTGCATGTCGGTGGAGAACGCATACGGGATGTAGTTCTCGGCGCCGGGGGCGGACGCGTCGGTCTGGTTGCGCCTGGTCAGCCAGGAGTAGAAGCCGCAGCCGATGGGGCCGTGTGTGATGTTCACGATGTCGCGCGTGGGGCCGAGAATAACGCCCTTGCAGCCTGCGTAGGTGCAGCCGCGCATGGTCACGATGCCGGGGACGGTGCGCACGTTGGAGAGCACCTCGCGGTCCTCGGGACCCTCGTTTTCCTTGATGTATATCTGCTGGGAGCGCTTGCGGCCGACCTTGGGCGGGTACTTGGCCAGAAGCTCCTTCTTGACTTCTTCCGGATCGATCGCCGGGGCGACCTTTTCAGTGATTGGGGCGTCCATAATGCTTCCTCTTCAGGGGCTCCGTTTCGGGGCTCGGGGAGCCGTTTACGCGATGGCGCAGTTGCCGCTCTCGCCGGTGCGCACGCGCACGGAGTCGGCCATGGGCACCACGAAGATCTTGCCGTCGCCGGCCTGGCCGGTCTTGTTGGCGGCCATGATGGCCTCCACCACGGTGCTCACCTGCTCGTCGGGCACCACCACGGTGATCAGGCGCTTGGCGAAGAGCTTGCCCTTGCTGCCGAGCACTTCGGCCGCTTCCTGGTAGCCCTGGGCCGCGCCCGCGGCCACGATCGAGTTCACCAGCCCCTTGCCGCGTCCCCAGGCCTCGTGGGCGAAGAAGGCCGCGATGCCCGCGTCGGTCAACGCCTTCTTGGTCTGGTTCATCTTGTTCATGCGAACGATGGCGATGACTTCCTTCATGGCCTGGCCTCCCCGATGCTCGAGAGGTCGGTCTCCTTCACGCCGGAGCTGATGGTGTACATCTCTTCAACCGGGGTGACGAAGATCTTGCCGTCGCCGAAGTTGCCCTTCCCGCCGGTGCGGGCCGAGTCAACGATGGTCTTGATCACGTAGTCCTTGTCCTTCTCGGACACGACGGTCATGATCTGGACCTTGGGAATCTCGTCGTAGGTCACTTCGCCGATCTTGATGCCGCGCTGCTTGCCGCGGCCGGCGACCGCGAGCTTGGTGGCGGCCGGGAAGCCGGCGTCCATGAGGGCGGCCATCACGTCGTCGGCCTTCTCGGGGCGGACGATGGAACGGATCATGATAAGGGACATGCTCGTTTCTCCTGTCTTGCTCTATGTTGTTCCGTCGGCCGCTAGTTGGCGATGCCGAATTCCACCAGCAGGGACTCCAGCTCCTCGATGGGCAGCGGAGTGGGGATGACGAACTTCTGGTTGTCCTGGATCTTGGAGGCCAGGGCCAGGTACTCGTTGGCCTGCGGGTGTTCGGGGGAGAAGTCGATGACCGTCTTGCGGTTGAGCTCGGCGCGCTGCACCTGGTTCTCGCGGGGTACGAAGTGGATCATCTGGGTGCCGAGGCGGTCGGCCAGGGCGGTGATGAGGTCCAGCTCGCGGTCGACCTTGCGGGAGTTGCAGATCAGGCCGCCCAGGCGCACGCCGCCGGCCTCGGCGAACTTCACGATGCCCTTGCAGATGTTGTTGGCGGCGTACATGGCCATCATCTCGCCGGAGACGACGATGTAGATCTCCTGGGCCTTGCCTTCACGGATGGGCATGGCGAAACCGCCGCACACGACGTCGCCCAGGACGTCGTAGAACACGTAGTCGAGCTTCTTGTCGTCGGTATAGGCGCCCAGCTGCTCGAGCAGGTTGATGGAGGTGATGATGCCGCGGCCGGCGCAGCCGACGCCGGGCTCGGGGCCGCCGGACTCGGTGCACATGGTGCCCTTGAAGCCGGGCTTCAGGATGTCTTCGAGCTCCACGTCCTCGCCTTCCTCACGAAGGGTGTCCAGGACGGTCTTCTGCTGCAGGCCGCCGAGGAGCAGGCGGGTGGAGTCGGCCTTGGGGTCGCAGCCCACGACCATGACCTTCTTGCCCAGGGTGGCCAAACCGGCCACGGTGTTCTGGGTGGTGGTGGACTTGCCGATGCCGCCTTTGCCGTAAATTGCGATCTTTCTCATGACAAACCTCCGAAAGGGGATGGGGTCGATTTGAAATACGCAAGGCATAAGGCAAGCGCCGTGCCAAAACAGGCAGTTTTTTGCAAATTTGGTAAAATCGTTGGCTGGAGCGGGCTGCGGGGAGTTCGGGTGAATCTGGCAGATGGGGGCGTTCGGCGATGTCACACTGTGATGTTTCAAAAAAGTTTACAATTTTGTTCTCCTTTTTGTAAGATCGAATGTCGACAGCTGCGCCCTCCGGCCGCTGACACATGTAAAGGGGCCCCCCATCCCATCCGAAAGGCCTGCCGGCGCTTGATTCCACCCGCCTGGGATTGTCGACATCCTCGGCAAAAGTCAGTAGTCCTGGCCAAGCGGCGGCCTGCGCCGCAATTTTTCGATCCGGAGTATCCGATGGTTACGTACTGGCTGCTGTACGCCCTCGCCGGCGCGGTTGCGGGGGTCCTGGCCGGGCTCCTGGGCGTCGGAGGCGGCATCGTCATCGTCCCCGTGCTGTCCGTGCTCTTCACCGCGCAGGGAATGCCCCCCGAATACATGATGCAGATGGCCCTGGGCACCTCCCTGGCTTCCATCATGTTCACCTCCGTCTCCAGCATGCGCGCCCACCACAGACACGGGGCCGTGCGCTGGAACGTGGTCAAGGCCATCGCCCCCGGCATCATCGTGGGCACCCTGGCGGGCAGCTGGCTGGCCTCCATCCTCTCCAGCGGATTCCTCAAGGGCTTCTTCGTCTTCTTCCTCTACTACGTCTCCTTCCAGATGTTTTTGAACATCAAGCCCAAGCCCAGCCGCGAGATCCCCGGCGCCAAGGGCATCTTCGGCGTGGGTTCGGGCATCGGCGTCATTTCCGCCCTGGTGGGCATCGGCGGCGGCACCCTCTCCGTGCCGTTCATGACCTGGTGCAACATCCCCATGCACCAGGCCGTGGGCACCTCGGCGGCCATCGGCTTCCCCATCGCCCTGGCCGGCACCGTGGGCTACATTTTCGGCGGCCTGGGCAAGGCCGGGCTGCCGGGCGCGACCCTGGGATTCATCTACATCCCCGCCCTGATCGGGCTGGTGGTCTGCAGCATGCTCACCGCCCCCACCGGGGCGAAGATCGCGCACAAGCTGCCCGTGGCCAAGCTCAAGAAGGTCTTCGCGGTCTTCCTGTTCATCATGGCCACGCGCATGCTGCTGCAATTCTTCTAGACCCTGCTTCGCGGGCGAAGGCTGACGTACATGGAATCCACCTATCCCGGGCTCTCGCAGGACGAGATTCTTCGCCTCTTGAGCACCGTGCTCGGTGTCTGCCGCGAGGGGGTGTCCATCACCTCCCCCGAGGGGAACATCGAGTGGGTCAACCCGGCGTTCACGGCCATCACCGGCTACGACGCCGGCGAGGTCGTGGGCCGCAACCCGCGAGTGCTCAAGTCCGACCGGCACGACGACGCCTTCTACGCGGACATGTGGCGGGCCATTTCCGAGACCGGGCACTGGTCCGGCGAGATATGGAACCGCCGCAAGTCCGGCGAGGCCTACCCGGAGTGGCTGGCCATCACCGCCGTGCGCGACGGCTCCGGCGCGCTGCAGCGCTATGTGGCCGTGTTCCACGACCTCACGGACATCAAGCGCGACAAGGACCTCATCCACCAGCAGACCTACCACGACGCCCTGACCGACCTGCCCAACCGGTTCCTCTTCCAGGACCGCCTGGGCGTGGCCCTGCGCAACGCCGCCAAGTCCGGCGGGCTTTTGGGCGTGATCTGCCTGGACCTGGACCGCTTCCGGGCCGTCAACGACAGCCTGGGGCACCGCGCCGGGGATCTGCTCCTGGCGGAGGTCTCGCGCAGGCTGACCCCGCTGATGCGCCAGGCCGACACCCTCTCCCGCTACGGGGGCGACACCTTCTACATGCTGCTCACCGGCCTGCGCGAGCCCGAGGACGCCGCGCACGTGGCGGGCCGCATCCTGACCAGCCTGGCCGCCCCGCTGGAGATACTGGGGCAGGAACTGCGCATCTCGGCCAGCGTGGGCATCGCCATCTCGCCCAACGACGGCACGGACCCCGGCCAGCTCATGCGCAACGCCGAGATCGCCATGTACACCTCCAAACGCTCCGGCCCCAGCGGCTACGCCTTCTTCACGGAGGACCTGGGCGACAGGGTGCTGCGCGGCCTGCAGTTGGAGAACGACCTGCGCAAGGCCCTGGCCAGGGATGAGTTCAGGGTGCACTACCAGCCCAGGGTGGACCTGCTCACCGGCTCCATCCAGGGCATGGAGGCCCTGGTGCGCTGGCACCGCTCC
Organism: Fundidesulfovibrio agrisoli; assembly: GCF_022808715.1. Lineage (GTDB taxonomy): Bacteria > Desulfobacterota > Desulfovibrionia > Desulfovibrionales > Desulfovibrionaceae > Fundidesulfovibrio > Fundidesulfovibrio agrisoli. The sequence continues at coordinate 33,646 of NZ_JAKZKX010000019.1, forward strand.
GACGGGTCCGTGGTCTCCCCGGCGGAATTCATCCCCCTGGCCGAGGAGACGGGCCTCATCGTCCCCCTGGGGGAGATCGTGCTGGAGCAGGCTTGCAGGCAGGCCCGCATCTGGGCCGACGAAGGGCACGCCCACCTGAAGCTGGCCGTGAACCTCTCCGCCCGGCAACTGGAGCAGCCCGGCCTGGTGGACACCGTGATGGCCATCCTGGAGCGCACGGGACTGCCACCCACCAGCCTGGAGCTGGAGGTGACCGAGAGCCTCTTTCTCACCGGGTTCGAGCAGGCCCACAGCCGCCTTTCCGCCCTGACCGTCATGGGCATCACCGTGGCCCTGGACGACTTCGGCACGGGCTACTCCTCCCTGAGCTATCTCAAGCGGTTGCCCATCACCACGCTCAAGATCGACAAATCCTTCATAGGCGGCCTGCCCTCCGACCAGGAGGACGCGGCCATCGTCAGCTCCGTCGTCTCCATCGCCAAGAACCTGGGCCTGGAGGTGGTGGCGGAGGGCGTCGAGACTGAGGAGCAGCTTGAATTCCTCAAGGCGCTGGATTGCGGCGGCGGGTTCCAGGGCTACCTTTTCTCCAAGCCGGTGCCCGCGCGCGACTTCGCCAGGCTCCTGGCCAGGGAGACCCCCGGCACGGAGGCAGGGAAGCCGTGAAGCTCATCGACTCCACCCTGCGCGAAGGCGAACAGTGCTTCGGGGTCTATTTCCGCCCGGAGCAGAAGGCGGACATTCTGGAGCGGCTGTGCCGCCTGGGCGTGGACGAGCTGGAGCTGGGCGTTGCCGGCCGCGACGGGAGCCTGGCCGCCCTGCTGGAGCTGGCCCGCGCCCGCGACGGCGCCCCGCCCGTCTCGGTGTGGACGGCCTGCCGCCGCGACGCCATCGAGACGGCCGCCCCCCTGGGCGCGGACTGGCTGCACATGGGCCTGCCCGTCTCCGCCGCGCACATGCGCACCCGCCTGAAGATGGAGGAGGAAGAACTCCTGGAGCACCTGGCCCGCCACGTGGCCCTGGCCGGGGAGTTGGGCGCGGCCCGGGTCTCCGTGGGCCTGGAGGACGCCTCCCGCGCCGATCCTGATTTTCTGGTGCGCGCGGCCCTGGCGGCCCAGGCCGCGGGGGCGTCGCGGGTGCGGCTCTCGGACACGGTGGGGGTCTGGAATCCGCTTTCCGTGGCCGAGGCCGTGGTCCGGCTCAAGGCGGGGGTGAAGATCGCGGTGGGCGTGCACTGCCACAACGATTTCGGGCTGGGCACGGGCAACGCCCTGGCCGGGTTGCTGGCCGGGGCCGACTACGCCGACTGCACGGTGCTGGGCCTGGGCGAGCGCGCCGGGCTGGCCTGCACCGAGGAGCTGGCCGCCTACCTGCACCTGCGCCTGGGGCGGGACTACGCCGTGGCGGAACTGCCGGGGCTGTGCGGGGCCGTGGCCGAAGCCGCTGGGATTGAAATTTCGCCGCGCAAGGCCGTGGCCGGGAGCGGGCAGTTCGCCTGCGAAACGGGCCTGCACGTGCACGGCATCGCCCGCGACCCGGCCCTGTTCGAGCCCTACGACCCGGCGCGGCTGGGCCTTGCGCGCTCCACCGCCCTGGGCAAGAAGAGCGGACGCGCGGCCGTGGCCGCCAAGCTCAACGAGATGGGCATCGACCCCGCCGCCGTGGATGTGGAGGCGCTGGTGAGCCGCGTGCGCGAGGCCTCGGAGCGCCTGGGGCGGCCGCTCACGGAGCAGGAGGCGCGCGACATCCTTCGCGTAGGCTGAGATCCTCCAAAACTCGATACGCTCCGTCCCGCAATTCGGACCTGTCCGATTTACCGGACGGAGCAAGGCCCTTCTCGCAATATTCCCTGCGTATCCGGGTGTTTGAACAGCCAGCCTCACCCAAGTCCATCGCCCCCAAGCCGCAACGACACCACTCGGGCCCAATTCACTTCTGGTTTTGTCTGGAAAATAAGTCTACGATGCAGTTGACGGGAATCGACAACAGCTTGGAATTATGCACCATTGCCAAACATGGACATCTGGCACGGTCCTTGTTAGGGCCTGCGAATCCAGTTTCGACGGGGCCTCGCCCCGCCGGAGCACAATCCTTGCGTGGACCGTCATGACCCCCACCCTGTCTTTCCTGGCGCGCCACAGCGCGCCCGCCTCCGTATATGCGTCGCCCGACGCCCCGGCCTGCGCGCCGGAACTCCGACTTCTCAGGCCGCAAACCGGCCTTCTTATTGGTTCACTCTCTCATCCGGCGGCAGCCTCCTCCACCTGTGGCTCTTCCCGCCGGCACCAACCACCCCATTGCAAACGAGGAGAATCGCATGGCTAAAAACCTCTATATCATAGCCACCGAGGCCCGCAGCGGCAAATCCGCCATCTGCCTGGGCGTTATGCAGCTGCTCCTGAAGGATTTCCAGCGCGTCGCCTTCTTCCGCCCCATCATCTCCGGCTCCACCCAGGGCAAGAAAGACCACGACATCAACCTGATCCTCTCGCAGTTCTACCTGAACATGCGCTACGAGGACACCTTCGTCTACACCCTGGACCAGGCCCGCGACATGATGAACCAGGGCAAGCACACCGTGATGATCGAGAACATCCTTGCCAAGTACAAGGAGCTCGAGTCCAAGTACGACTTCGTGCTGCTCGAAGGCACGGACTTCCTGGGCAGCGACCTGGCCTTCGAGTCCGACATCAACGCCGAGATCGCCTCCAACATCGGCTGCCCGGTGATCCTGGTCTCCAACGGCCTGGACAAGCCCGCCGAGGCCCTCATCGCCTCCACCCAGATCGCCATCGACACCTTCTCGGAGAAGGGCCTGGACATCTTCGCCACCATCGTCAACCGCGTGGACCCCGGCTTCGAGGAGAAGGTCCTCAACGGGCTGACCTGCAAGTACATCGGCGGGCAGGACTGCCTGACCTACGCCATCCCCGAGGACGCCACCCTGGGCAAGCCCACCGTGGCCGACGTGACCAAGTGGCTGAACGCCCAGGTGCTCTACGGGCAGGACCAGCTCGACACCCCCATCGACGACTACATCGTGGCCGCCATGCAGGTGGGCAACTTCCTGGAATACATCAAGAAGGGCGCCCTGGTCATCACCCCGGGCGACCGCGCCGACGTGGTGCTGGGCTGCTACGCCTCCCGCCTGTCCACCGCCTATCAGGACGTGGCCGGCATCGTGCTCACCGGCGGCATCGAGCCCAACTCCAGCATCAAGAAGCTCATCGACGGATGGACCGGCGTGCCCCTGCCGGTTCTGCTGGCCGAAGGCCACACCTACAAGGTGGCCCGCATCCTCATGGACCTCTACGGCCGCATCGAGTCCGACGACCAGAAGAAGATCGCCACCGCCCTGGGCACCTTCGAGAAGCACGTCAACGGCGAGGACTTCCGCTCCCGCCTGGAGGCCAAGCGCTCCTCCAAGATCACGCCCAAGATGTTCGAGTACAGCCTGATCGACAAGGCCAAGCTCCAGCGCCAGCACATCGTTCTGCCCGAGGGCACCTCCACCCGCATCCTCAAGGCGGCCGACATCCTGCTGCGCCGCGGCGTGGCCGACCTGACCATCCTGGGCAAGGAGGACGAGGTCCATCCGCTGATCTCCCAGCTGGGCCTGGACCTCTCCGGCGCCCAGATCGTCAACCCGGCCAAGTCCGAGTTCTACGAGCAGTACTGGCACACCTACTACGAGATGCGCAAAGCCAAGGGCGTCACCGAGGAGATGGCCCGCGACCAGATGCTCTCCCCCACCTACTTCGGCACCATGATGGTGCAGATGGGCCAGGCCAACGGCATGGTCTCCGGCTCCATCAACACCACGCAGGACACCATCCGCCCGGCCCTGCAGATCATCAAGACCAAGCCCGGCATGTCCATCGTGAGCTCCGTGTTCCTGATGTGCCTGGCCGACCGGGTGCTGGTCTTCGGCGACTGCGCCGTGAACCCCAGCCCCAACGCCCAGCAGCTGGCTGAAATCGCGATCCAGTCCGCGCACACCGCCGCCGCCTTCGGGGTCGAGCCGCGCATCGCCATGCTCTCCTACTCCACCGGCAGCTCCGGCTCCGGCGCCGAGGTGGACAAGGTCCGCGAGGCCACCAAGATCGCCCACGAAATGGCCCCCGAGCTCCTGCTGGAAGGCCCCCTGCAGTACGACGCCGCCATCGACCCCGAGGTCGCGGCGCTGAAGATGCCGGGCTCCGCCGTGGCGGGCAAGGCCACCGTGTTCATCTTCCCGGACCTCAACACCGGCAACAACACCTACAAGGCCGTTCAGCGCGCCGCCTCGGCCGTGGCCATCGGCCCCGTCCTTCAGGGCCTGAACAAGCCCGTGAACGATCTCTCCCGCGGCTGCACCGTGGAGGACATCGTGAACACCGTCGTCATCACCGCCATTCAGGCGCAGCACTAATACATCGTAAGGAGCCTTTGCATGAACGTCCTGGTTCTCAACTGCGGCAGCTCGTCGCTTAAATATCAGCTCATCGACATGAACACCCAGGAGGTGCTCTGTTCCGGCCTTGTGGAGCGCATCGGCGACCCCATGGGCAAGATCGCCCACAAGTCCTTCCCCGGCAGCGACAAGCAGAAGGCCGTGAGCTCCGAGGAGGCCTTCCCCGACCACGGCGCCGCCCTCAAGGCCGCCAACGTGCTCATCAGCTCCAACCCCGAGACCAAGGTTGTGAGCGCCGTCTCCGACATCGCCGCCATCGGCCACCGCGTGCTGCACGCGGGCACCGTGTACCGCGAGCCCGTGGTCATCGACACCGACGTGAAGGCCACCATCCGCAAGTTCTTCATCCTGGGCCCCCTGCACAACCCGCCCCAGCTCATCGGCATCGAGGCCGCGGAAGTGCTCTACCCCGGCGTGCCCCAGGTGGCCGTGTTCGACACCGCCTTCCACGCCACCATCCCCGACTACGCCGCCACCTACGCCATCCCCTACTCCTACTACACGGAGCTGGGCGTGCGCCGTTACGGCTTCCACGGCACCTCCCACTGGTACGTGGCCAAGAAGACCGCCTCCGTCATCGGCAAGCCCTTCGACAAGACCAGCTGCATCACCGTGCACCTGGGCAACGGCTGCTCCATGGACGCCGTGAAGAACGGCGTCTGCGTTGACACCTCCATGGGCCTGACCCCGCTGCAGGGCCTGATGATGGGCACCCGCTCCGGCGACATCGACGCCTCCATCTACGCCTTCCTGGCCAAGAACAAGGGCATGAGCGTCGAGGAGATCGACAACCTGCTCAACAAGCAGAGCGGCCTCAAGGGCATCTGCGGTATGAACGACATGCGCGACATCCACGCAGCCCGCGCCAAGGGCGACAAGATGGCCCAGCTTGCCGTCGAGATGTTCTGCTACCGCGTGAAGCAGTACATCGGCGCCTACCTGGCCGCCCTTGACGGCTGCGACGCCATCGCCTTCACCGCGGGCATCGGCGAGAACGACACCGACGTGCGCCAGATGGTCTGCGAAGGCCTGGGCTCCGTGGGCGTGAAGATCGACAAGGACCGCAACTACGGCTTCAAGCGCGGCGAGGTCTGCAAGATCTCCTCCGACGATTCGCCGGTGGCCGTGTACGTGATTCCCACCAACGAAGAGCTGGAGATCGCCACCCAGACCGTCTCCGTGGTGGCCTCCAAATAGGCTTTACAACCGACCCTGTTCATGTTGCTTTTGGGAGCCGCCCGCGCGGCTCCCATTTTTTTGACAAAGAGACGTACAGGCAACCCGATGGTAACGCTTCCACTGCTCATGGCGGCCGCCCGCGCGGCTTCGGAAATTGACCACGACGATTTTCCGGTGATAGACGGCGACGAAAGACTCGAACACATGAGGAGGCTATCAATGGACGAGGCTCACCTGTTGCGGACGCACCTGAAAAACACCTTTCAGCACCTCGACGACGATGAGGTTGAAACCCTGGCCGGCAAAATCGAGACCGTCCGCGAGAACTACAAGTTCCGCTACGGCAAGCTCATGGATTTCGCCGAGTTCTTCTCCGGCGTGCTGGTGAACGTGGAGCTTGAGAACCACAGCTCCTTCCCCAGGGCCGTGGAGATCGAAGACACCGCCACCGGGCTCAAACTTGGGCGCATCTTCTTCAACCCCTGGCAGCGCAAGACCGTGACCATCACCGCTCTGTGCGGCGGGTTCGGGCGCCTGAAGTACAAGACCCCGAAGATGGAAAGCTTCGTGCACACCCCCTTCCTGATGGAAGGCGACGTGTACCGCTTCACGCACGCCCGCGCCGCCATCGCCGGACCCTCGTCCTAGGCGTACACGGCCGGGGGCGCGGCGCAGGCCGCCGGGCGCTTTCTGCCATGCGCCCGCAGCGGATAACGCGCACGCCTGAAGGCAATCGCAACTCGGCGCGCCGGGGTAGCCTCCCGCCCCGGCGCCTGCAAGGAGACGCCATGCAGACGAGCCCACCCCCCTACGCCATCGCCGGCAAGCAGACCATCGCCCAGACCCCTGAACTCCGCGTCACGCTCATGGATTTCGCCCCGGGCCAGGAGATACCCTGGCACCGCCACAACACCGTGGACGACACCTCCTTCTGCCTCAAGGGCGCGGTGGAGATTTCCACCACCGACCCCGACGAAACCCACGCCATCGCGCCGGGCGAATTCAAACGCATCCCCGCTGGGACCCCGCACCGCGTGCGCTGCCTCGGCCCCGAGCCCTGCCGCGTGCTCCTGGTGCAGGGCGTTGGCGCCTACGATTTCCTGCCAGCCTGATTCCCGCCCGCGGGCACATGAACATCATTTCATCTTTGAAAGGTTCTGCTCATCTTGCCAAACCCCCGGCCCCACTCTAAATGCAACTGGACTCCACCCCCTTGCTGAAGGAGCCTGCATGTTCTGGAAATCAAAGAAGGAAGATTCCTACCATCCCCAGTACCCCAAGCTGCCGGACACCCTGCGCATCGGGGCCATCCTGGCCGTGGAGCCGGGCGAAGCCCTGCGCTACGAGGGCCTGGGCCTGACTCTGCCCCTGCCCTCCGGGGAGATCGTGGTGGAGGCCGTCTCCGGCATGGAGCTCTTCGGCCTGACCATCTCCCGGGCCTACGTGAAGGCCGGCGAGCGACAGGCCGTGTACCAGTTCCAGCAGCAGAAGGACGGCACCGTCCTGGACGTTAACTGCCTCCAGGTATTGCAGGAGGTCTTCCCGGCCACCCCCGGCGATTGGGACACCTGGCTCGGCGAAGGCGGGCTCATCGGCGGGCAGGACATCACCTCCCCCGACGGGGTGCGCTACACGCGCGACTGGGGCGACGGGGACTACGCCGAGCCCGTGGAGGCCCAGGAGCGCATCTTCGTGGACCCCACCAAGGAGCCCATCGTGGTCGAGCACAAGCTGATGCTCTACAGCCGCGAGCTTGGCGACAGCCGCGAGTACCTGCTGGTCTCGGCCGACGACGAGCCCGGCCAGGCCCTGGTCCGCATCCTCACTGGGGTGGTCATGACCCCGCAGGCGCTCAAGATCTATTAAGGAGTCACCCATGCGCTTCAGAACGCTTCTGGCCCTGGCTCTGGCCCTGTGCATGGTGTTCGGGCCAGCCGCCCTTTCGCTGGCCAAGACATCCTCCAGTTCGAGCTCCAGCCGCAGCTCGTTCTCTTCCAGCGGCAGCCGCTCAAGCTCATCCTCCGGGTGGTCAAGCTCATCCAAGCCGAGCTCCACCAGCTCCTCCGGTACTTCCAGTTCGACCAGCTCCTCCTCCGGCTGGTCCTCCGGGTCGTCCTCTACTCCGTCCGGGTCGAGCTCGGGCAGCACGTCCGGCACTTCCTCGGGCTGGTCCTCCGGGTCCGGTTCCTCGGCCCAGAGTCCCTCCAGCCCCGCCGGCCCCTCCGGCTCGTCCAGTTGGTCCAACAGCTCGGGCGCGTCCTCCTCGACGGGCTCGAAGTCCTCGTCCACCTCGGCCTTCTCCTCCTCCGGGGCCTCTTCGGTGAACAAGTCGGCCGCAACCAAGTCCTACCAGGAGTACCAGGGCCAGTTCGGCAAGTCCGGCAACCCGGTGAACCCGGGCCAGGTGAGCACCAGCAAGCCCATCCTGAACCAGAACCGCACCTTCGGCTCCTACCAGGACTACAGCTCCTACCGGGGCGACTACTACGCGGGCCGCGGCTGGAGCGCGCCGGGCTACGCCTTCCACAGCTATTCGAGCTTCGGCATGTGGGACGCCATGTTCATGTGGTTCATGCTCTCGCACCTCGGCTCCGGCTCCAGCTTCTTCTACAACCACCAGAGCGACCCCGGCGTGCAGGCTTTCAAACAGGAGGCCCAGAAGCTCTCCGAGTCCAACGCGGACCTCAAGAAGCAACTGGACGAGCTCAACGCCAAGCTCGACCAGATGAAGAAGGACGGCACCCCCGTGGACCCCAACGCCCTGCCCAAGGACGTTGACCCCAACGTGGTCATGGCCCAGCCCAAGATCGAGAACAAGAACGCCGCCTCCAGCATGCTCTGGCCCATCGTGGGCCTGGTGGCCTTCGGCGGCGCCGCGTATTTCATGTTCTTCAGAAGACGCGCCTAACACTCCAAGGAGACAACGCATGTTTACTTTCCTGAAGCACTTCTTCATCCAGAAGACCCAGGACGCCCAGCAGGGTTTCGTCCAGCTGCTGGTGCAGTTCGACCCCGAGACAGCCTCCGAGGCCGAGATCGGGGAGCTCGACGACGCGCTCACCAAGCTGACCCAGCAGATGGTGGCGGCCAAGAACGCCTGGGAAAAGGAAGACCGCGAAGCCAAGGAAATCCAGAAGAACTACGACCTTCGCCTGGCCGCCGCCGAGCGCCTGCAGGCCCGGGCCGAGTCCGCCTCACCCGAGGAGAAGCCCCAGGTGGAGGCCAGCCTGGCCGCCCTGCTGGGCGAGCTGGAGAAGATGGTTCCCGAGGTGGAACGCGAGCTGCGCGAAGCCACCGAGGCCAAGGGCTATTACGACGAGCTGGCCCAGGCCGTGAAGGACGCCTCCGAGCGCCTGAAGACCGCCCGCGCCCGCCTGAGCGACGCCAAGCGCCGCATGGACGCCGCCCAGGTGCGCATGGAGCGCGCCAAGGAGCAGGAGGAGCGCGCCAAGGTGGTGGCCGGCATCAAGCAGCAGGCCTCCACCATCGGCACCGCCTTCGACGCCATGTCCAAGAAGGCCGCGGAGCTCGAAGCCAAGACCGAGGTGCACAACACCAAGACCCAGCTGCTCACCCCGCCCAAGTCCGAGGACCCCTACCTGGCCCAGGCTCTCAAGGAAGCCGCCGGGGAAAAGCCCGCCGCTGAGCAGCAGAGCCTCTCCGACCGCCTGGCCGCCCTGAAGAAGAAATAGCCCTGACGTTCTCACGACAACAAAGGCCCGCGCCGGACAGAGTGAGGGGGCGGGGGGGTGTTTTGGGTGTGGGTGGGGGGGGG
>NZ_JAKZKX010000019.1:43059-78755 GCF_022808715.1 Fundidesulfovibrio agrisoli
TCCCCCTCACTTCCACCCCACAACACCGCCCCGGGCCCCCACCCGGCGGGCGCGGGCCTTTTATTTGCGTTGACTCTTGGGGAGGCTCCGCCTCCCCAAACCCCTCCGGCAGGGGCATGATGCCCCTGCACCCCGCAACCGCTTCGCGTTCTAACGCGCACACATCGGGGTGGCAGGTGTATCTGCTGCCATCCGGGAAGGATCCGCCTTCCCGTATTGATTGCGGGGTCCAGGGGGATCATCCCCCTGGCGGGGTGCGGGGCGGAGCCCCGCGTATCCATCTCCGGCCTCTGCTACAGCCTTTCCCGCAGCCAGGGAGCGGCCTGCCTGGCGTCGAACAGGCTGGAGTTGGCCCGCATCACCTTCACGTAATTGGAGAGGTTCCTGGCCAGCCTGCGCCCATGGAATCCCATGTACTCCATGGCGTTGAGGGAGCATATCTCGTGGAAGTCGTCGTCCCCGATCAGGCCTCCCAGGAAATTATCCCAATACTCGCGCTCGGTGACCCTCTGGCGCACCAGGAAGGAGTCCGTGCCCCAGAGCACGTAGGGGCGGCATCCCTCTTCCTCCAGAATGGACTTCAAACGCTCCTTGTAGGCGTCAGGCGCGTTGGGAGGCATCCCGGTGGTATGGTAGGCCACGTCGGCGTAGACGGTGCCCATGTCCTCGTGGCCGTTGAACAGGGCCATCATCTTCAGGATGGCGTCGGTCCAGTTGTTCTGCGATCCCGGGGTGACGAAGTCGCCCTCCCCGCCGAAGTGCCCGAGGCAGAGCTTCAAGCCCGGGATGCCTTGCAGGTACGTCGCCCAGTAGGTGGGCAGGCTGTTGTCCCTGTCCTGCCGGGTGGCGTAGAAGCCGCCCTTGCTGCAGTGCTGCATGATGGGCATGTCCCGCTCGGCGCAGAAGCGCACCGCGCGTTCGACCACGGCCGAGCGGATGTCGTAGCCCAGGGAGGGATAGAGCTTCATGCCCACGAAACCCTGCCTCCAGGCGTTCTCCAACCGCGTCATGGCGTCGGGCCGCAAGGGGTTGAAGGCGAAGAAGGGCAGCACCCGCCCCGGGAAACGGTACATCTGCCGCAGCGTACTGTCGGTCTGCGCCTGGAAGAACGCTCCGTCGTTCGCGTCCGGGGTGGTGATGTCCATCATCAGCGGCGTGACGATCACGTCAGGCTCCAGCTGGCCCAGCAGCCAGTTGGTCACCTCGTCCATTTCCTCCAGGAGGGCCACCTTGAGGAATTCCAGAAAGTCGTTGTGCTGGTGCGGATCGATGAGCTGCTGGATCTTCTCGATGGCCTCCGGCCCCTTCAGGAGCCCTGTAATCACCTTCACCACCAGTTGGGCCACCCCGGTGGAGAAACCGGCGTCCAGCACGCGCTGCGCGATGATGTGCTGCGTTTTCTTGCTGAATACGGCCTTGAGGTTGAACACGTGGCAATGCAGGTTGAAACGCAGGTCGTCCATACTCCCCTCCGTCGTCCAGTCGGCGTCCTTCTTCGGGGTTTCCCCGTCGCCTCCCAGTGGGCCACACCGCCTTTCCCAATGTCCGCATACGAAAAACCGCCGACCCTGCACACTTATTTCGGCCCAAAGCAGGGAGATGCGTATAAGGGCGCGGAATAGAAGCTGACGGGCACCCGCCGGACCAAAACAAAGGCCCTCCCGGCGTTGCCGAGAGGGCCTGTTTTCATTTTGGAATGAACGTTCTAGCCGCAGGAGCCGGAACCGCAACCGCCCGAGGACGGGCAACCGCCACCGGAAGAGCAGCCGCAACCGCCGCCGCCCAGCTCCAGGCTGGAGCCGACCTCGAAGCCCATGTGGGTCAGGTCGACGGAAAAGGGCTTGCCCTGGTCGAAGAGCTCCTTCTCGATCAGGAAGGAGTAGCCCTGCACCTCGAACGCCTCGTCGGCGTCGTTCTTCTCGTCCAGGGCCAGGCCCAGGCGCGGCCCGGCACAACCGCCGGACGACAGGTAAATCCTGATGGGGGACTTTGGTTTATCGGTGAAAAAGGCGTCGATCTGCGCCTTGGCGGAATCGGAAAGAGTCAGCATTGGAGACCTCCATTGAAATTGCTGATGCCAAGTATCAGCACTCTTTCCGTGGTTGTCAAACCCCTACAGCCAAGAAAGAGGCCAACACATGAAACCGATACATATAGCATGGTGTAAATATGCGTGCGATCTATTGCGCATGAGCTATTTCCTGGTACGCAGGAGCATCCAGACAGCTTTGTGACAGGAGGTACTCCATGCGCATGAACTGTATCTACGCATCTGCTGTTTCGGTACTGGCCTCAGGTTTTCCCACCTACGCGGCGGCCCCGCCAGACCCGCCACCCGGCGCGCTCCTGCCAGCAGCCCCTTCGGCAGCCGCGGCTGCGGCCTACCCGGCCGCCATGCCCCAACAGACCCTGTTCCTGCTCGAGGCCATCGTGCTCGTGCTTGCCGTGTATGCCTTCTTCAAAATCTTCGCACTGCTTGGCCGCGACCAGAACTGGTCTCTGGCAAAGGCGCTCTCTGAAACCGAGACCGTCGAGAATTCCGACGCCAGCGACCCCAGCAAGATCGTCAAATCCACCCAAACCATCCCCAGCACCAGCCGGCTCATCGCCATGCTCGGGATGATGGTCATCGTCGTGCTATTCCTGGGCATCGGCATCACGATCATCTGGAACCTGGGGTCGACGGGTTCAATGCCCAAGCTCACCGACCTGACCACCTTCCTCTACGGCGGTGCGAGCCTCTTCGCCCCCTACGCCATCAACAAGTTCAGCGAAGCCTTCAAGTCCTTGAAATAGCCCGCCACGAAAAAAGGCCGCGGAGCATACGCTCCGCGGCCCTTTGTTTCATGTTCCAGCCAGCGGTCTAATGGTCGTCGTTCTTCTTGGGCTCCTTGCCCGTGAGGAACTTCCACCAGACCACCGAGCAGGCCAGGGCGACGGCCATCAGGATGTAGGCCGCGGCCTTGGAGTAGACCATCTGGTCGTGATAGACGTGGAATTCCATGTCGATGCTCCTCTTAGTGGTGGCCCTTGCTGTAGGACGGGTGGTCGGAGAAGATGGCCATGTACTTCGAGATGAAGCGGAAGCACAGGATGATCAGCGTGACCACGAACACCGAGACGATGACTTCCTGCACCGAGGGGAAGTACTGCTGCTCGGGACGCAGGTGGATGTTGAAGCCGAACCAGGAGACGTTGAAGCGGTTGAACACGATGCCCAGCACCGAGATGGTCGCCGCCGCCTTGATGGTCCCGGTGCTCCTGGAGCGGTAGCCCACCGCATAGAGGAAGCAGGGGATGGCGATGAAGCCGAACATCTCGATCAACCACATCAGGCCGTACTTGCCGTCGAAGATGTAGCCCCACTTGTTTTCCCCGGCAATGGGAACCCACTTCATGAAGAAGTAGCCGAAGAGGATGATGGAGCACGCCTTGGCGAAGGCGAACAGCACGCCGTCATGATCCCGGTTGTACTCGGGGCTCATGCGGGAGTGCATGTAGTGGTGCGAGATGGTGCCCTCGAAGATGACCATGGACATGCCCGCAACCATCGAGGAGACGAAGAACTGCAGGGGCAGGTGCGCGGAGTACCACAGGGGGTGCATCTTGTGGGGCGCGATCAGGTACAGCATGCCCAGCGAGGACTGGTGCATGGTGGAGAGCACGATGCCCATGATGGTCAGGGCGATGGTGCACTTGTGGATCACGTGGCTGATCTTCTGCATGCCCACCCAGTCGGTGAAGTTGGGCAGCCATTCGATCATGAGCACGGTGACGTACAGCATGACGCACAGACCCACTTCGAAGAGCACCGAGCTGGTGCCCTGCGACCAGAACACGGGGTAGGGCAGGCGCCAGGGCTGGCCCACGTCGTACAGCAGGGCGTACACGACGAAGGCGTAGCCCAGGAAGGCTGTGAGGATCGCGGGCTTCACCGCGGTGCGCAGGCCCTTGATGTTGAAGATCAGCGCGCCGGCCGTGGTGGTGTAGCCACCGGCCGCCAGAGCGACGCCGCAGAGCAGGTCGAAGCTGATCCAGATGCCCCAGGGGTTGTTGTCGTCCAGGTTGGTGGTCCCGGCCAGGCCGCCGATGAGGAAGCGGTTGACCGTGACGACCACGCCCACCAGGAAGATCAGCGAGAGGATCGGATGCTCCTTGGCGAACTTCAGGTAGGTGACGGGGTTGAGCAGGCTCTTGATGACCCCCCAGGCTTCCTGAGGAGGCAAAATGACCGGCTGAGCGCCGTGATCGTGTTGGCTCATGGTCGGTCTCCTTTATTTCCCGGCCTTGGCGCGCTCTTGAGCGATCGCCTCGGCAACGGCTTTCTGTTTGTCTTCCTCGGCCCGCTCGTCCTTCCACTTGGTGATCTGCCAGATGCCGCCCAGGAGCACAGGCCAGAGGCATGCGACCAGGGGCACCAGGCCCAGCGCGCCGGAGGTCATCTCCGGGGCGGGGGTCTTGCCCAGGTCTTCGCGCAGGCCGATCTGGGCGAAGGGCACGTTGGAGATGTACATCCAGTTGGTGCCGCCCATCTCGCGCTCGCCGTAGACATGGGGCAGGTAGCGGCCGGGCACGCTGGAAATGCGGGCCCAGGCTTCCTTGATCAGGTCCTCGCGCTTGCCCCAGGTGAGGGCCTCCATGGGGCAGGCTTTCACGCAGGCAGGCATGGTGGTCTTGCCGGATTTGATGTGCGGATGGCACATGTGGCACTTCTGCACGTAGGGGATCAGCTTGTTGAACTCGTAGGTGGGCACGTCCCAGGGGCAGGCCACCATGCAGTAACGGCAGCCCACGCACACGGAGCCGTTGTAGGTCACCGCGCCCTCGGGGGTCTTGGTGAAGGCCTTGACGAAGCAGGCCGAGGCGCAAGCGGGCTCCTTGCAGTGCATGCACTGGGCCTTCTTGAACACCGGGGTCTTGCCGCCCAGGGCCTGGGGCTCGTACTTGTTCACCAGGGTGTACATGCTGGCGTCGGTACGGGCCGTGGCGTTGAGGCCTTTCTCGTCGAACGCCTTGGGGTCCTTCTTGGGAAGGGTGGTCCAGGGTTCGGTGACGTTTTCGGAGTTGATCTTGTTGCAGCCCATCTCGCACTGGCGGCAGCCGATGCAGCGGCTGGCGTCGAAGAGAACGCCGTAGGAGTTGGGGTAGCCGTCGAAGGAATGCCCGCCGGCGGCTTGGGCCTTGCCGGCCAGGGCCGTAGCCGTTGCCGCGCCGGCGAGTCCCAGGAAGTTTCTGCGCTTCATAGGTACCTCGTTATTTCTTGGGCGCGTGGCAGGTCTTGCAATCAGTGGCCTTGGGGGAATCCACGCCCATGGCCTTGTGGCACTGGTTGCACTGGATATGGTAGGCGGCCATCAGACCGGGGCGCCGGGGGTCTTCCTTCTGGAAGGCCTTGCCGTGGCAGGTGCCGCACTTGGGCGGGGTCACGCCGGCGGGGGTGTGATGGTGGCAGCCCTGGCACAGGGTGTCAGGCTGGGTGTGGAAACCCTTGGCCAGAGCGCCCTTGGCGTAGTCCTGCAGCATCTCCACATGGCTGGAGTGGTTGAACTCGCAGGCCTGGTAATCCTTGGAGATGGAGCCGATGGTCACCACTTCGGGCTGGGCCGGCTTGGCGGCGGCGGGAGCGGGGGCCTTGGGGTCCTTGTGGCAGGCCACGCAGGAGCCTTCCTTGGGCCCGGCGGCGATGAACTGGTGGCAGCCGGCGCACTGTTTCTTCTTGGTCTCCTGGTAGTGGCAGCCCACGCAGCTGGCCTTGGCCTGAGCGGAGTGCATGGCCTCGGAGAGCTGGATGTTGCCGCCCTCAGGCGACCCCTGGCTGGTGTGGCAGGACGAACAGGCGTCCATGGAGCCGGTATGGTGGCAGCTTTCGCAATTGCCGACAGCCGCCTCGTGTTTTTGATGGTTGAACACAGCCTTGGACAGTGGTCCCTGGCCGGGTTTTCCGCCGATGGCGGTGCCGCTTAAGACCATCTGAGGCTGTTGCGCCTTGGCCTGCCCGCCCTCACCGGCACTAAAGGCGCCCAACAGGGCCGCCGCCAGAGAGAGGGTCAGGGTCAAGCAGAAAACTCTGCCCCATCGTGACCTGGAAACACGTTTCACCATACGCATCCCGTCCTTGCCTCTAGGGTTGAATGCCGAGACGCGCCGCTGAAGACCCACCCCTCCAGCCAGCGCGGTGCTGCGATAACCAGCTAACCTGAAACGATTTTGACCAGGGACTAGAACACATGCCAGAGCTTCGTCAAGGCATTCGTGAAAGAATTGTCATGATCGAAAATCAGGAACGCTTATCCACCCGGAAGACCGAGGTATTTTCAGGTAGGGTTTTCAGGCAGGATATCCCTCAATTCCTACCTTTTTGGGTAATTTCAGCATATTTCAGCGTATTACAGGTGATCGCTTTCAAAGGCCCGGACATGCCCCGAATTCGCCTTGTACCAGATTGATACAAGCTCTTTCCTGCGATATTACAGGGTGTTACTCAATGAATCAGGCTGTCCATGGGGTTGCGCAACCCTTCTTGGCGCACGGACTGATGGCCCAACGGGGCCTTCGGCCCGCGCCCGGCCCCTCGGAGCCGCCACCACGCCCAAGGCCGGACCGGCCGCTGGCCCCGCTCCGGCATGCGCCGCCCGCTTACTGCGTTGGGCGGGGATCGCCGGGGTTTACCGGCCCGCTCATGCCTGCCGGGATATTTCTCACCTTGGCGTCAGTGATGTCTTGCCCAGTCCTTTCGGGATCATGCGTTGCGGGATCCCACGGCATGACCTTCGATATTGCCGCTTTCCATGCCCGCTAAACAGGGCCGCCCGACACGTCCTCTGCATGTCCGCGGGGTATCCCCTGTTGTTCGCCATCGCGCGGTTCGTCTCCATGCCCCCGCCCTCTTGGACGGCGGCAATCCTTGCGCGGGCAATAAAAAGAACCCCGGCTCCTTGCGGCGTTGAGCCGTTGGAGCCGGGGTTCCCAGGGCGGACCTCCCGAGAAGACGGGATTACTTCACTTTATGACAGCCGGCGCAGGCGCGGGGGCCGTATTCCAGCTTCTTGTCCTGGGGCATCTTCTCGTGACAGCCCCAGCACATCTTGTGGTAGGCTTGCTGCATGTCCAGCTTGGCGGTCTTCTTGGCTCCGGCGTGGCAGGCCGCACAGGAGGTTTCGTCACCCATGTCCCAGAGGTTCTTGCCGGGCTGCTTGGGGTCGTACTTGTGGTGGCAGGTGGTGCACTCCATTTTGGCGCCGTAGGCCTGGTGCTTGTCATGGGTGAAGGTCACCGGGCCGCGCTGCTTGCCGCCAGCGTAGGCCTTGGGGTTGTTGATGACCATCTCGGGGCTCTGCGAGTAGCCCACAGCGCCGAAGGCGATCAGGATGAACGCCGCGAGGATGGCGGCGAGAGTGTGAGAGCGGCGCATTATTATTCATCCTCCTCTTCGGGTTGCATGTGGGGCGGGACTTCCATGAGTTCGCAGATGAGCTGCTTGAAGGAGACGATCTTGATGCCAAGGTCGTATTCCTTGTTCAGGTCGTTGATCTGGTCCGTGCAGTTGTGGCAGGGCACCAGCACGTACTTGGCCCCGGTCTTCTTGATCTGCTCAGCCTTGACCTTGCCCGCGACCATGCGGGTTCTCTTGTAGTCCGGCCCCATGGGGATGAATCCGCCGCCGCCGCAGCAGCAGTGGCTCCACTCGCGGTGGGGCTCCATGGGGATGAAGTTCTCGCAGAGCATCTCCATGAGTTCGTCGGCCTTCTCGCCCAGGTCGCCGCTGCGCGACAGGTTGCAGGGGTGCTGCAGGGTGATGGCGTCCTTGAACTTGTGCTTCAGCTTGATCTTGCCTTCCTTCATGTACTCGTGGAAGAGCGCCACCGCGTGGGTGACCTCCACGGGGGCCTGGCCGTTGGGCTGCTTGGTCCAGTAGGGGCCTTCGTACTTGGCGGCGCGGTAGGCGTGGCCGCACTCGGTGACGCAGATCTTCTGGGCGTTGAGCTTGAGGGCCGCGTCGTACACCGACTGGGCCACCATCCCGGCAACGCCGATGTTGCCGGAGAACATGGAGAGGTTCGTGGCCTCCCAGCCGTGGCTGGGCATGGTCCAGTTGTCGCCGGCCACGTGCATGACGATGGCGGCTTCCTGGATGTCCTGCGGGTAGTACTTGGGCTCGCGCGAGTTCACGATGAACATGATGCGGGCGTCCTGCTTGTCGATGGGGATCTCCAGGTCCTTGATGGTGGCCTGGCCTTCCTCGGCCATCCATTCGCAGGTCTCGACGAACTCCTCGTCGGGAATCTGCATCTGGTTGCCGAACTCGACGTAGCTCTGGTCGATGTTCATCAGGCGCTCGGGGCACACGTTCTGGGTGCGCATGCACTGGCGGGCGATGTTGATCATCAGGCCCATGTCGATGCCGAAGGGGCAGTACTGGGAGCAGCGGCGGCACATGGTGCAGCGGGCCCAGGCGATCTCCTTCATGCCTTCCAGCTCTTCGCGGCTGACTTCGCCCTGGCGCTTGATCAGCTCGCCCAGGGTCTTGCGGACCTTGTACTGGGGCATGAACTCGGGGTTGTTGTCGTTGGCCAGGTAGAAGAAGCAGGATTCGGAGCACAGGCCGCAGGAGGCGCAGGTCTTGAGCCAGGCGCGCAGGCGTGCGGAATCGTTTCGTTCGAGGACGGCGCGGATATCCGCGGCATTGACGGGCTTTTGCTCGGACATGGTGGCTTACCTCCTACCAGGTCTTGGTGCCGCGGCGGGCGAATTCGCTGCCGATGAAGGCGCGGCTCATGAAGAAAAGGAACACATGGGCCAGCTTCGTGAACGGAATGCAGATGAGCATCAGGCAGCCCGTCAGCGCGTGGAGCAGCAGCATGGTGTCGGGGTCGAGCAGCATCTTGTGGGCGGCCATGTAGCCGGTGACGAAAGGCAGCGCGGTGATGACCCAGACCGCGATGTCCTTGGGCTCGGTGACGATGCGCACCTGGGGCACCACGAAGCGGCGGATGAGGATGCCGAGGGCGGCGGCCAGGAAGACCAGGGTGAGGGCGTCCACCACGGAGTCGGGAAGGTTCGGCCAGGAGATGTTCAGGTTGAAGGCCAGGGTGGCGGTGTGGCCAAGCGCGAAGATGGGAGCGGCCAGAAGGCAGATGTGAAAGGCGAAGGTGAGCACGGTGAAGCCGGGATGTTCCCGCCAGCTGTGGGAGCCGAAGGGAATCAGCCAGTTGATGATGGAACTGGCCGCAGCACCGGAGTTGTAGTGGTTGTAGAACACCTTGTCCGTCCGCTTGGACATCCTGTAGAGCGCGGCAACTTGCCAGATGCTGCCCAGGATGAACACAGCGAACGCAATCCATACCAACGGGCCGTTCACAAATGCGTACATGGCATCTCCTTGGTGAAAATGATGGACCTGCGACACCTGCCGGGTCGAATCCGCCCGGCCCCCAACTTTTCCGACCCCCCCGGGCCGGTGTCAGTCCTTCCGAAGCTGCGCCCCGTGCCAGTGGCCCGGGCGCCGGTTGCGCACTTGCACCTGAAGTGGACCAGATTGCGGCTCCTGCCTTAACGCCGCAATATGAATCGTGTTCACTCCAATCCGCGCATACCTTTTACCAAGCATGTAGCCCCTACCTTCATGCAGGAACACTGTCAAGCCGATGCTTCCCTACCAACACAGAGGGATAGAATCATCACTCATACATCTATTCATACCGTCACGGTCATGTTTCCAGCGCAGGCCACCAAAGTACGGCACCACTTTGTGAATGAAATAACATATTTTTGCCTTCGATTCCTATCTTGGTACAGAGGCATGGACTGGCCATCGCATGAAACCATGGCGCAGGGGGGAGGCCGAAGGCTCCCGCGAGGAAGAATTCCGCGAGTATTTTGTTCAGCTGGAAGAGCGGCGAGGGGGCGGAGGAAACGTGAAAGGCCGCGCGAACAGGCCCTATCCGGGCCGGCCGCGCGGCCGGAAAACGTCGGGAACCTGGCCTGGCGGTCAGCCCAGGCGGTGGCTGCCGCAGGCGGGGAGGCTGTCGTCGGTCGTGCTGGAGGCCAGCAGTTCCTCAAGGGTCATGGCGTCCAGGCGTTCGAGAAGGGCCTTGCTGACCTCCTGCCAGAGCTTGCTGGTGGGGCAGGTCTTCAGGCGGGGGCAGCTTGTGCGTTCGGTCCAGCAGGTGACGAGGTTGAGGTCGCCTTCCAGGGCTCGCACGATCTCGCCCATGGAGATCTCGGCGGCGGACTTGGCCAGGAGGTGGCCGCCCTTGGAGCCGCGCATGCTGCGGATCAGCCCGGCCTTCTTGAGCATACGCGACAGCTTCTCAAGGTATTTCACCGAGATGCCCTGGCGCTGGGCGATCTCGCTGACGCGCACGGGCCCTCCGGCGCCGTGCTGGGCCAGGTCGAGCAACATCCTGGTTCCGTAGCGGCTACGCGTGGTCAGTTTCATCGGACTCAATCCTTGTAACGGATATGGCCGCACTCCTGCGGCCGTGTTGCGACGGCGCTCAAGCCTAGCGCGTTGGGGCAAGGTTGACAAGCGGCAGCGGCTCCGGGCTCTGTTCTTGATGCAATTTCGCGGTCAACACCCCTTCGGGAGCCTTCCGCCAGCCCTATTCCCGCGCTGAACGCGAAGCGGGATGGGATTCCAAAGGGAGGAACTCCCTTTGGCCGCCGGAGGCGTCCCCTCCCCTGCCTCTTGGACCCCGTTTGAAGCCTCCGGCGGCCCAAGGGCTGCGCCCTCTGGACTCCCGGACCGGCTTCGCCCGGATCTCAGCGCCAGGTCACGGGGCAGCGCACCACCTTGCCCGCCTTGTTCCGGTAGAGCAGGAAGCCGTTGTCGCGCCCGAAGAGGTAGAGGTCGCGCGTGATGGCCACGTCGTCCCTGCAGTAGCGGGTGATCTCCTCCACCTTGCCCTGCTTCCACCACTCCAGGGCCTGCAGGCCGTCGGCGGTCTTGCCCGCGCCCAGGGTGGCCTGGGCCAGGGTGTCCAGCGAGATGCGCACGCTCAGGCGCCGGGTGATGTGCTCCAGCATGTCCAGGGTGGGCAGGGCGGAGAAGTCCATGTCCGTGTAGCCGCGCAGCACCTCGTAGTCGAAGCGGCGGGAGTTGAACCCCACCACCAGGTCGGCCTGGTGCAGGGCCGCCAGCAGCTCGTCCATGCGCTCCTCCCGGAACACCAGGAAGTCGTCCAGGGCCGAGTCGTAGACCACCCCCACGCTCACGCGCATCTTGCGGGCGTTGTGCCAGCCGCCCACCTCCTGGGCGGAGAGCTGCGTCTCCAGGTCGAAGACCACGAAGCGCTCCGGGCGCGGGGCCTCGCCCCCCTCGACCTGGCCCGCCGCTTGGGCGGGGGCGTCCGGGGAGCTCACGGTCTCCACGGCGAAAGCCTCGGTGGTCTCGGGCACGCCCCGGATGATGGCCTCGGCCACGAACTGGGCTGCCACCTTGTCGATGGGCCGGTTGCCCGAGCCGCACTTGGGCGAATGCACGCAGGAGGGGCAGCCGTTCTCGCAGCCGCAGGAGGCGATCACGGAGAGCGTGCGCTCGAGGAGTTCCCCGGCGCGCTGGAAGGCCTGGCGTGTGAGCCCCACTCCACCGGGAACGCCGTCGTAGATGAACACGGCCGCGCGCCCCAGTTGGGCGTGCAGCGGCGTGGAGATGCCGCCGATGTCGTTTCGGTCCGCCATGGCGAGCAGCGGCAGGATGCCGATGGCCGCGTGCTCAAGGGCGTGGATGCCGCCCATGAAGTGGAACAGCCGGCGCTCGGTCTCGTCCTGCACGGGGCGGGGTATCTCCAGCCAGAGCCCTTCCGTCTCGAAGGTCATGGGCGGCAGGTCCAGGGGCACGATGTTGAGCATCTGCCCGCCGCGCGCCTTGCGCCGCTCGAACCCGGTGATCTGCTCCGTGACCTTGAGCCGCCCGAAGCCCACGCGCGCCCCGAAGACCACGGCCTGCTCCGTCACTTCCAGAATCTCGGTGCTCTTCTGCCCCCGGGTGCGGGTGTAGTAGTCCACCTGCCGGGGCTCCACGCGGGCCAGGCGGTCCCCCAGGGAGAGCGTCTCCACCACGTAGCTCACGCCCCGGTGCAGGTAGACCGCTCCGGGGTGGGTCTCGCGGAAGGCGCGGTGCTCGTCCACGTAGCCGATGCTCACGCCAGCCGTGGTCTCGATGTGGTAGCGCCCGCCGGAGCCGCGCAGGTCCACGTCGCGGTGCGGGGCCTTGCGCGCGCTGTGGATGCGCTCGCCCTGGGCGTCCAGCAGCAGCTTGCCCCTGGCCTCCAGCTCGGCCACGCCCTTCTGCATGGCCTCGCCCGCCAGGTAGGGTTCGCCGGGGCGCAGGGCCAGCTCGGCGGCGGCGCACTCCAGGTGCCGGGCCAGGATGGCCGGGTTGTCCGGGTTGACCACGGCGGACTCGGGGGGGCGGTCGAAGAAATCCTCCGGGTGGTTCATGAAGTACTGGTCCAGGGCGTCCTCCCCGGCCACCAGGATCACGGCGGATTCGCGCATGGAGCGCCCCACCCTGCCCCCGCGCTGCCAGGTGGACATCACCGTGCCCGGGTATCCGGCCATGACGCACAGATCCAGCCCGCCGATGTCGATGCCCAGCTCCAGGGCCGAGGTGGAGATCACGGCCAGCAGTTCGCCCGAGGCCATGCGCGATTCGATCTCGCGGCGCTCCTCCGGCAGGAAGCCGGAGCGGTAGGCGCTGATGCGCGGGGCCATGGCCCCGGCCTTCTCTGCGGCCCACAAGGCCACCAGCTCCGTCATCTTGCGGGACTGGCAGTACACGATGGTGCGCAGCTCGCGGGCAAGGGCGGCCTTGAGCAGCAGGATGGCCGTGTGCGCCGCGCCCTGCATGGGGTTCACGAACAGGAAGTGCCGCCTGCCCGAGGGCGCGCCGGACTGCCCCACCACCTCCACGGGAAGGCCCGTGAGGGCCTGGCACAGCTCGCCCGGGTTGCCGATGGTGGCCGAGCAGAAGATATGCGCGGGCGCGGCCCCGAAGCGCTCGCACACGCGCCGCAGCCTGCGGAACACGTGGGCCATGTGCGAGCCCATGACGCCCCTGTAGGTGTGCACCTCGTCCACCACCACGTGGGAGAGCCCGGCCAGGAAGGTGGCCCAGGTCTCGTGGTGGGGCAGGATGGAGAGGTGGAGCATCTCCGGGTTGGTGATGAGCACCCGGGGCGGCTCGGCGCGCAGCTTCTTGCGCATGTAGGGCGTGGTGTCGCCGTCGTAAACGGCCACGCTGGGCCTGGCCGAGGGCGGCAGCAGGGCCGTGAGCTCCTGGAAGGCGCGGAGCTGGTCCTGCGCGAGGGCCTTGAGCGGGAAGAGGTACAGGGCCCGGCTGCCGGGGTTGGCCAGCAGCTCCTCCAGCACGGGCAGGGTGTAGGTGAGCGTTTTGCCCGAGGCCGTGGGCGTGGCCGAGCAGACGTTGCGCCCGGCCCGCGCCAGGGACATGGCCAGGGCCTGGTGCGAATAGAGCCTGTCGATGCCCTGGGCGGAAAGCATCTCGCGCACCGCGCGGGAGAGCGGCCGGGCGGGCTCGCCGAATTCGGCCGGGCGCGCCGGGATGACCCGGTGGTGGCAGATGCTCTGCCCCAGCCGCTCGGAGGCCTTGAGCGCGGCGACGTATTCGCCCACGTCGCGCGCGGATTCGTCGTTCGGATTCATCGGAGCGGACCACGCGGGTGCCGGGCCGCGCCCTTGCGCGTCAATGCCCGGCGATGTTGTACTTCTTGAGCTTGTACTGCAGCAGGCTCTTGGAGATGCCCAGCATCTCCGCCGCCTTGACCTGCACGAAGTCCGCGCGGGCCAGGGCGCGGCGCACCAGTGCCGCCTCGATGCGCTCCAGCGTGTCGGAGAGGTTGAGCTGCACGGGCAGCAGGTCCACGGCGGACTTGTACTGCGTCTCCTCGTCGCGCAGCTCGGCGGGCAGGTCGTCCACGCCGATGAGCTCGCCCGAGGCCAGCACCACGCAGCGCTCCACCACGTTCTGCAGCTGGCGCACGTTGCCGGGCCACTCGTAGCCGGTGAGCGCGTCCATGCCCTCGGTGGTGAAGCCCTGCACGGGCTTGCCGTTCTCCGAGGCGTACTTGCGCAGGAAGTGGCTGGCCAGCAGGGGGATGTCCTCCCGGCGCTCGCGAAGGGCGGGCATGTCGATGCGCACCACGTTGAGGCGGTAGAAGAGGTCCTCCCGGAAGGTGCCGGCGGCCACGGCCTCCTGAAGGTTCTTGTTGGTGGCGGCCACCACGCGGATGTCCACCTCGACCTGCTCGGTGCCGCCCACGCGCTCGAAGGTGCGCTCCTGCAGCACGCGCAGCAGCTTGACCTGCAGCTCCGGGGTGAGCTCGCCCACCTCGTCGAGCAGCAGGGTGCCGCCGTGGGCCATCTCGAAGCGGCCGCGCTTGCGGGCCACGGCCCCCGTGAAGGAGCCCTTCTCGTGCCCGAAAAGTTCGCTCTCCAGCACCCCGGTGCTGAGCGCCATGCAGTTCACCGAGACGAAGGGGCCGTCCTTGCGGGGGGAGGCGAAGTGGATGGCCTTGGCCACCATCTCCTTGCCCGTGCCGGACTCGCCCATGATGAGCACCGTGGAGCGCGACGGCGCGGCCCGCTCCACCAGCTCCAGCACCTGGCCCATGGCCTTGGAGCGCCCGATGACCTGGTGGACCGAGAAGCGCTCCTCCAGGGTCTGGCGCAGCATCAGGTTTTCGCGCTTGGCCCTGGCGTACTGGGCGGCCTTGCCCACGGTGAGCATCAGCTCGTCGTTGGAGAAGGGTTTGGTCACATAGTCGTAGGCCCCCACGCGCATGGCCTCCACGGCCGCCTCGATGGAGCCGAAGGCGGTCATGATGATCACGGGAACGTGGGGGTAGGTCTTCTTGACGCGCTCCAGAACCTCCTGGCCGGTCATCTTGGGCATCTTCATGTCCGTGATGACCACGTCCACCTCGGATTCCTCGAGGTAGGCCATGCCCATCTCGGGGTCGTCCAAAGCGGTGACCGCGTAGCCGGAGCCCTCCAGGAGGGCCTGCAGGATCAGGAGGTAGTTGCGCTCGTCGTCGAGGATGAGAACTTGGGTCGCCATGTCGGGTCACATCTACGGCTTGGAGAAGACGATGTCCACCCTGGCCCCGCCTTCGGGGTTGTCGCCCAGGGCGATGCTGGCCCCGTGGCTGCGCAGGATGTTGGCCGTGATGGCCAGGCCCAGGCCCGTGCCCGACTCCTTGGTGGTGAAGAAGGGATCCAGCAGCTTGTCGCGGATGTCCGCCGGGATGCCCGGGCCTGTGTCCAGGAAGGTCAGCAGGACCTTGCCGCCCTCCTCCTTCAGGCGCACCACGATCTGCCCGCGCACGCCCCCGGCCTCCGCGCCGGTTTCGGAGGGCTTCTGGCCCGCCATGGCCTCCAGCGCGTTGACCAGGATGTTGTACAGCGCCCGGTAGAGCAGATCCTTGTCGGCCTGGACCACCACGCCCGGCGCGTACTCCTTGACCATCTCCACGCCCTGCTCCCGGAACTTCTGCTCCAGGAAGGTCAGGGCCTGGTCCAGCAGTTGGCCAAGATCCACGGGCGACAGGTTGAGCGCCCTGGGGCGGGCGTAGTCCAGGAAATCGCCCACCGTCTTGGAGAGGCGCACGGCCTCCTCGTTGATGGCCTGGAGGATGCGCGTGGTGAGCTGGTCCTTGTCGCCCACGCGGGTGACCAGCAGCTCGGAGCTGGAGCGGATGATGCCCAGGGGGTTTCGTATCTCGTGGGCGATGCCCGCCACCATGCGGCCCATGCTCACCAGCTTCTCGTTCTGCATGATCTCGCGCTCGAAGGCCTCGCGCTCCAGCAGGCGCTGTGCGTTGAGCCTGTCCGCGCGGTGGATGAGCATGCGCAGCACGAAGAACAGCAGAAACGCGGAGATCAGCGCCGCCAGGATGATGATGCGCTGGAACGTGACCAGCTTCTGGTAGTCGGCGGTGATGTCCTGGGTGAACTCCAGCGCCCCGATGACCTCGTTGATGACCAGGTCGCCGGTGGGCTCCTCCTGGGGCTCGGCCTTGCCGGATTCCGGCGCCGCTCCCGGACCCTGTTCAGCCGTGGCCCCTTCCGTCTGGGCCCTCTCGCTCTGGGACTGCTCCGGGGCCTGCGCCTTGCCCGGTTCGCCCGTGGCCGCCGCGCCCGGCGCGGGTGCCGCCTCCGTCGCGGGCTGGGCGGGCTCGGATGATGATCCGGCCTCGGGCGTTGCGGCCTGTTTTGATTCCTGCGCCGCCTCGCCGGCGGGGCCGGGGCCCTGCTCCTCGCCGGGGGGGCTCTGGCCGTGGGCGTTGGGCGTGATGCGCCCGCCCGGGAAGGTCACCTTGAAGCGCAGCGGGGCCACGGTGCGCATGACCACGGAGCGCGGGGCGATCTCGGCGGAGAACATGGCCCCCAGCGGCCCGGTCTGGTAGAGGAACTCGAAGGTGAGCTTGCCCTCGCTCATGGCCTGGCCCAGGGCCTCGCCGCCCAGGCCCTCGCGCCCCACCAGGGAGCGGTCCAGGGCGTAGCCCACCACGCCGTTCAGGTCGTAGATGCGGATGTCCTGGACGGGGAAGTCCTCCAGCACGGAGCGCACCACGTCGTCCAGGAGCTTGTACTGCGCCGGGTCGGCCAGGTTGACCTCGCCGTAGCGCAGGAACACCGGCACGGAGAAGCGCCGGGAGATGTTGTGGTTGAGCGTCTCGGCCCAGAGCCGGGCGAACTCGTGCTGCTTGGAGAGCAGCACCTGCCGGGCGTAGTTGGCCAGGAAGATGGAAAGGAAAAGGCTGGAGAGCAGCGTCAGCACCAGCGTGCCCCAGGAGACGAACTTCATCAGTCCGAAGGACGATCCCCCTGGGGCCCGCGAAGGCTGCTGCACTGTCTAGAACTCCGTGGTCTGGCGGTCCGAAGCCAGGAAGGCGGCCAGGTCCTGCTTCTCCTTGGCCAGGCCCTCGGCCCCGAGTTTGGCCTTGGCCAGGCGTTTGCCCAGCTCCACGGCGGGCTGGTCCAGCGGGTCGATGGAGAGCAGCCAGCCCGTGAACAGGGTGGTCAGCTCCAATAGCGCGATGAGCCGGCCGGCCTCGCGCTCGGTGCAGGCGCCCAGGCCGACCTCCACCAGGGGCACGCCCGCCTGGGTCATGGCCATGCGCGAGCCGAGGGCCTCGGCGGCCAGCAGCTCGCCCATCATCTTGCCGCGCAGGTAGCCGAACTCGGCGGGGATGTCCGCCGGAAAGGCCTGGCCCTGGGGCATGTCCTGGCAGGTGAGGAACAGGCAGCCCTTGTCGCGCGGGCCGCCCAGGAACATCTGCTGCAGGGAGTGCTGGTCCGTGACGCCCACGGCGGGCAGGGGCATGGAGCCCTTGCCGTCCTTGCCCAGGCTCTCGGCCCAGAGCTGGCCGAACCAGGCCCCGAAGGTGGAGAGCTGGGGCACGTAGCTGAAGAAGATGAGCTGGTTGAAGCCCGAATCGATGAGCGACCAGTTCCAGGTGGCCAGTTGCCAGGCCGGGTGCGCCGCCAGGATTCTTGTGGAAAGGATGGTCTCGAACAGGGGCGTGGTCACGGTCAGCGCGCCCTCCACCAGGGCCTCGCAGTCGATGCCCATGAACAGCGCGGGCACCAGGCCCACGGCCGACAGCACGGAGTAGCGCCCGCCCATGTAGGTGGGCACCGGCAGGGTGGTGAAGCCGTGGGCGTCGGCCTCCTTGCGGAAGAAGCCTTCCGCGCCGGTGACCATCACCAGGTGCTCCTTCCACTTCTCGCCCAGGGCGCCTTGCAGCCACTGGCAGGCCAGGAAGTACTGGCTGGTGGTCTCGATGGTGCCGCCGGACTTGCTGATGGCCACCACCACGGTCTCCTGGGGAGGGAGCTTGGTGAAGTAGGCCGTCAGGGTGGGCACGTCCACGTTGTCGGCGATCCAGAGCCAGGGGCCGCCGTGGCCGGGCTGGTCCTGCCCGGGGGCGAAGGCCTTCTGCAGGGCGCGCGCGCCCAGGGCCGAGCCGCCGATGCCCAGCACCAGCATGTGCTTGAAGCGCTTCAGCTTGGGGGCCAGGGCCGCCAGCTCGCGCTTGAGCGCGGGCCAGTGCGGCAGGTTGATGAAGGGCAGCCTGCCCCCTTCCGGGCCGGAGAGGTCCATGGAGAGCTTCTCCACGAAGGCTCCGAGGCGGGCCTGGCCCGCACTGGGGGACACGCCCTTGGGGTATGCGCCGGACCAGTCGAGGATATTCTTGGACATGGAGTCTCTCCTTGGGATTGTCAGCTCTTGAGCACCTTGCCCACGGCCTCCAGGGCGGCGAGCAGGGTGTTGTCGTCCACGGCGTAGGAGAAGCGGACGCAGCGGTCGTCGCCGAAGGCCGCGCCCGGCACCAGGGCCACCTTGGCCTCCTCCAGGATGCGCGTGCACAGCGTGGTGGAGTCCGGCGTGGCGGCGTTGTAGCGCGCGGACACGTCCGGGAAGAGGTAGAAGGCTCCGCCGGGGTTGGGGCAGCGCACGCCCTCCCAGGTGGAGACCACCTCCATGGCCAGGTCGCGCCTGCGCTTGAAGGCGGCGCGCATCTCGGCCACGCAGTCGTAGCTGCCGGTGAGCGCGGCCACCGCGCCCTTCTGGGCGAAGGAGCACACGTTGGACGTGGACTGCCCCTGGATCTTGCTCTGGGCCTTGATGAGGTCCGGGTGGGCCACGCAGTAGCCGATGCGCCAGCCGGTCATGGCGAAGCTCTTGGCCAGGCCGTTGACCACGGCCACGTTCTCGGGGTGCTTCTGCCACCAGCCCACGCAGGAGGCGGGCTCGGACGGGGCGTAGACCAGCTGGTCGTAGATCTCGTCGGAGATCACGAAGATATTGCGGGAGACGGCCCACTCCATGATGGCGTCCAGCTGCTCGCGGGTGTAGCAGCAGCCCGTGGGGTTGGAGGGCGAGTTCAGCACCAGCACCCGCGAGTTGGGGGAGCAGGCCTTGTCCAGCGCCTCGACGCTCACCAGGAAGTCGTCCTCCGGGTCGGTGGGCACGGGCACGGGCACGCCGCCCGCCAGGATGGTCATGTCGGGGTAGCTGACCCAGTACGGCGCGGGGATGAGCACTTCCTCCCCGGGGTTGAGCAGGGACGTGAACAGGTTGAAGAGCGCCTGCTTGCCGCCGTTGGAGACGATCACGGCCTCGCGCGGCGGGGTCACGCCGTAGAAACGGCCGAAGTACCCGCCCACGGCGTCGCGCAGCTCGGGGATGCCCGGCACCGGGGTGTAGCGGGTGAAGTCCGCGTCGAGCGCGGCCACGGCCGCGGCCTTCACGTGGGCCGGGGTCGGGAAGTCGGGCTCGCCCACCGCCAGGCTGATGACGGAGACGCCCTGGGCCTTGAGCTCCTGGGCCTTGGCGTTCATGGCCAGGGTGGCCGAAGGCTTGATCCGGGACAGTTTCAGGGAAATTCTCATGCGTGCACTCTCTGCTGGCTGTACGTTTGGCGGGCGCTCAAGCCCTGCACCTTGTAGAGGAAAAAATGCAAACAGTAAATTGCCGCCCGCCGCTTGTCCCATACCCCGCAACCATTCGCACCGCGCGGCTCGTGGGCAGGCGCAAGCGCTTTCTCATGGACGTGGAGGCCGATGACGGCCCCTTCACCGCGCACACCAACAACACCGGCTCCATGTTGGGCCTGTTGCGCCCCGGCTCGGAGGTGCTGCTTTCCGTGAGCGGCTCGCCCACGCGCAAGCACGCCTGCACCGTGGAGGCCGTGCGCCTGGGCGGCTTCTGGGTGGGGGTGAACACTGCCATGCCCACGCGCGTGCTGCGCGCCGCCTGGCAGGCCGGGCTGCTGCCCGGCTGCGGAGGCTACGAGCGCTTCCGCACCGAACCGGCCTTCGCGGGCGGCCGCCTGGACGCCCTGCTCTCCGGCCCGGCGGGCGAACTCTACGTGGAGACCAAGAACGTGACCATGGTGGAGGACTGCGTGGCCCAGTTCCCCGACGCCCAGTCCGAGCGGGCCTGCAAGCACATGGGCGAGCTGGCCCGGCTGGCCGCGCAGGGCGCGCGGGCGGCGGTGTTCTTCGCGGTGCAGCGCCCCGACGGCAGGTGCTTCGCCCCGGCCGAGGTGGTGGACCCGCTCTACGCCGAGGCCTTCAGGGCGGCGCTCAAGGCTGGCGTGGAGGCCTGGCCCTTCGTGGTGGATGTGGCCGAAGACGGCCTGCGCCTGGGGGAAAGGCTGCCGCTGGCGCTGTAAATGGTGCGTCCGGCGCTTCTTGGAAATGAAACGAGGTCATGGCGGCCAAGGAAATCAACTGGCTTGCGGAGTAAAACGCGCACAGAGGAGAGTATCCTTCCCCCGCTCAGGGGCTTACCGGCAACCTGGCGGCAGGGAGAGATGACTCATTGGGACCATCCAGCGCCTCGGGGCTGAGGCGAACTATGGGGCGAGCCCCATGTTCGCAGAAAGGCGAATTCATGGCCCGCGCCGCCGGAAAGCGGTCAACCGTTCGGCAAAAAGCACGCGCCGGCTTCCATCAAACTCGTGGCCCCATTCTTCGGCCTGGGCCGGCCCCGGTGAAAGCCGGGGAAAAACCGGCCTGTCTTCAAGGACCCGCGTTCAGCTTTTTGGCCAGGGCATCGATTTCAGCTGCGGCACGGCCGAGGAATTCGACTCTTATGCTAGTGCAGCTCCCTCTTTCCAGAGGCGGAAACAATGGGGATTTCGCGCATCCATATCTGCTTGCGCCACCAGTCCTCATTGTCCTTGTACCAGTCGATGGTTTTCTTCAGGCCTTCCTCCCAACTTACGGCAGGGGTGAAGCCCAGCACCCGCTTGATCTTGGAGGCGTCCGCAGTGTGGCGCATGACCTGGCCGGGCCTGTCGCCCACGTTGATGTAGCAGTTCTTGCCCTGGCACATGGCCGCGGTGACGTCCTGGGCGAGGGAGAGGATGGAGCGGTGCACCCCTGAGCCGACGTTGAAGACCTCGCCCTCGACCTTTTCGGCCGGGGCGTGCAGGATGAGGTCCACGGCCCGGCAGGTGTCCTCCACGAAGATGAAGTCCCGGGAGGACTGGCCGTCGCCGTGCACGCGGAGCCTCTCGCCCAGCATCACCGAGGTCACGAAGCGCGGGATGACCTTCTCCAGGTGCTGGCGGGGCCCGTAGTTGTTGAAGGGGCGTACGATGACCGCGGGAATCTTGTAGGTGGCAAAGTATGAGTATACCAGCCGATCCGCCCCGCACTTGGCCGCGGCGTAGGGGCTCAGAGGGTTGAGCGGGTGTTCCTCGTTCATGGCCGCGGATTCTGCGGTCCCGTACACCTCGGAGGTGGAGATATGCACGAAGCGCTGGACGCGGTCCTTGTATTTGCAGACCGCGTTGGCGATGGTCTGGGTGCCCAGCACGTCGGTCTGGAAAAACAATGAATTGTCGTAGATGGAGCGGGTCACGTGGGACTCGGCCGCGAAGTGGACCACCATATCGGACTGGGAGACCAGGGTGTCCACCAGTTCACCGTTGAGCACGTTGCCGTACCAGAAGGTGAAGCGTTCGTCCTGGAGCTCCCAGTCGGTTACGGGCAGGTTCTCCACCTTGCCGGCGTAGGTCAGGGCGTCCAGGACAATGATCTTGTAGTCCGGGTACGTGTTGTAGATGTAGTGCGTAAAGGCCGAGCCGATGAATCCGGCTCCGCCGGTGATGAGTATGGTCTTCACGGTGTCTCCTCCGGCGGTCTTCGTACAGGAAGCGTGAACGAAAGTTAAGCCCCTTACGCCCCCGAGAGGAGGGAGGCCTTGCTCTCTGGGCCGAGGTTGAAGAGCAGGTCGATGGCCGAAAGGTGAGAGATGAAATCCCCGTGGAGTTGGGGATATACCGGGTGACGGTAGTTCTGGAAGATCACTTCCACCCCGCGCTCGGTGAAGTAGTCCACAGGGATGTAGTCCCGGCCGGCCGCCCCTTCATAGAAGGCGTTCCCGCCGAAATGCTTGACTATGGCGATGAGCCTGTCCAGCCGGTCTCCGGCGACGCCGAGCTCCGAAGACCACACCAGGGGCGTTGAGATGCCGAATGCCCCGCACATCCATTCGATCACGGCCCGGTCGAGTGCGGCCAGCAGCTCCCAGGGGCGGTTCAGGATGTCCGAGAGCTCCTCGAAATAGGGGGCGAAATGGAGGGCCTTGGAATAATACTGCACCAATGTTTTCAGGTGGTTGCGTGACCAGGGCAGTGTGTTGTTGACCCGAACGTCGCGGACAAGCGGAGGGCCGCCCTTGGTGAGTACGGGCACTGTAAGCCAGTGTGGGCCGCCCGGAATCTTGATCCTGTTGCGGTTGCGCCAGCCCCCCTTGTCGAACTGCACATCGTCGTAGAGTACGAACACGTCGCAGCGTGCGATTTGCTCGAAATAGCCCAGCCAGGGCAGGTAACTGGGCTGAAGGATGCCTACGGTGGTGGCCATGGCGTCACCCTGCAAGGGCGATGGGTGCCGGGGGGCGTCCCGCGCACGTAAAATCGCCCACGGCTTCGCCGGGCCAACGCAGGGAGGGGGCCACGCCCATCGTGGTCGGAAGCCGTGTCACTGCGGAGTCTCCCACTGGGCGGGATCCAGCCTGATGACGCGTCCGCCGGGCGCCTTTTTAACCTTTCCGAGTACTCGCCACGCCCACCAGAACTTAAAAACGTCCTTGAGCGAAGCCCGGAGTGCTTTCAGCCGGGTACCTTTGGCCTCCCCCGCCTCCCTGGGGATGAAATTGATCGGAACCTCCACCAGGGACGCCCCGCTCATGAACGCCTTGTACAGCAGTTCGGGGTTGGCGAAGGAGCTGTCGGCCTCCGCCGTGGCGATGATGGGCTGGATCAGGCGGGATGGGTAGAACACCACGTTCTGGTAGTCCGAGAGGGGAAGGCCGTAGAGCACACGGATCAGGCTGTAGTTGATCACCGATACCAGGGCCTTGGGCACGGTGTCCGAGCGGCGGGTGAGGTGCTTGATCCCGAAAAGCTTGAGCAGCAGGGCCAACGGCTTGAACAGGCCCAAACGCACTGTGACGGGTGCGCGGCGTACCCCCGCCACCACGTCGCAGGTTTTGAGGAACTCCAGGAAAATGCGCAGCAGGGTGATGTCGTAGGACCAGTCCACGGTCTGCCAGAAGAGGTACTCCTTGGTGGCCGAGGCCACAGCCCGGCGGCTGGAGTACCCCACGTTGCGGTTCACCTCGTTGGTGACCACCCGCAGGCGCGGCAGTTCGGCGCTCAGGCGCGCTAGGATTTCCGGGGTGCGGTCCTTGCTGCCGTCGTCCACCACCACGATCTCATAGTCTTCCACCGAACTCGAAAGCATGGCGTCGGCGCGGCGCAGGAAACCCTCGATGAGTATTTCCTCGTTGTAGGCCCAGCTGACCAGGGAAACCCCCCGGTCGAATTTGGGCAGCGCATCGGCGTATTGCTTCGAGTAGAGCGTCATGTGCTCATTTCCCGACGCTGCCCCGGGACTCTTTGACGGCATCCGCGTCGCGCATGATCTTCCAGTAGTTGTACTCCCAGGAGCGGTACTTCCAATCGGGGCACTTGGCGCAGATGGGTATCTCGTGGCCTTTTCCCGCCAGGTGCAGTTCGCGCAGGCGGGCGAATTCGGGGCCGTGCCAGATGTCCTTGATGCTGCGCTCGTGGACGTTGGCGAACTTTTCGGCGAAGGCGATGTCCTCGCCGCAGATGGTGGCGAATCCCCGGGAGTCGATGTTGAAGCGCTCGAAGAGCCAAGGGCAGGGAATGCGCTCCTCCGGGGGCAGGTAGGCGGTGGCGTCGGCGGAGTGGTCCTCGTTGTAGCCCCAGGTGAGGTACTTCCTGATCTGCACCTTGTCGGCGATGGGGCTCCAGTGCGCCTCCACCTCGGCCACGTCCACGCCTTCCTGGTTGATGGCGCTGACCACCACGCGGGTGGGCGAGCCCAGGCGGTTGCGGATCTCCACGGCCTGGCGCACGTTGTCGTTGAGGGTGTCCCAGTCCAGGCCGGGGCGGGCCCAGGCGTAGGTTTCGGCGTCGCCGGCGTCCACGCTGAACTCCAGGGCGTCCACGCCTGCGGCGATTAGGCGCTCCAGGTCGCCCTCGGCGAAGGCCGAACCGTTGGTGATGAGCCCGACCTTGGCCCCCTGCGCCTTGGCGTACTCCAGAAGCTCAACCGCGTTCGGGTGGAGCATGGGCTCGCCGCCGCCCGAGATGCGCAGCATGGACCCGTATCGCCCGCACTCGTCGGCGATGCGCTTGAAGAGGTCGTCCGGCATGTACAGCGCGTCGGCGTAGTCCTCGCGGATGTCGGAGTTGTTGTAGGGGCAGTTGGGACAGCCCGCATTGCAGACGTAAATGAAGGACAGGACCACCATCATGGGGAAGTCCTGGGCTTCCTCGCGGATGCCGTACTCTTGCCGGGTGTGCTTAACGTCGCTTGCCATGGTCATCCTTGTTTGGCCGCGTCCGCCAGGGCGAAGTCAGCGTACCCGGACTGCCAGTCGCGGCAGTCGCGGCACATGGGCGGGAGCTCGTCGAAGCGGCCCTGCAGGTGCATCCGGCGGTACTCGCTGAGCATGCCGCCCCAGAGCTCCTTGATGGAGGAGGTGTTCACGTCGCCGCAGGGCACGCGGCAGTGCACGTCCACCGAGCACAAGGCTGCCCGGCCGTCGGCGCAGATGTTGATGGTGCGCATGAGCCAGTAGCAGGGCCTGCGCCCAACCTGTTCGTTCTCCCGCAGGTTGTCGGCGCTGACCAGGCCCGCCCAGCTCACCTTGGGGCGTATCTTCACGTTGACGCCCACGGAGTTCCAGAAGGCCTTGAAGTCATCCACCTGGTCCTCGTTGATGTCGCTGACCACGAACTGGACGAACAGCTTCTGGCCGGGGCGGCCGATCTGCTTGAGGATGTCGCGGTAGGCCAGCACGTTGGCCACGGCGGTTTCGTACTTGCCGCCCACGCGGATCCGCTTGTAGGTATCGGGCTTGGCCGCGTCGATGCCCACGTACATGGCGTCGAGCCCCGCCTCGATGACCGCGCGGGCCTTTTCGGGCTTCATGAGCACGCCGTTGGTGTTGAGCACCACGTCGGTGAGGCCCTTCTGCTTGGCGTAGCGGATGCGCTCGGGCATGTCGCGGCACATGAAGGGGTCGCCGAAGAAGATCTGCCACACCCTGGCCGAGGGGTTCTCCAGGGCGACCTCGTCGATGACCTTGCGGTAGAGCCCGAAATCCATGATCTGCACCTTGCGGTGCTTGGTCATGTTGGGGTGGTCGCACATGGAGCACCGGAGGTTGCAGGCGTTGCAGTTGTCGATGAGGACCACGGCCGGGAAGCCGGCGGCTTCCTGGGTCCTGTCGGCCCTATGCGTCATGTTTGTTGTCGTCATATTCTTGGCGAAGCTGGGACATGACGGCCACGTCCACGGGTTTGCCCCCGATGTGGTAGTGCTGCCTCAGCACGCCATCCTCCCTGAAACCGTGGCGGCTGTATAGGCTCCTGGCGGGGAGGTTGTCCAGCCCGACATGCAGGTAGAGCTTGCGCAGCCCCAGCATGTCGAAAGACAGTTGTTTCATGAGGCCGAGCGTTTCGGATGCGGCGCCCATGCCGCGGTATTCGGCTTCGCCCAGGTAGATCCAGAATTCGCCGCGCAGGTGCGTCATGTCGAGGTGGTACAGGCCTGTGTTGCCGATGTGGATGCCGCCGGGCTTCCACAGGATGGCGTAGACCAGCTTGCCCGGATCGGAAAGGATGTTGGCGAACCAGCGCTGATGGTCCTCGGGGGTCACGTGGGAAACGCGCAGGACCGTGGACATGATGAAGGGGTCGTTGACCCACTTCCGCGAGCGCTCCAGGTGCTCCGCCGCAAGCGGAACAAGGCGCACCTTGCCGCCCTCCAGCACAGGCTGGTGCTTCACGGTCATGATTGCCGCTCCAGCCAGGCGCTCATGCAGGTGAGCGACCACACTTTGGCGTTGAGGCTCTGGTCACCGGCCATGAAGCGCTGCATGAGGCCGTCCACTGCGGCGCGCGAGAACATGTGCTCCGGCAGGGAGGCCATGGCCTGGGTGGTGAAATCCTTCAGCGGGCCGCGCATCCAGGTGTAGACCGGCTGCACGAAACCCTCCTTGGGGCGGTCGATCAGCTCCTGGGGCAGGAGCCCGGCCAGGGCCTTGCGCAGGATGTGCTTGGTGGAGAGCCCCCGGATCTTGAGCGAGCCCGGCAGGGAGTTCACATACGCCACCATCCGGTGGTCCAGGAAGGGGCAGCGCACCTCGATGGAGTGGGCCATGGACAGCCTGTCCACGAAGGGCAGCACCTGGTTGGGCAGAAGCTCGCGCTGGTCGGTCTCCAGGCTGCGGTTCAGGGCGTCGCGGGCGGTGAGTGACATTTGAATTGCGTCGTACGGATTGCGTCCCACATCCTCCCCGGCGGCGGCCAGAAATCCCGGGGTCAGCAGCTCACGGCGCTCGGCGTGGGTGAACACATCCAGGCGCTCCCGCCAGGCCGCCAGCGTCGGCGCGGCCACCCGGTCCAGGAAGGCAAACTGCTGCGGCGTGTCGAAGGGGGCGATGGCTTCGCGGTCGGCGGCCGTGAGGTCCTCGAAGCGGGCCTTGCCTTCTAGCCTCTTGAGGCGGTTCCAGACCTCCACCGGGAAGGCCAGGCGGTGGGCCAGGTAGCTGCCGAAGAGTTCGTCCGCCCCGTCGCCGGACAGGGCCACGGTAATGTGGCGGCGCATGTATTCCGAGAGGAAGTACGTTGACACGGTGCCGGAGAAGGGCTCGTCGAAGGCCCGCATCACCCCCAGGAAATCCCTCGCGAAGTCCCCGGCGGTGATGATGTGCTCGTGGTGGTCGGTACCCAGCCGCCCGGCCATCATACGGGAGAAGTAAAGGTCGCGCGACTTGCCCTCCTGCTGGCCGCCCTCCAGATCGGCGTAGCCCAGGCAGAAGGTCTTCACCGGTTTGGACAGGAACCTGGCCATGAGCGCGGTCACCGCCGAAGAGTCCATGCCGCCCGACAGGTACGCGCCATAGGACACGTCGCAGTCCATGCGTAGGCGCACCGAATCAGTGAGCAGCTCAAGGATGCGCGCGGCCGCTTCGCTTTCATCCGGCACGTCAGGGAAGGAAGGGAAGTCGAGCTTCCAGTACGGCCTAGGCTCCTCGATGCCGCCATCCGGCGTCCAGGCCAGGCAATGCCCGGGCGGGAGCTGGCGGATCTGGAGGTAGGCCGTGCGCGGGGCGCTGGTGTTCTTCAGGCCGAAGTATCGGTAGAGGCTGCCGTGGTCCAACTCGCGGGACACGTCGGAATGCCTGAGCAGGGCTTTGATTTCCGAGGCGAAGGCGATGCCCGTGGGGATTGGGGCCCAGTACAGGGGCTTCTTGCCCAAACGGTCGCGGTAGAGCAGTAAACGCTGGCGGGCCTGGTCCCATATGGCCAGGCCGAACATGCCGTTGGCCTGGGCCTTTTCCGGCCAGAGGACCCCGTGCTCCTCATAGGCGTGGACCACGGTCTCCGTGTCGCAGTGATGGGTGGCGAAGCGGTGTCCGGCCGCGGTGAGGGCGCGGCGCATGGCGGCGTGGTTGTATATCTCGCCGTTGAACACCGTGACCACGGTCCCGTCCTCGTTGGCGATGGGCTGGCGCCCGCCGGAGAGGTCCACGATGGCCAGCCTGCGCATGGCCAAGCTCACCTGGGGATGATCGAGGTAGCCCTCGTCGTCCGGGCCGCGATGGGTCAAGGACCGGCACATGTCCCGGAGAAGGCGGGGGGCCGGAGGGCCGGTGAACCCGGCTATGCCGCACATGGGGCGCTCGCTTTCTTATGAGTTGCGGGAGCGGGGCACGCGTTTGACTGCTCCACTGCGGCCGGGCGCGCGGCAAACGGGGAATGGCCGCTCACTTCGCGCCTCCGCCATGGTGCGCTCCGGGCGCGGGATTAAGGATAATGGCGTCGTCCTTGACCCAGAGCTGAGCCCGCCCGGTGATCTTGATGTCAAGGTGGAGAACCCGCCCCTCGGGCACATCGTTCAAGGGAAGATCATAGCGCATGCCCAGCGGGGTCCATTTGCCTTCAACCCCGGCAAGAAAGAGAAGCTGCTGCCCAGTATCCGCGTTGACGACTTTTACCGTGTCGGCTTGTTTCCCCACCCTGGGATAGAGAGCCAGGGTTCCCTGCTTGGCTACCGTAACCCGCACTGTGCCAGGATGCGCTTCGTCCGCAACCCCAAAGCATTGCCAACCGGGGATCTCCTGGGTGGGGACCTCCGCGAGGTTTTCATGTGAGGCCTGCGCCGGCTGCAGAAGCGGAACGGCCTTTGTGTCGACCGGCGAACTGGATACCGTGTTCAATATGTCGCACCGGGCCGCATCATCCTGTTCACCTACGTACAGCTTGATGTTTTCGATCCGCAACAGGCTTGCATTGTCAAGATAGGGGTCAGGGGGCCAGCGTTGCGCCTTGAGTTTGACACGGACGAAAAGCTCCCGCGCGGAGTCCGGCATCAGCAGGTTGAACCGTTCGATTATCCCTGTCCCGACTTTTACTCCGTAATGGGCCGACTGGAAATGGACGCCATCAGGAGAAAGGGCGACCTCGACGATATTCCCGTTGAGCTCATTCGTATACCGGATATTCCCGAATACAGACCGCTTTTTAGGCTGGCCGAAAACTATCTTGTAGATGAACCAACAATCGCCGCTCGTGTCAGCCGGGAGCAGGGCTCCGCCCCAGTACGGGCTCAAAAATATCTTGTTCTGCGCGTACACGTGCCGGAAATGGTTGAATCCAGGGAAGGTGAACTCTATCGGCAGGTGCGGCGGGTCTCCCGCCATGACCGGGGATCGCCGAACGACTGTTGAATAGAAGGTGGTGTACCGATCGAGCTGAACACCCTCCGTACTCGCGAATGCGCTCCAGAACTCTTGTTCGCCGCCGGATTGCTGGCCAAAGGGCAGATCCCCCCCTGAAACGATGGAGACGGTTATGTCGCCTTCTCCGGCGGGAATAGTCTGTTTCCGGATGTCATTTTCAGGGTGCCGTGACAAATACCAATCGAGTCTGTGGCGGGTCAAATGGTCGGAAAAAATAACAGCGCTACCAGGTTTGACAAGAGTGGAGAGACTGTCGGCAACTTGCCGGTAATAGGCAGGATTGAGCCACAGTGTTATATTCGAAAGTTCGCTGTAGAGGGCCGTGTTGTAGACCGAGAATATATAAATGGCTGAGGAGAATCCAGCCAGCGGAACAAGCACCTTCACTATGCGAGGCAGCAGATACGAAGCGCCTATGCCTGTAAAGGCAAAGAGCAAAGGAAGGGCATACGCGACGCGGTGGAAGCGGTCAGGGCCGTCAAACATACCTTTCCCCGACATATGCATTGCAAGGGCAGGTAAAAAAACAAGCGAGGCGGACATTACGGCCTCGAGCAGGCTCCTCTTGAACAGCACGCAGAGTCCCAGGAGAAGAAAGCCCACCAAAATGATTGCAAATACAGTAATTGAGGCTGTCGGGGAGAATGCATCGAAAAGAGTCACCGGGATCTTTGACCAACTAAAATGCGTTGCTATGGAGCTTCCTCGATGCGTGTTTGCATAGCCTGACCCGACAAGGGGGATGAGCCTGTACATCACCCACAAGGCGGGTATTGCCACTATGGAGTAGTGTATCAGGGCGAATTTTTTGGAGCACTCCCTCCAGTGCGTCACCAGGAAGATCGCCAGTAAAAAAGCTTCGATGCCTGAAAAAACAAACGACCCCTCGTAAATGCACATTGCCGCGGCGTTGACGAGCGCCAAAGGGATGGCCCCAGACCTGAAACCGCTTCTGAGCGTTTTGAAGAATAATATGGATGACCACGCGGAAAGGCAGAAAAAGAACGCATATGTCAGCCACGCGAACCTTGAGTAGCATATAAGCAGAATGTTGATGGCGGCCATCAAGGCAGCTACGTGGCCAGCTGAGCGCCCCTCGAGTTCCTTCCCGAGGCCAAAACAAAAATAAACCCCGAGAACACCCAGTATAGCAGCTGGTGCACGAAGGATCCATTCCTCCGTGCCAAAAAGCGAAGCAGCCTTCACTACAAACAGGTTATAATGTGGTGATGGCGAATACTTATGGATGAAGGCGAACAACTCGGACCAAGAGAGTTGCGTAAAAATCACTCCGCATTCCAACTCATCTTGCCAAAGCGTCGGCACGCCAAGATGATAAAACCGAAGCACCGCCGCAACAAGGAGGAGGAGCAGCAGCGTTACATCAGGGTGCCATTCCTGTGGTGACAAGGCCCTGGCGGAATCAGTTGTTTTCATATGGAAATTTTTAGGTGCAGCAATTGTTCAGTCCAGACGGGAATAGAGCAGGCGCTTAATCATCACCAATCATTCAAATCTTTGAGCCTCAAATCAGGGCATATTGAGCTTAATTGCCCTGCGAAAGAAGCGACTGAAAAGGTCGGCGTTTCTGACGCTATCACCTTATTTAACAACCGAATACCCGAGCGCCACAACTCCGAACACGTGTGACAGCACCGCCCTCTCTTCATATAACAGCTTTAATTCTTTGTCCACAATATTTCCCAAGCTATCCTGCCGCACAGTGTACGTACAACATCAGCCGACACACTTACATACTGATGCTTCGATGCCGATGCACTTGACATTTGCATGGAATGCTTCGAACCCCATCGAGCGCGAGGGCATGTAGCGGCCATGCAATCATCCCTAATATAGCCTCAACCCAGACGAGCTCCCTGACATAGCAGCATCTGGTTCTCCCGTTTGTTGAAAGGCTGGCCAATATGGTCTTTGGCCGATTCCCGGGAGACCACGCAGGCAGCGGTGCATGTAGCCCCGGGAACGAAAGGCGCTCACGGTCTTCGGAGACCCTCACGGACGGCCGCGGAGTCGCCACCATGAGCACCTCTGGGCCAGAAGACACGCGGACTAGGAGCGCTTCAAGCGCACATTCAGTGAAGGTCTGGCTTGAAAAACAAATCAATTCTTCCGGCCTCTTGCGAGATGCCCAGGATCGATGGAGCGACGGCATCAACGTCAACCTCCATCGCCCCGCACTCGCGCGGGCCGCAGCAGGCATTCAAGGTTAGGCGCCGCCGACTTGAGAATCTCAAAATGGGCGCGGGCTGAGATAAGGTCCGTACACCGAGTCCGGTGCGGCCGACATGACGGCTTGCGCCCTAACCGGCCTTCAGCAGCCGGAGGCCCCAACCCTACACGAACACCCCGCTAGATGCCCTGCTCCCCGGGCTGGTCGCGGCGCAGCTTCTCGCCGTATTTCACCCTGGCCTCCCAGACCTTGTGGCCTATGCGCTTGCCCAGGTCCGCCTGGCGGGCCTTGACCAGCGCCTCGGCGGCGGCCCTGTCCCCCTGGGAGGTGAGCATGGCGGCGGACTCCAAATCCCGCAGGTACTTGGCGCATTCGGCGATGACGCCGGTCAGGTCGAGATGGTCGAGCTCCGCGGGAACGCGCACGGAACGGACGCGGCGTTGCATGGGGCACCTCCTATCGTTTACGCCCGTATTACATCGCGTACCTCCGATCGTCAACGCATCGCGGCATCCGTAAAGCCCCCGGCCCCTTGCGGATGCCGCCGCATCGGTGATACCGGACCTTCAAGGAGTGACAATGGCCCTAACCCGCAACGACAAGCTGCTCATCCTGGCCGCCGTGGTCCTGGCTTCCGCCGTGGTGGGCGGCCTGGCCTGGTGGCGCACCTCCGGCATTCAGGCCCCCGGGCCTGCACCGGCCCAGCAGGCGGCCCCGGTCACTCCGCCCTCCCCCGCCGCTCCCCCCGCTCCCGCGCCTGCGCCCGCACCGGCCGTGGAGCAGAAGATCACCATCGACATGGGGGCCAAGCCCCCCGCCGCCCAGCAGCCCGCGCCCACGCCCATCCCCGGGCAGGAGCCGGACAAGTCCCTGCAGACCATCTTCTCCGAGGCGCCGCCTCCTCCCGCGCCCGAGCCGCAGCCCATGCCGGACATCGTCACGACTCCAGGGCCGGCGCCCGAACCGGCCCCCGCGCCGCAGCCGCCCCAGAAGCCCAAGAACGAGACCAAGGCCCAGCGCAAGGCCCGGCTCGCCGCCGAGCGCAAGGCCCTGGATGAGGCCAAGCGCGCCGATGAGCTGGCCCGCAAGGATCGCGAGGAGACCCTCAAGCGCGCCCAGGAAGAGCTGCGCAAGGCCGAGGCCGAGCTCAAGCGCGCCAAGCAGCAGGCCCCCGCCGTGACGGCGCAGCCCGAACCGGCCCCCGCGCCTGCGGAGCCCGCCGCGGCCAAACCCGAGGCCCCGGCGAAGCCGGAAGCACCGGCCAAGCCCCAGGCGGCCACGAAGCCGGAACCGGCCGCATCGCCAAAAGCCGAGGCCAAGCCCGGGGGGATGCCGGAGGTCACAATTGAGGCGAATCCGGAAGCGAAGCCCGAAGTGAAAGTGGAATCCAAGGGCCCGGCCACCGGCGAGCGCAGGGTCGTCGACCACCTGAGCATCAGCGAATCGAACGGAGACGTGATCCTGACCCTGGCGGGAGCGTCCACCTCGGCCAAGCCCGAGGCCACGCTGCTGGACAGCCCGCCCCGGCTGGTCATCGACCTGCCCGGCGACTGGAGCGTCAAACACCCGGACAAACCCGCGAGCACCCTGGTCAAGGCCGTGCGCCTCGGCCGCCACCCGGACAAGCTGCGCCTCGTGCTGGACCTGGCCGCCCCGGCCAAGGGCCCCAAGCACCCCGCAGTGGAAAAGACCGGCGACGGGCTCGTGGTCAAACTGAGCAAATAACCCAAGACGGAGCAACGCCTTGAAAGCACCGGCCACCTTCCTCCGCGTATCCGCCAGGGCTCTGGGCCTGGCCCTGGGCCTCGCCGCCCTGACACCGTTCGCCGCTTCCGCCCTCCAGGAGCGCAGCATCACCGACGAGCCCACCGTGAACAAGTCGCAGCCGCCCGCCCTGGCCGCCCCCTCGGGCACGGCCAAGGGCAGCGTCGCGCCCGATGCGCCCGCGGCTCCAGCGCCTGCCCCGGCGGCGGAACCAGCCCCCCCGGCCAAGAGCGCGCCCAAGCAGTATTCGCCCCCGTCTGACCAGAACCAGGGCTCCTGGAGCCCCGGCGGAAACGGCGCGGCCAAGGACGGAGGGTCCACCGGCCCCTCCAGCACGCCGCCTCCCCCCGCCGCTTCCGGCGGCCCGACCAACGGGGACATCTTCTCCATGCCCGAGGCAAAGCAGGTGCAGACCTACTCCAAGAAGGAAGTGGACGAGCAGGTCATGGGCTTCTTCGAGGGCGGCGCGCGCGGCCTTGCGGACATGACCTCCCGCGCCTTCGAGCGCTACGGACAGCCCACCGGCTTCATCAAGGGCAACGAGGGCGCGGGCGCCCTGGTGGTCGGCCTGCGCTACGGCGAGGGCTGGCTGTACCTGAAGAACGGCAAGAAGGCCTACGTTTACTGGCAGAGCCCCTCCGTGGGGCTGGACCTGGGCGCCAACGCCTCCAAGGTGTTCTGCCTGATCTACAACATGACCGACCCGGAGCAGATCTACCAGCGCTTCCCCAGCGTGGACGGCAGCGCCTACGTGGTGGGCGGGTTCGGCATGAACTACCAGCAGTCCGGCAACATCATCCTGGCCCCGATCAGGTTCGGCGTGGGGCTGCGCCTGGGCGCCAACGTGGGGTACATGCACTTCACCAAGGAGCGGACGATCAATCCGTTCTAGGGCAGGATGCGAACGTGATGAAAAAGCCCCCGGCCGCAAGGCCGGGGGCTTTTTTCGTTTTTACGAACCTGCCGGGCGCTACCCCGCCTTCACCTCCGCCATGGCCGCGATAGCCAGCGCCAGAAACTCGTCCAGCGCCATCCCGGCCTTGTCGCACTCAAGGATGTTCTCCCGCCGTACGGAGCGGGCGAAGGCCTTGTCCTTCATTTTCTTCTTCACGCTCTTGGGCTCCAGGCCCTCGTAGCCCGAGGGCCGCATGAGCGTGGCCGCGTGGATGATCCCCGTAACCGACTCGGCGCAGCGCAGGGCGTAGTCCAGCTCCGCCGCAGGCTCCACGCCCGTCATCTCGCTGTTGTGGGCCGCTATCGCCGTAACCACCTCCTGCGGCACCTTGCCCTCAAGCATCCCGCCGGCCTCCAGGCCGTGGCGCTCGGGGGCGTCCTTGGTCAGGGGGTAGTCCACGTCGTGGAGCAGCCCCGTCAGGCCCCAGAGGGCCTCGTCGCGCCCGAGCTTGCGGGCCATGGCCGCCATGACCGCCTCGGACTGCAGGGCGTGCAGCAGCATGTGGCTTTCGGGATTGTGGGACTCGATCAGGGCCAGGGCTTCGTCGCGGGCGATCATGCGTGTTCTCCTCGATCACATTGTCTGCTAAATGGGCTTGCATGGAAGACGGCAAGCGGCTCTGCATCCTGCACGGCAACTGCCAGGGCG
Organism: Fundidesulfovibrio agrisoli; assembly: GCF_022808715.1. GTDB lineage: Bacteria > Desulfobacterota > Desulfovibrionia > Desulfovibrionales > Desulfovibrionaceae > Fundidesulfovibrio > Fundidesulfovibrio agrisoli. The sequence goes on from NZ_JAKZKX010000019.1 coordinate 77,446, forward strand.
AGATCCTGGCGGCGCTGCTTTCGGCCTCGCCGGAATTCTCGGCCGAGTACCGGGTGGAGTTTTACGTCAACTTCACCCGGCAGGCCATACCCGAGGCGAGCCTTTCGCGTTGCGCCCTGCTCCTGCACCAGCACCTGGGCGAACAGTGGACCGACCTGGCCTCCGCAGCCCTGAAGGCCCGCCTGCCAGCCGGGGCGCGCGCCCTGTGCTACCCGAACATGTTCTTCAAGGGGTACTGGCCGTTCTGGTCCGGCAAGGCGGGCATCGACTTCCGTGACTCCATGCTCGACTCGCTGCTCGACAGGGGCCTGCCCCCTGCGGATGTCATGCGCATGGCGCTCTCGCGCAACCTGCCCGCCATGTTCGGCCTGCAGGACATGCTGGCCGAGACCTTCGCCCGTGAGGAAGCCAAGCAGGCCCTGTGCGACGTGCCCTACCTGGACGTTCTGCGGCGCGGCTACAGGGCCGAGCGGCTGTTCAACACCATCAACCATCCGCGCACGCGGCTGATGCTGCACGCTGCGGATTCTGTCCTCGAATTGCTGGGCATGCCGCCCTTGCCGGATGACTTCCGCACCCGCTGCCCGGAGCTGTTCGCCGAATTCGAGCTGCCCATCAACCCGCGCGCGGCCGAGTGCTACGGCCTCGAATTCGCCGGGGACGAGACGAGCTACAACGTGTTCGGCACGCCCATGCGATACATGGAATACGCCGCGCTCTACCTGGAGTGCAGGCTGGCCGGGCGCGGGGACTTCATCGCCTATCTTCAGGGGAACTGAACAGAAACCACAGGAGCACGCCATGACCGCCTCCCAGAACGTTTTCCCGGACATCATCTCCTCCCGCCTGGAGGATTTGAGCAAGGCCCCGCTGCCAGGCGAGGAGGCCCCCACCTACTTCGAGAGCCTGCGCAAGGCCGAGGAGCGCCTGCTGGAGCTGGTGCCCGAGCAGGCCAGGGAACAGGCCGCCGAGGTGCTGGCCGAGATGGAGGGGCTCACGGAGCGCATACGGCAGACCTACGTGCGCTTCGCCTACATTCAGGGGCTGCAGGACGGCAGCAAGCTGCGCGAGGTGCTGGCCGGGCCTGTTCGCTGATGATTTGGGCCGGGGAAGGGCCTCCGGCGGCCAAGGGGCTTCGCCCCTTGGAACCCCATTTGGGATTGTTGTTGCAGTCTGGCCAGGGGGCCTGCGGGGGAAACCCGATTCGGCCGCATAATCGGGTTTGAGTCATCCGAGCGGCCCTGCCCGCGCGGCGCAAGCCGACATATCGGAAGAATATCGTCATGCGCCGCACGGGCAGGGCCGCTCGG